>NZ_PIQH01000009.1 GCF_003987475.1 Idiomarina tyrosinivorans | reverse complement strand
CGAGCTCATACCGTGTTCACGGCAAAGCTCTGGAACGGGTACACCGTTCTCATTTTGTTTCAGAATCGCTAAGATCTGACTGTCTGTGTATCGTGATTTGCGCATAGAAAACTCCTTCGTTTTAGTTTAACGGAATTTTCTACTTATAACTGCTCCTATTTTCCGGGGGGATTACACTGCCAGTCGCATTAAACACTACTCCGCTGCTATTTTGTGTCAAAGCATCGATTGCGGATTGGTGATACTGGCTAATAGGGGCATGCTTGCTTACAACAATACCAATAATTTTATTGTCAGAGGCCCTGAATAATGCACCACCAGAATTTCCTGAGTTAAATGCACCATTAACTATCAGATGTTTTTTTATTCCGTTGGTCGTTTTGTGAGAGACAAAACCTGCCAAATAACCAACAGATAGCAATGGCGCCGGCCCATTATATCCGAGCGGGTAGCCCCAAGTTGTCACTGTTTCACCGACATTGAGACTAACATCCCTTGCGATCGTTAATCCCCCAGACTGTTTGATAGATGGCCTTAAAATTGCCAAATCGCGATCAGCGTCTATCCAGAATTGAGAAATCCGAATTTGTTCTCCAAAGGCAGATATCGCAATTATCTGGCTTTCTACGCAATCTCTTACGACGTGCTCATTGGTTACAATAAGACCGTTATCCAACAAAAAACCAGACCCCTTTGAGCCAGTGGCATAACAAACAATCATGTAGACGGTATTCACTGAAGAGCGACCGATCTCTCCTACAGCATCCAATGTCCATTGTGTTGATATCGGTATATCGTTCAAGTATTACTCCATTTCGTAAAAATCTGTAACAAGGACGCCCTTGGAGTCAAACCGAAGGCGCAATGTAAAGGGCGTCACTGTGCCTGTGTTACCTGTGCTGGTTAGGCATAATTAACTAGCGCCGTGTGTACATTTTGTTAAATGGTGGGCCGCGGTGCTCTTCTATGTACGACCTACGGACACAGCCAACTCCCGTGCCGTTTACCATCCCGAAACCTTTGTTTCTCCATCGCAACAACAATGACCATCTCGTCATACTAGGGAAAAGAGTTTGTGAGTGAACGAATGCTTCTTTATGGTCTTCATCGTCGGGGCTGTCGATAACCCGATATCGTTTGTGCTCACCTTCTACACCGTCTAGAACTGCATAGTGGAGAACATGCCTTTCATTTAGACGATTGCTTTTACATGCCTGAAAACCTTCACTCAATGCTTGGCCATCATATTCCTGACCGGGAAGTATATTTGCTCGACAGTTCAAGAATTGAAGTTGATTGAGAAAATGTATATCGCTTTCCCTTCCTATTACGATACCAGCACTCTTGGCGATAGAGTATACATTCGAGTCGTAAGCGATGAACATGTTGCTCCCACAAATGGGCAAAATTGCTAACGCCCCGCAGACTTTAGTCCGAATGTTGATCCGCGGAAGCGCCTATCAGATTGGAACCACCGATTTGTTAAGATCGGCAAGATCATCAGATGTAATGAAAGGTAAATCAGTTGTATTTTTGAGTAAATATACGCTCAGGTCATCAAATACTCCAATTTCGTCTGCAAAAGTATGCACTACCATTACCACCGCATATCGAATCTCTAGGTCGAAGGATGAATCCGCCCCAACCAGTTTTCCGAACCGCTTATTCATCTCAACCGCCCGTCTCGATGCAGGTTCTGTTCGAAGATATTGCTGCAACCAAAATCGCTTAAGAATTAATTGATAATCGTCCAATAGTCTTTTATGACTCCCCTCAAGGTGCCTGCATAGCTTTGCTCTGCGGACTGAATCGCAGCTTCTAACTTTTCGTCATCACCATAAAAGCAAGAGCCAGAGCACTGGTGTTTTACCGCAGCGCTGGCAACTAAATTTTCTCGATCAATATTGAACAATCGGATCGCTTTACCTGCTTCCTCTCGCGTAAATGGTCGGAGGTAGCATCTTGGCACAAAATGTTAGTTTTTATTGGTCGCCAAACGATCACCACAGTCCCATCGGGAAAATGCCTAACGCCGAGCTAGGGGACAGCGAACGCCTTAAGCTACTTGTTATGCGCCATGACTGCTACATTCGCACTCTGATTCCAAGACCTTTTTTAAGTCAGCAAGTGAGTAAGCAGACCCTGTAGTATCTTGACTATCCAAAGGAATTCGACCGCATTCTTTTCCGTCAGCAACTAGGACTAAATCACCTGTTCCAGCTTCGGTTATCCATTGACACTTCGCCATTCTATTTTCCTCTTGTGATTAAGTTGAGTTTATTGCTGCCATCTCTATGTTTGGCGCATAAAATTTGTATAATGTGTATGCTCAGTTTGTCACTCGTTGAATAAGTAGTTGCCGAGATCTAAAATACTGAGCTAAACAAGATTTAAGCCATGAAACGCTCTAAGTCTGCCATCTTAATATGAACATGCTCAATTTGATTTTAAAGGGCTCATAATATCAAACGTTAATTTTTTCATGTCATTGAGAGTAAATGAATTAAGTACACAAAACAATAACAAACGCGCAATATTGCAGAGATAAATTTGTCTTATATGGATGAAGCGTTAAGCCAACGTCACTTTATTACCTATATTGTAACTCACAGTTAACTGACGACAGATTAAAGTCATCAACGATCGTTTTCGCTTCTCCCCTAGCGAAATTATCAGCAACGTTAATGCTGTTGAATGAAAGACTATATCCAGCTGTACAACCATTTACGATTTCAACCCAGTGCTTGGGATTATGAGCGAACGCTGCAAGGCCTCGTGACCCACACCGAATGGAGTGACGTTGTTTGTCGTGCTGCTTTTTATACGGAACAGAACCTTGGCGGCTTGAATTCCCCTTTTATGCTGACGCGCATTCGCCAAGAGGTAGTGAATATAGCGAGCAATTACTTGATCAACCCTTTGCATGGTTACGAACGACAACCGATAACAACACCGACTATTGATGAACTGATGGAGCAAGACCGTCAGGAGTTGATTCGCCGCTGCGAAGCTTTGGGAATATGCGCGAGAGCACCGCAGGCTGAGTCGATAGGCAAAACGCATAATTAATTACATGGCGTGCAAATCCTCTGAACAGAGGAGATCAGAACATGTCATACCAACTCATAAAGCTTCAGGACGTCTCAAAACTTACCACGCTCAGCCGCTCAAGCATCTACCGATTGATTAAAGATGGAATGTTCCCTGCCCCAGTTAACTTAGGCTATCGCTCAGTCGCTTGGGTTGAGCGCGAGGTGATTGATTGGGTGGAATCGCGGCTGGCTGAGCGATTGGCACAATAGCAACTTAGTAAAAAATGTATTATGGTTTACCATAAATTAAGAACAAATTGATATTGGTGAAAAAACTAAATGACTAATGTGGATAAAGAAGCTATCGACAAGCAAATCAGTGAATATTCGAAGAAAATAGACTTTTTTACATCTGAATATACTGTTGAGATTTTGGCTCAAAAAGTAGCCAATGAAGATTACACCGTTCCGAACTATCAACGCGAGTTTACATGGGACAAAAATCGAAAATCGAAGTTTATTGAATCATTAATCATCGGGCTTCCTATTCCCTTTATTTTCTTCTGGCAAAATGATCAAACAGGTAAACTTGAAATAGTTGACGGTTCTCAGCGATTACGCACGCTTGAAGAATATTTAGGCAATCGACTAGAACTATCAGGTTTAGAAAGACTAGATTTGCTCAATGAAACCACATTTTTCAGTCTCCCTCTGTCTCGACAGCGAAAGATTCTCAATCGCTCGATTCGTGGAATAATCTTGTCGGAAACAACCGATATCGAATCTCGAATCGATTTATTTGAACGAATTAATACTGGGAGTAAAGTAGCCAATCCTGCTGAGGTGCGGCGCGGCGTACTCCAAGGTTCATTTATGAACTTTATAAACGGACTGGCGAATAATCCGCTATTGATCCAATTGGCTCCAGTGTCGTCTAAACAAAAGAAAGAACGTGAGCGTGAAGAGCTGATATCTCGTTTCTTTGCATACTCTGATGGCCTTGATGATTATAAAGATGATGTATCTGCATTTATTTTCCGATATATCAAAAAAATGAATAATTGCTTTGATCAGAACCCACAACTAATAAACCAATATAACGATAGATTTAACCGAATGCTGGAATTCGTTCGTGCTAACTTCCAATTCGGATTTAGAAAAACACCTAATAGCAAAACGAGCCCAAGAGCTCGGTTTGAATCCATCTCCATTGGTGTTCATAAAGCTCTAGAAGAGAACCCCAATTTGACTGTGAACCAAGCGTCCGTGAATCAAATGCTGGATAGTAGTGAGTTTAAAGCTGTAGTGAGATCTGATGGGGCCAATGCAATTAAAAACCTCAAGGCACGCATAAACTTTGTTGAAAATAAACTATTAGAGATGTAGCAGATGGAGCTTGTTAAAAATACATTTGACGATCGAGTCAGTGAAATTGAAACATTCTTTGAATTAGTGGCTAAATTAGAGGTTGCGACAGGTGAAGGTGCAGCAAACTTTCAAGTCTCGGGGCTGACATACAACATAAAACCTGAACAACAGAAGATAATGTATTCAAGTATTTATTTACTTCTTTATAACCTTGTTGAGTCAACGATATCAACTTTAATAGAAGCGGTCGAACGTCATTCTGTGTCGGGTATTAATAATGATTTAAAAAAATTAACAGTTCATATGCGTAGTCTTTACGTAAAGGCGATAACATGCCCATCCGAGCCCCTCAGTTACGAGAAAAGACTAGAAAAGGCACTTGAGTTATTTGAACAAGTATCAAAAATAAAGCCGGTAACGATGACAATCCCTCCGGGTGGAGGGGGAAATTGGGATACAACCGAGATAAAAAAATTCAGTAAAAGTCTTGGCATCGATTTGAAGCCAAGTCGCTCATTAAGCACTAAAGTAAACAAACCGTTCAAAAACGATAAAGGTCCGATTCGATTAGTTAAAGAACTTCGTAATAAGCTCGCACATGGTTCAATATCTTTTACTGAGTGCGGCAGTGATGTCGTATCAAGTGACTTCCGAGAGTTAATTGATATCGTTAAAGCCTATTTGACATTTGTTATTAATGAATATGAAAAGTTTTTAACCGAAAAACGGTTTATGGCTTCGTAACAATTAATTATCAAGGAGTGACCATATCAGATATCGCTATTTACTGCATCAACGATGACTTTACCTACTAACTCACCTAACAATACAGGAACTGCGTTCCCTATCATTCTAGCGATATGTCCTAGACCAATATTACTAGGATCAGAAAAAAATTGATAATTTTCGGGAAACGATTGAAGTAGAGCTGCTTCTCGCAAAGAAATTGCCCTATCCTGCTCTGGATGTCCAAAACGCCCATTCCCATACCCATTAAATTGAGTAGTAATAGTTGAAGATGGTTCGTCCCACTTCATCCGCCCGTAAACACCTAAGTAGGTCTCTCCAGATGATTTTTTATGGCACTCAGCCCTCAATTCTTCAGGCCAATCTAACCATGTTCCACCCGGCGCAGAGGCCTGAATCCGTCGTAAGTTTTGTTCTGATAACTTTGATGACCGATGTAATGGATCCGAAGTCAGAAACTCTCCCGCCTTGATTGATGGAAGATGTGAAATAACGTCTTTTACAGTCTTATACTGACTCTTCTTGTGACTTGGAGGAGGAATCACAACTTTATGATTCAATCCCGCGACCAAAACAAGTCTCTTTCGTGTCTGTGCCAACCCATAATCTGGACAATAAATTAATTTGTAATCTACAAAATAGTGTAATTTTTTGAGTCTTTTAACAAAATCTTTAAATACTTTTTGGTCTTCTAATCCAGGAACATTTTCCATCGTGACAAAGTCAGGCACCAAACTGGATACTAGGTGCTCAAAACTGGTCAACAAGTCCCAACGTTTATCACGTTCTGGTTTTTTCTTTTGAGTTGAGCGACTGTAAGTCGAAAATGGCTGACATGGAGCGCAACCAGCTAACACTGTGTATTGTTCGTGTCCTAAGTGAGTTCTTATTTCTCCTGGCTCAAGAACACTGACATCTTTCTCAATAAATTTAGCTCTATTGTTGAACTCAAAAGGAAACTTACATTGAAAATCGACATCAAATCCGGCAACAACATCTATCCCTGCGTTAATCATTCCGCGAGTGAGTCCACCTGCGCCACAAAATAGGTCTACCGCTCTTATGCTGTTGTTATTTATTGCTTTTTCTAGACTCATTATTATCTTCTATAAATTAAGATTGACCAATATTCAGAAATCAAATTGTTGTAATTAAACCGCCATTTTCAATTTAATTCCACAAGCAGCTAGTAATCTTTCTCTCATCAACTCTGCAATCGCTCGAAAAACAGGCACAACTACTGAATTACCAAATTGTTTATAAGCTTGCGTATCTGACACCGGAATCACAAACTCACTGCCTTTTGGTGCGCTAAACCCCATTAGTCGCGAGCACTCTAAAGGGGTTAATCGCCGGGGCCTGTTTTCCACGTTCTGCGGATCATCAAAAGGCTTACTCGGGTCAAAGCCTCGATCAATCAGAATTTCAGAACCATCCTTGTAATATCTTGCCGACAATGTACGCGCTCGATCATTAGGGCCAACTAAACCAAATCCGAAACCGTTACCTTTTTCTTGATGCTTCTTCGCATAGTTGAATAGGTACTCCCATAGGTTTGGCGTCAATATGTACTTATCATCAACCTCAGGTTCAAGAATATCCCCTAGCTTTGGTGCTGTGGCTTTCGATGGCTTTTTTAAATCTCTTAAGGTAAACCCTTGATGAATATTTAAATCTCGTCGAAAACCAACCAATACGATTCGCTCGCGATGTTGAGGAACCCAGTGCGCACCATCAATAATCCGTGGGTCGTTTGGACCTTCATGATCGGCATCTGCGACTTCATAGCCTAGCTCATCCAAAGCTTTCATGATCACTTTAAACGTTTTGCCTCGGTCGTGGCTTTTCAAGTTTTTAACGTTCTCTAACACGAAAGCCGGTGGACGCTTGGCCGCTATGATACGAGCAACATCGAAGAACAACGTACCTTGGGTGTCACATTCAAATCCATGCTTGACGCCTAAAGCGTTCTTCTTTGATACCCCAGCAATCGAAAACGGCTGGCATGGAAAACCTGCAAGGAGTACGTCATGGTCGGGAATGACTGAATCAATGTGCTCGTAAGCTTGCTCGTCTGACACTGACGGATCAGCGCTTAGCGTAACGTCCCGAATATCCTCATTGAAGCGATGATATTCATTGTCACAAGCATAGTTGGCCTTGTACGTACGCACCGCGAATTTATTCCACTCGCTAGTGAATACACATAACCCACCCTGCTCTTCGAAGCCTTTACGAATACCACCAATTCCAGCGAATAAATCAATAAACCGGAAATCACAATTCTCAGGTGTTACTTTCGGCTCTGGAAAAAGTTTCAGAAGGTGCAGGTACTCTGTGTGAGTCAAGCTCGGCGCGGCTTTACCTTTTACCCAACGATTGATTGTCTCACGAGTCCAACGATTATTGGGGAGCTGATTTAAATACTCAGCAAGGAACGTTTGATCGTATATTTCTAGTAACTTGGTAACGACTTCTAGATCAGCCATTTCGTTTCGTTGTTGTTCTTCTGTGTTCAAGCTCATCTGGTACACACTCGCTCCCTAGGACGTTCTTGTGATTCACGATCACACAATCGTTCCAATACGTCAACATAAAACTGATCATTTATACAGTGTATAATTAATCGTCAGTCTCGCCAGTTAAAAAGTGCTAGTTCTGAAAATGCGCACAATGTTAATAGCTATTCACTTAAACTTTACACATTGGTAATGTAGCTAGCTGGTGGCTAAAAATAGCGGATATCCCGTTGATGGAATTAACGAAGATTATTGAGCAGATGAAGCTCAGCGGAGCCAAACGGATTTTAATCAAGGCTCTAGCGAACAACGATAATTCGAAGAACCAAATCTACCTTGGCTCAGATTTCGAGGTTATTCGCGCGATCCCTTCCGGGGATGTTTATGCGGATGGCGTAAGTAAAAAAGGCCCCATATTCAAAACACCGTTGGATTTCTATTGGATAACGGCTAGCGGTGAAACGCAGAAAGCACAATACGCGCAAATCATCCTCTATCCAAAATACCCTGAAACCCGCATGTCGGGCTTTATGCGTGGTTGCGACCGGAATATTGCACCAAGCCATTTGATGCAGCCTCCGACACCGGAGCAACGGGCACAACGACAAGGCTCAAACCGATACCTAATACTTGGCGTAAACGAAAGCTCTATATGGGCTTTTTGCACAAGTTGGGACGACGAAATCCAACGAGAGGCCAAAGCACTGATTGAGAGCGGCCAAACGACGATTGTCGCCTCAATATTTCACGAATATAAAGTCGGCCAGCAATCGAGTGAAGAAAAGCTGTTACAGCGGCTGCGAGAAATCTACGAACTTGGCCCTATTGAATCTTGCCGACTCAACGCCAATGGTGAATTACTTCCATACAAAGCACAAAATGGTGCTGGCTATACGCTTGAAGCTCAATTCGGCATCACCCCAAACGGCTCACCAGATCCAGACTTTATGGATTGGGAAATTAAATCGCACTCAGGCGGCGCTGTTACGCTCATGACACCAGAACCTAATGTTGGCACCTACCTTGATGATTTAGAAGCGTTCTTACGCCAATACGGCACCCGTATTCAGCCTGAACGGCTAGATTTCGCAAGCCGTCATGATGTCGGCAAAAAAAATGCCAAAACCAGTCTAACCATGCGCCTTGAAGGATATGATCCCAAATCAGGTAAAGTGACCGATCCTGAAGGTGGCTTGATGTTGCGTGGTCCGGCCGGCGAGTTAGCCGCAGGTTGGAAGTTTGAGAAAATCATTCAGCATTGGAAGAACAAGCACTCGAATACCTGTTTTGTATCCTACTCCGCCATAAAAGAAGAACAGGTGCATTACCAATACGGACCCAAGATAACGCTTGGCAAAGGAACAAGCTTGGACAAGCTGCTCAGTGCGCTATACACCAGCACTATTTACTACGACCCAGGCGTGAATATGAAGTTGATCGATGGTCGGTGGAAGCCTAAAAAAAGGAACCAATTTAGGGTGGGTTGGAAGAATTTAGAATACCTTTATTTGACGTTATCAGAGCAGTACCTAAATAAAAATTAATCTTGGGGTAACCCTGAGTCTGACCAACCAACGAGTTCCTCGATAGCCTCGAAGACGAGTAGCCTGCCGCTGTTGCGGCAGGTTATCGCTAAGGCTAAGACCTGTTGCAGTAGCAACAGGCTACCAACAGAAATAAAAAAGCCGCTCAAGTGAGCGGCTTTTTTGTGGAATGTGGTGGAGCTGGGGGGATTTGAACCCCCGTCCGCAATACCTACATCCTCGGTCCTACATGCTTAGTCAGTCTTTTTATTAACCAGCATGACGCCGACTAACAGGCTTCAGCTACTGGCGAGTCCGATTAGATTTAACGCTTCAGCTCCGGACAAAGCCTCCACGCGAGTCTACTTTAGGTCGAGCCGTCCTGATCCAGTCTCGCAGACTAAGCGCTGGGGGACGGGCTAAGCGGGTTATTAAGCCGCTAAAGCGTAGTTGTCGTCGTTTGCAACTATAATGTTGAGGCTTTTTACGAGGCCAGCCTCACCTCGGCATGCACCTTGGGTTTCGTGTATCCCGTCGAATCCTAATCAGCCCCAAAGCAGCGCGAATTATAACGCGAAGCGCCTGATTTAGCTAGCACTTTCCTCGTTCTGTTCGCGCCATTTCCACTCATTTTCAAGGGTCGCTTTGGGTTGCAACATGGCAAAATCCAAGTCCTTGACCTGGTCTGGGTTTTTCACCCGCTCGGGGAAATCTGGATTCGCCAGCGCTTTTTTCCCTAAGGCCAGCAGCGCATTAGGATAGTGCGCAGCAACATGCTCGTAGTTCTTTTCGCTGATATTGCCGTTGACGATCAGTGCAATGTCACTGACCTCTTGTACCACTTCGGCCAAGGTTTTATCACTATCCTTGAGGTTTTTGCGCATCACGTCGGTGTCGGTGGTGTGAATATAGTCCACGCCCGCTTTTGCTAAATGGCTGACAATCTTTTCCCAATCTTCAGCCCCGCCGGGCCACTGATAATCGGGATCCGTCACCGTGATTTGGCCCAAACGAATACCGACAATAAAGTCATCATCTGCCGCCGACTTAGCCGCTTTCACCACCATTTCGACAAACTGCAGACGTTTCTCAATGCTCCCGCCCCATTTATCTTCACGTTGATTGAAATAATCACTGAGGAATTCGTTTAATAGGTAACCGTTGGCGGCGTGTAATTCCACGCCATCGAAGCCGGCTTCTTGGGCGCGATTCACTGCACCAATAAAGCCATTCATCACTATATCAAAATCGTGCTCTTCCATTTGCTTCGGTTCCGGCCAACCAGGAACATCACCGTACAGGCTTAGCGGTTCTCCTTTTGGCTTCACCGCACTTGGCGCAATTGGCGTGTCGGTAAATCGGTTGTACTGGAACTGTGAACCGGCATGCATTAACTGCAGGATCATTTTGCCACCCGCTTTGTGAACCCGTTCAACAATCTTCTTCCAACCATCGGTTTGCGGTGCATCGCTAATGCCAGGCTGATTTTCATAACCTTGGCTGGCTTCTTGGTCGGTATACGTTCCCTCGGTAATAATCAACGGGAAACCGCCCTTCGCAAAGCGTTCGTAGTAGTCACCCATTAATTCACTAGGCACGCCGTTAGCTTGCGCACTGGTCCGAGTCATCGGCGCAACTACAAAGCGGTTATCAAAATCGTGTCCTTTCAAATGAAAATCACTGAAGGCAGAGCTCATACAAATCCCCTATTCCTTTCGATTAATCCGATCGTTATGCGGGGTAATACGGCCACTTTAATCGATTCCGATCACCACTGCGGCTTTTTGTTTACGACCACCAAAGCCAAACGCCTTGTTGAAAGTCGCGTGTGGGACAGGCAGGTACTGCCGTTCAGACGGTGACTGCCAAGGTAAGGTATCTTGGTCAGGATCATTGATGTAGATAAATTCATCGTCTGCCGCACAGACTAATACCCAATGGGGCGCGCGCAAGTTATCAAATACATACGTCGAGATCAGCGCAATCACCAGCCGCCCCGCAGCCAGATCCTTGCGTAGCCGAGTGATATCGTAATCGCCAACCACGATGGGAACCTTGGCTTGCTGTAGCGCCTGAATGTCAGCTTCTTGAATCCGTGCCATCACTTGTTTTTTCTCTTCACTGCGCACGGAGTCTAACAACAACGGGCCTTTTTCACTGACCTGCACTCGCACCTGTAAACCACGCCTCAACGCGGCACGGGCGAGGCCGTGAGGACCACAACCGCCATGTCCAGAGGTCATATAGATGGTGGTTGCTTCACGCCAGATTTCAAGCTCATCGTGGTGCGGATCCAAGCTCGGCTTTCCAAAATGAGCCAGCGCCATCAGTAAGCTCGCTGGTCCGCAAGTAAAATCCGTAGACTGTGTTAAGTAAGGCACCATGCGTTCGCTATGGGGCACCACATCAGGACCACTTTCATAGCTCGGTAGAAGCTTTTGTAGAATCAATGCGTCGCTGTTGTCGTCGTAATACTCGTGGCGCATGTCAATGTCGGCAAAACCATGGCCATGATAGAGCGCCAACGCAGCTTGGTTATCCACTTGCACTTCTAAGCGCATAAATAAACTGTGATGCTGTTCCGCCGCATCTTCGGCAAAGTGCAGTAACTGTGTACCATAACCGCGGCGTCGATAATCAGGGTGCACCGCCATTGAATACAGCCGTGCCAACCGCGTGCCTTGACGGTAAAGCACAATGGCATAGCCAAGCACAGTATCATCAGTGCTTTGCAACACATAAAAGTCGCCGATTTGTTGGTCGATAAAACGTAAAAAGCTGCGCCGACTCAAACGGTCAGTGGTAAAACTGAGCTGTTCAATGGCCAGTAATTGTGTCACATGGTGGCGCTGAGCTCGCACTAAACGTGGTGCGGCAGCGCGGTGTTGCGGAGTTGACACCCGAGGTACTCACAAACAAGGGTTCTGAACGCGAAATGTAGCCGAGAAGTGCGATTCAAACAAGCATTATTATGCGATATCAGCGTACCTTTTGAGTGGGCTTCATGTTACACTAGCGCGCAATTTTTTCATGGCCTTTTGAGGAATTCTCGTGAGCGACCAAAAACCCTCCCTTAGCTACAAAGATGCTGGTGTCGATATCGACGCAGGTAACGCACTCGTTGACCGTATTAAAGGGGTCACCAAACGCACTCACCGACCTGAAGTGATGGGTAACATTGGTGGTTTCGGCGCACTCTGTGAGATTCCTGCAGGCTATGACCAACCGGTATTGGTTTCGGGCACTGACGGGGTCGGCACCAAACTGCGCTTAGCCATCGATTTGCAGCGCCACCAAGGCGTCGGCATCGACCTTGTTGCAATGTGTGTGAATGACCTGATCGTCCAAGGCGCCGAACCGTTGTTCTTCTTAGACTACTATGCCACGGGCAAACTGGACGTCGACGTTGCCGCAGATGTGGTTAACGGCATTGGTGAAGGTTGTGAACAATCCGGTTGCGCCCTTATTGGCGGTGAAACCGCAGAAATGCCTGGCATGTACGAAGACGGCGACTATGACTTAGCTGGTTTCTGTGTCGGTGTGGTGGAGAAAGCCAAAATTATCGACGGCAGCAAAGTGGCTGCTGGCGATGCACTGATTGCGCTTGGCTCGAGTGGTCCGCACTCAAACGGTTATTCATTAATCCGTAAAATTATTGAAGTCAGCGGCGCCGACTTGCAAGCGCAACTTGCTGGCAAACCGTTGGCCGATCACCTAATGGCACCGACTAAAATTTATGTGAAGTCGGTGCTTGAGCTACTCAAGCAAGTCGACGTACACGCGATCTCCCATATTACCGGCGGCGGCTTCTGGGAAAACATTCCACGCGTGTTGCCAGACAACGCGAAAGCGGTGATTGATGGCAATAGCTGGGACTGGCCAGTTATTTTTGATTGGTTGCAAGACAACGGTAACGTCACCACCAAAGAAATGTACCGCACCTTTAACTGTGGTGTTGGCTTGGTGATGGCGGTACCCGCTGGCGATGCTGACAAAGCGGTTGAGCTACTGAACGCCAGCGGCGAACACGCATGGCAAATTGGTACCATCGAAGAAAAAGCCGCGGGTGAAAGCGCCGTCGACATACGTGCCGACGAGACACGCTAACCATGACCGAGCAACAGTCGCATAACGGCAACTGCCGTATCGTGGTGCTGATTTCAGGTTCCGGCACTAACATGCAAGCCATTCAGCAAGCCTGTCAGGCGGGTAAGGTGGCCGGTAATGTGGTCGCGGTTATCAGCAATAAGGCTGGCGTTGGTGGTTTAGCGAAAGCGCAAGCTGCGGGTATTGATACTGCAGTTCTATCGCACCGTGATTTTGACAGCCGCGAAGCATACGACGCAGAATTACAGCAATTAATCGACACTTATCGTCCAGATTTAGTGGTACTGGCTGGCTTTATGCGTATTCTAACGCCCGCCTTCACCCGTCATTATCAAGGGCGGATGCTTAACATTCACCCTTCTCTTTTGCCCAAATACAAAGGCACCCAAACGCACCAACGAGCGCTGGAAGCAGGCGACGAAGAGCACGGTGTTAGCGTCCATTTTGTGACCGAAGAACTAGATGGTGGACCGGTGATTTTGCAGGCTAAAGTACCGATCTTTCCAGGCGATACGGTTGAAGATTTGCAGGCCCGTGTGCATGAACAGGAGCACCGCATTTACCCGATGGTGGTGAATTGGTTCTGCCAAGGACGTCTTACGCTTGCCGCCGGGCAAGCGCAGTTAGATCAACAAGCGCTCGGTCCACAAGGCTACGCCGCCGATTAATCGGCGGCAGTTAACGCCGGTACCGAGAAGCTTTTTAATAGCAGTGTCGCTTGTTCGTCACCCTCTTTGATCTGTTGCAGCTTAACTAAGCTGTAATTCAACGTTGGTGCAAACCAATAATAGGTTTCGCGGCTACTCCCTGCATCACGAACGCGCTTTATTTTCACCGCTTCAACACTGCCGTAGGGTAAGCTTAACGTTTCTTCCCCAATTCGCGCGTATCGGTATTCATCCGGCTTTCCGCTCTCATTCACCACCGAATAGTCAAATTCCGTTTGGCCTTTGGCGACATCCCAACGTAACTGTTCGACCACACTGGCTTCATCCAGCAGGTTATCTTGCCACGGCACATTGATATTCCGACCGTTGTCTAAATTCACCACGGTTTCACGCTCACGGCGGAATTCCGCGGCAAAGGATTTATCCGAGCCTGTCCCAGTACGTTTATAGCGAAACGCGATAGGTTGAATATGCCCCGCGGTGGTCGTGAATTGACCACTGAGTTCACGGGTATCAGACAGAATGAACCAAGAAATATCGGTTTTCGTGAACAGTTGCCACTCCCCACCTTCCGTTCTTACTAACTCTCGAACGCCATCGCCATAGGAATCACCGCCACGGCGAATATCATATTTGGCGCTGTAGGGAGTTAATACAACATCTTGCTGCTCTGCGTTAACCTGAGACGCTTGCACAGGAGTGACTGCGGCGAGGCTTGCAGCCATCAATGCCGAGGAAATCCAGTTTTTCCTTACAACCTTAAACATGGTTCTCAACCTCTGTATTACTATGTTCTGAGTTATTGACAGTAAAAATCAAACAGGCGTTCAAAAATTTCTTGAAAATCGACAATGACTGATCTAACGTGACAGCATACTGGTCTGACCTCTAAATCGGAGTATAAAAACATGAGTGTCGCACTTTGGATCATCGCTACTGTATTGGTCGCTGCTATTTTGGCGTACCATCGTAGTAAATTACTGACTTTCAGCCTTGGGCTGGTGGTCATGTTCGCCGTTGGCCAATACTTGGGTGTTGTCGGCCCTGTATTGTGGACGATTTTAGCCGTACTGCTAGTGCCGCTAAACTTTACCCCAATCCGCCAAACGTTGCTAACTAAGCCATTACTTGGCGCTTATCGCAAGGTCATGCCAGAAATGTCTGACACCGAACGTGACGCCCTTGAGGCAGGCACCGTATGGTGGGAAGGTGAATTATTCCGCGGCAACCCCAATTGGCGGAACCTGCATAACATTCCTAAAGCACGCTTGAGTAAAGAAGAACAAGCGTTTTTAGATGGACCGGTCGAAGAAGTGTGTAAAATGCTGAACGACTGGGAAGTCACCCATGAGTTGGCGGACATGCCGGAACACGTGTGGCAGTATCTGAAAGACAATAAATTCTTCGCCATGATCATCAAAAAAGAATATGGCGGTCTCGAATTTTCTGCCTACGCGCAATCACGCGTATTGCAAAAACTTGCTGGCGTAAGCACCGTTTTAGCCAGTACCGTCGGCGTACCTAACTCTTTAGGCCCAGGCGAGTTATTGCAACACTATGGCACCGAAGAACAAAAGAACCATTACCTGCCGCGGTTAGCAAAGGGTGACGAGATTCCATGTTTCGCCCTAACCAGCCCAGAAGCTGGCTCAGATGCTGGTGCGATTCCCGACAGCGGGGTTGTTTGTAAAGGCGAGTGGAACGGCGAAGAAATCGTCGGTTTACGCCTGAACTTCAACAAACGCTACATTACCCTAGCGCCGGTCGCCACCGTTCTTGGCTTGGCATTCAAAATGTACGACCCTGACGGCTTGTTGGGTGGCGAGAAAGAGCTCGGCATTACCTGTGCGTTGATTCCTCGGGACACCAAAGGCGTCGAAATTGGTCGTCGTCACTTCCCGCTGAACGTGCCATTCCAGAACGGTCCAATCCGTGGTAATGACGTATTCGTTCCGTTGGACTATATCATTGGCGGTCAGAAGATGGCTGGCAAAGGCTGGCGTATGCTGGTTGAGTGTTTGTCTGTTGGTCGTGCAATTACCTTGCCTTCGAACAGTGCCGGCGGGATCAAATCTATCGCACTCGCCACTGGCGCATACTCGCGCATTCGCCGCCAGTTCAAATTGCCGATTGGTAAAATGGAAGGTGTGGAAGAAGCCATGGCGCGGATTGGTGGTAATGCTTACTTGATGGATGCGGTCACCACCCTATCGACCACAGCTATCGATTTAGGCGAAAAACCTTCAGTCATTTCAGCCATTGCCAAATATCACATGACCGAAAAGCTGCGCGCCTGTATGGATGACGCGATGGACGTGCATGGCGGTAAAGGCATCTGCTTAGGTCCAAATAACTACTTAGGTCGAGGCTACCAAGGCGTGCCAGTTGCTATTACCGTTGAAGGGGCCAACATCCTAACCCGTAACATGATGATTTACGGCCAAGGCGCCATTCGTTGCCATCCTTATGTGTTGGCAGAAATGGAAGCCTCTTCTGCAGAGGGCAACAGCGCCTTGAAGCAATTCGATAAGGCCATTTTTGGTCACGTAGGGTTCGCCTTCAGTAACTTTATTCGCTCGCTGTTCTTTGGCTTTGGTGGTCACCACTTCAGTTCAGCGCCATTCAGTGACTCAACCAAGCAGTACTACAAGCAGATGAACCGCTTTAGCGCGAACTTGGCACTATTGTCTGATGTCGCGATGGGTGTATTAGGTGGCTCATTGAAACGCAAAGAGCGTGTCTCTGCCCGCTTAGGGGATATGTTGAGCTACTTGTACTTAGCCTCTGCAACCTTGAAACGTTTCGATGACGAAGGCCGTCAACCGTCAGATCTAGCGCTGATGCACTGGGCAATGCAAGACACCTTATACAAGCTGCAAGAAAGCCAACTCGCATTGCTAGATAACTTCGGTGCAGTTGGAAGCCTGATGAAAGTCATCATGTATCCATTAGGCCGCATTGCACGCCGTCCAAGCGACAAAACGGACCATAAAGTTGCTCGCTTGCTAATGGCGCCAAACGAAAGCCGTGAGCGCTTAGGCGCAGGCCAATTCTTAGCCGTAGAAGGTCAATTTGGCTTCCTAGAGCAAACGCTGCGTGACATGATCGCCGCCGAGCCGCTTTATGACAAAATCTGTAAAGCCGCTAAGCAGCGCTTCAGCTTCACTCAGTTAGACGCACTAGCCGACAAAGGCTTAGAACTAGGCGTGATTAACCAAGAAGAAGCAGAGTTGCTAAAACGTGCAGAGCAAGGCCGCCTACGAGTCATCAATGTTGATGACTTCGACCCAGCCGATCTGCTCGCCGGCAAAGCCGCACGTGAGTATGCACTCAAGCATGCCGATAAAAGCGAAGCGGCCGCATAACGCACCCCGCTAAGCAAAAGCCCGCTTCACCGCGGGCTTTTTTGTGCCTGCCAATTCTTTACCGCGACCCTAGGCTTGGGCTCGCGGCATCGTCAGGGTTGAGGGAAGGCTCGGGGTTGCTTGTTCTCTACCACGGCGATTAGCTTGGGTACGTCGGCATCGTGAGGGGCTGGAGGGCGCGTGGTGTGTAGGCGCTCAGAGGGTCATTGCACGGCACCCCTCCGGTTCACGAAGCTGGGGAAAAAGCCGCTCAAGCTCATCCATGAGGCGCTTAGTCTCCGGCCGTCCATGGCCGGAGATACTTTTTCCCCAGCTTCGCGCCCCAACGTTGTGCATTACATGTGGGAGGCGTCGCGCCTACACCCCAAGCTTAGGGCTACGGAGAAGCGATGCCGATGCAACACCAAGCGCGCCGTGGCAGAGAACAACCAACCCCAAACGGGCTGTCTGAAGCTAACCGATAAAGGCTGATACTTCTTTACTGCGGCTTTCCGCGATGGTGGACGGCATCGCTTCTCCGCACCTATTGGGCTCGGGGTGTGGGCGCGTTTTCCTCGATATTGATTGGCGTGTCGTTGGGGCGCGGGGGCTCCGGTAAAAAGCATCTCTGGCCAGGGAGGGCCAGAGACTGAGCGGCCATGGATGGCTCGAGCGTCTTTTTACCGGAGACACCGTGAACCGGCGGGACGCTGAGCACTCACCACCCCAGCGCCCACACCCCGAGCTTTCCCCAACCCTGACGATGCCGCGAGCCCAAGCCTAGGGCCGCAGTAAAGAATTTGCAGGCATAAAAAGCTCGCGGTTACTCGGGTTTGCGCATTAGCGCGTAGCAGAGTACCGAGGCTAATCCGCAGCTACCGATTGTCCAAGACATGGCAAAGTCGCTATAGAGGCCTAGTTGATTGACGCCCATACTGGCGAATCCGGCAATAAGAAATTGCAAACTGCCGGTGACTGCGGATGCGGAGCCGGCACGCTCGGCTTGTTCGGCTAGGGCGCCAGCCATGGCATTGGGGAATACTAAGCCAAGTGTGGCGATAAACATAAACAGTGGAATTAAGATGGCCCAGAAATTACCGATCGTTGCTGCTAGGGTCCACATCAATACTGAAACGGTGGCCAAGATGGGTAATGAGACATTAAGAATTTTTCGGGCACTGTAATGCTTTAGCAGCCAACCATTCACTTGCGAAAAGCCAATGATGCCACAAGCATTTAGGCCGAATAACCAGCTGTAATGTTCTGGCGTAAGGCCAAATACGTCAATAAAAACCTTGGGGGAACCAGTAATGTATGCAAACAATCCGGCTTGGGCAATCCCGCCTGTGAGTGAGAAACGCAGGAACGTTGGATCTTTTAGCACCGACCAATAGGTGGTGGCACTCTCACGCATCCTAACATCATAGTTAGCGCCGCGGGTTTCCGGGAGTTTATAGCGTACGGCAAGTAAGCAGAAAAAGCCGATTGCCGCAATCATCAAGAAAATCGCTTGCCAACCGAACCCTTTAGCGATGTAAGCGCCAAATAACGGTGCTAATATCGGCGCTACGCCCATCACCAAAATCAAGAACGAAAACACCCGCGCTGAGGCTTGCGGCGTGTACATGTCGCGAACCATTGCTCTGGCGATTACGATTCCCGCACAGGCTCCTACTGCCTGTAAAAAGCGTAGGATAATTAACGTGGTTATATTTGGCGCCCAAGCACAAGCCAATGAGGTAACGATGTAAATCACTAGGCCAAAATACAGCGGCTGCTTACGGCCAAACTTATCGGTTGCGGTACCGTAAAGTAATTGGCCAATGAATAAGCCAAAAAAGAATGCCGTTAACGATAGCTGAACTTGGTCGCTTTTGGCACCGAAACTCTCAGCAATCGCATTAAAGGCTGGCAGGTACATATCAATCGATAGTGGTGCAAATGCTGTCAGCAACGCCAGAATCACCACGGTTAAATCAAATTTTGCTGTGTCAGACACAGTGTATTGCATGGTTTTACCCTAAACGTCAGGAGAAATGAAAAAGGCGGTCGCCGTTGGGCTAACCGCCTGATAGTTATGCGCTAAAGGCTTATACGGCCCTTTGCCGAGCTTTGATCAGCCGTTACTTTGCGGCTTGATAGGCTTGCGTGGCAAATTCCGTTGGCCGCTTCAACACCTTGATGTCGCGCGCGTAGTCCACCAACGACTGGGCGTAATCGATTTGGGTATTAGTTGCCCGCCCCATTAAAGCGATAGTACGTAATGTCCGCCAACCATCTTGGCCGCCGGCAATAAAGCTGTTTGTCACCATGGTATAGGTTTGGCGTGGACGAATACCTTGCCAGCTTTGGGTGGCCTTATCCCACACTTTTAAGTTACTTACCCGATCACCCTCAGGGGCTTGCATATTAACGCTGTACTGAATACCAGCGCCATATGGGTAGGCGCCAAACGAGCCATCTGGGGTAATGGCGTAAGTCAATGCTTGTTCCATTGCTTGTTTGAATTCGGCACCGGTAATTTTCAGTTTCACCAAGGTATTGGCAAACGGCAGTACTTCAAAAATTTGCTTCACGCTCAGTGGTCCGGCAGGGATATCGGCGCGCACCCCACCACCATTTTGAATAGCAAAATCGGCGTCCGGTACCGCGTGTAAGAATGCTTCCGCGACGACTCGGTGCGCACCAGAGCTGATACCCGCGGCGCAGCCTGGTTTACGGGGTTCTCCGACGGATTGCTTACAAATGGTTTGAGGAACGTCAGCCACCACTTCATTGGCAAAAGCGGACAGTTTCTCCGCATAACCATCGATCATTGTTTGCGTTGCTGGATCGGGCGCGATAAAGGTAAAAGCACCACTCGCTTCTAGCGCATTTTTTACCGGCTCTAAGGTAGTTACCATGCCTTGCTCAGGTTTAATGTCACCTAACAGCATGTGGGGTTGGCCGTTACATGAGGCGACATTGCCCTTACCATCAAATTGCACATGTAACTCACCCACCGCTAACGCGTATTGATAAGCATGAGCAATGCATACAGGCTGTCCAGAGGCATTGGTTTCGATGGTCGGATATGGGCCTTTACTGTCTAACCCAAACTCGGCAAAGTTTCCGAGCAGGGTATGTGAGTCTCCACCAATAATCACGTCTATTGCAGGTACGGCTTTGGCCAATGCCAAATCATTCTGATAGCCCCAATGCGTTAACAGAATGATTTTCTCGATGCCTTGCTGTTGTAACTCTGCCACATAACGCTTTGCTGTCGCAGTCTCATCAAAGAACTGCGTTTCTGGGTCTGGCTGCGACGAGTTTTTGGTTTTATTCGCTATGGTTAAGCCAATAATCGCAATTTTCTCACCTTGTCGCTCGACGATGGTGTAGGGTTTGAAGCTATCCCACGGCCCCTTTGGCGTGAGTGCAGATTGGCCCACCTTGGGTTGCGTATTAGCACTCAATACTGGGATCTTGCAGCTCGGCGTTTGTAGCTGGTCAAGAAAGGTTTTTAGTCCCGCATCACTGTGGTCAAACTCATGGTTACCGATGGTGAAAGCATCAAAACAAACCTGCGTCATCCAGGTCGCGTCAGGTTTGCTGCCGAAGCGGGTGTAATACAAGCTACCGGTCACTGCATCACCAGCATGCAGCGTCAGTTCAGGGCTGTTTTCCTTGCGCAACTTTTTAATCATCGCGACTGCGCGGCCGACTCCACCCGCTTCTGCTACCCACGTTTGACCGCCCCACTCGATATTAAGGGGCCGTTGGTCCAGCGAACTGTGGTGGTCGTTCATGTGAATAATGGTTAAATCTAACGGTGCCTTGGGCGCCGTTGATGTGCTCGCGCAACTGCTCAACAATATGCAACTTGCAATGGCTGTTAAGCCAATTAGGAATAGTTTTTTCATACCTCAATGCCTTATTTCAGGAGGCCGATTTCACGCAATCGCCGCATCAAATAGTCATCCGCAGTAATCGCCTCATCACGTTTCGGATTATCTTCGCTGACACAGCTAGCTAACGGATCAATGATGACGTCAGGATTAAAGTGTAGGAAAAACGGGATCGAATAGCGTGATTGGCTACTGTAAGGCGCTGGCGGATTAACCACTCGATGCGTCGTTGACGGCAAGGTGTAGTTGGTTAGGCGCTGTAACATGTCGCCCACGTTACAGATGATCGCGCCTTCTATAATTGTCACCGGAATCCAGTGCCCCTCTTTAGAAAGCACTTCTAAACCCGGTTCGCGTGAGCCGACTAACAGGGTAATCACATTAATATCTTCATGCGCTCCGGCACGCACTGATGGCGTACCTTCGTCAATAATTGGCGGATAATGTAGCGGACGCAGGATAGAGTTACCTTGGTTAACGCGCGAACGGAAAAAATCTCGCGGCTGTTGCAAATAAACCGCTAACGCCTCTAATACTTGGTTACCCAGCTCGTCTAACGCGTCATACAATGCCAACATATCGCGCTTAAAGCGCGGTAACTCTTGTGGCCAAATGTTTGGCAGCAGTTGTGGATATGGTGGTTTACCTTCAACTTCGCGTCCCACATGCCAAAACTCTTTTAAGTCCACATGCTTAGCATCTTTGGCGATTTCTGTTCCAAACGGCGTGTAGCCACGCGCGCCACCTTGCCCTTCGATAAAATACTGCTGCTTAACCGCTTCAGGTAAGTCGAACAATTCTCGAGTGGCATCTAAGGCGTTATCGATGATTGCCTGGTCGATGCCGTGGTGAGTTAACGCCACGAAACCGTTTTTCTCATAGCCTTCGCCGACTTCGTCAGCAAAGGCTTCAAATTGCTGCTGGTAATGGCGCATATCGATATGCGGTATGGAATGCATGGGGTACCTGTATCAGTATTGCTGTCTAGGCTGCATAGTCTAAAAATTCAGATGCCAAAGCACAAGCAAAATCCCCAAAGTAAAGCTTTCGTAAAAGCCTGAACTCAGCGTCGAGAACGAGCGTCTGAACAGGTACCTTAATAGGACATTTCTCAATATGAGGATTAACAACATGAAGAAGACATTCGTTATTGCCAGCATTTTTGGTTTAACAGCACTATCTGCCAACAGTGCGTTTGCACAACAAGCACCGCAGTCTGCCGGCAGCAGCAAAACCTATGCGGAATTCGCCATCGAAGACTTCGATGACATTCCAGCGGACAACGGCATTCGTCTTCAAGGCAGTTACGATATCGGCAACGATATTTTTGTTTCTGGCTACTACCGTCGCGCGGATGCCGACAACGGCAGCGATCCAGACAGCTTCGCAGTATCTGCCGGAAAGTATTTTTCGCTTGGACGCGGGTTGGCCGACGGCCTGAGTTTAGACCTTGGCGCAACAGCGGGTCGCGTAGATTTTGGCGCAGCCGATAGCAGCTTTTATGGCGTGCAAGCGAACATTAGCCAACGTATCGATATGTTCGAGTTTCATGCCGGCACGCGTTGGATTGATTACACAGATGGTGATGACGATCTACAAGCCAATATTGGCGCACGCATGATGCTTAATAGTCAATGGTCAGTTGGGCTCGATTTTGCAGAGACCGAACTTGGCGACCTATGGGGCATTAACGCGCGCTATAGCTTCTAATCGTACATAACTTAGAAGCAAACTCTCTATTCAATTAACGCGGTTCAGGCTATGCTGACAAGGATGTCTCATAGTCAGTTAACGAGCCGCTTATGTCAGCTAACCTACCGTCATTTTTTCAGCTCTATCAGCGTTTAATCTCAATCCCTTCGGTGTCGTGTCTCGACCCGAGTTGGGACACCAGTAATAAACCCGTTATTGACCAACTGGCTGAGTGGCTTGAATCATTGGGCTTTAGCGTCGAGGTTAAGGCGTTGCTCACGAGTCCTGGTAAATATAATTTGCTGGCCCGTTATCAGCCGCATAACGAACGCCAAGGAGGATTATTGCTATCGGGACACACCGATACCGTTCCTTGGGATGAAGGGCGTTGGCAATTTGATCCATTTAAGCTCACCGAAAAAGATAATCGCTGGTATGGGCTGGGCTCAGCCGATATGAAAGGCTTTTTTGCCTTCGTCATCGAAGCACTCAAAAGTGTCGACATAAACGCCCTGAAAAAACCATTGACGATTTTAGCCACCGCAGATGAAGAGACCACCATGGCGGGTGCTCGGGAGCTCAACGCGTTTACTGCGTTTAAACCCGACTTTGCGGTGATTGGCGAACCGACTTCCATGGCGCCTATTAAAATGCACAAAGGACACCTAACCAACGCGGTAAAAGTGATCGGGAAAAGTGGCCATAGCTCAAACCCCGCGGCAGGAGTGAATGCCATCGACATCATCCATGAAGTTATTGGTGAACTAAAAACGTTGCGCCAGCATTTGCAACAGCGCTATCAACAGCCAAGTTTCGAAGTCCCCTATCCAACCATGAACTTCGGTCATATCCACGGCGGCGACGCGGCCAACCGGATTTGCGCCTGCTGTGAGCTACATATCGATTTACGCCCATTACCTGGCATGGATCTGGCGGAGTTTAGCGGCCTCATTCAACAGCAACTGGGCGGCATCCAACAACGCTATCCCGGTGCCATTGAAATCATTGATATGCATCCACCCATTCCGGGGTTCGCTTGTCCTGACCAGTCTCCTTGGTTACAGCTCGCTGAAGCGTTGAGTGGTGAAACCGCCGCTGCGGTAAACTATTGCACTGAGGCACCGTTCGTACAGCAATTGGGTTGTGACACTATCGTTATGGGGCCGGGCTCTATTGCCCAAGCGCATCAGCCCAATGAATTTATCACTTTGGCAGAGATCGATCCGGCTCAGCAGCAAATTCGAGAATTAATTCGCCGCGTTTGTGAGTAGCTTTTTCACTGGTGCGAAGCTGCGGCGGTGAATTTTACAAGGACCAAAGTGCTGTAATTGCGCCAAATGAAATGCCGTTGGGTAGGCTTTGTGGCGATCGAAACCATAGTCGGGGAAGTGCTGGTGCCACTCCAGCATCTGCCGATCTCGCTCAACCTTTGCCAAAATTGACGCTGCTCCAATGCATTCCTCCAACGCATCGCCGCCGACAATAGCACGGGCGGGGACAGTTAATTTGGGCAGCCGATTACCATCCACCAATACTTCCGTCGGGGCAACCGGTAACGCTTCCACAGCTCGTTGCATGGCCAGCATGGAGGCATGCAATATATTTAGCTGGTCAATCTCATCGACATCACATTGTGCTATTGCCCAATACAAGGCGTTGGCTTTAATCTCGTCGCTTAAACGTTGGCGCTTTTTTTCACTCAATTTTTTAGAGTCATTAATCCCGACGATGGGTTTCGCCGGATCAAGAATAACCGCAGCAGCGACAACTGGGCCTGCGATTGGCCCTCGACCCGCTTCATCGGTTCCACATATCCATTCCATAGACTTCTCGTGACTGCTTTTTGGCATCGGTGTATGTTACTTAGCATTAACCGAAAATGCGAGATCCAACAATGACAGCAATAGCAGATAAAACCATTTGGTTAACCGGTGCATCTTCCGGCATCGGCCTAGCTTTAGCAAAGCAACTGGCCAAACATGGCGCCAAACTGATTCTGTCGTCGCGCAATCAGCAGGCCCTTGAGCAATTGCGCGATAGCCTGCCAAACGCCGCTCAACATCAGGTACTGGCATTAGACCTTAGCCAACCTGAACAAGCAGTAGAAACCGCCGCAGCAGCGCTACAGGGCGTGGATATCGACATTCTCATCAACAACGCCGGAATATCCCAGCGCAGCCTAGCGTTAGACACTGCTATGCCTGTCTACCGCCAACTGATGGAAGTCGACTACTTTGCGGTGGTCGCACTCACTCAATGGCTATTGCCACAAATGGTTGAACGCCAACAAGGACATATTGTGACGGTCTCTAGTGTGGCGGGAAAAGTCGGCACTAAAATGCGCAGTGGCTACTCAGGGGCTAAATTTGCGGTGTTGGGCTACATGGACTGTATCCGTGCCGAAATGCAACAACACGGCATTGTTTGTACGTCTATTCTTCCGGGTTTTGTGCATACACAAATTGCCCACAACGCACTCACTGGCGATGGCTCTGCACGTGGTAAAGCCGATCAAGACAATGCCTCCGGCATCAGTGCGGAACAATGCGCCAAAGAAATTGTTACCGCAATCCAAAAAAACAAGGCCGAAGTAGTGGTCGCAAAAGGCTTAAGCAAACTCGCACCGACCCTACAACGTTGGTTTCCGGGACTAATACGACGTTTAACGGCAAATCGTTAACAAATGTTTCGATGACTTTATTTAAACATAAACAAATGTTATTTTTTTGTTTTTTAGAATTACAATAAAGGATATAACTCCGATGAAGTTCGTAAGGTTTTTTCTGATTGCCATAGCATTTGCTACACCCACCATGGCATCAGCGGCTCAGCAACCGGTAAAACACTTTGCCCAACTCCCCATGGTGAAGTCTCCAACAGTATCACCTGACGGCAACTATATCGCTGTATTGGTGAATAACGGCGAGAACTACAATGTTGCGGTGACGCCGTTCGATAAAAACAACCTCGTTAACGTTGTAACTGTTAAGAAAGGCGAATCAAGAATTGAGTCAGTGACTTGGGCGAATAATGAACGCTTGCTGGTTAAAGCCAGCTACGTTGAGAGCATCGCCGGCAAAAATTTCAAGCTCGGAAAGCTTTACGCAGTCAACAAAGACGGTTCGGACTTAACTGAAATCCGCAGTCGTGCTTCTCGCGACGATCGTTATGCTCGCTATCGGAGCAAAACCAATGTCATCAGCTACTTAAAAGACGACCCGAAACATATTCTACTCCAAGGGTACAGTGAGCGAGACGAGTACCCGGTCGTTTATAAAGTAAATATTTACGACAACAACTTCGAAAAGCTTTTTGCTAACCATTACAAAGTCTCTTCGTGGTATGCCAACCAGAAAGGTGAAGTGGTTTTAGGTCTGGCATACGGAGAGGAAAATCCCAATTTAAGAAAGTTTTGGTATCGCCAACCAGGGACCGAGGAATGGTCTGTTATCGGTGAGTACGAGGCGGGTGAAAATGCTGTTTTCAATCCTGTCGCATTCGATTCTGATAAAGGTTTAGCATACGTACTAACGGACTATAAGACGGGCGTCATGTCCCTTTACACCTTTGATATTAAAAAAGGTGTGTATGCCGATCAAGTATATAGCAATGAAAACTATGATCTAGAAGGCGTCATTTTGGAGAACGACAAAGTTGTTGGTGTGAGGTACTACGACGACTATCTCGAACAGCATTATTTCGAACCGGAAGACCATAAACTGAACCAATTAATTAAAGGTAGCTTTAAGGCTTTTGAAGCCACGGTAGCCGCCAAAAGCCGAAACAATAAGAGGGTTATCGTTTACGGCATTCGCGACAATATGCCGGGCACCTATTATTTAGTCGATCTGAATAAAGGCACAGCAAAACCTTGGTTTAGCCAATACCCCTATCTTAGTGGTAAGCCGTTATCGACTAAACAAAATTTCAGCTTCAAAACCTCAGATGGCCTGACTATTACGGGTTATTTGTCACGCCCGCTTAATTCCGATGGTAAGGCGCCATTAGTCGTATTGCCTCACGGCGGTCCAGCCGCTCGTGATTACAAATATTTTGACCCCCTAGCACAGCTATTAACGAGTCGTGGATACGCGGTGCTTCAACCAAATTTCCGCGGTTCTGCGGGCTTTGGCTCGGCGTTTGAAGCGAGCGGTTACAAAGAGTGGGGCTTAAAAATGCAAGACGACGTTATTGAAGCCGTCGACTGGGCTCTACAACAAGGCGGGATTGACAAAGACCACATGTGCATGGTGGGCTTGAGTTATGGCGGTTACGCTGCTGAAACTGCGGCTTTCAAAACGCCGGAGAAATTCAACTGCTTTGTGAGCGTTGCTGGTGTCTCTGATATCGAAGCATTCGTCAGCAAAGATCGTGCTTTCGGCGTGTTGGACTCTTTACGTCAAGATATGGTTGGCAACGTAGAAAATCCAGCAGACGTTAAACGTATGCGAGAAAATTCGCTAGTCCACCATATTGATGCGGTTAAAAATCCTATTCTGCTTATACATGGCGATAGAGATACTCGTGTGTCGACATCTCAGTCGCAGAATATCTATGAAAAGCTAAAAAATGCGAACAAGCCGGTGCAATACATTGAGCTTGAATATGGTTCTCACTTTTTAGACAGCGAACCGAATCGCATCAAGGCGTTTTCCGCAATAACCGACTTCTTAGAAAAACATATCTAAGACTTCTCTACCCAGGGGTGCTAACTGACTGTTAGCACCCTTTTGGGTTGTAAACTACTTCCCAAACATGGCCATCTAAATCGCGAAAATAGCCACCGTAGCCACCCCAAAATAATTCGCTTGGCGCTTTTAACCACTGTGCTCCTGCAGCCCTAGCCTGAGCCATAACCCTATCAACCTCGGCATGGCTATCAACGTTATGCGCGATCATCACCGCTGAGCCATGCGTGGATACTTCAATATCTAATTCTGCAGCCATACTTTTTGCAGGCCATAAAGCTAACACTAAGCCTCCCGCTAAATGGAAGAAAGCACAGGCGCCATTGTCGTATTTTTCTCCAACAATCCCCTCTGTCTTTAGTCCTAAGCCGTCACGGTAAAAAGTCAAAGCTCGCGCTAAGTCAGCAACAGCCAATGTAATCACACTGATTTTTGCGTCCATAACTCATCCTTTAGGCATAAAAAACCGGCCTAAGCCGGTTTTTTGGGTGTTTACACCATATTCACTAGCATACTGCTAGGATCTTCCAAGAACTCTTGCCAACGACGATTAAACCGGGCAATGGTTCCTCCATCAATAATGCGGTGGTCACCCGACCAACTTACCGTCATGATCTTCCGGCTTACCACATTACCGTCAGCATCGAAGCGTGGCAGTTCCTGCACCTTGCCAAGTGCAACAATTGCCGCTTCAGGTTTGTTAATAATCGGGGTCGCCACAGTACCGCCAATCACCCCAATATTAGAGATGGTAATAGTGCCACCTTTCATATCTTGCTGCGATACTTTACCCTCGCGTGCCGCTTGGGTGAGGCGATTAACCTCTTCTGCAACACCAAGAATACTGCGCTGATTTACTTGCTTAACGTTAGGTACCAACAAGCCAATTTTAGTGTCGACTGCCATGCCGATATTGTGATCATCAAAATAGGTCACTTCGGTGCAATCATCGTTCACTTGCGCGTTGATGATCGGGAATTCTTTCAATGCCAACGATAACGCTTTGATAAAGAACGGCATCACCGTTAGACGAATTCCCTGCTTCTCGTACTGGCCTTTAAGTTTTTGGCGCAACGCAATCAGTTCGGTAACGTCGAATTCGTCGGCATAGGTGAAATGTGGAATGGTAGCAACGGAATCCGCCATTTGCTTCGCCATAGCCGCTTTAACGCCACGAATAGCCTCTGTGCGAGTACCACCAGATACAGGCTGTTGCGATGCTGACGCCGCGTTAGAGGCACTTACATTACCACCTTGTTGGTGACGCTTGAGGTCGTCCTTTAACACCCGACCTTTCTTGCCAGAACCCGCAACACTGGCAATATCAATGTCCATCTCACGTGCCAAGCGACGCACCGCTGGGCTCGCTACCGCTTTGCCTTGTCGCGCTTTCGCAGCAGGCTCAGCTTGCTCTGTGGCACTGCTTTGCGCCGCAGGGGTAGCATGACTCTCAGGTTCGGCATTAGAGGAACTCTCTACTGCTGCACCATTCGCTGGCTGCAGTGCGAATAGTGGCTCATGCACCTTAGCGATATCACCTTTTTGATAATAAAGTTTGGCGACTTTTCCATCTTCTTTGGCTGGAATTTCCACCATCGCTTTATCGGTCATTACCTCAACGACAGGTTGGTCTTCTTTCACTTCGTCGCCTTCAGCGACTTTCCATTCAACAATTTCGCACTCAACAATACCTTCACCGATATCGGGCAAGATAAAATCTGTGGTTGCAGCCGAGCGGCTATTCGTCGGCGCAGGTTTAGCGTCCTGTTGCGCCTGCTGTTGAGGTTTTTTCGGCGCTTCGTCAGTACTACCGTCGGCTGGATTGATCGCAAACAACGGCGAATGAACTTTGGCGATGTCGCCTTTGGCGTAGTATAACTTTTCTACCACGCCGTCTTCTTTTGCTGGAATCTCAACCATCGCCTTATCGGTCATGACCTCGACCACTGGCTGGTCTTCTTTTACCGAGTCCCCCTCGGCCACCAACCATTCGACGATTTCACACTCAACGATACCTTCGCCGATATCCGGTAAAATAAAATCTTTACTCATGACGATGGGTCCTTAGTAATTCATCGAGCGTTTAATGGCTTCGTAAATTTTCAAATGATCCGCCATATACTCTTTTTCGTGACACAGTGGGTACGGTACATCAATACCGCTTACACGAGCGATAGGTGACTCTAAGTACAAGAAGCAACGGTCCTGGATGGTCGCGGCAATTTCGCTCGCAAAGCCACCAGTGATGGGTGCTTCTTGGCTGATCACTAAGCGGCCCGTTTTCAGTACCGACTGGGCGACAGTTTCTACGTCCCAAGGGACGATTGTGCGAAGGTCAATAACTTCACATGACACACCATCTTGCTCGGCTTTTTCCACCGCCTTCTCGGTCATTTCCATCTGCGCGCCCCAGCCCAGAACGGTAATATCTTTACCCTCTTTCACGACTTCGGCTTGACCCAGTGGAATGGTATATTCTTCTTCCGGAACCTCACCCACAGCAGCACGATAAAGGCGCTTCGGTTCCATGAACAATACCGGGTTTTTATCAAAAATAGCACTCAGCAATAGTCCTTTAGCTTCATAAGGATTACGCGGCACGACAATTTTCAAACCCGGGGTGTGCGCAAAATAGGCTTCTGGTGACTGCGAATGGTAATGACCACCAGCAATCCCGCCACCGTATGGCGTACGGATGGTCAAGCCACCCACATTAAACTCGTTTCCTGAGCGATAGCGGAATTTCGCTGACTCGTTAACGATTTGGTCAAACGCTGGGAAGATGTAATCGCCGAACTGAATTTCCGCCACCGCATAACTGCCTTGCGATGCTAAACCGTTGGCAAAACCGATAATCCCTTGTTCTACCAAAGGGGTATTGAAGTTACGGTGTTTGCCATACTTCTCGGTTAAACCAGAGGTGGCACGGAACACCCCGCCAAAACCGCCAGTGTCTTCACCAAAACTATAAACGTTGTCATGTTTTGCCATCGCCAGGTCGAGTGCGCTGTTGATGGCTTGAAGTAAGTTCATTTTAGCCATTAGTCGAGTCTCCCTGACGTTTTCGGGTAGGCATCTGGATATTTCGCGATATGCTCTTTCAGCTCCGCCAACTGCTCTTTTAACAGTGTGGTTGGCTGGTCGTAAACGTCATTGACTAACTCGTCAATGTGCGGCGCAGGCACTTTCTCCGCTTCTTTGAGCGACGCCAATACCGCGGCTTTGACTTCTTCTAAGTGTTGTTCGATATGTTCTTCGGTCAACCAACCTTCGTTCATCATCCACTTTTGCAGGCGTTCAAGGGGATCTTTCGCGCGCCAGCCCTCTTCCTCATCGCGTGTACGATAGCCGGTAGGGTCATCTGATGTCGAGTGAGCCGACATACGATAAGACATTGCCTCAATCAAAACCGGTTCGTTTTCTTCCACAGCGAGTTTACGCGCAAGTTGCGTTGCTTTTAACACGGCAAAAACATCGTTCCCATCAATACGGATGGTTTTCATCCCGTAACCGATGCCGCGTGGCGCAATACCGTCGCCACCATACTGCTCGCCTTGAGACGGTGTCGAAATCGCATAGCCATTGTTACGGCAGAAGAAAATGACTGGTACTTTGTATACCGATGCCATATTCAATGCGGCATGGAAATCGCCCTCGGAAGCAGCGCCTTCACCGAAATAGCAAATAGTACACTTGCCTGTTTTATCCATTTTCTGCCCATAAGCGTATCCCGTTGCTTGCGGAATTTGTGTGCCTAGCGGCGAAGAGATGGTCATAAAGTTGAGGTCCGCACAGCCATAGTGGACAGGCATCTGCCGACCTTTACCCAAATCTTTCTCATTCGAGAATAGCTGGTTCATAAACTGTTCGACCGTAAACCCACGGTACGCTAGCGCACCCTGTTCACGGTATTGCCCCATGATCATGTCACCATCATCAAGGCCTGCAGCAGACGCCACACTTTCAGCCTCTTCACCGCGCGAAGCAAGGTAGAAGCTGATACGCCCTTGGCGCTGAGCAGCAATCATGCGCTCATCCAGAATGCGGATAAAGTGCATGGTGTCGTAGATCTTCATGATCAGTGCTTTGTCGAACTCAGGAAGATCGGCGCCCTTGTGCAAACTGCCATCCTCTTTGAGGATCTGCAGCATTGGAATTGAGACCGACTCGGCACCAAACCATTTTGGTTTGGTAACGATCTCCATATTGTGTTTTTTATCCTTTGCCATAACCTTCTCTTCTCGGTTTTCGCTTTTTGGGAAAGTGCGCTAACTTTACCTTTACGTAAAGTGACATGCAAACAACCAACGTGAGTTATTCAGCCGAATACCCTGTAAATTGCCGCAAACACCTATAAGGTTAGACCAGTGTTAACTGATCCGTCGAAATCTTAATCACTGTCAACAATGCCCGTTGCCCAATAGCCACGTTGGCGTTAGGGAAGATGATCCGTTCTTCATCATGCTCCACGTGGTAGGCTTTATCACCATCCATTGCTAATAATTCGCCTTTGTTAAACGGCGTGAAATTAGCAACATCATCGGCAAACGCCAGGCTGAAATCTTGTTGCGTTCTATTGATGGTGCGGGCTACGTCGTACACCTCGATTTGTTCAGGTTCAAACGCCGCATGTGTTAACTCGTCTTGGCTAATTAAGCGCCGTAATTGGGTTTCTGCGGCAGCAAATTTGCTCCGGTCATTTTCGCCAAATCCCCTTACTTTTCCCAACTCCACGGTAAAAGCGTCGGCGCCGAATTGACGCGAGGTAAAATAGGAAAATGTCGTTGTCGGCGCTTGGTTAAGCAGAATTGCGGTGACACCACAATCGCGCAAGAATTGTAACTGAGCGATTTTGTAGGCGCCGCCATGCAAGTACGGATATACCGCAAATTTTTCCCGCTTAGAGTCGCGAATCGCGGTGTGCAAATCATAATGGTAACGGCGCCGCTCGCCCTGCGGTGCTTCCTGATAAAAACGCGTAACATACTGCTCAATCTTTGCCGCACGTTCACGTTCACGGTTACGAATACCGCCTTCACTGTGAGCACCGCTAAACAAGCGGTTCATGTTCTCTTCTACGAAGCGTTGCCCGGCATTAATTGATGCGGGATTAGCGAACAAAAACAACGTGCGGTGTTTAACCGCTTGCTTACCTGCCAGAATATCGTTGATGACGTCTCGACAAATCTCAATCGGAGCGGTCTCGTTGCCGTGAACCGCAGCGGATAGCACAATGTCTTTGTCGCCAGCCTGCACGGGGGTAACCACCATCACCCCCGAATCCCACACCGAAATGCCAGTACCATCAACTAATTGGGTATGAAAACTGTCCGTTACACCCCATTCGTTATCACGAGTCCACTGTAAAAAATCGTCGTGTTGGAAATCCACTATCCACTCCTCGGTTATTTTTTTCCGGGTTTAAGATGATGAGTTGCTAGTAGCGCCCGCAGCACTCTCGAACGATACTCGCGCCGATAAAGCACCACTAAAACCACTGCCGTAGCAGCAATCATTAGTGCTGGGTGCAAGAACCACGCTAAAAACGCTAAGGCAAAATAGTACGAACGCAAACCGTTATTGTATTCATGTCCAGACTGGTCGATGACTTTTGCGGTATTTTTGGCAAATTGTTGGCGTTGTTCTAGGGCAATGTTTTGTTGGTGATAGCCCGGGGATGCCCCCAATAACACCGAGACAAAGCCAAACTGACGAATTGCCCAGGTAAACTTAAAAAAGGCGTAGACAAAAATCATTGCCAATATCGCTAACTTAAACTGCACATTCACAATGTTGGTATCTGGAGTGAAGGGTAAGTCGTGAAGCACCGTAACCACTTCTTCGCTGTTGGCGAGTACGGTAATGACCCCGGCTAATACCAGAATGGTTGATGAAGCAAAAAAGGTCACCGTGCGCTCGACGTTTGCAATCAATGCTGCATCGGCAACTTGGTTTTCTTTCTGCATCACGACATTCATCCATTCCACCCGTAAGGTACAAAGAATACTCGATAAACTGTGGGTGGTTTTCGCCCGCTTACGAGCGAATAGAGTGTAGCCAACCCAGCAACAAAAGAAGCAAGCAAACGCAAACCAATCGAGCAATGTCAGCGACATAAACGCAGATCCTTTCGGCCCATAGAGGCAATCAAAAATGTAGGATAGGTACGATAGTTTACCAATTTATGACAGCAGATACGACAACGCCGATGCAAAGCACCGGCGTTGTATCTTCGACCTATCTCACGCTTAATATTTATCAAGCGCTTCTTTCGTTGTCATGTCCTTCGCGGCTGGTGGCTTGGCCCAACCATACCAAGATAACATATGGCGGAAGCCTCTTTTGGTATCGTTCAGAATCAAGTACAAGCACGGGATCAGCACCAAGGTAATGATCGTTGCAAACAAAATACCGAATGCCAACGAGATTGCCATCGGTATCACGATCTTGGCCTGCAAACTGTCTTCTAGAACAATGGGTAACAGCCCGAAGAAGGTCGTCAACGATGTTAGGATAATTGCGCGGAAACGTTTACACCCAGCATCTAACGCCGCTTTACGCAAATCTACGCCTTCAGCACGGGCGCGGTTAACATAGTCCACCATCACCAAACTATCATTTACCACCACACCCGACAGCGCAATAATCCCGAAGAAGCTCAAGATACTGATCGGCATGCCGAGAATCCAGTGCCCCATTATCGCGCCAATAATACCAAACGGGATAACCGACATGATAATCAGCGGTTGGCTATATGAGCGCAATGGAACGGCCATTAACGCATACACTGCAAACATCGCCAGTAGTCCACCAACCTTCAACGAACTCATGGCTTCTGCTTCATCTTGGCTGGCACCGTCAAGGCCAAAACTCACTGACGGATGGCGGTCCAAAATAGGTTGAATTTTTTCTTGTCTCACTTGTTGGACAATCTTGCTAGGTTCAACCGACGATTTGTCTACTTTTGCACGCACATTAACCGACCGAACACCGTCAATACGCGTAATTGTGCTGTAGCCTTTCGCATTTTCCAGCGTTGCAAGCTCTGTAAACGGAATTTCAGCACCATCGGCGGTACGCAGCTTCATATCTTCCAAATTGCCAACCGAACGACGTTGCGACAGTGGATAGCGCACCATCACTTTCACTTCTTCGTCGCCACGCTGCACTCGCTGTGCTTCTGCACCATAAAATGCATACCGGACTTGGGTCGCCAGCTCAGATAAGGTAATCCCCATGGCATTTGCTAACGGCTTCAAGTGCAAGGTGATCTCATCCTTACCTTCACCAAAGGTATCCTCAATATCGTAGACTCCTGCGAAGCCCGCTAACGTTTTCTTCAGTTCATCGGCTGCGGCGGACAACTCTGCTAAGTTGTCACCACTTAATTGGAATTCCAAATCGGAACCACCTCCTCCGCCAATTGAAGCGCGGAAATCTAACGCTTTCACACCGGCAAGTTCAGGGGTTTGCTCACGCCACTGGTTAACTACCTCAAAGCCATCAATTTCGCGGTCCTCGCCCTTTTTCAACTCTACAAATACTGAGCCACTGTCAGTTCCGTTTAGCCAAATATTGGTATGTCGAACAACTCCTTCGCCCTCATTTTCTTTAATGCTAGCGTTCACTCGTTGCAACGACTTTTCCACTTGGTTAAGCACCTCAATGGTTTGCTGCTCACTGGTCCCTGGCTGCATACTCACGTTGGCTTGAATAAAATCACTTGGGATATTAGGGAAGAATACCGAACGGATGAAACCACCGGCAATTAAGCCTCCCATCAAAATCATCAAGCCAAAGAAAAATGCTAACGTGGTATAGCGGTAATGTAAGCACTTCTTCAAAAACGGGCGGTAATGGTTATAAACAAAATTCATTACCGATGCTGAAAAGCCGTTTCGGAAACGCTGAAAAGCATTAGGGTTCTCGTTGCCATTTTTTGAGAACTTCATGTGCACAATGTGCGCTGGCAGAATCAGTTTTGACTCAACCAGCGAGAAGCCTAGACATAAAATAACAACCCAGGCAATTGATTCCCAAATACCGCTCATTCCACCTTCAACCATGAGCATTGGAATGAACGCTACCATGGTTGTCAGAACCCCAAATGTTGCGGGCATCGCGACCTTTTGTGCACCACGAATGACGTTGTCCGCAGATTTGCCATGCTCCTCGATTTCGGTATAGGCACTCTCACCGATAACGATGGCATCATCCACCACTATCCCCAACACCAAAATAAAGCCGAACAGTGAAATCATGTTTATCGAGATATCGAACATCGGGGTCGGCATCAACGCCAGCGTACCCAAGAAGCACACAGGGATCCCCAACATTACCCAAAACGCTAAACGCAATTGCAGGAATAGCGACAACATCACAAACACTAGCAGGCCACCCATCAGCATATTGTCGAACATCAAATCCAACCGACCTTGCAAGTAATATGACGAATCGCCCCAGTAGGCTAGCTTCACTCCGTCTGGGAGAGAGTCTTTGCGCTGCTCAACATAATCGCGAACGGTTTTCGCAATTTTAAGGTCGTTTTGATCACCCACTGATTGCACCCGAATAAACACCGCGGGTTGGCCGTCAAAGCGTGTGTAACTTTGTTCTTCTACGAAGCCGTCATCGACGTGTGCGATATCCCCTAAAAGCAAACGAGTGCCATCAGGGCGACTGATCAGTGCAATATTTTTAAATTCTTCGCCGTTATAAGCTTGGTTATCAGCGCGCAGTAAAATGTCGCCATTCGGTGTTTTGATGGAACCGCCACCGACATCGATCGAGGTACCTCGAACAGCATTCGCAATATCAGCAAAGGTTAGGTTGTAACGCTCTAGGTCAGCTTGCGAAATTTCAATTGAGATTTCATAGTTGCGCGCCCCAACAACGACTGCTTTAGTGATGGTGCCTGTCGCTTTCAAATCATCTCGAATTTCTTTGGCCAACTCCTTGCGCGAGCGCTCGTCGAGATCGCCGTAGACACTCATCCAGATGACCTGCCGTTGCGGGCGAATGCGATAAATATTAGGCTTCTCGATTTGGTTGGGGAAGTTAGGAATAGCGTCCACCAACATCTTCACTTCATCCATCACGACTTGCACATCATAATCAGGCTCAACTTCAACCTCAACCGACGCCAAGCCCTCATTTGATGTGGAGGTAATTTGCTTGATTCCATCGACATCTTTGATCGCCTCTTCGATCAACATGGTCACGCCTTCTTCAACCTCTTGGGGCGCAGCACCAGGAAACGGCACCTGAATACTGATGGTATTCAATTCAATTTCTGGGAACATCTGCTTGCGAATAACGTTTGCTGCCAACAAACCACTCACAATAATGATGAACATCAACAGGTTAGCTGCAACGGAGTTTTTCGCGAACCACGCAATAATGCCTTTTTGTTGTTCTTCCATACCTGTACTCTCTTAGCCGCCCGACTTTTCAGTAGCTTGTTCATCAGTTTTTGCCGCCGTTTCCATCTGTTCCGGAAGCGGATCGCCTGGCAAACGAACATCCATACCTGGTAGTGGATCTTCCAACTGCGTTAGCATTACTCGGTCACCAGGGTTTAGACCGTCACTGACTAAACTCAGGTTGTCTTCGTTACGCACTACCGTAACCGACTTTTTCTGCAAAGTACGCTCATCAGTAACCACCCATACGCCGCCATCGTGGGTTAGTGCGTAGCTTGGAATTTCATAGACATCGTGAGCTCGCACACCTTCAATTTCCGCTTGTACAAACCGTCCAAAACGTAGCACTTCAGAGTGGTTGGCTTTGTCTAAACTATAAGGATCTTTAACTTGCACAACGCCATAAATTACCCGGCTATTTTCATCAATTACGCCTTCGGTACGTACTAAGTGTCCCATCCATTGGCGCGGTTCACCTGCTACTACGGATGTCAATTTTACTGGCGGATATTGGTCATCTTCGATGTCACTTGGGTTTCGGATAAACGCCATATTTTGGTCGCTAAGAGGCACTCTTACTTCAGCAATATCGGTGCCCAACAACATTCCTACCTGGGTGCCTGTACTAACATATTGGCCTAAATCAGCGACTTTGCTTTTCAGAACGCCAGCAAAAGGTGCCCTAATAGTGGTTCGTTCTAAATCACGCTTAGCTTGGGCCAAACGCGCTTGCGCTGATTCAACATTTGCTACAGCACTGGCTAACTGAGGTTTACGTAGACCCAATTCAGGGATTTTACCCTCTTGGATAGAAGCCCATTCTTCCTTGGCAACTTTTCCTCGAGCTTTTTCTTCCTCTAACGCCGCTTGTGCTTGCAACAAATCTGCTTTCGCTTGTTGCACCGCTGCTTGATAATCTGACGGGTCAATTTGGACCAACATATCGCCTTTTTTGAAAAAACCACCAGCAACATATTGATCAGCTACATCAATAATTTGTCCGCTAACCTCGGCGACCAAGTTGGTAGAAAACTTCGGCTTTACCGTTCCTTGCGACTCCACCATAAAGGTTTTATCGACCGGTTCTGCCTTCAGCACCTCCACCATGACCGCGGGTTTTTGTTGCTGACGCATTTCAGGTGGTTTACGGGCCATTGACGCTAGCACCGCCAATAAAATAAAAAGCACAATGACCAGAGGCGGGATTACCGCGCGTTTTTTAAATTTCATAATGCGTGAGTCCTTAAAATTAACCCATTTGGTTATAAGCTTATTATCGCTAAAACCTCACAATACTGTTAGTGGCTTTATGTTGCGATATGTGTGTTCAAGGGGCGAGATTGTAACTGACTGTTTCAGAAACACTTCTTGTGAGTATAACAATGCCTTTACAAAGCTTAACAATCCTGTATTTCAGGGTATAGTGATGGCAATAAAGAAATAATAATAATGGCAATGGAGTTGTTCGATGCGACGTATTTGGCTGAAGCTTGTTTTTGACGCCTTTCTAGCGGGAATAAGCCTATCGGCTGCCGCGCAGCCCCCCAACACGAAGGTAGGCACCAATAACGCCTCGCCACGGTTTAGCGTGCCCAAGGTACAATTAGCGCCGACAATTGATGGCAGAGTGAATCCCGATGAATGGCAGAATGCTCGTCATATTACCCTCGACTACGAAACAAAACCGGCAGAAAACCAACCAGCGCCAGTAACGACTGACGCGTACATTTTGCAGTCGGGAAATACCTTTTACGTCGGTTTTATTGCCCATGACCCCAACCCCGAAGACATTCGTGCGGTTTTTCGCGAACGTGACGGCGGTTGGAATGATGACATGATCGGGGTAAAACTCGACACCTTCAATCAACAACAATTAGCTTACCAGTTTTATGTTAACCCGCTCGGCGTACAAACCGATGTCATAGAGAATGAACTTAGTGGTGACGAAAACTCCAATTGGGATGCAATCTGGGATTCAGCGGGTCGTATTACTGCTAACGGCTACCAAGTAGAAATGGCCATTCCGCTTGCGGTACTGAATTTCGACGATACTCTTGCGCAACAAACCTGGGGATTCGACCTTATTCGCTTTTATCCACGTGACAGCTTTACCCGCATCGCGTTACAACCCAACGACCGCGATAATGTTTGCCAATTGTGCCAATTAGCAAAAATTACTGGCTTTAAAAATGCGCAACAAGGTACCAATCTCATCATTGCACCTACCTTAACAGCAATTCGTAACGAACAACGTGATGCTTACGATCCGAACAGTGACTTTGACAATGAATCGGATGTAGAAGCCGGCTTAGATGTGCGCTGGAATATCACTCCAGATATTAAATTAAATGCCACTCTGAACCCCGATTTTTCCCAAGTTGAAGCCGACTCGGCGCAGCTCGATGTGAATGAAACTTTTGCCTTATTCTACGATGAAAAGCGTCCCTTCTTTACTGCCGACAGCGATTACTTTGACAGCCAAATGGACGTGATTTACTCGCGTAATATTGGCTCTCCAGACTATGGAGCAAAGCTAACGGGCCGCTATGACAAGCAAACGTTTGCTGGTTTTGTCGCTAACGATGCGGCTACAGCATTCTTGGTACCCGGCAATCGTTCTTCCGACTTGGCGGTTATCGACGAGAAAAGCAAAAACGCCGCGTTGCGCTATCGCTATGATGTCTCGGACTCGCTCTCAATAGGTACTGTGGCAACTGCACGCGACAGCGAGCAGTATCATAACTACAACTATGGCATCGATGCGCGCTATCGCCCCAGCGCTACAGATACCTGGCGCATGCAGTGGATGCAATCAGACACGCGCTATCCAGACTGGTTAAAGAACCAATTCTGCTACGGTGACCCAGCCGACTGCCAACGCCAAGCAGAGCAAGCTGATGATTGTGATTTCGGTAACTGCCCCGTGTCTGAGCAATACCTCCGCACAGAAGACGCGGACGGCATTAAAGGTAACGCGTATACGGTGCGTTATCGGCACCAACAGAGTAACTATGTCGCGCTGGCAGAATATTATAACTACGGCCGAGACTACCGCGCTGACTTAGGTTTTATGAGCCAAATCGATATGGAGCAGGGACACCTAGGCGCTGGGTACTTCTGGTATGGCGATTCTCAAGATCCCTACACCCTTATTCAAGTAATTAGTCATTGGCGTGTTACCCGCGACCAAGACGGGACCCAAATCAGTGACAGTAAAACGCTCGACTTGCATTACGATGGCCCATTGCAGTCAGCGCTTAACTTGGGTTTTGAAAATAAAAAGGAACTTGGTGAGCGCTACAATCAAGCCACCTTAACGCTGGCCAATAACGCCCCAGAATTTGATCAAAACATCTGGCATTTTGCAGGGAGTTTCAAACCGTTCAACGGCTTCTATCTCGGCACGTACTTTGAATACGGTGACAGTATCGACTACTACAACAATCAGTTAGGTACGGTAAAATATGGCGAGCTCAGCACCACCTGGAATGTCAGCGAACGCTTAACGTTTAGTCTTTTCCAACAGCATGAGTCATTGGATGTCGATGGTGGCGAATTATACCGAGCCGACCTAACTGACTTTCGCGTAAGTTACCATTTCTCAGTGCGCAGCTATCTAAAGCTGGCGTTGATCTACAATAAGGTTGAGCGTAATCCCGCCCTATATCGCTACTACTCGGTTAATCGAAGCAGCGAAGAGTTGTCTTCTCAGTTGCTCTACACTTATAAAGTGAATCCACGCACCCTGCTATACTTGGGGTACTCAGATAACGCGATTGCCAACGACTATATCAGTGATTTACGACGTAATAATAAAACCTACTTTATGAAAGTTAGCTATGCTTGGCAGCAATAACTCGCGGGGTTTAGTGGCCAATGAAATATCCTCAACACCAGCATACAGCTTTATTACTCACTGGAGGCGGCGCTAGAGCTGCCTACCAAGTGGGTGTGTTACGCGGCATCGCCAACATGCTGCCCCGTAACTACAGCATCCCTTTCCCGATTTTATGTGGCACCTCTGCTGGCGCAGTGAATACCATGGCATTAGGCTGCTATGCCTCTTGTTTCCATTTAGGGGTGAAAAAGCTGGAGTACGTGTGGAAGAATTTTCACACTCATCAAGTCTACAGAAGTCGTGCTTGGCCGGTATTTAAACATTTATGGCGACGTTTCGCACGCTCTCTACAAACCGATATGGTGGGGCAATCACCGTTTAGCCTGTTGGATAATCAGCCGCTTCGAGAGTTGCTCAATAAGGTGTTTGATTACCAGCGCCTAGATAACAATATTCACGGTGGCCACCTCAGTGCTTTGTCCGTCACCGCTTCGCGCTATAACGACGGCTTTTCCATTTCGTTTTTTGAGGGTGCGGAAAAGCATGCCGGCTGGCAACGCAGCCAACGCGCTGGCATTCCGTTGCGATTGAATACCGAACATCTGATGGCTTCTGCAGCCATTCCGTTTGTATTCCCGTCGGTAAAGATTCAACACGGCTTTTATGGCGATGGCTCGGTTCACCAAATTGCCCCGCTCAGTCCGGCCATTCACCTAGGTGCTGAGCGCATTTTAGTGATTGGCTTAGAGCGGCCACAAATGTCGCACAGTCACATTCCTCGACGCCATCCCAGTAGCGCGGAGATCGCCGGTCACTTATTGGATACTATTTTTGCCGACACCTTAAATTCTGATATTGAGCGTTTGCAGCGCATCAATCAGACGTTGGATATCCTCGACCGCCATAACCTTGGTCATCCGCAGTTACGCAAAATAGAGACCTACGCCATTTTACCCAGCCACGATTTTAATGCGCTGGCGCGCGAATATTATGACGATATGCCCTGGGCCATTCGTCAGTTGTTAAAACTGGTCGGGGTTAATGCGCAGTCAGAGTCGAGTATTTTAAGCTACCTTTTGTTTGAAAAACGTTTTTGCCAAAAGCTAATGGCGTTAGGGCAACAAGACGCCGAGCAACAAGCCGATGCCTTAAAAGCGTTTCTCAAACTCCCCGACGCTCAACCCTCAAGTAAATAATTTTCTGCCGCTTCCACCGCTTGCGGCTTGCCGCTTAGCAAAACGACGTCGTTTGCTTGTAAGCGTATTTGATAAGCGGGTTCGTCAATTTCAACACCCTCTCTTCGCAACGCCTTGACGGCCACTCCGCGTTCATCCAGCCCCAATTGCAACAACGGTTTGTCTACAGCATAGGCATTATCGGTTAACGTCACCGCATGCAGGAATTCCAGTTTGTCCAACTTCTCTGGCGCCATATCGGTGGTTTCCCCAGGGTAGAAACCGTGCATATCGCCGTAATGGTTTCGGCGTTCCTGTTCTAACCGTGCCAAGATACGTCGAATCGGTACACCAGAGCGGGACAAAATCTGCGAGATCAGCATCAGGCTTGCCTCTAGGGTGTCAGGCACCACTTGAGAGGCTCCGGCTTCCTGCAGTTGCTGTAAGCGCAAATCATCACGACTTCGGACAATCACATAAGCCTCGTTATTGAGCTGCCGAATAACCCGCAACACTTCGATTGCACGGAGATCATCGGCAAAACTAATGATGACTAAGGGAGCAGACTCTACCCCCACCGCCTTTAAAATATCGCGTTTACTGCTATCGCCGTAGTAAACGGGTGCGCCACCGGCTATCGCCTCGTGGACCCGCAGTGGATCGCTGTCGACGGCAATGTGCGCAATCCCCTCAGCTTGGAGGAATCGACTAACGGTTTGCCCTACCCGACCAAAGCCACAAATCACTGCCGCCTGCGCGGGTTGTGGTTGATTGGTCACTTGTTCCTCAATATCAGGAAATTCAGAGCGCGCGGTAAAGCAACGCGCCAACAAGCCGTCTAAACGTTGAATAATCGAAGGCGTGATGGCCATACTAAAGACCCCGATGCCAACCATGATAGTGGCATATTGCTGCGCTAGAATACCTTGCGCGACAGCGAGGGAAACAATAACAAAACCGAACTCTCCCATTTGGAACAATGCAATCGCACTGCCCCATGCATTGATGGGCTTTTCACCTAATTGCTTTGCCAGCCAACGAATCACTAAAATTTTAATCAGCGCCATTAATGTCAGCCCAGCCAAAACCCAGTGAAGCTGGCTAGCAAAGCCTGCCAACGGCAACTGCATGCCAATGGTGGTAAAAAATAGCCCCATCAAAATATCGCGAAAAGGTCGAATATCGGCCTCAAGCTGATGGCGGTACTGGCTTTCACCAAGCATCATCCCGGCTAAAAACGCCCCTAATGCCATGGACAGCCCAAACGCATAAGTCAGGCCACCAGCAAGCAGTGCAACCATCAGCGTCGCTAGTACAAATAACTCGTCAGTGCGTTGCTTTGCGACTTCCTTGAAGACCGTTGGTAATACCCATTTGCCTATCGCCAATAACACCAATATAACGGCAATCCCTTTGCCCAATGCCCAACCTAGGCTTTGCCAAATTCCCTCAGCGCTATGCTGAGCAAGCAAGGGAATGATGATCAACAGCGGAACCACGGCGAGATCTTGAAATAGCAGCACCGCGACGGCCATTTGCCCGCGCCGACCGCTGGTCTGCCCGCTTTCTTTTAATTGTTTAATCACCACCGCGGTGGAGGACAAAGCAAGCGCCCCCGACATCACTAGCGCGCTCATCCAGGACGCGGTTAGCCAGTACAAAATGGCAAAGAATAACGCCCCACACAAGGCAACTTGCAAGCCCCCTAACGCAAATACCCAACGCCGCATCGCCAGCATTTTAGGCAACGAAAACTCTAGCCCAAGCGAGAACAGTAGTAACACGATGCCGAGCTCTGCAATAAAGTGATAATCATCCGGAGACGCTATCCAGCCCGTAACGTCAGGTCCGACAATAATCCCGGCGCACAGGTACGCCAAAATTGCAGGCAATTTAAGGCGTCGGAACGCCCACACTAAGGTGACAGCGACCATTAATAGCAGTAACAGACTGACAAAGGTTCCGTTCACAAAAACGCTCCAGAAATTCCATTCTTATCCCAGCGTCAAAATTTCAACGCTGTCTCACGATGTTCGTAACTTAATGTTTTTTATGACTATTTAACATTTGGCATCATTTTTGTATAGTCACAAGCACTTGTAATCAACCATAGCACAGGCCAACGCAGTATGACGATGTTAGGCAAATTGACCTCGTTTAAAAATGTGAACCCGCATAACATGACCGAAGAGTCACTGGTGTCTACCATGACATCCAGTACGTCTATTCGTGAACAGCATCGCTCGCTTTCTGAGGTATTACAAACCACGTTAGATATTGAGCAATTACTGAGCCTGTATGCTTGCCATATTCGTGAACACTTTAACGTTGTTTCATTACAAGTTATCACCGATGACCAAGTATTTACCCTAATCAGTCATCACCAAAACCCTGCGTATGAGCATGCGACGCTACTGTACGCTGATAACCATTATCTTGGGCAAGTCCGCTATGGCTTGAAAACACCGCTCACAACGATGCAAAAACGCCGTCTTGAGCACTGCCATCAGCAACTCGCGTTTCCACTTTTCAATAGTATGCGTTTCGCTGACGTGCGACAACAAGCGGTTCGCGACCACTTGACCCACCTTGGTAATCGCAACCTGTTGGAAGAAGTGATTGAACACTTATGCCTTCAGGTGAACCGCAGACCGCGCCTAACACATACTGTTATGTTGTTAGATTTAGACGGCTTTAAGCGCGTTAACGATAAGTTTGGGCATGCTGTTGGCGATGACATTTTGCGACACTATGCGCAATTGTTGAAGCGGGTGGTGCGTGATACTGATCAGGTTTTTCGCTTCGGCGGCGACGAGTTTATTTTGGTGTTGGAGAATACGCCACTGGAAGATAGTGAGTCGGTTTATCAACGCATTCAACGCGCTATGACGTTAGATAGCGAGCTCAATGCCTACCAATTGGCAACCAGTGCAGGCGCGGTACTTATCAACGTGGGCGAGCACGTAGAATCCGTTATCGCTGCAGCCGATGAACAGCTTTATCACGCCAAGGCGGCAGGAAAAAACTGTTTATACACGCCGACGACGTTGCAGCAACAAGCCACAGCAAATAGCGATTAAACCTATCACCGTCGTACTCTGAATGGTCTCATTCAATAAACTGGCGATCAGAATTAACGATAAGAACGGCGACAGGAAAATCAGTGTTGATAAAGGCGCTGTGCGTTCCGCGTAACGCATGGCATAAAGCCACAATAAAAACGTTACGCCCATCTCAAACAAGCCAACGTATAAACCTGCGGCAAAACTCTGCCATTGCCATTGCCAAGTAGCATCTGTGAACCATTGCAGCCCCCACAAAAATGGCAACGACGCCGTGAACGCAAGCCACAACGCGAGAATGGGTGGATCGTCATTGCGCGCACTGAATAGCCAATAAAAAGCCCATAGCACTGTACTCAACAATGCCATTCCGACACCACCCCAGTGCGTCTTTGCAAGGTCCCACTGACCGCCAGTGGCAATGAGCACTACGCCTGCGTAGGCAATAGCCAAGGCGAGTATCTCTTGCCGCCGTAACGGTTGTTTTAGAATAGGTACAGCCAACAATGTTGTGGTTAGCGCCCAACTGTAGTTGATCGCTTGCGCTTGTTGCGCGGGCAATACGTCATACGCCGAAAACAGTGCCCAGTAGTAGGCACAGGGATTAATTAACCCAAATACGAGGTAGCGCCAGCCTCGCCGTTGCGCCAGTTCTAAGGCTTCGCGCCAGCGACGTTGAACGCTGATCACCAACGTTAAGAACCCTACCGTTACCATACTGGCGAGCAATAATAATTGCATTGGCGTGAGGTATTGCAGGGCAATTTTAAATGCGGTAGCAACAGTCGACCACAACAACACCGCGAGTAATCCCAGTATTATCGCTTTGCGCTGGTCTTTAATCGGCAAAATCTTTACTCCATTGCCACTGCACTGCAGCCTCTTGCCACTGTTTTGCCAGCGCATTTTGTGGTTGTTTAGCAAACGCTCCGACCCCAGGAACCAACCATATATCGCGCCATTCAAGCAACGGCCAACGATTGCGAAGCCACGGCGCTATTTTTGCTTGTTTTAACCAGTCGCCGAGCACTTTCCCGCCCTCGCGATGGGCTTGATAAAGCTTGCCTTTCGGATGAGAAAATCCGACTTGGACGGACGCATTCAAGGTCGTTAATGGACGCAACTGACCTAGTGGCTTTGGCAACCTAAGCGACTGTTGGGGTAGCCAAGATTGGCGCCATTGGCACAGTTCAGCAATATCCGGAAGTTCAGGCGTCCAGAATAATGCCTGCTGATAATAGCGCACCGCTTGTCCGGCCCAAGATACCGTGAGTTGTGAGTCCATCTGCGCGCTTATTGCTTGTTGCCGAATTTGCTCAAGCTGTTGATAGCTGGGCATTATCGAAGCTAAGCCCGATAACCAATGGCGCAGTATTGCGCGTTGGAGCGCGGCACTGTGTCCTTGCAAAGCGGCTATTGCTAGCCCATTACCATTGCTCTGCAGTGGCTGGCAGTAGGGCGTTAACAGTTCCGCCGCTAAGGCATCTTGTTCAGCACACAGTGCCGCGGAGCGCATAATGCTTTGCCCAAACTGCGGCCAGCGCTGTTCTAACAGCGGCACAATATCGTGGCGCAAAAAATTACGATCCATCGCTGTGTCGTAATTGGTGTCATCCTCAATCCAGAACAATTGATGTTGTTGCGCATAGCGGATGATCTCGGCTTTACTCACCGGCAACAATGGCCTGACTAAAAGTCGTTGCTCCACAAAGGGGCTAACAGCAGCCATCGCCGCTAAGCCACGCGGTCCGCTGCCGCGTTTTGCTTGTAATAGGAAGGTCTCGATTTGATCATTACGATGATGGCCCAGCAAAATCACCGCGTCACTTTCCGTCAATTCTGCAAGACGTTGGTAACGACGTTCCCGACCAGCCGCCTCTTTACTCTGCCTAGCCGCAATCGGCACCGCAAGAGATTCAAAGTGACACGCCAAGGGCAAATCTTTTACTGCATTCTGTAAAGCGTTTGCCCACTGGCTAGAGTCCGGGTGGAAATGGTGGTCGAGATGAATTGCCAACGGCTGGCGTAGCTGTGGGTGCTGCCGCAAATACTCAAGCGTTAAATGCAGTACAGTTTGCGAATCAGCACCACCGCCCAGAGCCACGACAATTTGTTGCTCTGGGCGCAGTGCTAATGAGTCCAGTTGATGTGCAAACTGCTGATACAGCGTCTGCGCCATAAAGGTTTAGCAATAACCAAAGGACATAAGCTTTTTGTAACGCTGGTCAAGCAGCTCGCTTTTGTCCAATTTCATTAGTGCTTGCAGGTCTTTGCTGATTTGTTGTTTCAAGCGCTTAGCCATTTCGTCCGGATCACGATGCGCGCCACCCAGCGGCTCTTCAATCACCGAATCAATCAGACCTAATTCCAAGCTACGTCCTGCGGTAACGCCCATTGCTTCAGCAGCTAACGGCGCTTTACTGGCGCTTTTCCACAAGATTGATGCACAACCTTCGGGAGAAATCACCGAATACGTGCTGTATTGCAACATGTTCACTCGGTCACCGACACCAATTGCTAATGCGCCGCCAGAACCGCCCTCACCGATGACGGTACATACAATCGGTACGCTAAGACGCGCCATCACTTTAAGGTTACGCGCTATCGCTTCACTTTGTCCGCGCTCTTCCGCACCAATACCGGGGTAGGCCCCTGGCGTATCGATAAAGGTAATGATGGGCATCGAAAAACGTTCTGCCATTTCCATCATGCGCAACGCTTTGCGATAACCCTCGGGTTTTGGCATGCCAAAATTGCGGCGAATTTTTTCTTTGGTCTCACGGCCCTTCTGCTGGCCGATAATCATCACCGGCTGACCATCCAGTCGCGCAATGCCACCAACAATCGCTTCATCATTGGCAAACGTTCGATCCCCTGCTAACTCATCAAATTCGGTAAAGATTTTACTGATGTAATCGAGGGTATAAGGGCGCAGCGGATGGCGAGCCATCTGCGCCGACTGCCACGGACCTAACTCGGAGAAAATCTTCTCGGTTAATTCGCGGCTTTTAGCCTGCAATCGGCTGACTTCTTCTTCCAAGTCGATGTCTAAATCGCCCTTTCTGCCGACCGTTTTAAGCTCTTCAATTTGTGCCTGAAGCTCAGCAATGGGTTGCTCAAAATCAAGAAAATTAAGACTCATGAATCGCTCACACCTTTAAAACGCTAAGGCAACGTGTTGTTCACCCAACAGTTGCTGTAATTCGTGTATCAGTTCGTCAGATGGATTGACGAACCACTGAGTCGCCACTTGCAATTCGGCTTCTGCTTCCGCCCGTAAGTAACGGAAGCGAACTGGACAAGAGCCCGCTTTAAAGGGGCTCATCACTTGTTGCAAGCGCGCTAATAACTGTTCATCACAGGCTTCTTGGCGCAGTTCAATCGCTAAATGCTTGACGTAACTCGCGCGCGCCTGTTCTATGGTCATGACTTCTCTGGCGGTCATTGTATTGCCACCACTGAAATCATCAAAGCTGACCTCTCCTTTTACCCACAAAATACGGTCTTTTTCCAGTAGATGTTGGTAGTTTTCGTATTCTTGGCTAAACAAACGCACATCCATGCGCGCGGTTTTGTCATCTAAGGTAACAATAGCCCAACGTTGGCCCTTTTTATTGACCAGCGTTCTAACGCCTATTACCAGCCCCGCAGCGGTAGTGAATTTGTCGCGTCCAGTTGGCGTGACATCACTGATAGTGCCGGCGACATAGTGCCTTAATTCTGCGCGGAAGCGATTAATCGGATGGCCGGTTAGGTATAACCCGAGCGTTTCTCTCTCGCCCTCTAACCATACCGCTTCTGACCATTGTGGCACATTTTCAAAGGCATGCTCGACTTTTTCTGGCTCCGTAGTGAGTACGCCAAACAAATCGGACTGCCCCATAGCCTCCGCTTGGTGGTGCTGTTCAGCTTGGCGCATCGCCTTTTCAAGGGTTGCCAGCAATGCTGCGCGGTGCGGCCCTAACTGATCCATCGCACCGGCTTTAATTAAACGTTCCAATACCCGTCGATTGAGCTTTTTCAGATCCACCCGACAGCAGAAATCGAACAAATCAGAGAATGGCCCATCGGCTTCTCGCGCTGCAATAATGGATGCGATGGGTCCCTCACCCACGCCTTTGATGGCGCCAATACCGTACACCACTCGTTGTTGCTCATCGACGCTGAATTTATAGTGACCCACGTTGACGTCTGGCGGCAAAATTGTCAGTCCCATGTTATCGCACTCATCAACCAAGGTAACAATCTTATCGGTATTATCCATATCCGCAGACATTACGGCGGCCATGAATTCTGCTGGATAATGGGTCTTCATCCATAAGGTTTGATAGGATACCAACGCATAAGCTGCCGAGTGCGATTTATTGAAACCATACCCTGCGAATTTTTCTACCAGATCAAAGATTTTAATCGCTAATTCAGGGTCGATGTTATTTTCCGCCGCGCCCTTTTGGAAAACTTCACGCTGCTTCGCCATTTCCTCTGGCTTTTTCTTACCCATCGCTCGGCGCAGCAAATCGGCGCCACCCAGCGTGTACCCTGCTAACACCTGGGCGATCTGCATCACCTGCTCTTGGTACAGGATAACTCCGTAGGTGGGCTCTAGAATGGGTTTTAGCGAGTCGTGCTGATATTCAGCGTCTGGGTAAGAGATAGCTTCTCGGCCGTGCTTACGGTCGATAAAGTTATCCACCATTCCGGATTGCAAAGGACCCGGGCGGAACAGTGCGACCAAGGCGATAATATCCTCAAAACTGTCCGGTTGCAGGCGCTTAATCAGCTCTTTCATCCCGCGCGACTCTAGCTGAAACACAGCGGTAGTCTCGGCTTTTTTCAGCAGCGTAAACGACGCTTTGTCGACCAACGGGATTGCGCTAATGTCGACCGGTTCTAGCTGATCTTTAGCGCGGCGCCGATTGACCATTTCAAGCGCCCACTGGATGATCGTCAGCGTGCGCAAGCCTAGGAAGTCAAATTTTACCAAACCGGCAGCTTCAACATCGTTTTTATCGAATTGGGTAACCGGGTTTAAACCTTCTTCATCGCAATACAACGGCGAAAAATCGGTGATCTTGGTCGGCGAAATAACCACCCCACCCGCATGTTTGCCGGCATTCCTTGTAACCCCTTCGAGTATCCTTGCGCGATCGATGAGTTCTTTCACGTCCTCATCTTGCTGATAAATGTCTTCTAATTGCGGTTCAACCTCAAACGCTTTTGCCAGTGTCATCCCCGGGTCACCCGGCACTAACTTCGAAATTTTATCAACAAACCCATAGGGATGACCTAAAACCCGGCCCACGTCGCGAATTGCCGCTTTTGCCGCCATCGTACCGAAGGTGATAATCTGAGACACCGCATCACGACCGTACAGTTCAGCCACATGATCGATCACCTCATCGCGGCGATCCATACAGAAGTCGACATCGAAATCTGGCATTGATACCCGTTCTGGGTTCAAGAAACGTTCAAAAAGTAAGTCAAATTCTAACGGGTCAAGATCGGTGATCTTCAATGCGTAAGCCACCAATGAACCCGCACCTGAGCCGCGCCCGGGACCGACCGGAATACCATTATCTTTTGACCACTGGATAAACTCCATCACGATCAAGAAGTAACCGGGGAACCCCATATTGTTGATAACCGTTAATTCGGTTTCTAAACGCTGGTCATACTCACCGCGCTTGGCGGCGCGCTCCTGCTCATCTGGGAACAAGAACGCAAGACGCTCCTCTAAGCCTTCGCGCGAGACTTTTACGAGGAAATCAGCAGTGCTCATCTCACCGGTAGGAAACTCGGGCAAGAAATATTCGTCCAGACGGATTGTCACGTTACAGCGCTTTGCAATCTCTACACTGTTTTCTAGCGCGGCTGGAATGTCGGCAAACAATGCCTGCATTTCCTCAGCACTGCGCAGATACTGCTGTTCAGAGTAATTCTTTGGACGCCGTTTATCGTCCAGCGTGTAACCGTCATGAATGGCGACCCGAATTTCGTGCGGTTCAAAATCTTTGCTGTCCAAAAACACTACATCGTTTGTGGCAACAACCGGCAATTGCTGTTCCCCGGCTAGCGCCACGGCCGCGTGTAAATACTCTTCTTCATTGGGACGCCCGGTTCGGGTTAACTCGAGGTAGAAACGGTCGGGAAAATACCGTTGATAGAAATCAAGCATCTGCTGCAACGGCTCTTTATGGCCAGCCAGTAAGGCTTTACCAATATCGCCGTAGCGCGCCCCAGATAATAGCAGCACACCTTCGTTATGCTGCGCCAACCAATCTTTATCGATCAGCGGTTTGCCACGTACATGACCGCGTAAATAGGCTTTTGAAATAAGTTGGGTGAGTTGCTGATAGCCTTCGTTATTCATCGCCAACGCAGTCAACCGAAACGGTTCTTCGTTGCAGTAGTCGCTCTGCACCCATAGGTCGACGCCAATAATCGGCTTCAGTCCCTGTTGATGGGCGGTGCGATAGTAGCGCACTAGACCACAGAAATTCATTGCATCGGTGATCGCCAAGGCGGGCATTTCAAGCTCTGCTACGCGCTGGCAGATCGGCGCGACTTTAGGTAGTCCGTCGACCATGGAAAAGTCGCTGTGAATGTGCAAATGAATAAAACTGGGTTGTGCCATGACGACTCGGTGATTTGCGTTATAAGGTTGTCATATTCTGCCTGATAGCAGCACTGATGTACACGCTCAGTGAAGCTTTAAGCGTGGTCTTAAAGCATGACTGACTCGGTCTATTAGCAGCATTAATAACAACCGCCACCAACCGTGTAATGCGCGTTGGTGCATACGGTATAAGCTGGCATAGGCAAGTCGCGCTAATCGCCCTTCAACCGTCATCGACAGCGAGCGACTTCCCATTAAATTGCCAACCGCAGTAAAGCGACTCAATGAGACTAACGAGCCGCGATCCTTATATTTGAAACTCGTCAGCGGTTTGTCAGCCAATTGTTTTCGAATATTCTTGGCTGCAGTCGCCGCCATTTGGTGCGCCGTTTGTGCACGCGGCGGCGTCCATTTGTCGTCAGCCATTTGGAAGCCGGCACAATCGCCGATGACGTATATACTGTCGTCGTCGATACTGCGTAGGTACTGGTCAACAACTAGCTGGTTATTTTTGCGTGTGGTCAATCCCAATTCAGAGATGAATTCGGGCGCTTTTACTCCCGCTGCCCAAACTTGCAAATCGGTGCGTAATTGTTCCTCATCACCAATATCTAAACGCCCCGCTTGAGCAGATGTCACCGCAGTATCCACTCGCACGTTTACGCCCAACTGCTGCAGTTGCTTTTCCACATCGCTCGCTAAACGTTCTGGTAATGCGGGTAATAGTCGAGGTCCAGCTTCCAACAGAGTAATCGAGAGGTGCGAACGGTCGAGCTTATCCAGCCCATAAATCGACAATAATTTTACCGAATGAACCAGTTCAGCGGCCAACTCTACCCCCGTCGCACCACCACCAACAATGCCAACACTCAGTTGTTCTTCGGCACCATCCTCAATCCGCTGGTTAACCCGTAAAAACTGGTTTAACAACTTCTGATGGAAGCGTTCTGCCTGCTCCGTAGAATCCAGGAACCAACAATGTTCGGCAATTCCCGAAATACCAAAATCCTGGGTCACACTGCCAATCGCCAACACCACAATATCGTAGGAAATATGTCTTTCACCCAACACCAGCTCATCATCACTATCGGTGAGCGGCCGTAAAGTAATGGTTTTGTTATCGCGGTCGATGCCGCAGAAGTCGCCTAATAAGAAACGGAATCCATGTTGAGCGCCATGGCCACGGTAACTCAATTCATCTAGGTCGGAATCAAGCGATCCGGCTGCCACTTCATGCAATAGGGGTTTCCATAAGTGGGTATTGTTGCGGTCGATCAGAACAATCTCGGCCTGCTTTTTTCGCCCCAACTTCTCTCCCAGTTGGGTTGCCAATTCGAGCCCTCCGGCTCCTCCTCCAATCACCACTATCCGTTTCATCACTATCTCCCAGCGAAAAAAAAAGGCCACTGCGAGAATAACGCGAGTGGCCCTTTATTTCGAGTGCTTTACCGAATCTTAGTTGTTAGCTTCGGTTTCCAGTCCGCGACGCTCTAGCAATGCATCAATGCTTGGCTCTTGGCCTCGCCAATCGATGTATTGCTGCATCGGATCTTTGCTGTTGCCTTTAGAAAGGATGTTGTCGCGGAACGCTTGCCCATTTTCTAATTTCAGGCCGCCATGTTCACGCATGTACTTGAACGCGTCTGCAGCAAATACTTCACTCCATAGGTACGCGTAGTAACCTGCTGAATAGCCGCCAGCAAAAACGTGCTGGAAATACGTTGAGCGGTAACGTGGTGGTACGGCTTTCATATACGCACCACTGTCTTTCAAGGCTTTTTCCTCAAACGCACCCACATCATCAATCACCGTTCCTGGTGCTACCGTGTGGAAGCTTAGGTCAAGCAACGCGGCTTCCATGTACTCTAAAGTGTCGAAGCCTTGGTTAAAGTTTTTCGCTGCCAACAACTTATCGAGTAGTGCTTGCGGGATTTGTTCACCCGTTTTGTAGTGTTTCGCATAACGCGCGATAACCCGAGGATTCAACGCCCAATCTTCCTCGAACGTCGATGGGAACTCGACAAAGTCACGTGGTACATTAGTGCCCGCCAGCGACGGATATTTCACATCCGAGAACAACCCGTGAACCGCGTGTCCCATTTCATGGAACATGGTTTGCACTTCATCAAAGCTCAACAAGGTCGGTTGCCCTTCTGGTGCCTTAACGATATTCAAGTTGTTAATGATTACCGGCTTCTGGTTCAATAGACCGTTTTGAATCCGGAATGAACTCATCCACGCACCACCGCGTTTAGTGTCGCGAGTAAAGTAATCGGCATAAAATAATCCGATTGAACTACCGTCTACATCTTTCACTTCAAATACACGAACGTCAGGTTCGTAAACAGGCAGGTCTTTGCGTTCTTCAAAAGTAATCCCATACAATTCATGCATGGTGAAGAATACGCCATCTTTTAACACGCGTTCAAACTCAAAGTACGGCTTCACTTTATCAGCATCGATTGCGTATTTTTGCTGCCGTACTTTTTCCGCATAATACAACCAATCCCAAGGTTGCACGTCACCCTCAATGCCATCAGCGTTCATCATGGCTTTAATATCAGCCTGTTCTGCTTTGGTATTTTTCACTACCGCTGGCACGATATCTTCGAGCATTTTCTTCGCTGCTTTGGGGTCTTGCGCCATCCGGCTTTCCAAGACATAGTCAGCCCAGTTGTCGTATCCTAACAATTGTGCTTTTTCCGCGCGAAGTTGCACCATTTTCTTGATGATCGGACGAGTGTCTGCCTCAGTGCCGCCATAACCACGGTTTGCTGATGCTTCCCACACTCGTTTGCGCAGCGCGCGGTTTTCCAACTGCGATAAAATTGGATGGCGGGTGGTATTGCTCATCACAATCGCATATTGACCTTCTTTACCGCGCTCCTTAGCCTGATTCGCCAGTGACTTTATTTCGCTATCGCTTAAACCTTTTAACTGATCGACGTCATCAACAAACACCACGCTCTGATCTTTCATTGCCAACAACGCGCTTTGGAAGTCTGTCGTAAGGCTAGAGAGTTTTTCGTTGATATCTCGAATTTTCTGCTGTTGCTCGTCGCTCAGTTTAGCGCCCGCTTGAACAAACTCTTTGTACGTTTCTTCAATTAAGCGGATTGAAACGGGGTCTAGACCCAATGCGTCTTTTTGCTTGTACAACGTCTCAATGCGCGAAAACAGTTTTCTATTCAAATGAATGTTGTCGCTGTGTTTGGCAAATTCAGGCGCCAACTTCTCTTCTAAATCACGAATTTCTTGCGTACTGTCTGCACTGGCAAAATTATCAAACACCGCAGAGACTCGGCTTAGCAGTTGACCTGACTTTTCCATTGCAACGATGGTATTTTCGAATGTGGGTGCTTCGCTATTATTAGCGATTGCAGCGATTTCTTCATTGTGCTGTTTCAACCCTTCACGAAATGCTGGTTCAAAATGTTCAAACTTGATCCGATCAAAGTTTGGTGCGCCATACTGCAATGTTGCTGGCTTAAAGAATGGATTAGCCGTCGCTGCCTGTTGCGACATTTCAGCATTGGCACCGCTTTGCTTGTCGCTAGTTGTGGTGTTGTCGCCACATGCGGCGACGGATAATGCGGCTGCAATACCTGCAGCTACCAGTGTCATTTTCATTATTGTTCTCCCTTACACGCAAGTTGGACACGCTGATTTGCGTGATTCCTTGAATAATGGTGTAAGACACTTTAGCGGCAGACGGACTCAGGCTCAATAGCCATTCACGGCAAAAACTGCGGTACCGAACGTTTCTGAGAGAAATACGGGTTGAAAAATTGCCAATGAATCGTGGGAACTTACTCTGAAAAATGGCGGAGTGGACGGGACTCGAACCCGCGACCCCCGGCGTGACAGGCCGGTATTCTAACCAACTGAACTACCACTCCGCGCAATAGGGGATGCACAGTAACTTGAGGCGAAAATGGCGGAGTGGACGGGACTCGAACCCGCGACCCCCGGCGTGACAGGCCGGTATTCTAACCAACTGAACTACCACTCCGCTGTCGCCTGTTGAGGGCTGTGCCCCTCAACGCGGCGTGAATATTACGAGCGAGGTGATATAGAGTCAACCTTTTTTTTATTAAAAATGATTGTTTGCACAAATTACCGCCGAAACAGCTATTTTTTCACCATTTAAGCTTCGTGAGTTAAGCTTTTTCAGCGTTAGCACGCCGTTTTTTTCGCTTCATCCAGAACATTGCGCCAGCGGCGGCTGCGACAATTAAAACAATGTTAATGACCACAATAATAATCACATTAATCATTGCCTCATACTCGGCTTTTTCCCGTGCAATTCGCTCGCGTTCCAGTCGCGCTTGTTCTTGCCGACGCTTCTCTGCAGCAAGCTCAGCGGCAGATGGAGGTGGTGGCGGTGGTTCTTTTGCAATAAAATCAAAACCTGTAATCTTGGCAGTTATTTCTCGTCCACCAACAGTAGTGGCAAACACGTCAAGATCCATCACGTAGCGGCCGTAGGCTAAATTAGGAATTTCAATAGTTGCAGGGAAATTTTCCACATTCGCCAAAGAGAATGTCTTTTCGCCGCCATTTGGAAACATCACTCTGGCATTAATCGCGACAGACCCTGGTTTAACCACTTGGTCGTTTACAGAAACCTCCACTTTATGCTCGCCTTCAGCCTTTTCCGCGGTTTTCGCTGTGAAGGTCACAGGCAGGGGCTCAACAATGGTAGTGGGGTTTTCAAAATTTCGCTCATACAGCGGCGTGTTGAGTTCAAAAGTTGGAATGTATTCACCGGTTTCGACGTCAATTTCCAGCAATCCAGTAAAATGTCCATCGCCATACACTTCATCATAACCTTTACCGTTATCGAGAAATTGTGCAACCCGGGTCGGCTTCACACCAAAATTAGAATAATCTGGGTTGTTGCTACTAATGAACAGTACGTCAAGGTTGACGATTTGGCGAAACAAAGAGGTATCCACCGGTTTATCGCCATTATACAGCGTGCCCGATACCTTTAACCGTTCATGCTGAAACATCGGATTCGGCAATACCTCGGTCTTAAAAACAATATCCGATACCACCACTATGCGGCTACGCGGATCTAATTGACCAATCACTTGCCAAGGACCAGGCTGCGGCTTTTCGATTTGGATCAGATCGAAATTTTCATCAGTAAACCACGTGACTTTTTCCCTCGGATGCTTGGAGTCATACCACTTGGTACCGTCAGGCAAAATTAGAATCACCGGCTTACTTTTCGGCTGTCGAAAAAATGATAAGGTGATTTTATCCACCTGATTATCGATCCGGAAACGTTGCCCTTTTAGCGGCAATTGGTTGTCATGCGGGCCATTGAGTAGGTCAACACCGGCATAATCACCGTTCTGAGGCGGTTGCTCTTGTTGCCCACTATAAGCGGCAACTGAGGTGCTAAAAAATACCGCCAGCAATACTCCGAAACTTCGCTTCACTGCTGCCACAAGCAGTTGCCCCCTTCCTTTTCTACCAATGCCAAACGCGCCTTGTGCGCCTCTATTTCATCGGCAGTAGCCGGCAATACCTTTAGTGTTGGGGGATTTTGAATACGTTGAATACTATCGCCGGACTGTTGTTGCTGATTCTGGCGGCGCTGATTGGCTAAGTCGAGCTTCACTTGGCCACCCGTCATTGCAAGATAGACATCCGCAAGAATTTCGGCATCCAATAACGCGCCATGGAGTTCCCGCGCAGAGTTGTCTACTGCAAATGCGCGACACAAGGCATCTAAACTGTTGCGTTGTCCAGGACGCATTTCTCGCGCCAACTTCAAGGTGTCCAATATCCCACAAAACTGCTCAACAGGCGGATAATTTTTTCCCAGTAAGGCGAACTCATGGTTCATAAAGCCGACGTCGAACGGGGCATTATGAATAACCAATTCAGCACCGTCGATAAAGGCTTTAAAATCGTCTGCTATCTGCGCAAATACGGGCTTATCTTCCAAAAACTCGTTAGTGATTCCGTGCACAGCGATGGCTTCTTCTTCCACCACCCTTTGCGGATTGATGTAAACATGGAAATGCCGCCCCGTAGGCTTGCGTCCTTCGAGTTCGACGCAACCGATTTCAATAATTCGGTGCCCTTGTTTCGGGTCAATCCCTGTAGTTTCGGTATCAAGTACCACCTGACGCATGATCAATTCCTGTTATACTGGCCGCAACATTAAGGATGCATAGTAGCAATATCTATGGCAGGGAATAAAGCAGTTCAGATCTACACCGACGGTTCATGTCTCGGCAATCCAGGTCCTGGTGGCTATGGCGTGGTCATGCGTTACGGTGAACACAGTAAAGAAATGAGTGCGGGCTATCGCTTAACCACTAACAACCGGATGGAGTTACTTGCCGCGATAGTGGCATTGGAGGCGCTAACGCGGACATGTCAGGTGGATATCACCACCGACAGTCAATACGTAAAAAACGGTATTCAAAGTTGGTTGGCCAATTGGAAGCGCAAAGGCTGGCGTACATCGGCCAAAAAGCCGGTAAAAAATGTCGACCTTTGGCAACGTTTAGACAAAGCCTGCCAACCCCATGAGGTTCGCTGGCACTGGGTCAAAGGCCATTCTGGACATCCTGAAAACGAACGCTGTGATGAGTTGGCACGAAGCGCGGCAGAGTCGCCAAACCTGCTCGAGGACAATGGCTTCGATGCCACATCCACGAGCAGTTAATGTCAGCGCTACCCATTTAGCGGTTTAAAGTGCGCAATAGCAAACCCGACAACCATTGCGACAACAAAGCCCCAGTTGCCTGCCGCACCTAAGTGCAGTGCACTAATAGCAGGGCCTGGGCAGTAGCCAACAATGCCCCAGCCAAGACCGAACAATAACGCCCCAAACACTAACCCCTTGTCCAGTTTGGTGCGTTCGGGCAGGTGGAAGTGCTTATCCAGTAACGGCTTGCGTTGACGTTTGAGCAACGCGTAGCCAATGGCATAAGTCACCAGTGCGCTTGCCATTACCACTAATAATGTCGGATCCCAATGGTCGACAACATCCAAAAAGTTGATGACTTTCACTGGGTCAATCATCTGCGAGATAGCAATACCGGCAGACATCAGTCCGCCACTAATAAACGCCGCAACAATTTGTGCGCCACTTGACTGATTATGCTGTGACATAACTGACCCCTCCAAACAGGCTGGCAATCACGACACCGGCGAGCATAAAGATAATGGTTGCGACCAGCGAACGCATCGACCAGCGGCTGACGCCACAGACTCCATGACCACTGGTACAGCCGCTGCCCCAACGCGTCCCTAAACCAACAAGTAAGCCGGCGACTAAGGTCCAAATAGACAGTTTTGGCACATGCCAAGCCGGCAGCTCTATGTAGGGTGCAATCACTACCGGCGCTATTACCAAACCGGCGACAAAGGCGATACGCCAGCCGCGTCCACCGCGCTGAAATAATGCACCAGCAGTAATTCCTGAAATGCCTGCGATACGGCCATTAAAAAGGTAAAGTACCAATCCACCAAGCCCTATCAGTATGCCGCCGATGGCGGCAGACCATGGAGTAAATTCCGTCATCATCGTTTGCTCTCCTAGCTTTCTTTAACCATAGGCTTATGCGACTGCTCCCAAGCCTGCATTCCACCAGCAACCGAATAAATTTTGTCAAAGCCCATTCGTTGCAAACTTTCAGCGGCAAGCGCTGAACGACCGCCACTACGACAAATCAAATATAACGGCTCAGCAGCAGCTCGCTGCAGAGCATCCTCGTAGCCTGCAACATCTGGGTGTTGATGGACGTTCATTTCTAAAATGCCGCGCGGAATGTTTGCCGCTTCGCGAATATGCCCTTGGGCAAATTCAGCCGGTTCGCGGACATCAATAATCCGTGCGCCTTGGCGCAGTGCCGCTTCTAATTCATCAATCGAAACTTCTTTAACGGCAGCTCGTGCCTCGTCGACTAACGATTTTGCATTTTTCATTATCCACCTCGTAATTGTTGCCAAATGACAAACGCTGCCATGCCCCATAAGAACACGGCAAAAATTCTTCTTAACGTTGCTGCGGGCAAGCGCTGGGCTAACCGTTGCCCAACAAAGCTGCCTAACGCACCAGCAACAATAAGCACTGCCAACGCTGTTAACGGCAGGCGTTGCCAGGTTAAATCAAGTTGTATCCAGTATTGCACAAACCCCACGCTGGCTTGCAAAGTAATGATCACTAGGCTTGCAGACACCGCTTGTACCAGTGAAAGGGTTCCTAGCGTCACCAACGCCGGTACAATTAAAAAGCCGCCACCGACACCAACAAAGCCGGTAACGACCCCGACGCAAAAGCCGCTAGTGAGCAGCAATAAGGTAGCTGGGCGTCGACCACTGTCGGCACGCTGTCGCTTCCACATCGAGAACGCCGCGCTGAACATCAATAATGCAAACACAATCAATTGCCATTGGCTACTCACCAGAGAGCCCATCCAGGCGCCTAAATAGCTACCCAGCATGCTGCTCCCGCCAAACAGTCCCACATGCCGCCAAGGGATGGTTTTGTTCAGTGCCCGAGGGGTGGCATTGATCACGCTTATCGCGCCGACCACTAGCAACGAAGCTGCGATCGCAAGCTTCGCGGGAACTTGCAGACCGTATAGCAACACCGGCAACGTTAAGATAGAGCCACCCGAGCCAAAAAGCCCAAGACTAATGCCAATCACTATTGCACCAAGGAATGCCAACCACATCTCATATAACCTTTTAATATATACTTATAACCGATAATACATCAGTCAAGTTTAGTGGTCAATCGTGCACTCGCTACTTGAAATTTTCTGGTCTTGAGGCGGGTGTTAGGCAGCCATTGCAATGGAACCGTACGCTTTCTCGCAGCAATAAAATAACAACAGCGCAACCAGGGTAAATGTTTGCTCGCCCGCTGAAACACCAGCGACTCCGCGCGCCAATCTCTAACCATCAATGAGCAGCCATAATATTGGCAATCTAGGATTTCGTAGTTCAATACACGCAACCAATCCAATACCCGTTGCTTGCGGTAAAACTGTCCACGCCAAGGATGTGGTGGCTGCTGTGCAATCCGAATGCCACTAAACATGGATAACGCAAACGGATTAAAACCCGCAATGAATAAATAGCCATCGGCGCGAAGTAATTGGGTTGCCTCACGCAGCACTTGATAGGGATCAGCGGAAAAGTTAAGGGTGTGCGCTAAAATTGCGGCATCTAAGCTTTCCAACGCAAATGGCCAAGCGGTGTCACGCGCCCTAACCTGGCCAGGCGCTTGCTCAGCCACCCGCAGTTGCCGTTGAATTGCCGGCCAAGCATTATTCAGTTCGCAACTTAACTCGCCAACCTGAGCCAAGTTTTGGCCATACACACGGTGTTGCCAGGTAGCCAACAACTGGCTTAATTGCTGTCGCAGATATTCACCGTGGGGCATATCCTGCCAGGTGAGCGGGCGAGCATCTTGGCGCTCGGCTACGGTGTATTTTTTTTCCACAACATAATCCTGTTATACTATAGCAATCACCTACAGACTATAGCGTGATAACGCCAGATCTGCATTGGAGGAATGTTATGCGAGTGGTACCCGTACCCGCATTTAACGACAATTACATATGGATAGTACAAGCACCACAAAACTCACAAGTGGTTGTGGTCGATCCCGGTGATCACCAACCGGTGATGGCGTGGTTGCAACAACATCAATGCAGTATCGCTGAAATCTGGATTACCCACCACCATGCTGACCATACTGGTGGTGTAGCTGAACTGGTTGAAGCCTATGACTGCCCGGTTCGTGGCCCAAAGGATGCTTGCCCAGACATTACTCATGTCCAGCAAGACGGCGACCGCTTTGTCAGTGATTTATTTAACGCGCCCGTCCAAGTGCTATCATGTCCGGGTCATACGCTGGACCATATCGCCTATTACTCGGCGCCAAGCCTATTTTGTGGCGATACGTTGTTCTCTGCAGGGTGCGGTCGAATGTTTGAAGGCACCGCTGAGCAATTTGTCACATCTTTACAAAAATTCCGCGAACTCCCTGGCGAAACGCAAGTCTATTGCGCACATGAGTACACACAAGCGAATGTCGCTTTTGCGCAAAAAGTCGAACCCAACAATACGTTCTTGCAACATTTCGCCCAGCGCGTAGAGCAACAACGGCAACAACAACAAACGACCTTGCCATCAACAATGGCAGTGGAGATGACGGTCAATCCGTTCTTACGCTTTGACCAGCCTGCAGTGAAGCAGAGTGCAGAACAACACAGCGGGCGTTCGTTAAGCTCGAACGCCGAAGTATTCGCTGCAATACGGCAGTGGAAAGACAATAATTAAAAAACGTGCAGTCATGCCAAGAAGTTGAGCGAGAGACTTACATGAAAAAAACGCTAACCCTGCTCAGTGCAGCGCTACTTTCTGGATGTCAGACGACACCCGATTGGTTGTCTAACTGGCAAGCGAGTGGCGACGATAGCCAAGCCCAAGAGCAACGCGTCACCAATAACCCTGCTGCGAAAAAGGCCGTTGCAGAAGTCGAACTTATTGAGAGTTACACTCCGCCAAAGGAGCTGTTGCCTAGCGAAGAAGCGGATCTCTGGCAACGTATCAGACGCCAATTACGTTTAACTGTGCCTGATAATCGTCGCGTTGCAGTGCAACGCAATTGGTATCTCGAACACCCTGAGTACCTTGAACGTGTGGCAAATCGCGCACGCCCGTTTTTGTACATGATTGTCGAAGAAATCGAAAAGCGTGACATGCCACTGGAGTTGGCTCTATTGCCAATAGTAGAGAGCGCCTTCGACCCATTTGCCTACTCGCATGGCCGAGCTTCCGGCGTCTGGCAGTTCATTCCTAGCACCGCTCGCCATTACGGTTTAGACATCAATTGGTGGTACGATGGTCGTCGCGATGTCTATGCCGCCACTAATGCGGCACTCGACTACCTCGAGGCACTACACAATTACTTTGACGGCGACTGGTTAAATGCACTCGCCGCATACAATTCCGGCGAGGGCCGAGTCGCTCACGCTATTCGGAAAAACCGTAACGCCCATAAACCGACCAATTTCTGGGCGCTAGATTTACCGCGCGAAACTCGCGCCTATGTGCCGAAGTTATTGGCATTAGCGGATATATTAAAGAATGCCGACAGCTACAACATTACCTGGGCGCCTATCAGCAACCAAGCACAATTGGCGATGGTGGAGCTACCCAGCCAAATTGACCTTGCGAAGGCAGCCGAAATGGCAGACATGAGCTTAGAGGAATTGCAACGCTATAATTCTGGCTACAACCGCTGGGCGACCGCGCCAGAGGGACCTCACCGCTTGTTGCTGCCGCAAGTGAATGCTGCCCAATTTCATTTAGCACTAGCCGATACCTCTCCCGATGATTGGCTAACGTGGACGCGCCACAAAGTGAAGTCGGGCGAAAATTTGTTGTTAATAGCTAAGCACTACAACACCACTCCAGAAGTAATTCAGCAGGCTAACAACATTCGCGGCAGCTTAATCCATGCTGGCGACTATTTACTCATTCCAGTCGCAACACGTGATTTAGACGAATATACTTTGTCAATGAACGAACGCCGTGAACACAAACAAAATATCAAACATGGTGTTTACCGCATCGACTATACTGTGCAACATGGCGATACCTTGTGGGATATTAGCCGCGCTTACAAGGTTAATTTGCGCAGTTTAGCGCGTTGGAATAGTATGGCTCCAACGGACCCACTTCGTCCTGGCCAGAAGCTTGCGATTTGGATGAATGACACCAGCCGCCAAGGCGCCGTCATTCGTAAAGTCACCTACGAAGTTCGCTCTGGTGACTCACTGGCACGCATTGCCCAGCGTTTTAACGTGACCATTGGTCAAATTGAAAAGTGGAACCAAATTACACGGAAGAACTATTTACAGCCGGGGCAACAATTAACCTTGTTAATTGATGTGATGAGCTCAAGCAGCTAAAAGAAGACACATATGAAAGCACTACTGCAATGGGGGTTTGCCCTAATACTGATGACGCTAACCTTTACTGCGCATGCGGACTGGTTAGAGAAAGGAAAAGGTACGGTGACATACCCATCGGGGCGTGTCGATAACATCAACTTTGATTTTGAATATAAGACGGTGTTCGATGAGCACTACTTCCGCGCGGGTCAGTCACAAATTCATGTTGATGAAGTACCGCCAAATTATATTCTCAATATGATCATAAACGATGCCGGCAACATCTACGTTGCCGAGTTTTCTAATGGCTTTCTTCATGGCTTTGATTTCCACCTAGGCAAACATCGGGTATGGGTGAGAAAACTCCCAGAGGATGAGCGTGATGGCGAAATTATGGGCGATTTCTTGGTTAAAATTGATGATAAAGACTATCTCTTCAATACCACTCACCCTACCGTAATTTTTGAGTTTGATGAAAATGGCGTAGCCGATATCAGTGGCTCAGGCTATATCAAAGACCTCGACTTGCACGGCGGCGAAGAATAATTGTATGACTGGGCCCTGTTATCATTACAGGCCCAGTAACGCTCTCATATCGTCCTCAGTTAAAATCTCGACCCCTAAACTTTCCGCTTTACTCAGTTTTGACCCCGCATTCTCACCAGCAATCACGGCACTCGTTTTCGTTGATACACTCCCAGAAACTTTAGCGCCATGTGCCAGCAACGCCTGTTTTGCCTCATCGCGGGTCATACTTTGTAGGGTTCCAGTTAACACGTAGGTTTTACCAGCTAGGTCGTTCGACTGTTGTTCTGCAACGCTCACATCGTCCCACTGTAGGTGTTCGAGTAAGGCATCAACGACATCATTATTATGCGCTTCAGCAAAGAAGTGGACGATGTGCTTTGCCACGACATCGCCAATATCAGGAACCGCCTTTAAGGCGTCCACATCGGCTTTACGAAGTTCAGCAAAATCACCAAAATGCCGTGCTAAATTGCGTGCCGTTGCCTCACCTACCTCGCGGATCCCTAATGCATAGATAAAGCGTGCCAAGCTGGTCTGTTGGCTGGCTTTTATTGCCTTGACCAAGTTCTGTGCAGACTTTTTACCCATCCGCTCTAAGCTGGCAATGTCGATTTCGGTTAATCGATATAAATCGGCGGGGCTCGATAATTGTTCGCGCTCGACTAATTGATCCACAATTTTGTCACCCAGCCCATCAATGTCCATCGCTTTTCTTGAGGCAAAGTGTTTAATCGCCTCCTTACGTTGGGCAGAGCACACTAGGCCGCCACTACAGCGCGCTACGGCTTCGCCCTCGACGCGCTCGACATGGGATTGGCAAATCGGACAAACGCTGGGGAACACAATCGCTTTAGCATCACTTGGGCGGCGAGCTTCAACCACACTAACAACTTGAGGAATAACATCACCCGCGCGGCGAATAATCACTGTATCGCCAATTTTGACGCCCAACCGTTCAATCTCATCGGCGTTATGCAAGGTTGCGTTTGAGACCACCACCCCACCGACGGCCACGGGATCTAATTTCGCCACCGGCGTTATAGCCCCGGTGCGACCAACTTGGAACTCTACGTCACGTAATTGGGTCAGTTCTTCTTGCGCAGGAAATTTGCGCGCGATGGCCCAGCGCGGTGCCCTAGCGACAAAACCGAGATCTTGTTGTAAGGCAATGGCATCCACTTTAAACACCACGCCGTCAATCTCATAGGCAAGTTGCTGCCGCCGTTCTAATAAATCTTCATAGTAGGCTTGGCAATCCTGCGCTTGCTCAACTCGGCGAACTTCATCACAAATTGGTAAGCCCCAGCTAGCTAGGGTCTGTAAACGTTGATAATGGCTATCAGCGAGCGCCTGTTCATCACTCACAGCGCCAAGACTGTATGCGTAAAAGTGCAGCGGACGCTTAGCGGTAATGCGCGAATCCAGTTGGCGTAGACTGCCAGCAGCCGCATTACGTGGGTTAGCAAATACTTTCTCACCACGTTGTTGCGCCCCCTCATTAAAGCGTTTAAAGCCGGCCAGCGGCATGAACACTTCGCCTCGCACTTCAACCCGCTGCGGTGCATCGCCGCGCAACTTTAGCGGAATGTTCTTAATGGTTTTGACATTCTCCGTGATGTCTTCGCCGGTCTGGCCGTCGCCACGCGTTGCAGCCCGCACTAAACGCTGGTTTTCGTACAGCAGGCTGACTGCGGCACCATCCAACTTGGGCTCACAGCAGAACGCTATCGCGGCACTGATATCCAAACGTTCTTCAATGCGTTGAATAAATTGTGCTAGTTCTTCATCACTAAAGGCGTTATCCAAAGACAGCATGGGTAACTCATGCTCAACAGAGGTAAACGCCGTCAGCGGCTGGCCACCGACCTTCTGGGTGGGAGAATCTGCATCTGCCAATTCCGGGTGTTCGGCCTCTAACTGCTGTAACTCGCGAAATAACCGGTCATATTCGGCATCAGGAATGGTTGGCTGATCTGCCTCGTAATATTCACGGTTATATTGGCTTATTTGTGCCGATAACTCTGCGATACGCTGCTTTGGGGTACTCGACATAAGCGACTTCTCACTGCTTAGATTGGCTACGTTTATTGATTAACTGTTGGCGCTCAAATTCACGAATGCGTTGGTGAATATGTTGCACTGATTGGCGCGTTAGCGGATTGCGGTCGCCATCTAACACCTGTCCTTGCGGGATTTCTGCAGCTAATTTCGAGGCTGCGTTATGCATCATATTGAATGCTTGTTGTGGGTCATATTTCACCGGCAAAGTAAGGAATAGCACTACGCCTTCAGTTTCAAAGTTTTCTATGTTGTCTAAATCGAAGGTGCCTGGATTAAACATATTGGCCAAACTGAAAATGACCGGACCGGTTCCTGCTGTCGTTTCATGCCGATGAAAAATGCCCAGCTCACCGAACTTCAGCCCTAACTCGGTCATTAATTGCAGCAATACGGCGCCCTGCACTACGCCTTTTACATGCAGTGCAATCACTTGCTCGGGCTCGGCTACTACTTCATCTGGTTGCGGATTAGGCGCTTCTTCCTGTGTATCAGTCGCGAACAAATCTGCCTTTTCAATTCGTTCAGCAACCTTATCCTGGACGCCAGAATACTGCGCCTCTGAGCGTGTCTGATTAGCAGGGTTCGGCGTTGCCTGTTGCTCAGGCTCTTCATCAATCAGTAAGCTTTGTTGTTGCGGTTGCGCTGCTGGCTTTTCATCTTTCTCAACACGGAGACTCGGCAACTCTTCATCTTCTGCGATCGTATCATCAGCTAACGACATGGAGATCTGCTCACTATCAATACTGTCGGCGGCATCGTCATTCCATTCTACCCGCGGCTCAGCTTTCGATTCAGCTGCTTGCGCCTCATTTTGGTGCTTCGATTTGTTCTGCTGAGTAGCCTGTTTAGCAACATCACTGACTTTTCTGGCCGCCTTTTTTACCACTCGTACTGAACCGATACCGTCTTGATCAAAACCTTGTGAGTCGGTATTTCGAGGGTTGTTGACGCTCTCAGCTTTGTGCTTTTGGCGGTGTTGTTGAGAACGTCGAATACTCCAGAAGCCATGCGCAATGATGGCAATGATCAGTAAAGTCCCAAGAATGGTTAAAGTAAGCTGTAATTGACCCATGTTATCTCTGCCCGTCCTTTTAGGGTTATGCGCTCTCAGTCATCGCCACTGCGGCATCGATATCAACAGCCACTAGCCGTGATACGCCCGCTTCTTGCATTGTTACGCCGGCTAGATGCGACGCCATCTCCATTGCCACCTTGTTGTGGCTGATATAAATAAACTGCACCGTTTCCGACATCTCTTTTACCAATCGACAGAACCGCCCCACGTTGGCATCATCTAACGGTGCGTCAACCTCGTCGAGCAAACAAAATGGCGCGGGATTCAAGCGGAATATTGCAAACACTAATGATAAGGCGGTCAGGGCCTTTTCTCCACCACTGAGCAAGTGGATAGTACTATTTTTCTTGCCCGGTGGTCGCGCCATGATGGTAACACCTGTTTCCAGTAAATCGTCATCGGTCAATTCCAAACTCGCGGAGCCGCCACCGAATACTTTCGGGAATAATTGCTGCAGATCGTTATTGACCGCGTCGTATGTTGCTTTGAACCGCTGTCGCGTTTCCCGGTCGATCTTTTTGATCGCATTTTCTAACGTTTCTAATGCCGCCTGTAAGTCCTCATTCTGCTCATCCAAGTAGGCTTTACGTGTTTGTTGCGCTTCCGCTTCTTCAATCGCCGCCAAATTAATCGCGCCCAAACGCTGGATTTTTTGCTGGATTTGTTCCAAGTCGGCTTGCCAACGATGTTCTTCCGCCTGCTCGGGCATTTCTTCTAACAAGGTTTTCAATGAATGGCGATCATTTTGCAAACTCTCAACAAGCGTTTGCAGGCGTTCGTCAATCGTCGCCATTTCAATCCGCAACGACTCTACCTGACCACGTTGCCGCTCTATTCTTTGGCTCAGACCACTATGACCTTGACTCAGTTCCTGAATCTTCGCTTCAACCTCACTCAGTTGCTCTCGCTGTTCGGTGATTTGCTGCTCCAATTCGGCGCGTTGCGCTAATCCTTGCTCAAGTTTCTCCGCCAGTGCTTCATCATCTTCCGCTTGTGGATCTTGCTGTTGCTGCAGCGCCAACAATTGTTCCGTTACTTGTTGTTCACGTTGCTGTGCTCGTTGCGCCAATTGCTGTGCCTGGCGCGCCTCCGATTGCGCTTGTTGCAATGCCAATTGAGCCGTTTGCAATTGTTGCTGTGCTTGTTGCACTTGGCTGCGGTGTTGTTGCCGCTGTTGTTCCATGTCGTCCGTTTCAACGGGGTGCTGTTGGCATTCTTCATAGGCGAACTGCAAGGTTTCCGCTCGCTCGCTAAGTTGCTCTAGTTGCTCTTGCTGGTTAGCCTTTTGCTGCTGCAACTGTTGCTGCTGTTCTAGCAAACGTTGTTGCTGTAGCTGGTTTTGTTGTTGTTGCTTTTGCAAATAGTGATACTGCGCTTCAACTTCAGCCAATTGTTGCTGTTGTTGCTGCACCGTCGCTTGCCGCTGTTGGTGTTGCTGCTGTATCTGTTGCCGTTGTTGTAATGCTTGCTGGCGTTGTTGTTGTAAGGTATCAATACGCTGTTGCAGTTGCCCTATCGAATGTTGCAATTGCTGCTGACGCGCTTTTAATTGCAATAACCCCTCGCCGCTATCTTGCGCTTGCATTCGATAGCGGTCTCGCCACAACTGTTGACCACTGGGTGTCAGTACACACATCACCTGCGGCTGTTCTGCAAAAATCTGCGCTGCACCGCTGTCGAGTTGCGCCACACAATAAATTTGCTGAAGCCATTGCCAACGCTGCGCTTTACCGCTGACCTTTGCAGCCAAGCTCCATTCTGGTGCCGTTGCGCTAGCATCGGCCCTAATCAGCATCAATCCAGCAACCTCAGCAAACGTTTGCGGCCAATTATCTACCAAGCCTGCATTCAACCAGCCGTGGCATACGCTTTCTAAAGCATTTCGCCATTCCGGTTCAACCGTTAATTCACTTAACAGAGTAGGAATATGTTGTTGTTGCAACCATTGCTGTGCTGCCGAATCATCCCCTTGCCCTTGGGCCAACAGTTGCTCAGTGGCGGCAAGTTGGCCTTGCTGTTGATGCAACTGTTGCGCGGTTTCATCACGTTGTTGAGCGACACTGTCGAGTTGTTGATCAAGCTCTTGCAACTGCTGCTGACATTCAGCGAGCTGCTGTTGCTGTTGTTGATATTGCTGTTGCAGCTGCTGGTAATCCCGTTGCTGTTGTGGGTCTTCTAGTGCCGCATTCTCTTGCTTTAGCTGGCTTAAATGCTCGGCAGTTTGTTGTAGCTGTTGTTCACTATATTGCAACGCTTGGCGAATCTGTTGTTGCTCGTTATCGCAACGATCTTTATCGCGCTGCAACTGATGTAACTGTTGTTGCCATTGCTCGCGCTGCTGCTGTTGTTGCTGCCACCGCAACTCTATCGATTCAAGCGCTTCTTCCGCCGCAGCCAAACGTTCTGCCAGTTGTTCAACCTGCGGCTGGTGCTCTGCAACTTGCTGTTGATGTTGCTCGGCTGCCAACCGATCTTCCTCAGTTTGCTCACGCAATTGTTGTTGTTCTTGCTGCAATTGTTGCAAGCGCTGCTGATACTGTTGGCGCCATTGACGTTGATGTTGTAACTGTTGTTCATGGCGAGTCAGTTGGTTCGACACCGTAAAAAGCTGTTGTTGGAGGTCTTCAATACGCTGTTTAAACGTCTCAGCCTGCTCACGAAATTCCGTGGTTCCCAGCTCACCCTTGCGTTGCTCGGCAATGGCTTGTTCCAGTTGCGCTTGTTGATCGGCTAAATCGGCGCGTAGCCGTTGCGCATGCTCTTGCTGGTGGAGCCAACGTAACGCAGTGAGTTCACCTTGCTTTTGCCGTTGCTCTTGCTTTAGTGCTTTGTAGCGAACCGCCGCAGCGGCTTGGCGTTGCAACTTCTCGAGCTGCTGCCCGAGCTCGTCCCGAACATCGGTTAAACGTTCCAAGTTTTCGCGCGTATGGCGTATCCGATTTTCCGTTTCTTTACGGCGCTCTTTGTATTTTGAAATTCCCGCGGCTTCTTCAATAAACACCCGTAGCTCTTGCGGCTTAGACTCGATCAGTCGCGATATCATGCCTTGTTCAATGATGGCGTAACTGCGCGGACCCAAACCGGTGCCAAGAAACAGATCGGTAATATCTCGGCGCCGACAGCGCTGACTATTAAGGAAGTAATTAGATTGGCCGTCACGGGTAACCTGACGCTTCACTGAGATTTCAGCGTAGTTGGCGTATTCACCCTGTATCCGCCCAAGGCTATTGTCAAAAACTAACTCGACACTCGCCTGTGACACAGGCTTTCGCGCAGTTGAACCATTAAAAATAACGTCTGTCATGGCATCGCCACGAAGGTTCTTTGCCGAACTCTCACCTAGCACCCAGCGTACCGCATCGATCACATTAGACTTGCCGCAGCCATTAGGGCCAACGACACAGGTCATTTGATCAGGAAACGGCACTTTTGTGGCATCCACAAAAGACTTAAAGCCTACAAGTTTAATGTGCTTAAGGCGCATGGTTGGGCATTCGCTAGCGTTATTATTATGGTTTAGAAGCTTGAACTCGACTCTAGCAAACTTTGTTGACCTTTGTAACAATTTAACACGCTTACGACAGCGTTTTTTGTGTTCAAACCGTTATACTTGTCACTTCTTTAGACAGGTCCAAGGATAAGACTATGCAGCCATACAGCCAATCGGGATTTGCTTATATTGGACAAGGCTTTTCGTTGATCTCGCAAAAAGGTCTGAAGCGCTTTGTTATCGTACCCATTATCGTCAACCTGCTGCTCTTTGCCGCCGCTTTCAGCTGGTTTTTCAGCATGGTCGGCGTTTATGTCGATAAACTGATGAACTGGCTGCCAAGTTGGATGGCTTGGTTGGAATGGCTGGTCTGGCCGTTTTTGGTGATTGCCGTGTTAGTGCTGTTTTCGTTTGTGTTCACCGCAATAACGAACATTATCGCCGCGCCGTTCAACGGATTACTGTCAGAAAAAGTCGAACGCCACCTTACCGGTCAAGGCATTGGCGATGACGGCTTGTTGGGTATTATTAAGGACGTCCCCCGCACCGTCGGTCGCGAGTTACAGAAACTCATGTACTATTTACCGCGAGCGATTGGCTTTTTCTTATTGTCATTACTGTTGCCAGTGGTTGGCCAAATTATTTGGTTTTTATGGGTAAGTTGGATGATGGCCATCCAATACTTAGATTATCCATTTGATAACCATAAGTTAGCCTTTAATACCATGCGTTCTGCGCTCAACCAGCAGCGCGGTAGAAGCTTTGGTTTTGGTATTGGCATTGCGTTACTGGCAATTGTACCTATCCTCAACTTTTTCATTATGCCGGTCGCTATTTGTGCCGCCACTGCGCTGTGGGTAGACCACCTTCGAGAACGCTTAATCACGCCATACCGCTAACTTAACAGCGACTTTCGTACTTAGCCGGGCGGCTTTTTCTGATACTCGATTGCGCCCGGCGACTCTCGTCTTGTAACAATGCCGTTTTTACACTGAAGGTTCCACTCTCACCGGAGCCTGTTATGCCCCAGACTCAGCATCAACAACACCCCCAACAATTGGCGGTGGGTTATTACTTCGTCCAACCGCAACACCAATTGCTGCTGATGAGCCACAGCGCACAACAATTGCACGCCCTAGATACGACCCAACGCACCGTTACTCCGCAGCAATGGTTAGCTTGTTATTGCCGCGCCGATCAACAGAAGTTATTGCTGGCCATGCAGGTTGTTGCTAGCCTGCCGCAAGGGCAAGCGATTCAATGCTTATTAAAACTGGGGAGCCCGTCGAAAGGCGATTTAGGAATGCACTTACAGCACCAATTATGGCGCTACGACCTGAATGGTATAGCGATGATTATTGGTGCTGTGAGCCCATGTTATTACTCGTCGCTATCGTCTTGATCAAGCAACTGTTGGCTAATTCGCTTGGACGACTGCACGCCCATTTCGCGGAATTTTTCGACCCGCGACACCAAATTCCCACGGCCGCTAGAAAGTTTTTTCATCGCATCTTGGTAGCGACCGTCTAGGGTTTTTAGGCTTGCCCCCAACTTCTCCATGTCATCGATAAAACCCACAAACTTGTCGTAAAGTTTAGCCGCGTCATTGGCAATCTTTTGCGCATTTTGGTTCTGATGCTCGTATTGCCAGATGTTGTGCACGGTGCGCAGAGCCACTAATAAATTTGTTGGGCTGACCAACATGATGTGGTGTTCCAAGGCCAACTTAATGAGCTCAGGATCGCGGTCTACCGCTAACAGGAATGCCGGCTCGATAGGAATAAACATCAATACATAATCGAGGGTTTTCACGCCTTCTAGCTGTTGATAGTTTTTGCTGCCCAATTGCTTGATGTGCTGGCGAATTGACTGCACATGCTCGCTTAAGGCTTTTTCCTTATCAGCATCCGCTTCGGCATTAAAATAACGCTCATAGGCAGTAAGACTGACTTTCGAATCGATGACCACATCCTTGTCGTTTGGAAGGTGAACGATCACATCAGGCTTAAAGCTCTTGCCATCTTCATTACGGTGGTGGCTTTGCGTGTCGTATTCATGCCCTTCTCGTAGTCCCGATTGCTCAAGAATACGCTCAAGTACCACTTCCCCCCAGTTGCCCTGTTGTTTACTGTCACCTTTTAGGGCTTTGGTTAACGCATCGGCCTCGGCCGCCATTTTGTGGTTTAGCTCTTTCAATGTCAGCAATTCATTTTTCAGTGCCGAACGCTCTTTAGTTTCGTCGGTATATTGTTGCTGAACTTGCTGTTTAAACGCTTCAATTTGTTGCCGGAACGGCTCCAAGGTCGACTTCAACGTTTGCTGTTGATAGTCGTTCATCCCTTTCGATTTGGCTTCAAAAATTTTATTGGCGAGGTTTTCAAACTGTTGCTGCAAACGCGCCTCAGCGTCTTGTTGAAAACCTAACTTTTCGTTGGCGTTATGTAGCTGTTCGCGTAAGCGCGCCACCGTCGCTTGCTCACTCGCTTGCAACTCACTGTAGCGCTCGCGCCATTGCTCAACCTGTTGTAACGCCTGCTGTTCGTCTGCTTGCGCTTGCTGCAACTGCTGCTGTAAGAGCTCTGCTCGCAGCACACTGTCGCGGAGTTGTTCGATTTGCTGTTGTGCTTGCAGCCATTCATTGCGCTTGCGGGCGCCATAGGCAATGCCTAATAGCGCCAGCAATAACGGGGCTAACAGTGCAATCCATTGCAATAGCGGCGTCATTTGCATTATTTCTGTCCTGCTAATGAACGATCTAAATCAGCAATTTTTGCTTTCCAAATCGCTGGCCCTTGGCTATGCGCGTTCTGCCCGTCGCTATCCACAGCCACGGTCACTGGCATGTCTTCCACTTCAAACTCATAAATGGCTTCCATCCCAAGGTCTTCGAACGCCACAACGCGTGCTTTTTTGATCGCTTTAGATACCAGATAAGCGGCACCACCCACGGCCATTAGGTAAACCGCTTTATGTTGGCGAATGCTCTCTACGGTTTCTGGACCGCGTTCTGCTTTACCGATCATTCCGGTAATGCCGGCTTTTTCCAACATCATGTCAGTGAACTTGTCCATCCGGGTTGAAGTTGTTGGGCCAGCCGGACCAACGACTTCATCGCCCACCGGGTCCACGGGCCCGACGTAGTAAATAAAGCGGTTATTAAAGTCTACCGGAAGCTCTTCACCACGCTCGAGCATCTCTTTAATGCGCTTATGCGCGGCATCTCGACCGGTCAGCAACTTACCCGAAAGCAGCACGGTTTCGCCCATTTTCCAATCTTGCACATCGGCTTTGGTGACTTCATCTAAATTCACCCGACGGGCATCATCACCCAACTCGAACGTGACTTGTGGCCAATCTTCCAGCTTTGGTGGGGTTAATTGCGCCGGACCACTGCCATCCAGGGTGAAGTGCGCATGACGTGTCGCCGCACAGTTTGGAATCAAGGTTACCGGTTTCGACGCCGCATGCGTCGGCAGCGATTTAATTTTCACATCCAGCACGGTGGTCAAGCCGCCAAGCCCTTGTGCCCCAATACCTAACGCGTTAACCCGCTCAAAAATTTCTAGCCGTAATGCTTCTTCGGCATTCTGCGGTCCACGCTCAATGAGTTCGTGAATGTCGACCGACTCCATCAACGATTCTTTTGCCAACACCGCGGATTTTTCAGCGGTACCGCCAATACCAATACCTAACATTCCCGGCGGACACCAGCCAGCGCCGAGTTTCGGCATCGTTTCGACCACCCAATCAGCAATAGAGTCGCTTGGGTTCAGCATTACCATCTTTGACTTGTTCTCTGAACCACCGCCTTTCGCCGCAATCATCACTTCGATTTTGTCGCCAGCGATCATATCTAAGTGCACCACTGCCGGTGCATTATCTTTGGTATTTTTTCGTGCTCCCGCGGGGTCGGCTACGATTGAAGCCCGCAACGGATTGTCAGCGTTGGTGTAGGCACGGCGTGTACCTTCATCCACCATCTGCTGCACGGTCATGTCGGTTTTGTCCCATTGCACGTCCATTCCCACTTTTACAAAGCAGGTAACAATCCCGGTATCTTGGCACAGTGGACGGTGTCCCTGCGCTGACATACGACTATTGGTCAGCACCTGAGCAATGGCATTTTTAGCCGCATCACTTTGTTCTTTTTCGTAGGCTTTTTCTAGCGCTTGGATAAAGTCCAACGGATGGTAATAAGAAATGTACTGCAAGGCATCAGCGATGCTTTCAATAAAATCAGCTTGGCGAATAACGCTCATGACTACCTCTGAATGGTCATAAATAGGGCAACAAAAAGATGCCTTATGATAGCGTTTTCGACTGTCCCTGACCAGTTCGCAAAGCTATGGTATTCTGTCGCTGAGAATAATCAGTTAGTAGGAGAACCTTGCGTGTCCAAGCGCCCTCATTTGCTTGCGCAAAAATTAACGTTGGATGCTAGCCCGGAGCAATTATTCCAACGCTGTGAACACCAACCGTATGCATTGTTCTTGGATTCAGCGAGCGACCAGCACCCGAACAGCCGCTATTCGATGATCCTCACCCAGCCTTGGTGGGTGCTCGAATGCCGCGCAGAAAAGTTAACCTTGCACGCTGATCAGAACGAATTAACCGAGGCCGTGCCGACCACCACTAAAGCCAGCGAGGCATTTGCTTTGGCGCAGCAGTTGATTGAGCTAAGCGGAGACTACCAAGGCCCTGAGGAGCTGCCTTTTCAAGGTGGCGCGGCGGGTATTATTGGCTATGACTACGGACGCCAGTTAGAAGTCTTACCGGCACATATTAGCGAACGTTACCAGACGCCTGACTTAGTGCTTTGCGGTTATCGCCAAGCATTGCTCTATGACAATCAGCAACATCAATACTGGCTGTTGGCGCCCGCCGAACAATGGCAACAGCAAGCACAACAGTGGCAACAATCGCCACAACCTGCTTCACAAAAGTTCCAAGTGACCAGTGCCTGGCAAAGTAACCTCAGTAAGACACAGTATTTACAGCGCTTTCAACGGGTCCAAGAATACTTGCACGCTGGTGATTGTTACCAAATTAATTTGGCGCAGCGGTTTAGCGCGCAATATCAAGGCAGCGAATGGCTCGCTTACCGCAATCTGCGAGAGCACAATAAAGCACCGTTTTCGGCATTTTTTCGGTTACCACAAAGCGCGGTGTTAAGTATCTCTCCTGAGCGCTTTCTCGCCGCAACGGCTGCCGGAGAAGTGCAAACCAAACCGATAAAAGGCACTCGTCCACGCTACCCTGATCCACAGCAAGATAATGCAGCAAAGGCCGAACTAGCGGCCTCGCCTAAGGACCGTGCGGAAAACTTGATGATTGTTGATTTACTGCGCAACGACTTGAGTAAGGTGTGTCTGCCACATTCAGTGAAAGTCCCTGAACTCTTTGCCATAGAAAGCTTCCCTTCAGTGCACCATCTGGTTACCACGGTGACCGGGACACTTGCCCGCCGAGAAGATGCCTTACCGCTTTTTGCCGGTGCTTTCCCAGGCGGCTCAATTACCGGCGCGCCAAAAATTCGCGCGATGCAAATTATTGAAGAGCTCGAACCGCATCGGCGCAATATCTATTGCGGCAGCGTGGCGTATTTTTCCCAGCATGGGCAAATGGATAGCAGTATCACAATTCGCACATTGTTAGCCGAACAGGGCACGCTTTATTGCTGGGCCGGTGGTGGTCTGGTCGCAGATTCTATCGGCGAGGATGAATACCAAGAGACCTTTGATAAGGTCAGTCGCATCTTGCCAAGGTTGAACCCCGAACATGGATAAAGCCACTTTTCTGCGACGTTTTTTGCTTCACAAAGCACCGGCGGTGCAGCGCCCGGTAGATACTAAGTTAGCGCAGCGGTTACGCCCTGCGGCGGTACTTATTCCCATTGTCGAACGCCGCGATGGTCTGTATTTGGTGCTCACCAAGCGCTCACGTCATTTGCGCAACCATGCAGGGCAAATCAGCTTTCCAGGGGGGCGTTATGACAGCACCGATAAAAACTTGCTGAATACTGCCCTGCGTGAAACCGAAGAAGAAATTGGCCTACCCAGAGAGCAGATAGAAGTTATTGGCCAATTACAAGATTACCCGGTGCTGAGCCACTTCCGTATTCGCCCTTTTGTGGCGTTTATTAATCCGCAGCAACCCTTTGTCGCAGAGCCAAGCGAAGTCGCCGAAATTTTTGAAGTGTCACTGCAGGAGGTGTTGCGGCAACATAATCATTACGCCTACCGGCTGCAAAAATTTATTTACGACCGCGTCTATTTTATTCCGTACCAACAGCGTAATATTTGGGGCGCAACGGCCGGTATTATTCGAGAGCTCGCTGATCACATCAGTCCAGAACACCAACGTCGAAATAATTGGTTGAATTGAGCCTCAGCGATGAGATCGGACTTGCCAGCCCCCATGACTAGTATGAGACAATAGCCGCTATTAGGATCACGATAAGTAGGACGCAGTTATGATCAGTGTTTTTGATATTTATAAAATAGGTATTGGCCCTTCGAGTTCGCATACCGTTGGCCCAATGCGCGCGGCCTATGAATTTTTACAAGCAGCGGATAGTAACGTCGGCTTAGCAAATGCCGACGGGATTGTGGTAGAGCTCTATGGCTCTCTGGGTCAAACCGGTAAAGGCCACGGCACTGGAAAGGCAGTCATTTTGGGACTCGCGGGTGAACTTCCGGAAACCGTCGATACCGACGCAGTTGACCAGTTTTTAGCAGACACGGAAAGCCGTCAAGAACTTGCGTTGCTAGGTGAGCATACCATTCACTTTCCACGCGAAGGCGCGATTATTTTCCATCGTCGTAAGACCATGCCTAAGCATGCAAATGCTATGGGACTGCGGCTATACAAAGGTGATACGGTCATCTACGAGGACCTTTATTACTCTATTGGCGGCGGCTTTATTGTTCGTGATGCAGACTTTGATGAGACCCTTGAAGAAGCCATTGAGCAATCTTCAAAGCCTATCCCTTATCCATTCGATACCGCAGCCGAATTGCTCGCGCATTGCAAAGAGCACGGGATGCGCGTCAGCTCATTGATGCTGGCAAACGAAAAAGTTTTTCGTAGCGAAGAAGATATCCGCGCTGGCCTGAAAACTATTTGGACCACTATGCAAGCGAGCATTCAGCGTGGGATTGCCACTGAAGGTATTTTGCCAGGCGGCTTAAAAGTACGCCGACGCGCATCAGGGCTATACCAAAAATTAAAAATGGAGCGCAGTAGCGACCCCATGCAAGCGATGGATTGGGTCGATTTATTCGCATTGGCGGTAAATGAAGAAAATGCCGCTGGCGGACGCATTGTGACCGCTCCCACCAACGGTGCTGCCGGTATTATCCCAGCAGTGATGAGTTATGCCGATAAGTTCATCGAGAAAATGGATGACGAAGCGGTGGTACGGTTTCTGTTAACCTCGGCAGCCATTGGTATTTTATACAAGAAAAATGCGTCTATTTCTGGTGCTGAAGTGGGGTGCCAAGGCGAAGTAGGTGTGGCCTGTTCCATGGCAGCCGGTGCTTTGGCTGAGTTCATGGGAGGTAACCCAGTGAATGTGGAAAATGCCGCCGAAATCGGCATGGAACATAACTTAGGGCTGACCTGCGATCCGGTCGGTGGTTTAGTTCAAGTGCCGTGCATTGAACGCAATGCAATGGGCGCCGTAAAAGCGATTAACGCCGCCAGACTAGCAATGCGCGGCAGCGGTGATCATAAAGTATCGTTGGACAAGGTCATTAAAACCATGTGGGACACTGGCAACGATATGAAAACCAAATACAAAGAAACCGCCCGTGGCGGTCTCGCTGTCAACATTATCGAATGCTAGTAACAGCCTCGCTCCCTGCCCTGCTAAAGGGTTGGGAGCGTGGTATCTTCAAATAGCTTCTCAATTTCTTCGTGGGTTTTCATGGTCGCCGCTTTATCGATTCGTTCACGTGTCAAATGTGGCGCAAATCCCTCAATAAAATCATACATATAAGTACGTAAGAAGGTGCCGCGACGAAAACCAATTTTGGTGGTGCTGGGCTCAAATAAATGCGAAGCCGGCAAAGCCACTAGGTCGGTATCTTTTTCTTGCTCGTAGGCCATTGTCGCGACAACACCTATACCAATTCCCATTCGCACGTATGTTTTAATGACATCCGCATCGGTCGCGGTAAAAACAATTTTCGGTTCCAAACCCGCCGCGCCAAACGCGCGATCGAGTTCAGAACGTCCAGTAAAGCCATGCACATAGGTCACAATCGGATGGTTAGCGACATCTTCAATGGTAAGCTTTTGGAGCTTAGCTAAAGGATGATCAGGACGCACAATAATCGAGCGGTTCCAGTGGTAGCACGGCAACATGATCAAGTCTTGGTACAAGTGCAAGGCTTCCGTCGCAATCGCAAAATCCGCTTTACCCTTTGCTGCTGCTTCACTGATCTGCTCTGGAGAGCCCTGATGCATATGCAGCGAGACTTTCGGATATTTTTCAATAAACCGCGTGATCACCTGCGGCAAGGCGTAACGCGCTTGTGTGTGAGTCGTCGCAATATTGAGCTTACCCTGATCCGGCATGGTATGTTCAGAGGCGACCGCTTTAATGCCGTCGACTTTGGATAAAATCTGCTGTGCGATAGCGATCACTTCTTGACCAGCAGGTGTAACGTGGGTCAGATGCTTACCGCTACGACCGAAGATCTGAATGCCGAGTTCATCTTCCAACATTCGTACTTGTTTACTGATGCCAGGTTGCGATGTAAACAAGCTTTCTGCGGTAGACGATACATTCAAATTGTGGTTCATTACTTCCACAATGTATCGTAATTGCTGTAGTTTCATAGTAGCCTCACAATGCACCTACGAGGGTAATCGATATTACGAAAATATATAACACGGACTGCAGTTATTACAAACCTAAAGTGAGTCATAGCCTGATGACAACGCGAAAACTAGACTTTCCAACTATCTTAGCGTCCAGCGTTCATGATATGAAAAACTCGCTGTCGATGTTATTGCAACTTATCGAACGATTGACAGAACAAGTCAATCAGCCAGACGTCGCCAACGATCTCGCCCATCTGCACTACGAAACGCAACGTATCAATATGGGGCTTATTCAGCTACTAGCGCTCTATCGCCACGATGCAGACAGCCTGCCTTTAGCCATGGAAGAGAACTTTGCTGATGAGTTAATTGAAGATGTGTTAGCGCAGAACGAAGTCTACATTCAGCAGCGTCAGTTAACGGTAACCACCGATATCGAGCCCGACCTGGCAGCGTATTTTGACCGTGACCTTATTTATACTCTGGTGAACGATATCGTGGTTAATGCTATGCGTTATGCCGCCGATAAACTTCATATTGTTGCTAAAAAGGCCGATAAAGGCTTAACCATTGAAATTCATGACGATGGACCCGGTTATCCGGAAAACATGTTACAGTCGTCTATACAGCCTCTTGGCGAGTTAGATTTAACCGCAGCACGAACGGGATTGGGACTGTTTTTTGCACAGCTGATCGCCAGTGTTCACCAACGCGATGATGTCAGCGGCAAAATTTTACTTGAAAATAACGGGTGTTTCGGTGGCAGTCTATTCCGCCTAACACTACCCTAGCGAGAAAATCTCGGATAACCTATAAGCTACATAACGAGAACAAATAACAACTATGATTTACACCACGGTTATCATTCTAATTGTTGTACTGGTGGTTCTAGCGATTATCGTTAACGCCGTGCAACAACGCAAGCAACGCCAAGACATAGAACGGCGTCAACGCTTGTACCGTTTTCGTAATATGCTCGAGCATTGCGAAGATTTGATTTCTGTTGCCAGCCAACTGCCCATTGGTAAAGCCCTTATTACTGTTCTCCATCGCCGAGCACGTGAAGCTCTCAGTGGTATGTATAGCGTCAATCCATCAGAGGACCTGAAGAAGCGTATTCAAGAGTACGATGAGCGCTTGAACGCAATGAAAGACGATGACGGGCTAATGACCGAGAGCTTCGAGCTGCCAGAAAATGATAAGCAAATTATCGCCATGATCAATGCGGTTAAGCGGCTGCGCTCGACGTTGCGTAATGAGCATTCTCGTGGTCGAGTGGACAGCCAAGTGTTCATCAACGAAGATCATCGTCTGGTGAAGTTACAAGTCAAAATCACTGTAGAGAGTCTCATCCGTCGCGGCAAATCGGCGTACCATAGTCAAATGCTTGGCTCCTCTCGCCAGTATTATGAAAAAGCCCTAAAAACCATCGAAAACCAAGATTACTCGGACGACTACTTGAATGGACGCAAGGCCACGATTGAGAATGAACTGGAGCAAATCACCAGTGAACTGCGTGACGTCAACGCCCGTGACGCTGCCAGCCGTAAGAGAGATGAGTTAGAAGAATTATTCCAGCCGAAGAAAAAGTGGTAACAATGTCTGATTGGAAAGATCAACTCAGCCAGTTAGTGTACTCAACCGACCAAGGCAAAATTGCACCCGAGGCTGAACCTGAAAAGATTGCTGAATCCGATGGCTTCGTGCGCTTGCGTCGAGAAACAAAGGGCCGTAAAGGCAAAGGAGTGACGATTGTTTCAGGCATCCCAGTTAGCGAAACCGACCTTAAAGCCATAGCCAAAAAACTCAAACAGTTATGTAGTGTTGGTGGATCTGTCAAGTTCCCCAACATCGAGTTACAAGGTGATCAACGCGACACTATTGAGCCGTGGTTAATACAGCACGGTTATCGGGTTAAACGCTCCGGTGGTTGAGTTTGTAGCGGATTTTCATGCAACGGTTGTGCTCGTCCCAACGCACCTCATCGGCTAACACTTTCACTAACGACAGGCCCCGGCCGTATGGTGCATCATCTGTAGCATTTGACGGTTTTTCAGTAGCTATCAGCGGTTCGAACTGCACATTTCCGCTAGCCAGCTCCGTTAAGCAAATCTCTAGGCGACTCTCCTGAGGATAATAATCTATCCGCAACTTCAATGAGGCGCCGGTGAGTTGCTCAAGCCGCTGCTTGCGAATGTCATAATAATGCTCAAACCCCTCACGCCCCTCTTTCAAATCGGAATCTAAATTTAATAGACCATGGTCAACTGCATTGTTATAGATTTCGGCAATCAACAAATACAGGGTCGACTTGTGCGATCGCAGTGCTTGCAGTTGGCACAGAGCATTGATAATTGACGAGATCGGATCTCGTGAACGAATTTCTTCGTCGTTTATGGTTACTTCAACCGCAAACGGTAGATGCTGTTGTTTACCAGTCACCTGTTCCACAGGCAAACCGGTTGCGCGACATTCGAGCATGGCAACAGTGAGGTCGTCACGTTGCTTTTCACCGCCACTAAAAGTTCTCACCTGTTCAACCAATGGCTTCATGCAAGGACCGCTGTGCTCTGCAATAATCCGCGCCACACCGTCTTCACCCAGCACTTGCCCAGCGCTATTGGTTAACTCAGATAAACCGTCACTGAACAACACCAACGTAGATTGCTCGTTAACACGCACAAAACTGACTCGACTATCAAACTCGTCAGGGTCAAGAATACCTAGCGCCATATGAGTTGACTCAATGCGTTGCTGAATCGCGCCGGCGGAGTCGATAAGAAGCCCGTCAGGCATACCGCCATTCCATACGGTTAAGCGTTCGCCGTTGGCTGACAGTTCAATAATAAACGCCGCACAAAACATATCGTCAGGCAATAACTGCACCAACCGTTGATTACATTCAGCCGCAATTTCGCTCACCGACAAACCGCGTTTAGCCATACTAAAAAAGGTCTGCGAAACTGGCAGCGCGCCTGTTGCTGGTGCCAATCCGTGCCCAGTAAAATCCCCAAGAAAGAGGTAAAGATTTCCCAACGGCCCTGGAGTGGCAAGACATATATCGCCGTTAAAGGTACTCGCCGGCGAAACGTGGGTTTGAATGCCGTCTAAGTCCAAACAGTTGTCAGCTAAAGCGTTCTGCAGCATGTGCCGAACAATATTTTGTTCCCGCTGCATGCGATTTGAGTGCCAAGCCAAAATACGGTTCTTTTCCGCCAGCGTCTGACTTAATTCCCGCACCCGCGCATGCGCTTGGATCTTCGCCTCAAGCACGATAGGTTCGAACGGCATACCAATAAAATCATCACCCCCCTGCTTTAGGCATTGCAATAAGGTTTGTTGATCATCTAATGCGGTAATAAAAATGATTGGTAGGTGGACATCGTCCGCCATCGCTTTCAAGCGCGGTGCAGTTTTTAAGCCATCAAGGCGGGGCATCATAACGTCTAACAATACAATGTCTGGAGCAAACTGTTCGAACCGCTCCAACGCATCAATACCATCGATGGCAGTGCAAACTTGATGACCGTTATTCGTTAATACGCCCTGTAATAAAAGTCGGTTAGCAGATTGGTCATCAACAACAAGAATGCGCATTTATTCAATAACGAACAATTTATCGAAACGCGAGATATCCAGAATGCGCCGAACTTCCGGTTTACTATTCACTAAATGAATTTCTTTTACGCTGTGGCCAAGAGACTTGCGCATGTTTAACAACATACCCAGTGCAGAACTATCCAAATATTCCGTTTCCCTTAAGTCGACGATAATGGTCGGCTGCATATCACCTACATTGGCATAAGCCTGACGAAATTCTTGTACCAAACTGAAGTCGAATTTGCCTTTAACGGTGATGACAAGTTGCTTCCCATCATTGGAAAATTGTTTACTGACGCTCATGCAAGATTCCTTTTCTTATTTCTGCACGTTGTTAGACAACCATAGGATACGTTTTTTTGATTGTCTTTGTCTTGTGAATCTCATACTCTTTTTAGCAAATAATGCAATCAGGTGTACACATGTCTGCCTCATCTATTCAGCAACTTCGCATACTTTTAGCTGAGCCCTCTGAAGTACAGCGCAAAGTCATCTCTCGCCAGCTAAACGAAGCCGGAGTGTCAGACGTTGCCGGAGTTGGCACCGTAGCAGAGGCTCTGCAAGCCATAGAACGCAGCAAACCCGATTTAGTGGCAAGCGCAATGTATTTTGCCGACGGCACCGCCCATGATCTTATTAATAGCCTACAACAGCATCAGTTGCACACCAGCACACAATTCATGCTGGTCTCCAGCGAATGGCGCCAAGACCAATTAGAGCAATTAAAACAATCCGGTATCGTCGCAATCCTACCCAAGCCCTTTACCTCAGAGCAACTCCAGCGAGCCGTTTCAGCCACCGTCGATTTGATGGAGCCCGAAACCCTAACGCTAGAACATTTAGACATCGAAGATCTCAGAGTATTGATTGTCGATGACAGTGTGACCTCACGCCATTACCTAATGCGCGTCCTGCAAAATATGGGCGTAGACCACGTAGTAGAAGCAGAAGATGGCATGCAGGCCGTAGAGATACTCGACCAACAACGGTTCGACCTGATTGTCACCGACTTCAACATGCCAGAAATGAATGGCCGTGACCTCGCCGATAAAGTGCGTGAAAACCCACACCACGCCCATACCCCAATACTAATGGTCACCGCCAGAGCTAACGCCCCACAGTTAGCCAACATCAAACAAAGCGGTATCGACGCCCTAACCGACAAACCCTTCGAACCCGCCGTACTTCGACAACTGCTTACCCGCATTCTAGAACCCTAACACCATCACCTTTGATAGCAATTCTTTACTGCGGCTGTTAGCTTGGGCTCGCGGCATCGTCAGGGTTGGGGGAAGGCTCGGGGTGTGGGCGCTGGGCTGGTTAGTGCTCAGCGTCCCGCCGGTTCACGGTGTCTCCGGTAAAAAGACGCTCGAGCCATCCATGGCCGCTCAGTCTCTGGCCCTCCCTGGCCAGAGATGCTTTTTACCGGAGCCCCCGCGCCCCAACGACACGCCCATCAATATCGAGGAAAACGCGCCCACACCCCGAGCCAAATAGGTGCGGAGAAGCGATGCCGCCCACCATCGCGGAAAGCCGCAGTAAAGAAGTATCCGCCTTTATCTACTCGCTTCTATCCATTAGCTTCAGACAGCCTGCTTGGGGTTGGTTGTTCTCTGCCACGGCGCGCTCGGTGTTGCATCGGCATCGCTTCTCCGTAGCCCTAAGCTTGGGGTGTAGGCGCGACTTCACCTACATTTAACGCACAACGTTGGGGCGCGAAGCTGGGGAAAAAGTATCTCCGGCCATGGACGGCCGGAGACTAAGCGCCTCATGGATGAGCTTGAGCGGCTTTTTCCCCAGCTTGGTGAACCGGCGGGGTGCCGTGCAATGACCCTCTGAGCGCCTATACACCAAGCGCCCTCCAGCCCCTCACGATGCCGACACGCCCAAGCTAATCGCCGTGGTAGAGAACAACCAACCCCAACCCTGACGATGCCGCGAGCCCAAAACTAAGACCACGGTATAGAACCGTGGCGCTTAAGTGCTTACTCCGGGCGCTTTTGGTATTTGTGGTAGAGCTCTGTTTGTCTGCTCTGCAGGGTCACTTTTCTGCCGTTAATAAACATTGCGCTCAGGTCTTGTCCTAATGGATCAAAGATATCGCCTTTGGAGACAATCAATGAGGCTTTTTTGCCCACGGTCAGTGACCCTAGCTGTGCACCCACACCTAATAACTTTGCTGGTTTGAGAGTGACCATAGCTAATGCTTTATCGGGGTTTAGTCCGTACGCTATGGCATTTCCTACACCAAAGGCTAAGTTACGGGTATCCCAATAGCCTGGATAGGCCAACGCTAGGTTAACTCCGGCGGCGGCGAGTTCACCGGCACTGCGATAAGCTTGGTCATAGCCGTCATCGTTATGGTTGGGTAAGCCGAAGAGGCCTTCAAAAATCACTGGGGTTTGGCTTTTCGCTAACCGCTCTTTAATTCGCCATGCGTCGGCAGCGCCCACAAGAACTAACTGGAAGCCATATTCTTTGGCAATATCTAACGCTTGCTCTAACTGTCGCACGTCGTTGGCGTGAACATACAATGGCAGACTACCGTCAAACAGTCCTAACATCGCTTCCCAACGCACATCTACGGCATTTAATTGGTCGGCTTGTTTGGCATCGTAATAGGCTTTGGCATCAACAAAAACTTGCTTCAACGTGTCTAGCGCTTTGGCGTTAGCTTCACGTTGTTGCTCTGGCGTGCGTTGTTCCCACCAAGCGTCGACTACGTAGGTTCGCGGCCATTGCACATGCATACCGGTTTTGGCCCGCACGATAGCATCATCGGCATTCCAGCCGTCTAGCTGCATCAGTGACGACGCTCCCATCACTAGCTGCCCCTGCGGCACAACTTGGGCATATGCAACGCCGTTGTAGCGAACGGTAGGAATCACTTCTGAGTCGGCATTAAACGCCACATGCGCCGTCACTTCTGGGTGAATCGCGCCAACTTCTTCACTGTCGCGAGTGGCTCGAACTGCCTCAATTTCGTTCAAGCCGAGGGTGGTATCCATCGCAATTAACCCTGGATACACGTGCTGTCCTTGGATATCAATAACTTCCGTGTTATCTGGCAAGGTCAGTTGGTTACCCATAGCAATGATTTCACCACCGGAGAACAGTAGGTCTGTGTTAACCATCACTCCTTGCGTCACCGTATGTAGCGTTCCACCTTTTAATAAAATGGGATGCTGCTGCTTTTCACCGGGAACTTGATCGTGAGCTGACGCCGTGCTTGCTGCCAGCGCCAACACTAATCCGCTAAATAAGTGCTTCCATGATTTCATTAGTGTGCTCCCATCAATTGGTTATGCTGGGCTTGGTGCAACCAAACATCGTGCTCAGTCTCACAACGCCATAATGGCTGCGCTTCTTTATAGCCATGTTCAGCGCCTGCACGCTGTTCTAACGGCGTAGCTAATAGCTTTTGAATTAACGCATTTTTCTCTGCAGCAACTTGCTGCTGACGTTGTTTATCGATGTCTCTATCGAAATACTTACGGCCGTTAATCCAAGTTTGCTGGGCTTGCGCATAAGCACTTAATGGGTGGTGATTCCACAACACGAAATCGGCATCTTTACCGACTTCAATGCTACCCACGTGCTCGTCAATATGCAGTTGTTTTGCTGGGTTGATAGTAATCATCTTTAACGCGTCATGCTCACTCATACCGCAGTAGCGCACAGACTTCGCCGCTTCGGTATTCAACCGCCGTTGCAAGTCTTCACTATCTGAGTTGATACTGGTTAACACGCCACGTTGCTGCATTAGGCAAGCGTTTTGTGGAATGGCATCGTAGACTTCAAACTTGTATGCCCACCAGTCGGCAAAGGTCGAGCCCGAGGCACCGTGCTTGGCCATTTCGTCAGCAACCTTGTAGCCCTCTAAAATGTGGGTGAAGGTATTCACTCGAAAGCCAAACTCTTCGGCTAAGTTCATTAACATAAGAATTTCTGAAGCTACATAGGAATGCGAGTGAATAAACATTTTGCTGTTCAGTATATCCAACAGTGCTTCCAACCGTTGATCCGGGCGTGGCGGCGCGGTTTTGCGACGTTCCGCCGAACTCAGTTGTTGATACTCGACTTTGCGCTGCTGGTATTCAATCGCTTGTTGAAAACCATCACGCATGATGGTTTCTACGCCCAACCGAGTTTGCGGATAACGCACAGTATAATCGTCGCCCCAGTTCGATTGTTTGACGTTTTCACCCAACGCGAACTTGATGCTAGGTGGCGCAGCATCAAACTTCATTTGCTCGGCGGTAGCGCCCCAACGCAGCTTGATCACCTGCGCTTGTCCGCCGATAGGGTTGGCTGAGCCGTGTAACAACTGTGCAGTCGTGGTACCTCCGGCTAGCGAGTAATAGATATGCGGGTCATCAGGGTTAACCACATCGCCGATGCGAACTTCTGAGGTGATCGCTTCAGAGCCTTCATTGACCCCACCGTCGATTGCGATATGCGAATGCTCATCGATAATACCTGGCGTTAAATGCAGGCCCGCAGCATCGATCTCTTGGGTACCGGCTGGCACCGATAGTGCTTTGCCGATTTTACTGAAGCGGCCGTTTTCTACGTATACATCAACGTCTTTTAATACCCCATCTGCAGTCGCTGTCCACACCGTTGCGTGACGAATAACAACGTTTTGCCGCGGCGGCAGCTGTGGCAAGCCAAATGCACGATTGGGATAGGTTAACTTGCTCACAAAAGTGGGTTTACTAGGTTGCTGCTCAGGCTCCTCGTTCGCCAACGGCTTTCGCGAGGCGATCACGTGTTGGCGTTGCCCCTGTGGATCAATCAGCTCCAAGGTGAATTGGTGTTTGCTATCAGGCAACAACGCTAAACGCCATGCATCGTGCTGCTCATTCGGCGCGAACGCCACCCATGTTGTTTGCTGGTCTTGCACCTGAAGTTTATCGGTGCGCCACTTTTCACCGTTAATGGTTAAGCTGAGCTCAGCAGACGGTGACGTCTTAAGCGTTAACTCAGCAGTCTGATCAGACCCCCAAGGCCATTGATAGTGGCCGGCAAAATCCACCGCATCCATCGACTTAATAACATGCTCTTGGCCTTGTAGCCACACCGAGTAAATTTCGCCTTGTTGGAAAATATCTCCGCGAGAAATTACAAAGTCTGCTTTATAACCGGGCACAAGCTTACCCGCCTTATCATCGATGCCGGCGAGCTTTGCTGGCACAGTTGTTAGTGCCGCAAGCGCTTGTTTTTCAGACAATCCATAAGGCATTGCTCGGCGCAGGTTGTGCCAGAATTGTTCAGGCTTTTCTAAGCCGGTGAGGGTAAATGCGAATACCATTCCTGCATTTGCAATCACGGCAGGATTAGACGGCGCTCTCTCCCAGTGGCGTAATTTAGCCAAATCTACGTCAATGGCACGATAACGACCATCAACGTCTGGCGCCGCCGGAAAGTTAAGTGGCACAATGAGTGCGGCATTGGTTGCTTGCACCGCATCAATGCGGTCATATTCATAACCAGAGGCGACGTAGCTCACTGGAACACCAAATTGGTCGAATAATTTATCTGCACGGAGCAATGATTTCTCGTCGTTGACTCTGAATATCATTCCCTGTTTATCAATATCTACTAGCGCTTTTAGGGCCGCATTAAATTCAACAGCGGCATCATAATACTGCTTACCTTGTGCTTGTCGGTACCAATCCGCGTCAGAAAGTGTCTGCCGAATGAGGGCAATACTGCCCATCAGCGAGGATGGGTACTGCTGCCGCGAGCTGCCTTTATCGAACGAGCCGAATTGGCGGCTGTTGGCTCGGTAAATCACGTCATTGGCGATATTATTAGCCAGCGATACGGTCACCGCTTGGCCTTGAAAAATGCCATCTTGGCGTGCAGTTTGCACACTGGTGAAACCCTGTTCTATATATTGCTTCGCTTGTTCTGGCTGCGTTTCAAATTCGCTAAACCATTGCTGTTGCGCATGAATTGCATCGTTTGCGGCATTACCACCTTCGCGGTGGTTGTTGTATAGCGGCGTATCATCAGTATGTTCGGGCTTAACAGCTTTACTAATACCATAATCGCTGTAGGCGTCGATAAAGCCAGGATAAATGGTGAAGCCGGTGGCATCAATTATGCGCGCGCCCTGTGGTGCTTGATTGTTGCGTTGCACCGCCTCAACTAAACCATTGCGAATCACTAAGGTTGCATGCTCCACAGTTTGTCCGGGCTGCATGACAATCGTTGCGTTCTGAAACGCAACAAAGCTCGGAGTATTGTCGGTAATACCATTCACTCGCGCGGTTTGATCTGCTTTACTGGGGCTGGAAACCAGTGCCAAAATGACGCCACAAACGGCGCCTATGGACGCTCTGCTATTCATTCAGTGTTCCCTCTTTTGAACAGAGTTTTAATTCGCTATAGTGACAGCCAGACGTTACCGGTTACAACAAAAAGCGACGAACAGTGTTAAAAAAAGGTATCATTTGCGGCAGTGTGTGATTAACGCCGCGCTGACAATGGCAAACTTGGAGTGACATTATGCCCGAACAACAAGCGAGTATCTTGGTTGCTGACGATGACTTAATTAGCAGTGAAGTCACCAAAGCAATGCTAGCTATCTACCCGGTAAATGTCATTACCGTTGAGAGTGGACAAGCCGCTATCCAGCAAGCTATTGCTCTGCGCCCACAACTGATTCTGCTTGATTATGAGATGCCTGACATTAATGGTGCCGATGTTTGTCGCGAATTGCGCCGCAGCGATGCCTGCCAAAGCACACCAGTAGTGGCAATCACGAGCCACCATAGTGCCACTGAAATGGAAGACTGCCGAGCGGCTGGCATGGATGCAACGTTGCACAAACCGGTCAATCCTGATGCCTTAGATGAAATACTGCGGCGTTACCTATTTAACGACGCCTCATCATAATCTACGACTAAGCGCTGACTCAGTCCCGGCTGGGTTCGCACTACACGGTCTAGCTCCGTGGCTAGGTGCGCTTTAAGCTTCTCAAACTGAGCGATAAAACTCTCTGCATCTGCATCTTCCACGAGTTTCAACCAGTTCTCAAAATGGTCGATAAAAGTACGAAACATCGGCAAGCGCTGCTGTTGCGCAAACAAAATTTCTTGGTAAAGCTTACCGTGTTGTTGAAATAGCCGTGCCAACGTGAGTAGCTGTAACTGTTGCAACGGTGAACTAAGCTCAGCCAACTGCTCGATATCAACCTGTTGTTCAACTAAATGACTGGCGTAACTTAGTTGGGTTAAATGGCGCATACCTTGCACCCAAGCCATCGCTTGGTCGTGCTCGGCGGCAGGCATTTCAATACACTCTGCCCCCCACAGTTGAAATTGCTGTAACAACCATTGGTAATGTTGTGGCTGGCGACCGTGGCATACAATAAGACGCTGCCGTGCCAAATGTTCGATGTTTGGACCAAACATCGGATGCATACCCAGCACTGGGCCAGAATGCGCCGTTAACATCTGCTTTAGCGGCTCGCTTTTGCTACTGCCAATGTCGGCAACCACACAATCAGCGGCTAGGGGTGGAAGCTGGGCTAATACGGCGGCAATATCCGCCATTGGGGTACACACTAAAACCAGTTGCGCGGTTTGCGCCAGTTCCTCGGTGAGAGCCTCGCTGCCCAGTTCTAACCCATGCACGCGATAGCCTGATTGCTGAAACCATTGCTGAAAGCGTCGCCCCAATCGCCCTGCTGCACCCACAATAACAATCAAGCGCTGTCGATCGCCGCTGATAGCGGGTTGACGTTGCAATTGCGTGAGATAAGACTCCTCAATCACACGGCGTAACACGTCTTCTAGCAAGTTAGGGTTTAGTCCACGGCGTTCTGCCTCAGCTCGACGTTGTTCCAACAGCTGTTGCTCTCGCTCTGGAACATACACCGGTTGGCCTAACTGTTGCTTTAGCAATCCAATCTCAGCCGCAACCTCCACTCGTTGCGCCAGTAATTCCACCAACTGCTGATCAAGTTGGTCGATTTTTTGGCGAAACTGTTGCAGTTTTTTAGCTTGCGGTGACTGAGCCATGCAATTGCATCCGTAAAATTTTGTAGGCGCGTTGCAGCTGTTTCATGGTTGCTTCATCTCCGCCTTTATCTGGGTGGTGTTGATGAACCATTACTCGGTATTGGCGCTTTAACTGCGCCATATCGTAGTGTTCGTCCACTGCCATAAGTTCCCGCGCTTGTTGTAACTCCGATTCTGCCACTTGCGTTATTTGCTGACCAGCCATTTGCTGCCAGAATCGGTCGAGCAAGCGTTCAACATCACTGGCATGGGTTTTATCGAGTTGGCTTAGGTCGAGATAATAGCGCGCCAGCGCATCGTCATGAATAATGCCGTCGGTGCCACTCTGGTAGGGTAACGCGCGAATAGTCGTACCAATGATTTGTAGTTCAGCGTGCTCGGATTGGCGCCAATGCTGACGAATGCGATGCAAACAATGATAAACCAGAAAATGGGTTTGAAATAGACTTAGTGGATCGCGCAAGGCTTCTGCATCGAACCACTGGTAGGGCTCGACTTGCAGCTCTTGAATAAGCGCATATTCACTTATCGCCCCCATTTGAGCTTCAAGGATTTGCTCAATATCGGCTTGCAGTTGTTGCAGATAATTCGCGTTTTGCATAGACATATCGCTACATCATAGCGGTTTAGCTACAAAAAAGCCCAGTCATTTGACTGGGCTTTTTGCTGCAGATCAATCGCGCGCCTACAGCTTTTCTCTAATACGCGCTGATTTACCTGAACGCTCACGCAAGTAGTACAGTTTCGCACGGCGAACAGCACCACGACGTTTCACTGTGATACTATCAACCAATGGGCTGTGCGTTTGGAATGTACGCTCAACACCTTCGCCGCTAGATACCTTACGAACCGTGAATGCAGAGTGCAAACCGCGGTTGCGTACGCGAATGACGACGCCTTCAAACGCCTGCAAACGCTCACGCGAGCCTTCTTTAACTTTAACATTAACGACAACAGTGTCACCCGGAGCGAACTCAGGGAGATCTTTTTTCATCTGCTCGTCTTCGAGCTGCTTGATGATATTTTGACTTACTTTTGCCATGTTGGCCTCTCTTTCCTAGATTAAACTGTCCGCTGCTAGCAGTCGTCTTGTTGCTTAAACTCGGTTAACAACAAGGTCTGCTCGTCAGTCAGAGCTAGGTTGCTAATTAATTCAGGTCGTCGCAGCCAAGTTCTACCTAGAGCTTGCTGCAAACGCCAGCGTCGAATTTTCTCGTGGTTACCGCTCAGTAATACTGCCGGTACCTTACTGCCGTTAAAGTCTTCAGGGCGCGTATAGTGTGGGCAGTCTAGCAATCCGTCAGTAAAAGAATCCTCTGTCGCTGACGCATCGTGGCCTAGCACTCCTGGAACCCACCGCGCGACAGCATCAATTAAGACCATCGCTGGGAGTTCTCCCCCACTCAATACGAAATCCCCAATGGACCATTCTGCATCGACATACTGTTCAATAACACGTTCGTCGATACCTTCATAACGGCCAGCAATGAGAATCATGCGATCATGCTCAGCCAGTGATTTCACCCCGGCATGATCCAATTTCTTGCCTTGTGGAGACAGATATATCACTGGAGTCCCTTCACCTAACGATTGCTTCGCAGCGGCGATGGCGTCAACCAGAGGTTGTACCATCATCAACATACCCGGACCACCGCCATAAGGACGATCATCAACGGTACGATGCTTATCGTGAGTGAAATCTCTGGGATTCCAACACTCGACTGTCAACAGACCTTGTTCCACTGCGCGACGCGTTACGCCGTAATCAGTGATCGCGCTAAACATCTCCGGAAATAGGCTTATTACGCCAATTCTGAGGTTTTGCGCCATTAAAAGTCCGACGGCCAGTCAACCGTAATTTGTTTCGCTTCCGTATCTACCGAGACGATATATTCGCTCTGCACGAAAGGAATCAAACGCTCATTTTTACCAAATGCATCCCGTGCATTGGCTTTCACCACTAACACGTCATTCGATGCCGTTGGCATAATCTGCTCCACCACGCCCATATCGTAACCGTCAGTATTTAATACTTGCAGGCCGATCAGGTCGCGCCAGTAAAACTCATCTTCCGACAACTCAGGCAAAACTTGGGCATCAACAACGATGTCTTGGCCGGTAAGTTTGGCCGCTTCATCTCTGTCTTCGATACCTTCCACGCGAGCAATAATGCTTTTACCGTGGAACCGCCATTCGGCGACTTGCATAGCTTTTGCTGTCCGCCCGACAAGCCAAGGGCGATAATCAAAAATAGCTTCAGCGTGTTCTGTGAACGACTGAATTCGCAACCAACCTTTAACGCCGTATACCGCGCCGAAGCGGCCGATAACAACTGTGTCTTGCGATTCTGCCATAGTCACTCTTAAAGCTATTAGGCCGCTGCGCGAGCGTCCTTGACCAATTTAGCAACACGCTCAGACAATGTTGCACCATGGCCAACCCAGTGTTCGATGCGCTCTAGGTCGATACGGATACGTTCTTCCTGGCCACGAGCCACAGGGTTAAAGAAACCGACATTTTCGATAAAACGGCCGTCACGAGAGTTACGGCTGTCAGTCACTACCATTTGGTAGAAGGGGCTTTTTTTCGCGCCACCACGTTGTAAACGAATGGTTACCATTGCGTTCCTCAATTACTGTTGTGTTTGTTAAGTTAAAGCAAAAAACCCCGAACGGATTCAGGGAGCCCGACAATTCTACGGATTTTTACCATAAATGCAAGCGCAATCGGGCCATCGTACTAGCGTCCAGGGAACATTCCCGGCGGCATTTTGCCGCCCATTCCGCGCAACATTTTTGCCATTCCGCCGCCTTTCATCTTCTTCATCATTTTTTGCATCTGCATAAATTGCTTCAGGAGCCGGTTCACGTCTTGTACTTGCGTACCAGAACCTGCTGCAATTCGGCGCTTGCGAGAACCTTTTATGACATCAGGGAAGCGCCGTTCACGCGCTGTCATTGAATTAATAATCGCTTCCATCCGAAGCGTCATCTTGTCATCCATTTGGCCTTTGATTTTGTCACCCATTTTGCCCATTCCCGGCATTTTATCGAGCAATCCGATCATTCCACCCATATCACGCATTTGGACCAACTGGTCACGAAAGTCCTCTAACGAGAACTCGCCTTTTTTCATCACCTTTTTGGCAACTTTCTCGGCTTTTTCGCGATCGACCTTCTGCTCCACCTCTTCGATGAGCGACAGCATGTCGCCCATTCCAAGAATCCGCGAGGCAACGCGATCCGGGTGGAACGCTTCTAAAGCATCGTTCTTTTCACCAACCCCTAAGAATTTGATCGGTTTGCCGGTGATATGGCGAATCGACAGCGCTGCCCCACCACGGGCGTCACCATCAGTTTTGGTAAGCACCACACCTGTCAGCGGTAACGCATCGTTGAAGGCCTTCGCCGTGTTGGCCGCGTCTTGGCCGGTCATGGCGTCAACGACGAACAAGGTTTCTGCCGGCTTCACGGCTTCGTGCAAGTGCTGAATTTCTGCCATCATCGCTTCATCGACCGCTAAGCGACCGGCGGTATCGACTAAAACGACATCAAAAAACTGCTTTCGCGCATGAGTAATAGCGGCTTCGGCGATTGCCACAGGTTGCTGTTCAGTGGTCGATGGAAAAAATGCGACGCCAACTTCAGCGGCGAGAGTTTCCAGCTGTTTAATCGCTGCGGGACGGTAGACGTCGGCACTCACCACTAATACTTTTTTCTTTTGCTTTTCGGTCAAGAACTTGGCGAGCTTACCCACGCTGGTGGTTTTACCAGCACCTTGCAAACCTGCCATCATAATAACCGCTGGCGGTTGCACGTTAAGGTTCAACGGGACATTCGCCTCGCCCATTGCTGTTTCTAGTTCGGATTGCACGATTTTTACGAAAACTTGCCCCGGTGTTAGGCTTTTGTTCACCTCAACCCCGACCGCCCGCTCTTTTACTCGTGCGATAAATTCTTTCACTACAGGCAACGCCACGTCGGCTTCAAGCAGTGCCATCCGTACTTCACGCAACGTCGACTTGATATTGTCCTCGGTCAGACGCCCTCGCCCACTTACATTTTTTAGGGTCTGAGATAAGCGTTCGGTTAAATTCTCAAACATATTCGACTCTCTTCGCCGTTGTTGTCGTCATTATCGATATGGCGCCATTATAACGAAACTTCAAGAAAGTTTCGCCTCTAACAGTTGGGTTTATAGAGACCTGATCGTATACTCAAGCTTCAACCTTTACTGTAGGACTATAGGATCTCGTCATACCATGGCATATCTGCTATTGCTGTTGACTTTGCTGGGTTATTCAGCCAGTGCTATCAATACATTGCGAGCACTGGCCAATTCGCGCGTAGACGATTCAAAGCTCGCTTCTATTACTGCCATTGTTGGCTTCGCGGCGCACGCTGCTTTGCTCTATTGGCATTTGCAACGCGACCAATTCGACCATCTTAATGTGGCTATTAGCCTATCGGTGGTTGCGTGGCTATTAGCGGGCTTAACTTTAATCCGTGGTCATCGCCATAGTGGGTTGTTATTGCGGCCGGTCATTTACCTATTTGCCGCGTTGAGTGCGATCTTGGTGGTATTCACGCCCGTCAGTTGGGGCGCCAATATTGCCTCAGTTCATGGGCTTGTTATTCACATCGTGCTATCACTACTTGCCTATGGTGTTTTAGCGCTAGCTACGCTCTATGCTGTGCAACTCAACTATTTGAACAAGGTCCTTAAACAACGCAAGAGCACAGCAATTGCCAATTATCTGCCGCCACTGCTTACCGTAGAGCGCTATTTTTTCCGCTTATTGAGCGCTGGCACCGGACTCCTAGCCTTGGCGATTATCAGCGGTTTTGTGTTTTTGGACGATTTGTTTGCCCAAGGTCAAGCGCACAAGACCATCCTCTCGCTGATCGCTTTCGCAACCTATGCCGGTATTGTTTTGTTACACAAATTTAGTGGTGCTCGCGGTCGTGTAGTGGTGTCTGGCACCGTGATTGCTGGCTTGATTTTAACCCTCGCATACTTCGGTAGCCGCTTCGTGAAAGATGTCATACTGGGGTAACTAAGGGTTGACTTCACCGAGTGCATCCATACATTAGATTTTCTGGTGTCAATAAAGGATATCCGCATTGGACGACATATCGACGGGTAGTTTATTAGTAATTCTTGTAGTACTACTGCTGATTTCTGCGTATTTTTCTGGCTCTGAAACGGGCATGATGTCGATTAACCGTTATCGACTTCGGCACTTGGTGCAACAACAGCACGCTGGGGCGGCTCGGGTTCAATATCTGTTGGATCGTCCTGACCGTCTGATCAGCCTCATCCTGATTGGCAATAACCTGGTCAACATCGCCGCCTCTGCCGTTGCCACTATTCTTTGTATGCGTTGGTTTGGTGACGCTGGAGTACTGATTGCTACCTTTGGCTTAACGTTGGTGATTTTGATCGTTTCCGAAGTAACACCGAAAACCATTGCTGCATTACATCCCGAGCGTATTGCATTTCCAAGTTCATTGTTACTACGGCCGTTGCTAACCGTTATGTATCCGCTGGTATTGCTAGTGAATGTTGTGACTAATGGCTTCATGCGTTGCCTCGGCGTTCGTCCGGACGCTGCCCGAGCCAACGACTCACTCAACTCCGATGAGCTGCGCACGGTGGTGAATGAAGCGGGCAACCTGATCCCAACGTCGCACCAAGAAATGCTGGTCAGCATTCTCGACTTGGAAAAGGTCACGGTTGAAGACGTGATGATTCCGCGTAACGATATCATTGGCATCGACATCAATAACGATTGGAAATACATTGTTAAGCAACTGGCTCAAGGCCAACACACTCGGTTGTTATTGTACCGCGGGGATATCGACGATGCCATTGGCTTTTTGCATGCTCGCGATGTTATGCGACTGATGACAAAGAACCAATTTGAAGCAGACAAGTCTATTCTGGTGCGTGCGGCAAGAGATATTTACTACATTCCAGAAGGAACACCGCTGAATGTCCAGCTGCTAAAATTCCAGCGTCGTAAAGAACGCATCGGCCTGGTCGTGGACGAGTACGGCGATATTCAAGGCTTAGTGACGCTAGAAGATATTCTGGAAGAAATTGTGGGAGATTTCACGACCTCGATGAATCCTGCGCCAAGCGAGACCACCCAACCGCAACCGGACGGCAGTTTCTTGGTTGAGGGCTCAGCTAACCTGCGTGAACTCAATAAAGAAATGAACTGGGAATTCCCGACCGACGGCCCGAAAACCTTGAGTGGCTTGATTGTCGAACGCTTAGGTGACATTCCGGACAATCAGTTAAGTCTGCGGATCGGCGGCTACCCAGTGGAAATCATCGAAGTCAGTGACACCATGATTAAAACGCTCAGGGTTTTGCCGGAATACTACCGCCCACCACTGTTGACAAAAGACGATAACTAACCGAAGAACAAACGCCATAGCCAACCGTGTTGAAGATCCTCTTCACAGCGGTTGAGCTGGGCGGCATATGTCAGTGACCGTTGTTTTACAATCCGCGAAACTTTCACTAACCACGGCTTGCGCAGGTAGGTTTTGCGCCGATAACCTCCCCATCCCTCATGGTAGTTGAGGTACTGCGCATAAGCATCCCACTTAGACACGCCATTGATTTCATAAGTTTTCTTCACAAACCACGCCATAAAATCGATGGCATCTTCGAACTCGTCGCGATCCGCACCCTCGTTATCGGTCTCGCGCATGTAATCTTCCCAAGTCAGGGTCTTGGCCTGCGAGTAACCGTAGGCCGAGCTCACTCGCCCCCACGGAATAAATCCCAGCAGGTAATCACGTGGCGGTAACGCGTCTTCTTTAAAGGAGCTCTCTTGATACATCATTGCCATCGGCACATGAATGGGGGTTCCCCAACGTTCACGTGCGTCTGCTGCAGCATCATACCAATCGGGCTTTTCATAAAAAATTTCACAAAGGTTGTCTGGTTGGCGCGGCGGCGCAGTGGCACAGCCCCCAAGCACAACGCTCAGGCTCAGAACCAGCGGCAGAATAACGGGTGGTCGCGTTTTTATTTTCATGGCGTTGAAACTTTTTTAAAAAGACTGACTCATACCTTATGAGCAGCAAAGTTTTTGTTCATTCCCTGAACGTCTGTAAATTACGCGCGAACCGTCACCGGTGTCGCGCGGTTTCTTTTTTACTCCGCCTCCGGCTTTGCAGGCTGCGCAGCTTTGGTAAAATAGTCCGCTAAGAATTCATCAAACGAACAGTGTTGGCTGGCTTTTTCGCGTTCAGCAAAGGCTGCTTCTGATGCTTCTCGCCATTGCTCAAACTGCGCGTCAGTGAACACTTCAAGCGTCTCACCGAGCAATTGCTGACGATACTTTTTCGCCAATTGCATGCCCAGTTCACTATTATCCAATCCTTGCTCTTTGAGTAGCGCCATCCACTGTCCAGACAGGGTTAACTCCGGGTTTAAAACCCACTCATAAAAGCCCGCCAAGGTTTGCTGATAGGTTCCGCCTTGTGCAGCGGCTTGGTCGAGTGTTTGCGCCAGCAAACCGAGATCATAAAACAACGCTTCTAACCAATCAGCGATAGCACGTTCATGCTCACCATCTTGCAACGATAAGCGTGGATTACGGCCATCCAGCACAACCTTATTAAAATTGTTATCGCAAACTCGCTGTTGTTCCCAACTCAACGGTGCAGACTCGCTAAACAGGCAATACAGTAATAATAAATCCAAAAACTTGATTTGTTCAGCGGTAATCCCGACCGGGCTAAATGGATTAGCATCTAACGCACGGACTTCAATATACTCAACCCCACCGCGCTCAAGCGCTTGCGTGGGCGTTTCACCATTTTTCGCCACCCGTTTAGGGCGTATTGGCGAATAGAACTCGTTCTCTATCTGCAGGATGTTGTCGTTTAATTGGCGATACTCGCCATCGACTTTCACTCCAATTTTGCTGAACTGCGTCGATTTAGTCGAGATGGCTCGGCGCAACCCGGCAATGTATTCATCCACCGAGTTGTAGGTAATTTGCAATGAGGCCTGCTCTTTGTTGGTGTAGCCTAGGTCGCTCATACGCAACGACGTGGCATAATCGCGGTAGGCCGTGCCCTTGCCCATGATCTTAAAGTCGATGTTGTGCTCAACATGGGATAAGAACGATTTACACACCGCCGGCGAGGCCCCAAATAAATAAGGGATAACCCAACTGACGCGTTTGAAATTACGGATAAGGCCGAAATAGCGCGCAGAACGAAACTGTTGTGTGTTGCGTTCACCGTGGTGCTTCGCTAAAGCATCCCAAATACTCTGTGGAACCGAGAAGTTATAATGCACTCCAGCAATGATCTGCATGGTGCCGCCATAGCGGTGCGTCAATCCTTTACGGTACAAACTCTTCATTCGGCCACTATGAGAATTGCCGTAACGCGCAATCGGAATGTCTTTTTCATCACCGACGTAACAAGGCATGCTCATTGGCCACAACAATTGTTCGCCCACCGCTCGGTAACTTTGTCGGTGAATATCGCGTAACTGCGCCATGGTGTTATCGATACTACGCTCAACAGGCGTAATAAATTCCAATAAACACTCAGAATAGTCCGTAGTAATGGTTGGGTGGGTCAGAGTTTTGCCCAAGCTAGACGGGTGATCAGTTTGCGCCAACGTCGCATCCTGATTAATTCGCAACGTTTCACGCTCTACACCGCGTTGGATTTCCGACCACGCCGAATTTGGCACTGTCGCTTGCAACGCGTTAACAACAGATTCAAGCTTTGCTTGCAATGGAGGTTCCTGCTGACGCTAATACCAGTTATGGGCACAGCTTACTGATAATTGTAGCCGCAGTCCATTCGAGTTTGTTGAATGCTTGGCAGTATCTACTGCGCATGGCACACTATGACTTTTATGATACCGAGTTATTCCATGTCTGTAACCACCAAAACGTCCGTAAAAAGTTATTGGCCGGCGTTGCAAAAAGGCTTAGCGCTGCTGCAGTTGGGTGCAGTGGTGAGCTATTTTGTTGCGCCCTCGCCATGGAATGACTATGCCTTGGTGCTGATTTTATGCGCCAGCGCCCTCTCCGGCATCTATTTTTGGGTTCGCAGCCGCAATACCGCGTTAACTGCGCCATTTTCTCAACCCATTCTTTCGTCAACCTCGCTACAATTATTACAGCAGGTATTTACCGACCTACCAATGCGTGTTTATTGGCGTGACCAGCAGTTACAACTGTTGGGCGGCAATCAAGCCTTTGCCGACGATTTAGGGTTAGCCTCAGTGGACGATATCGCCAATGCTGAGCAGCAGTCCAACAGTATAGCCAGCACCTTAGACCAAATTTTAGCGCGCGACAGCAAAACCTTGGCACAACAACAGGCCTCTTCGATCGCCGAGGTCGAGATGCAATTGCGTGACCAAGCCTGTTGGGTAGAGCATGCCAGTGTGCCGCTCTACGACGAACAAGGTAAAGTCATTGGCATCTTGGGCTCGTATTATGACATTTCTAAAATTAAAGCCGTTGCCACTGAAATGGCGCAAGCCAAAGAGACCGCAGAACAAGCCAATTTAGCCAAAGGCGAGTTTTTGGCAAATATGAGCCACGAAATACGGACCCCAATCAACGCCATCGTGGGCATGGCAACACTTTGTTTAAAAACGCAATTGGATGCCAAGCAACGGCGTTACGTCAAGGTCATCAACGCCTCATCAAATGCCTTGCTCGGGGTTATTAATGACATTCTTGATTTCTCCAAAATCGATGCGGGTAAGCTGCATATTGAGCGCATTCCTTTCGACCTCGAAGAAGTGATGGAATCGTTGGCTGATATGTTTGCCTACAAGGCTTACGATAAAGATTTAGAGTTTATCATCAACATTCCCGGGAATATTCCCACACGCCTTCTTGGCGACCCGCTGCGCCTAAACCAGGTGCTGGTGAACTTAGTCAGTAACGCCATTAAGTTTACCGAAGACGGTGAAATTAACGTTGCTGTAACCTTGCTAGACCGCAACGATCAACAAGTATGGTTGCGTATTTCTGTGTCAGATACCGGCATAGGTATGGATGAGGAGCAACGCGCAAACTTGTTCCAGCCTTTCACTCAGGCCGATAGTTCAACGACCCGTAAATATGGCGGAACCGGCCTTGGGTTGGCGATATCACGCCGCCTAATTCACCTTATGCAAGGCGATATCGGGGTGACCAGTGCAGTCGGCCAAGGGTCTACCTTCTTTATTGAACTCACGCTGCCGTTGCAACCAGAGCAAGATGATTCCCATATCCAACGTTTACAACAGCAACTGGCGGGGCGAAAAATTCTTGCTATCGACGACAACCTCAGTACTCGCGAAATGCTCTATGAAATTCTTCGCGGTTATAAAGTCGATGTAAAAGTCTGTCGTACCGCAGAACAAGGCATGAGCTTGTGTGAAGAAGCTGTTGCCGCAGACTCGCCTTACGAGCTGATATTAGTTGACTGGCGTTTGCCGGGGATGGATGGCTTAACCTTCTGCCAACGGTTACAGAAAAAGTTTGAACCCTCACGGCTTCCCAAGTTGGTGTTAGCGACCGGCTACTATGCTGAGGAGCTTGCGGAAAAAGCGAAAAAGGTTGGCGCTTCCGACTTTATTACCAAACCTTATACCACCGCTTCGCTCGGCCGCGTGTTAAGTGATGTATTGAATAACCGCACCAATCGCTCAGTGACAACCGAACAGCAAGACATCCAGCTACCCGAATCAATTTTGCATGCGCCAGTGTTGCTGGTCGAAGACAACGAAATTAATCAGCACGTCGCGCGCGAGTTACTCGAAAGCCATGGCTTTGTTGTGGACATTGCCGAAAACGGCCAAGTGGCGGTTGATAAAGTCAACAGTCAGCAATACGCCATCGTATTAATGGATATTCAAATGCCAGTGATGGATGGTTACCGTGCCGCAGAAACCATTCGACAGACCTACTCTTACCAGCAGCTTCCTATTCTAGCGATGACCGCTAATGCCATGAGTGGTGATGCCGAACGCTCGCTAGCCGCGGGGATGCAGGGGCACTTAGCCAAGCCAATAGATGAAACCGCGCTACTGGCGATGTTGAGTAAATGGTGCAAGCCCGGTGACTATCAGCAAAGTAAACCCACTGAGCCGCGCACAGAAGCACCTGAGCCAGAACCTAAAGAGGTTAGTCGTATTCGCTATCCACAGGCCAAAGGTATTGATTTTGCCGGCGCCCTGAAACGCCTTCAAAACAACGTTGAGCTCTATCTGCGGTTGGTCAACCAACTGGTTGAACAATACCAAAACAGCGCGTTAACTGTGGCCGACTTTATTACTCGTGGGCAACACGACAAAGCACGGCGCTACTTCCACTCATTAAAAGGCGCTGCAGCCAATTTGGGCCTTAATGCCCTGCAGGAAAAGGCAGCGGATATGGAAAGTTATATGAGTAAAGGCGAGATCGACCGTGTTGCCGATCGCATTACCGAGTTAGAAAAACGTTTACAGCACGCCAGCCAAGCAGCGTCAGACTTAGCTGCAATGCAAGCGAGCGATGACAGCCATGAGGAACAAGCGTAATGATACGACTGTTATTTTTACTGCCCGTAGTATTGTGTGTGCTGTGGACCCTGTTTTTATGGTCGCGTGGTTATCGCATTCGTTCGGGCGCTAAGGGCTATATCTACATTACCCTGTTTAGTGCTGTGATTGCGACGTTTTATACCCTCATGCTGTGGCTTACTGCGCGTTAGCCGGTTAGCCTACCAGCGCCAATAGAATACCGGCGGCTACCGCTGAACCCAGCACTCCTGCAACGTTAGGCCCCATGGCGTGCATTAGCAGGTAATTTTGCGGGTTGGCTTGCTGCCCCACTTTATTCACCACTCTTGCCGCCATCGGCACCGCAGAAACACCCGCAGCGCCGATTAGCGGGTTAATCGGGCTGTGACTGAACTTCGCCATTAACTTCGCCATCAACACGCCAGATGCGGTACCTATCGCAAAAGCTATCGCTCCTAGGGCCAAAATGCCTAGTGTTTCATAACTTAAGAAGTGTTCAGCCGAAAGCTTAGAGCCCACCGCTAAGCCCAAGAAGATGGTCACCGTATTGATTAAATCATTTTGGGTGGTCTTGGTTAAGCGTTCCACCACACCGGATTCGCGCATGAGGTTGCCCAAACAAAACATGCCGACTAACGGCGTTGCCGAAGGCAACAATAGTAAGGTCAGCAGTAATACCGCCAATGGAAACATGAGTTTTTCGCGGCGGCTCACCGGGCGCAGTTGTTCCATCTTCACTTGGCGCTCTTGCTCAGTGGTAAGTAAGCGCATTATTGGCGGCTGAATAATCGGCACTAACGCCATATAGGAGTAGGCTGCGACGGCTATTGCTCCTAACAAGTCTGGCGCTAGCCTTGAAGCGAGGAAGATTGCTGTAGGACCATCGGCACCGCCAATGATGGCAATGGCCGAAGCGTCAGCAAGCGAAAAATCTAAACCAGGAATCACATTCAACGCAATAGCGCCGAACAAGGTTACAAAAATTCCCATCTGCGCCGCGCCACCGAGTAACAGCATTTTCGGATTAGCAATCAACGGCCCAAAATCTGTTAGCGCTCCCACACCCATAAAAATTAACAGCGGAAATACGCCAGTATCTATTCCGGCAGCATAAATGTAATACAGCAATCCACCCGGCTCGGTGAAACCGGCCAGCGGAATATTTGCCAACACTGCGCCAAAACCAATGGGTACCAGCAATAAGGGTTCAAACTTCTTCGCAATTGCCAAATACAGCAATAAAAAACCGACGCCGATCATTGCCAATTGGCCCCAACTCATCGCGGCGATACCGGTGGTTTGCCACAACAACTGCAGAGAGTCCATAATGCCCTACCCTACGCTGACTAGGGAATCGCCAACAGCGACGCTGTCTCCCTCTTTGACAAAGACTTTAGCGACTGTTCCATCAGTCTCCGCTTTGATATCAGTTTCCATCTTCATGGCTTCCATCACAATCAACACATCACCGGCGTTAACGTTATCGCCCTCTGCCACCTCAACTCGGAAAATATTGCCCGCCAAGGGCGCTGTGGTTGGCTCGATATCATCAACGCTCTTCGCTGGCGCTGCTGCAGTTGTTGACGCCGCCGCTTGACTAGACTGCACATGATCAACCTCACCCGCGGCTCCTACATGAACCTCGAACTGCTGGCCATCAACGGTCACTTGATAGGTTGCTGCTGTCGGATTACCGGCGTTATTTTGCGAAGTAGACTTTTCCGCCTTATCACTGGATTGCGGTGCTTGCTCTGTATCCTGTGCCTGATCGGGATGGGGTTCAAACGCATCAGGATTATCGCGATTCTTTAAGAATTTCAATCCGATCTGTGGAAATAACGCGTAGGTCAAAACGTCATCAACGGTATTCTTCGCCAATTTGATCGACTGCTCCTTCGCGGTCGACGTTAATTCATCCTCTAGTGCTTCAAGTTCGTTATCGAGCAAATCCGCGGGGCGGCATGTAATAACCTCTTTGCCATCTAACACCCGTTCTTGCAGTGCTTTATTCACCTCTGCCGCAGGTTTCCCATACTCACCTTTAAGTACTGCTGCAGCCTCTTTTGAAATATTGGCGTAGCGCTCGCCACTCAATACATTGAGGACGGCTTGCGTACCAACAATTTGCGAGGTTGGCGTTACCAGCGGGATATAGCCTAAATCCTCGCGCACGCGAGGGATTTCATCCAGTACCTGATCGAATTTATCCAGTGCATTCTGTTCTTTCAGCTGGTTCTCCATGTTGGTCAACATGCCACCCGGAACCTGTGCAATCAAAATACGTGCATCGACGCCTTTTAACGACCCTTCAAATTTCGCGTACTTTTTCCGAACCTCACGGAAGTAACTCGCGACCTCTTCTAATTTTGGTAACGAAAAGCCGGTATCTCGTTCTGTGCCTTCCACCATTGCGACGATGGTTTCTGTGGGGGAGTGACCATAGGTCATACTCATTGAAGAAATCGCGGTATCCACACGGTCAACACCGGCATCTATCGCTTTCTGCAGCGTTGCTACACTTAGCCCGGTAGTGGCGTGACAGTGCAAGGCAATGGGTAAATCTGTGTGCTTTTTCAATGCACTAACCAGTTCATGCGCATCGTAAGGTCGCAATAAACCGGCCATATCTTTTATACAGAGCGAATCACAGCCCAAGTCCTCAAGCTCTTGTGCCATATTCACCCAGGTTTCTAAGGTATGAACGGGACTAACCGTATACGACAATGTCCCTTGTGCATGCCCCTCAACCTCTTTCGCCGCTTTAATCGCCGTTTGCAAGTTACGCACGTCGTTCATTGCATCAAAAATACGAAAGACATCTACACCATTGGTTTTTGCTCGCTCGACAAAGGCTCGTACCACGTCATCGGCGTAATGCCGGTAACCCAGCAGGTTCTGACCGCGTAACAACATTTGTTGGCGAGTGTTTGGCATCGCCTTTTTCAACTCTCGAATGCGTTCCCAGGGATCTTCTCCTAGATACCGAATACAGGCATCAAAGGTTGCTCCACCCCAAGACTCCAGCGACCAATATCCAAGACTATCGAGCTTTTCTGCAATGGGTAGCATGTCGTCCAAACGCATTCGGGTTGCGAGTAGTGACTGATGGGCGTCACGCAAAACGACGTCGGTTAATTGCAAAGCTTTAGTCATGGGACTGCTCCTTGGTTACCGCGTGATGATGTTGATGGACTGCCGCAGTGACCGCAGCAATCATCGCCCGCGAAGGTATCGCAGACGCTGTAGGTCGTTGAGGTTGATCAGGAAAGTAAGGGAACAACGTTTTTAACAACTTCATTGCTGCTATCAGCAGCAATAAAAATAGCAGTACTGAGGACATGCCAATAAGCATTAGTTCAGCGGCTTGCGCCAGAAGTTGTGACACCTTAACGACCTCGCTGTTTGAAACCATTAAACAAAACAACAGCTTGTCAAAGAAACAATGACAATGGAAGTATAGTCGCTATTCAGTTCGGAAATGTAAAGAAAATGTAGATGGCGCGCTCGGGAGGACTCGAACCTCCAACCGCCTGGTTCGTAGCCAGGTACTCTATCCAGTTGAGCTACGAGCGCGTATTGGTATGTCACGTTGAAGTTAAGGCTTGGCGCGCTCGGGAGGACTCGAACCTCCAACCGCCTGGTTCGTAGCCAGGTACTCTATCCAGTTGAGCTACGAGCGCTTACCTTAACAACTTGGCGGAGAGGGAGGGATTCGAACCCTCGATAGAGCTACAAACCCTATACTCCCTTAGCAGGGGAGCGCCTTCAGCCACTCGGCCACCTCTCCGCAACGTTGTGGCGAGCATTCTAGCGATGTCGGCAATAATGTCAAACCATTTTTTCCCTTTCCCGGCTCGAGTGTGGGATATTTGACCATCTCGTGCAAAAAAAACGCAAGATTGCCAATTTTTACAAAACTGCCCGAGAATAATAGAAAAAAGCCGCCCCCATACGGGAGCGGCTTTCCACACTAAATCATCGGCTGAATCTGGCGCTTAGGACCCTTCACCGTCCTGAGGATCATCCTTTTCAGACTGAATGCGCATATAGATTTCTTCACGGTGCACCGACACCTCTTTCGGGGCATTCACACCAATCCGTACTTGGTTGCCTTTGACGCCAAGCACAGTGACAGTAACATCGTCACCAATCATCAGAGTTTCACCGACTCGTCGGGTCAAAATTAACATCAGCCTGCTCCTTCGTTACTGTTTGGCTTTGATCTACCAACAACGAACATTTCCTTTTCTTACAGTGTGTTAAATACTATCAGCCTTTTCAGCAAATACACTATAACGAAAAGCGTATTAATGAGTTATATCCGACCAACAGCCGTCAACAAGTGCTCAGCCGAGTTGCTGTTGCAACCATTGCTTAGCCGATGTTAAGGCGTGCTCAAGCTGCTCAGGTTGCGACCCACCGGCTTGCGCCATATCTGGACGTCCACCGCCTTTACCACCGACGACTGCTGCGGCTTGGTTAACTAAATCACCCGCTTTAACTCGATCAGTGAGGTCCTTTGTCACTCCAGCAATAAGACTCACTTTCGCGTCCACCGCTGTGCCTAATAATACGATGCCACTACCCATTTGGTTTTTTAAATCGTCAACGGTAGAACGTAGCGATTTTGGATCGATACCATCAAGGCTAGCAATAATCACCTTAACGTGGTTAAAGATTTCTGCGTTGGCAACTAAATCACCGCCTGCTTGTGCCGCTAACTGTTGCTTCAGTTGCGCAACTTGCTTCTCTAACTGTCGTGATCGTTCACTCCACTGCTGGAAACGTTCAACAACATGCAATGGATCACATTTTAATTGCGTCGCTATGGCTTGCAGTCTTTGCTGTTGCTGTTGGGTAAAGGCAATCGCAGCCGCTCCAGTCACCACCTCTATACGGCGGATCCCGGAAGCGATTCCCGCTTCCGATGCAATTCGGAACAAGCCGATATCGCCGGTTGCTTGAACATGTGTTCCGCCGCAAAGCTCCATTGAGAAATCGCCCATGCGTACCACTCGTACTTGGTCGTCATATTTCTCGCCGAATAACGCCATAGCCCCAGCCTTTTTCGCTTCCTCAATATCCATCAACGCTGTCGTCAGCGGCGTATTACGACGGATTTCCGCGTTTACTACGCGTTCAATTTCGGCGATTTGTTCTGCGCTAAGTGGCTCAAAGTGTGAGAAGTCGAAACGCATTTTATCGGCTTCAACTAACGAGCCTTTTTGGCTGACGTGATCGCCCAAAAGGTTTCTTAGCGCAGCGTGGACCAAATGCGTTGCCGAGTGATTGCGACGAATATTGTCACGCCGTTCGCTATCAATTTCGGCACTGACCGTATCGCCCAATTGCAGCGTCACCTCAGCTTTACCGTGATGCGCAATCGCTTTACCTAGCATCTGCGTGTCGGTTACGACAAACTCGCCAGCGGCGCTTCGTAGCACGCCAGTATCACCAACTTGACCACCACTTTCAGCGTAAAATGGCGTTTCGCTGAGCACCACAATGCCTTGTTCGCCCGCAGCCAACTGCTGAACCGTTTCACCGTCTTTGAATAACTCGATAACTTGGCTTTCTTGTGCGACCTGTTGGTAACCGCTGAACGCCGATTTTTTGTCGGTTTTAAGCTGTTGGTTGTAATCAATACCAAACTGCGACGCTTGCTGGGCACGCTTTCGCTGCTCGTTCATGGCTTTTTCAAAGCCCTCTACATCAATGCTCAAGCCTTTTTCACGAGCAATGTCAGCCGTTAAATCCTGTGGGAAGCCGTAGGTATCGTAAAGCTTGAAAACGACGTCACCTGGGATAACATCATTACTCAAGTTAGCGACTTCATCCGCGAGGATTGCTAATCCGCGAGCAAGCGTCTTGGCAAACTGTTGTTCTTCACGCAACAACACGTCTGCGATAGTTTGCGCTTTCTCAGCCAGTTCCGGATAGGCTTCACCCATTAGCTCAACCAGCGAATCAACCAGTTTGTAGAAGAACGGTTCGTTAGCACCTAACAAATGTCCGTGGCGAACTGCGCGACGGATGATGCGGCGCAGCACATAGCCACGACCTTCGTTCGACGGCGTAACGCCATCAACAATGAGGAAGCTGCAAGAGCGAATATGGTCGGCGATAACGCGCAAAGATTTACTGCTTTTATCATCACTACCAATCACCGCGGCGGCATCCGAAATCAACCGCTGGAAGGTGTCGATTTCGTAGTTACTGTGCACCCCTTGCATGATCGCAGAAATACGCTCCAGCCCCATCCCCGTATCAATAGAAGGGTTGGGTAGCGGCTCTAGATGACCATCTGCTTGGCGGTTATATTGCATGAAAACCAAGTTCCAAATCTCAATATAACGGTCGCCATCTTCTTCCGCGGTGCCAGGAGGACCGCCCCACACATCTTCGCCATGGTCATAGAAAATTTCTGAACAAGGCCCGCAAGGACCCGTATCACCCATCGACCAAAAGTTATCCTTTTCACCGATACGAGAAATTCGATCTTCCGGTACCCCAATGTGTTTGGCCCAAATATCGTAAGCTTCGTCATCTTCGGTAAATACCGTCACCCAAAGCTTCTGCTTTGGTAACTTCAACACCTCGGTCAAGAACTGCCATGCGAATTCAATAGCTTGCTGCTTAAAGTAGTCGCCAAAACTGAAATTACCCAGCATTTCAAAAAAGGTATGGTGGCGCGCGGTATAACCCACATTTTCTAAATCGTTATGCTTACCGCCAGCGCGCAAACAGCGTTGGGCTGAAGTAGCTCGCTGATAGTTACGCTTATCAGTGCCGAGGAACACATCCTTAAATGGCACCATGCCGGCGTTGGTAAAAAGCAACGTCGGATCATTACCAGGGATCATTGATGCAGAAGGAACGCGTTGATGCCCGCGCTCAGCGAAAAACTGCAGAAATGTTTCACGAATTTCGGCACTACTCATGCTCATGAAAGAACCAGCCTCTTTTTGCGCTTTAGCGATTGTTCGAATAACGCGCTAGCCTACCATGACCAGCCTGCTACGACCAGTTTTTCGGGCGTTGCACCACGGCAAAAATTTGCTCTTGGGTAAAGCCTCGTTGTTGTAAAAAACGCACTTGCTTTGCCCACGCTTTTTGCGAATCTGGCACGTTATCGGCGAACCGCCGCCGCACGACTTCAGCGCACTGTTGTTGCCAATCTATCTCACAACTGGCCAAGAATTGCTGCCATTGCTGCTGATCAACACCTTTGTTTTGCAACACTTGTTGCGCCAACTTAAGCGGTCCATCGCCCTGCGCCAACCGTTGCCGAACATAACTTTGCAAAAATCGCTCATCGCTCTGCCAGTCTTGCTGTTGGAGGTTTGCGATCGCTTCGTCGATCAACGCTGACGGCCAACCTTTTAAGGTGAGCTTGCGCTTCAGTTCAGTCGCAGAATGTTCGCGACGTGCAAGCAGTCGTGTCGCTGCATCAAAAACATCCTGATAACTGACGTTTTCTGAACTAACCTTCATGGCATCACTCCAACATTCCAAAGACTGTATAAAGGAGAAGTTTAACATGAAAGTTTTTCGTCATAACGCAAATGCCGCTACACGACTGGGCGTAATTTTAATCGGCCTAGTACTGAGTGCCTGCAGCTATGCCCAGCCACAAGGCCAGCAACAATCAGCAATTACGGTAACCGGTTCCGGCGCGGTTTCGGCAGTCCCAGACCAAGCAACGATTCAGTTTTGGATTGAGCAACGCGGAAGTAAAGTCAGCAGCCTTAAAACTGCCGTCGATCAAGCGACCTCGCGCTTATTGGGTGATCTTGAGAAACGTGATGTGGCAGCCAAAAACATTCAGTCTTACCAACTGCAAATTATGCCAATATATGACAATGACAGCGCTGGTAAGCTGCAGCAACAAGGGTTTCAAGTTCAACGCCAAATAAAAGTGACGTTAAATAAACTGGACCAATACGACCAAATCATTGACCTTGCTCTGGCCCGTGGCGTAACGCGTGTCGGTGCCATTGAATTTGATCTAAGCGAACCGCAGGCGATGTATCAACAGGCGTTAAGCCAAGCCTTTGCGCAAGCCCAAGCTAAGGCGCAACAACTGGCACAACGCGCCGGTTTGGTCCTCGGCCAAGCGTTAACCATTCGGGAGCAATCAACCACGCGCCCACAAATGATGCGAATGACGATGCAGATGGATAGCCGCAAGGAGGTTTCCCTACCTGGCGAGCAAACAGTCGAAGCACAACTCGAAGTGACCTTTGCGCTTAAACAATAAGCGATTGATTTCATTTATAATGACGATAAAATGAGCGTTCGCTAACATTTATTTAACCTTACAGCAGGTTTGCCGTTGCCAACATTGTTAAGAGTTCTGAGCGTGATCGTGGTATTGATGTCTTGTAGCGTTTACGCACAAGACATTGATGCGTGGCGTCGGCAAGCCACCAACAATCCTGAGCAATTGCTCAAAGATACCCAGGCGCAGCTACAGACGCTATCGAATCAACGCGATTATCAGCAGCTTGCCCTGCTGTTCGCAGTGCGCTCCGAAGCATACCGTAGTCTGGGCAATGAAAGTGCTGCGGCTAAGGCCATTAAAGAAGGCCTGCGCTTTGCCGAACTCAGCAATGCACCACGCGCGCAAGCCTTACTCTATATCAACCGTTCGCTGTATTTCCTACAACGCGGGTTGCAGTCAAAGGCTGCAAGTAGCGCTCAACTTGCCGTTGATGCGGCGACCAGCAGTGGCGACTCGGAGTTGCTCGCAGAAGCGAAGTTAAGTGTTGCACAAGTGATGAGTCAACTCGGCGATATCGAAGGCGCCCTGACGACGTTAGAGGCAGTAGAGCGTGAGCAAGAGATAAATTCTGCAAAACTGAAAATGGAATTTCATGCCTTAATTGGTGATGTTTATCTGTCTGCAGGTGCAGACGATATGGGAATTTCTCACTTGGCACAGGCATTAGAAATCGCCAAACAAAGTATGGGCCGCTGGGAGCGCTCTGTATTACATTACAATCTTGGCAAAGCCTATCGTGAAACAGGCCAACCTGAGAAAGCGCAAAAGCACTTCACCACCGCTCAGCAACTTAGCGAACAATTGAACGATCAACTGGGCATTGCATACGCCGTCAACGCCATGGGTGAATTGGCGCTACAGCAAGACTTCTACGCCCAAGCATTGGCTCAGTTTCGCCAAGCCTTACCCTTTTTCCAGGCTGCGGCAGCCCATCCTATGGAAGCCACAACGCGGTTAAATATCGTTGAATGCCTACTGGGCATGGGGCAGCTCGAAGCGGCCGGTGAGACGTTAAGTGCCACAGAGTCATTGATTAAAACCTTAGACCAAGTCGACCAAAGTGCTCGGTTGGCGAAGTTATGGTCAGCGTTTTACCAAAAAAAAGGGAACTTTGAAGATGCTTTACGGCACTACCAAGATTACGCACAAATGCAGCAACAGTTGCTGAGTAATAACAGCAATCGCCGCGTGCAAGAAATTATGGTGCGCTTGGAAATCAAAGATCAGGAAGCCCGCAATAAACTGTTGAATCAAGAAAACCAACTCAACCAGCTTCGCTTGAAAGAACAACAAACCTCGTTGCTACTCGCATTAATCGCGGTTATCGCAGTGGTGTTATCTATCATCATCGTCAGTTACATACTCTGGAAACAAATCCAATCGCGCAAACGCTTTGCCGAGTTGGCGTTGCGTGATGAACTGACCGGTGCGCCTAACCGTCGAGCCGTTATTCGTGCTTGTAGCAATGCGTTAGAACAACAGCAAGCGACCATTTCCATCGCCATCATCGACTTTGATTACTTTAAAGACATTAATGACAAATACGGTCATGACGTTGGTGATAACGTGTTGCGCGCTTTTGCTCGCATTGTTGAGCAATGTATCCGCGATAATGACCGCTACGGTCGTCTGGGTGGCGAAGAATGGCTATTGTTACTGCCTAACGCGGGCGCGCAACATGCGGAAGGAATATTTGAAAGAATTCAAACTCGCCTTAACCAAGTATCGATTGAAGGGCTCCCCGAAAGCGTAAAAATCACCTTCAGTATGGGGTTTGCCATGGCTAAAGCTGGGGAAACCTTTAACGAGCTTTACAAACGTACCGATGAGCTGCTGTATGACGCGAAAGCACAGGGCCGTAGCCGCTTAATAATTTCCTCTTCCACTACGGCGACCAGCAACTAAGGCAATGCGGCCCACCGCCGGCTAGCACCCATTCTTCGGCAGCAACCCCCAGTACCTCTCGTTCGCTAAAATGCGCTTGTAAAATCGCTAGTGTTTGCTGATCTTCAGCAATACCGAATTGCGGAACCAAGATAACCTTGGGGGTAACGATGCTGTTCACGTAACTGCGTAAGATTGGGGTGTTTACACTACGATATAGCGCCGTTGCTACCCGCTTTACACCGCGACGCTGGCGTTCAGTTGCTACACCATATTCTGGTAACGGTAACGCGACAAGCCGATAAGGTTTGCCGGTTTTTGCGTGTTGCAATGCAATAAGTTGCTTCTCAATGGCCTGGCAAGTGCGCCAATCTGGGTGCGAAGGAAAGTTAGGTAAGCTGTAAATAATGCGGTCATCATCCACAAACACCGCTTGATTATCCACGTGGCCCGCGGTCTCGTCGGCCTGCAATCCAGCGCCAAGCCAAACGCACTGCTCTACTCCCAACGCTTGCTTGAACAACACTTGCCAGCGCTGTTGCAGTGCTTTGCGCTGGGCAGCGTCGTCTTCGCCGCGCAACAATGCGCCCGTGCCTAACAGTACCGTACCGGCACCGTCATGACTCACCGCACCGGCTTCTAATATTGCTTGGTGATGCATCTGCGGCAGCGCTAAGTGTGCTAACAACGCCTTGGCAAACTGCCGGTCATTAGCCATAGCGAGCTGCACTCCACCCCAACCATCGAACCCAAAGCTCAGTGCAGAAACGACATTAGGATGCTGCCTAGAGCGCCTGAATAACGGCGAGTAGTCACGCAGCCAGACATCGTCATATGCAATGTTTAACAACTGTGTGGCTTGTGGGAGTTGGCGTCGCGCTTGTGCAGCAAACTCTGGTCGCACAATCACGGTAACAGCATGAAACGGTAACAACTTCGCCACCAACTGCACCAGCGCCCGTTGAGCAGGCGCGGCATTGTCACGCCAAACATCATCGCGAAACGGCCACGCAAAATACCAGTGCTCCGCGAAACGGCTTTCATTCAGCCATTGCCAGCCTTCATTCATACCGTTTTAGCGTTGACGCTTTTTGTCTTTGTTGGATTTCTGCCGTTCACGTTGCTTGGCGGTTGCTTTGCGAATTTTAGCAAAGCGTCGGTGTTTAGGTTCGCTGTGACGAGGGTCTAAAAATGAGCGCTTTTCTGCTGCTAAATTTACTTCAGCTCGCAAATAATTAACCTGTTCCAAGGGTAATTCTGCCCAGCCACCTTGCGGTAAGCCACTCTCCAACGGAATGTTACCATAACGGATGCGCATTAGACGGCTTACTTGAACCTGTTGTGACTCCCACAAACGGCGAACTTCTCGATTTCGCCCCTCTTTAAGGGTGACATGGAACCAACGATTGATTCCTTCCCCGCCAGCGACCCGAATAGTTTCGAACTTTGCGGGACCATCTTCTAACTGCACGCCTTTACGCAAGCGCTGCAACATCGCTTCGTCCACCTCGCCAAAAACGCGGACAGCATATTCACGTTCAATTTGCTGGCTTGGGTGCATCAACCGGTTAGCGAGCTCACCATCGGTAGTAAACAACAATAGCCCAGAGGTATTCACATCGAGACGACCTACTGCGACCCAGCGCGCACCTTGCATTTTCGGTAGCCTATCGTAGACCGTAGGACGGCCTTCTGGATCTTTGCGGGTACAGAGTTCCCCCTCCGGCTTGTGATACATCAACACACGACAGATCACCTCTTCTGGAGGCTTTACTGAGACGGCATGGCCATCTATTCGCACCTCAGCATCGGCGTCGATGCGCTCACCTAGCTGCGCTACTTGGCCATTGACCCGAATTCTTCCAGCCGCAATTTTCGCTTCGATTTCTCGGCGCGAACCATGCCCTGAACGGGCCAATACTTTTTGCAACTTCTCTGTCATGCTGTTTACTCTTCGTTTGTCGCTGTCTCAGCGGTTATCGATTCCGGCTCATCTATGACTGGCAGTTCGGCCAAGTCAGAGAGATTAAAATAGTCTAAAAACGCGGGAGTCGTTGCATAAAGCTGTGGCCGTCCGGGGACATCCTTATGCCCTACCACTTCAACCCACTCTCGCTCTTGCAAGGTTTTCATAATTTGGCTGCTCACACTCACGCCGCGAACCTCCTCTATCTCAGCCCGGGTAATAGGCTGACGATAGGCAATTAGGGCTAGCGTTTCTAACAGTGCAGCAGAATAGCGTGGTGGCTTCTCTTCCCACATTCCAGCCAACGCTGCGCCGAGTTCAGGGCGAGTTTGAAAACGATAGCCGGAGGCCACCTTGACTAATTGTACACCACGTTCTTGGTAGAATGCTTGTATGCTTTGCAATTGTTGCTGAATTTGTTTCAGCGACACTTGTTGTAACGGCGCCAATTGTTGCTTCAATTGCTCTGCCGTCATCGCCTTAGGTGCAGCGAATAACGCCGCTTCTAACAATTGTTGTAACTGTTCTGGATTCATCTGGCCTCAGCTCCCCGTTGGCGAATATGGATTTCACTGTCGGGATTCACCTGCACCACCTCTATTAATGCTTCTTTGACCAATTCAAGGATTGCTAAAAAGCTCACCACCGCACCAGCTCTGCCTTCTTCAGCCGAGAACAACGCGCTAAAGCGAATATGGGTTTGTTCTGAGACGCGCTGCAAAATCTGTGACATTCTCTCGCGTGTGGAGAGTTGCTCTCGCTGAATATGATGGTGCGCTTTTAAGTCTAACTGTTGCAGCACCCGGCTAAAAGCCAGCGCAAGTTCTGCCAGTTCTACCGCAGGCGGGGTCACCTCAATATGTTGTTGCGCGTTACTTTCTACCTCAGCAATAAAGGTATCACGGGCCGTTTGTGGCTGTTGCTCAATCCACTCCGCGCCCTTGCGGATTGCTTCATATTCTTGCAATCGTCGGATCAGCGCCGCACGCGGATCTTCCTCATCTTCATCGTCTTGTTGGGGCGGCTTTGGCAACAACATTCGGCTTTTGATTTCTGCCAATATTGCCGCCATGACCAGATAATCGGATGCCAATTCCAGTTTCAGCTCTTTCATCATCTCGACATATTCGACATATTGGCGAGTGATATTAAGTATCGGTAAATCAACAATATCTAACTTTTGCCGCTTAATTAAATACAACAGCAAATCCATTGGGCCACTGAAAGACTCTAAAATCAGTTCCAGAGCATCCGGCGGAATATATAAATCTTCAGGCTTATCAACGACCGCTTCGCCGCGAACAAAACCTAATGGTAACGACTGCTGTTCAGCAACACTCATAAAGCATGCTCAAAGGGTTCTACCGAGCCAGCCCCCTCACGCAAAATAACCGCCCCGCCCTCGGATAAATCGACCACTGTTGTAGGCTGTTCGCCCATATGGCCACCGTCGATGATGACATCAACGCGCTTTTCTAATTTCTCGCGAATTTCTTCCGGATCCGATTCCGCCAATGCATTATCCCCTAAAATCAAACTGGTCGACATGAGCGGTTCATTGAGCTGCTCTAGCAAGGCCAAAGCAACGGGGTGCGTTGGTACTCGCAAACCGATGGTTTTACGTTTCGGATTTAGTAGCCGCTTTGGCACCTCTTTAGTTCCTTTCAAAATAAAAGTATAGGGGCCCGGCGTATTATTCTTGATCAAGCGAAAGGCAGCGTTATCGACCCGTGCATAAACCGACAACTCCGATAAATCACGACACAAAATCGTGAAATGGTGGTCCTTATCTAATTCGCGGATCTGACAAATTCGTTCGCTGCCACGCTTATTGCCAAGCTGACAACCAATTGCATAGCCAGAATCGGTGGGATAAATGATCACCCCGCCCTGTTGCACAATCGCCACCGCCTGTTGAATCAAGCGCGGCTGCGGATTCTGTGGATGGACCTCAAAATATTGACTCACGCTAGTGTTCCTTGCTGCCCTGCCAATGATGCCATATTGGCACACAGCCTTCTGGCAAACAAAGGTTTTTGCCCAGTTCGCGAAAGCGACTGGGATAATGGAAATCTGAACCGACCGACGCGCTCAGTTGATAGTCTTTGGCAAAACCTGCCAATGCTTCACGCTGGCCCGGTGACTGCTGGGTTTGGCTAACTTCAATGGCAGCTAGGCCGTGCTGTTGTGCTTCCACGATCAAGCGCCGTAACCATTTATTACTCATTTGATACGCATGAGGGTGTGCAAGCACCGCGACCCCACCACTGGCGTTAATTGCCGCAATCGCATCAGCAACCGAGCACCACTCAGGTTTAACATAGGCACACTGACCCTGACCTAAATAGCGTTTAAACGCCTGACCAAATTCACTCACATAGCCCTGGCTTAACAGTGCATCGGCTAAATGTTTACGTGTCGGCATCGTTTGTTGTTGCGGTAATTCCACCACAAACCCTTGCAAACGGCTCTGTAGTTTCTCCACCATTGCGGCGAAACGCTGACGCCGACACTGTTGTTGTTGCGTCAGCAGTTGTGCAAGGTCTGCTGCTTGCGGATTGATGTTTAAGCCGACAATATGAATTTCGAAGCTGTGCCAGCGACAGCTAATTTCAACCCCGGCGATCAACGTCAGAGCTAACTGCTGCGTGGCAATGGTCTGTTGCGCCTGTTCTAACCCAGCAACACTATCGTGATCGGTGATTGCAAGTTGTTGTAAGCCTTGTTCAGCCGCTCGTATAACCAGCTCCGATGGCGCTAGAGCACCATCGGAGAAATAACTGTGGCAATGATAATCGGCTCGCATTAGACCCCCGTTAACGTTCTAATAGTATTGTACGGAGGTTTTACCGCCTACACCAGTGCCGCCAGTTCGGCACCTTGGCGAATGGCGCGCTTAGCATCTAACTCTGCGGCGACATCCGCCCCCCCAATTAAATGGCAATGTACGCCAGCCTGTTGCAGTTGGTTAAATAGACTTTGCTCCGACACTTGCCCAGCGCAAACAATAATGTGATCAACCGCGAGTGTTTGCGTTTCTCCATTGCGCTCTATCTCTAGCCCTTGCTCGGTAATGCGCTTATATTGCACCGAGTTCCACATTTTCACTTGCGCACGTTTAAGTTCAGCACGATGAACCCAACCCGAGGTTTTCCCCAGACCTTTGCCGACTTTACTGGGCTTGCGCTGTAACAGCCAAATATCACGTAATGGCGGTTGTTCAGTCGGTTGCTCAATGCCACCGCGGTGTTGATAGTCGGTATCTATACCCCAGTGTTGCTGCCATGCCGCAACATCGGTGGCCAACGATTTCTCGTGGCTAAGATACTCAGCAACATCGAAGCCAATGCCGCCAGCACCAATAATCGCGACCTTTTTCCCCACCGCTTTGTGGTCTCGCAAAACATCCAAGTAGCCCAACACTTTATCACTGTCGATACCAGGCAAATCCAGTTTCCGCGGTGCCACGCCTGTGGCTACAATCACTTCATCAAATTGCCCTTGACTAAAATCAGCCAGGCTGACCTGTTTGCCCAAGTGCAGTTTTACCCCAGTTGCCTTCAAGCGCTGCGAGAAATAGCGTAAGGTTTCATGGAATTCTTCTTTACCCGGGATCTGTTTCGCGTAGTTAAACTGGCCGCCGATTTCGCTATTGCGATCAAACAACTCAACTTGATGCCCCCGCTCTGCGGCATAGCAAGCAAAAGCTAAGCCCGCAGGCCCTGCCCCCACAACCGCTAGGTGTTTAGCGCGCGTTACCGGTTTCATCACCAGTTCCGTCTCATAACAAGCCAGCGGATTGACTAGACAAGACGCGCGCTTTTGCTCAAACACGTGGTCTAAACATGCTTGATTACAGGCAATGCAGGTATTAATTTGCTCGGCTTGCTGCGCTTGTGCTTTGGCGACCCAATGAGGATCTGCGAGCAACGGTCGTGCCATCGACACCATGTCAGCTTGTCCCGACGCTAAAATCTGTTCTGCAATATCAGGCATGTTGATGCGATTGACTGCCACTACCGGCACACTGAGTTCACGCCGCACGCGTTCAGTGATCCAACTGAATGCGGCGCGCGGAACCGAGGTCACTATGGTTGGTACCCTTGCTTCGTGCCAACCAATACCAGTATTGATAATCGTGACCCCTTGTTGCTCAAGCGCTTTGCCAAGAGTAATCACTTCGTCCAAGGTGTGCCCATCATCCACTAAATCGAGCATCGACAAGCGAAAAATCAGGATAAACTGTTCACCGACCTGACGCCGGATCTGCTTGACAATTTCCACCGCAAAGCGCATCCGCTTAGCAAAACTCCCACCCCATTCATCCTCACGTTGGTTGGTTCGCGGACAGAGAAACTGGTTAATTAAATACCCCTCAGAACCCATCACTTCAACGCCGTCGTAACCGGCTTTCTGCGCCAGTTTAGCGGCGCGACCATAGTGTTTGATGGTGCGTTGAATCTGCCCAACTGACATGGCTTTAGGTTTAAACGGAGAAATCGGTGCCTTAATCGCACTTGGCGCTAATGAGAACGGATGAAAACTGTATCTGCCCGCATGTAAAATCTGCAGGCAGATCTTACTACCGTGGCGATGAACGGCATCAACGACTTGGCGATGTTTATTGACGTGCCATGGCTTCGACAGTTCGCTGCCTAAAGGACTCAGGCGACCACGAAAATTCGGACTGATTCCACCCGTAACAATCAGCCCGACACCGCCTTTGGCACGCTCCTCGTAAAACGCTGCCAGCTTCTCGAAACCGTGTTTCTCTTCCTCTAGGCCAGTGTGCATTGAGCCCATTAACACGCGGTTTTTTAGGGTGGTAAAGCCTAAATCCAAAGGCTCAAATAACTTTTCGTAGCGAGTCATTGTTGTCATAGCAATTCAAACATCTGTTTAATTTATTTGCACTTTACTGCCTTATGCGTCGTTCGACAAGTCATCGTGCACACCAGCAATACCGGCTTGTTCAGGAAATTTTTCGACCAAGTAATCGATCAATACCCGCACCGCCGGCAGTAGGCCCCGACGGTAAGGGTAAACCAACAGCATTTGTCCGGTCGGCAAGGACCACTCTGGTAGTAACCTGACCAACTGTTTCGCCGCCAACGCTTCACGACAAATATAGTTCGGCAGTGCGGCTAAACCTTGTCCAGCTATCGCTGCCTCACGCAACATCACCAAGTCATCAGTGATCAAGCGTGCCTGATACTGCAACGTCATTTGTTGTCCCTGATGATGGGTTAATTTGTACTGATAAACACCGCTACTGTAATGCAACGACAATTTTGGCCAGTCAACAATATCACTGGGGTGTTTTGCCTCACCATACTCAGCGATCAATTTCGGGCTTGCATACAATGTCAGCGGCGCTTTACCAAGCGGTCGCACTATATGTGAGGCGTCGCTGATTTGGTCGCGAACCCTTAAGGCAATATCAATTTGGTCGCTCACCAAGTCCACCGGATTATTGGTCACCACCATATCCAACGATACTTCAGGGTAGTCCGCGAGAAACTGTGGAATGATTGCTGAGAGTAAGTGTTGGCTGAACGAGTGAGGGCAACTCAAGCGCACTTTCCCGCGCGGCTTCTCACGGACAAATTGTGCCACTTGTTGAGCAGCCTCGGCGGCTTGCACCACAGCTTGGCAATGCCGCAAAAACTCCTTACCAACGTCGGTTAACGATACTCGCCTTGTGGTTCGAACCAACAATTTTATCCCTTGTTGCTCTTCGAGCTCAGCGATTCTTCGACTTAAGGTCGACTTGGGCATTTGCAGTTGCCGGGCTGCGGCACTGAACGACTGGTGTTCGGCGACTGCCGCAAAAAACGCAAGATTAGTAATATCGAACATTTAATTATTCCATTATTGGAACAGTAATTCCCATTTTAGCCTACTACACACAAAAACAGAACAACCTTATCCTTTGCAGCAGATAAATTTTACCCCTTGCTACAGAAGGAATATCTAATGAATATTTTACAACTAGACGCTGGTTTGTTTGCTGAGCAATCAGTCACTCGCCAATTGACCGCTAATATCGTTGCTAATCTGCAACGTCGCCACCCAGACGCCAAGGTTGTTCAGCGTGACCTTATCGCCCAAGCGCCAGAGCATTTGTCAGGTGAGATGTTAATGGCGGCGGGGATGGATGCCGAACAGCGTTCTGAAGCTCAGCAACAAGCTCTCGCTTTAACCGAGCAATTATTAGAGGAACTGTTTGCCGCCGACATTATTGTGGTGGGAGCGCCGATGTATAACTTCACCATCCCAACCCAGCTGAAAGCCTGGTTTGACCGTGTTTTACAAGCCGGTACGACCTTTAAATACACTGAACAAGGACCTGTCGGCTTATTGCGTAACAAAAAGGTCATCGTCGCGTCTGGCCGTGGCGGTATCTATAGTGAAGGTCCAGCGGCAGCGTTAGACCACCAAGAAAGTTACGTTAAAGCGGCGTTTAACTTTATCGGGCTTGATGACATCGAGATTATCCGTGCCGAGGGTGTGAATCTGAGCCCAGAAAACAAAGAGCGCGCGCTTGCCTCTGCGAAAGCAGAAATTGAGCAAAGCTTGACCGCGTAAAATCTTCCGGATGTCATATAGTCATTCGCGCTAAAGCCCTCTTACACTGACGTTATGCGAAGTATGTGTCTCGTAATGTCAGTGGTAGCAGGGCTTTTTTTCTGCCCGTCAGCAAAAGCAGACACCTTAACCATGGTGGCTGATGAGTGGTGCCCCTACAACTGCAAACCTAATACGCAGTATCCCGGTTTTTTGGTGGAGGTCGCTCAGTGTGCGTTGCAACCCTTCGGCCACCGCATTAATTACCGAATTCAGCCCTGGCAACGTGCAATAGCAAGCGTGCACCAAAACAACGCGGAAGGGTTATTAGGCGTCGGACAATATGAGGCGCGACCAATTTTATTGCCAAAAACGCCGTTGTTGCACGCCATTCACCAAACCTATACCACTACCGACAGTAACTGGCGTTACCAGCGTCCAGAGTCGCTCGCTAATATGAGATTGGGAATCATTGCCGGCTACTCTTACGGCAACTTTTTGGCTGACGTTGTTGACAACGAGCGCGTCAGAACGCTTTCAGTAACACGCGTTTACGGGCAGCAGCCGCTATTACAATTACTCAACTTGCTAGCCGCAGACCGAATTGACGTGTTTGTCGAAGAACAGCGAGTGCTCAATTATCAAATGCAACAGTGGCGTGGTCATGAGATTTCTTTGCGAGCCGCCGGGACCGTCGATCGTGAACCAATTTATATTGGTTTCTCTCCTACCAACCCGAACGCAAAGCGCTACATCCAACAACTTGAAAAGGGAATTCAACGGCTTAAAGCGGACGGCACCTACACCAGCCTACAAAGCAAATATGGCATGCTAAAAGGCGTCTCTACCATTCACGCCGATGCGCCCCTGCTGTGCCAGGCTGATGGCCGCTCAACGGCAAATACCGTACTCTGACCGCAGTTAACTTGCATCTACCGTGACTCCATCGAATACTGGAGGCACGTATTATCGGCAAGGAAACCCGTATGACAGTGCACTTTCGTAAGCTACTCGCTGGACTGTTTTTAGTCAGCGCAATCCCCGCAATAGCGCAAGACACAAACGCGTTAGAACAAGCCGCTATCAATATCCCTATTGAGAAAACGGTCACCACCGAACACCAAGTTGATATTCGTGGTGATAGCGTCGAATACACCGCAACCACAGGAACTCAGCCGGTGTGGGATGAACATGGGAATGCCATAGCGACATTGTTTTTCACCTACTACAAGCGTTCAGATGTTGACGATAACGCTAAGCGCCCTTTGGTGATTTCATTTAATGGTGGACCGGGTTCGGGGTCGCTATGGATGCACTTAGCCTACACGGGTCCGAAGACCTTAAAAATCAACGATGAGGGTTATCCGGTTCAGCCATTCGGTTATCAAGATAACCCCTACTCGCTATTAGACGTTGCCGACATCGTTTACGTGAACCCGGTAAATACCGGCTATTCTCGCGTTTTACCCGATAAAGACGGCAAATATCCGAGTAAAGAACAACAACAGAAGAAATTCTTTGGCGTCAATGCTGATATTAACTATCTGTCGGATTGGATTAATACCTTTGTAACCCGTTACCAGCGTTGGACCTCCCCCAAGTTTCTTATCGGCGAAAGCTATGGCACCACGCGTGTTTCAGGGTTAGCCAAGGCCATGCAACAGCGTCACTGGATGTTTTTTAACGGCGTCATTCTGGTCTCACCGACTGATCTCGGTATTCGTCGCGACGGTCCAGTAAAGCAAGCCAACCGTTTGCCCTATTTCGCCGCAACAGCTTGGTACCATAAACAGCTAGCTCCAGAGCTACAAAAACTGCCGCTACAGCAGCTTTTACAGCAAGTCGAACAATTTACTGTAGAACAGTACCTACCGGCGCTTGCGTTGGGCTCTGCACTGCCGCAACAACGCAAACAGCAGTTGATTGCAGAGGTCGCGAAATACTCTGGCCTCAGCGAACAAAGCGTTGCTGCTAACCATCTGCGTATTTCGCCCCAGTTTTTCTGGAAAGATCTACTCCGCGAGCAGGATCGCACAATTGGCCGATTGGATTCACGCTACCTCGGTATAGATGCCAAACGCAGCGGCGATTCACCCGATTACAATGCCGAACTCAGCGCCTGGGAACAAGCCTTTGCGCCAGCGATGAACGACTATGTGCGCCGCGAATTGCAGTTCTCGACAGATGTTAAATATCAAGTATTTGGCCCCGTTCATCCGTGGGACCGCAGCAACAATCATGTTGGTGAAAATCTGCGTTCGGCAATGGCTGAAAACCCTTACCTGCAGGTGATGATCCAATCAGGCTATTTTGACGGCGCAACAAATTACTTTGATGCCAAATACTCGTTGCGGCATATCGATCCCAGTGGTCAGTTAGACAACCGCTTGCAATTTCACGGTTATCAAAGTGGTCATATGATGTATTTACGCCGTGAAGACCTTCAGAAAGCCAATGAAGCATTACGTGAGTTTATTTTGCAAGCCATTCCAAAATCTGGACAAGCTGCTCAATACTCAATAAAAACTGGCCAATAGACTCTTGACAACAAGCGAGTAGGCACTTATTGTGACTGCTCAGTCAAGACATCTTGGCCTTTGATGAAACGTATTTAACCGACTTGGATATTGATTTTTATGCAACCAGCACGCCCATTAACAACCATGAATTGGTGGTGGCACTTCCCGAACCAGCGGGCGGTGTTGGCGTGTTTATAAATAACTAAACAGTCGAAGTCGCAAAGCCCGCTCCGTTTGAGCGGGCTTTTTTGTTTCTACTGCCCGCTCTGACCAGATAGCATTAGAGTGAGAAGGAACCATAAGGTGAACGCAGTAGAACAATCCAAACCCGAAGCCGAACAGCTAGGGCAAATAACCAGCCTGCAAATGGCAATACCGTACACCGCCGATCCATTGCAGCTGTTCGCAACCCTAGCCCAGCAAAGCAATGATTGCATGTTGTTAGAGTCGGCAGAAATCAACAGCAAAAAGCAGTTAAAAAGTCTACTTCTTGTCGATCCAGCACTAAAACTGATTTGCCAAGGCCACACCATCAGCGTACAAGCAATCACTACCAATGGTGAAGTGTTACTCGCTTGGTTAGCAACAGAACTACAAAACCGCTCAACCTTGTTCCAAGTTGAACAGCAATCGTCGAGCCTGCAGATAGAGGTGCTAACTCAAACCCCGACAACGACGTTACAAGATGAACAACAGCGGCTGCTGGCGCCAAGCAATTTAGAGCCTTTGCGGGCGCTCCAACAAGGTCTACAAAAAAGTAATGCAGCCGCCCAGCAACACCCGTTAGCGGTATTTCTTGGTGGCGTGTTTGCCTACGACCTACTGGCCACGTTTGAGCCGTTACAAGCTGTCCCCGACGGCGAAAACTCATGCCCGGACTACCAGTTCTACTTGGCCGAAACCTTGGTGGTGATCGATCACGAGCAACAGACAACCGAGTTATTAGGCAGTCTTTTCAGTGGGCCGCAGCTACAACAGCGGCGCCAGCAACTATTGGCGCGGTTAGGAACCCTCGCCGCTCACTGTCAATTGCGGAGCGACTATCAACCCGCTCCGCAATCAGTCTCAAACGACATTGACGCCGCACCCAGCGCAGAACAATATGCGGACATTGTTAGTGAGATGAAACGCCATATTCGCAACGGTGATATTTTTCAGGTGGTACCATCACGCCGGTTCAGCATCGCTTGTGCTGATAGCATTAGTGCTTATCGTTACCTCCGCCAGCAAAACCCATCGCCGTACATGTTCTTCTTACAAGCCAGTGAATTCCAGCTATTCGGTGCATCTCCCGAGTCAGCATTAAAATTTACCGCGGCCAACCGCCAAGTAGAACTCTATCCCATCGCCGGTACACGTCCACGCGGCAAAGACAAAAATGGCAACATTGATTTAGATCTTGATGGCCGTTTGGAGTTAGACCTGCGCCTCGACCAGAAAGAATTATCAGAGCATTTGATGCTGGTTGATTTATCGCGCAACGATTTAGCGCGGATTGCCGAACCTGGAACCCGCTATGTGGCGGACTTACTACAAGTAGACCGTTACTCGCATGTTATGCATTTGGTGTCTCGGGTGGTGGCGAAACTTGACGCAAAATTTGATGCGCTTCACGCCTATCGAGCCTGTATGAACATGGGTACCCTCATTGGCGCCCCCAAAGTCAGTGCCGCTAATTTAGTGCGGCAGGCAGAGAAACAACGCCGGGGCAGTTATGGCGGCGCCGTGGGTTACTTAACCGGAAATGGCGATATGGATACCTGCATTGTTATCCGTTCAGCCTTTGTACAGAACCAACGGGCAATTATTCAAGCCGGCGCAGGCATCGTCCACGACTCCATTGCTGCCAGCGAAATTGCCGAAACCGAAAACAAAGCGCAAGCCGTTATCAACGCGATTAAAAGCGCGAATCAGGAGTTAGCCCTATGACAAACTCAGCCTTTGACCGCATCGTTTTGCTAGATAACATCGACTCCTTTAGTTACAACTTGGTCGATGAGCTGCAACGGCTCGGCATACCACTAACCGTATACCGCAATAACGTCGATGCGGCGCTACTTTGCCAAGCGCTAGATGACTTCGATGGCAAGCAGTTGCTGGTGTTATCCCCTGGACCAGGCCACCCGCGCGATGCTGGCTGTTTGATGGCGGTCATCGAGCACTGTGCTGAACGTATCCCAATGCTTGGCATTTGCTTGGGCTTTCAAGCCCTCTGTCTACACAGTGGCGGAGCTGTCGAGCACTGTGGTGAAATCGTTCATGGCAAAGCTTCAACCATACAATGTCGCCCCCATCCCGTGTTCGATGACGTGGCTACCCAGCATCATCTGCGGGTTGCCCGCTACCACTCGTTAAGTGGTTACCAGTTACCCTCCAGCGTTAATGTGCTAGCCACCGTGCAAGGCCCAACCGATGCCATCCCAATGGCCGCTGAGTTTTATCATGGCTCGGCACTGGGCTTTCAGTTTCACCCAGAATCGCTTTTGACCACCACAGGCCCAGCGTTATTGCAAGCCAGTGTCAGTTACTTAGCACAAACCCGTCGCGTAGGAGCCAGTCATGCAGTTAGTTAAAGCACTCCTTAACCAACAACGATTATCACAAGCCGATAGCTATGCGCTGTTTAAGCGTTTGGTGCGCGGCGAACTTAATGACATTGAAATGACCGCCATTGTTGTCGCTATGGCAATGCGCGGTGAGACCTCCGAAGAACTTGCTGGTGCGGCTCAAGCCATCCGCTCGGCAGCAAAAATGATAACGCGACCTAACGCGTTAGTCTGCGATAGTTGCGGCACCGGCGGCGATGGCAGTAACAGCTTCAATATTTCTACTACTGCTGCGCTGGCCGCAGCCAGTATGGGCTTAACCATGGCCAAGCATGGCAACCGTAGTGTTTCATCTAAATCGGGTTCAGCCGATGTGTTAGAGCAACTCGGTATCGCCGTCGAAGTCGACCCTGAACAAGCTGCTAGCGCATTGGCGCAGCAACGTTTCTGTTTTCTGTTTGCACCGCATTACCATCCTGGCATTAAAAATGTCATGCCCGTGCGTCAAACCTTAAAGGCCCGCACCCTGTTCAATTTGATTGGGCCACTGGTAAATCCCGCAGCGCCTGATATCCAACTATTGGGGGTTTACCATCCTGACTGGTGCCGGCCAATGGCGGAAAGCCTGCGCCTGTTGGGCGTTAAACGGGCGATGGTGGTCCACGGTAGCGGCTTAGATGAACTTGCTCTGCACGGCCCAACACAAGTGGTAGAATTGCGCGACGGCGCGTTGCATGAGTACCAACTCAGTGCCGCAGATTTTGGCTTACAACAACAACCTGTGGCGGCACTAAAGGGCGGTGATGCGCGTTTTAACGCTACGATTACGCAAGCCATACTTGCCGGCCAAGGTAACACCGCTCAAACGCATGCGGTGGCGATGAATGTTGCCGCTTTATTGGTAATGGCAGGCAGAGCAGCAAACTTTAATGAGGCTACAGAAGCCGCTGTCAGTCATCTACAAAGTGGCGAGGCTAGCCGCTATTTAACCGCTATTCAATTGCCGAAGGTCAGCTAATGAGTAATATTTTAACCACCATTATTGAACACAAGCAGCAGCAAAACCTGCAGCAGGCTGAGCAGTACCCACTGGCAAGTTACCAACGCCAATTACAACCCAGTGAGCGCAGTTTATATGCCGCACTCAACAAGCCTGATGCGGGCTTTATTCTGGAGTGTAAAAAGGCTTCACCATCAAAAGGTCTGTTACGTAAAAACTTTGATCCAGTGGCGCTAGCTCGCAGTTTCCAACCGTATGCTGCCGCTATCAGTGTGTTAACCGAACCCGAATTCTTTCAAGGCTGTTATGAGTACCTCAGCGCAGTGAGCGCGGCGGTGAATATTCCAGTACTGTGCAAAGACTTTTTTGTTGAACCCGAGCAAGTTTATCGTGCACGCTTATTTGGCGCTGACGCTGTTTTGTTGATGTTATCGGTACTTTCTGATGAGCAATATCGTGCCCTTGCGACCGTTGCAGAGAGTCTGCAATTAGATGTTCTCACTGAAGTAGCGAACGAGGCTGAAATGCGCCGTGCCGCCGCCTTAGGGGCTAAAATTATTGGTATCAACCATCGCGACTTAACCGATCTTTCGATCAATCCAAGACGCAGTGCCGAACTGGCACCATTGGCGCCTAGCGATGCCTTATTAGTTGCTGAATCGGGATTTGATAACCATGCCGCGATCCGCCAAACCGCCCCTTACGTAGACGGTTTCCTGGTAGGCAGTGCGTTATCTGCGGCGAGCAATATCGAACAGGCCATCAAAGCCCTATTGTTCGGCAAACACAAAGTCTGCGGTATTACCCGAGAAGCCGACGCCATGGTGGCTGCGGCCGCTGGCGCGTACTATGCCGGACTGATTTTTGTCAGCCATTCATCACGCTGTGTTGATATTGAGCGCGCCAACGCGATTATTGCAGCCGCACCGCAACTGCACTGGGTTGGAGTTTTTGCTGACCAAGCCGTTGCCGAGGTTTGTCGGCACGCGCACAGTCTAGGCTTAGCAGCCATTCAGTTGCACGGTCATGAAGATATCGATTATGTCAGCGAACTGCGCAAACAACTGGCTCAAAAAGGTCTAGCGGGGGTTGAGATATGGAAGGCATTAGATGCCAGCGCAATCGATCGGCTGCCCGATCTGCGCGCAGATAAATACTTGTTAGACAATGGTCGTGGCGGCACTGGGCAAAGTTTTGACTGGGCGCAATTGCAACAGTTTGGCGATCCACAAGCGTTAATTCTAGCCGGTGGCATCGGTGCCGAGAACGTTACTCAGGCACTCAATACAGGGGTTAGCAGTGTCGATATGAACTCAGCATTAGAGTTTCGCCCTGGGCAAAAGCATGCAGCAAAAATACGTTTAGCGTTTCAACAGATTCGACAGTACGGCCGTGATAGTAAAGCCGTACCTTTGCAGGAGGTATCATGACATCCACATATTCAGCCTATTTCGGCGATTTTGGCGGGCAATTTGTGCCAGAAATTCTATTACCGGCACTGGACCAACTAGAACAAGCCTTTATTGAGGCGCAAAACGATGCCGACTTTCAGCGCCAGTTTCGGGCGTTACTGAAAGACTATCTGGGTCGCCCAACGCCATTATCGTTGTGCCAAAATTTGCCACTAGAGCGTGCTAATGGCTGTAAAATTTATCTTAAACGCGAAGACCTGCTGCACGGTGGCGCGCACAAAACCAATCAGGTGCTAGGTCAGGCGTTGTTAGCCAAGCGTATGGGAAAAACTCGCATTATTGCAGAAACAGGTGCCGGCCAGCACGGCACTGCAACCGCACTGGCGTGTGCCCTGCTCGATTTAGACTGCGTCATTTACATGGGTAAAAAAGACGTTGAACGGCAACAGCCGAATGTCTTTCGAATGGAGTTGATGGGCGCGAAAGTGGTGCCTGTCGACGCTGGAAGCGGTACCCTCAAAGATGCCGTAAACGAAGCGTTACGCGATTGGACGGCCAGTTACCAAAGCACGCATTATTTGCTTGGTACTGCCGCAGGCGCACATCCATTTCCGACGATCGTTCGTGAATTTCATCGAATGATTGGTGAAGAGGCTAAGCAGCAAATTATTGAGCAAGCAGGACGCCTTCCCGACGAAGTCATAGCCTGTGTTGGCGGTGGCTCTAATGCTATCGGAATGTTTGCCGACTTTATTGATGAAGATGGCGTTGAGCTTGTTGGTGTTGAACCTGCCGGCAAAGGCTTGAGTACCCACCAACATGGCGCCACGCTAGCAGCCGGTAAACCGGGCATCTTGCACGGTTGTATTTCTTATTTGATGCAAGACGACGAGGGGCAAATTGAGGAAAGTTATTCGATTTCTGCAGGCTTAGACTACCCAGGTGTCGGTCCTCAACATGCCCATTTGCAAAGCATTGGTCGTGCCCGTTATGAATCGGTGACGGACGCAGAAGCGCTAACCGCATTTCAATTACTTAGCCGTTACGAAGGAATCATTCCCGCATTGGAATCTGCTCACGCACTGGCGTATGCATTGCGTCGTGCCGCTGAGCCAGATGCCCCAGAAATTCTATTAGTCAATCTGTCCGGTCGCGGCGACAAAGATATTGAGCATGTCCGCAAAATTTTCGCAGCCCAACAGGAGTCAGCATGAGCCGTTATCAAGCCCGCTTCGCAAGCTTAGCTGAGCGACAGCAAGGCGCCTTTGTGCCTTTTGTTACACTAGGCGACCCGACACCACAAGCCAGTATTGCCCAGATAAAGGCGCTGATTGATGGCGGTGCAGACGCCTTGGAATTAGGCATGCCATTCAGTGATCCCGTTGCCGATGGCCCGGTCATTCAGCGTGCCAACATTCGCGCATTGGAGGCGGGTACCAAATTCCAAGACTGCTTGCAGATATTGCGTGAAATCCGCGCCTATGACGCCGATATCCCGATCGGCTTGCTCACCTACGCTAATTTGCTATTTGCTAAAGGTGTAGATAATAGCTATCAGCAACTGCGCGAGGCGGGGGTCGATTCCGTGTTACTGGCAGATACCCCCGTTCGCGAGGGAATCCGTTTTTCCGCTGCTGCCAAACGTCACGGCATCGCACCGATCTTTATCGCGCCCCCTGATGCATCAGACGCCCTGCAACAACAAATTGCCCAACACAGCGAGGGCTATATTTATTTGCTCAGTCGCGCTGGCGTTACCGGTACTGACGTTGCGATGCAAAGCCCGGCAACGCATTTGCTGCAACGCTTTAAGTCACTTCAGGCAGCACCCTGCCTACTCGGCTTTGGTATTTCCACTCCTGACCATGTCAGCGCTGCCATCGCCGCTGGAGCTGCGGGGGCTATTAGTGGTTCTGCAGTCGTTGCAATCATTGAGAAAAACCTCGAAAATGATCCGCAACGATTGGCGGCTTTGCAGCAATTTGTCGCCAAAATGAAAGCAGCAACCCTGAAGGAGTAAACTGTGGCGCTGATGTTGGAGTACTTGCCGTTAATCGCATTTTTTGTGGTTTACAAGGCCGCGGATATCTATTGGGCAACCGCAGTATTAATGGCCGCCACATTAGTGCAAATCATCGCGCTTAAATGGCTAAAAAGTCCTGTTACTGGACGCCACTGGGTCATACTTGGTGCAGTCATGGTATTCGGGGCGTTTACTCTAGTGTTACATGATGACTGGTTTGTAAAAATCAAAGTCAGCATCATTTACTTATTGATGGCGCTGGGTTTGGTTGGAACGCTTTGGTGGCGTAAGCAAAGCCCGCTGGAAAGTCTCTTTGGCAACGATATCAAAGTGGCGAAAAAAGACTGGCAAATTCTGACCTATGGCTGGGCCTTGTTTTTACTGGCAATTGCCGCCGTCAATTGGTATATCGCGGTCAATTGGAGTCAGTCTGCTTGGGTCAACTTTAAAGTATTTGGGGTTATTTCGTTGTTCTTACTGTTATCCATCGCCAGTGGTATTTTTCTTTACCAACGTGCGAAGCAACATGATCCAGAACAACTACAACAATAATAGGAGCCTCAACGATGTGGTTCGTCATATTTGCTGAAGACCATCCAGACTCGCTGTCTAAACGGCAACAAGCGCGCCCCGCGCATTTGGCGCGTTTAACAGCATTACAAGAGGATGGCCGATTATTAGTTGCCGGCCCTTGCCCAGCTATTGCAGAGGAAGATCCCGGCACGCTGGGCTTCACTGGCTCAGTGGTCATCGCTGAGTTTGATGATCTGCAGAGCGCACAACAGTGGGCCGAAGCCGATCCATACATCGACGCGGGTGTCTATCGGCAGGTGACCGTAAAACCGTTTCGCAAGGCGCTACCTTAGTAGCGCTTAGCGAGCGTTAATACAGGCTTGCAAAGCCTCTGTTAGCTGCGGATAGCGGAATCGATAACCTAACTGCTGCATGCGTTTTGGGTAAACTGCTTGCCCCTCTAACAACATGCTCGACATCTCCCCCAACATCAGTTGCAATACAAAGGCAGGTACCTTGAAGAGATGCGGGCGTCCTAGTACCTCCGCCAACGTCTCACTAAACACTTGGTTACTCACTGGTTCTGGGGCTGTAAGATTATATGCACCCTGGGCTTGGTCGTTGTCCAATAGCGTTTCTATCATCCCCACTTCATCGTCTAAGTGTACCCAAGACATCATCTGCTGACCGTTGCCCATGGGGCCACCCAATCCCATTTTGTAGGCCGGTAGCATTTTCTTAAGTGCCCCACCCTTCGGCGCCAACACTACGCCAGTACGAAGCGTGCAGATGCGGGTATGGTCGTTCTCGGCCGCAAACGCTAGCTGCTCCCATTCAGCACAAAGCTCATGGGCGAAATCATAGTGCGTGGTATGCTCCGCTTCAGTGACTTTTACATCACTCTGTTGAGGTCCATAATAGCCTATCGCGGAGCCACTCAAGAAAACATCAGGCGGGGCTTCCGCCTGCGCAATCATGGCTGCCAAACGGCGCGTTATCTGCCAACGACTTTGCTGCAATTTTTGCTTTTGTTTGGCACTCCAACGCTTATCCGCGATCGGCTCACCCTGCAAATTAATGACCGCCGCGAAGTCATTCAACGACGGCAACTCATCAATCGAACGAATCGCATGTACGTCATGTCCCAGCAAGCGGTAAGCTTTGGTCGGTGAGCGCGTGATCACAGTAATGTGATAACGGTGCTGCAAGCGGTTGATCAGGGCTCTACCAATTAACCCCGTGCCGCCAGTCATTAACAGTTTCATAGACTCCTCCGCCAGATAATCAGTGACCCAGGTAGTGGTGATTAAATCCTAGTGTAGTCAATCACACCCAATGCCGAATCAATTCCGCGGTATTTTTACGCAGCAACTGTTGGCACGATAGCCGCCCTAGCAGGGCAACAACAATCGCCCCCGCCAAAGGTCCAATTAACCAGAAGCGCCAATGCCAAATGGCGTCCATGCCAAACACTTGGGTTTGCAATAACGCTAACGAGAGATCCATCGCAATACTGGCAATCAACCCACTGATCGCGCCCATAATGAGGAACTCATAGCTGACACTGCGTCGCAACAACGTACCCGGTGCACCTAACGTACGCAGAATAACCAACTCTTTTTGGCGCTCTTCCATGCTTGCTTGCACCTGCGCAACCAGCACCAATGCACCTGCAATAATGACTAGCACCAGTACATAAATAATCGCCAGACTGACTTGCGCTACAACCTCTCGCAATTGAGCAACAATCGCGTCCAAGTCAATAAGCGAGACTTCTGGGTAGGGTTTTAACAACGAATACAATTCGTTTTTGCGCGCCGCAGGTAAATAAAAGCTGGTGATATAGCTGGTAGAAAAGTCAGCTAGCGTTTGCGGATTAAAGATCATATAGAAATTGGGTTGCAGTGAATTCCAGTCAGCATCTCGGATACTGGTTACTGGGACGCTGAATACCTCACCGCCAATATCGAATGTCAGTTGGTCGCCTAACGCAATTTTCAACCGCTCAGCAATGCGCGTTTCTACTGAAACTTGCGGGTTCGCATTTGGTTGCCACCAGGCACCATCAACCACCTCATTATTCGGTGGTAACGTTTCTCGCCAAGTTAGCGACAACTCGCGTCCAACACCTTCTCGGACTTCCTGTTGCGGCTGCTTTTCAGGTCCTTCTTTGCTGGCCTCATCAACCAAAACGATATCGTTTATATGCGTTAAACGTCCGGGCACAACGGGATAGAAGTCGGTTGTTTCAACATCCTGCTCGGCAAATCTTTGTTGCATATTTTGCACGTCATCTGCTGCAACGTTCACCGCAAAATAATTGGGGGCGTCCGCCGGAAGCTGTCGCTGCCAATCATTCAGTAACTCGTTACGTAACGCGATCACCAGTAATAGCAGCATGATTGCGGTAGCGAAGCTCAACATCTGTACGCTGTTGCTACTCGCTCGCCGCTGTAACCCAGCCATGGCCAAGCGCCAAGCACTGCCGGCTTGCATTCCCGCCTGCCGCGATAACCGAATAAAACCGCGGCTGATCAGTAATAAAATAGCTACCGCAACGCCTCCGCCGGCAAATAGCGCGGTGGACAACCACCATTGTTGGCTGTAGATCACCAATAAAAAATAAATCGTGCCGCCGCAGAATAGCCATTGCAACCACCGAGCCGTTAGACTGCTACTTAAATTGCGGCGTAAAACGCGCAATGGCGGAATGGTTAATAATCGTAACAATGGGTACAGGGTAAACATAACCGCACTCACAAACCCCGTGGTTGCTGCCAACGCATAAGGTTGCCAGCCTGCGTTCGGAAGGGTTTCACCGAGCTGCTGCGCAACGTAATGAATAACTGCAGCTTGAATCGCCCAGCCTAATAGCCAACCAATAGCGATACTGAGTAAGGTCAACATCAGTAAATGGAAAATGAAAATTTTCCGAATCGTGGACGTGCCCGCACCGAGCGTTTTGAGTATCGCCACTACGTCATAATTTCTCTGACAGTAGCGTTGCGCGGCTACAGCAACGGCAGTAGCCGCCAAAATCACACCCAACAAACTAGCCAACAACATAAATTGCTCGGCGCGACGGAGCGACCGCGCCAACGGTGAATCGCCATCTTCGACACTACGCCAGCGGTAAGTGTCACCGTTAAGTTTGGGCTTCAGCCACTGATAATAATCGGCTAGGTTTTGTTCGCTGCCGCTGAGCAGCAAGTTATAGCGGACGCGGCTTCCTGGTTGAATCAACCCCGTGGCAGCCAAATCGCTGCGGCGGATTAGCACATTCGGGCTGTCGGTAAACACCGAAAAGCCCACATCGGGTTCGTAACTGAGTACTTGGCTGATAATAAAGCTGGAGCGCCCTAACTCGATGCGATCGCCAATGGTTAATTGCAACGATTGCAGTAGCCGTGAATCCACCCAAGCATGACCTGTTTCTGGGAGTTTTGTGGTGGCTTGGCCTTCAGCAAAAGGTTGCTGCGCAATTTTCAGCTGACCGCGCAGTGGATACCCCTTGCTGACCGCCTTGATATCCACTAGTTGCAGTTGTTGCTTGGCATAAGCCATTGAGTTAAACATTACTTTCCAAGCCACACTAAGTTGCATGGATTGTGCTTTATCCAACCACTGCTGAGGGATCTCGCGGCGTGAACTTAGCACGCGGTCGGCGGCCAAAAACTCGCTACTGCGGTTCATCAACCCTTGCTGCAAGCGGTCACTGAACACCGATAATGACAGCACCGCGGTCACCGACAACACAATCGCCAGCGCCATCACTGTCAGCTCGCCGCGCTTTAATTCTTGGCGTAACAAGCGTAGAGAAATTCTCGCCCACATATCACTGCTCCTCGGTCAGCCGACCTGCAGCCATGGTTAACTTGCGTGAACAGCGTTGCGCAAGCTTGTTGTCGTGAGTCACGACTATCAATGTGGTGCCCTGTTGCTGGTTTAATTGAAACAATAATTGCTCAATCTTTTCCCCTGTCTTAGCGTCTAAATTGCCCGTTGGCTCATCGGCAAATAAGATCTTCGGCTTGCCAATAAACGCTCGCGCAATCGCTACTCGCTGCTGTTCACCTCCAGACAATTGATTGGGATAATGGTGAGCGCGCTCGCCTAAGCCGACGCTGTCGAGCATTTGCTTGGCTTGTTGCCGAGCTTCGCTATTTCCGGCTAACTCAGCAGGTAACATCACATTCTCTAGCGCAGTTAGACTGGGGACGAGCAAAAACGATTGAAAAATAAAGCCAATTTTGTCGGCACGAACCTTAGCTCGCTGTTCTTCGTCGAGTTGCTGTAAATCTTCACCGTCAATTTCAACGCGCCCTGCGCTCGCCAAGTCAAGTCCTGCAAGCAACGACAATAAGGTCGATTTACCCGACCCTGAAGCGCCAACAACGGCGACACTGTCGCCTGCGTTGATCTGTAAATCAATCGGGTGCAGTATTTGCAGTGGACCCTCGGAGGTTTCAACCCGTTTTTCTAATTGCGTTGTTTTAATGAGCATACTATGACAAAAACCCCTAAATTTTATGGCCTACACTGGCTTTTAGTAATCTTTCTTGTGGTTCTTATACGGCCAGTTTTGGCAAATGACTCACTGGTCATTTTGGGAGACAGTTTAAGTGCCGGCTATGGCGTCGCAAAAAACCAAACATGGGTATCATTATTACAACAACGTTGGCAACAAGCCCACCCCAACCTGACGATCATCAACGCCAGTATTAGCGGTGAAACAACCCAAGGAGCGCTGAACCGCTTAGACAACATTTTAGCCGAGCATCAGCCTGCGGCGATATTTGTCGAGCTAGGAGGCAATGATGGCCTGCGGGGCTTTGACTTGAGCCAATTACGCCAGCGTATAAACCAAATTATTGATGCTGCGCAGCAACAGGGGGTTAGCGTCGCGCTCAGTGAGGTGCAGTTGCCGCCTAATTATGGTCCACGATTTGCGGAAATGTTTAACCAAACCTACCAACAGATTGCTGATCAGCAAGGTATTACGCTGGTGCCATTTTTCATGAAACCCTTGGTGGGTAAAGTAGGAATGATTCAAGATGACGGTATTCATCCAACAGCAAAAGCGCAACCGCTGATCGCCGACTTCTTGGAACCGTATCTATTGGATTTGGTAAAACAGGAAAGTAAACAATAAGATGGCGTCCCCTAGGGGATTCGAACCCCTGTTACCGCCGTGAAAGGGCGGTGTCCTAGGCCTCTAGACGAAGGGGACCCGGACTTGAAGTGTGCGTGACGAAAATGGCGTCCCCTAGGGGATTCGAACCCCTGTTACCGCCGTGAAAGGGCGGTGTCCTAGGCCTCTAGACGAAGGGGACGCAACGATACTCGTTCCGCGTGGTAGATGAAATGGCGTCCCCTAGGGGATTCGAACCCCTGTTACCGCCGTGAAAGGGCGGTGTCCTAGGCCTCTAGACGAAGGGGACGCAATATTCACTTACCGACTGTTGAGTTTTTGGTGGAGCTAAGCGGGATCGAACCGCTGACCTCTTGCATGCCATGCAAGCGCTCTCCCAGCTGAGCTATAGCCCCACAGATTGCCGTGCAAGTCTGTCTCAACAGCGGGGCGCATTCTATTGTGCAGAGCTTGTTAGTGTCAACAATTTTTTGGCAAAAAACCGTTACTTGACGATTTTTGCGGCAAATCGCTGAAATAACCGCCAACCCCTGCACCAAGACCCGTTACTGGTTCGCTTCGCGCTCGGCAATAAAGTCTAACGCCAAGTCGATACGCGCCAACACTACCGACTGCGGAATAAGCGCCAAGGTGACATCCAATGACGGCGAGTTACCACCACCTGTCGCGGCTACGCGCAGAGGCATCCCTACTTTGCCCATGCCAACGTCAAGGTCGGCAGCCGCTTGGTGAATGGCTTGTTGAATAGCTTCTGCCTGCCACTCGTTAACGTCAGCTAAGCGTTGTTTAACCTGTTGCAGAGGTTCCTTCGCGACTGGACGCAAATGTTTTTTCGCCGCTGTCGGCTCAAAACTCTCTACCGACTGGTAAAAATAGCGGCTCATTTCCGCCATTTCTTTCAAGGTCTTCACCCGCTCTGCTTGCAAAGCAACAACCTCTGTTAGCACTGGACCATGACTGGTATCTACCCCAATTTGTTCAAACTGCCATTGTAATTGTGGCGCAACCTGCTCCGCCGGTAAGGTTTTCATGTAATGTTGGTTAAGCCAATTTAGCTTCTCGGTATTAAACGCTGAGGCCGCTTTGTTGACATCGTCGAGCGAAAAATATTTGATCAACTCTTCACGACTAAAAATTTCTTGATCGCCGTGCGACCAACCTAGCCGTGCTAAATAGTTGATCACTGCCTCAGGTAGATAACCGTCATCACGGTATTGCATCACGCTCACTGCACCATGACGTTTTGACAGCTTCTTACCGTCATCGCCTAAAATCATCGATACATGGGCATACTCTGGCACTGGCGCACCTAGCGCTTGAAGAATATTAATCTGCCGCGGCGTATTATTGATGTGGTCTTCACCACGCACCACGTGGGTGATACCCATATCCCAATCATCAATCACCACACAAAAATTATACGTCGGTGTGCCGTCGCTGCGAGCGATGATTAAATCATCCAACTCGGTGTTAGCAAATTCGATCCGTCCGCGGATATGATCATCGAACACCACACTGCCCTGCTGCGGGTTGCGAAAACGAATGACATAGCTGTCGCCTGAAACGTTTGGGTTATCGCGGCAGTGGCCGTCATAACGCGGTTTTAAGCCAGCCGCCATTTGCTCTTCGCGCATTTTCTCTAAGCGCTCCGCTGAGCAATAACACTTGTAGGCTTTATCTTCAGCCAGTAGTTGCTCGATCAATTGCTGATAACGGTCGAAGCGTTGGGTTTGATAAAAAGGTCCTTTATCCCAATTGAGGCCAAGCCAGTTCATCCCTTCCAAAATGGCGTCGATGGCAGGCTGAGTCGAACGTTCGCGGTCGGTATCCTCAATACGCAGCACAAACTCGCCACCCTGAGCTTTTGCGACTAACCAAGAATACAATGCTGTCCGAGCTCCACCGACGTGCAGATATCCGGTTGGGCTGGGCGCAAAACGTGTGACGACTGCCATGATTTATCCTTTCATTATTGATGAGCAAAAAGTTGCGCCCAATTTTATCAAGAAGCCGAACAAAGCGCATTAACGAATCACAAACGATTAAAAACCCAGCAAACAAACGTGATTCCGAAATTTTTGTTTGACAGCGGCATTTCGCGCCCTATAATGCCTCCTCGCAACGACGCGGAAGTCGGTAAGTGGATGGTTAGCTCAGTTGGGAGAGCATCGCCCTTACAAGGCGAGGGTCACTGGTTCGAGCCCAGTACCATCCACCAATTTCCGGCGTAGCATTCCTCCCTAGTGTGGATGGTTAGCTCAGTTGGGAGAGCATCGCCCTTACAAGGCGAGGGTCACTGGTTCGAGCCCAGTACCATCCACCAATCTTTCTTTACCTTAGCCGTTCAAATATTCGTGCAACTCATCGATGAACACTCTGACCTTAGGCAGTCGTTGACGGCTTTCTGGGTAAAGCGCCCAAATACCATCATCGGGTTGTCGGTAATCGGCTAAGACTTCGTCTAATTCGCCTTGTTTAATCGCCTCCACCACATAATAGTCTGGCAGTAACGCCAAACCTACGCCTTGTTTTGCCGCGTTGACCAATACCACCCCACTATTCGCCTGTAATCTCGCCTGTAATCGTTGCTGCGGCTGCCAGCGAATGATTTCGCCGTTCGCTTGAAAGCGCCAGTGATTGATAGATCCCGTAAGGCAGGCGTGTTGCTGCAGGTCTTCAATGCTGCTCGGACGCCCATACTGAGCAAAATAGCTTGGCGCTCCAACTAAATAGTGGTGCCGGCTGCCAAGTTTGCGCGCATGCAGGCGAGGGTTCCCCAACTGGCCTAAACGAATGGCTACATCGACATGCTGCTCAAGTAAGTTGAGCGTGTCATTGCTTAATTTTACGTCGACTTGGCAATCGGGGTAACGCCGCAGAAAGATGCTGAGAAAAGGGCTTAACACCTGTTCCCCGTAAAATACTGGCGCTGTTATCCGCAACAAACCTTGCGGTTGTTCTCGCCTTGCCATAACCGCTAAGTCGGCCTCTTCCCTACCCTGCAACAAGTGCTGGCAATGCGGCAAGTACAACTGCCCCTCGTCGGTTAAACGGGTGCGCCGCGTCGTTCGATAGAGCAACTGAATGCCGAGCCGTTGCTCCAGTGTTGCGATATTACGGCTGACTTGTGCGACCGAAATGCCGAGCTGCTTGGCTGCAGCGGTCAAACTGCCGGTTTCCGCGACTTGGACAAATTCGTCAATCCCTATCCATGCTTTCATTTGTGTTTTTCATATATGCAAAAGTTATTTGCCATTATGACAGATTACCTCTGTAACTGAAAAAGCTAAACTATACCTAACTGTTAATCAGTCATTTAGGAGTTCTAATGGAAACCATGAAGACCCGTGCAGCGGTAGCGTGGGAAGCCGGCAAACCGCTAAGCATTGAAGAAGTCGACTTAGAGATGCCTCGCAAAGGCGAAGTATTGGTTCGTATTGTTGCAACCGGTGTTTGCCATACTGATGCTTACACCTTGTCAGGCACTGACCCTGAGGGCGTCTTTCCTGCCATTCTTGGCCATGAAGGCGGCGGCATTGTAGAGGCCGTTGGCGAGGGCGTCACCTCACTCGAAGTCGGCGACCATGTGATTCCGTTGTATACCGCTGAATGTGGCGAGTGTAAGTTCTGCCGTTCAGGTAAGACTAACTTGTGCCAAGCTGTGCGCGAGACGCAGGGCAAAGGCCTAATGCCAGATGGAACGACTCGGTTCTCCAAAGATGGGCAACCGATCTATCACTACATGGGCACGTCAACCTTCGCTGAACATACCGTAGTGCCTGAGATTTCTCTCGCTAAAGTGCCAAAAGAAGCGCCTTTAGAAAAAATCTGTCTGCTCGGCTGTGGCGTGACAACAGGCATGGGTGCCGTAAAAAATACCGCAAAGGTCCAACCGGGCGACACGGTTGCCGTGTTTGGCCTTGGCGGCATAGGCTTAGCCGTTATCATGGGTGCGGTAATGGCCAAAGCATCGCGCATCATTGCCATTGACGTTAATGAAGATAAGTTCGATATCGCCAAGAAACTCGGCGCGACCGATTTTGTTAACCCTAGCAAACACGACCAACCGATTCAGCAAGTGATCGTCGAGATGACCGACGGTGGCGTTGACTTCTCATTCGAATGTATTGGTAACGTAGATGTGATGCGTGCCGCGCTAGAGTGTTGTCACAAAGGTTGGGGCGAATCGGTGATCATCGGAGTTGCCGGTGCGGGCGAGGAAATTTCTACACGTCCATTCCAACTGGTCACAGGTCGGGTCTGGAGAGGTAGCGCTTTCGGTGGTGTCAAAGGCCGCAGTGAATTACCGGATTACGTCCGCCAGTACATGGATGGAAAATTTGATTTAGATACCTTTATCACTCATACCATGCCATTAGAAAAAATCAACGAAGCCTTTGATTTAATGCATGAAGGTGAGTCGATTCGTTCGGTGATTCATTACTAAGGAGTGTTTCATGGAACTGGTTAGTGAGACGCGCTGTTTTGACGGGCGCCAACAACAATATCAACACCAGTCCTCGACCCTGAACTGCAACATGCAGTTCAGCGTCTATTTGCCCCCTGCGGCGGAGCACAAGCCGGTGCCGGCGGTATACTTTTTGTCGGGGCTAACCTGTACCGACCAAAACTTCGCAACCAAAGCGGGAGCACAGCGGGTCGCGGCGAATTTGGGACTGGCGCTGATTATTCCAGACACGAGCCCCCGAGGTGACGATGTCGCAGACGCCGACGGTGAGTACGATCTCGGCTGTGGCGCCGGGTTTTATCTGAATGCCACCCAGCAACCATGGCGTCAGCATTACCAGATGTATGATTACATTGTCAGCGAACTCCCTCAGCTAGTGGAGCAGCACCTGCCACTCAATGATCGCCGCGCTATCGCTGGCCATTCTATGGGTGGCCACGGTGCATTAGTGATCGGCCTACGAAACCCAGCGCGTTATCTAAGTTGTTCAGCGTTTTCCCCGATCAGCAATCCAAGCAACTGTCCATGGGGTGAAAAGGCGTTCAGTGCCTATTTAGGAGACGATAAAGCGGCGTGGAAGCAGTACGATAGCTGCGAGCTGTTGCGGGAATTTGGACAGACATTGCCACTGCGGGTCGACCAAGGCTTAGCTGACAACTTCCTTGACCAGCAGTTAAAGCCCGAGGTGTTGAAGCAAACGTTAAGCGATGTTGGTGGCGACGGCAAGGTACACTTACATGAAGGCTATGACCACAGTTACTACTTCATCGCCTCGTTTATTGAGGAGCAATTGCGCTTCCATGCCCGTTACTTGCAACAATAATGGCATTTATGAGTCGGCAGTAGACGAACGCGTTTCGTTTACTGCTGACGCCATTGCAGTGCGATAAACGCGCCAGTGTCGTGAGTTTAAACAATACCATAACGCCCAGCACCAACTGAATAACAGCAGCGCTCTGGGTACACTGAAATGGCCGTGAAACTGCACTAAGGTCAACCAGCTCAGCAGCACGGCATCAAGCAGCAGCGAAAATACCAATAATGGCTGGATCCAACGCATCAGGCGGTTCCAAAAGTTCGGTTTATCCTCGCGTACCAGGGTAATCACTAGCATCGCCAGCAATGCCGGCAAGCCCACTAACACAGCTAGCAGAAATTGTTCTTCGGTGGCAAAAAACAGCCCTAACAAGCGCGTCCTGTCTTCGCTAAAAGTCAGGCTTATCGCCCAGGCGATGTAACCGCGTAGTAAAAATGCGACAACCAATAAAATACCGTTAGGCAACTGCAGTTGGCCGTCTCCGCGACGGTAACGGAATGTCGAAAAGGTCGGTTGACTCATGCTAATTACTGATCCATTTAATCGCTTTAAGGCTACTGATCAAAACCCACAGGTTAATCATCTGTAAGAAAGAGGACACGATGTACGATCTCTATTATTTCCCAACACCCAATGGGCATAAAATCACGCTAATGTTGGAAGAGTGTGAACTACCTTACACCATCCACACGGTGGACATCACCAAAGGCGACCAATTTGATCCCGAATTTCTGAAAATTAGTCCGAACAACAAGATGCCGGCATTGGTCGACAATGAGACCGAAGCAGCCTTTGCACTGTTTGAGTCGGGCGCAATTTTACAGTACTTAGCGGAAAAAACCGGACGTTTTCTACCGGCCAAAGGTGCGGCACGTTATCAAGTCTTGCAGTGGCTAAATTGGCAAATGGGCGGACTTGGCCCGATGCTGGGACAGAACCACCATTTCTTCAATTATGCCCCGGAAGCACTCCCGTATGCTCAACAGCGCTACTTAAAAGAAACAAAGCGGCTTTATAAAGTACTAGACAAGCAGCTTGCCGACAAAGAATACATCGCCGGAGAATATTCCATTGCAGATATGGCAGCTCATCCGTGGTGTCGTTCTTGGGACAAGCAACATATTGATATTAACGACTATCCCAATGTCAAAGCTTGGCTGGAACGGATTGAGCAGCGCCCTGCTGCACGCAAGGCGTATGCGATTGAAGAACGTTATCAACGGCCTACTGAGGTCAGCGATGAAATGCGCCACAACATGTTTGAGCGCGAGGCAGACTAATCTAGCCCACCAACTTCAGTTGTTCGCGCAACTCTGCCACTTCGTCGCGGAGTTGTGCGGCTTTTTCAAACTCCAAGTTTTTCGCCGCCGCCAACATGGCTTTCTCGATATCATCAATCTGGCGAATAATTTCTTTCGGACTGCTGGGGATTGAGGTTTTTGAACCGTAGCCCGCTCGTGGTTCTGCGACCTCGCGCCCTTTCCGCTTACGCGCAGCATTACCGCCCAAATCCATCACATCGGTTACGGCTTTATTCAAGCCTTGAGGCGTAATACCATGTTCTTGGTTAAAGGCAATCTGCTTCGCTCGACGTCTATCAGTCTCATCAATCGCGCGCTGCATTGAACCGGTTACCTTATCCGCATAGAGGATAGCTTTACCTCTGACGTTCCTCGCCGCGCGACCGATGGTCTGAATTAACGAACGGTCAGAACGCAAGAACCCTTCTTTGTCGGCGTCAAGAATCGCCACCAAAGAAACCTCGGGCATATCCAAGCCCTCACGTAACAGGTTAATGCCCACCAACACATCAAATTCACCCAAACGTAAGTCGCGGATAATTTCCATCCGCTCTACGGTATCAATATCTGAGTGCAGATAACGCACGCGAATTCCGTGCTCATCTAAATAGTCAGACAGATCTTCTGCCATTTTTTTGGTCAGCGTGGTTGCCAACACTCGTTCGTTAAGCTCTACTCGGAGCCGCACTTCTGACATCAGATCGTCGACCTGCGAAGCGACTGGGCGAATTTCAATTTCTGGGTCCACGAGCCCAGTTGGACGCACAACCTGTTCCACCACTTCGCCCGATGAGCGTTCCAACTCATACTTACCAGGCGTTGCCGAGACATAAATCGTTTGCGGCGAGATGGCTTCAAATTCCTCAAATTTTAATGGCCGGTTATCCAGCGCTGAGGGTAATCGGAAGCCATAATTCACCAAATTTTCTTTGCGTGAACGGTCGCCTTTGTACATCGCTCCCACTTGCGACACCGTGACATGCGACTCGTCGATGATCAGCAACGCGTCGTCCGGTAAATAGTCCATCAAGGTCGGTGGCGGCTCGCCCGGTGCTCGCCCTGATAGATAACGGGAATAGTTTTCGATGCCTGAGCAGTAGCCCAGCTCCATCATCATTTCGATATCAAACTGGGTACGTTGGGTAATGCGCTGCTCTTCAAGAAGTTTATTTGCAGAGAGCAACTGCTCGCGGCGCTCCTTCAATTCCACTTTAATTTTTTCTACTGCAGCTAATAAGGTTTCGCGCGGCGTCACATAGTGGGTTTTCGGATAAACCGTCGCCCGCGCCACATCGGCCTGTGTCACTTGCCCAGTGAGCGGCTCGAAAAAACTGATGCGATCAATTTCGTCATCAAACAATTCCACGCGAATTGCCATTTCTTCAGATTCCGCAGGGAAAATATCAATTACTTCGCCGCGCACACGGTAGGTCGCACGCTCAAAAGCGGCATCGTTGCGTTTGTATTGCAGTTGCGCCAAGCGTCTGAGAATGTCGCGTTGGTCAATGATATCGCCACGACGTAAGTGCAACATCATACTCATGTAAGCGTCTGGGTCGCCTAAGCCGTAGATCGCTGAAACGGAGGCAACCAGCACTACATCACGCCGTTCTAACAGTGCTTTGGTTGCTGATAATCGCATCTGTTCAATGTGGTCGTTGATCGACGCATCTTTCTCTATAAAGGTATCTGTGGTCGGCACATAGGCTTCAGGCTGGTAGTAATCGTAATAAGAGACAAAATATTCTACGGCGTTGTTGGGGAAATACTCTTTCATTTCCCCGTATAACTGCGCGGCCAAGGTTTTGTTGTGCGCCAAGATCAATGTCGGACGTTGCGATTTTGCAATCACGTTCGCCATGGTAAACGTTTTTCCCGAGCCAGTAACCCCGAGCAACGTTTGCTGTGCTAAGCCGGCGTTTAAGTTATCTAACAACGACTCGATGGCTTTTGGCTGATCGCCAGCAGGTTGATATTTTGAGGTTAACTCGAACGATTTACTCACGCGTTACTCCCAGCGCTCTTCCGTAGTTGATATCTAAACCCATAGTACGCAACAGTCGCGGTAATCAGATTAGCCACAACGCCGCCGATAAATAAACCCATTAGGTCTGCCAAGACACTACCCAAGTAACTCAATGGCACAAACATCACAAACAAACGGAACACACTGAGTAATAATGCCTTTATCGGTAAATGCAAGGCGTTAAAGCTAGAGTTCGTTAAAATAATAACGCCTTGTAAACCGTAACTCAGCGGCAATATATAGATGAACAACTCAACAATATTCTTTACCGCCTGTTCTTGTGCAAAGGCATCAGCAATGAATGATGCCAAGGCCACAAGCACAATGTAGATGACGGCTTGAATAACCAGCACCGCCTTGATGGCAGTTTTGTAAGCTTGTTCGACGCGTTGGATATTTCCCGCCCCAAGATTCTGGCTAATAAAAGGCGGCAAACTCATCGACAACGCCAGAATGATCACGCTGGCCAGCGATTCTAGCCGTGTTCCCACCCCGTATGCAGCCACTGCTGGAGCACCATATGCCGCGACAATCGCCGTTAATACCGCCATTGCTAGCGGCGTTAACATGTTCGCGCCTGCTGCGGGTAAGCCAATAGTGAGAATTTTTTTCGCTGCCACACGTGCTTCCTGCAACCAAGTGCGTTGCGGTGGCGGACTGACACTCAACAATTTTGCTCGTACCAACAAAATCACCACCAGCACCACGCCAATAGCCCATGAAATGACACTGGCATAGGCTGCGCCACGAATCCCCATAGCAGGAATAGGACCTAACCCAAAAATCAATAAGGGATCGAAAATCGCATTTAATAAACCACCGCTTGCCATAATTAAAGAAGGGGTACGAGTATCACCTGAAGCGCGCAACACCGCATTACCAATCATCGGTGTGACCAGCATTACACTACCGGCAAACCAAATACTCATGTAATCGCGAATCAATGGTAGCAACCGGTCTTGTGCCTGTAGCGCTGAAAAAATACGGTCCATATTGAAAAAGCCCAGCAATGCCAAAATGGCAACCAACGCCGCCGACAATAGTAACGCGATGGTACCGTCAAACCTGGCAGAATCAGGATGGTTTGCGCCATGCTGGCGTGCAATCACTGCGGACGTTCCAATGCCCAAACCAATGGTCAGACTGATGACCGTGAAGGTAATAGGAAAGGTAAAGCTAACGGCTGCCAACGGGTCTGTGCCAAGCAGACCGATAAAAAACGTATCAACAACGTTAAAACTGATTAGCGTTAGTACACCAATTACTACAGGCCAAGTCATCTGCCACAGCGTCGTTGCAATGGGGTCGTTCAGTAGAGCGTCTCTTGACCGTTGTGCTTTCATGGCTACCTCGTGCTACAAACCGCCCGATAGTCTAACCGAAAGCACCGCCGATGACTATGAATGTCAACGACGATAATGGACTTAATTCCCCCTGATCACGTATAGTAAGAGCTTTCTTTGGCACCGAAATAAAAAGGATTTCGCTGTGAAATTTCAGCTTTCAGATCGCGTAAATGCAATTCAACCTAGCCCTACTCTAGCGGTCACCCAAAAAGCCGCAGAACTGCGTAGTGCAGGTCACGACGTTATCGGCTTGGGTGTTGGCGAACCGGACTTTGATACCCCGGATTTTATTAAACAAGCAGCGATCGCCGCGATCAACGCAGGTAAAACCAAATACACCGCCGTCGACGGCATCAGCGAATTAAAGCAAGCGGTCTGTGATAAGCTAAAACGTGATAACGGCTTGACCTATCAAGCTGACCAAGTGTTGGTTTCTGCGGGCGGTAAACACAGTATTTTTAACCTACTTAGCGCTTGGCTAAATCCCGGTGATGAGGTCGTTATTCCCGCACCATATTGGGTATCTTACCCAGATATGGTGAAACTTGTTGGTGCCGAGCCCGTAATTGTTAGCGGCGGCATTGAGCAACGCTACAAAATTACTGCCGAGCAATTACGTGAGACATTAACAGCCAACACTCGTCTGCTGTTTTTAAATAGCCCTTCTAATCCTAGTGGTACCGCTTATACCAAGGCCGAACTAGCGGCGTTGGCAGAGGTATTGCGCGACTATCCAGATGTGCTGATTGCAACAGATGATATGTACGAACATATCTTGTGGTCGACCGAGCCCTTCGCCAATATCATGATGGCAGCACCCGATTTGCAAGAACGAACCATCATTCTTTCTGGAGTCTCTAAAGCTTATGCGATGACGGGCTGGCGCATCGGCTATGCGGCAGGACCTAAAGCCTTAATCGCTGCAATGAAAAAGATTCAATCGCAAAGCACCTCGAATCCCGCCAGTATTTCGCAATATGCGGCTTTAGCGGCGTTAGAGGGAGACCAAAGCTGTATCACTACCATGGTTAGTGCTTTTAAACAGCGCCACGACTATTTGGTAGCAGCATTGAATGATATTGATGGCATCCACTGTATTGCGGGTGACGGAACCTTCTACACCTTCGCTAATATCGAAGGATTAATGGCGACAGTCGGTATCAATGATGACGTCGACTTCTGTGAGAAACTCCTTAACGAAGCAAAAGTGGCGTTAGTTCCTGGTTCAGCGTTCGGTGCCCCTGGCCACTGCCGCTTATCTTTCGCAACAGACTTGGCGACGCTAGAAAGTGCTGTAGAGAGAATAGCGACCTTCGCCAAGCAATACCGCTAGATAGATTGGTGAGAAAAAGCGGTGGCCAATTGCCACCGCTTTTTTATACATCTAACGTTTTTTCTAATTATTACAAGCTGTTCATAATTTTACCACTTCATGCACTGGCGTCCGAGACAAATTTTTCCACTGATGTCTAGTGATTTTGGGCATGAATTTTGAACAAATGACTCAAGAAATGCACAAGGTGCTGATTCTTCACACAATACAGCAATCTCCACCATAATCGTTTCAAATATTTTTCATTAGACATAATTAAGTTGTTGTTTCTATTTGCTTTTTAATTTTTTAGGCAGTTTTTGTACAACGTCAAAAATACCTTTCAAGCCCTGTAAAAATGGGGCATCCCTGAAATTGCTCACATGGTTATCCACAGAAATTGTGGGTAAGATCGTACACCCCAAGATGCTCGGCACTTACATCGATCTGTGGATAATTTTGCTGACATAAAAATATAACATAAATAATATTTTTCGACCTTTCGCAAAGTTGACAAGCGCGAATTTTTTATTTCCTTTTCACAATTGCGCAGAAAAACGGCAGTCGAACAGGAATCGTTGAAAAAGGCCTGACAAATGGTTGACAGCCCCACCCCCTAACTATAATATTCGCCACCGTTATCGGTTGTTCCCCAGTAGCTCAGTTGGTTAGAGCGGTGGACTGTTAATCCATGTGTCGTTGGTTCGAATCCAACCTGGGGAGCCAATAACCGATACCAACCTCAGATATTCCCCAGTAGCTCAGTTGGTTAGAGCGGTGGACTGTTAATCCATGTGTCGTTGGTTCGAATCCAACCTGGGGAGCCATCTCCTGCAGCAGCTTAAATAAGCTCGCTTTCTATACCATTCTATCTATAGATTCTTTCACTGTAGCCGATAGCCTACTTAAATCTCCGTTTTGATTTATGCGTTAGCGACGAGGCAACAATGAAAATTCAAACCCAATTAGTCTCTGGGATCAGCGCCGCACTGTTATTGCTGGTTATCGTGTCCGTTGGGGTTAGCACTTGGGTGATGCGTGACTTACTCACCAACCGCTTGGAAAACAATGAACTACCAGCGGTACTTGGGGATGTGCAAGGAAAAATTGCGCTCAGCTTAAGCCAGCCTATCGAAGTTGCTCAAGCCGTTGCTAACAACCGTTTTATGACGCACTGGTCAGCGCAGGGCGAGGACAGCAGTCAACGACAACTGCTCATTGATTACTTAACCAGTGTTAGTCAACGCAATAATTTTGTTAGCGCCTTCTTTGTCAGCCAAAGTAGCCTCAACTACTACACCGAGCAAGGGGTACTTAAACAACTTTCTCGCTCCGCTGAACGCGATCAATGGTTCTTTGAATTTTTAAATAGCAGCAACGATATCGCGCTAAATTTTGACGTTGACGAGGGCACCGGAATTCCGACCGTGTTCGTTAACGTACGTGCCAAGTATGATAATCAGCTAGTTGGTGTTGCCGGTGTTGGTCAGTCGTTGCAAGCCTTGCAGCAAACCGTACGGCAATACCATTTAGGTGACCAAGGCTCGGTGTACTTAGTCAGTGCCGACGGCACCGTACAGGTACACCCTACTCGCAAAGACTTCCCTCAGCTTGGCAAACTGTTAACTCCAGAAGCCGCCAAACAACTGCTTGGCGGAGATGGCGTGCAGCAAACCATGATTGACCGTAACGGTGATAGCTGGCTCGTCGGTAGTGCGCCTTTGCCTAATACCGATTGGCGCGTTGTTGCCGAGGTTCCTCGGGCTGAACTGCTATCAGGGCTCAATACCGCTACGATCATGATCGTTGTGCTTTGCTTGCTCATTTGTGCCGCATTCATTGCCATCGGGGTATGGTTCTCGCGGCGTTTAGTCAAACCCTTAAAACTGCTAACCCGGCGCTTATCAGCGATGGCCTCAGATGGCGGCGACCTTACCCAGCGCATCGATATCGATAGTGACGATGAAGTCGGTGAATTGGCACAAAGTTTCAACCGCTTTATTGCCAACCTGCGTAATATTGTTGATGCGGTGCGAGAGAGCTCCTTACAACTGGCACAGCGGGTTGACTCAATTACCGAGGCCATGCGCACTGTGCGTGGCCGTGCCGCGGAACAAAATGAAAAAACCGACATGTCGTCTGTCGCTATGAATGAAATGGAAACCACCATTAAAGATATTGCCAATAACGCCAGCCAAACTGCCAATATGGCAAGCGAGGCCAACCAACATGGTCGCGTGGGCACAGATTCAGTCAGCGCTGCATTAACCCGAATGAATACCCTCAACCAAAGTATGGAAGAAGCGGATCAGACGGTATCGATGCTCGCCAAAGACGTCGACAGCATTAGCGATATTGCCAACACCATCATTGCTATTTCTGAGCAAACCAACTTGCTAGCACTGAATGCCGCCATCGAATCTGCTCGCGCGGGCGAAGCCGGTCGCGGCTTTGCGGTAGTCGCTGACGAGGTGCGCATGCTATCGCAACGCACTGCGCAATCCACCGACCAAATCCAACAACAACTCAGCCGTTTACAAAGCAGTGCCCAAAAGGCGGTAGAAGCGATGCAAGCGGGTCAGCGCCTGAGCCAAGAAACTGCAGAAGCGGTAAACCAGACCGGCGAAGAACTACAAATTATTGCCGATTTAATTACCCAAACCTCAGATATGAGTACCCAAATTGCGACCGCCACAGAGGAACAAGCACAAGTAGGTCAGAACGTTGCCGAAAACATCCACGAAATGGCGCAATTATCGCAAGCCGTCGCCGACGATATTCAACGCTCTGAAAACGATTGCGAACAAATGGCAGAACTGGCGAAGCAATTGCGTCAACGTCTATCACAATTCTCTACCTAACGGTCAGGCCACTCGGCGGATTCGACTCTGCTGCCAGAGCGTTCGTGCTAGCTCGGTAGCAGGTCGCTGAGCACCGCTCGCTAACCAATCCGCTACCGCTTCAGCGACATTGGGCCAGTGCAGCTGGCTCGAGCGAGCATGACTTAACCACTGACGAATTTTTACATCACTCAATTGGTGATGAAAGCTACCCAGTCCATAGGCTTCTAATAGACTGGCGTTAACTCGTTGCTCAAACTGACCATGCAACGGCTTAACCAGCAGCTTTTTTCCCTGACTTAAAGCTTCACTGGTGGTTTCAAATCCCGCATTACTGATCACTGCTGAGGCCTGTGAAAACTGCTCGGCAAATCCGACTCTTGAAGGTGCGAAGAACTGTAAGTGACCGGCCTGCCCCCGTTTTGCCTGCGGGTGAAAAATACTGAACTGGTAGTCAGTAAGCGGGGCTAGCCAATGGCGAATATCATCCAACGATTCAAACGGCAGGTAAACCAACACCTGCTGCGGGAGTGCTGGCAAGCGCCTCCCGCGCTGATGAATAATCGGTGGCAGTACGCCGTCGGCTTCCACCCAATGCATACCTAATACGTCTGTTGCCGGAGCAAACTGTTGAATAAACCAACGTTGGGTGGCGCGAACCTCTGCCTGCGGTAACGCTGAACAAAACGCATATTGGCGACCAATGCCGATACAACGTCGCCGTTGCTTTCTCGCCGCCCACGCGGTAATCGGTTCAAAGTCACTCACAATTAAATCGTATGGCGTCAAGTCAAGGCGATGGTAGTCGCGCCAAAACTGTTGCCAAGCATTGCTTTTGAGCGTAGCTGAAACATCAATTTTACCGCGTGAAGTGGCAAAGGTTAGTCCGCTCATGCAGCGGTAGTCGCCAAAACTATCGACATCAAATAATTGCTCTGGTGCACGCCCAGAAATGAGCACATCAACATCCACCTGATAGCGCTCTAGCGCTTCAACTAACGCACTGCAGCGGCTTAAATGGCCATTTCCCGTTCCTTGAACACCGAGTAAAATTTTCATCGTTAACCCCCTTGTGCAGTCAGCAATGTGGCAGCAAATGCTTACCAAGTTGGCAAACGAATGCTGGGGTCATGGTTGCCAACTGACATGGCAAGGTGGTGACATGGGTGTTAAGAATTAGTGACAAAAAGCTAAAAATCTGGGGTTTAGATAATCCCACACGCTTAACGTGTTGTTTCTCGGCGGCGAAAAAACGATAATAGGCGCTGTTTTCCACAGATTCACAACCGTTGGCATGACTGACTACCTTTTATTGCTTATTGGCACCGTGTTGGTAAACAACTTTGTGCTAGTAAAATTTTTGGGCTTATGCCCCTTCATGGGCGTGTCGAATAAGCTCGACACCGCTATTGGCATGTCCGCGGCCACCACTTTTGTACTTACCTTAGCCTCGGTTTGCAGTTATTTGGTTAACGAATATCTGTTGCGGCCATTGGATTTAATGTCACTGCAAACCCTGAGTTTTATTTTGGTCATTGCCGTGGTTGTGCAATTCACCGAGATGGTGGTGCATAAAACCAGCCCCACATTGTACCGTTTGCTGGGTATCTTTTTGCCCCTTATTACCACTAATTGCGCGGTTTTGGGCGTTGCGCTACTGAACATCAACGAGCGTCATAATTTTATTGAATCCATCATTTATGGCCTAGGCGCCGCGCTGGGTTTCTCGCTAGTCCTTATCTTATTCTCAGCTCTCCGCGAGCGCCTAGCCGCAGCCGATGTGCCTGCCCCTTTCAAAGGTTCTGCACTAGCAATGATTACGGCTGGTTTAATGTCACTCGCATTTATGGGCTTTAGTGGATTGGTGACGAATTAATGAGTATTGTCAGTGCCATTATTGCATTAGGCGTTTTAGCGCTTATTTTTGGTCTCGTACTGGGCTTTGCTGCAGTGAAGTTCCGTGTAGAGAGCGACCCTATCGTCGACCAGATCGACGCCATTTTGCCGCAAACTCAGTGCGGTCAGTGCGGTTATCCGGGTTGCCGACCTTACGCTGAAGCCATCGCCAACGGCGATGAAATCAATAAGTGCCCGCCGGGCGGTGAAGCCACCATTAAAGAACTAGCTGACTTAATGGGCGTAGAGGCTAAGCCGCTAGATTCAGCGCACGGTGAAGAAGCAGTAAAAACTGTCGCGGTCATTCGCGAAGACGAATGTATTGGTTGCACAAAATGTATCCAAGCCTGCCCCGTCGATGCCATTCTCGGCGCGGCAAAACAAATGCATACGGTGATAGCACATGAATGCACTGGCTGTGATTTGTGTGTTGAGCCCTGCCCCGTCGATTGTATTGATATGGTCGCGGAACGTCCGCGTCCAGAAACATGGCAGTGGGATCTTGGACAAATACAGCAGCGCCATCCAGAGGCGCAAGCAATTCCTGTAAAGATGGTGGAGTAAGGCGGTATGCGAGGCAATATTAGCGACATCGAAGCAGGCGTTATTTGGACATTTCCTGGTGGAATCCATCCGCCAGAGCGCAAACAACCCGCCAGTGACAAACCCCTGCGACGCATTGCGCTACCGCAACAATTAGTGTTGCCCTTGCGCCAACATATCGGCCAAGCTGGCGATTTACTTGTCGCTGAGGGAGACCGTGTATTAAAAGGCCAAGCGCTAACAAAACCGGGACTCACTAACGGCTTACCGGTCCATGCTCCAACCTCAGCCACGGTGATTGCCATCGAACCACGCGCTACCGCTCACCCGTCGGGACTCAGTGAGCTTTCTATTGTACTCAGCCCAGATGGTGAAGAACGCTGGATCGAGAAAAAGCCCTTAGCCGATTTCAGACAACACGATCGGGCAGAGTTGATTGCCACCATTAAAGCAGCCGGCATTGCAGGATTAGGTGGTGCAGGCTTCCCTACTGCACAAAAACTAGCACAGCAAAAGCCACTGGATTATTTAATCATTAATGGCGTCGAATGTGAGCCTTATATCTGCGCCGATGACCGACTGATGCGCGAGCATGCAGAGGAAATCCTCACCGGTGTCGATATCTTGTTGCATATTACCGGTATCGAAAAAGCCTTGATCGCCATCGAAGATAATAAACCAGAAGCGATCCAGGCAATGCGCGACGCCATCGCTGAGCGTTCGCAGTTTGCTCTGCGCATAGTGCCAACAAAATATCCATCGGGGGGCGAAAAGCAACTTATACAGCTGCTGACAGGACGCCAAGTGCCGAGTAAAGGCCTACCTATGGATATCGGCTTACTGATGCAAAACGTGGGTACCGCATTTGCGGTTAAACGCGCAATCATCGACGGTGAACCATTGCTGGAGCGGGTAGTAACGCTTACGGGAGAAGCCCTCCAGCAACCCGGGTGTGTGTGGGCATTATTGGGTACTCCAATCGCACACTTAATGGAGCAGGCAGGCTTTACCCCTGATAACCTTCCGCGCGTGATCATGGGCGGGCCAATGATGGGCTTTACGCTACCGGCATTGGACGTACCCGTTGTCAAAACCACCAACTGCTTGCTAGCACCAACCGAAAAAGAGTTGCCACCCACCCGTCAAGAGCTCGCCTGTATTCGTTGTGGCGCTTGTGCTGATGTTTGCCCTGCATCGCTACAACCACAACAATTACAGTGGTTAGCCAAAGCCAAAGATTACGACGCGTTGGAGCAACAGCAGCTATTTGATTGTATTGAATGCGGTGCTTGCGCTTACGTTTGCCCTAGCGAAATTCCACTCGTGCATTACTACCGCAAGGCCAAAGCAGAAATTAAAAATATTGCCCGCGAAAAGGCCAAAGCAGAAATTGCTAGGGAGCGCTTTGAGGCACGCCAACAGCGTTTAGAGCGGGAAAAAGAAGAGCGTTTGGAACGTCACCGCAAAGCCGCGGAAGCGCGACAAAAAGCCAAACAAGAGGCGCAACAAAGTGGTGCAGAAGATCCGGTGCAAGCGGCCCTTGAACGGGTAAAACGGAAAAAAGCCGAAGCCGCCAACGCAGAAGCCCCAGCAACCAACGATAAGCCGCAAAAGTCAGCGGCAGTGGCCGCAGCCATTGCCCGTGCAAAGGCTAAAAAGGCAAAGCAGCAAGCGGCTGACGCAGCAGACAACGAAAAGGATGAATCATAGCCATGTCATTTTTTATTGCGTCTTCCCCGCATGAGCACAATCGCCGACAAACTTCCGATGTGATGCGTTGGGTGTTATTGGCAGCGATACCAGGAGTATTGGTGCAACTGTTCTTCTTTGGTTGGGGTGTGCTTTTCCAATTGCTACTGGCCATCGTCACCGCTTGGGCTACAGAAGCAATTGCGTTGCAAACACGGAATCGCCCGGCTCTGGCCAGCTTAAAAGATAATAGTGCATTGGTCACCGCAGTGCTGTTGGCGATCAGTATTCCGCCGTTGGCTCCGTGGTGGGTGATAGTGATTGGTGTGGCTTTTGCGATTATTGTTGCCAAGCAAGTGTACGGGGGGTTGGGACAGAACATTTTCAATCCGGCAATGGTCGGCTATGTGCTATTACTCGTGTCGTTCCCAGTGCAAATGACTAGCTGGTTGCCGCCAGCAACACTCAGCGATAACGATTTAAGCCTGTGGCAAACCCTCCACGTTATTGTATTTGAGTACACGCCGTCAGGTTTTAGCGTAGAACAACTGCGAACCGGGATTGACGGTGTCACTATGGCAACACCATTAGATACCGTCAAAACCGGACTGACCCAAGGCTACACCTTATCTGAATTGACCGCGAAATCGGTTTTCCAAGGTATCGCTGGCGTTGGTTGGCAGTGGGTGAATGTCGCCTATTTAGTCGGCGGCTTAGTGCTCCTGCAACAGCGAATCATCTCTTGGCATATCCCGTTAGGGGTCATTGTCGGAGTCGCTGCACCCGCGTTAATCGCTCACAGCATTAGTCCCGACCAAATGTTAGGTCCAGTGACACATGTGCTGAGTGGCGCAACCATGCTTGGCGCATTTTTTATTGCCACCGATCCGGTTTCCGCGGCCACCTCAAATAAAGGTCGCTGGATCTTTGGGCTATTAATTGGTTTGCTGGTTTGGCTTATCCGCAGTTTTGGCGGTTACCCAGATGGCATGGCATTTGCGGTACTCCTAGCAAACCTCTGCGTACCTATTATTGACCGTTATACTCGTCCTACAGTATATGGCCATGGAGGTTCAGCATGACGCTCAGTAACATGCGAAAAAATGGCTTGATTCTGGCACTATTCGCCGTCATTGCTACGGCGTTAGTGGTCGGCACCGAAAAGCTCACTGCGTCGCAGATAGAGCGACAGGCGCAGCAACAGCTACTCAGTACCTTGAATCAAATTATCCCGCCGGCTCGGCATGACAACGACTTGTACCAAAGCTGCCGGTTGCTCACGTTACCGCAAGCGCAGCAACCGTCGACACTGTATCGCGCGTGGCTAGCGCAAAAACCGCAAGCAGTGGCTATGCAAGTGACCGCACCGAACGGTTATTCCGGCGCTATTCGGCTGTTGGTTGCGGTGGATAACAGCGGCTATGTTATGGGCGTACGAGTACTTGAACACAAAGAAACACCTGGCCTTGGCGATAAAATTGAAACGCGCAAGAGTGATTGGATTAACGAGTTTAATGGCAAAACCGTAAAAGGTGCGGACGATGACCGTTGGGCGGTAAAACGCGACGGTGGCATGTTTGACCAATTTACTGGGGCCACGATCACGCCGCGGGCGGTTGTCGGTGCGGTGGAACGCGCCGTTGAATTTATTAAAGCGAATCCTGAAAAGGTTTACAGTGATAACTTGCCGCACTGTCAGGAGCAACATCATGAGTGAGTATCAACAATTAGCTAAACAAGGGTTATGGTCTAATAATCCAGCACTCGTGCAGCTGCTCGGGCTCTGCCCGCTGTTGGCAGTGACCTCGACAGTCACTAATGCTCTTGGCTTGGGGCTTGCGACTCTCGCTGTGCTGATGGGCTCGAATTTAATTGTCTCATTGGTACGCCAGTGGGTACCGGATGAAATCCGCATTCCAGTATTTGTGATGGTCATCGCTGCACTGGTAACCGTTATTCAGTTGCTGATGAATGCCTACGTTTATGGCTTATACCAAGCACTGGGTATCTTTATTCCACTTATCGTCACTAACTGTGCGATTATCGGCCGCGCCGAAGCCTACGCATCCAAGAACCCTTGGCAAACATCGTTATTTGACGGCTTTGCTATGGGCTTAGGCTTCACTTGTGTGCTGGTGTTGCTGGGAGCCATTCGCGAAATATTGGGTAACGGCACATTGTTCGCAGGGGCAGAATTATTGCTCGGTCCTTGGGCGGCGTCGCTTAAAATTGAATTATTTCAAATTGATTACCCGTTACTACTGGCGATTTTGCCACCTGGCGCCTTTATTACCATGGGTTTCATTATTGCCGCAAAAAATGTCATTGATAAACGCCAGAAAATGCACGCAGAGCAACCACAGAAATCGGTCGAGCGCGCTCGCGTGACGGCACAATAACAACAATTAGTCGTTATGAATCAACAGAAACGTATCGAAATTCTCAGTCGGTTGCGGGACAACAATCCAAAGCCAACCACTGAATTAGAATATGACACGCCTTTTCAACTGCTGATAGCAGTTATCCTCTCCGCTCAGGCGACGGATGTTGGCGTGAACAAAGCGACCCGCAAGTTATTCCCTGTCGCGCCTGACGCGTACAGTATGGCAGCGCTCGGCGTAGACGGCCTTAAGCAGTACATCAAAACCATCGGGCTGTTTAACGCCAAGGCCGAGAATGTGATCAAAACCTGTCAACGCTTGGTCGCTGAATATGATGGTGAAGTACCGGAAAACCGTGAAGTGTTAGAGTCGTTGCCGGGGGTTGGCAGGAAAACCGCCAACGTGGTCTTGAATACCGCTTTTGGCTGGCCTACCATCGCCGTCGATACGCACATTTTCCGGGTGTCTAATCGCACCAAACTAGCGCCAGGGAAAAACGTTAACCAAGTCGAGCAAAAATTACTGAAAGTGGTACCAGCGGAATTTAAAGTGGATGTCCACCACTGGCTGATTCTGCACGGCCGCTACACCTGTATTGCCCGCAAGCCGCGTTGTGGCTCTTGTATTATTGAAGATTTGTGTGAGTTTAAAGACAAGACCAGCGATTGAGGGGTTAGAGTGCTAACCCCGTGTTGTCTGGCTTTGATAGTTGCACGATAACTCGACGGTTTTTATCGCGACCAAGGTTATCGTCGTTACTGGCGATAGGACGGTTCTCACCATGCCCTACGGTCATAATACGATCAGCAGCAACACCGCGTTGCACGAAGAATTGCTTAATCTCATCGGCTCGACGCTGTGACAGTTGCTGGTTTGGATAACGCGCGCCGAAGGAATCGGTGTAAGAATCGACAAGAACCAAGTCGAGATCGGTATCCACTTGCAAGTATTGACTAATTTGCGCCAATTTTTTCTTCGCGCTGGTCGTTAGCCCTTTATTACCAGACTGGTAGGTCAATACCGTGTACGAAATATCTTCGAAACTGAAGGGTAATAACTGCCCAACACACTGCATAAATTCATCGTATTGCGGACGAAAATTTACCGCAGATAACGACACTGTGAGTTTATCGCGTTGGTTATACCAATCTTGATAGAAGAATGTTGGCAAGCGACCTTTCTCCAGCTCGCTTAACAGTGTCCAAGCAAGGTCTTTCGATAGTTCGCCATCGAACTGCTTGTACAGGCGCATATCACCGAGCCGGTAACCACCGTGCCCAGGCTGCCATTTCGGCGCAATCGAACGAATACTAGCAACCCCATAAGTGTCTGGCAGTTGGCGCATATCCATATGCATGGTCAAATTTAACTGCTTGCCGGCGCGGCTAACAAATTCCACCTTACCGTAGCGCGGAATGGTATGGGACAGCTCACACTGTAATCGTGAAGCTTGCGCGAGTTGCCATTCAGAATTATCCAAACTCGCCCCATAGTGCCTAACAGCTGCGCTAGCGCTTGCACAACTTAATGTGGCGCCAACAGCTACGGCAAGGGTTAACTGCGCAAGTTTTATCATAGATCACACCTAAAGCTACGCTATTTTTCTTTGACTTTTTATCGGCCTAAAATCCAATCTCTTTAGCCTAGCAAAGAAGAAATTGCCTATCGGATCTGCCATAATAAGCGCTTTTACGCCGACAATCAGGGGGCGCTGTGAGCGAATCGCCAAACACCTTAATGAAACAACGCTTTCGCGGCTACTTTCCCGTGGTCATTGATGTCGAAACGGCGGGCTTTAATGCGAGCACCGATGCACTGTTAGAAATTGCAGCAGTGATTTTAGATTTTGACGATAACGGTCAATTATTTCCCAAGCAAACGCTCCACTACCATGTAGAGCCTTTCGAGGGCGCTAACATTGAGCAAGCCGCCATCGATTTTAACGGCATCGATCCATTCAGTGCCTTGCGGGGTGCCGAAGCTGAAGCCGAAGTGCTAAAAGAAATGTTCAAACCCATTCGCAAAGCACAGAAAGCGGCTGGCTGTCAGCGTTGCGTATTGGTGGGACACAACGCCACGTTTGATCATTCTTTTATGATGGCAGCCGCGCAGCGGGCGAATATCAAACGCAACCCATTCCACCCGTTTGTGACCTTTGATACCACTTCACTGGCGGCGTTAACGCTAGGTCAAACAGTGTTAGTTAAAGCCTGCCAAGCGGCGGGAATTGATTTCGACCAAAAGCACGCCCATTCCGCAGACTACGACACCGAGCGTACCGCTGAGTTATTTTGTTGGATGGTTAATCGTTGGCAGCAGTTAGGCGGCTGGTCATTCGGCGATGACGAATCGTCTGCCACAGAGTAAACTTTATAGAAAACCAAACAGGAACTGCTATGCGAACCCTAATCAAAACCCTCACTGCTACCTTCGGATTAGCACTTTGCGCGTCCGCTCAAGCGAAAATTATTTGGCAAGATGCCAGCCTAACCTACCTTAACGGTAGTGAATATGAGTTGGGTGACAACGATCGCCAAGTTTTCACTTTCGAGCACACTGCCGCAACCTCTTGGGGTGACAGCTTTTTGTTTGTTGACCGCATTGAATCTGACAATGGCTTTACCGAAACCTACGGTGAATTATCGCCGCGCCTACAAGTCACCGACTGGAGTAATGATTGGATCAGTGGGCTCTATGTCGCGACTACTTGGGAGTTTGGTGACGGCTTTAACAACTACCTAATAGGCCCGGGTATCGGGGTAAAGGCGCCAGGCTTTGACTACCTAAACTTCAACCTATATCGCCGCAGCAACGAGTTTTATGAGAGTAACTACCAACTCACCACAACCTGGGGATTGGCCTTAGGCCCACTTTACTACGATGGTTTTATTGACTGGTCATCGGCGAGTAACGGCCATGCTGCTGAAATGAACTTTACCTCACAGCTAAAGTACAACATCGCGCCGTTGGTGGGATTGGGTGATGATAAACTCTATGTGGGGATCGAATACGTATTTTGGAACAATAAATTTGGTATTGATGGCATCGACGAGCGCAATGCTAACTTGCTCATCAAATACCACTTTTAACCCAACAAAAAAGGCGGCACCCAGAGGATGTCGCCCTTTTCTATTTGATAACGCTTAGACTTACAGCTTGTCAGCGTTTTTAGAAAGGTATGCAGCCACGCCTTCAGCGTTTTCTTTCATACCTTCTTTACCTTCTTCCCAACCTGCCGGGCAAACTTCACCATGTTTTTGGTGGAAGTTCAGGGCGTCGACCATACGCAACATTTCGTCGATGTTACGGCCCAATGGCAAGTCGTTAACGACTTGGTGACGTACCACACCGTCTTCGTCAATTAAGAAAGAGCCACGGAAAGCAACACCTGCTTCAGGGTGCTCAACGTCATACGCTTTGCAAATGCTGTGACGTACGTCAGCAACCAACGGATATTTCACTTGACCAATACCGCCGTCGTCGGTTGACGTGTTGCGCCATGCGTTGTGAGTGAATTGTGAATCGATAGAAACACCGATAACCTCAACGCCACGCTTTTTGAACTCGTCTAAACGCTTGTCGAATGCGATCAACTCAGATGGACAAACGAAGGTGAAGTCTAGTGGGTAGAAGAACACTACCGCTTTTTTGCCTTTGATTGCATCAGACAATTTAAAGTCTTCAACAATTTCACCCGTTCCCAGTACCGCGGCAGCAGTAAAATCTGGGGCTTTACGACCTACTAATACACCCATTGATTCACTCCATTGTTTAGTTTAAAGAATTGTTGCTCTAAAAAGATGGGGACTCTTTACTACGTAAACAACCCCCAAAAAGCTTTACTCAATTATGACTTTTCTTCCGGCGCAGGATGACGCTCCGCAACCTCAGAAATGAGCGTTTGCAATTCACCCTGTTGGAACATTTCCAAGATGATGTCGCAACCACCGATTAGCTCGCCTTCCACCCACAACTGTGGGAACGTTGGCCAGTTGGCATATTTTGGCAGTTCCGCACGAATATCAGGATTCTGCAAAATATCAACGTATGCGAAAGCTTGGCCACAGCTCATCATGGCTTGTACCGCTTGCGCTGAGAACCCACAACTCGGCAACTTCGGAGAGCCTTTCATGTACAAAAGAATCGGGTTTTCAGCAATTTGCTGCTTAATTTTGTCTTGCGTTTCCATTAGTCGACCTCAAACGCTTTGTGCTACATGTAGTTAGCGCATAAGTTTAACACAGACCTCGGCGAATGTTCAGTTAGACAAAAACTATTGCCTTAATCTAAAAAATCTCCTTGAAAGGCGAACCAGATGCCCTTATATCTCGTAATGCATAATTACTTAAGTCGGCTAGAGGAATAAGCGGACTAAAGCACACAACAACTTATGGAGACACATCATGGCATTTGAATTACCAGCACTTCCGTACGAGAAGAACGCATTGGAGCCACATATTTCAGCAGAAACGTTGGAATACCACTACGGCAAACACCATGCGACCTACGTCAGCAAGTTAAACGATGCTGTGAAAGGAACGGATCTTGAAGGTCAGTCGTTAGAAGATCTGATCAAATCACAAAAAGGCGGCATCTTTAACAACGCCGCACAAGTGTGGAACCACACGTTTTACTGGAACTGCCTAAGCCCGAACGGTGGCGGTGAAGCAACAGGCGCAATCGCTGACGCAATTAACAGCAAATTTGGTTCTTTCGACAAATTCAAAGAAGAATTCAACGCCCAAGCAGCAGGTAACTTCGGTTCAGGCTGGACTTGGTTAGTGAAAAAGTCTGACGGCTCTGTCGACATCGTCAATACTAGCAACGCAGACACCCCAGTTGCACATGACGGAATGACTCCACTGTTGACAGTCGATGTTTGGGAACACGCTTATTACATCGACTACCGTAACTCTCGCCCTAATTACTTAGGCGCGTTCTGGAGCCTAGTAAACTGGGACTTCGTGAACAAAAACTTCGCCTAAACGCGAGATAACCAACAACAGCCCGCTTCACCGCGGGCTTTTTTGTGCCTGCTGGCTAGGGATTGGTTGCTCTCTACCACGGCGATGAGCTTGGGCGCGTCGGCAATTCTTTACCGCGGCTGCTAGCTTAGGCTCGCGGCATCGTCAGGGTTGGGGGAAAACTCGGGGTGTGGGCGCTGGGGTGATTGGTGCTCAGCGTCCCGCTGGTTCACGGTGTCTCCGGTAAAAAGACGCTCGAGCCATCCATGGCCGCTCAGTCTCTGGCCCTCCCTGGCCAGAGATGCTTTTTACCGGAGCCCCCGCGCCCCAACGAGACGCTAATCAATAT
>NZ_PIQH01000008.1 GCF_003987475.1 Idiomarina tyrosinivorans | reverse complement strand
GTTTGCGTGAAAAAAACATATGTAAAGTCGAGGATTTGGGAAGAGTTCTCAAAATAGAAGCGCAGGAGCACTGTTTTCAAAGTTCAGTAGGCGAAGAGGCGGAGCTCCAAAACCAATTAAGAGAAAAATTATTCGGTAAATAACGGTAAAACTACTGTCGTAAACGAATACTGTTAACAGGGGAGAGCCCAACCGACGGCTCCAGCGGCTCGGAGGATATACGCACCGAAGGCCATACGCAGATAGACGGCGCGGTTATTGCCAATATCGATGAAGAAGGCAACGACGGCGGCAACTTAAGCCTGGACACCGGCACGCTCGGTTACAGCGATATTGAAAACCATGACCAAGAAGAAAGCACCTACCTAAACGTTGGCTTCACCATGGGTGATGACAACAGCACCAACCAAACGGAAAGCGGCACAAACTATACAGTAAGTGGTAATTACAGCGACCACGATAAAGCGCAGGCAAACTGCGCCACTAGTGAAATTCGCTCTCTTATCCTGGCTTCTCAGGAGGAAGGGGGTGACCCTGTTAGAGCAATAATGGCGTTAGAAAAGCTAAAAGCTGACATTAACTCAATCCCCTCGTCAGATATTTCTAACCCTGAACGCAAAGCTGAAGCCGATTTACCAGAAACTGAAGAGTCTGCTGGTTAAAGGGAAGGGTCCGGAGACGTCCACTGTAAATGAGAGTACGGATTTAGGCTCTACGCTGGATGCGGAGTTATTGCCGGTTGGTCGGGTTGGCTCTCTGAAAGGAGGAGTCGCAAAGAAAGGGAACGGAGATACTTGGCGTAACCCAGCGACTAATCAAAGTGAGCCGTTACCGGAAGGTACGAAAATACATAAAGATCATATATTCCCGAAAAAGGAAATAAGGAGATTACCGAGATTTGATATGTTAACACCAGAGCAGAAGAAAATGGTTTTAAACGACCCGGATAATTTACAGTTGATGCCAGTCTCACTCAATTGTTCAAAAGGATGTACAGTTGAAGGAACGGATAAACCGTGGAATCCTAGCGAAAAAGTGGTTCCTGGCGGTTTGTCTTCTAAATATCGAACATGGTTAGAATTCGAACAAAATAAGTCAAAGACAAAATTACAGGAATTAATTGATAAATTTAGAGGAGAAGGCTAATAATGATCAACCGAACCGACATTGAGAAGGAGTCGACTTTTATTGCCATGACCGTCGAAGAACTTCCTACCCGTGTGAAAGAGATTTTAGAAAAGGGAATCCTGGGAAGTCGAAAGCCTGACTACTTAACCGCACTTCAAAGAGGTCCGGAATGGTTGTTTGAATATACGAGAAAATATCAACCGCTAACCGGCAATATGTTATCTGATGGAAAATTGGTGCTATACGGTCGCCCAGCCGAAAAGTGGGATAAAACAAACCCTGACGACGATTATTATCTACATTTTGGACTCGAGATTAATGGTTTTTTTGTTGGAGTAGAGCGTAATGTATTGGGAAAGAATCCCGATGACGAGGGGTATCGAGATTTTATTGAAAGAGGCAATCGTAAACTGACGAAAACGTGGGGAAAGCCGACGGTGATGGAAGAAAGACACCTTAGTCTCCCTTTCGAACTCAGACAGGCCTATTACAGCCGGTTTGATGGACTTAATGTTCCTTTGACGGCTTCACAAGGAATTTATACTCGACTATTACCCTTTCCAGTGGGCAGGCCCTGGGAATCTATTGATGGGTATTTAGGCCAGTTGCGCTTAAAAAAGAAGTTAGCGCTCATCCATGAATGGTTCCCTGACTGTCAGCCAAAAAATAAATCTGACCCCTACATCAAGCTGATGATATTCCTAGATACCCGACCGACACTCAGTGGTAAAGAAGGTGATGTTTTTTTTGTGAAAAACCATATTCAGGATGGTGTTATCTACTACATTCGTGACGGTGATATAGATAACTTAATGGTATTGAATGAGCCTGTAGAGGCGATTGATAAATATTGTCATCACATACTCACGCGTAGTGAGGGGCGATTTGATTTTATGCCTTATGCCGGAAAGTTTGAAGGTTAACTTTTTAATTGCTTCCGCCCTTTTAAAATCAGGCTTATTACTTTGCGGGCAGGCAAGTGCAGCACTCGGTGTGAACGCTGTTTCCTCTGCCTGAGAACTTTCATTTTCTACTCGGGAAAGTAAGAGCCACATTGCATCCAGCGACCCAAGAACTTAAACCTTAATACCGGCAACAACTACACCGCCAGTGGCTGAGACCGAGCTGGGCCATATGGCGCAAGAAAAGTTTGGTATCGACCCGAGTGATATTCACTTCTATGCAGGCTTGGAAACAGACAGTAAATCACTTACCAGCTCCCTGACAATGGAAGTTAAGGGAGCAACGGTTTCTGAAGAAGGGCATGAAGAATACGGTAACATCTTTATTGATGCGGAAAACATCGGTGATGCACTCGATCTGAATGAAACCCTAGGTCATGTGAGGACCGACGACCTTGCCAATACCAACACAGTGAAATTAGGGACGCAACAGTCCCATTCTGTGGGCGGGGCAGACGTTGAATACAACAATGCATGTCTTTACGCCAATATCTGTAATAGCCGAGACCAGGCTGAAGCCGACATGCTTAGCTTATGGCGGTCAGATGACCCTGAAAAGCAGGCTGAGGGTGAACGCATCTACAGTGCTCTGCAGGAATATGACCAGCTGCAGAGAGAAGACGTCGGCGCCTTTTTCGATAGAGTCGGAGAAGAGGGTATTAAGGGTGCAATCGGCAGCATGCTGGAAGAAAGCTACGAGGGCTTAAAAGCCGTAGCTGACAACCCGGCGCTGCTGAAAGAAGGACTTCAGGAAGTTGAAGATGACCTGACCGGTAAAAACGGTGAAGCACGGCAAATGCTGGCCTGGGACAACTTAAACCAAAGCCTTAAGACAGCTGCTATTACCTTACCTGTTAGTGGAGGACTGGCTGGCTCTGTGAAGACGTTGGATAATCTGAGCGAGGCCGCCCGAGATAACTCGGTGAATAAAGTTCCGGGTGCGAAAGTTAAAGACGTTTCGCAAAGTGGGGAAATTGACTTTTATGAAGGGGTTGACAATAAGAATTCAGGACCATTGGTAGATTACGTCAAACTAAGTAATCAGACTAATTTACCCCCTGAAACTTTAGAAAGTATTATTATGGCGCTTAAAGGAAGCAGGCCCGAATCATCAGAATATATGACGAAAACTCAGATTGACCAACATTTAGCTAAGTTTGATGAGGGAGTAATCAGATTTACATCTAAATCTGGTATTGAGGACTGTAGAAGAAAACCTGGGTCTATCAAAAGGTTACTTAGGAGGGAGTGATACTGTTATTGTTCATATAGAACGCAAAGAGCTGAGTACCTTGCGGATGCCTTCAGGGAATGAAAGTGGAGCAAACTCTAATTGGAGACCTAGGGGGCTGACCTCAGGAGGAATATCTGAAGCTGTAGTAGACTTTAGCGAAAAACCAGCTTATAGAGTGATTGAATTTAGCGGGGGAGATAATTGATGTCAAAATACTATCAGGTTAAACAGGGAGCATACCCAGAGAAAAAACGACAAAGTAGCTCCACCGAATATGTGGGAGAAAGCTGGTCGATTAAACGTGAGGAAGGTAAGTATATCCTTCGTTATGTATCCGGTGGTTTACAAGGGGCTATAAAAAGTGTTGAGGTTTCTAAAAAAGATTTTGAAGAAGCACACCTCGGGGAGGTCACACTAAATGACTTAAGCAAAAGATATAAATTCAGCTAGCTTGATTTTTGCTTTTTACCGCTCCCCGCTCTTTTAGAATCAAGCTTTTACTTTTGTAGTGGCAAACTAAATTTGGCCACCTAATTAGAGGTGCTATCATGCACCAAGAGACAATTAGGTGACAACATGACCAGAAGACCAAAACGTAATTTTAGCCCTGAGTTCCGGCTTGAAGCAGCACAATTAGTCGTCGATCAAAACTACAGTGTCAGGGAAGCTGCAAAAGCAATGAATGTCGGTAATTCGACCATGGATAAGTGGGTTCGACAGCTAAAAAAGGAGCGCGGTGGTGAGCGCCCCAAAGCGACACCTATGACGCCCGATCAGCTGAGAATACGTGAGCTTGAGAAGCGTCTTCGTGATGTCGAAACGGAAAAAGACATTTTAAAAAAGGCTACAGCTCTCTTGATGTCGGACTCTCTGAACAATTCTCGATAATCGAGAAACTCAAGACGAGCTATTCAGTAAAGAAGTTAAGTCAGGTGTTTAACATACACCGCAGCAGCTTTCGTTACTGGAAACAACGTTCAAAGCAGCCAGTATGTGCGAAAAAGACCGCTGAAATAGCGCTTGTTAAGGAGCTTTTCGGCAAGAGCGAAGGCTCTGCGGGAGCCCGCAGTATCTCAGAGATGGCGACCAACCAGGGCACACCATTAAGCCGTTACCGTGCCGGTCGGCTCATGGAAAAACTGGGGCTTATCAGCTGTCAGGTTCCCGGACATACATACAAAAAGACAGGCGATGAACATGTTGAGATACCGAATCATTTAGAGCGTCAATTTGGCGTTAGTGCACCGAACCGCCTGTGGCGATGTGACCTATATCTGGACCGGTAGCCGTTGGGCAACCTGGCTGTGGTGATTGATTTATACGCCCGTAAACCCGTCGGCTGGGCAATGTCGCTGTCACCGGACAGTACGTTAACCAGCAACGCATTAAAGATGGCTTATGAAAGCCGTGGACGTCCTAAAGGCGTGATGTTCCATAGCGATCAGGGCAGCCATTATACGAGCAGGAAGTTCCGCCAGACGCTCTGGAAGTGCCAGATAAAGCAAAGCTTAAGTCGACGTGGTAACTGTTGGGATAATGCACCAATGGAGCGCTTTTTCAGAAGTCTGAAAATAGAATGGATGCCGACTTATGGATATCGTTCATTTGTGCAGGCGCAAAATCACATATTGAAGTATTTAATCGGATATTACAGCCAGCTTCGGCCGCATCAGCATAACAACGGTTTAAGTCCGAATCAGGCAGAGCAAAAATATTGGATTAACTATAAACCGGTGGCCAGTTTTTCTTGACCACTACAATACCCTGAGCCTAATCATATCGACGTTAATAGATTAAAAACTTATAAAGTTCAATTGGATAAGAGAAAATTATCATATAAAAAAGAGTATAATTGAATATGTCCGAAACCGGTCTAATTTTAAATTTTCAAAATTTCATTGTCTCATGCTGGCCTCATCTAAATTGCATAATGCGGGATTTGGATTGGGATAATGAGCCATATTTTATTGAGGATTGGTTACAAGCAAACTGGGAGCTTTTAGTGGAAAAGCATCTTGGTGTGGATGGAGTGCTATTGCCATCGTATGGTTATGAAGCAGACACTAGTAATCGATACAAAAAGACTGGTACTAACCCTAGTCATAAGATTATGTGTAGTCAGTTCAATAGTGAAAATAAGTATTTGTTTTTGAGCTTTATCTCAAAAAATGGGAATGCTTTATCTATCGAGCCTCCCTTTGATTATCTGAAAGTTAAAGATGATCAAAATAACGTTAATTTTATTAAATCCGATGGTGTTAAATTTTACTTAGAGCCTTTTTTTTCTTGATGTTAATAGAGTGCGGGGCAGGTTTCTAAAATCGTGATTTTTTAGTTGGGGGGATAGGCTACTAATGATTAGGAGGGATTATGTTGTATCTTTTAGGGCAAGGGTTTAAAAATGATAAAAAGGTTTTATTGCAAGTACTTCTTAATACGGAAAATGAAACTTCTCCGATAGGGCTGACTGAAGGGGAAGGTATGGCAGGTGTTGGTGGCAGTTTTAGACCTTATCAATTGTTGTCTGACGATAAGAAGGCGTTTTTGAAGGTATGCGATACAGATTGGTTAATTACCCATTGTGAAGAAGCGGTAAAAACTTCTTCAAGCTTGGATATTAAAGCGGTACTGGAATCTTACGAATACTTGCGTGGTAGAAAGGCTCCGTTAGTCAGTCGTACCTGATGTCCCATTCACATCGTTCGCATGGGGATGCACTAAAAACCAGCTTATTTTTGTTTATTATTTAAGCAAAGCTAAGTTTCTGGCGGTTAAAAAATTCTTTCCTTTTGACTGCTCTCCGCTCTTTTAAAACCTGAACATTCTTACCGGCGGCACAGTTGATGTCTCTGTTGACGGTAATACGCGGTTAACCGGTGCCTTACTGGCCGCTGTGGATGCTGAAGGCAACGACACCGGTAACTTAAGCCTGAGCACTGGCAGTTTAACCACCACCGACCTAAACAACCACAGCTACAGCAGTAACCAAAGCTTCGGTGTGAATACCAGTGTGGGTATCAGCGAGGCTGCCAACCCAGCAGATCCCAACCAGAGTGATACAAATCTTGCGCTGAATAGCAGCAATTACAGCTATCAGAATGAAAGCAGCCAAAGCCTGGACAAAAGCTTAGCCACCATCGGCGAAGGCAGTGTTTCAGTCAATGGCGAAGAGACCTCATCCGAGGGTGTTAACCGTGATGTCGCGCAAGTGAACAAAGAGATTTACGACGTGGACCGCCAGCAGGGCAACATTGACCTGACGGTTGACCACCGGCTGCTGAGTGAAGAAGGGCGAGAGCAAATAGCCAAAGATGCTGAAGTTGTTCAGGAGACGGCTGGGGATGTGGCATATAGCTTAGGCGCTGATGATGTTACACAGTTTTTGTACGACATTGACGATGCGAATATCTCCGCAGCCCTTAAAGATAATGCTGAAGAAACGCTGGACCTGCTGATTGCTTCAGATGTTGACCCGGCGGTAGCAAAGGCACTGTTAACGAATCCGGAATTCTACAACACGGTTGCTTCCATTCTAGCCAATGGCGATGCTCTAGGGGAGGGGAATCAGCGACTTTCAGATACTTCTGATAACACTGGGCAGTCGTCTTATACTCCTGGGCAGCCGCTTACCATCACCATTACAAAAGGTCTCAGTCCCACGCCGGTGCAAAACGTCCTGCTTGGTTTGAAAGACGTAGAAGGGTTCGTCTCCGGGTTGCCTGCTGAAGAAGCACAGGCGGCCATGATAGGGCTGGGGTTACTGACTGGTGGCGTGGTTAAAACCGCTGTAGATGTGGCCAAAGATACCGTTGTGGATACCGCACTCGGTGCACAAATCAGAGATTTGCAGCAAAACGTAGCGAAAGTTGTTGCGGCCGGAGCTACCGGTGTTGACGTTGGCACTCATGAGGGCTTAATCGAGGTTGAGAGCGGCAACGGGTTCTCAACGGATTTGCAGACAGGCTCCGAGTTTGGGCTTGAGGTGATTGGCCTTGGGACGGGGATAGGGGTCGCAAAAAAAGTTGAAGGGAAAGGAGTAGAGGGCTCAAATAACTCGTCTCATAGCCGGGTGCTTGGAGAGAATGGTCCGACTATCCCGTCACTAACTTTGTGGAATAGTAAAGGAAAAGATAAGGGAAGAATTGACGTAGAAAATGCTAATCCAGGACAACGCCCAGGCTAAGTCCAGTACCAAGATAAAAAGGGAAACAAATATATATATGACCCAGAAACTGATTCTTTCCCTAATGCTCCAAGAGCAGTTAATGATCTATTAAATAATAATTTCAAAAAAGCTATTAATAAAGGCATGAGATACTTAGGAGAATGACTTTGATTTCAGCTAATAAAAAAATGAAAAACATCTTAAAAAACATAAACTTTAATTTTAAAAAGTTACCTAGAAAGCTTGAGAATCTTATTGAACTAGGATTTACATATGAAAATGGATGTGTGTTTTTGTCCGGATTGTATTCTGCGAATCGTAATAGCTCGGAAAATGAATTTCCAGATAAAACCGGATACGAGTGCTTTGTGAATAGTCTTCATATTGATGATTATATAGATAATGATTTTTTAATATTTTCATTATGTTTTGTGGATAGATTATTCTCTTTTTGGCATACTTTTGATAACAGAAGTATAAGAGCGATAGTTTCATGTGATGAGTTTGGAGCTGTCGTTCGGTTTCATCTTCTTAGAGAAAATCAAATATGGATCAATGAGAATATAGAGGCGTCTATACAACCTGTTTTTTATGTAGACTCCCCTTGTAAATACCCCATTTATAACACAGTCATATCATAGAATATTTATGCCGCATTGATAGCAGCAGAAGAGACGAAACTTGGTCGCAAGTTGACTCCGAATGAAGAGCGAACGTTATATAACAATTCGACTACTGTTGAGGTTCCGCGTGATGTCCATCAAGCCGGACGTACCTATGGAGGCAAGAATACAAAGGAGCAAATATCTCAAGATGCTCAGGATCTGTGTGGGCCGGTCTGTAGAGACACCGATGCCTTGAAAGAAAATCTACTTAATAAAGGATATAACCCTGATCTCGTAAATGAGACAATTAAAACTCTTATTAAGAGAAATGAAGGTTTAGGAGAATAGCTTGATTTCTGACACATTAAAAATATTGAATGATGCTCTTGGGGAGGCCCACCCTTCACCTAAAATACTTGAGGGTATTAAAGTAATTGGAGCGGGTTTTGTCGAGACTCCATCAGTGATTGAAGGTAATTATTTTTTCGAGTTTTTTACTGAAGGCGTTTCTTTTAACTTTGAAAAAGATTGTTTAACTCAAATTTCGATATATTTAACGCCATTTCGTGAATATGGGTCGTTCAGAGGCGAGGTATTTGATATTAAGAAACCTGAAAGACTAGATTGGAGTTTTATCCGTTCTTTACTCGGGGAACCAAAATCTCAGGGAGGAGGAGAGGTATCACTCAGTGGTTATATCAACCCATGGGTGAGATATAATTTTGATGGAATCTATATGAATTTAGAGTTTGATCAGAAGGACTCACTATCTGCCATTCATTTGATTGCCTCGTAATTTTGACAATACTTACGTCCAGATGGGCGTTGACCCCACCGAAGCTAAAGTGCTGATGGCGAAAGACCCACGTTTTGCTGAGGTAGCCGGTGCCCACTCGCGCGACACCGACACGGTTTATGTGAACGACGCCGCTCACGACAACGCGTCAGATGCCGTGAACATCGTGGGCCATGAAACCCAGCATTATCTGGATAACCAACAAAACCCAGACGCAGAGCAGACCGAAACCTACCATGATAACCGTGAAGAATACGCCGGGATAATGGGCGATGCGACGGAAGATTACCTCGGTTTTAACTTTTCACAGAATGGCACCAGCCTGGCGGACGGGAATAGCCACAATTGGGGAGCAACGACAGAAGAGAGAGACAGAAATAAGGCTCTGGTTAATGGAAATAATACCAGCTTCCGTCAGGAGGATGAGCAGGCACTCGATTACTATTTAACGAAAGAAACCGTCGACAAAGTAAAAGACTGCCTAGCCGGTATAACCTGTACCACCGCAGAGCAAAAAGCTGCCGTTGTGGCAGACGCGGAGAATTTGAGTGTTATGCTGGACAATGAACTCAACAATGTTTGCCGCGACAATCCAACCAGTGATGCGTGCCGGACGTCTGTTAATACAGCGACTCAGTATATTGGTATGGAAGATGCGTGGGATATTCTGGAAGACGATGTTAGCCGCTCTTCCAAAAATACGTTTGACTATGTGTATAACAGTGACGGCGCAAAAGAGAACTTTGACGTGTATTACAATACGATTGATAACAGAGCTGACTTCTTTGGCGCGAGTGACCAATACGAGCAGAATATTGGTCTTGGGGCGCAATGGTTCGGTGGTGCTGAGTTTGTGAGTCGGGCAGCCTGGACAGGGCTAGGAGCTGATGAGAATGGCTCATGGGCAAGTTTTGCCGCTGGTGCGGCTTTATTTCCATCCACGTATAACCCGTTAACGAGCTCCGAGCTATATGAGTGGCGAAGTGAAGCCGGGAATACCCTTATGAATGCTGGTTTTGATAACTTTAAAAGTTTGTATAATCAAGACGTGTCAGACCCGGTTGCCTAGGATATTAATCAGTTGAAAAGTGAACAACGAGTATTGCAACCGGTTAATGAGAAGTATTTGGGAGAACGTACTTTTTTCACCGGGTTCTCAAAATCGATAACGGATACAGATAATTTCATTAATGTAGAGACACTTCCTTGGGGATCTGAGCAACAGGGGCAGCCAGGAGGTATTGATATACTTGATCGACAATCGCGGATTAAGTTTGGATGTAAGCTAATGGGCTATTCAGAAAGCCAAGGATGTAAACCATGAAGGTTAATTACCCATATTGGAAAGTCATTATCGGCTTTACACTCTGCCCTGCGGTTGCTGGATTTTTTCTAGGGGGGGTAATAATTTTTGAAGGGCTTTCGTCTGACGAAGCATATGAGGTCTCAGATATTATGAGGTTCGCTTTAGTGGGGCCAATTTTTACATCGTTAGTAGGTTTCGTTGTTTTTTGTATCCCAGCAAGTATTGCTGCTCTTATTTATGCCAGACTTCGACTTTATAAGACATGGTATAGCTATCTATTTGTAATGCTTTTAGGGGGAGTAAATGCCCATATATGGGAGTTTATCTGGAGTAGCAATCATAAAAGCTTATTTGAGACTGATTTATCGTTTCTTCTTGGTGTTTTTTCTTCGCTTCTCGTAGCCTGCTTCGTAATTCCCTCAAAGCGTCCTGGAACCGCAAAAGGAGAAAGCGAATGATGAAGCAAAATGCGACATAGATTGATTGTTCGTTGTGCTACTCAAAATGCGGTTTTTATATGAATTGTTTGGTATTGTCTCGGTGCTTTTATATGAATTCAGGATTCGACTGCTGTTGAGGTTCCGCGTGATGTCCATATAGCTGTGGGTGCCAATATAGGCTGGGGCACACCAGAAGCCCAGTTGTACCAGAAAGCGTTGAATGCAAAAGCTCTGGATGATGCGTCTACGGCTGCTACGGCGGGGCTTCTTCTCAACCCGGTTGGTGGTACGGCCGCACTGCTTAATGGAGTTAGTGTAACAACAGGATTTGGCTCGGCATACTTAGAAGGGGAATTGATAAACGAAGCGGGAGAATATGGTTTGTCGGAAGTATTTCAGGTTGGACTGGAGAGCATGTTAGGCAAACGCACAGGAACTAGGGTGAATACGTTGCTCGACTTATCCGGTTTCCATGACAAGAACACAGACTTTATTCCTGAAGACTCAAAGTTAATTGAGGACGCAAATACTTTAATCAGTAGGGATGACGATGAAAGTAAGTGATCTGATTTGGCCGGATAAATGGATGTCTTTTGGAGTTAGGGTTTCAGTGGTTATTGTTGCCTGGATTTTATGGCTTATTGTGTCGTATTTGAAATACTTTGTTTTTCATGTGGATGGTGTGCTTCAGCTTGTTGGGTTTTATCCTATTTTAATTATTTGGACTTATTTGTTTAATAGATCGCTTTCAATGGCTCCTGGGAGTGCATATTTTGATGCTAATAATGTGAGACTTCAAGCTGCTCGCACCTGCATTTTTGTAATGGCTGTGATTGCTTTTTTGGGGATGCTTTTTATTGGCGACTGTTAACAGCCCTGTTCGCATGTGAGCGTAATTAGAAGACAATCTAAATCTTGGCTTCACAGGAAGAGGGAGTTGAGTCTTTCAGATTAATAACGGCGCTATCCGATGCGCTAGGTATGGCAGGTGAAATAGCTCCTAGGAATCCAACTTATTTTACATTTGATAATGTAAGTAATTTAACATCTGAAGAAGCTCAAAAATTTTTGCAAACGGATCCAAATTATCTTCCTAGGCATGTTGTTGAGTTTAGCACAGGGCAGATTTTGGACGATATCTCGATACCAACAGGGCGATGGAACACTACCAATATTCCTGAGCCAATAACGATAACATTCCCAGAGTGGGGTCCAGGAGGAGCAAGTCAAGCAGTCACAAACTCTCCAATTAAAGTCAATCCGGAAGATGTCAGTTTATTGGGAAAAGGCCAAGGTGGTGATTGATATGAATAGTATGCAGAGAAAGATACTGTTAGATATAAAATTAGAGTTAGAAAAGGAAAATAATCCCTTGTTAGATAAGTTTTATAGCTTATTTAGCCAAGGGGATGCCAAGGTGATTTTTGTTTGGCTTAATGAACAAGTTTGCTTAAAGAAGCTCCCTGATTCAGCTAAGAGTTATATGACAGATTTATATTATACCGTAAGATAAAATCTGCTTTGCTTTTGGGGAAAGGTCAGAGGGTGCAAATAATTTGATCAATAAGGATGACAATGAAAGCGAGTGATCTTATTTGGCCGGATAAATGGATGTCTTTTGGAGTTAGGGTTTCAGTGGTTATTGTTGCCTGGGTTTTATGGCTTATTTTGTCGTATTTGAAATACGTTGTTTTTCATGTGGGTGGGATACTTCAACTAATTGGACTCTATCCATTGATAGTTATTTGGAATTACTTATTTAATAGGACGATTCCTATGAATCCTTTAAATGTGGAGTTCGAAGTAGAGAATATAAAAGGTCAAGTAGGCCGCACCTGCATCTTTGTAATGGCTGTGATTGCTTTTTTGGGGATACTTTTTATTGGCGACTGGTAACAGCCCTGTTCGCATGTAAGCGTAATTAGAAGACAATCTAAATCTTGGCTTCACAGGAAGAGGGAGTTGAGTCTTTCAGATTAATAACGGCGCTATCCGATGCGCTAGGTATGGCAGGTTTACCGGTTGCAACGCGTAAGCTGGTTATTACGGCGAGTAAGGACATTGTAGAAGGCGGTAACGAAGTCATAAGGCCGATTTACCAAAAACTGAAGAATCTACTGGTCAAAGAGAAAGGTTCGGAGACGTCCACTGTAAATGAAAGTACGAAAATCGAGGGGGAGCTGGACTTGTACAGTAAAGCTGATAATGCAAGGTATGCTGTTAAGAGCTAAAATGACAACGTTGATATTTTTCGAGTTTTTGGTGGAGATGCGAGAGCACAAGGGTTTTCGTGGACAACTGCAGATCCTCAGACAGTGAGTAACTTTAGAGATGCCGCCGGCTTGCCATCTGGCGGAACGAGCGGATCAACAAATACGGCTGACTTTCTTATTAAAGGTGAGGCTAAGCTTTCAGATATTATTAAGTCAAGGTCTGCACTTCCGTTAAATGGAAATAAAGGTGGCCTTCCAGAATTTGTAATTGACCCAAAAAACGTAAGTATAACTGATTTTTTAGTAATTAAACCTTAGGTTAAACCGATGGAAAATAAATATTCAGGTATGACAGTAAATGAGCGTCTTTATGTGAGCGGATTGCTCAATGAATTCGATGAAGCCGTTGAGAATCCTGAATTCAGATAATAACCGCAACACTCATGTAATGGGATAGGTCGGAAGGAGGTCAGCTACCAACATGTGGTAGTCTTACTTTTCGACCAAAAAAAGTGAGTTCCAACATGAGTTATCGGCAGCTGACCGAGGGGCAACGATACCAGATTTCTGCGTTGCTCTCAGAAGAATTTTCACAACGAGAGATTGCAAGAAAGCTGAACATTGCGCCCTCGACCGTCCATCGAGAGTTGCGACGTAACAACAATTTATGCGGGTCTTATGACCCTCAAAAAGCTCAAGAGCGCACGTTAAAACGGCGCTCCAAGCCAAAGCCCAAACGGGTTTGCGAGAATACTCGCAACGCTGTAGAGCTTATGCTCGAGATGGACTGGAGCCCGGAGCAGGTATCGGCTGTCTGCACGCGAATAGGCTATCCAGTCAGTCACGAGTGGATTTACAAATATGTTCTGGCTGATTTTCACGGCGGCGGTGGTTTATTTACTCACCTTCGCCACCGGTTAAGACGCTATAAAAAGCGCCTGCATAAGCAACGAGGTCGGATTTTAGGGCGTCGCTCGATACACGACCGGCCAGCAATTATTGATGACCGGGAACGCTACGGCGACTGGGAAATCGACACTGTTATCGGCAAGCGTGGAACCGGTGCTATTGTCACGCTGTTAGAGCGTAAAAGCCGTTTTTACCTTGTGAAAAAAGTCACAAGCAAACACGCTGATGCCGTTGCTGACGCCACTATAGAAATGCTGCAGCCTTTTAAGGCGTTGGTTCACAGCATCACGGCCGATAATGGTTTAGAATTCGCAGACCACGAGCGAATTGCAGAAGAGCTCGATACCGACGTTTATTTTGCGGATCCGTATGCTTCATATCAGCGGGGCGCGAACGAAAATGCGAACGGGTTATTGCGTCAATACGTGCCAAAAGGCACTGACTTACGCACTGTAACCAACAAACTGATGGCTAAATATCAACAGCGTTTGAATTTAAGACCCAGGAAAACTTTGGGGTTTATTCAGCCAGACATAATTTTTAAAGAGCAATTGCAACAGGCTATGAGCGAGTGTTGCAGTTATTAGTTGAATCTAGGAATAAAAATACTGGAAAGGTCCGTTCTATTCTTAAAAAAGTGGAGCTGACTGATGAGTCAGTAAAAGAGATTCTGGAAAATTTAAAATTGTAACATATTGATAATTTAATCAATTTTTGACTATGAGACTCGCACCGAAAAGAGCAGTGGTATAGCTTGTAATATCAAAGAATTCTTTTGAAATTTAAACTGTAATCCCCCCATTTTAAGCAGCACTTTTGAGTAGCGCGAAAACGGTCAGATAAACGCCGCGCTGCGACATTTACGCTCCAGCCGTTAGTAAAGGCAAACAAATTTTACCAAATTTGCGCGATAGGGGGATATTGATAATGGTTATCTAAAAGAGAAGAATTGATATGGTTAGTATTGATGAGATTGTAAAAGAGGTTAGGAGTAAAAGCAGAGTAATCGACGCGCCTGTATTAGCCCCCTTTTTAAAACGGAATGAAATTTGTAGAAATTTATTTTGATGAATCAAAAGGTTTCCCGATAGGCGAAAGCCTATACTATGAATGTGAGTTATGCGGCACTCGCCTTTCAACTGTAAATATAAGATAGGCAGGATTTTGTGAGTGTCGCAACTTGCATATTGATGTGGATTATTGTCGAGTTACCATTAAAACTCATGGTAGCGTAAAATTGCTTGAGCTTATTGATTAGCTCTATTGTGTTTGAATCAATAGATTTGCCTCTGGCGCGCACCTCTCAGCTGAGTTCACTGGCGTCCCCGGCAGGAGTCGAACCTGCGACCTTTCACTTAGGAGGCGAATGCTCTATCCAACTGAGCTACGAGGACGCGTCTCACGCATTAGCGAGGCGAAATTATGCCAGAAGATGAAGCCGGGATCACCCAGTCATTCACTTGGATATTGCCTAGGTAGTCGTCATCCGGCAGGGTCGCAGTCGCGGTCTGGTGGGTCACCTGAGTCACTTTTACTTGGCTAGCGGTGATGTTCCACTTTTGCCGGAACTGGCCTTGATCATCAATAAAGTTGGCTTCGTGCACGACCGTTAGGGTGTCGCCCGGTTTTACACCGTGTACTCGACCTAAATTGATTTGAATGCTGTTGTCGTCGGTACGCACGATACGCCCGCGAATATCTTCACAACGGAGTTTAGCGGCAATGCCTTGGCTTAAGTCATCTAAACCCTGCTGTAAGGACATGCCGAACGGTTCTTTCCAAAAGTAATCCGCACCCACATCCACGCTAGCATTGCGCTCGAAGGTCCAGGGTTGATCGTCTTCTACGCGGGCCCGAGTAATCACTTCGCCGCTATAGGCATCGAGTAAATAAAGCGTCAGTGCAAAGTGGCGTTGACCGCGGGTATTGCCCCAAAACCACCAGCCAGTGGTGCCTTGCTGGGTCATAGACAGGTCGTCAAAAAAGCCCATTAATACAAACTGAGAATCGTTTGCACGGCCTAGCTCGCGAGCTATCTCACCGAGCTGTTCAAGGTTAATTTGGCGCAGCGCTTGTTGCATGCCGGCCGGTTGCTGCAGGGTGTGTGACACATAAAGGCTATCGTGGGTCGAGCCCATTTCCCGGGCAAAGCGTTCAGCACTGACTTCGCCAATCGTCCAGATTTGGCCGTAACGGGCTTGTTGACGGTCGTTCAATTCGAACGGTACGACCACTAAAGACTTTTTATAGCTGGCTTCTTTGCATTGTTTACTGCGCAGCCAGATATCGGCGCGAATAGTGACTTCAACGCGGCCGCCACGGGTTTGTTCACGAACAATGGAGACTTGATCGATATCACCGTCGCTGCGCCACGCCGTTTGCGGTTGTTGTAGTACACCATCAACCACTTTTTGCATGCTTTGAAGGTTACCACCGGACAACACCAGCGCTTGCTGGAGGGCATTTTCTATGGCTTTTTGCCGTGCCGCTTGGAAGTCGCCGTTAATGATCCGAGCACTGCCATGGGCTTCAACCCAGCGCGCGGAGGCGGGGCTGGCATATAGGCTGGAAAGCCCAGCGAGGGTAACAATTACTAGCGCAACTAAGCTTCGCATGATCAAGTCCGTCAAAAAAACCGTGAAACATCTACTGCTTCACGGTTATGCAAGATATTTGCCAGTGCTTGATTTAGTCGCTTGTTTTAGTAATACGTCACATTTTTGATTTTCTGAGGGCGACTGATGCTCTCGTACAAGCGGTGAACTCGAGCAAAGTCGAGTTTCAGTTCGGTGGCATAGAACTCGCCGACGGAATAGGTTTTCACCACCTCAGCACCGCGGATGACGCCGTCAATCGAGGTTTCATAACTGTCGGACTGCAGCGCCCAGTCGGACACTGCGCTGTTACCGTTAATCCGTTGCCCATACACTTGTTCAGCCAGTTCACGGTAAGCGGCGAGTTTCGATGCGCGCATCGCCGCCAGCATTTTTTCTGAGTCACTGTCGCCGGGTTGTTTGGCGATTGGGGCATAACCGACAGCGGTTAGCACAGGAAATTGATCAGGCGTTTGCGTTTCCCACTCTACATATTGCTGGTCGTAGAATGTGCTACAGCCAGACAGCATTGCCATCATGCCAATCAGTGCCAGTTTGTATGCAAGGCGTCGCATAGCCGCTCCTAAATAACGCTTACTTTGTATAGCTTTATAACGGCGGCAGAGCGGAAATCTTTAACGGAATTTACCTTGGCTGTCGTAGGTCATGGTATCGCCACGAGCCGATTTGAGGATTTGTTGTTTTAGCTGTTCGATATTATTCAAGGTGGTGTTCACGACTTGTTCGTTTACGGCATTCTGCTGCTTGCAGGTATCCAACAATTCTTGTGCGCGGTTTACTTTGCCTTGCAACGCGGGGTCGTCTTTCACGCTCTGTTGGGTAAAGTGTTGCGCCACTTGGTTATCGAGTGCTTGAATTTTATCGGTGAGAGAGGCTTTTTCTGCAGCTAGGGCGGCGACTTGTTTGTGCTGGTGCTGCACTACCGCTTCTAGTTCACGACTTTGCACAGCCTGTAAGTCAATTAAGGCTGTGCAGAGATCATCTAATAACGTATCGAGCGAGTGGGTCATACGCTAGGGGATTAGCTTTCGCTTTGCGGGTCGAATAAGTCCGACTCAAACTTCGCTAATTTAGCCGCTAAGCGTTCCACATCAATTTTGTATGAACCATTCTCGATGGCTTGTTTAATCTGGTCGATTTTGGTTTGGTCAACGCCACTGCTGTTTTTCGCTTTTGCTTGCAGCGATTGCAGTTGTTGCGCTTCGTCAGTAATCGACACTGCGTCGTTCGGTTTACCAGCAACGGCGCTTGAAGATTTCTCAGCAACGTCTTCTTTACGTGTGCTTTGTTTGGTATCAACGGTGGTATTTTTCACACCATTGTTAGTAATATTAATTGGCATAATGATTTGCCTCGCTCTTTTTATTGACCCAGCCTTTCTATCGGCGCGCTGTGGCAGAACTTTAGTAAAAACGGAAAAAAATTGCCGCTTTTTTACAACTTATTGAATTATATAAAGTTAATTTCCTACTTTTACTTCATTGAGTCCTGAAACATGCGCTTGCAACGCTTTGTTTGAGCGTTGGTTACGTACCGTGACAGCTTCTCCCTGTAGTCCATCGGCTAGGGCAACTCCGGTAGCGGTAATGGTAAGATTACCACTTGTTGCAGTAATTGTAACCGCTTCGCCCTCGCAAACCAAACAGGTATCGCGGGCGCTGATCACGTCGCCCGCAGAAACGCGGCGTTTAATTCGTGCCCCGATAAGCTGGTCGGGCTCAGTATAATACTGGCTACGCAAGTTATTCACATTCACTTCACGCAATTGCAAATCGCCCGCTGAAATCACGTGTTCATTCATCATGCTACCTGCTGCGGTGATCACCTGGCGGTATTCATAAATGCGGACCGGTACATAGGTACGCCAAAGCTGTTGCCCCTCGCAGCGGATCTCCACGGTGGAATAACTATCCAGCTCGTTGTTCCCTGCAATACTCAATTGTAAATCGTTGGCACACAGCTTGGGCTGCATGCGCGGGTCTAAACCCGAGGCGATGACTTCGATGCGTCCGTTTTCTGGCGCCGTAACTTGCTGTTGAACAAAATCGGCTGCTCGCTGTTGTAAGCTTTTATAGTCAAAGCGCCGCTGTTTGACGGCTTCGGCTGCGCTCGCCGCAGGCAAAAATATCGTTGTCGCTACGATGAAAACCAGCAAATTGCGCAGAGACATAGTATTATCCTTTTCCATTAATCATCACAGAGTGGTCTAAGGTTTTTCTTCGCCGCGCCGAAATAAGAGTCAGCCGCCACCGTTTCTGTCGCGTCAATAAATCGACAGTTGTGATTGGCAAAAATTAGCTATACTCTGTTTTCCAGCTTTGCTTATCGCTACAGGACCACAGCAATGGTGCTGTAAGCCAATAAAAGCAAGCGTTTCAATAAACAGGCACGACCCTGAATTAAGAGGGATGATGCAAGCCTTATGCCTGTTTGTGAGTTTACAAGGAGTTTTCGATGGCGAGTATTCTCGACTCAGTCAATCAGCGCACCCAAATGGTGGGGCAAAACCGACTGGAGCTGCTGTTATTCCGCTTAAGCGGCAAACAACGCTTTGGCATTAACGTGTTCAAAGTTCGTGAGGTACTCCAGTGTCCAAAACTCACTGCCATGCCGCAGCGCAACCGTTTGGTTCGGGGCGTTGCCCATATTCGTGGCCAAGCGATTTCAATCATCGATTTAAGCCTGGCAACCGGCGGACCCGCAATTACTGACATCAACAACCGTTTTATCATTATTGCTGAGTATAACCGTACCGTGCAGGGCTTCTTGGTCGGCGGCGTGGAACGTATCATCAACGTTAACTGGGAAGACATCATGCCACCACCGAAAGGTGCTGGTAGAGATGCCTACTTAACAGCGGTCACAGAAATCGATAACGAGTTGGTCGAAATCATCGACGTGGAGCGGATTCTGGCGGACATTATGCCGGTAAATACCGATGTCAGTGAAGAAGTTGCGAATCAGCCGGTTACCGTAAATAAAGAAAACATTTCCATTCTGATTACCGACGATTCTTCCGTGGCGCGTAACCAAATAAAACGCGCACTGCAATCATTAGATATTCCACTGGAAGTGTTCAAAAACGGTAAAGAAGCGTTGGACTGGTTAAAGGGTAAAGCCAAAGAAGTGGATGGACCGGTACACCCTCATGTGCCCGTCATTGTGTCTGACGTCGAAATGCCTGTGATGGATGGTTACACCTTAACCGCGGAAATGAAAGCCGATCCTGACCTGCAAAAAATTCACGTGATTTTGCATACGTCGTTAAGTGGCGTGTTTAACCAAGCCATGGTAAAAAAAGTGGGAGCGGATGATTTTATTGCAAAATTTCATCCCGATGAGTTAGCCACAGCGGTAAAAAAATGGCTTAATGACGTTGTAGAAGACGTTTAATTGACGAATCACCCAATAAGAGTAGTGCGGATATAGTGTCAGAACGCGAACTCGGTCAACAAGAATACGATGTTTTTCGGCAGTTTCTCGAGCGCCAGTGCGGTATTGTGCTGGGCGAGAGTAAAATGTATCTGGTGAAAAGCCGACTCGCGCCATTAATGGCGAAGTTTGACGTCGAAACCTTATCGGAATTGGTGAAGCGTTCTATGCAGATTCACGAGCGTGCCTTGCGCGCGGCGGTGATTGATGCCATGACGACCAACGAAACACTGTGGTTCCGCGATACTTATCCATTCGAGTTACTGCGCGATAAGATCTTTCCTGAGTACAAAAACTCACGCACGCCGTTGAAAATTTGGTCGGCGGCAAGTTCTACCGGCCAAGAACCGTACTCTATCGCCATGACCTTTCTCGAATACAAAGCAAAGAACCCTGGCGCGTTAAGTGCAGGCATTTCAATTACCGCGACGGATATCTCTAATAAAGTCTTAGAGCAGTGTGCCAAGGCCGAGTACGATAGCTTGTCGTTGGCACGTGGTTTGTCGCAAGAGCGTCGCAGCCAGTTTTTTGAAGAGGCGGAAAAGCCAGGCTCGATGAAATTAAAACCGCCTGTACGCAACCTGGTCCAGTTCCGTCACCTTAATTTGTTGGACAGTTATTCATTGTTAGGTAAGTTCGATATTATTTTTTGCCGTAACGTACTGATTTACTTTGCCCCAGAAGTAAAACGGAAAATCATTGCCCAATTCCGCCAGTCGCTAACGCCAGACGGTTACCTATTTTTAGGCGCCTCGGAATCCATCTCTGGATTAACCGAAGACTTTCAGATGATCCGCTGCAACCCCGGCATCATTTATCAGAAGAAAAATTAACCTCACCTAAGAAATTGGCACATACCTTGCAAAAGTTTCGAAAAGCATTTTTCTGGAGACAAAAAAATGGCTATTTCGATGGACAAGGTCATGGGCATTCAGCAATACACCCTCGGTGTGCGCAGTCAGCGTGCTGAAACCATTGCCAACAACATTGCTAACGCCGATACCCCTGGCTTTAAAGCTAAAGGCTTAAATTTCCAGCAGGCACTGCAACAAGCGCAGCGTGGTATGGACGGCTTTCATCTTGCGCGCACTCACGAGCGTCATTTTGCTGTTGATATAAAACCGCAAGGCGAAGAAATGTATCGCATTCCGACACAACCGGATACTGGAGACGGTAATACTGTCGACGTCCAGTTGGAGCAAAACCTCTATATGCAGAACGCTTTGGAGTATCAAATGACCATGGGATTCCTTGATGGTCGGATTGGTGCGGTGAAAAAAGCGCTAGGTTCTGGGAGTTAATGAGTCATGAGCTTATTTAAAATCTTTGATGTTTCCGGTTCGGCGATGAGCGCACAGTCCGTGCGCTTGAATACCACCGCGAGTAATTTGGCGAATGCAAACTCGGTGAGCAGCAGTGCAGGGGAAACCTACCGTGCTAGAAGTCCAGTGTTTGCTACGGCAATGCGGCAAGCTCAAGCCGCTTTAGACGGCAAAGATGGTTCCTATAACCGCTTAGGTGAGGCTCAAGGTGTACAAGTTTTAGGTATTGTCGAAAGCCAAAAACCGCTTACTGTTGAGTATGCACCGAACCACCCCATGGCAGACGCGAACGGCTATATATACCGCTCTAACGTGAACACCATAGAGGAGATGGCGAACATGATTTCGGCGTCGCGTTCCTACCAAACAAATGTCCAAGTCGCAGACACTGCGAAAAACATGGTACAGCGTTTGCTTAGATTAGGACAAGGTAGCTAGGACAAGGTAGCTAATTGGCCGAAATATCTTGGCCTGTTGGAGAGAGATAGATGGATAACGTAAACAACAACTCAGCCATCCAGGACATGTACTGGAAGAAAGAAGAGACTGCGAAAGCGGGGTCTGCTGACCAGAAGTTGGAGCAGGAAGACTTCTTCAAGCTGTTGACCGAGCAGCTAAACATGCAGGATCCGAGCAAGCCGGTTGATAACGACCAGATGATTGCGCAGATGACCAGCTTTAGTATGGCTGAGGGGATCAGTAATTTGTCCACCCAGTTTACCCAATTTGCTGAGAGTATGACCTCGAACCAAGCGTTACAAGCTTCAACTCTGGTAGGTCGAGATGTTCTAGTACCAACCAGTAAAGCCTATGTAGATGGCTCAGGGCCGGCTAACGGCGCCATCGCCACCGGCCAAAGCGCGCAAAATGTGAAGATCACGGTAAAAAACGAGGTTGGCGAAGTGGTTGATAGCTTCTCGTTAGGTGATGTCACTGCGGGAATGACGGAGTTTAGCTGGGACGGTTTGGATGCGAGCGGCAATCCTGTGCCGGCCGGCAAATACCAATTTACCGCTTCTGGCCAAATCGGCGGAACGAATGAAGAAATGCCTTTACAAATGAATGCCCGCGTACAGAGCGTGAGCATGGGTAATGGTCAAGGCATTGTATTGAATCTGAAAGGTCTAGGTGGCGTTGGCTTGTCCGATGTAACCGAGATTAGCTAATAAGTGAGGTGACTTATGTCATTTAATATTGCACTAAGCGGAATCAACGCGTCTCAGAAAGACTTAGACGTGACCGCGAATAATATCGCTAACGTTAAAACTACTGGCTTTAAAGAGTCACGCGCTGAATTTGCTGATGTTTATGCGACAAGCATTTTTAATGCGGGTAATACAAAAGTGGGTGACGGTGTTTTAACTTCTGCGGTAGCCCAACAGTTTTCGCAAGGTACGCTCGATTTTACGGAAAATGCCTTGGATATGGCAATCAGCGGCAATGGCTTTTTTGCCACCACTGACGATTTAGCCTCTCGTGATATGACCTATACCCGTTCTGGTGCTTTTAAATTAAATAATGGCAACTTTATTGTCGATAACCAAGGCAATTTTTTGCAGGGCTATCAGGTTGACCCAAACAGTGGTTCAACTTCTTCGACCAGCTTGGCAACCACACAGCCGATTCGAATTCCGGATGTTGCTGGTGCGCCACAAAGCACGCAGAATATTTACACGAGCTTTAACGTAGATGCCCGCTTATCACCTATTCCGGATAATGGTGCGGGCGGGTCCAATTTCGATCCAAATGCACCATCAAGTTATAACTCGTCTACTTCATCAACGGTATACGATTCTCTGGGTGAATCCCACATTTTGACCACTTATTATGTTAAACGTGCGCCGAATACTTGGGACATCTACGCGACGTTTGACGGTAAAGAAATCGATATGGGAACCGCAGCAAATGCCAATGGTGGTGCGACGTCTGTAGCTGGCAGTGTAGGACGCCGTATTCAGTTTAACCCCGATGGTACACCGAATGTTGCTGCACCAAATGTGACGTTTCCCCCGGTATCATTTGTTCTAGCGGGTAACGACCCAACGGGAACCCCATATTTAGAAAACGGTGCTGATGCTACGCAAACTATTCAGTTTAACTTCCAGGACCGCACTGGCACGACCCCTCCTACGCAGTTCGCGTCGGACTTTGAGGTCACCACGCTAGACCAAGATGGTACAACGGTTGGGCGTTTAACCAACGTTGATATCGATAAATCAGGTTTGGTTGCGGCGACTTACTCAAACGGTGATGTGCGCTACTTAGGGCAAGTGGCCTTGGTACGCTTCGCGAATGAGCAAGGGTTAACCCAAATTGGCGGCACCCAGTGGCGGCAAAGTATTGACTCTGGTGAGCCTTTGGCGGGTCAAGCAAATACCGGTACCTACGGCAGTATTGAAGCGTCGGCATTGGAAAATTCCAACGTGAATCTTACCAAAGAGTTAGTGGACTTAATCTCTGCTCAGCGCAACTTCCAAGCGAACTCGCGTTCGTTAGAAGTTAACAACACCCTGCAGCAGACCATTTTACAGATCCGTTAATAATAGACTCCTCCTCAATTAACGCGGATCGGGGGCGCTTCGGCGCCCTTTTCTTTTTTCTTATATCTTGTTTTTGGCATACCCCTTGCATTTGTTTCAGATAGATTCTTAAACGACATTTTTTTGTCTGGAGTGAATGATGGACAAGATGCTGTATATCGCGATGAGCGGCGCCAAAGAGAACATGAACGCGGTAGCCGTGCGTGCGAACAACTTAGCCAACGCCAATACCACCGGCTTTCGCGCTGAGCTGGAGCAAGCTCGTTCAATGCAAGCCTACGGTGAAGGACTTCCTACCCGGGTATTTGCGATGACCGAGAGTCCAGGGCAAAACTTTGCCGAGGGTGCCATCAGAACCACCGGTCGAGATCTTGACGTGGCGATTAAAGGCCAAGGCTGGCTTGCCGTGCAAGATCAAAATGGCAATGAACGCTATACCCGCAACGGCAACTTGCACGTTTCTAATGCCGGGTTATTGACGACCGCATCAGGCCATCCAGTGCAAGGTGAAGCAGGGCCGATTGTTATTCCTATCCCCGTTGAAAAATTAGCCATCGGCGAAAATGGCAACATTATGGTACGACCGCAAGGCGCGCCAGCTAATGCTATGCAAGTCGTTGATCGGTTGAAGTTGGTTAACCCGCCATTGAATAACTTGGAAAAGACCAACTCGGGTCTGTTCCAAACCAAAGACGGTCAGCCAGCACTGGCTGATGCAGGGGTGACGTTAGAAATAGGTGCACTTGAAGGCAGTAACGTCAATACCGTGGAAGAAATGACGCACATGATCGCACTGCAACGGCAGTACGAGATGAACGTGAAGATGATGAAAACCGCCGAAGAAAATGCGCAGCGTTCAGAATCGCTGATGCGGCTCGGTTAGTGAGGAGAATACACTATGAATCCGGCACTATGGATATCTAAAACAGGACTAGATGCGCAACAACGCGATATCTCAGTGATTTCTAATAATTTGGCTAACGCGAGCACCATTGGCTTTAAGAAAAGCCGAGCGATTTTTGAAAGCTTGTTGTACCAAAACATTAACCAACCCGGCGGCCAATCTGCGCAAGACTCAGAAATGCCAAATGGCTTGATGTTAGGTGCCGGTACTAAAGTGGTAGCGACGCAAAAAAGTCACACTCAAGGTAATGTGCAGACCACCGATAATTCGTTGGATGTGATGATTGATGGCAAGGGCTTTTTCCAAGTGCTAATGCCTGACGGCACGCTTTCTTACACTCGCAACGGCCAGTTTTCGTTAAACGAAGAAGGCCAGTTAGTGACCTCAGGTGCAGGCTTCCCAGTAGAACCGGCCATTCAGATTCCTGAGGATGCGACGTCTATCAGTATTTCCCAAGAAGGCGAAGTGACCGTTACCCAGCCAGGTAATGCCGATAACGCCATTGTTGGCCAATTGAACCTCGCCAGCTTTATCAACCCAGCCGGGTTAGAACCGATTGGCCAGAACTTGTACCAAGAGACAGCGGTCAGTGGTGCACCGCAAGAGGCGGTTCCTGGTGTTGATGGCATGGGTACTACGGTACAGGGCGCGCTTGAGACCTCTAACGTGAACGTTACCGAAGAGTTGGTGAACCTGATTGAAAGCCAGCGTGCTTATGAAATGAACTCAAAAGTGATTTCGTCGGTGGACGAGATGCTTGGCTACCTTAGTCAGCAGCTATAAGTAAGGGGTTAAGGCATGGCTAAATTATCGAATATCAGCTTAGTGTTGGCCGTTTTAACACTCGCCGGGTGCGCTTCGCGCCCTTATCAGCCAATGCCTGATGATCCCTATTATGCGCCAGTGGTGCCCGAAGAACGGCCTATGCCGATTCGGCCCACGGGGTCGATTTATAGCGACCAATATTCCGACAACCTGTATTCCGATATAAAGGCGCGTCGAGTGGGCGACATTATTACTGTGCAACTGCAAGAGCAAACTACGGCAAGTAAATCGGCCACTATGGAAACAACAAAAGACAGTAGTGTGCAGTTACCCACGCCAACGTTGTTTGGTCGTCCAGTGACCGTCGGCGGCAATCCATTGTCGGCGGATTTCGGCGGTAGCCGAACGTCGGCAGGCGATGGTGCTGCCGACCAAAGTAACTCGTTGATCGGTGACATCACAGTAACCGTGATTAAAGTGCTGCCTAATGGCAACTTGATAGTGCGTGGTGAGAAGTGGATGCGGATTAATACCGGTGACGAATTTATTCGTTTGACCGGCATTATTCGCTCGCAAGACGTCACCGCTGACAACGTTATTCCCTCTACCCGAGTGGCGAATGCCCGGATTGAATACAGTGGCACGGGAGCGTTGGCACAGGTGCAAGAGCAGGGCTGGTTAACCCGATTCTTTAATAGCCCTATCTGGCCGTTCTAGGAGAGCGATAATGAAATTTCGAGTAGTTTCTGCAGTGTTCGCGGTTTTTGCTTTGTTGTTGCAGTCCGCTGCAGCACAACAGACTGTGCGGATAAAGGATTTAGCTGACATTCAGGGGATTCGCGAAAACCAGCTTATTGGCTATGGTCTTGTCGTCGGTTTACCCGGCACCGGTGAACAAACCCCCTTTACCGACCAAACCTTCCGCACCATGCTCGGCAACTTCGGGATCAATATTCCACCGAACCAACGCCCGAAAATTAATAACGTCGCGGCGGTGGCGGTAAGCGCGACTATTCCGGCGTTTGCCAAGCCGGGACAGAAAATTGACGTAACTGTGTCGTCAGTGGGAAGTGCCGACAGCCTGACAGGCGGTACGCTGTTACAAACCTTCCTACGCGGTGTTGATGGCGAAGTGTATGCCATTGCCCAGGGTAGTTTGATTGTCGGTGGGCTAGGGGCTGAAGGCGACGACGGCTCAAAAATTGTCATCAACACTCCAACGGTCGGACGAATTCCAGATGGAGCAATGGTTGAACGGTCTGTTCCTACGGGGTTTGCTCAGGGGGATTACGTGACTTTTAACCTGCACCAACCCGATTTTACGACGGCGAAGCGCGTAGCCCAGAGTATTAATCAGTTAGTAGGGGAAGAAACCGCGCGAGCGCTAGACTCTACGTCGATACAGGTTCGTGCGCCGCGCGACGTAAATCAACGGGTGAGCTACCTTTCAACATTGGAAAACTTGCGTTTAACGCCTGCCGAAGCGGCGGCGAAGATTATCGTGAATAGCCGTACCGGTACTATTGTAGTTGGGCAAAACGTGTTGTTGCGACCAGCGGCGGTGGCGCATGGCAATATGCAAGTGACCATCGCGGAAAACGTCAATGTAAGCCAGCCCAATCCGCTGGCGCAAGGCGATACCGTGGCCACCCAAAACAGCATTATTGATGTACAGCAAGACGATGCGCGGATGTTTGTTTTTCAACCGGGCACCACCCTCAATGACTTAGTCTCAGCAGTGAACGCTATCGGTGCTGCTCCGGGCGATATCATTGCTGTTTTGGAAGCATTAAAGGCTGCTGGAGCCATTACTGGGGAACTTATCGTTATTTAGGATGGCTTGATAATGGACAGTTTCAGCAAGCAGACATTACAGCAAGCGCAATCGGTCATGGATGGGCAGGGGCTTGAACAGCTTCGCCGCCAAGCGTTTGCCAACAAAAATGACGAGGCCGCATTGCGCAAGGCGGCGCAACAGTTTGAAGCGGTATTCATGAACATGCTGATGAGTAGCATGCGCAAAGCCAATGCGGTGTTCGAGCAGGGTAACCCGATGCACAGCCGCTACACCGACATGTATCGTGACATGCGCGATCAGCAACTGACCTCAGAGCTTTCCAACACCCAAGCGTTAGGCTTAGCTGACCTGATTGTGCAGCAGCTCAAAGGCGGAGTGGTGGAAAATACGCGCGCCAATATTAGACCAGGCGCAGAACTTGGCGATGTGCGCCAAGCGAGCGTGGCGCGACCCACCGATGCGGGATTGTTTTATGGCAGCCAGCGGGTTAGCCAAGCGCGGATTTCAGGACAAGCACAACAATTTACCAGCCCTGAAGCTTTTGTTGAATCGTTGCGTCCAGCCGCAGAGAAAGTGGCAGAGAAAAATGGTCTATCGGCTGACGCGCTGATTGCTCAGGCAGCACTGGAAACTGGTTGGGGCAAACATATTGTGCCGGGTCGCCACGGCGGCTCTAGCAATAACTTGTTCAACATTAAAGCTGACCCGCGCTGGGAGGGTGACCGTTCACACGTCACCACACTCGAACATATCGATGGCATTACCCAAAAACAGCAGGCGGCGTTCCGTTCTTATAACGATGTGGAACAAAGCCTGCAAGACTATGTGGACTTCTTGCGTAAAGATCCGCGCTACGCCTCGGCATTAGCCGTAGCTAAACAACCGGATAAGTTCGCAGAGGCGTTACAAGATGCGGGTTATGCAACCGACCCGCAGTATGCACAGAAGATTAGAAAGGTCATGGCCAACCCCGCGGTTGCGGGCAAGTGACAGAAGCAATTGGCAAAAAGCGGCTAAACTTTGCCGCTCAGTTGCCGATACCACAATTAGCGGCAGCTCAGTGAGCAATAAACTGAGTGCCAGAAAGCGGTAGTGAAGGGGCGATTAGATGTCGAGTGACTTATATTCTATTGGGGTTTCAGGGCTTTTAACGCAAAGCCGGAATTTGCAGACCACCAGTAATAACATCTCTAATGTTAATACGCCGGGCTATTCGCGTCAGCGCAATGAATATTTTGCGCGAGAGCAAGGCGGCGTGGGACGTATAACCACTGACCGTGTCACCGATATGTTTGCGCGCAAACTGGTATTGCGCGATACCTCCAATGCCGCGTTTGATGAAGCCTATTTACAACAGGCGAGCGTGATTGACCGTTTGCTCAGCGAAAATGCCAACAGCCTGTCGACGTCGCTAACGAGCTTCTTTAACCAGTTGCAGGAATCGATCAGCAATCCCACATCCGAAGCCAGTCGTGATCTGGTTTTATCGGAACTGGGTGGATTGAATGAGCGAGCCGGAACACTATCCAAGTTAGTTCTGGACCAAACCGAAACCGTCAATGAACAGATTCGAATCTATGCTGATGATGCAAATTCACTGATTCAGGATATTTCGACGTTAAACAAGACGATCGCCTCGCGTTCGAAAACCACAGGCGATGGCACCGAGCCGTTAGAACTTTTAGATCAACGGGAAGAGAAAATTCGCCAGCTATCTGAACTGATATCAGTCAATGTTGTTGAAAGCGAAAGCGGTGAATCACTAGTGTTCACCAAAACCGGCGAAGCCTTGGTCATGAAAGACGGTGCTTTTAACGTTATTAGCGCCGACGGCAATCCGGTAAACCAGCTTAATCAAGTGCAGCTATCCATTGTTGCGCCAGGTGGCAAAGAACTCAAAGCCTTCCCTGACAATGATCGCTTGGGCGGTAAACTGGGCGGCTTATTAAATTTCCGCGATGAGGTATTAGAACCATCGCAAGCCAAGTTGGGCCAAATTGTAATGACGCTGGCAGACCAACTTAATCAGCAAAATAAGTTAGGAATGGACCTCGATGGCCAGATTGGCGGTGATATTTTTGATTTCAGCCAATTTAGTTTTAGTGGTTATGACTACGATTTTAATACCGGAACTGGTGACTTGGGTTTTGATGTGAATCCAGGCCAGTCGCAGAATATTGTGCAAGAAGATATGCGCGTGGAATTGCAAGCAACCGGTAACCCCAATGAATATAACGTGAATGTGTATTTGCTGAATCCCGATGGTAGCTATCAGAATACTGATGCCGCTGGTAATCCAGTGGTTAACTCTACCCAAACGGTCACCATGGCTGGCCCTGGAACAAGCGTGGATTTCGGTCCTGAACTGGGCGGTACCATGACCTTTGATTCAGCACCTGCGGACTATGCCGACGGTGATGCCTATGTGCTGCGACCCAACAAAGAGGCGGCGGCGAAAGCACAGTTGTTGAATATTCGCCCTGAAGATTTAGCCTACGCATCGCCAGTACGTGGTATCGAGAACGCCAACAACTTAGGCGGTGGCGAAATCAGCGGTCTGCAAATGACCAATACGGACCCAGCCACCTCTGCAGTGAATGTAACCTCTGATGGCTTTGATGCTAACGCGCCCGAGCGCTTTACCATTGATGCCTACAACTCAGCGACTGGCCAATACACGGTGCGTGTATACGACGCTAGCAATACTGACTTGGGGACCTTCACTACGACATCGTTGGATGATGTAGTGAATCAGGGGGTGACCGCCGGGTTATTTACCGATCCGGGGTTTGAGTTTTCGATCAGCGGTGTGCCGCAAACGGGTGATGAATTTACCATCGAATATAACCAAGACGGTTACACCGATAACCAAAACGGTCTTGCGTTCGCAGAATTGCAAAATGCAAATGTGGTTCGTCGTAGTGGGCAACAAGCGCCCGGGGCGAGTAATGGCAAAACCTTCAATGCCGCGTACTCAGATTTAGTCAGTTTAGTTGGTCAGAAAACGGCACGGGCACGAGCCGACTCGGAAGCTTCAGCGAATTTATTGGAGCAATCAACAAACTGGCGCGATTCGGTTTCTGGGGTCAACCTTGATGAAGAAGCCGCAAATTTAATTCAATATCAACAGGCGTATGCCGCCGCTGCGCGGATTATTACTACCGCGCAACAGGTGTTCGATACGCTGCTACAGTCGGTGAGATAGTATGAGAATCAGTACTAACCAAATCTTTAATAGTAGTTTGCAGCGGTTATTACGCACGCAACAGCAGCTGGTAACCGACGAGCAGAAACTGCAAGAGCAAACCAAAATTTTAACGCCAGCAGATGATCCTGCTGGGGCGGCAACTGTGCTTCGACTTAATGCACGGGTAGCCTTGAACGAACAGTACAGCGAGAACGCGGACAAGGTAACGAGTTCATTGGGTCGTCAAGAGGCCGTGCTTGAAGGTATTACTTCTGCACTGCAACGTGCGCAGACACTGGCAGTTCAAGCGGGTAGCGGAGCGTTGTCAGAGCAAGATAAAAACGCCGTAGGAACTGAGTTAGCGGGGATTGAGCAAGAAGTCTTTGATTTAATGAATTCCAAAGATGAGTTTGGTAACTATTTGTTCTCCGGCTTCCAAGGGGATAAACAGACGGTGCAATTCGTACCTGGCACCGGCACTGGGCAGTTCCCCTACGGTCAATACGTTTATGGTGGCGACGACGGTTCGCGGGAACTACAAGTTTCTGAAAGCTTAAAACTGGCGGTGTCTACCAGCGGACAAGAAGTTTTCGAGAGCGCGGAATTACGCCCTGGATTCACTGCACCAACAACCACTGGTGCAGCATCGGTTGAATCTGTGAAAATTACCGACCGTAATACCTTCGATAGTTTCTACGATAATAACTATGTGGCGAGTGATAACGGTAACAACGATTTCCAAATCGACATTACCGCAGGCGCGCCAGATACCTATGAAATTTTCCAAGATGGTGTGTCGGTGGCAACCGGTAATTATACCGACGGTCAGCCGATTCAATTTCAAGGTGCAGAAATTACCTTGAACAACGCGGTCGGTGAATCGGTGAATTTTAGCTTCCGTGAACCTAAAGGTAACGTATTGAGTTCTTTGCGGGCACTATCGCAGGCATTAATGTCTGGTAATAAAAGCGCCGATGAACTTCAGCAGTTTAACGCAGACTTTGGTGAACATGCAGAATCGGCACTAAATCAGATCTCGGGAGCGCGTTCAAAAATTGGTTCCCGCCAGAATTTAGCAGAATCTATTCAAAGTGCTATTGGTGCGCAGAACATTGCTGACCAACAAACCATGGAAGATGTGGCGGGACTAGACCTTGCGGAGGGAATTAGTAACCTCACGCAAACCGAAACTCGACTGCAAGCCATTCAGTCAACCTTTAGCCGTGTCAGCAATTTATCGTTGTTTGATTATTTGCGTTAAAACAGACTTTTTTTACTAAAGAAAATGGCATGACCGCCGATACATTATTTGAAGGATGAATGTATAGGGAATTCAAATAACTCTTTATTAAACAAAAGGTTAAAGGGTATTTGATTCAACAGTTTTAGGAGGGCAGGTCATGCCATTATATGTAAATACCAACGTCAGTTCATTGAATGCTCAGCGTCAGTTAATTGGTTCAGGAAACAAGTTGGACGAAGCCTTTGAGCGCCTGTCTTCTGGTTTCCGGATTAATAGTGCATCAGACGATGCTGCGGGTTTGCAAATTTCGAATCGCCTTGAATCTCAGATCATGGGTTTGAACCAAGGTAACCGTAACGCCAACGACGGTATTTCACTTGCACAGACTGCTGAAGGTGCATTGGATGAAATTACTAATTCGTTCCAGCGTGTACGTACGCTAGCTCAGCAAGCAGCTAATGGTTCCAATACCGACGAAGACCGTCTGGCAATCCAAGAAGAAATTCGTGTATTGATGGACGAAGTCAACCGTATCGCAAGCGACACCACCTTTGGTGGTCAAAACTTGTTGGACGGTTCTTACGATGCCAAATTCCAGATTGGTGCTGACGCTAACCAAACCATTGACTTCTCAATGAAGAACGTGGGTGGTACGGCTGCGGCAAATAGCTTAACAGCCGATGGCGGTTTCACATTGTCAGGCATCGCGGGTATCGCAACGGCTGTTGTTGATAACGGCAGTCAAATTTATTCATCGACAAACGGCTTTAGCTCTACCAACGGTTTTGGTACAGCATCGTACTCATTTTCAGGTGTTTTCGTTGCCACCAGTATCTCGGTATCATCACAAAATAATGCGCAGGCAGTATTAGCCGGTATGGATGCGCTGATTGCTGTGGTTGATAAGAAACGTGCGGAATTGGGTGCAGTACAAAACCGTTTCCAATCAACGATTCGTAACCAGAGTAATGTATCTGAGAACTTGTCCGCAGCGAAATCACGTATCAAAGATGCGGACTTTGCAGCAGAAACGGCTAAGTTAACCCAGGCGCAGATCCTGCAACAAGCCAGCCAAACCATCTTGGCGCAGGCGAACCAACGTCCGCAGGCTGCTATTCAGTTACTGGGTGGCTAATAATTAACGTTCAATTTATCAAAGCGGCACTCTGGTGCCGCTTTTTTTTTGAAAAAATCCTAAAGTTTATTTTAAGCCTGCCGTTAACTTGATTAATGGGGTTGGAGTCCCCCAGAGCATGTGTTCAGTTCCGAACGATGCAACAGCGTTAATTGAGGAGGGCATAATATGCCATTATATGTAAACACCAACGTCAGCTCGTTGAATGCTCAGCGTCAGTTGATTAGTTCGGGTAACAAATTGGATGAAGCGTTTGAGCGTTTATCATCTGGTTTCCGGATCAACAGTGCGTCTGATGATGCCGCCGGTTTGCAAATTTCAAACCGTTTGGAATCTCAGATTTCAGGTTTAACCCAGGGTAACCGTAACGCCAACGACGGTATCTCACTTGCACAGACTGCTGAAGGTGCATTGGATGAGATCACTAACTCGTTCCAGCGTGTACGTACTCTTGCACAGCAGGCGGCTAACGGTTCCAACACTGACGAAGACCGTCTGGCAATCCAAGAAGAAATTCGCGTATTGATGGACGAAGTTAACCGTATCGCAGGCGACACCACCTTTGGTGGTCAAAACTTGTTAGATGGCTCTTATGATGCCAAATTCCAAGTGGGTGCTGATGCTAACCAGACCATCGACTTCTCAATGAAGTACGTTGGTGGTACAGCAGCGACAAACAGCTTGACAGCCGATGGCGGCTTTACATTGTCAGGTATCGCCGGTATCGCAACGGCCGTTGTTGATAATGCGAGCCAAATCTACAGCTCAAGTAATGGCTTTGGAACTGCTAACGGTTATTCAGCAGCTGGAGGCGGCTACTCGTTCTCAGGTGTATTCTCTGCAACAGGTATTTCGGTATCATCGCAGAATAATGCGCAAGCGGTATTGGCGGGTATGGATGCATTGATTGCCGTGGTTGATAAGAAACGTGCGGAACTGGGTGCGGTGCAGAACCGTTTCCAATCAACGATTCGTAACCAAGGAAACGTATCTGAGAACTTGTCGGCAGCGAAATCACGTATCAAAGATGCGGACTTTGCAGCGGAAACGGCTAAGTTAACTCAGGCACAGATCCTGCAGCAAGCCAGCCAAACCATCTTGGCGCAGGCGAACCAACGTCCTCAGGCAGCACTTCAGTTGCTTGGCTAATAGAACGTTACTCCCTGTTAAAAAAGCGGTGCTTCGAGCACCGTTTTTTTTTGCCTAAAATTCTTTTTGCTCAAAAAAAACCAAAAAAATGACTAAAGTTCTATTTGGCGAGGTCGATAACCTACACGTAGCAGTCTTTTTAGTGGTTTCAGGTTGCTAAGGTCGTGGTAACAACACGTGGAAGGTGGACCAAGTAGGTACAACTATGGCAAACATCACATTAACGGACAGTGCAGCAGCGTCGCTTCATAGCCAGCTACCGCCAGCAGGCCATTCTGAACAAACCGAAACCCACAATGCAGGTTTGGTGCGTGAGCAATTGGTAAATGTAGTAAGCACGATAAAAAATCATTCAGAAGCAAAAAATGCCAGTAAGGACGTTGAAATGGCACAGAGTGTGCAGTCAATTTCTAAGCTTAAGGCAACCGTGAAAGAATTAAACGAATCCAGTCTGGTGCGTTCAACGAGCTTGCAGTTTTTATTCGACGAAAAGGGTGAACCCCCTGTGGTGCGTGTTTTAGATAAAAACAGCGGTGAGGAGATTCGTCAGATCCCCTCAGAGGTTGTGCAGAAGATCGCTAAAGCTATTGAAGATTATGTCGATAACAAAGAGAGTTCGTCAGGTATTTTACTTGACCAACAAGCGTAATTAAGGAGTAGAGCATGCCGTTATTTACCTCTGCTGGGGTTGGTTCAGGGCTAGATTTAGAAGCCATCATTTCGTCTACGGTTGCTGCCGCAAACCAACCCAAACAAGCACAATTCGCTAAGTTGGAAGCTCGTTACGAAACGGAGCTATCGGCATTAGGTGCAGTTAAATCGGCATTGTCTAAGCTCGATGATGTATTGGCTAAACTGTCGGATCCCGAGCAGTTTCAAAAACGTGTGGCGACACTAACCCAGCCAGATACGGGTGATATCATTCGTTTCAGCAGCGGTACCGATGCGACCGCGGGAAATTTTGATATTTCCGTGGATCAATTAGCTCAAGGCTCGAGAGCCGTTTCAACGGCTGGCGCATTTACCTCTTCTAGTCAGGTAATAACCACGGCGAATAGTAACCTTTCGTTCAGTGCCGGCGGTAAGTCGTTCTCAGTAGCGGTAGCCGCGAATGCGACACTAGAAGATATTCGGCAAGCGATTAATAACGCGTCGGATAATTTCGGCGTTTCCGCAAACATTATCAACACCGGCTCTGAAGCGAAGTTAGTGTATACATCAAATGTTTCCGGCAGTGGAAACGATTTAGCTGTTACTAACGATAATGCTGAACTTGATGCACTCTCTACCGTAGCTAACGCTGGTGGCGCAGGAGGCATGACGATTGCTGCGGCAGACCAAGCGCAAGATGCCATTATTACCATCGATGGCATCACTGCAACGAATGACTCGAATGTATTTGCTGATGTTATTCAAGGGTCAACGATTACCGCCGTAAAAGAGAGTGTAGCTGGCGAAACAGCGAATGTGACCATTGCTCGAGACCGCGAGGGAATAACCAAGCTGGTGGATGAGTTTGTCAGCGCATATAACGGTGTGGTGGATATTATGGATAAAGCCACCAGTGAAGGTAATATTTTGCAATTTGATTCCACAATGCGGGGGTTGCAACGGCAAATGGTTGATGCGTTGTCCTCGACAGTTGGAACCAGTGCATTCCAAAGCATGTTCGATGTTGGCTTAAGCCTAAATAAAGACGGCAAATTGGAAAAGTCTAATTTAGTGCGGAGTTTTGACGAGGCGTTGGACAAGGATTATAACGCGGTAGCGGATATTTTCTCTAGCTCTGGCGGTATTGCGACAAAATTTTCGTCGCTGCTAGATAATTATATCGAATCCAATGGTGCTATCACATTTCGTGAAGAAGACTTGAACCAGCGTTTGGACCAAATTGACGAAGATCGTCTTGATCATGAATACCGGATGGAGCAATTAGAAGCTCGATTACGGGAAAAATACTCGGGTTTAGATGTGATGCTCGCACAAATGAAAAGCACGCAATCGTATTTATTACAGCAGTTAAGTAACCTGCCCGGCTTCGGTGGTGGTAAAGAGTAATTTTACGTTTAAAGGTAGTAAACCATGAATAATCGACTTAAAGCATACACCCAAGACTCTTTGCGCACGCAAGTGGCGGGTGCAGATCCGTACCAACTGATTCAAATGTTGATGGCGGGCGCGATTGCTAATATCAACTACGCGAAAGGGGCAATCCAGCGTGGCGAGTTGGAAAATAAGGCGAAATATTTAAGTAAGTCGCAAGCCATTATCGAATCGCTACGCACTAGCTTGAACCTTGATGTGGGCGGTGAAGTCGCGCAAAACCTAAACGACCTATACCTCTATATGGTTGACCGTTTAGCGGATGTTTCTGTTTCGAGCAATATCGAGATTCTGGACGAGGTTTCAGGCTTGGTTCAACAAATTAAATCTGCTTGGGATGCAATTCCTCAGGCAAACCGAGATGAAGCACTGGGACAGTTGGAACCCGCCGCCGCTAGTGGTGCTTAATGAGCGTCACCGAACAGGATGTGCAGGATGCGGTTAAGCAACTGCAAACGTTAAGTAGTGAAGACCATAGTTTGGCACATTGGGTGGAAAAGCTTCCAAGCATGAGCGATGACATTATCGCTCATGCCTCGTGGACAGATGAACAAAAAGCACAGGCTATTTCAGCGTTAGCACAAGCGCTTGAAGCCGCAATGCATAGGGTAGAGGAAGAAAAAAAACAAGCCCAAGACGCACTTCGGCAAATAAATAAAGGACAGCAGGGCGTAAAAGCCTATCAAAAAGACCTATCTCGGTAATTCTCTCTCTTGCCTTAAGTTGCTAGTGCCGCGCATTGCGGTATAGTAATTGCTTAAGCATCTGTTTAGCTCTCAAGGTATTTCACTATGGCATCTGTGGGATCATCGCTTAATGAAGCGATGCAAAAATTGCAAAGTGCACAATCACAGTTGGAGCGCGAGCAAGTGTTTGCCCAACACGCTCAACAACGTTTTCAGCAAAATGTAGAGGCGTTTGAAAAATACTACCCCAATATTGCGAAGGCGATTACGGAGTTCCAGACTGACGATGCGCTACCACTTTTTGTTACCCAGTCGGGGCACGGCAACATAATGGACGGTGAGACCGGTATTGCCATTTACAATGACGATCCTGTTAAACAGTCCCAGCAGCAAGTCGATACGCAGTTATCAAAGCCATCAATTACGCATATACATTTTGCCGGATATGCGCACGATGATGCGAGTGACACACGTTTACATGCCATTGCGATAAATAAGCTAGGGCATATCGTCAAAGATCTTGGCTACCCAACCCCCGTTACCGATATTGGTGAACGCTTTCCCACTGCGGTGATTTTCGGGATCGGGCTTGGCTACCATTTGCCTGAACTGCTAGATAGAGTGCAATTTGACTATATTTTTCTGTTAGAGCCGAGCTTTCAGAATTTTTACTTAAGTCTATTTTGTATTGACTGGGCGTCGTTGATTAAAAAGGTGGATGATGCTGGCGGTTGCTTCTTTTTTCATCTGGGCGTCTCATACAAAGACTTTATGGATGACCTTTGGAATATTAGTAAAAATATTGGCGCATTCTGTCTGACCAAATGTTTTTGCTATCAGCATTTACCGACACCACAAACGAATCGAGTGATAAAAGAGTTTCGAGAGCGCCTATTCGAGATTCACGGTGGTTATGGCTTTTATAATGATGCTACCACGGCGTTAGCGCACACGGTATTAAATGCGAAGCGAGGTATGAACCTACTCAAGTTTGGTACTGAGAAGAATAACCCATACGCTGATGTGCCTGTGTATATTGTTGGTAATGGACCATCATTGGATGAAGCGAAGGATTTTATAAGAGACACGCAGCAGCAAGCGATTATCATTGCGGCAGGTACAGCACTGCAAACGTTGCTTAAGAATGATATCCAGCCAGATTTCCATGTGCTGATTGAGCGACCAAAGAATACCTACGACGTACTTGTCGCTACATTGCCGCTGGAAGCCTATAAATCATTGAATCTGCTTACCATGAACTTGATTTATCCAGATGTAGTGGATTTGTACGGTTGGGTTGGTATGGGAGGCAAAGGTGTCGATGCAGCAGGTGACTTGCTCAATTATGTGATGCTTAGTGAGGTGGGTCAATCGTTACGGTTCCCGATGGCCTGCAACCCGTTAGTGTCAAATACTGCGCTTTCGTATGCCGTAAGTTTGGGCTTTAAAAAAGTTTATTTATTTGGCGTTGATAACGGATATACCTTAGATGGTAAGCACCATTCAGAAGACAGCGATTATTACAAAGGTAAACTCGCCAGTCACAAAAACCCAGCAGCTAAACACCGCTTAGCCGGAAACCTCGATGAGGACGTGATGGCTACGGATTTTTTAGCGATTTCCTGCCGTCAGATGGGGCGATTACTTGAGTTTCCAGAAGCTCGTGGTGTTGAATGTTACAACGTTGGACCCGGTGCGAGAATTGCTCATGCGCTGCCGCTAAGAGCCGAGCACGTACTGCCTGAGTTTGTCGATATTAATAAAGAAAACGTCGTTGAATTTATTAAACAAGAGCAATTTCAATCGTTCCAGTTTGATAATTTCGAACCCTATATGCAATTCGAGCTGTTCGAAGAAATCTGCGATCACCTCGTCAGCATCGGTTCTGAGTCAATAACCACTCGTGCCGAGGCTCTGGATAATTTGCGCCGCCAAGCTCGATATCTATACTCGTTCAGAGGCACTAAGTTATCCCACCTTTTCTACGTGTTGGACGGGGAGATGCTGTATTTCCATTGTCCTATGATGTCTATTTTATATGCTCATCAAGATGAAGATCGGTGTTTACAAGCATTTCAGAAAGCGATGTCCGAGTGGTTGAATTTTGTTAAAACAGCAAAAACAGACCTGCGCACAAGTTGGCTTGAAAAATGCACCATGGGTTGGAAAGGATAACCTGCGCCAGTATTTCGGCGAACAAGCGTAATAGCTGGAGGAGAGCATCGCTGTATGTTTGATAATAAATCAATTTTGATCACAGGTGGTACAGGATCATTTGGCAGACAATATACCAAGACAATATTGTCTCGTTATAAGCCGAGACGCTTAATTATTTTGTCTCGGGATGAGCTGAAACAATATGAAATGCAACAAGAGTTCAATGCTCCTTGCATGCGATACTTTCTCGGTGATGTGCGTGACTCCGAACGCATGATGCAAGCGATGAGAGGGGTGGACTACGTTATTCATGCTGCCGCATTAAAGCAGGTACCAGCAGCAGAATACAACCCAATGGAATGTATTAAGACTAACGTCAATGGCGCTGAAAACGTCGTGCGAGCAGCCATAGCGAACAATGTCGAAAAGGTGATTGCATTATCTACCGATAAAGCTGCTAACCCGATAAACCTGTATGGAGCAACGAAGTTAGCCTCCGACAAGTTATTCGTGGCGGCAAATAATATGACAGGTGAGGCAAGAACGCGCTTTGCAGTGGTCCGCTACGGAAATGTCGTAGGCTCTAGAGGATCTGTTGTGCCGTTCTTTAAGAAAATAGCCAAGCAAGGCAACGGCCCGATTCCTATTACTCATGAACAGATGACACGGTTTTGGATTACCCTGCAGCAAGGTGTTGACTTTGTTTTGAAGAATTTCACGCGTATGCAGGGTGGTGAAATTTTCATCCCCAAAATTCCTTCAGTACATATTATGGACTTGGCGAAAGCCTATGCTCCTAATCATGATGTCGAAATCATTGGAATTCGACCTGGAGAGAAACTCCATGAAATCATGTGCCCCGCCGATGATTCACATTTGACGCTAGAATTTGATGATCATTATGTTATTCAGCCAACAATCAAATTTTTCAGTGGCTCAATTAATTATCGCACCAATATAATCGGCGAAGAGGGTAAGCCAGTAGCAATGGGTTATGAATACCATTCAGGCAATAACCCTAACTTTTTATCAGTCGAGGAAATTCTTGAATTTGACGAACTAGCGTCAAAATAGCGAGAGTAAAGATGATTCCATACGGCAGACAAAATATCGAACAAGCCGATATTGACGCAGTAGTCGAGGTTCTTGGGTCGGATTTTTTAACTCAAGGACCGCAAGTTCCAGCGTTTGAAGAAGCGATTAAATCGCATTGTGATGTTCGTCATGCTGTAGCTGTTAATAGTGCGACGTCTGCGCTCCACATTGCTTGTATGGCATTGGGTTTGGGCCTAGGCGACATGCTTTGGACAACGCCTAACACCTTCGTCGCATCCGCAAATTGCGCACGATATTGTGGTGCGGATGTAGATTTTGTAGATATTGACCCGCTTACCTACAATTTATCTGCTGAGGCTTTAGCAGATAAATTAGCGGTGGCTGAACGTCTGGGGCGTTTACCTAAAATTATTGTTGTGGTGCACTTTAGTGGCCAATCGTGCGATATGGAGCGGATTGCTCAGCTGGCGCAAAAATATGGCGTTAGAGTGATCGAAGACGCTTCCCACGCGATTGGCGCAACCTACCAAAATACGCCCGTTGGTCGTTGCCAATACAGTGATATTTGCGTGTTCAGTTTTCACCCCGTAAAAATTGTGACGACGGCAGAAGGCGGTGTAGCAACCACACAAAGTGAAACACTTGCTGAACGCATGCGAGAAGCCAGAAGCCACGGCATAACTCGCGACCCAAGCCGTATGCAAGGGCAAACTGAGGGCGATTGGTATTACCAGCAGATCAGTTTGGGCTACAATTATCGAATGACGGAATTACAGGCGGCATTGGGTGTGGCGCAGATGGCAAGGCTGGAAACGTTTGTTGCAGCTCGAAATCGTTTAGCTGAGCGTTATGACAAACAACTTGCGACGCTTCCATTAATTTTGCCAGGACGTCAGCCGCAGGCAGTGTCGGCATGGCACTTGTACGTTGTGCAAATTGACGACCAGCGCACGGATATATCTCGTAAAGCGTTATTCGAGCATTGTCGCGCTAATAATATTGGTGTGAATGTGCATTACATTCCCGTTCACCTACAACCGTATTACCAAAAGTTAGGGTTTAAGGCGGGCGATTTTCCAAATGCCGAACGCTACTATCAACGAGCAATCAGTATTCCGCTGTTCGCGCAGCTAACAGAGGCTGAGCAAGGACAGGTTGTGGCGATCCTGTCGGCGGGGCTTTCTTAGCATGATAAATGCGGTAATTATTCCCGCCCGTGGCGGTAGCCAACGAATTCCAAGAAAAAACATTCGAGAGTTTGGTGGTAAGCCGATGATTGCATGGTCAGTTGAAGCCGCGCTAGCGACGCCATCGGTCGACCAAGTAATTGTTTCGACAGATGATGCTGAAATAGCCGAGATTGCCCAGCAATTTGGTGCCAACGTGCCCTTTCTGCGGAACGCGGAATTAGCGGATCATCACACTCCAACAGTGCCGGTGATTGCCGATGCAATAAAACGCATGGCTGAGTTAGGCCAATCGTTTGATAATGTTTGTTGTTTATATGCCACAGCGCCATTTGTTCGTTCACAAGATCTTGAAAATGCTTATCAACAGTTAGTTGAGAGACAGCTTGCGGACTATATATTTTCGGTCGCTGAGTACGCATTTCCGGTTCAACGAGCGGTGACCATGAACGCTGACAGCCGCGTAGGATTGCTACAACCCGATTTTGAGCAAACACGATCACAAGATTTACCGCAGGCGTACCACGATGCTGGACAATTTTATTGGGGCCGTGTTGAGGCTTGGTTGCAAGCCAAACCTATCATGAGCAGTCATAGCTATGGCTATAAGCTACCTAGAACGCGGGTGCAGGACATCGATACTGAAGCAGATTGGGAAATAGCAGAATGGATGTTCAAGCGTCTCAATCCATAGCGCGCGGAGGCATTGCTTTTCGTGTTGATGCCGGTCCGCGCATTGGTTTGGGCCACTTTATGCGCTGTGCGACATTAGCGTTGCAATGCTCGGAGCAAGGGTCTCCCGTATTAATAGCAGGTTATGGCTTCCCTGAATCTTTGAGTGTGTCACTGCAGCAGGCGGGGATAACTGTTGTGTGCTGGCAACAATCCGCAGTACCAAACACGGCATTGGCTCCGGCAGCTTATTTCCACAGCCACTGGTTGCCGACATCAGAAACACAAGACGCGCAACAGTTTGAAGCTGAGTTGGCGGCGTGGGAGCATAACGTAGAGTGGATTGTTGTAGACCACTACGCGCTCGCAAAACCGTGGGAAAAAATTTTGGCTAGGCACAGTCGGGTTATGGCGATTGACGATTTAGCTGATCGCCCTCACTCCGCATCGGTACTCTTAGATCAAACCTTTCAGCGATGCATAGCGGATTACAAAGGTTTGCTGAACGCTACCTGTAGGCCATTGCTGGGCACTCAATACGCACTACTGAGAGAGGAATTCATTCGGGCACATCACACGGCAATTGCATCACCGAACGTCAGAGCAATTGAACCTTCGTTGTTGATTAGCATGGGCGGGGCTGATAGCGATAATGTCAGCGGTAAGTTGTTGACGATGCTGGAAAAGTATTCAGAGCGGACACTTCATATTACGGTAATCGTTGGTGCAGTAAATGCCCACAAGCAGGAACTCGCGAAACAGGCTGAGGGTATCCGTAATCACCAGGTTAGTATTGTTGATCACGTCGAAAACATCAGTGGCTTTTTACTGTCGAATAGTATTGCAATCGGTGCTCCCGGAGGTTCGAGCTGGGAGCGCTGCGCATGTGGTATACCAACGTTACTTGTCACTCTGGCAGAAAATCAAAAAACGATTGCCAAGCAACTTGTCGGAAACGGGTGTGCGTTGAGTTTAGGGCCTGCCGAGTCGTTAACGGCTGAGTTACTGCATCAGCAGTTAACACGCGTGTTTTCTCATCCAGATGTTTACCAAAGCCTTAAAGAAAACAGCTTGAGGTTATGTGATGCTCATGGCACCCGCAGAGTATTTCAAGAACTTTTTCCTGCGCAAACCACATCGGGTGACTGCCTATACTTACGAAAGATCACCGAGGCTGATATACAGCAGTTATTTGTTTGGCAGAACCTTCCTGAGACGCGGCGGTATGCACGTAACCCGGCCGCCCCTAGTTGGTCAGAGCATCAAATGTGGATGAAAAAAAAGCTGGCTCAACCATTTAACTACTTTTATCGGATAGATGTAGAGCACGATCCTGCGGGAATGATTCGATTAGATCGTTTAGCCAATGGCGGTTATGAAATATCGATTTTTGTCGCACCTGAATTTTATCAACGAGGTGTCGCAATTACTGCTATCCGCGCGGTACAACAACTGCACAGGGAAATAACAATCTACGCAACTGTTAAACCAGAAAACATTGCTTCTCAGCGACTCTTCGAAAAAGCCAAGTTTAAGCGTTTAGCAAGCGATCAATTTATTTGGAGAAGCCAACAATGAAACTAGTAATTGATGGTCGAGAGATCAGTGATGAAGTGGCTCCATACGTCATTGCAGAGTTATCGGCAAACCACAATGGTTCAATAGAAAACGCTGTTAAACTATTGGATATGGCCAAGGCGCGCGGGGCGAGTGCAGCGAAAATTCAAACTTACAAGCCCGATACGATTACATTGGACGCAGATACCGAAGATTTCATGATTCGTGGCGGGTTATGGGACGGGCAACGACTTTATGACCTTTATGCAAAAGCCTTTACGCCGTGGGAGTGGCACGAGGCACTTTTTGCGCATGCACGGAAAATCGGTTTAACGCTATTCAGTTCACCGTTCGACAACACAGCGGTTGATCTACTCGAGGATTTGAATGCTCCAGCGTACAAGATTGCTTCTTTCGAGGCTGTCGATCTGCCGCTTATTCGTTACGTTGCCAGTACCGGAAAGCCGATGATCATTTCCACGGGAATGGCCGATGCAGAGGAAATTGGCGAAGCTATCGAAGCTGCGCGAGAGGGCGGATGTACCCAGTTAGCGATACTGCATTGTGTGAGCGGTTATCCAGCACCTGCAGCCGACTATAATTTGCGCACACTTGCCGATATGAAGAAGCGCTTTAATGTGCTGACTGGGCTGTCTGACCATACCCTAGATAACACCACTGCTATCGCGAGTGTGGCATTGGGCGCTGCTATCATTGAAAAGCATGTGACCTTAGATCGCAGTGGCGGTGGCCCTGATGATAGTTTCTCCCTGGAGCCAGCAGAATTAGAGCAACTTTGTGTCGGTGCGAAAACAGCCTGGGAGGCTCTTGGTCAGGTCGATTATGGCCGTAAGTCTAGCGAGCAAGGTAATGTGAAATTTCGACGGTCGTTGTATTTCGTTAAAGCGCTGAAAGCTGGAGATACGATTACCGCAGATGCCATTCGCTCAGTCCGCCCGGGCTATGGTTTGGCGCCGAAATACTATGATGAACTTATCGGCAAAAGTGTTTCTCAAGATGTGCAGAAGAATACCGCCGTTACTAGAGATATCATTAAGTAACAGGTTATGAGCATTAAAAAACCCGCCGATTGGCGGGTTTTTCATAAATGCTTCAGCGAGCGCGATAACGCAATCTATTACAGTGCGTTGATTTTCGCGTTCAAACGGCTCTTATGACGTGCCGCTTTGTTTTTGCTGATAAGTCCTTTGGTCGCGTAGCGATCCAACAAAGGAACAACTTTCGCAAACGCTTCTTGCGCTGCTTCTTTGTTTTTTGCTTCAACAGCCGCAGATACTTTTTTCAAGTATGTGCGCATCATAGAACGGCGGCTTGCGTTGTGGCGGCGATTTTTCTCGGCCTGAACCGCACGCTTTTTCGCAGACTTAATGTTAGCCAAGGTGAACTCCTAAAATTCGTTAACTGAACGCTTCTTTTATAAAGGTCGCCGATTATCCCTTTTTCGCGGCAAAAGTCAACTGTCGAGGGTTAAAAAAACCGCCATAGACCGTTTTATCTTGCCACGCTACAATCGACCTCAATTCACACGCCATGATAGGACGGCTCAGTGTCAAAAGCACTACTCAAATCAGGATTCATTGTTAGCTTTATGACCCTTATTTCCCGTGTGCTCGGTTTAGTACGGGATGTGGTTATTGCTAACCTGATGGGCGCTGGTGCAGCCGCAGACGTGTTCTTTTTTGCCAATAAAATCCCTAATTTTCTGCGGCGCTTATTTGCCGAGGGCGCGTTTGCGCAAGCCTTTGTTCCCGTGTTGGTGGAATATAAGCAAGGCAAAGCGTTGCCTGATACCCAGTTATTGATCGCCCGCGTGGCGGGAACGCTGGGTACAGTGGTGACGTTGGTTACCCTGCTGGGAATGATTGCTTCGCCGGTAGTGACCGCGTTATTCGGTATGGGCTGGTTTGTGGACTGGTGGCAAGGGGGTCCGCAAGCGGAAAAGTTTGAATTAGCCAGTGAGTTGCTGCGCATTACCTTCCCATATTTGTGGTTTATTACCTTTACCGCGCTTTCCGGAGCCATTTTGAACACCTTGGGAAAGTTTGCCGTAGCAGCATTTACCCCGGTATTTCTTAATGTGGCGATAATTGCCGCGGCGCTTTGGCTATCGCCACAGTTGTCTCAGCCTGAATACGGCCTCGCTTGGGGCGTATTTTTTGGTGGCCTGATTCAGTTCCTGTTTCAACTGCCTTTTTTAAAACGCGCAGGGCTGTTAATGAAACCGCGCTGGGGTTGGCGTGATGAGGGCGTCACACGCATCCGCAAACTTATGCTGCCGGCCATTTTTGGGGTGTCGGTGAGCCAAATCAACTTATTGTTAGATACCCTGATTGCCAGCTTCCTAATGACCGGTTCTATTTCTTGGTTATATTATTCTGACCGCTTGTTGGAATTTCCCCTCGGCTTATTTGGCATCGCTATTGCTACGGTTATTTTGCCGGCCTTATCTGCGCGCCATAGTGACCGCTCTACCGCCGAGTTTACCCAAACCTTAGATTGGGGCATTCGCATGGTGGTGCTGTTAGGATTACCGGCGATGGCGGGCTTGTTTGTGCTCGCTGAACCGCTGTTAATGGTGTTGTTTATGCATGGCGCCTTTGCTAGCGAAGATGCAAAAATGGCATCCTACAGCTTGATGGCATACGCCAGTGGTTTGCTCAGTTTTATGTTAGTAAAAGTGTTAGCAACTGGGTTCTACTCCCGACAAGACACCAAGCGCCCGGTAAAATTCGGCATCATTGCCATGCTGAGTAATATGGTATTTAACATTATTTTGGCGATTCCTTTTAGTTACGTGGGGTTAGCGATTGCCACCGTGGCTTCTGCGGCATTGAATGCGTTGTTGTTAGGGGTGACATTACACCGCGAAAAAGTCCTGCAATGGCAGCCTGGAACCATACTTTTCATTAGTCGGGTCGTCTTTGCAACAGCGGTGATGGTAGGCGCAATTATCTGGTTTGCGCCGGGATTGGCGGAATGGCGTCAGACCGATGTACTAATCCGACCGTGGCTATTGGCGCAAGTGATCGGGGTGGCGTTACTGGCATTTGTCGGCAGTTTGTTGCTGGTTGGTATGAGAATTCGTCATTTCCGCCATTGAAGCTACTGATTCTGCGGTGCGCATAGGGTATACTGACGGTTTTTTAGCAACGGGCATTTTCTCACCCATGGAATTGGTTCGCGGGATCCACAATTTACGTGCGGAGCACAAGGGCTGTGTGTTAACCATTGGTAATTTCGATGGTGTGCACTTGGGCCACTTGGCAGTGCTGGAAAAGGTTAAACAACAGGCGCAGGCACTTGCTGTACCCGCCGCCGTGATGACCTTTGAACCGCAACCCCAAGAACTGTTTCAGCCTGAGCAAGCGCCGGCGCGCTTGACCCAATGGCGAGAGAAATATCTGCAGTTGCGTAAAGCCAAGCTGGATCGCTTGGTGTGTATTGAGTTCAATCGTAAATTTGCTGCCCAACCAGCAATGACCTTTGTTGAGGACGTTTTGGTGGGTAAGCTTGGGGTAAAATTCCTCGTGGTCGGCGATGACTTCCGCTTTGGCTACAAACGCGAGGGGGATTTCGCCTTGTTGCAACAAGCCGGAGAGCGGTTTGGTTTTACCGTGGTCGACACCCGCAGTTATCGCCAAAAACAACAGCGGGTGAGCAGTACCGCCATTCGTGAAGCCTTAGCTGCGGCCGATTTTGCCCGCGCTGAGGAAATGCTTGGGCGGCCTTTCAGTTTTTCTGGACGGGTTGTGCATGGCCGGAAAAATGGCCGGACCATCGGTTTTCCCACGGTTAACATCCCATTAAAACGGATTAAATCACCGCTGCATGGTGTTTTTGCTGTGCGCGTAGACGGACTAGGTGAAGCGGCACAGGGTGTGGCAAACTTAGGTGTTCGCCCTACATTGCATGGCGATGAAGTGCAATTAGAAGTACATATTTTTGATCGCGAGGGCGATTTTTACGGGAAACGGTTAACCGTCTACCCGGTCGCCCGAATTCGTGATGAACAACGTTTTGCGTCGCTTGATGAGCTACGCAAGCAAATCGATAAAGATGCGAGAGTCGCCAGAGAGATTCTGGCAGCCAGTGAGACAGAGAAGGCGGAATAGAGAACCCATGAGTGACTACAAGCACACGCTGAATTTGCCCGAGACGCCGTTCCCGATGCGTGGGAACTTGGCGAATCGCGAGCCAGAAATGTTGAAGCAATGGTATCAGGACGATTTGTATGGACAGATTCGTCAGGCCAAACATGGTAAACCAAGCTTCATTTTGCACGATGGCCCTCCGTATGCGAACGGACAAATTCACATTGGTCACGCGGTCAACAAAATTCTTAAAGACGTGATCGTAAAAGCGAAAACGCTCAGCGATTTCGACGCGCCTTACGTGCCGGGTTGGGACTGTCACGGCTTGCCGATTGAACTGCAAGTTGAGAAGAAGCATGGTAAACCGGGCAAAAAGCTCACAGTCGCCGAATTCCGTGAAAAATGTCGCAGCTACGCGCAAGGCCAAATCGACCAACAACGCGAAGACTTCAAACGCTTGGGCGTATTGGGTGAGTGGGATAACCCTTACCTCACCATGAACTTCCAACAAGAAGCCGATGCCGTGCGGGCACTGGCAAAAATCATCGATAACGGCCACATGCAACAAGGCTTCAAACCGGTGCATTGGTGTACCGACTGTGGTTCAGCACTGGCCGAAGCGGAAGTCGAATACCAAGACAAAACCTCGCCGGCGATTGATGTTCGGTTAACGGTCGCCGCAACGGCGGATACCGTTGAGCGCTTTAGCACCGCCCAAGGTCACGTTGGTGAAGGTGAGTTAAGCGTAGTTATTTGGACCACGACACCATGGACGATTCCAGCAAACCGTGCAGTGACGCTGGCTGAAGGCTTGGAATATGCGTTAGTGCAAATCGAAGCGACGGATGAACGCCCGGCAGAACGGGTGATTCTTGCCTCTGATCTGGTGACCGAGTGCATGGAACGGTGGAATATCGACCACTATCATAAACTCGGCTTCTGCAAGGGAGCAGACCTTGAAGGCGTGCAGCTACAGCATCCCGTGAGTGATATGAATGTGCCGATGATCTTAGGTGATCACGTTACCACCGATTCTGGTACTGGCTGTGTCCATACCGCGCCAGGTCATGGTGTGGATGACTTTTTAGTGGGTCAACGCTATGGCATTGACGTGTATAACCCGGTGGACGATAACGGCGTTTATAAAGCCGATGTCGAACACTTTGCGGGTCAGCATGTGTTCAAAGCCAACGACGCCATCATCGAGTTTCTGCAAGCTCATGGGCGCTTAATGCACCACGAAGCGTATCGCCATTCATACCCGCATTGCTGGCGCCACAAAACGCCCATTATCTTCCGTGCTACGCCGCAGTGGTTTATCAGCATGGAACAGCAGGGCTTACGGCAACAAGCATTGGACCAAATCGATAAAGTGCGCTGGGTACCCAGTTGGGGACAAAGCCGCATTGAACAAATGGTCGAAGGCCGTCCGGATTGGTGTATTTCACGTCAACGCACTTGGGGTAACCCGATTGCTGTGTTCGTTAACCGTCAGACCGATGAGTTACACCCCAATACCTTGGAGTTGATGGAACAAGTCGCCCAGCGAATTGAAAAAAGTGGCATCCAAGCATGGTTTGATCTGGAGCCTGAAGAGCTGTTGGGCGAAGACGCCAAAGACTATCGCAAAGTCACCGATACCTTGGATGTATGGTTTGACTCTGGGGTTACTCACCATTGCGTATTGCGCCGCCCAGAGCAACCGGGTTGGTCAGCTCTGCGTTGGCCGGCAGACCTGTATCTGGAAGGCTCCGATCAGCATCGTGGTTGGTTCCAGTCGTCGCTGATGACGGGTGTAGCGATTTACCAACAAGCACCATATAACCAAGTACTGACGCACGGCTTTACCGTTGATGGTCAGGGCCGCAAAATGTCGAAATCGGTGGGTAACGTTGTTGCTCCGCAAGAAGTGATGAATAAACTCGGTGGTGACATCTTACGTTTATGGGTTGCGTCAACCGACTATTCAGGCGAAATGACGGTTTCGGATGAAATCCTGAAACGTTCTGCAGACGCTTATCGCCGTATCCGTAACACCTCACGTTTCTTGTTGGCGAACCTCAACGGTTTTGACCCAGCATCCGATCTAGTGGCAGCGGACGATATGGTCGAACTTGACCGCTGGATTGTCGGCCGAGCAGCGGATTTACAGAAAGAATTACTGGAAGCCTACGACGATTACCAATTCCATGTGGTGGTGCAAAAGCTTATGCACTTCTGCTCGATTGAGTTGGGGAGCTTCTACTTAGACATTATTAAAGACCGGCAATACACCGCCAAAGCCGATGGCTTGGCGCGTCGTTCGTGCCAGACCGCGTTGTATTACATTGTTGAGGCCTTGGTGCGCTGGATGGCGCCTATTTGCAGCTTTACCGCACAAGAAATCTGGGCGTTGTTGCCTGGCAAGCGCAGCGACTACGTGTTCACCGAAACCTGGTATAGCGGCTTAACGCCGTTCGCGGGTGTTAGCCAAGCCGATAACAATTATTGGATGCAGATACTAGCGGTGCGTGATCAAGTCAACCAAGCGTTAGAGCAGGCGCGGCGGGATGACAAAATCGGTGGCGCATTGCAAGCAGAGGTCACTTTATACGCAGCAGGTGAAGTTGCTGAGCAGCTAACCCGCTTGGGCGATGAACTGCGTTTTGTACTGCTAACGTCGGCAGCCACGGTCAAGCCAATTGCCGATAAACCGGCTGATGCGGTGCAGTTAGATGACGTTGCAGTTAGCGTGACTCGCACCGAGCACAAAAAGTGCGAGCGCTGTTGGCATCATCGCGAAGAAGTTGGCACGCTAAGCGATCCGAACTTATGTAAGCGTTGCGTGACTAATATTGAAGGTGATGGAGAGGAGCGCCGTTTTGCCTGATTTAATGACCCGTCCGCATCGTCCATCGGGACTGCGGTTTTTGTGGCTAACCTTGTTGCTAGTGGTATGCGACCAACTGGCTAAGCAGTGGGTGGCGGGGAGTTTTGAATTGTATGAAAGCCGCGAAGTATTCTCTGGCTGGTTCAATTTTACCTACGTGCATAACTACGGTGCTGCTTTTAGCTTTTTAAGCGATCACGGCGGTTGGCAGCGCTGGTTGTTCACCGCCATTGCGATTATTGTTAGCGTGGTATTGGTTATTTGGTTGGCACGCAACCCAGTAGGTTTGTGGCGTCAAAACACCGCATTTTCACTGATACTGGCTGGTGCCGCGGGTAATGTGGTTGACCGTTTGATTCATGGGTATGTGATCGATTTTCTTGATGTGTATTATCAAAATTGGCACTGGCCGGCATTCAATATTGCCGACATGGCAATAACCATTGGCGCCGCATTGATGCTGTTAGAAGCTTTCGTGGATCAGCGCCGGGCGAAAGAGGAGGCGGAATCGTGAGTCGTTTGCCGATTGAAGACGGGCGCGAAGTGGTGATGCACTTTACCATTAAATTGACCGACGATTCTGTCGCCGACAGTACCAAAATGTCCGGTAAACCCGCCAAGTTTCGAATGGGCGATGGTAGCCTTACAGAAAACTTTGAGGCATGCCTGATCGGTTTGAGAGCCGGTGCTGAGCGGAGCTTTACGCTGGCGCCAGAAGACGCGTTTGGGCAACCTAACCCCGATAACTTTCACTATGTTGATACGGGCAAGTTCCCGCCAGACGTGAAACCAGAAGTCGGGGCGATTTTAGCTTTTACCCAACCTGATGGCACTGAATTGCCAGGCATTGTGCGCAAAATTGAAGGGCCTACTGCAACCATCGACTTTAATCATCCGTTAGCCGGGCAAACGGTGATTTTCGATGTTGAAATTATTAGCGTAGAGCCGTAAAGGAGAGGTTATGGACATTTTATTGGCAAATCCACGAGGTTTTTGTGCGGGAGTAGACCGCGCAATTACTATCGTTGAGCGGGCACTAGAGATTTTCGAACCGCCCATTTACGTGCGCCATGAAGTGGTTCATAACCGCTATGTAGTGAACTCGTTGCGCGATCGCGGCGCGGTGTTCGTAGATGAATTAGACGAAGTGCCCGACGACAGCATTGTGATTTTTAGTGCGCACGGTGTTTCGCAGGCGGTTCGGCAAGAGGCTAAGTGCCGCGGTTTAAAAGTGTTTGATGCGACCTGTCCGTTGGTGACAAAGGTGCATATGGAAGTCACGCGCGCCAGCCGCAAAGGCCATGAGTGTGTGTTGATCGGTCATGCCGGGCATCCAGAAGTCGAAGGCACTATGGGGCAGTATAATAATGCTGATGGCGGCATTTATTTAGTCGAAAACGTAGATGATGTTAATGCCTTAACGGTCAAGAACCCATCGAACTTACACTATATGAGCCAAACTACGTTATCGGTTGACGATACCGCCGACGTGATTGACGCGTTGCGAGCCAAATTCCCCGAGGTCAACGGGCCGCGCAAAGACGATATTTGTTATGCAACCCAGAACCGCCAAGATGCCGTGCGCGATTTAGCCGGTGATGCTGATGTGATGTTAGTCGTGGGTGCGCGTAATAGCTCTAACTCAAACCGTTTGCGTGAACTGGCAGAAAAAATTGGCACACCCGCTTACCTTATCGACGATGCCAGTATGATTGAGCGTGCATGGTTAGAGGGCAAAGACCGCGTTGCAGTAACCGCTGGCGCTTCAGCACCGGAAATGTTGGTACAAGAAGTGGTAGCACAGTTGCAGGCATGGGGGGGCAAAACGGTGCAAGAACGTGCTGGCCGAGAAGAAAATATCACCTTTTCCATTCCCCCTGAGCTGCGCGTGGTTGAGCGTTAGCGCGACCAACAGTGGGGTGGCATTTGCTGCCCCAGCATCGACAGTGATAGCTGTTCGCAGCCTGTGCCCACTGGCGCATTAAATTCGACAATCAACCACACCTGCTGGCTTTGCTGAGTTGCGTGAAGTCGCATTGAAGCTGTTTCAAATCTGCTCGCAAGCGCTGCCATTGCGCTTAACTCTGTGTTTTCCAATGCCTGCTCTGCAATGGCAGTCTGCCAGCGGTACAATGCCTGCTGGCCAGCACGTAACAACTGCTGTTGCTGCAACGGCTGAACGATGCTGTAACGGATGACTGCCAGCACCGCAGTGATCAGCAGTACCACCAGTAACTCCACTAAACTGACACCGCGGTAAGCGTTTCTGCGACTGCCAGGTGCTGATGAATTTCCCATACTCAAGCCTCGAAAGATTCGGGGATCACGCAAATGAAGGGGTTTAGTTTAGTAGAGGCGATTGTGGTGATGGTATTAACCGCGATCGTCCTGGCCGCAACTGTACCGAATTGGCGCGGAATGGGTCAGCGTCAGCAATTACTGGCCTATCAGCGACTATTGCTACAGTGGCTACAGCAACAGCAAGTCGCCGCTATGGGCAGTAACGTGGCGACTGCCAGTTACGCACAAAAGGGTCAGTTAGTGACAGCGCAACAAGCGGTACCTGACGCACGTCTGCAACCGCCTTCGGCTATCGAGCTCTCTTCCACCTACAGCGCGCGTTTGCCATTGCAGTTTAGCCGCGAAGGCTTCGCTCGCGCGGGCCATTGGGAGATCACTGCGGCAGGCACAGAGCTGCGGGTGGATATTATTATTAGTAGCTTGGGCCGTATTCGTGTTTGCCAACGGCAAGGCCCGACTTTGCAGGAGTTGGCACCATGTTAGCGACCAGCATGCAAGGTCGTAGCCTGCTCGAATTCATCGTTGCGCTCGCGTGCGGAACATTATTGCTTTTGGCAGTGGAGCGGCTGTGGTTTTGGCAGGCGGCGATGCACTACCAAAGCGTCACGGATAATGCCGCATGGTTAGATGCGTCTAAGTTACTGCAGCAGCTACTACAGGATGCTGAAAACACCGACACCAGAACCCTCACAAGCGGCGAACAACAGCAATGTGTGTTGCTACCGCAAAAGAACGGCACAACTTTGGGCTTTCGGATAAAAAGCCACCAAATTCAGCGCCAAAAATATGCCCGTAATTGCCAGCAACGAGGTTGGCAAACCATGAGCTCCAGCCTGCATTATTGGGTTGAAGACGTCGCCGTGGATTATTTAACTGCAACGGCGAATACCGCACCGTTATTACTTTGGCGTTTAGCAATAAAGACCCGCGAAAACCACCGCTTTGTATTCACTCGGCAACAGGTTTTACAACCGTGAATCAGCAATCGGGTTGGGCGCTATTGCTGATGCTGGGGGCGCTGATGACGCTCAGTTTGCTACTGTTATCGCAAGCCAATCAGCGCTTACGGTTGCAGTGGCAGCAGGCTCATCAACATATACAACAGCTACAACAGCAGCGTGACGTCACCGCCGCACAGTGGTTGCAATGCAACGCCAAGTAGCCGGCCAATCACTGCTTGAAGTGCTGCTGATGATGTTGGCAATTTTGGCATGGCAGGTGGCCTTATTGCAGCAGTGGGTAGAGCTGCGTAGTAGCCAGTTACGGTTGCAGCAGCAACTGGCTGAGCAACAACATATCGACGCAGAACTGACGTTAACCTATCGTCGTTCTGCCACCACCGAATCCCCGCGCGACTGCCGTTGAAATACTGTTGCTACTCGCTTTGCTGCGGATTTTCAGGTTGGCTTGATTCTTGAATACTCTCTTCTGAATGTCCAAATTTTGACACCAATTTGACACTGTGGGGAGTAGTATGGCGACATCGGGTCAACGTTTGCTGGGAATAAAGCAGTACGCTCAAGCGAACGCGCACCTAGCCAAGGGTTTTGGCACACCATTAGCCGTTATGGCGATCTTGGCGATGGTGATTTTGCCCATTCCTCCGCTCGTTCTCGATATCCTTTTTTCGTTCAGCATCAGTCTTTCATTGCTGGTCATGCTGGTTGCAGTCTACACCAAGCGGCCACTGGATTTTGCCTCGTTTCCTACGGTGTTGCTGATCGCAACGGTACTGCGGCTCAGCCTTAACATTGCTTCTACCCGCGTGGTGTTGCTTGAAGGCCATAATGGTCCCGGGGCCGCTGGTGCGGTGATTGAAGCCTTTGGCTCGGTCGTTATTGGCGGTAATTACGCCGTCGGTTTGGTGGTATTTGCGATCCTTGTAATTATCAACTTTGTGGTTATTACTAAGGGTGCTGGACGTATTTCAGAAGTGTCTGCGCGCTTTACCTTGGATGCGATGCCAGGTAAGCAAATGGCGATTGATGCCGATTTGAATGCCGGGCTGATCAATCAAGAAGAGGCGAAAGCGCGACGCAGCGACGTAACGCGCGAAGCAGACTTTTACGGTTCAATGGACGGTGCGAGTAAATTCGTTAAGGGTGATGCCATTGCTGGCATCTTGATCCTATTTATTAATATCGTCGGCGGTTTAGTTATTGGTATGGTGCAGCACGACTTGGGCTTCTCCCAAGCGATAGAAGTCTATACCTTGCTGACCATCGGTGATGGTTTGGTTGCACAAATCCCTTCATTACTGCTGTCAGTGGCTACCGCGATTATTATCACCCGGGAAAATGACACCAAGGATATGGGTGAGCAGGTGGTCTTCCAGCTTATCGATAATCCACGCGTTTTGGTGATTTCGAGCGCGGTATTGTTCGCCATGGGCATTGTGCCTGGGATGCCGCATTTTGCGTTTTTAAGTATGGCAGCCATTATTGCTGGCGCGGCTTACTGGAAATTACGTAAAGACGGCACTGGCGCCGGTGAGTTGGTCGATGGCGAACTCCCAGACGACGCGCCAAAGCAACCGAAAGAACTGAGTTGGGACGATGTGCGCCAAGTCGACACCATTGGCTTGGAAGTGGGTTACCGATTAATTCCGTTAGTGGATAAAGCCCAAGGTGGCGAGTTATTGGCGCGCATTAAAGGTATCCGCAAGAAGCTTTCACAGGAATTTGGCTTTCTGGTGCCGGCGGTTCATATTCGCGACAACCTTGATTTAGGCCCAAATGATTACCGCATTACCTTAATGGGAGTGACCATGGGGGAAGCGGAAATCCGTCACGATTGGGAAATGGCGATTGATCCTGGGCAAGTATTTGGTGAATTAGAGGGCGAAAAAACCAAAGACCCGGCGTTTGGTTTAGACGCTATTTGGATTCGTCCTGAACAACGTGAGCATGCGCAAACGCTTGGCTATACCGTGGTTGATGCCGCAACGGTTGTGGCAACCCACTTGAGTCAGATTGTGACCAACCATGCGGCACAGTTGCTGGGCCACGAAGAAGCGCAAGAACTGCTTGACCGCCTAGCGAAAACCCATCCGAAATTGGTGGAAGGCTTAGTACCTGACATCTTGTCGTTGGGTACCTTTGTTAAAGTGTTGCAAAACCTTCTCGATGAGGGCATTGCGATTCGCGATATTCGAACTATTGTGCAGACGCTCGTGGAATACGGCGGTCGCAGCCAAGATCCTGAAGTATTGACCGCCGCTGTACGAATTTCACTACGCCGACTGATCGTACAAGATATTACTGGTGGCCAGCAGGAATTGCCTGTCATAACTTTGGCGCCAGAGCTGGAACAGATGTTGCATAAGTCACTACAGATGGCGGGGAATGATGGCCAAGCGCAACAAGGCGCAGGCATTGAACCAGGTCTAGCAGAGCGGCTGCAGCAGTCGATGCGCGATGCGCATCAACAGCAAGAAATGAATGGTGAGCCTTCAGTATTGCTCACTTCAGGACTGCTTCGCGGCACCATGGCTCGGTTTGCTCGCCACGCAGCGGATGGTATGCGAGTACTGTCTTATCAAGAAATTCCGGACGACAAACAGATACGCATTGTCAGTTCGATAGGCGGTCAACAGGCTGTCGGTGGTTAACGGCGATAGGGGGAGTTGCTGGTGAAGATTAAACGTTTTTTTGCAGAGGACATGCGCAGAGCCTTACAACAGGTGAAAGAGACCTTAGGCGCAGATGCGGTAATTATGTCGAATAAGCGTGTCAATGGTGGCGTAGAAATTGTTGCAGCCGTTGACCCTGATGCTAAGACCGCTGCGCCACAACAATCTGAACCGCAAGCATTGCAACAGCCGACTGCGGAAGCACAGGCTAGCGAACAACAGCCGGCTCAATCGTTGACTGAATTACTCTCTCGGCAGCAGCCTCAGGGTCAAGCAGCAGCGCAACCTGCCGCTGCCGCTGACAGCGAACCACAGAGCCCATTTCCAGAACAGGTGAGTGGCCTGCAGAAGGCTGCTGAAACGGCGCACGCTGAAACGACGCAAAGTAGCGACGATATTCGCAGTTTACAAAGCCAGATTAATGGTATTCGCCAACTATTAGAACATCAGCTTTCGGGCCTAATGGCGCAGGAAATGGACCGGCGCGAACCATTACGCGGCATGCTGATGAGCCGAATGATGAAAATGGGTTTGTCGGAGCGCGTGGCCGACCAAATTGCGTGTTTTATTCCTGAAGGCGAAGATGATGATGCCGCCTGGGAACAAAGCCTGCACCTGTTACAGGGTCAAATTGCGACCACCGAAGACGATATTTTGACACGCGGCGGCATTGTTGCATTAGTTGGCCCCACCGGTGTCGGCAAAACCACAACGATTGCCAAGCTGGCTGCGCGTTATGTGCAACGCCATGGGATGGACAAGGTGGCGCTGGTGACCACTGATACTTTCCGTATTGGCGCAAGTGAGCAATTACAAACTTATGGACGCATTATTGGCTGTCCGGTGAAAGTTGCGCGTGATGGCAGAGAATTAGCGGATGCCCTGCTACAATTGCGGGATAAATCGTTAGTGTTAATTGATACTGCGGGTATGGGGCAACGTGATCAACGCTTGAACCAGCAACTCGCCAAACTGATGAATAGCTCACGCTTAGCCATTCGACCTTATTTGGTGGTAGCGGCGACAGCACAGACGAGAGTGCTAAATGACACGGTCAAGCAGTTCAAGCAGCTGCCGTTGGCGGGTTGTATTTTTACTAAAGTCGATGAATGTCTAAGCTTAGGGGAGTCGATCAGTGCTGCCATTGAGCATGGACTACCAATTAGCTATTTAACCGATGGCCAACAAGTGCCAGAGGACATTCGGCCTGCAGAAGCAGGCTACTTGGTCGCCGAAACAGAGCGCCTATACGATAAAAGCATTTGTTCGAACGTCTCAGACGTGACAAAATCGTATTGGAATCATTCGGTTTCCTAATCGAATCAAAGAAGAGCGGTAGAAATGGATCAAGCAAGCGGTCTCCGCAAGATGCAACAAACCAAGGTCAAAGTCATTGCCGTTACCGGTGGTAAAGGTGGTGTTGGCAAAACCAACGTATCGCTGAATATGGCGATAGCGATGGCACAACAGGGTAAGCGAGTGCTCGTGCTCGATGCCGACTTGGGGCTTGCCAACGTTGACGTCATGCTCGGCTTGCGAGTGGAAAAAAACCTTTCCCATGTGCTCAGCGGCCAATGTGAACTCGATGACATTCTTGTTGAAGGGCCCGCAGGTATCCAAATTGTGCCGGCAACTTCGGGCACGCGCTCGATGGTGGAGCTTACCGAAGCAGAGCATGTGGGCCTCATCCGCGCTTTCAGTTCCTTACAACGCCAGTTTGATGTGCTCATTATTGATACCGCCGCAGGTATCGGCCATAGCGTGCTGAGCTTTGCCCGTGCATCACAAGATGTGCTAATGGTGGTCTGTGACGAGCCGACTTCAATCACCGATGCTTACGCACTGATAAAAGTCCTCAGCCGTGAACAGCAGGTGTTTAAGTTCCGTGTGGTTGCCAATATGGTTAAAACCTTGCGTGAAGGGCAAATTTTATTTAATAAGTTAACCAAGGTCACCGACCGGTTCTTGGATGTGGCACTAGAATTAGCAGCGATTATACCGCAAGACGACAATGTGCGGATGGCCGTGCGTCGACAACAACCGATTGTTACCGCTTTCCCGAAATCGCCGGCGGCATTAGCGATGAAAGCGCTGGCTAATAAAGCGATAGACTGGCCGATTCCTGCGCAAGCGGGGGGGCATTTAGAATTTTTTATTGAACAATTGGTTCAACCTGCCGATAACTCTCAAAAGAGGGATGTTGCCAATGAATAAAGCAGCAGCCTACGCGGCAACCGCGGACAATCGCCAGCAGATCATTGAACAGCATACTGGCTTGGTGAAACGTATTGCTCATCATATGATGGCTCGCTTGCCAGCGAGTGTGCAGGTTGACGATTTAATTCAGTCGGGCATGATTGGCTTGCTCGAAGCAGCGCGAAACTTTGATAACAGCAAAGGTGCAAGTTTTGAGACCTTCGCGGGTATTAGGATTCGTGGCGCAATGTTAGACGAAATACGCCGTGGTGACTGGGCGCCTCGTTCAGTACACAAGAATCACCGGCGAGTATTAGATGCTATCCGCCAGGTCGAAAACGAGACCGGGCGTGATGCCAGAGATCAAGAAGTGGCAAGTAAACTTGATATCACGTTAGAGGAATATCATCATATTCTGCACGATGTGAGTTCAGGACGAATGGTGGGGATTGAAGATCTGGGCGTGTCGGAAGATGCGTTAATGCCAGAACAGATGAACCAACGTCAGGATGAACCGCTGCGAGATATCGAACAAGCCGCCTTTCAGTCTGCATTGGTGAAAACCATTGCCTCGTTGCCAGAGCGTGAAGCTTTGGTGTTGTCATTGTATTATGATGACGAGCTTAACCTTAAGGAAATTGGCGAAGTGTTAAGCGTCAGTGAATCTCGGGTCAGCCAGATTCATAGTCAGGCGATGCTGCGATTAAAATCGCGGATGCAGAACTGGGTCGAATAGTCGATAAGAGTAGTAAACGAAAGCCTCAGTGGAGGGTGCTTTGGATAAAAACATGAAAATTCTTGTTGTCGACGACTTTTCGACAATGAGACGAATCATCAAGAACTTGCTACGTGATTTGGGTTTCCAGAACGTATCGGAAGCCGATGACGGTAGTACCGCGTTACCGATGCTACAAAACGGTGACTACGACTTTGTGGTAACTGACTGGAATATGCCAGGGATGCAAGGCATTGACTTACTGCGTGAGATCCGCGCAGATGAGAACCTTGCCAATATTCCTGTGCTAATGGTAACCGCTGAAGCCAAACGTGAGCAAATTATTGCTGCGGCCCAAGCAGGTGTAAACGGCTACATCGTAAAACCTTTTACGGCAGTTACCCTAAAAGAGAAGTTGGATAAAATCTTCGAACGCCTGCAATAACAAGGTGGGATAAACCATGTCTAAAACTGCCCCACCGATCTCTATTGAGCAGGCCAAAGAGCTTGTCGCATTGCTTGAAGCGGGAAACAACGACGCCGCGAACGAGTTAATGGACCAACTCAATAGCCATCGTAACGATAAGTTATTCACTTCGGTGGGTAAGTTAACGCGCGATCTCCACGATGCCTTGCAAGATTTTCAAGTCGATCCGCGCATTCTAGAGCTGACGCAAGACGAGTTGCCTGACGCCAAAAACCGCTTGCAGTATGTGATTTCGAAAACTGAGGATGCGGCTAACCGCACCATGGATGCGGTTGAGGCAAGTTTGCCCATTGCCGATGATATGCATGCCAAAGTCAGCGAAATTCAGCCCGTTTGGGAACGCTTGATGAATCGTGAAATTGAACTTTCAGAGTTCAAAGCGTTATGCCATCAAGTCGACCAGTTCATTACCGAATCCGGCCAAAATGCCTCCCATCTGCACGGCTTGATGACCGAAGTGTTAATGGCACAGGATTATCAAGATATCACTGGGCAAGTGATACGCCGAGTGATTGAGCTGGTGCAGGACGTTGAGAAAAATTTAATTGAATTGCTGAAATTATTCGGCGATTTAGATGCAGAAAAATCTGAAGATTCTGCGACGGCAGCCGATGATAAGAAAAAGTCGACGACGAGCAGCGAGCCAGAGGGCCCCATCATCGATCCTGAGAGTCGTGATGACGTGGTTGACGGCCAAGACGAAGTGGACGACTTATTGTCCAGCTTAGGTTTTTAGGAGCAGCATTCTGATGAGCTTTGAAATGGATGAAGACATTTTACAGGACTTCCTCATCGAGGCCGGTGAAATTCTGGAACAATTGTCAGAGCAACTGGTTCAGTTAGAAAACGATCCTGAAAACAAAGATCTGTTGAATGCGATTTTCCGCGGTTTCCACACCGTCAAAGGCGGCGCCGGCTTCCTTTCGTTGAATGCGTTGGTCGACACCTGCCACGGCGCAGAAAATGTGTTCGATACCTTGCGCAATGGCCAACGCGCTGTTTCCTCAGACTTGATGGACGTTATCTTGCAAGCATTGGATACCATCAATAGCCAGTTTGCCGCGGTACAAGCCCGTGAAGAACCTGAACCTGCGACGCCTGCATTGCTCGAACAATTAGAAAAGCTTGCTAAACCGGCAACTGAAGATGAGCAAACGGCCACGGCGGCTGAAGCAGAATCAGAACCAGCGCCGGCTGATGAGGAAAGCACCAACGCGGCAGAGCCATCAATTGCTGGTGAGGGCTCCATCGACGAAATTAATGAAGACGAATTTGAAGCGCTGCTGGATGAGTTGCACGGCAAGGGCAAAGCACCAAAAGTTGCGGCCGAGTCGAATGCTGCTGAGGACAAGCCGGCAAGCAACAGTAGCGGTGCTGATGACGAAATTACCGATGATGAATTTGAAGCCTTATTAGATGAACTTCATGGTAACGGTAAGGCGCCTAAGCCTGTCGACAAACAGAGCGGTTCGGCGAAAGTCGATGGCAACGGTGATGATGAGATTACCGATGACGAATTTGAAGCGTTGCTAGACGAGCTGCATGGCTCTGGCCAAGCGCCGAAGAAAAGCGACGAAGCAGCAGAAAAGGCAACGCCAGCGAAACCTGCAGCGGCTGAGAAAAAGCCTGCTGCTGCGGCTAAAGCTAGCGATAGCCAGCCCCAGAAAGCGGCAGAGAAACCGGCGCCTGCAGCGGCGAAGAAACCGGCTCCTGCACCAGCGCCGGCCGCGGAAACCACCGTCCGTGTTGATACCAAACGTCTCGACGACATTATGAACATGGTGGGCGAGTTGGTATTGGTGCGTAACCGCTTGTTGAGCTTGAGTGACAGCGAAAATCAGCAAGAAATGAGTAAAGCCATCGCTAACCTTGATGTGGTCACCGGTGACCTGCAGGGAGCGGTGATGAAAACCCGGATGCAGCCGATTAAGAAAGTGTTTGGCCGCTTCCCTCGCGTGGTGCGTGATCTAGCGCGGAGCTTGAAAAAAGAAATCAATTTGGAAATGGAAGGCGAAGAGACCGATCTGGATAAAAACTTGGTCGAGGCGCTGGCCGATCCATTGGTGCACTTGGTGCGCAACTCCGTTGACCATGGCATTGAGATGCCTGACGAACGCCAGAAAAAAGGCAAGCCACGTAGCGGTACTGTGCGCTTGGCGGCTTCGCAAGAGGGTGACCATATCTTGTTGTCGATAAAAGATGATGGCGCTGGTATGGACCCTGAAAAGCTGAAAAGCATCGCGATTGATAAAGGTATTCTAGATACTGATGCCGCCGCGCGGTTGAGTAATGAAGATGCATATAACTTAATTTTCGCACCAGGGTTCTCTACCAAGCAGGAAATTTCCGATATTTCTGGTCGCGGTGTTGGCATGGATGTGGTGAAAACCAAAATCAGCCAACTTAACGGCACCATTAAAATTGACTCAGAGTTGGGTAAAGGCACCGAACTCCTGATTAAAGTGCCGCTGACCTTAGCCATTTTGCCAACTCTGATGGTGTTGGTGAAAGAGCAGACCTTTGCTTTACCTTTGGCGGGTGTCAGCGAGATTATCAATTTAGACATGAAACGCACCAACACCGTTGATGGCCAGTTAACCCTAATTGTTCGTGAGCGCGCCATACCGCTGTTCTTCTTGGAGCATTGGCTAGTACGCAACCCAGACCGTTCGACACGCAACGAAGAAGGCCATGTGGTGGTCGTACAAATCGGCAACCAACAAGTAGGCTTTGTGGTGGATGGTTTGGTCGGCCAAGAAGAGGTTGTGATAAAACCTTTGGATAAATTGTTGCAAGGTACGCCGGGGATGGCGGGAGCGACAATTACCAGTGATGGCGGCATCGCATTGATCATCGACGTTCCAAGTTTACTGAAGCGTTATTCTAAAAAGCATTAAAACGAGCCTTTAATGACGGTAAAAGTTTTAGTAGTTGATGACTCGGCCTTTTTCCGCCGCCGGGTTACAGAGATCTTATCGGCACACGATCAAATAGACGTTATTGGCAGTGCTAATGACGGGGAAGAGGCTGTTGCTAAAGCCCGTGAACTGCGTCCTGATGTGATCACCATGGATATCGAAATGCCAAAACTCAACGGCATTGATGCGGTGAAGCAGATCATGGCACGCCAGCCGATGCCTATTCTGATGTTTAGCTCGTTAACTCATGAGGGCGCGCAAGCGACACTCGATGCTTTAGACGCAGGTGCTGCTGATTTCCTTCCGAAAAAATTTGAGGATATTGCTCGCAACCGTGATGAGGCGGTGGCGTTGTTGCAGCAACGCGTATTGGCCATTGCCAAGCAGCCACAGGCGCGGCCCAACTCAAGCTTTAGCGCACGGCCGTCTACACCAATCGCGCCGCGACCACGAGCTGCTGACAGTGCACTCGAACGGATGCGGCAACGTTCTCAGCAGCGCCAAGAAACGGGCACCAGTGCAAACAAGCCTGCTGCCGCTGCACCACGCTTAACCACCAATCGCCAATATCAGCTATTAGCAATTGGCACCTCAACCGGTGGGCCAGTGGCGTTGCAGAAAATCTTAACGCAGCTACCGAGTAACTTTCCGTACCCGATTATTATGGTGCAGCATATGCCGGCGGCTTTCACCAAGGCCTTTGCGCAGCGCTTAAACGGCCTCTGCCAAGTGACGGTTAAAGAAGCGGAAGACGGCGACATCCTCACCCCAGGTCATGCTTATTTGGCGCCGGGCGGGCAGCAGATGCTGGTTGAGGGCTATGGTAGAGCGCGGTTGCGTATTCGTAATGATGAAAATGCCCGGATCACCTACCGCCCTAGTGTCGACCTGACATTTGCCTCGGTGGCAAAAAGCTACGGCGGCAAAGTGTTGGGCGTGATCCTTACCGGAATGGGCGCCGATGGTCGCGAAGGGGCACGGATGTTGCAACAGAAAGGCGCGACAATTTGGGCGCAGGATGAGGCTAGCTGTGTGGTTTACGGAATGCCACAGGCTGTCGCCAGTGCAGGTATTTCAAGCCGCAGCATTAGTCTGGATGATATGGCCAGCGAAATGATGCGGGAAGTTGGCTATGAAAGTGGCCGCTAACCCTTAGGATGTGCCGTGAAAGTATGGACCGTTGCCAATCAGAAAGGTGGTGTGGGAAAAACCACAACCACTGTCAGTTTAGGGGGCTTGCTCTCTGAACGTGGGCAACGCGTGCTGTTAGTCGACCTCGACCCTCATGCTTCGCTGACCTACTACTTCAATATTGATACCGAAGCCCTAGAACTGACCGCTTATGATTTGTTCAAGCTCGGCCACCAGGCCAGTGGTGAGCAATTGATGCAAGCGGTGGTGCCGTCAGGATTTGCCAACCTTGACGTGTTGCCGTCATCAATGGCGCTCGCGACCTTAGACCGTAAACTCGGTAGCCAAGGTGGAATGGGGCTGGTATTGCGCAAGATGTTACGCGATGTCACTGACGTTTACGATGTGGTTATTATTGATGTGCCGCCGGTGCTAGGGGTACTTATGGTAAACGCGTTGGCCGCCTGTGAACGGGTACTCATTCCGGTGCAAACCGAGTTTTTGGCCCTTAAAGGCCTTGAACGGATGATGAAAACGCTGCAGTTAATCCAACAATCGCGCGGACAAGAGAACCCCTATACGATTATCCCGACGCTGTACGATAAACGCACTAATGCGTCGATGCAGGCCTATGACGAGTTGGTTAAGCAATACGGTAAATCGGTGTGGAGTGGGATGATCCCCATCGATACCAAATTTCGTGATGCCAGCCATGCTCACCAGCCACCGTCTATTCACGAGCCCCGTGCCCGTGGTGTGTTTGCGTACCAGTCGCTGTTGACCTATTTGCTGCAATTTAAGGGGCGGGACGAATAATGGCGGGCAATACCGATAAAGCCATGCGCGAGTATCTCGACGCGTTGTTCGAAGAACAGCAGGTGGATACGGCAGAGTTTGATCATGAGCCTGTGGCAAAACTGTTGTCGCAAGCTTCAGCGCCGGTGGTCGAAACGCCACCGAGTGAGCCGGCAGCAATACCTGAACCGCTGGCTGCAAAGACGCCGGCTGAAGAAGCGCCCGTTGAACCAACAGAGACCGATGAAGCACTCGCACCTACCGAGCCTGTTGAGCAAACGATAGAACAAGATAGCGCTGTTGATGACATTGAAGCTGCGGGAACGCCGCCAGAAGATCCGATGGCGGAATACCAACGGGACGACTTTCAAGCATTGTTTTTTACCGTTGCCGGCTTAACCTTAGCCGTGCCATTAAAAAGTTTAGGGCAAATTCATAACCTCGGAAAACTCAATACTTTGTTCGGGCGGCCGAAATGGTTTAAAGGGGTGATGACTGAACGTGGTGAACAAATTCAGGTCGTCGACACCGCCCGTTGGGTGATGCCGGAGAAGCTGACTGAACAGCGTGAAAGTGAGATTGAATACCAATACGTCATTACCCTCAACGACAGCTCTTGGGGCTTGGCATGTGAGGATTTAGTGACCAGTACGCCACTGCAACCGCAGCAGGTGCAGTGGCGTAAGCCTGGGCCTAATCGACGGCCGTGGCTTGCTGGTGTGGTACGGGAAAAAATGTGTGCATTGCTGGATGTGCCCGAGTTGATTACACTGCTGAATAACGGACTGGGCCACACCAAAGACGTGGAGTGAGGAAATTATGGCAAAAGAGCAAACAAGCAAGCAGGACCGAGATAAAGACGTTGAAGCCAATGATGAAGTATTGCAGTGGGTGACTTTTCGACTGGAAGAGGAAACCTATGGCATCAACGTGATGCAGGTTCAGGAAGTGCTGCGTTATAGCGAAATCGCCCCGGTACCCGGTGCACCGGACTATGTGCTCGGCATCATTAATTTGCGCGGTAACGTGGTAACAGTTATTGATACCCGCCTGCGTTTTGGTTTGCCGCAAACAGAGGTGTCGGACAATTCGCGTATCGTAATCATTGAATCCGACAAGCAAGTGATCGGTATTTTGGTCGATAGCGTGGCAGAAGTGGTGTACCTGAAGAGCTCTGAAATCGATAGTGCGCCAAACGTGGGCACGGATGAGAGCGCGAAATTCATTCAGGGTGTCAGTAACCGCGACGGCGAATTATTGATTCTGGTTGATCTTGATAAAATGCTCACCGATGACGAGTGGGACGAGATCTCACGGTTAGGGTAATCGATGTTAGCGACTACGGCGTTACTGATTGCTATTGGCGCAGTGATTTTATCCTTGGCGGTGCTTTTTATTATCGCTCGCCAAGCGGTGGTTATGAAACGCCTGCATCAGCGTTTGCAGGGCTATCAGCAACAGACCGAAGCGCAATGGCACAGCCGTTCGCAAGAGCTGTCCGGGTTAGCTGAGAGAATGGCTGAAGACAGCTCGGAAGAGGCACTGATTGAACAGCATTCGCAGCAACTGCAGGCGCTGGCTGAACGGCAGCAGCAATTGGCCGAGCAACTCGACCAGGTCAAGCAACAGATTGCTGAAGTCGCTAACCAAGATCCAGAAATGCGTTACTACCAGAAGGCAGCAAAACTGATTGCCGAGGGCGCATCACTGCAAGAAGTTATGGATGCCTGTGAATTGCCGCAAGCGGAAGTCGAATTACTGATGTCGCTCAACAAACAGCCGAGCTAGGCTTCATCCTCACCGTGCCAGCTCGCCGGGAATTTTCCCTCCAATAGATAGGCAAAGGCGATGATCTCAGCGATGATGATATAAAGATCGCGGGGAATCTCATCGCCAACGTTTAATCGCGCCAAGCTATCGGAAAGTAGTGGATCCTCATGTACTAATACGCCATGCTCTCGCGCTACGGCAATGATTTCTTCGGCTAACTCATCGAAGCCTCGGGCGATAACCTTGGGTGTATTGATGCCATCATAGGCTAAGCCGATGGCTTGCTTTTCTTTGTGGTTATCACTCATACCGTCACCCGCACAATACCGCTCGGCTGGGTCGCCAAGGTTTCAGGAATTTGTCCTTGCTGCACACGCAGCGCCACGCTGTTGACTTCAAGCGCCTGCAAGCGTTGCTCGAATTGCGTTAATTGCGCTTCTAACTTGCGTTGAGCCAGCGCCGAAGAGGCGTAGAAATCGATGCGCGTTCCTTGCGCTTGGTAGCGCCCTTTAACCAGTAACGGTCCCATTTCGGCCAGTTCAAAGCGCAGGGTGAATAGCCAAGCGTTACGTTGCTCGTCATCATCTTTACCACTGCCGCCGTCACGACGAATCAGTAGCTCAGTGTCGTGCTCCGCTTTGCTGTTCACCGCTGGAAGCAACAAGTAGTACTCTGGCTGATTGCCAGCGGAGTCTTGCAGTCGTGCTTGGCTGAGCTGGGCGCTCGCTAGAGTACCGCTGAGCTGCTGCAACAATCGTTGCACCCCGCTCTCACCCAATTGTTGTTGTAGCTGGTTAAATACTTGTTGGAGTGGGTTTTCGGTTCGTGCTGTAGGCGTGGTTTTCGCCCCCAACAGCAGTTGCAGCAGGGTACCAATGCCGCCCAATTGATGTGGACTATTCTCACCAAAGCTGACCGGTTTGGCGGCAAACCATTGGTTAGTCCACTGTTGTAGGTTAGCCGGTTGGTTCCAGCTACTGGAACGCAGTATTAACGGCAACAGATTTATTATCAGTGGGCGCAGCGGTTGCTGAGGTTCCAGCAGTGGCGTGAGCGCCTTTATCGTCATTTGCAGCGGTTGTTGTTGGCTGTGTCGCAAGCGCAAGCCAGAAAATTCAGGGGGCGCAGCACGGTTGGCAAATAACGCTGGCTTGGTGTTTGAGACCGGCGAGGTTGGCGCCGTGGCTTCGGACTTTACCGGTGATTTACTATCGCTAACCAGCGTTTGCAGTAATTGCTGTTTGATCGGTGCTGGCAAATTTTCAAATACCTTAGTACTCAACATCACCTTTACCGTTTGCGGAGCGATATGGCTGCGGGTATCGGCAGAATTCACGGTTTGCGCCGGTAGCTGCCATTGTAATTGTAGCTGTGGTGCTTTATTGGAGCCCATCGCGGTTTGCGGCAGGGGCTTGTCGCTACTGAGCATTATCTGTAATTGTAACGAGAACGGCTGTGGTGCTGCGCCTGCGCTACTACGAGATACCTGCTGGAATACCGGCGCTAGTAGTTTTTGCAACGCTGGCGGCGGGTTTTGCCAAACTTGGCTGTCGCCCTTTGCGTTCAATAACTGAATCTGCGCCGGCTCCCCAACCCGGTTACTCGGGACTATCCGCACGGTCAGTTCTAGGTTCTGTTGCAAGGGTAACAATTGGTGTTGCAGTTGACTGCCACTTAGCCGCTGGTTGCTGGGCATCAGCACAGCTTCACTGACGCTTCGTTGTAGCAGCGGTGCGAGTAATTGTTGCCAGGCCTTAGGGAGTTGCTCCAGCACCACGTTTACGCGGTTTGTTGAGGTTGGCTGAGCGCCACCGTTACTGAGTTGTAACTGCACCGCTGTGGCGGTTGCATCGCGGCTGCCAGAGGAGCTTCTGGGGGCAGGGCTCAAAGCAATGGGCAGGCGTTGTTCAAGTGACGCCATGACCAACTGCTTTAGCGCTTGCGCCGTCTCCTTCGGCAGCGCGCTCTGGTTCAGCGACTGCTGCACCAGTTGGGTCAGAGTGTTACTTGAAATTGCCATGCAAATTCCCGCCTCGCGTAGTCAGTTACGGTTTGGCTGTGGTATTATTGCGCCACAAAAAACGGTTAACAGACATAGTATCGATATGCCTCCACTATTGCACGCAGAGCAGCTGACCTCAATCCGCGCAGAACGATGTTTGTTCGCCGGTTTGTCTTTCGCTGTGAGTGGCGGAGAGCTATTACAAGTCGTTGGCCAAAATGGTTCGGGTAAATCGACCTTGTTGGGTATCCTGGCGGGTCTCGCCAGTCCTGACGAAGGGCAAGTGTATTACCAACAACAAGCGTTGACGACCCACCGCGAAGCATTTTACCAGGATTTACTATTCCTCGGCCATAAAGCGGCAGTTAAGGCATCGCTTTCGGCGTTAGAAAATGTCGCATTGCAACGGCAGTTGGATTGCGGTGACAGTCAGCCGGCGCCGACCGAACAGGACTGGGATAATCTGGCACAGCTTGATTTACTTGGGCTTGAAGAGTTACCTGCGGCACAGTTATCGGCCGGCCAACAGCGGCGCATAGCGCTATGTCGGCTGTGGAGTTCACCAGCAAAGGTGTGGATTCTGGACGAACCTTTTACCGCCCTAGACCAAGCAGGCATTGAATTATTGCATCAGCGTATTGACCAACATTTAGCGGCGGGCGGTTGTGTGGTGTTAACCTCGCATCAGCCATTACTGTGGCAACCGCAAAACTATCGCACGCTAACCTTGCAAGCGCAGGGGGTGGCATGAAGCTGTCTAGTCTGTCGCTGATTATGTGGGTGATTCGGCGCGACTTAAGAGTTGCCAATCGGCAACGCAGTGAGTGGTTGAATCCGCTAATCTTTTTATTAATGGTGATCACGCTATTTCCGTTAGGCGTGGGACCGGGCGAACAAATCCTATCGCGGATAGCACCAGGAATTATTTGGGTGGCGGCATTATTGTCGGGCTTATTGGGCTTAGACCGGCTGCTGCGCGAAGACTATGAAGACGGTAGTCTAGAACAATTGGTATTGCAGCCGGTGTCACTGAGCATGACCGGCTTGGGAAAAATTGTTGCGCATTGGCTGTTGTCTGGATTGCCGTTGGTGATCCTAGCGCCATTATTTGGCCTATTGCTGAGCGTGCCAGTATCGGCATGGTGGGTTCTGACCTTGAGCTTACTGCTGGGGACGCCAATGATTAGCGCACTTGGCGCTATTGGTGCAGCGCTGACCTTACAGGCCAGACGCAGTGGAACTTTGGTCAGTTTGATTTTATTACCGTTACTGATCCCGTTACTAATTTTTGCGACCTCGGCAATTGAAGCCGCAGCGATGGGTTTGCCGGCCAATGGTCAGCTCGCTATTATCGCTGCCATGAGTGTCTTGGCATTAACGCTGTCGCCCTTAGCTATGGCGGCCGCTATCAGAATGAGTATTAGATAATTATGTGGCGTTGGTTACATCCATTAGCAAAACCTGAAACCAGTTACCGGTTGGCGGACAAATTATTGCCGTGGTTCTCTATCCTCGCGGTTTTGGTATTGAGCATCGGATTGGTCTGGGGCTTGGTGTTTGCGCCTGCAGATTACCAGCAGGGTGACAGCTTCCGCATTATGTACATTCATGTGCCAGCGGCGATTTTCTCTATGAGTGTCTATTTTGCCATGGCCGCTGCGGCGTTTATTGTGCTGGTTTGGCAGTGGAAAATTTCTGGCTGGTTTATTCAAGCTGCTGCTCCGGTCGGTGCTGTGCTGACGGCTATCGCGCTGATCACAGGAGCTATTTGGGGAAAGCCGACGTGGGGAACTTGGTGGGTTTGGGATGCACGCCTTACCTCAGAACTGATTTTGCTATTTTTGTATGCTGGCGTGTTGGCACTTTATTACGCCTTTGAAGACAGTAAAAAGGGCATGAAGGCCGCGGCAATTTTAGCCCTAGTTGGGGTGGTAAATTTGCCCATCATTCACTTTTCCGTTGAATGGTGGAATACCCTGCACCAAGGTGCCAGCATTACCAAGTTCGAAGCACCATCCATTGCACCATCCATGTTGTGGCCGTTACTGCTCGCCCTGTTGGGATTTGCGCTATTGAGTGTTGCCTTGGTGCTACTGCGCTTAAAGAACGAAATTTTACGCCAAGAACTGGGTAAACCTTGGGTGAGTAAAGAATTACACGGGGAGCCGAGCAATGGATAAATTGTTACAGTGGCTTCATATGGGAGGCTACGGAGTCTACGTTTGGAGCGCCTTCTTCGTCACCTTTTTGTTGTTGGCTGGGCTTGCAATACATGCTGTTTGGGTGCGCAAAGGGTTAGCCCAACAAAGCGAGCGGTTGCAGCAACGTCGCTCACGATTAAAGCGTCGCCAACAGTCGTCAAAGCCGCAGGAGTAAAGTCATGAATCCGCGTCGTCAACGCCGTTTAGGCATCGTGGTGTTATTATTGGCCGGTGTAGTAGGGGCCACGCTGCTGATGTTGTATGCGTTAAACCAAAACATCGATTTGTTTTATACCCCAAGTGAAATTGTCCAGGGGCGCCATGACAGTGGTGAAAAACCCAGTGTGGGTCAGCGCTTGCGCGTCGGTGGCATGGTGGTTGAAGGCAGCGTTGAACGTGACCCAGAAACCCTCGAGGTGACGTTTCAATTAGTCGATACCGGACCATTAGTGACCGTGCATTATCAGGGCATTCTGCCGGACTTGTTTCGCGAGGGACAAGGCATAGTGGCACAGGGCGTATTGACCGGCCCCACAAGCATAGAAGCCAGTGAAGTGTTAGCTAAACACGACGAAGACTATATGCCCCCAGATTTGGCGGAAAAAATGAAAGGCATTCGCCATGTGAAGCCGGAAAACGCGACAACTGGGGACGCGCAATGATTGCAGAAATGGGACATATGGCGTTAGCCATTGCATTAGCCTTTGCCGCGTTACTGGCAGTTTACCCCAGCGTTGGTGTGTATAAGCGTTCTGGGCCAATGATGGCAATGGCGCGGCCACTGGCTTACGGTCAGTTTCTCTTTACTTTAGTGGCCTTCATGATGCTGGCAATTGGCTTTTTAAGCAACGATTTCAGCATTGCTTATGTTGCCGCTAACTCCAACAGCCAACTACCGGCCATTTATCGGTTTACCGCAGTTTGGGGCTCACACGAAGGCTCGTTTTTATTGTGGATGTTAATGCAATCATTGTGGCTAGCGGCGGTGGCGCGGTTCTCCCGTTCTATTCCATTACCGATGATCGCGCGGGTACTTGCGGTATTGGGAATCATCAGTGTTGGCTTTTACTTATTCATGCTAACGGTATCGAACCCATTCGACCGTTCTTTGCCACTGATTCCGGTTGATGGCAACGATCTAAATCCATTACTGCAAGATCCTGGAATGATCATTCATCCACCGATGTTGTACATGGGCTATGTGGGCTTCTCGGTGGCCTTTGCATTCGCTATTGCTGCATTGTTCTCGGGCCGATTAGATGCCGCTTGGGCGCGCTGGTCAAGGCCATGGACCATGGCGGCATGGATGTTTCTAACCGCGGGTATCGCGTTGGGCAGTTGGTGGGCCTACTACGAACTTGGCTGGGGAGGCTGGTGGTTCTGGGATCCAGTGGAGAACGCCAGTTTCATGCCGTGGCTGGTAGGCACAGCATTGATTCACTCGTTGGCGGTGACGGAAAAACGTGGCACGTTTAAATCTTGGACCGTGCTGTTGGCAATTGCGGCTTTCAGCTTAAGCCTACTAGGGACGTTCTTGGTGCGCTCTGGGATATTAGTGTCAGTGCATGCCTTTGCCACTGATCCAGCGCGCGGACTGTTTATTCTCTCCTTACTCGGTATTGTTACTGGTGGTTCATTACTGCTATATGCAGTGCGGGGACAAACCATCCGTAGTTATGGCCAGTACCAGTTTTGGTCACGGGAAACCTTCTTGTTGGGCAATAACGTGTTGCTGATGGCGGCAATGACAGTGGTGCTCTTAGGTACGCTGTTACCGTTGGTACATAAGCAGCTCGGATTAGGTTCTATTTCTATTGGGGAACCGTTTTTTAACCAAATGTTCACGCTGTTAATTGTGCCTTTCGTACTGCTGTTGGGAATGGGCCCGATGCTGCGTTGGCGGCGTCAGGATATTCGTTTATTGCTACCGCAATTCGGCCTATTACTCGGCTTAAGCGTGGTTTTAGCCTGGGCTTTACCGGCCATTTGGGCTGATCACGTTCCTGCTATGGTTGTACTTGGGTTGCTGATGGCGATTTGGGTATTATTGAACACGGTTAATGAAACACGCTCAACGTTGCAACAACGGCGTCTTAACTGGCGTGGTCTAGGGCGCCTATCGGCAAGCCACTGGGCGATGATTTTCGGCCACATTGGCTTCGCCGTAAGCTTAACCGGTATTGTGCTGGTTAGCCATTACGAGCAAGAGCGTGATGTGGCATTGGCACCTGGTGAAAGCGTTGCAGTGGCAGGCTATGACATTCATTTCGACGCGCTCAGCCGCAAACAAGGGCCGAACTACCAAACTGACCACGGCGAATTCACCGTCACTCATCAAGGTGACTTGGTGACTAAACTTGTCAGTGAAAAACGGTTCTATACGGTACAACGCACCAGCATGACCGAAGTCGGCCTCGACCCGGGATTGACCCGTGATCTGTATATTGCCTTAGGAGAGCCTTTAGAGGGCGAGCGCTGGGCCATTCGCGTTTATGTGAAACCGTTCGTGCGTTGGATTTGGTTTGGTGCTGTGATTATGGCTATTGGCGGGCTTATTTCCTTAGTGGATAAGCGCTATCGTCGCCGCAAACAGACTCAGGAGCGTACCCATGACTAAGTGGCGCTGGCTTATTTTGTTCGTGCCGTTGGCAATATTTACGGTCATGGTAGTGGTGCTGTTACGGGGCTTGGGAAGCGACCCGCGAGAGCTGGAATCAACCATGATAGGTAAGCCGATACCCGCGTTTCAGCTACCCGACCTGTACCAGCCGGATATTTTACACGACCAAGGCGTGTTGCAGGGACGCCCGATGCTACTGAATGTCTGGGCAACTTGGTGTCCGACCTGCCGTGCCGAACATCAATACCTAAATAAGCTGGCGCAGCAGGGCGTCTACATTGTTGGTTTGAATTATAAAGACGATTCGCGCGCGAAGGCGATCGACTGGTTGAACACGCTCGGCGATCCCTATCAGTTAAACCTGATGGACCTGTCTGGTCAGGTGGCACTAGACTTGGGCGTTTATGGTGCGCCCGAAACCTTCTTGATCGATTCCGATGGCATTGTGCGTTATCGCCATGTCGGCGATGTTAATCCGCGAGTTTGGGAGCAAGACTTGGGGCCAAAATATCAGCAGCTCATGCAACAGTATGAGAGCGAGGAGCGACAATGAGAGCGTTCCTGGCTTCGGTACTATTGGTGTTAGTGCTGCTCCCGTTAGCCCACGCACAAATCACCCCATATCCGTTTGAAAATGACCAACAGCGGCAACAATTTCAGCGTTTAACCGAGCAGTTACGCTGTCCTAAGTGTCAGAATCAAAATATTGCAGACTCTCATGCTGGCATTGCGAAAGATTTACGCGACAAGACCTATGAAATGGTCATGGCCGGCCGCAGCGATGAAGAAATTGTCGATTACATGGTTGCCCGTTACGGGCAATTTGTCACCTATAAGCCGCAACTAACGGCCTCTACCAGTATTCTTTGGTGGGCACCCGCGTTAGTGATTCTGATTGGCTTAGGTGTGATGATCTCACTCGCGCGACGGCGCCGACAGAATTTATCGTTGAGTGAAGAAGAACGGCAACGATTGCAGCAGTTAGAAGGTGGTAAAGATGATTAGCTTTTGGTGGGGAATTGCGCTGCTATTGTTGTTAGCTGCGGTGTGGCTGTTGCTGGCTTCACGGATCCGCCAGTACCGTTCAACCCAGCGCAGCGAAATGAATCGGCGCTGGTACGACGAGCAGAAGCAAAAATTACAAGCAGAGCGCGAGGAACTGGGCGAGCAGGTCTATGAAACCGAGTTGTTGGCGTTGCAAAAGACCTATTTACACGATCAGCAAAGTGACGAAGACATCGATTGGCAACCTCGGAGTGTGATCATTCCTGCACTTGGTCTAGTGCTTATTGCAGCGCTTGCATACTTGGCCGGCAACAGTTGGCATCAACAGCAACAGGCAGATGCCAGCCTCAGTATATTGCGAGAAAAAGGCGCCCAAGTTTTGACCGGTAAAGTCAATGACGGCGAGAGTGTAAAGGCGGTAGCCGAGGGCTTGCGCTACAAATTATCGTTGACCGATGATGATGCTCAGGGTTGGTGGATTTATGCGGGACTCATGGATGCCCTGAACCGCCCTAACGATGCACTGCAGGCGTTTGAGAAATCGATTGCGCTTGCCCCGGATAATGATAACTTAAAAATCAGTTTCAGCCGCTTTTTGTTAACCAAAGGTGGGCCAGAGCAACAAGCGCGTGCCGCGGCAATGCTTGCCGAATTGTTGCAGCAAAACCCGAACAACGTCGAAGCGCTGAGTTTGCTTGGATACGTTGCCTACCAGCGTGGCGATTGGCAACAAGCGATAACGGCTTGGCAGCGCATGCTGCAACAACAGGGGGTTGACCCGCAGCGTGTCGAATCGGTTAAAACGGCTATCGCCGATGCCAAACAACGGCAACAGCAAGCAGATAGGCAACTCCAGGTTACCGTAAGCTTAGCGGCTGATTTAGCCAACGCCATTCCAGAACATGCAACCTTGTTCGTTTTTATTAAACAGCCGGATGGACCACCAATGCCAGCGGCGGTGGTTCGGCAGCCGGTAACTGAATTCCCCATCACGGTGACATTGAGTGACGACAACGCAATGTTGGCCGATTACGCCATGAGCCAGCTTGCCCAGTGGCAGGTCGAAGCGGTTATTTCCCAAGATGCCAAAATTACTCGGCAGCCGGGTGATCTATTTGCCGCACCGATCATTACTAAAGCCAGCGCAAAAGGCACCGTTGACCTGCAGATTAGTGAGCGAGTGAAGTAATGAAGAAATTTTTGATTATTCTGGGTGTGGTAATGCTCTCCGCTTGTTCGTCCACTCCTGACGATCAGTACGTTGATCAACGTGACCCGTTTGAGGACGTTAACCGTGATATGTGGGAGTTTAACCGCGACTTAGATGAAGCGGTTATCAAACCAGCGGCAGATGTCTACGACGAAATTCCAGAGCCGGTGAGGCGCTCGCTATACACCATGATGGATAACCTAGATGAGCCCAGCTCAATGGTGAATAACTTGTTACAAGGCAAAGTTGCTGACGCCGGTATTTCGTTAGGGCGGTTTTTATTAAACAGTACCGTGGGTTTGTTGGGACTGTTTGATGTGGCTACGCCCTTGGGGCTGGATAAGCGTCAAGAAGGCTTTGGTGAAGTTCTGGCAAGTTGGGGCGTTGGCAATGGACCTTATCTGATGCTGCCGGTAATAGGACCTACAGTGCCTACCGACCGCGGCGGTGATGTCGCTGATGGTCAATACTTTCCATTCCCTTTGTTGTCTTGGCCGATTGATCTTGCGCGTTACACCATCAAAGGGTTGGATGCGCGGATTGAGCTCCGCAAACAAGAACGCGTGTTAAATAATGCGCTCGACCCTTATACCTTCGTTAAAGAAGCCTATTTCCAGAACTGGCGTAACCGTGTTTACGACGGCCAAGTACCAGACGATGAAATGGGTGACGACTTCTCGGGCGCTGATGACGAGCCTGATGAAAGCGTTGATAACTAATTTGACGGGGTTGAAAAGCTGACCCATGCTTGTAAGAAATTCTCTAGCTTAGGGCGACAGCATGAGTCGGGCGACGATAGTAGTGATTGAAGACGATCCCGTTTTTCAATCACTACTGCAACAGTATCTGGCAAATTTAGATTTTACCGTTATTGCGGCAAGCACCGGTGAAGAGGGCTTGCGGTTATGTCGCGAGTCAGAGCCAGATATTGTGCTGTGTGACTTGATGCTCCCAGATATCAACGGCCTGCAAGTCATTGAACAGTTGTTAGGCGATGCCAGCGATGCGCCGATTATTGTTATTTCTGCCTCTGAGGAAATGTCTGATATTCGCGAAGCGGTGCGATTAGGCGCATGGGATTATCTGGTTAAACCGGTTAATGATCTGCACGTGCTCGATTTTGCCATCGAAAACTGCCTGCATCGCCACCATCTTGAACAAAGTTATGAATCTGAAGTGTGGGAGTTAGACGACCATATAGACGTGATTTATCAGGATGACGCCATGATTGACCGGTTGTCGCAAGAGCTAGTGCCCTCAGGCCCATTACAAGTGGGAGATTATCGCTTTTCGCAGCAACAGCTTGATCCGCTGAGCCGTGGGCTGTGGATTGAGTATCGCCCACTGCTGGACGGTCAAGTATTGGTGATTATTGCCAGTGTTAATGCGCCGGCTGAGCAAAAACTGTTACCGCTGTTGGTGCTGAAAACCCTGATTGACCCGCTAATAAGGCAGCATTTGGCAGGAACCGACCACACCATTCTTTACCCTGAACAACTGCTCACGCACGTTAATTTAGAGCTTTGTCATTCCAAAATTCGTAGTGCTTTCGATGTGGTCTGTGGCATTGTTAAAACCCAACAGCATGAGTGGTGCTGGGCACAAGCCGGGGATAAAATTGTCAGTTCTAGCGAGGGTAAACCGGATTTAGCCCTCGGAATTTGGCAACATGCGCAATACCGCACGCATCGAGCGTTCCTGCCTCCGCATAGTCATTTACAACTAAAGCTGGACTCAGCTGAGCTCGTCATCGACCGCGCTTGAACGCTCCGCTTCAAAACGTTTCACCGCCGCATCCAAGTACGGCAAGCTAAGGTTGAGTGCGATCGGCTGCAATATCAGCGGATAACATAAACCAACGGCCAACAGCGCGACGATACGCGCGCCCCAGTTATCAATGCTTACCAGTAACACAAAAAGCGCGCTGAGTAACACCAGTTTACTCATGTTGGCAACAAACCGCCGTGGCACTGGCATCATCTCGTTGGCTAAACGGACAATCGTGGCACGTTCAATCAGTGAATAGGGCGCGAGTTGTGGGATGCTTCTTGGTGAAAAGTACATGCAAAACGACCATCTAAAAATCCAGAATGCTATGTTAACATAGGCTGGAGATTGAAAAACAAGGATTAGAACGATCATGGTCAAGAAAGTGGTAATTCCCGTTGCTGGGTTAGGAACACGGATGCTGCCGGCAACCAAGGCAATTCCAAAAGAAATGTTACCGCTGGTCGATAGACCACTCATTCAGTTTATTGTGGAGGAGTGTGCCGCAGCGGGACTCACTGACGTCATTTTGGTCACCCATTCGAGTAAAAACTCGATAGAAAACCATTTTGATACCAGCTTTGAACTAGAGGCGACGCTAGAAAAGCGGGTAAAACGTCAGTTGCTCGAAGAAGTGCAGTCGATTTGTCCACCTGGGGTGACTATCATGCACGTTCGTCAAGGCGTCGCTAAGGGCCTTGGCCATGCGGTACTAGCCGCTAAGCCGTTAGTGGGTGATGAACCTTTTGCCGTGGTGTTGCCAGACGTACTGATCGACGAGGCGAGCTGCGATCTGCAAACCGATAACTTGGCCGAAATGGTAGAAAACTATCGCAACAGCGGCAACGCTCAAGTGATGGTGGAAAAGGTACCGGAACATCAGGTCGACCAATACGGTATTGCCGACATCAGCGGCGCAAAAATTGAACCGGGCCAACAAGCCAATATTAAACAGTTGGTAGAGAAGCCTGCTGTGGGAACTGCACCCTCGGATCTTGCCGTTGTCGGGCGTTATGTTTTCCCTGCCGCGATTTGGGCGTTACTAAAACGCACGCCAGTCGGTGCAGGTAATGAAATTCAGCTAACTGATGCGATGGCGATGTTGCTGGAACAACAACCAATGGCTGCGTATTACATGAAAGGTCGCAGCCATGATTGTGGTAATAAGTTAGGTTACGCTAAAGCCTACGTAGAGCACGCTATGCGCCACCCTCAACTGGGTGAGGAAATGCAGGCGTGGCTGCAGCAGCGTGTTGCTGGCGACTGCGAGTAACAATCAGGTCGGCGAGCTGGCGGGCGCAAGGGCCGGTCTGCTCGCCTTTAGGTAACACCAAGTGCAAAGCGCCCTTGCGGCAGCTACTACCCTCTAGCATAAGCTTTTTCAATTCGCCATTCAGCATGGCTGCTTGGGAAATGTAACTTGGCATCCAGCAAAATCCTAAGCCGGACTTCACCAACCGTAACGCCTCATCAAAATGGCTCACTGTCCAGCGCTGTTCAGCTTTGAGCCAGCCGTCCGTTTCTATCGGCTGAGCGGCAGTGTCGCGAATAACGATTTGAAGGTGGCGCGACAGCTCTTGTTGGGCAATAGGTTGCGGTAACTGGGCTAATGGATGGTTAGGATGGCAGACCAAGTCCATGGAGAATTCACCCAACGGTTCGCCGACAAAACCTTTTGGCACTTGGTGGGTGATAACAACATCGGCAGAGCGGTTAACGATGTATTCAACCGTTCCGGTTAATACCGTATCTTCAATGACTAGGCGGCTACCGCGGCTGTGATCTTCAAACTGGCGCAATATAGGGAGTAACGGTTCACGGTCGTAAACCATTTCGATAGCGAGCCTAATTTCTGGCTCCCACCCCTCATTCAGGTTGTTCGCCAATTGTTCCAGTTCTTGCGCTCCTTGGGTTAATTGTCGAGAGCGCCGTAACATCACCTCGCCGGTTTCGGTTAGGTGTGCCTTGCGGCCACGGACTTCGAGTAACTGAATTCCTAGGGTTTGTTGCAGTTTGGCTACCGCGTGATTTAACGATGACTGGCTTTTGTTGAGCTTCTCGGCTGCATGCGCATAGCCGCCAAAATCTACAACGGCTTGCAAGATGCGCCACTGTTCTAGCGTAGTTTTCGGTCGGTATAAACTCATGAAGGTTAACCTAAGGGGTTATTTTTTTGCTGTCACCACCGCCCTGATGGGTGCTTGATACCCCTCAATAGTTAAATTATGGTCATTTGGATCAAGAAAGTCTGCTAAAGATTCACCAGTCATCCATTCGGTTGCACGTTGCTCTTCGATGGTGGTCTGGCTTTCGTCGATGACCTTAATGTCTTTGAAGCCGAGTCGAGATAACCAATGGCACAGCGCAGCGGTGCTTGGTAAGAACCACACATTACGCATTTGTGCGTAGCGTTCCCCTGGCACCAGCACGGTATTTTTATCGCCAGTCACCACCAAGGTTTCTAGGACTAATTCGCCGCTGGGTTTGAGCACTGACTTTAATTGCTCTAAGCAGTCAATGGGTGAGCGCCGATGGTATAACACGCCCATGCAAAACACGCTGTCAAAGCTCGCTAATGGCGGTAATGTCTCAACGCCGACCGGGAAAAAGTGAGCGCGCTGCTGCAAAGCTTTTGGCATAAAACCCTTTATTGCGCGGAATTGCTGTAAGAATAGGTCGCCTGGGTCTATACCCCAAACCTGTTCGGCACCTGCCTCAAGCATGCGCCAAAGGTGGTAGCCACTGCCACACCCGACGTCGAGCACTTGTTTACCTTGGAGCGAAGTGATGCCGTTGACCAAGCGTTGCCATTTCAGATCGGAACGCCATTCGGTATCAATGGTTAAGCCAAATAGGTTGTACGGGCCTTTGCGCCAGGGTATTAATTGCGACAGTAAACCTTTGAGCTGTGCCCGCTGGGCGTCAGTTGCTTGCTGTTCGTTACCAATCCGTACCGTGTCTGCCAGCGCGACGTCTTCAGACGACAAGTCTGGCAGTTGTGCGACGGCTCGCAGCCATTTTTTACTGTCTGGATGGCGCTGTTGATAGAGCTGTTGGAGCTGTTGCGGCAAGGTGGTTATCCATTGTTGATGCGGGCTTGCTATTAGCGCCGCGAGGCTATCGCTAAACTCTTTCATTTCACCGCCACCATGGAGAGAAAGTTGAAACATTGGAACCACACGCTTTGCTGGCTAAAACCTACGTTGGTTAAGCGTTGTTGATGGGTCTCAAGCGAGTCGATACGCATGACGTTTTCGATAGCGGCACGCTTTTGGCTAATTTCTAAATCGCTATAGCCATTGGCGCGTTTAAAGTCATGGTGTAGATCAATCAGTAGCTCATTCATGGCGGCGGATTCGCTGCGAATTTTTTCCGACAGAATTAATACGCCACCCGGTCGTAGCCCATTGAAGACCTTTTCCAACACTTGCTGGCGCAATTCTGGCGCAACAAACTGCAAGGTGAAATTCATCACTACCACCGAGGCATTGTCGACCTCACTCTCGACGATGTCTTCACAACGAACGGTAATCGGCACGGTCGTTTTAAAACTGTCGATGTGTTGTTTGGCACGTTCAACCATCGCTGGTGAGTTATCAATTGCGATAATTTCACAGCCAGACTGTTGTTCACAACCCTGTCGCATGGCGAGCGTTGCAGCACCACGTGAGCAACCTAAGTCGTAGAGTTTGGTGTTGTCCTGCACAAACCGTTGGGTGAGCTGCGGAATAGTCTGCAAAATACTGGCGTAGCCGGGGACTGAGCGATTGATCATGTCCGGAAACACTTCGACCACTTGTTGATCGAAGCAAAAGTCCTGAACGCTCGCCAGCGGCTGTGAAAATATATTGTCGCGAGATGACACCCTGCACTCCCAAAAACTTTCGATAATTCGCTATTTTAACGAGAAAAATAGTTTCTGACAGCTATGATTAGGGTAAAATGCGCGGATCATCGTTGCTATGGCGATATTCTTAGACGGAGAAGTTACATTGTCCAAGCTCTTGCGAGTCTGGGTGCTACTGCTCGCGGCCTACACCCCAGTATCACTTGCTAATCAAGTCGACCAATGGTTGCATCAGCACCAAGTGGTTCGTGTTGGTGTGCCGCAAGGGTTGATGCCGCTCATTGGCATGCAAGATGGGCAAGCAGTGGGTATTGATGTCGACATGTTACGTCTGGTGCAGCAACATTTAGGTGTTAGTTGGAGCTGGGTTCCCTGTGGTTCATGGGAGCAATGTTTGGAGGCCCTGCAACAACGTAATATCGACCTGCTTTCCTCGATGTCGTACTCGATTGAACGAAACCGATACGCACAATTTACTCGAGGCTATTGGCAGATGCCTTGGGGTTATGTCGACGACACCGGTCAAACCGACGACAACCACGTGGTGACATTATCTTCGTTGCCGCTGGTACCAACGGGCGTGGTCAAGGGCTACTCTATTGTCGAGCCGCTGCGCGACGAAACCCAAATTCCGTTATTGGTAGTGAATAACGTCAGTGAAGGGCTTGATGCGTTGCGATGGGGGGAAATTGAAGCCTACGTCGACGCCTTGCCAATACTGGTTTACGCCATTCAACAACGGCCGATTCCGCAAGCGAATGTGAAATTACTCGAAGGGGCACCTGGAGAACAGTTATTCTTTGGCGTGCGCGACGACTGGCAACCGCTGGTTATGCTACTCAACCGAGCGATTACCGATATTGATCCCGCAGAAAAGCTGAACATTCGGCGTAAGTGGTACAGCTTTGAGTTGGAACAAGGGTGGAGCGACGAAGAACTGTTGGATATTGGCTTGAAGGCTGGCTCCGCGGTGTTGGTGGTGGTGTTGGCGTTTTTGATTTGGAATAGCCGCTTACGGCGCGAAATTGAACGTCGTAAAGCCGCCGAACGACAAATTCGCTACATTGCGACTCACGATGAACTTACTGGGTTACCCAACCGCAACCTGTTCCGTGATCGTTTGAGTGTGATGTTAACCCAACATGAGCGCGAACGCGCTGCCTTTGCGCTGATGTTTTTAGACCTCGATGGCTTTAAAGAAGTCAATGACGAACACGGCCATGACTATGGTGATAGGCTGCTGGTAGAAGCGGCGCAACGGATGCGCGATATGTTGCGTAAATCTGATACGGTGTGCCGTATGGGCGGGGATGAGTTCGTGGTGTTATTGCCGCATATCGAGAGTGCTGAGCACGCCTGTGTAGTGGCACAAAAGCTCATCAAAACACTGGCCCAGCCTTACCACATTGATGGTCAAACCTTGGCGGTGAGCGTTAGTGTTGGTATCTCGCTGTACCCAGAGCACGCGAAAACTGAAGCGCAATTACTGAAACTCGCTGATGCCGCTATGTATACCGCAAAATCGAATGGTAAAGATGGCTTCCAGTTAGCCACGTTGGACGGATGACATTCAGCGCCAGTCCGCTATAATGGTCGGCTTTAATTGACCACGCACTTGCAGTAGGAAAACCGACATGCGCAGCCATTATTGCGGACAGCTCAATGCCTCTCTCTCAGAGCAAACAGTCACCCTTTGCGGTTGGGTTAATCGCCGCCGTGACCTTGGGGGCTTGATTTTTATTGACCTTCGTGACCGTTCTGGCTTGCTTCAAGTGGTATTTGATCCGGATCAAAAGGCGTTGTTTGAGCAAGCCAATAAGCTTCGTCAGGAGTTCTGTGTAAAGCTAACCGGTAAAGTGAGCTTGCGCCCAGAGAGCCAAATTAATCGCAAGATGGCCAGTGGTGAAATCGAGTTATTAGCCACTGAATTGACGATTCTAAGCCGTTCAGAAGCACTACCCATTGACTTTAACCAGCATGTCAGCGAAGAAGCTCGGTTGCGCTATCGCTACTTAGATCTGCGGCGCACAGAAATGAGCGACAACCTGCAATTTCGGGCAAAGGTCACTAGCAGTGTGCGGCGTTTCCTTGATACGCAAGGTTTTCTCGACATCGAAACACCGATGCTAACGCGAGCGACGCCTGAAGGTGCTCGTGACTATTTAGTTCCAAGCCGAACGCACCAAGGTCAGTTCTTTGCTTTGCCGCAATCGCCGCAGTTGTTTAAGCAGTTGTTGATGATGTCTGGCTTTGACCGCTATTACCAAATCGTTAAATGTTTCCGTGACGAAGATTTGCGTGCCGACCGCCAGCCTGAGTTTACCCAGATTGATATCGAGACGTCATTTATGACCGCCGAACAGGTGATGCAAGTGACTGAGAACATGACTCGTCAGTTGTTTTCTGAGCTGCTATCGGTAGAGCTTGGGGAATTCCCGCAAATGACTTGGCATGAAGCGATGCGGCGTTTTGGTAGCGATAAGCCGGACTTACGCAACCCGCTGGAATTGGTCGATGTTGCCGATTTGGTAAAAGACGTGGAATTCAAAGTATTTGCTGGCCCGGCGAATGACAGTAAAGGTCGTGTCGCGGCATTGAAAGTGCCAGGTAAAGCGGCTGATATCTCGCGCAAGATCATCGATGAGTACACCAAATTCGTGGGCATCTATGGCGCCAAAGGTTTGGCTTGGATCAAAGTCAACGAAGACGGACTACAGTCGCCAATTTTGAAGTTCCTGCCAGAACCTGTGGTAGAGCAAATTATTGCCCGTACCGAAGCTCAAGTGGGCGACATCTTATTCTTTGCTGCTGACAGTGCAACGGTTGTGGCCGAAGCGCTGGGTGCGTTGCGCCTGAAAGTTGGCGAAGCATTCGGCTTTGTCAGCAACGAATGGAAGCCACTGTGGGTGGTCGACTTCCCAATGTTCGAAGAATTTGAGGGCGGTTTAGCCGCGTTGCACCATCCGTTCACTGCGCCGGTTGGGGTAACGCCAGAGCAATTGCGCGAAAACCCAACAGGTACCTTGTCTAACGCCTATGATATGGTGTTAAACGGGGTTGAAGTGGGTGGTGGTTCAGTGCGTATCCACGAGCGCGAAATGCAACAGGCAGCCTTTGATATTCTGGGAATTGGCGAAGCTGAAGCACAAGAGAAATTTGGTTTCCTACTTGAGGCATTGAAGTATGGAACCCCGCCGCACGCTGGCTTGGCATTTGGCTTAGATCGGCTGGTCATGTTGATGGTAGGGGCTAGTTCAATTCGTGATGTGATTGCGTTCCCTAAAACCACAACCGCGGCATGTTTGTTAACTGACGCCCCAGGTGTCGCTAACCCCGCAGCATTAGACGAGCTGGGTATTAACGTTAAGGCGAAAGCAAAGGCGGAGTAAGCGACGTTCGGAACAGCGGAGGAGATCTATGGCAGGACACTCTAAATGGGCCAATATTAAACATCGCAAAGCGGCACAAGATGCCAAACGCGGTAAAATTTTTACTAAATTGATCCGGGAAATCACCGTTTCAGCGAAACACGGTGGCGGCGATCCCGAGACCAATCCGCGTTTACGTGCTGCCATTGATAAAGCGCTATCAAACAACATGAAGCGCGATACTATTGATACCGCGGTAAAACGCGGCTCGGGTGAACTCGAGGGCATGGATGTCGAAGAGTTGACCTATGAGGGCTACGGCCCCAATGGTGTTGCGTTGCTTCTGGAATGCATGACCGACAATAAAAACCGAACCGTGTCGGAAGTTCGTTACGCCTTTAATAAGTTTGGCGGCAATTTAGGCACCGATGGCTCGGTGGCCTACTTGTTTGATAAGCGTGGTGTGATCAGTTTTGCTGCGGATGTAACCGAAGAGCAAGTGATGGAGCCAGCCCTGGAAGCGGGTGCTGAAGATATCATCACGCACGCTGACGGCAGTCTGGATATCATGACCACGCCAGAAGGTTTCGGTAAGGTTAAAGACGCGCTCGACACTAAAGGCTTTACTGCCACGAATGCCGAGGTCACCCAAGTGCCGCAAAATCGCGTTAGCCTAGAATTAGATAGCGCAAAAACCTTTCTAAAACTGTTAGATGCGTTGGAAGATCTCGACGACGTACAAAACGTTTTCCACAATGCTGACATTGCCGACGAGCTTTGGGAGCAACTTTCTGAATGAACGTGATTCTGGCCATTGACCCCGGCTCACGCCTTACCGGCTACGGGGTGATTGCACAGCAAGGCCGGCAATTACAATACCTCGGCAGTGGTTGTATCCGGTTAACCGGGAGCACTAAGCAACCGCTGAGTTTGGCAGAAAAGCTGCGCTTGATTCACGACGGTGTCAGCGAACTGATTACCCAGTACTCACCTCAGCAATTTGCCATTGAACAAGTGTTTATGGCACATAACCCCGATTCCGCATTGAAACTTGGGCAAGCACGTGGCGCGGCCATTGTTGCTGCAGCGCGCGCAGAATTGCCCGTGGCCGAATACTCAGCTCGGCAGATAAAGCAAGCAGTAGTAGGAACGGGCGCGGCCGATAAAAGCCAAGTTCAGCATATGGTGATGGCATTGCTGGGTTTAGATAAGAAGCCCCAAGCTGATGCCGCAGATGCATTAGCGGTGGCTTTATGTCATGCTCACAGTCAGCAATATTTAACCGCTTTAGGCGGCGCGGCAAGCAAGATAGTGCGTGGCCGTTTACGCCGTTAAGCGCATAACAACAACAGCAAGGATACAGCGTTGATAGGAAGAATTCGAGGCAAATTACTCGCCAAGCAACCCCCCGAAGTGGTTATTGATGTGCAGGGGGTGGGCTATGAGGTGCAAGTACCGATGAGTTGTTTTTACCAGCTCCCAGAGTTGGGCGAAGATGTAACCTTGGTCACGCATTTTGTGGTGCGTGAAGACGCGCAACTGCTGTTTGGCTTTACCTCATTGCACGAACGCACACTGTTCCGACAACTGATTAAAGCGCAGGGGGTTGGACCCAAGTTAGCATTGACTATTCTGTCGGGGATGTCGGCACAACAATTTGTGCAAGCCGTTAATGCTGGCGACGTGAGTCTGTTGGTGAAACTGCCTGGGGTTGGCAAGAAAACCGCCGAACGCTTGGTGGTCGAGTTGCGCGATAGGCTCAGTGCGTTAGGGAGTGACTCGCCGTTTACCGATGCGGCTCCCGTGCAAAATCAAGGCGATAGTAATACACTGGTCAGTGACGCGAAAGCGGACGCGGTGAGTGCTTTAGTCGCATTGGGTTATAAAGCGGCGCAGGCGGAAAAAGCGGTGCAAAAAGTTCATCAACAGGGCGCTACCAGCGAAGCATTAATTCGCGACGCGTTGAAGTCGTTTAGTTAGCCCATGTATGCTGGAGGGGAGCCAACATGATTGAAGCCGATGCCATTCAAGGTGGGCGCATAATAGAGCCGTCAGCGCAATCTGATGAGGCGGCGATTGATCGTGCTATTCGCCCCAAACACCTGTCTGAATACACGGGCCAAAAGCATGTGGTCGAGCAGATGGGAATTTTTATTGAGGCTGCCCGCAAACGCCAAGAAGCGTTGGACCACGTATTGATTTTCGGCCCCCCAGGCTTGGGCAAGACCACACTGGCGAATATCGTTGCCAACGAACTATCGGTGAATATCAAGACGACATCTGGCCCAGTATTAGAAAAAGCTGGCGATTTGGCGGCATTACTGACCAACTTAGATGCCCATGATGTGCTGTTTATTGACGAAATTCACCGTTTGAGTCCCGTGGTTGAAGAAATACTCTATCCAGCAATGGAAGATTACCAACTGGACATTATGATCGGTGAAGGCCCCGCGGCACGCTCTATTAAATTAGATTTACCACCATTTACGCTGATTGGCGCCACTACCCGAGCGGGTGCTTTGACATCACCGTTACGAGATCGGTTTGGTATCGTTCAGCGGTTAGAGTTTTACGATGTGGAAGAGCTGACCAAAATTGTTGAACGCTCCGCACACTTTATGAATTTAACCCTCGGCGACGGCGGTGCCAAAGAGGTCGCGCGTCGCGCTCGAGGAACGCCACGAATAGCGAACCGGTTGTTGCGCCGGGTGCGCGATTTTGCCGAAGTCAAAGCCGATGGCACAGTCACTGCAGAAGTGGCAAACGAAGCGTTGACCATGGTCGACGTTGATGAAGCCGGGTTTGATTACATGGACCGAAAGCTGTTGTTAGCGATAATGGAAAAATTCTTAGGTGGCCCGGTTGGGCTGGATAATTTAGCCGCGGCGATTGGTGAAGAGAAAGACACCATTGAAGATGTATTGGAACCTTATTTAATTCAGCAAGGTTTTTTACAACGTACACCGCGCGGTCGAATCGCGACGCCGCATGCGTATCGGCATTTTGGTTTAACCATGGATGATAATGCTGAGCCTGAATCTTAGGCAAAAAAAAAGCCCGCGAAAAACGCGGGCAAACAGAACAACAAGAAGGAAGTTAAATCCAGGGAACAATATCTCAGAAGAAGTGACAACCTATCTCTTCGTCATTTCGATATGGGCGTATTATACGGCGCGCGGACTTTCTATCAAACGAGAAAAATTGTTTTATTCATTAGAAAATCTAATTCGAAAGTTAAAATTGGACGCAAAAAAACACACAACAAATTAATAACATTTACTGATAAGCCTTAAAAATCAAACTGTTAACATATTTGCTGTTTATTTGAACGCATAAAAAAAAGTCTGACGTAAAAATAATCAGTTGGCGAAAAGTCGCTAACAACGAAAAGCCGACATTATTTTTTATTGCGTGTTGCGAAAAGCAAAAATAAACCTTTGCGAATATTTTACATGATATCAATTGGGGATAACTCACTAATGAAGGATGCGCCTTTCAAGTGGCCGATACGCGTGTATTACGAGGACACTGACGCTGGTGGAATAGTCTACTACGCCAACTATCTCAAGTTTTTGGAACGTGGTCGCACTGAGTGGTTGCGACATCTTGGCATTGAACAAGATGAATGGTTAGATCAGAATATAGGCTTTGTGGTTCGCCATGTAGACTTAGATCTGCAACGTTCGGCTCGGTTTAACGAGGAACTTACCGTTACCGTCAAGGTCTCTCGATTGAAGCATGCGTCGCTGAGCTTTGAACAAGAAGTCCGACGCGCCAATGGCGAATGTTGTTGTCGAGCAACCATTCTTGCGGCTTGTGTGGATCACAAGCGGGGCAAGGCCGTTGCAATTCCGGCACCGATAAAAGAGGTATTAACGAGTGCAAGCTGAATTATCATTTCTGGACTTATTTCTTCAGGCTAGCCTTCTAGTAAAGCTAGTAATGCTATTGTTGTTAGCCATGTCGGTCGTTGGCTGGATGCTAATTTTTCAACGCGGTAAGATTTTGAAGCAAGCGCAATCAGACGCGTTGAAATTTGAAGATCGCTTTTGGTCCGGAGTCGATTTAGCACGGCTTTACCAAGAAATTTCCGCGCGAGCAAAAAACAGTCGTGGGATGGAATTGCTGTTCCATGCTGGCTTTAAAGAATTCGCCCGATTGCGCAATAATCCTGTCGCACAGCCGGAAGCCATTACTGAAGCCTCGTTTCGTGCTATGCGAGTCGCACACTCCCGGGAAACTGACAAGCTTGAAGCCAACCTCTCAACCCTAGCTACCATCGGTTCAATTAGCCCTTATATCGGTTTGTTTGGCACTGTATGGGGCATTATGAATGCCTTTATCGCTTTAGGTGCAGTGCAGCAAGCCACCTTGTCGATGGTAGCCCCCGGTATTGCTGAAGCATTGATCGCGACGGCAATGGGCTTGTTTGCGGCAATCCCTGCGGTTATTGCATATAACCGATTTACTCATCGAGTAGAAAAAATTGATAACCAGTACATCAATTTCATCGAAGAATTTGTGGCAATTTTACAGCGTCAGTCGCTCTCTAAAGCGAGCAAGAAATCGACTGAAAGTGAGGATATCCAGGCATGATGGTAATGCCCAGACGGCGCCGTCGTCCGGTAGCCGAAATTAACGTGGTACCCTACATTGATGTGATGTTGGTGCTACTCATCATTTTTATGGTAACCGCACCATTGATCACTCAAGGGGTGAAAGTGGATTTACCGAAAGCGACCGCAGAGCCTTTGGCAAAAGATTCTAAGCCACCTCTTGTCGCGTCGGTAAACGCCGAGGGGCAATATTTTTTGAATTTGGGTGACAGTAAAGATACCCCAATGAGCGCGCAAGAAGTTGCGACGTTAGTGGCCGCACATTTGCAAGTGGAACCAGAAACCCCGGTTATGGTGAACGGCGATGGGACGGTGTCGTACAACCAAGTGGTGCAACTCATGGTATTGTTGCAAAAAGCGGGTGTGCCTTCGGTAGGGTTGATGACGGATGGGGCAGAAGAGTAGTGGTAGAGCAGTCGAAGCAACAGCACAATAAATCTGCGTCACCTGGTTCGGCGGCGGCTTGGTTAAAGTCAATAGCTGTGCACGGAGCCATTGCTGCAGTATTGTTGGTTAGCTTTGAATTTACTCCAGAGCTGCAACCGCAACTGCAAGTGAGTTTAGAGGACAGTGATTTTGCCGAGCAAGCACAACAAGAAGAGATTGTTAAAGCGGTTACGATAGACAAACAAGCACTGCAACAACAGGTTGAGCGTATTCAACGGCAAAAGGCCGCTGAAAAGGCGGCCGAGCAAAGACGCATTGAAGAATTACAACAGAAGGCGGCCGATGCTCGCCGCGCTCGCGAACGTGAACAACAGCGCTTACGCGAATTGCAACAGACCAAAGAGCAACAAGAGCGTGAGGCTGCTGAAGCAAGAAAAGAAGCAGAGCAAGCAAAGCTTGAAGCGGAACGGTTGAAGCAGAAACGCGCCGCGGCCGAACAAGCAGCAAAAGAAGCCGCAGAAAAGCGGGAACGTGAAGAAGAAAAAGCGCGGCAAGCGGAAGCAGAGCGTAAACGCAAAGAAGCAGAACGTAAGCGGCGCGAACAAGAGCAGCGCGAGCAAGCTGAGCGCGAAGCGCAGTTGCAGAGGGAAATGGCAGCCGAGATGGAACGCCGGCAGGCCGCGCGACGTCAACAGCTTATGAGCGAAATTGAAAAGTATACGGCGCTGATTCGACAAACGATCCAGCGCAACTGGGTGATTGATTCGTCAATGAGCGGTAAGTCGTGTGAATTAACCATTGCTGTCGCGCCAAGCGGATTTGTTAAATCCGTGACAACTGGCGATGGTGATCCTAGTGTTTGTCGATCTGCGCAAAATGCGGTGTTAAAAGCTGGCGAATTGCCGGTATCCGACGATCCAGACGTTTATCAACAAATGAGTACAATTAAGTTAACGGTGAAACCACAATTATGATGAGTGCCAAGATGAAGCGAATAGGGTGGGCCTTAGTGGCGGCCTTGATGTTGTTATCGCAAGTAGCCAAGGCGGGTGTACTTGAAATTGTGATTACTGAGGGTATCAACAGCGCTAGGCCGATTGCAGTAGTGCCGTTCCAATGGAAAGGCGAAGGCCCTGCTCCGGGTAACCTAACCAAGGTTATCGCGGCTGACCTTACGCGCTCAGGTCGGTTTAATCCAGTACCTTTCGAGGGAATGCCACAGCAACCTTCAACGGTTGAGGAAATCGACTACTCGGTCTGGGCGAAAATGGGCGTAGAAGCTATTTTAGTAGGGACTATTGAGCCATATTCTGTCGATCGATACATGGTTTCTTTTTCTTTAGTGGACGTGTTGCGTGGACAAATTACTGGCGGTCATGCACAAATATTGAAAAATGGACAACTGGTTGAAAGTAATGACCATATCCTTGATGCACGCAAAAGTGTGATAGATGGTTCACAGTTTCGCCAGTATTCACACCGTATTTCAGATGTGGTCTATCAAGCGCTTACAGGGGAACGCGGTGCCTTCATGACTCGCATCGCATACGTCGCTGTCAATTATGCCGACCAGTATCCCTACAAACTTATGGTCGCGGACTACGACGGCTATAATGAAAAAGTGCTGTTACGCAGTAATGAACCGTTAATGTCTCCATCGTGGTCTCCCGATGGAAACAAGCTAGCGTACGTCAGTTTTGAGCACAAACGACCTGAAATTTATATTCAGGACATCTATACTACCCAGCGCGAAAAGATAACCTCTTTCCCTGGTATTAACGGTAATCCCGTGTTCTCGCCAGATGGTGATAGATTAGCGATGGTGCTGTCGCGCGATGGGAATCCAGAATTGTATGTAATGGACTTGCAAACACGTGATTTGCAACGAATTACTCGTAATCGTACTATTGATACCGAGCCATCGTGGACGCCCGACGGGAAATCTTTGGTGTTTACCTCAGAAAGAGGTGGCAGACCGCAGTTATATCGCGTAGATTTAACCTCAGGGCAAGTTCGTCGGTTAACCTTTGAGGGTGAGCAGAACCTCGGTGGTACCGTTGCTCCCGATGGCAAACAGATGATTATGGTGAACCGAACGCAGGGCAATTACCATATTTCAAAACAAGAATTTCCGAACGGCGCAATGCAAGTGCTGACTGAAACCGCTTTGGATGAGTCGCCAAGTCTTGCACCAAATGGGAGTATGATCATCTATAGTACTACGTATAACAACAAGCAGGTGTTAGCGTTAGTCTCTATGGACGGTCGCTTTAAAGCACGTTTGCCGGCTACAGATGGCGATGTGAAGTCGCCTTCTTGGTCACCGTTTTTGTAACGGCAACGAGGCCGAAATGTTACAGACGCAATATAAGGAAACAAAAGGATGCAGCTGAATAAACTTCTTAAAAGTCTGGCTATTGCCTTGCCAATGATGACTCTGGCGGCATGTAGCTCGAACCAACAAACTGACTCTGGAGCAGGCTCTGAACAGCAGACTAACATGCCTTCTGAAGGCCAACAGTCTGGCGTTCAAGTGGGCTCGATGGAGCGCACTAAAACCCCTGAGGAAATTCGCCAGGAGAAATTCGAAGAGCTGCGTAAAGAGCATATGATTTTCTTCGCGTTTGATGATTCAACCATTGGTTCCGAGTATGCGGAGCTCTTAGCAGCGCACGCTGATTATTTGGTGAAAAATCCATCGGTCAGCGTTGTTATCGAAGGCCACGCAGACGAGCGCGGTACCCCAGAGTACAACATCGCATTGGGCGAGCGCCGTGCGAAAGCGGTTATGCAATATTTGCAGAACCTTGGTGTACAGGAGTCGCAGATGTCAGTGGTGTCTTACGGTGAAGAAAAACCATTGGTGAAAGCTTCCACCGAAGAAGCGTATGCGAAGAACCGTCGCGCGGTTTTAGTATACTAAGCTAAGCAACGCACTGAAGTATGAGTATGAAAAAGACCCTCATTGCGTTATCAGCTCTGAGTGCTTGGGCAGTCTATGCCCAAGCACCAGTGTCTTCTGTTAGCGTCTCCAGTTCATCGTTAGAACAGCGTATCGCACAGTTGGAGCGTATTGTTCAAGCGCGAACGGATGCACAAATTGAGATGACACAACAACTTGCAGCATTGCAGCAAGATGTTAGTGAGTTGCGTGGTGTGACCGAGGAGCACGCGTACCGACTAGAGCAATTGGTGCAACGCCAACGAGAGCTCTATCAAGAAATTGATCGGCGTATGCAGCAACTCAACACCTCGGGTGCTTCAACTGCCACCGCGAACGTTAATATTAGTAACTTAAACACAGTCCCAGTTACGTCTTCGAACGACAGCGGCTCGCAACAAGCCTCACAATATTCGAACAACTTGAGTGAGAATGATGCCTACGACAAAGCCATTAAGTTGGTTTTGGAAGATAAGCGTTATGACGCGGCGATTCCGCAGTTCAAGGCATTTTTAGAAAAATTCCCTGACTCGACTTATGCACCAAACGCACACTATTGGCTGGGCCAACTGTTGTTCGCGCAGCGCAAGTATGATGAGTCAAAGCAACACTTTACTGCGGTTGTCGATAAATTTCCTGATTCTAATAAGCGCGGCGAGAGCCTATTAAAGTTAGGCGTTATAGCTGAAGAAAAAGGTGATAATGCCACCGCTCAGTCGATTTTTCAAAAAGTGATAGAGCAATATCCAGACTCGACGGAAGCGGGTTTGGCGAAAAAGCGCTTGAAGTAAACGGCATAAATTTGGTGCAAAATACGGGCGTTTTGCTTACATCTTAGCAACAATCGACGGTAAATTAGGCAAACGCTTTATTTTTCACATTTTTACCTTGCATCATCTCCGTAAATCAGTAAACTATGCCGCCGTTAAGCCACAGAATATCAGGCTTAACGCAGAGTGGGTCGTTAGCTCAGTTGGTAGAGCAGTTGACTTTTAATCAATTGGTCGCAGGTTCGAATCCTGCACGACCCACCACTTTTTTACTTCCCTTGAAATGGGTCGTTAGCTCAGTTGGTAGAGCAGTTGACTTTTAATCAATTGGTCGCAGGTTCGAATCCTGCACGACCCACCATTTCATCCCTAAGTGATCTGTTCAGTAAAGCAAGCCGTTTGCTATAAAATCTTTGCAATCTTCATTATAATAAGCAGACGCACCTGTCGTAACAGAACTGTACCAAACTATGACTGAAATACCCGTAATTGATACGTTGGACTATCCGTTTCCAGCGAAACCTAAGCCGCTAACGGATCAGCAAAAAAGCGAATATAAATCGCAAATCAAGCAATTGCTGAAAGAAAAGGACGCGGTACTTGTTGCCCACTATTATACCGACCACGAAATCCAAGCGTTGGCTGAGGAGACGGGTGGGTGCGTAGCAGACTCGCTAGAAATGGCACGCTTTGGGCGTGACCATGACGCCTCAACGTTGATTGTCGCGGGGGTTCGCTTTATGGGCGAAACCGCGAAGATTCTGACGCCGAATAAACGCGTACTAATGCCAACGCTTGAAGCGACTTGCTCGTTAGATTTGGGCTGCCCAGCAGACGAGTTCTCTGCCTTTTGTGACCAACACCCTGATCGCACTGTGGTGGTGTATGCCAATACCTCCGCAGCGGTGAAGGCGCGTGCCGACTGGGTGGTTACCTCGAGCATGGCACAAGAGTTAGTGGACCATTTAGATGCTCAAGGCGAGAAGATTCTTTGGGGACCAGACCGTCACTTAGGCGCCTATATCGAAAAGCAAACCGGCGCTGATATGATTATGTGGCAGGGTGCATGTGTTGTTCACGACGAATTTAAAGCCAAAGCACTCAAAGACTTAAAAGCGGTATACCCTGATGCGGCTATCCTTGTGCACCCAGAGTCACCCGCTAATATCGTCGATATGGCTGATGCAGTGGGTTCAACGTCGCAGTTGATTAAAGCCAGCCAGACACTGCCAAACGAAACCTTTATTGTTGCGACTGACCGCGGCATCTTTTATAAGATGCAACAGTTGCAGCCACATAAGACCTTTATTGAAGCACCGACTGCCGGCAACGGTGCGACCTGCCGCAGTTGTGCGCATTGTCCGTGGATGGCAATGAATGGCCTCGAGGCCATTGCTACGGCATTGAGTGGAACGGGCGCAGGGCATGAAATTTTTGTTGATGCAGAACTCGGTAAACAAGCGCTGAAGCCACTTGACCGTATGTTGGATTTTGCCGCTTCGTTGAAAGGTTAACGCTGTGCGGGTGCTATTGCTTGGATACGGTGATATTGCCAGCCGCGTGGCGCGGCGTTTGACCGCACAAGCCGGCGTTGAGGTGGTCGGCATCTGCCGCAATCCCGAGCATAAGTCAGCCCCCCAAGGAGTGACTTTACAAGCCGCTGATATTAGCAACGAGCAGGATCTCAAGCCGCTACTGCAAAACCAGCACTGGGATGTTGCCGTTGTTACCCTCACGCCAGCCGAATATTCTGATGAAGGTTACCGCCAAGGGTATGTGGTGCCCATGCGCCACCTCCAGATGGCACTTCACCAACACCCCAATATCCAACGGCTGCTTTATATTTCTAGTACCAGTGTTTACCAGCACCAAGCTGGAGAATGGGTGGACGAGAATACGCCGACCCAGCCGCAGAAAGCGACCGCAAAGCGTTTACTCGAAGCGGAGCGTTTAGTGGCGTCGTTTGCCGCGGAAACCGCCATACTTCGCTGCAGTGGCATATACGGACCGGGGCGCACTTACGCACTCAAGCGCAGCCAACAAACGGATCTGAGTGTCACAGACGCGTGGACCAATCGTATTCACTCCGAGGATGTTGCCAAGGTTATTGTCGCTTTGCTGCATAGGCAGCAGGCGCTGCCAGATACGTTGTTAGTTACCGACAATCAACCCAGCCGACAGGCCAACGTTTATCGTTGGTTGGCTCAGCAACAGGGTGTTGATTGCGCAAACTGGACCGAACAAACTGCGCAAGAATTGGGCAAACGTTGCAGTAACCAACGCCTGCGCGAGCTTGGTATAGTGTTGGATTTCCCCAGTTATCGAGAAGGCTACAGCGCCTTGCTACGGTAATTATTGTTACATTATCTTTCAACTTCTGGTTTTGCCAGACGCTGCGCGCTATAGTGACTGAAGAACCATAACGAAACAGGCACTACCATGAACGTAACCGCAGTGGCGATCGTCGCTATTCTTGCAGGCTCACTTGTTAGCCTCATCAAATACTTACGTCAAACGACCAGTTCCGACCAAGTGAAGTCGTTGGAAACCGAAGTGGACCGCTTGCGCGAGCGTGTACAGGTACTGGAAGAAATTGTTACCGATAATAAGTACACCCTCAACAAAGAATTTGAAAACCTGAAAAAGACTGGCTAGCAGCGCCGGATACAAAAAAAGCCGCCCGATGGGCGGCTTTTTGGTATCTGGCGGAGAGAGAGGGATTCGAACCCTCGATACGTTGCCGTATACACACTTTCCAGGCGTGCTCCTTCAGCCACTCGGACACCTCTCCTCTACAAGCCGCGTATACTATGGGAAAGCGCCGAGGGAGTCAATGACTTTGGCAAGCATCAGGATATCCTCGATCTGCTTAACAATCTCAGGTACTCTTGGCGTTTTGGTTTAATGGGGTTTGCGGCAATGGAATCCGTTCATTCGGTACTCACGGCAGTGGTTTCTTGGATGTCTTACGAACTGTTCAAGGTGGGAGAAACCGGTTTTACTGTAGGTGGCATGTTACGGGTGGTGGCCATTGTTCTGCTGGCTTGGTTTGTTTCACGCGTGCTGCAAAGTACGTTAGCTCGTTATGCACGTCATCGAGAGTCGTTTTCTTCTTCTAGTCTCTACACCTTGCAGCGGCTGATGCATTACGCCTTGCTATTAATCGGTGTGATGATTGCGATCAGTAGTTTGGGCATTGACCTGACCAAATTTGCGTTATTCGCCAGCGCCCTCGGGGTAGGCGTCGGTTTTGGCTTGCAGAACTTGATCAGTAACTTCACGGCTGGCTTGATGTTGTTGTTTGAAAAGACCCTGAAAGTTGGCGACTTTATTGAATTGGAATCAGGCGTAACCGGCGAAGTAAAGGAAATTAATATTCGCTCCACCATCATCACCACCAACGATAATATTGATATCGTGGTACCCAACTCCCAGTTTGTTGATGGCCGAGTGACGAACTGGACCATGCGCGACACCTATCGCCGGGTAAAAGTGAAGTTTGGCGTTGCTTACGGCAGTGACAAAGAAAAAGTCCGCGAAGCGGTGATTAAAGCCGCTGAAAACGTGCCGCATACGTTAGTCGATGATGATGCGCGGAAGCCGCAAGTATGGCTGGTTGAGTTTGGCGAGAGCGCCTTGTACTTCGAGTTGGTGGTATGGCTGACCCCGGACGCGGTTAAACGCCCCTCTGCCGTGCACGCCGCGCTAATGTGGGAGATTCATACGGCGTTAAACAACGCCGGCATCCCGATTCCATTCCCTCAACGCGATATCCACGTTCGCAGTTGGTCGCCACAAGCTAAGCCACCTGCAGAGGGCGAGAGTAATAAGACAGCCGATGGCACTGCAAAAAATGAATCGATTAGCAAGCCGGTCAATGATGCCGCGCAAGAATTGTAAAAATCTCTAAGGGAGAACCGTTATTTATGATGTTGTCTATCATTGCTGTTGTAGTAGGTTTGATAGTATTGGTTTGGAGTGCCGATCGATTTGTTGATGGGGCTGCTGGTTTAGCGAAACATCTCGGTATGGCGCCGTTGTTAATCGGCATGGTAGTGATTGGTTTTGGTACCTCAGCACCTGAAATGGTGGTATCAGTACTTGCCAGTATGGATGGCAATCCATCGCTCGCTCTCGGTAATGCATACGGTTCAAATATTACTAACATTGCGCTAATTCTCGGCATTACAGCCCTGTTGGCACCTATTCAAGTAAAGTCCCAAGTTCTTCGGCAGGAAATCCCTTGGTTATTAGGTGTGACGTTATTAACCGCCGCACTGTTACTTGATTTTACTGTCAGCCGCTGGGATGCGGTGATATTACTTGCCGTGTTTAGTGGTTATATGGGCTGGTCAATTTATACGGGAATGAAGAATAAAAATGACGTATTGGAGCAGGAGTACAGTGCTGAGCTTGAGCAGTCTCAACAGTCGCCAGGGCGAGCCGTATTCTGGTTATTAGTCGGCTTGGCGCTGCTCATAGTCAGTTCGCGAGCATTGGTCTGGGGGGCCGTTAATATTGCGCAAGCCATGGGTGTTAGTGATTTGGTCATCGGTTTGACCATTGTTGCGATTGGCACCTCGCTTCCTGAGTTGGCGTCGGCTATCGCCGCTACGCGCAAGAATGAGCATGATTTAGCTCTGGGTAATGTGCTTGGTTCAAATATGTTCAACACCTTGGCCGTTGTCGGTTTAGCAGCAGTGATTAAACCAATGACGCTGGAAGACCTTGTACTTTATCGCGACTGGCCGGCAATGATGTTGCTGACGTTACTAGTGTTTGGCTTTGGTTTTAGCCGTCGCGGGCAAGGTAAAATTCAACGTTGGCAGGGCGGGGTCTTGGTGCTGTGCTACTTGGCTTATACCTTGTATTTGTTAAAAACTGGGTTCTAATTACATCATGCAATTGAAAATTGTTCTCATTTAGTTTAATCTGTAGATCAACTTAGTGAGGTGATTTCAACGATGTATGTTTGTTTGTGCAAAGGGGTAACTGACAAAACCATCCGTAAGGCGGTTGCCGAGGATGGCGTAACCTCTATTCGCGAACTCCGCCAGCAATACGGTGTGGCGTCACAGTGTGGTTGTTGCAAGCAGTGTGCAAAGCAGGTTTTGGCAGAGGCCTTGGCAGAGCAAGGGAGCACGCCGCGAAGTGGCGAAACGCCCGTTCCTGTCTCAGTATGCTACACTTGAGCTAGTTCCATGTTTTAAAGGAGATTATGCTCAATGAAAGGTGATCCTGATGTGATTCAGGCACTTAATAAAGTGCTGACGTTGAAACTGACAGCAGTAAACCAATATTTTCTGCATGCGCGGATGTATCGCAACTGGGGCTTTGAAGCATTAAATCAACCGGTTTACAAAGCCTCAATTGCAGAAATGAAGCATGCGGATGCGCTGATCGAGCGTATTCTTTTTCTTGAAGGCCTCCCCAATTTACAAGAGCTCGGCAAGTTGTACGTCGGTGAAGAGCCGCGCGAAATGATGGAGCTTGATCACAAGGTGCAGTTTAACGATTGCAACGCCATTGGTGATGTCATCAAGACCTGCGAAAAGCAACAAGATTATGTTAGCCGTGACACGCTGGCTAGCATCCTCGACCAGCAAGAAGAACATTTAGATTGGCTCGAAACGCAATTACATTTAATGCAAACGCTGGGCAATCAAACCTATCTGCAGACCAAATTGGAGACTGAGTAAGCCATGAAAGATGATAATCAAGTGGTTACGCAGCTCAATCGGCTGCTGGCTTTTGAACTAACCTCTATCGACCAATACACGGCACACTCGCGGATGTACGAAGATTGGGGGTTTGAAAAGCTCTACCAGCGGATCAATCACGAAATTGATGATGAACGCGGCCATGCGGACTTATTGATTCGCCGTATTCTGTTTTTAGAAGGTAAGCCCGATATGAAACGCCGTGAACCGTTGAATATTGGCGATAACGTGCGAGCGATGCTAACCAATGATCTAGCTCTCGAGCGTAACAACGCCAAAACGTTACGAGAGGTGATTGATTATTGCGAGCAACATGGTGACTTTGTGAGTCGCGATATGCTGGTTAGGATCCTTCGCGATACTGAGGAAGATCACGCCTATTGGCTACGCATTCAGCTAGGTTTGATGGACCGTTTAGGCGAGGCGTTGTACCTGCAACGGCAGATGTAATAATTTCTTAACACTAGCGCCTAACCAATAATTTAAAGGCGCTAGGTTTTCCTTGCTGGGCTCGTATAATACGCGGCATCTTACTGCTCACTACTAATAAGTCATGTTGCCCGTATCCATCCATTATCTACTGATCGTTTTTGCCGCTCTGGCATTGCTTGGCGTTATTTTCGAAGATGTTATCCACCTTGATAAAGCCAAAGTCACGTTATTTTTCGGAACCCTCTCTTGGCTATTCTTGTTCATCTTTCAAAGCGGCGTCGATGCCGATGCTGTGAAGGAACAATTCAGTGAGTCGTTAACCGAGATTTCGCAACTATGGCTGTTCCTTATTGCCGCCATGACGTTTGTCGCTTATCTCAATAAGAAAGGCATGATCCAAAATATGATTTACTGGATTTTGCCACGTAAAATGTCTGAACGGCGGTTGGTTTACTTAACCGGTATTTTCTGTTTTTGTTTCTCGTCATTAGCCGACAACATTACCGCCACGCTGGTGTCGGTAACCCTGATTATGAGCCTGAATTTGCCACGTCGGAAAATGATCCGCTTGGCCGCCTTGGTAGTGTTTGCAGTGAACTCCGGTGGAGTCGCCTTGATCACCGGCGACGTGACCACGTTAATGATTTTCTTGGCAGGGAAAGTGTCGGTTGTTGATTTATTAATTTTATCAATACCCGCGGGTTTTTCGGTGTTAGTGTTGTCGATGTTACTCTCGCGCCAGATGCACGGTACCATTCAGTTACAGTATCGGCCATCAGCGGCACGTGGTGTTGATGTTGCTATTGCTGTTATTTTCCTCAGTACCATTTTGTTAACCATTATCGGCAACGCGATCTATGGTATTCCGCCGGTACTAACCTTTCTGGCGGGCCTGGCGTTAATGTTCCTCGTTTCTCATGCCTTTGACCGTGAAAAAGAAGAAGATCCAATTCTTGACTACATTCGCTTAATTGAGTTTGACACTTTGCTGTTCTTTTTAGGGGTATTGCTATTAGTCGGCATGTTGAAAGAGATTGGTGTGTTAAATGGCTTGTTAACCGTGTACCAAATTTTGCCGGTTGAGTGGGCTAATCTTGCTATGGGTATTATGTCTTCGGTTATCGATAACGTGCCACTGACTGCGGCGCTGCTAAAATCTGGAATTGATATGAGCGAAGGCCAGTGGTTGATGCTGACATACGCGGTCGGTGTCGGAGGCTCACTGTTGATTATTGGCTCCGCTGCAGGGATTGTGGCGATGAGTAAAATTGGTGGACTCACCTTTGGTCGTTATCTGCGCCAATTGATTCCACTTTGCTTTGCGTATGGCATCGGCTATCTTGGCACTATGGCGGTTGCCAACTGGTGGATTAGCTAACGCAGAGGAGCGCAGCGCATGGCAGAACGTTCGTTTATTATCGATGCTTGGGACTTTAACGAATCTCCGGCGCAATCGATTGTTGCTGAGGGCATGCCAAAGTCTAATACATGGTTTCATTTTCAACGTGATGACAGCAACCTAGAATCTTGGTTGCTCAAATCCGGAGTGCCAGAGCCCATTGTTAGTGCGGTATTGGAAGAAGACACACGCCCTCGTTTTCAACGTCTGTCGGATGGTTTTTTGTTGATTCTACGCGGTGTTAACCTCAACGAAGGAGCGGTGCCGGAGGATATGTTGAGCTTGCGGATTTTGTACTACAAAGGCGCACTCTACAGTTTTCGCAAACGTTCTTTTAAAGCGCTCCAACAAATTCGCGAAAAGCTCTCAAATAGCGACGGCCCCGACTCGGTTAATGACTTAATTGTGATGATTATCGAGCAACTTAACCTTCGTATAGAAGACGTTTTAGATGTTGTTGAAGATGAATTAGAAGCGCTTGAAACGGCGGAATTAGACAACACCTCTAAAAGCCTACAAGCTTTGACGTTGCTGCATCGGCGTCTGTTGCGTTTGAATCGCTTTATTCGTCCGCAAGGCACAGCGTTGGACAAGCTCTCTGTGGATTCTGAAAAGTGGCTGGATGCAGAGCTCCACCAATGGTTGTTGAATGAACGTGACAAAGTCCAACGTTTGTTAGAGCAAATCGACATGATGTTAGATCAAGCGTGGATGTTGCGCGAGCACATGCAACAAGCAGTTGCTGAAAAAATGAACCGCAATACCTACTGGTTATCAGTCATTGCCGGCGTTTTCTTACCATTGAGTTTCTTAACGGGGGTGTTTGGTATTAATATTGCCGGAATGCCAGGTACCGAAGAACCGAAAGCCTTTGAATGGTTCTGTTGGTCGTTAGGGGGTATCGCCGTTATTGAGTTCTTATTGCTAAGACGATTGAAGTTCTGGTGATCAAACATCGGCTGGAACCTCGAAGCTGGTGCTGACAGGGCAGCCGAATTCTTCTTGTAGGGCGCGTTTCAAAGCCTGTTGTGCTTGTGCGTCGCCGTGCACCAATTGAATACTGCGTGGGCGCTCTGGCATTTCCCGAACATAGCGTAACAGTTGGCTATGGTCGGCATGGGCAGAGTAGCCATCGAGGGTGTTAATTCCCGCTTTCACTTCAATAGACTGTTGTTGAATGGTTACTGCGTTCGCGCCTTGTTGTAATTGTGCTCCCAGCGTTCCGTGCGCTTGATAACCAATCAATAGCACATCGGTGCGAGCATCGGGTAACAGCGCCTTAAGATAGTTTTCAATCCTGCCGCCTTCACACATTCCGCCAGCGGCGATAACGATGCAGGGTGCGGCGGTCGAGCGTAAAAAATTGACCAAGGCCAAGTGTTGTTCGTGATGTGTGACGTGTTCGATTTCAGCAAACGTGAAGGGGTGACGTTGTTGCGAAAGGCGCTGCTTCGCTTCGCTATCCCAGCGTCCTTGTTGCTCTGCGTAACAGGCGGTGACTCGTTCAGCGAGCGGTGAATCGAGAATAACCGGGACTGCGTGCCAGCTGTTATCTGGTTGCTGTCTTTGTTGGAAATAGAGCTGTTCTAAGTCGTACAGTAAGGTTTGCGTGCGCCCTAACGAGAAGGCCGGAATTAACAGGCTACCACCGTCAGCCACTGCGCGTTCAATTGCGACTTTGAGGCGGTTGACACGGGTGGCGTGGGATTCATGATTACGACCGCCATAGGTGCTCTCTAAGATCAGTCGGTCGGCGCGCGCTGGCGAGACAGGGTCAACCAGTAGCGGCATATCATACTGGCCAACATCACCAGAGAAGACCCAGCAATCATTGTTCGCCACGGTTATTATTTGCCAGGCGACTGCGCCCAAAATATGCCCGGTGGGTAATAACTGGACTTGTACCCCAGTCAATTGCGGTAGGCTTAACCATTGTTGTTCTGGCAGCCCATGCAGTTGTCGCGTTAACTGGTGCAACAGGGCTTGTTGTACATTCGCCTCCGAGGTCATTTGCCGCAGGCTATCCTCCAGCATGATAGGCAGCAGAGCAGCGCTAGCTTGGCTACAATAAATAGGGCCGCGGAAACCTTTCGCGAGTAATTCGGGAAGTCGCCCAATATGGTCAAAATGGCTGTGAGTAATAAACACCGCTTTCAAGGTTCTTAATACCGCGCCCCAGATAATGGTTTCGGTTTGCGGCTGTTCGCCTTGATAAGCGCCACAATCGATCAGTACGCTGGTGTTTGCATCGATAAAAAGCTGATGACAAGAGCCAGTAACCGTGTCCGCGCCACCCCAGTGTTTTAATTTCATAAGCGATCCTTTAGCTGTGCTACTACTTATATAAACTGTTTTTACAAAAACTGCGGCAGATTCAATAAATTGTCGTGCTATGCTTACGGCGTTGTAAGTGATTAACGGAGAGACTATGTCGGATTTATCCTTGCTGGCGCTAATCGGCGTGCTATCGATTTTCTGCCAGTGGATTGCATGGCGGATCAAAACCCCCGCCATTTTGCCGCTACTGTTGTGTGGATTGTTGTTGGGACCAACCCTTGGTTGGTTAGCCCCTGATGACCTGTTTCAGCACCTATTATTCCCGTTTGTCTCTCTGGCGGTAGCGGTGATTCTGTTCGAAGGCTCGTTAACGCTGAAATTTAACGAGTTAAAGGGGCACGGCAGAATGGTGACGCACTTGGTCAGCATTGGCATGCTGGTCACTTGGCTGACCATCAGTGTCGCGACTCATTATTTGATGCATTACGGCTGGGATATTTCCGCACTGTTTGGGGCGTTGGTGGTGGTTACAGGTCCAACAGTGATTGCGCCAATGATCCGCTCTATCAGACCGACCGCAAAGCTCGCCAATATTCTGCGCTGGGAAGGGATCATTATCGACCCGCTCGGGGCGTTATTAGCGGTTTTGGTGTATGAGTTCATCATTGCTAGCCAATCAGTGGCGTTCCTGCACGCTTTACAAGCCTTTGCAACCACTATTGCAGTGGGCTTTGCCTTGGGGTGGAGTGCTGCTCGGTTGTTGGGGCTGGCGCTGGGACGCGGCTGGTTCCCCCATTATTTGCAAAACGTTGCCACCCTAACCATCGTGTTAGGCGTGTTTGCTTTATCGAATGCGTTGCAGCACGAATCTGGCTTGTTAACGATAACGGTTATGGGGATTGTGATGGCAAACACCCGCAACCTGAACTTAGAAGAAATTCTCGAGTTTAAAGAAACCCTTAGCGTGCTGCTGATTTCGGCGTTGTTTATCATTCTTGCAGCACGGCTGAATGTGTCTGATATTGAGGCCTTGGGAGTTGCAGCGGTTATTTTACTGGCGATTATTTTGTTTGTCGTGCGGCCGTTAAGTATTTGGCTATCAGCACTGGGTACCGACCTCAAGTTTAAAGAAAAACTGCTGCTGTCGTGGATTGCTCCTCGCGGTATCGTCGCCGCCGCGGTATCTGCGCTATTTGCGTTGAAACTCGAACAATCGGGTTGGGAGAATGCCGGCGCCATCGTGCCATTGGTGTTCTTAGTGATCATCACTACCGTGGTGTTGCAAAGTTTAACCGCTAAGCCATTAGCGCGGTTACTCAAGCTCACCGAACCTCCAGCCAAGGGCTTTTTGATTTTTGGCGCAAACCAAGTTACTCGTGCAATTGCACAAACGCTTCAGGAACATGATATTCCGGTGCGCTTGGCTGATACCAACTGGGAAAATATCCGCTTGGCGCGGATGGATAATTTGCCAGTGTATTTCGGTAACCCCGCTTCAGAACACGCGGCGAATAACATGGACCTTACCGGTATTGGACGGCTGTTGATTATGTCGCCGTACAAGCAGTTAAACCCAATTGTCGCCATGTATTACAAAGACTGGTTTGGCGAGCCTAAGGTTCACGGTCTAAATGGCGGTGAACAGGATTATCGCGCTTCACACCAATTGTCCGAGAGCTACAAGAACAAACTGAACCTCTTTGGTGAGGGAATTACTTACTCGAAGTTAGCGAGTCTTTACTTCCAAGGAGCCAAGGTTAAAACTACGCCGATCACCGATAACTTCAGTTTTGAAGAATACAAACAGCAGTATGGTGCGCGCGCGTTACCGATGTTTGCACTCGACCCGGAGGGGCGTTGCCACTTGTTTACCACCGAAAAAGAGCTGTTACCACAATCCGGTTGGCAAGTTATCGGATTGGTCTCTCCTGAGCAAGAAGAGAGCGCTGCATAAGGAACCGCAATGGCCACAGCAACGAGCTCACAACACTGGGTGTGTCTGGACTGCGACTGGGTCGTAACCGAGGTGAGCTTGGTTGCCGGGCAGCAAGCGCAATGTCCTCGTTGTCAGCATGTCATTACCAAGCAAGGTAGTGCGCCGCTAATGCATTTGTTGGCGTACAGCATCACGGCATTAGTGTTGCTGGTATTTGCCCTGCAGTTTCCCTTTTTGGCATTGCATCGCAGTGGCTTGCATGAGCAAATGTGGCTGTTAGATAGCGTGACTGAACTGGTGAGTGAGCAGCGCTCGCTTTTGAGCATTCTGGTGTTATTAACCACTCTGGTTTTGCCGGCATTGTACCTGTTAGCGGCGCTGATGATGACGGCATTAATGCTACTGCAACGCGCGATTCCTTGGGTTCGCTATTTAGCACGTGTGCTGGTGTCGCTCCGCCGCTGGCTGATGGCCGATGTGTTTCTAATTGGCGCGCTAATTAGTATCGTTAAATTATCCAGTTATGCCAGCGTGAGCTTGCAGCCGGCATTTTACTTTTTCAGTGGCTTTGTGGTGGTGCTGCTGTTAATTAGGGCGCAATTAGATGAGGCGTGGCTGTGGCAGCAATTGCCTCCGCTGGGCACCGAACCTGCAGCGGTTAGCGCTAAAACCGCACATCAACAGCAGGGCGTAGGCTGCGTTTGTTGTCACGCGTTTAACCGCAATAATCAGCGCTATTGTTGGCGCTGCGGTGAGTGGCTAGCGTTGTCACGCTGGCGTCACCCGTTGCTTACCTTAGCATTACTTCTGGCTGCTACCGCATTCCTAGTACCAGCAAACGTGTTACCGATGATCGAGACCTTGCGCCTAGGACAACTGAGTCAAGCAACCATAACGGGCGGTGTCATTCAGTTGTGGCAACAGGGTGATCAACCCATAGCCGCGGTTATTTTTATTGCCAGCTTAGTGATTCCGATAGCCAAAATTTTGCTGCTATTAGGGCTGTTGTATTGGTCAAAACGGTCAGCACCGACGGCACCCTATTCACAGCGTATGCGAGTGTTTCGTCTTACTGAATGGGTGGGGCGGTGGTCAATGATTGATATTTTTGTGGTCGCTATATTGATTGCCTTAGTTCGCTTAGGGGCATTAATGAGTATTTACTCTGGTGCTGCAGCGCTGGCATTTGCTAGTGTGGTGGTGCTGACCATGTTAGCGGCAATGAGTTTTGATCGGCGCCGCATCTGGTGGGCCGCTGAGGAGGCAAAGAGTGACTGACGCAAGTTCCGCTAAGGTGAGCAAACGCACCTGGTTTTCGCCCATTTGGCTGATTCCCATACTGGCGGTCGCCATTGGTTTGTGGATGACCTTCAGTAGCGATGAAGGCCTAGGACCTACGGTGCAACTGACTGTCACTGATGCCGAGGGTATAGAGCCCGGTAAAACGTTGGTGAAAGTGCGCAATGTGACGGTAGGCCGAGTCAGCGATGTGCGCTTAGCCGATGACCTCGCGCATGCCATTATGACGCTCGAAATGCAGGCGAATACCGAGCGTATGCTCACCACGGATAGCCAATTTTGGGTCGTCAAACCGCGTATTGGGCGACAAGGCGTGAGCGGCTTAAACACGCTCATCTCTGGGGCTTATATACAGTTGCAACCCGATTTGGATGGCGGCGAAGCACAAACAGAATTTACCGCTCTGGAAAGTCCGCCAGTAACCTCGCAGCAAACCCCGGGGTTGCGTTTTACCTTAGTGAGTGAGAATGCGGGTACTGTTGGGGTTGGCGACCCCGTGTTATACCGCGGTTTTACTGTAGGCAGGATAGAAAAATCGACGTTCTCAGTTGAACGTCGTGAAATTGAATACCAAGTATTTGTAGAATCCCCTTATGACCGCTTATTGACGGAAAACACCCGCTTTTGGCTGGAAAGTGCGGTATCGCTGAAGCTCGGTTCGAATGGCGTTGACGTTAACCTCGGTAACTTAGAGTCGCTACTCAGTGGTGGCGTGACCTTTGATGTGCCAGAGGGGCAAGTTGCTGGCGAGGTGATTGACCCACAGCACCAATTTGAGTTGTTTGATAATCGCGAGCAGGCACGCCAGCAGGGTTATGCGCGTGGGATTGACTATGTGTTGCTGTTGAATGAGTCGGTACGAGGTCTAGAAGTAGGTGCGCCGGTAGAATATAAGGGGATTCGGGTAGGGACGGTAACCGCCGTGCCTTACCGTTGGCAACCAGAGAAAAACAGCAAGTCGCTGCTGTTACAAGTGCCGGTAAAAATACGCTTCGAGCCGGATCGTTTACATGGTTTGGTCGCCGATGCCGATATGGCGTTGTGGCGCGAGCGGATGCAACGGCTGATTGATCGTGGCATGAGTGCCAGCGTTCAGTCGGCAAATTTGCTAACCAGTAGTTTGTTCATTGAATTGGGTTTCTATCCCGAGGCCAGCCGCACAGAGCCGCAGTTGGATGCGTCACACTTTAATGATATTACCCTGTTTCCCACGGTGGCTAGCGACGTTGCTCGGTTGGAAGACAAACTCACTGGCTTGTTAGACAAATTGAACGCCATCCCCATGGCAGAAACCTTTGCCAGTTTGCAACAAACGCTGGAGCAGTCTGACCGCTCGTTAGCCAGTGTCGAAACGCTAGCCGAGCAGCTCAAGCGCTGGTTAGCGCAGCCCGAAGCACAACAAATGCCGAGCGAACTTAACCAAACGCTAGAATCATTGCAGCAAGTTTTGCAACAACTGTCAGGTGCTGATGGGCAATCACAGAATCTGCAGCAACTGCTGCACAGGATGAACGAACTGCTGGAGCGGGCGACGCCATTCTTCGATACGTTAGAACGGCAACCGAACGCGCTGATTTTTGATGCTGCAGAGGAGGCGGACCCGGCTCCGAAAGCTCATGAAGAATAATTATCGCGGTTACGCTTTAGCGCTATTGGGGTTGCTGATAGGCGCTTGTAGCAGCCAGCCGACCAAGGTTGAGTACTATCGTTTGCCAAGCCTTAACCCAGCGCCTCAGCACCTGTGTTCAGACGCTGCAGTGCAGTTACAGCTAAGCCCTTACTTACAGACCTCTGGCATCTTTTTCCAGTTAAGCCGCAGCCAGTGGCAAGCGGCTAAACGCCATCGCTGGGTGATGCCATTAGCAGAGCAATTGAAACGGATTGCGCAGCGACAAGCGTCGTGCGAGGGAGAGTTGCGCCTGGTGGTGACTGACTTTTACGCCGACAATCGGCAACATGCCGTTGTTGCCGGCAGTTGGAAGTATCGCGCGAGCGCATCCAGTGAGTGGCAACAAGGACCGTTTTATGCGCGTGAAGCACTAGCAAATGATGGCTATCCAGCACTTATTGATGCCCTAGATAACGCTTGGCAGCGCGCCTTAACTGAGATCCAGCAAAACTACTAATAGGCCGAATTAATAACGCCACTCCCAACGCAACCCAGCGACAACCTCATTTTTCGACGCGCCGAGTTGCTCACGCTGTTGCCATTCCACGGTCAGGGTTGCTAGACCCGATAATACCGGATGGGTATAACTTACGCCGGCCAAGCGCCACTCAATGTCGTCTTGGCTCGCTTGTTGCTGGCTTTTCAATAGCGTTGCTCCCCATTGTTGACCATTGGCTTGCTGTGCTTGGTACGTCAACGACCAGGTTTTGCTATTGTTGGGATAGCTGCTACCCATGCTACGGCCGTACTGGGAAAACTGCTGATAACCTTGGTAGGTTTGGTAAAACGATGCGCCTGTTGCGGTGCGCGTATCGCTGAACTCCAAGGTGACTTGGTGGCTCTGTTGGCGACCGCCAAAACTCCACTGTATACCAGTGTTTTTGGCGCTATCATCAAATTTAGAAGTGCTTGTTTCGATGGCAAATTCGCCATAAACCGCCAGTGACTGCGTCCCTAGCGGCAATGCCGCGCGAAAGTCGATACTCGCCAGTTGATTACTGGAAACCTGTTGTTGCGAACCACGTTCGCTGGTCGCTGATTGCTGAACCCAATTCAACCCAAGGTTGAGCTGTGTCAGCGGCGTAAATGCCAAACGTGCGCCAGCGATGGTGCGTGAATCGATCCTTGCTGTATTGCTTTGTTCGCCGACAAATACACTGGCTTGCATTGGCCCTAACCAATCCACTGCTGCGGCTGGCGCATAGGTCGCTCGTAGTTTGGTAAAGGGGCGCGCGTTCTCTGAGAATAATAGCGCGCTGTGTTGTGATGGTCCCCACCACATCGGCAACGTGTCAAGGCTGAACGACCAGTCAGCCAAATTGAACGCAATATAGCTACCGTCTAAAACCGTGTCATGATGCCCTTCGAATGGGTGATAACGGCGAGTGATTTGCAGTCCTGCGGCCCAATGGTCGCCGACAAAAGATTGCCTAACCGCTAGACTGGCTTGCTCATAACGCGCGTCAGCAAAGGCGTTGTTTACGAACAGTGCGTTATCTGTTGCCGCTTTCGCCACTAAGCGAGTTCGAGGACCATGTTCGGCATACTGCAAACGATGACGGATAAAGTCATAGGCATAACGTTCATGGACATTCAATGCACTCACGTTGATAGCGTGTAATTCATTTAATAAAGCGCGCCAAGGGAAAGGAAATTGCTGTACTGGTGTGTCAACCCAACCACCGTTCACTAACACTTGTAGACTTTGGCGCAGTCGTTGGTCGTCACTTTCTACCCATACCGAGGCATCTGCGGCAGGGAAGTAATAGGCAACCAACGCCACCATCATCGCAGTGGTGGTAAAAGATTTTTTAAGGCGTTTTTTTAATACAGAAGCTCGGTGGCTGGGCACTGCTGGCAATCCTTTCGCTCAAACTTTGCTGAGCATGATAAACTAGGCGACTATGAGATTGCCACCGAAAAACGAATTTGGTTGAGGAAAATATGCGGCGAATTTTTGTGCCTATCATCGCAATGTTATTGAGTGCGTTGAGTGCTTGTCAGCCTGCTGCTGAGCGCCAAACAACGAGCGAATTTGACCAAGTCACTCGACTTGATATGCGCCAGTTGCCGAATCAGCAATGGCAGTTGAGTCATGCGGCTATTGAGATCAGTTTTTGCCGTGATCGTATCAATGAGGCACTACTGGCCGAGCCCGGAGAATTAAACCGCTGGCGTTTGTTGGGTGAGCCGAGTGCTTTTCCGCCCTACCGACAGGAAGGCTTGGAAAAATTGGCGCAGCTTTATCAGCAACAACAATTATTGTTGTGGCAAGTAGCTGGCACCGTCAGTGCTCAGCGTTACCATTTAGTCGCTCCGGCAAGTTGGTCAAAAGGCGCGGTTGCAGATGCCGTTTACCCTGCTGTTGCTTCGTTGGGACAACGTGACGACATCTGTCACATCAAGGTCGAAGACTGATCGGAAACTTTGCCTTACGCGTAAAACCTAGCATGGACGTAAAATATCACAGCATTAACACAAGCCAGCGTTACATCTCGATGCCTGATGCCGACGTAACCCTATTTCCACAATGGTTACAACCGCAACAGGCCGATCAGGTGCAGGCGCGACTGCAGCAAACGCTGGCGTGGCAACAAGACACCATTCGTTTGTTTGGCCGTGAAGTCAAAATTCCACGGTTACAAGCGTGGTATGGCGCTGCGGGTATTAAGTACCGGTATTCAGGATTAGATTTGGTGGCGAAAGCGTGGACGCCAGAGTTACTCGAACTAAAAGACCAAGTCGAGGCTCTCACGGCGGCGCGATTTAATTCAGTACTGGTGAATTGGTATCGAGACGGTAATGATAGCATGGGTTGGCACAGCGATGATGAACCAGAGCTGGGCAATAAGCCAGTGATTGCGTCACTCAGTTTGGGCGCCGATCGGCGTTTTCAAATGCGGCATAAATCGGTTCCTGCCTCGCAAGAACTGACGCTAGGAGCCGGAAGTTTACTGGTAATGCGGGGTGAGACCCAACGCTATTGGCAACATCAAGTACCCAAACAACGGCGAGTACAACAGGGTCGGATCAACCTAACCTTTCGTTACGTCCAACCCTAGAAAAAGAATCCATAATCGTTTCCACTACTTAGCGCGAGTTGCGACGAATGACAAGGAGTCATTGCTGCGCACAAGCTAAAGTGAAAGAAAGCGAACCACAGTGAGGTTGACTATGTCTATTCATTTACAAATTGAGCAGAAGCTTCGCGACGCGTTCGCTCCTACCCATCTTGAAGTACTTAACGAAAGTGATCAGCATGGCGGTAGTGCTCGCGAATCGCATTTTAAAGTGGTGTTAGTCAGTCCTAGCTTTTCTGGCGAACGTCTGATTAACCGTCATCGAGCGGTGAATAAAGTGCTAGCGGATGAACTGATGAATCACATCCACGCACTGGCGTTACACACTTACACCCAAAACGAGTGGGAGCATTTGTTCGACGGTGCGCCATTATCGCCGCGTTGCTTGGGTGGCAGTTTAGCTTCAGCACAGCGTTAAATCGTTCCTTCAGCCCCGAAGAATGTGCTCGTCTGATGTGTTGCGGTGGTAGTCTTGGTTACAATAGGTCATCATAGCCTTATCTCCACTAGCAATAGGAAAACGTATTATGGTGATCAAGCCGAAAATTCGGGGCTTTATCTGCACGAATGCTCATCCCGTAGGTTGTGCTGAGAATGTCAGCCGCCAAATCGATTACATCAAACAGCAACCGAAGCCGGACAATGGTCCGAAGAATGTGCTGGTCGTTGGCTGTTCTACTGGGTACGGATTAGCATCGAGAATTACGTCAGCGTTTGGTTGTGGGGCGCACACGCTGGGTGTGTGCTTTGAACGCGAACCAACGGCAAAACGCACTGGTACAGCGGGTTGGTACAACACCGCAGCGTTTCACCAAGCCGCCGAAAACGCGGGGTTGGCGTTTCACTCAATTAACGGTGATGCCTTTTCTGACGAAATAAAAGCGGAATCTATTGAGTACATCCGTGAACACATGGGCAAAATTGACCTGGTGATTTACAGTTTGGCATCGCCAAAGCGCAAAGATCCCGAGTCGGATACCGTGTACAGTTCAACCCTCAAGCCTGTGGGCGAAACCTACACCACGAAAACCTACGATACCGATAAAGACTTGGTGCATGAGGTCACTCTAGCGCCAGCTAACGAGGAAGAAATCGCTAACACGGTTAAAGTGATGGGTGGTGAAGATTGGGAACGCTGGATCAAAGCCTTGCACGACGCTGGCGTGTTGGCAGATAACTGCCAAACTACAGCCTACACCTACATCGGTAAGAAACTGACTTGGCCAATCTACGGTCATGCCACCATTGGCCGTGCCAAAGAAGATTTGGACCGTGCCGCACGCGCGTTAAATAGTCAGTATGCTGACATCAACCTGAGTGCTTATGTTTCCTCACTGAAGGCGTTAGTGACGCAAGCCAGTTCCGCTATTCCTGTTATGCCGCTATACATTTCACTGATTTATAAGGTGATGAAAGAAGAGGGCACACACGAAGGTTGTATTGAACAAATTTATCGCCTGTTTACCGAAGGTCTTTATGCCGACAATCCAAGCTTGGATGAGGCCAACCGTTTGCGCATGGATGGTAAAGAGACTAACGACGCAACCCAGGCGAAAATTGAGGCGTTGTGGGAGCAAGTCACGCAAGATAACTTCCACCAGTTATCGGATTACCAACAGTACCATGCCGACTTTCTGCATTTATTCGGTTTCGGCTTTGATAACGTCGATTATGACGCCGATGTCGACCCTGAAGTGTCTTGGTAATACCCCCAACGGGCGGCAGTAAACTGTCGCCCATTGATCCTCTTTCTCAAATACCCTTGCTTTTGTTAAGATTAATTTGGCTTTTAGCATGGCAACCCTTGTGGGAAAAATGCTAAAATTCCGTTTCCAGAAGAGTGACTATCTGTTCGTTGCGCCGAAAACGCGCGTTCCGTACGTGTATATTTTGTCGTAACGTATTGATTTTTCAGGTTTCCAGCCGAAAGGTTGGATGTGAACAATCTTCCCTAACGAGTAGTGCAAACGCGTATGATTACGATCAAGAAAGGTCTGGATATCCCAATTAAGGGAGCTCCCCAGCAAAAAATCGAAGACGGTAAAGCCGTGAAAACGGTAGCTACCCTGGGTGAAGAGTATGTGGGTATGCGCCCGACCATGCACGTCAAAGTTGATGACCGTGTGAAGAAGGGTCAAGTGATTTTTGAAGATAAGAAAAATCCTGGCGTCAAATACACTGCTCCTGCCTCTGGTGTGGTAAAAGATATTCCACGTGGTGCTAAGCGTGTTTTACAAGCTGTTGTCATCGAACTCGATGGCGATGAGCAAGTAACATTCGACAGCTTCAACAGCGATGAACTCGCTGGCTTAGGTCGCGAAAAAGTCCAACAACAACTTATCGACTCAGGCCAATGGGTTGCTCTTCGCACCCGTCCTTTCAGTAAATCTCCAAAACCCGATGCAGAAGCCGCGGCTATCTTCGTCAGTGTTATGGACACTAACCCACTTGCTGGCGACCCAGTATTGGTTATAAACGAACAGAAGCAAGCGTTCATCGATGGCCTTAAAGTGTTGCAAAACTTGACCCAAGGGAAAGTTTTCGTGGGTAAAGCCGCAGATGCTGAAATTGACACTGGCGATGCTGATGTTCAAGTAGAAAGCTTTGCTGGGCCGCATCCAGCAGGTCTGGTTGGCACTCATATTCATTTCTTGTCGCCGGTTAGCATGAAAAAGCATGTCTGGCATATCGGTTACCAAGACGTTATTGCTTACGGCAAGCTATTTACCAGCGGTGAGATTTTTACCGACCGCGTTGTTGCACTTGCCGGAACCGGGGTTAAACAGCCTCGTTTATTGCGCACTCGTATGGGAGCAAACCTCAACGACTTAACCGCAGGTGAGCTGGTTGATGGGTCGTTCCGAATGATCTCCGGTTCAGTGCTTAATGGCACGAGGGTTGACGAGGCTCATGCATGGTTAGGACGGTTCCATAACCAAATTAGCGTGATTCCTGAAGGCGACCAGAAAGAATTCTTGGGCTGGATTCGTCCAGGTAGCGACCAACACTCGATTACGCGTGCGTTTGCTGGCCACTTTAGCCCGAAAAAGCTATTCAACATGAATACTTCAACTAATGGTTCTGCTCGTGCCATGGTGCCAATTGGCAACTACGAACGAGTGATGCCGTTAGACATCCTACCAACCATGTTATTACGTGACATTTTGTCAGGTGACACCGATAGTGCTCAGCAATTAGGGTGCTTGGAATTGGATGAGGAAGATTTGGCGCTGTGCACCTACGTGTGCCCAGGTAAGTATGAGTACGGTTCCGTGTTGCGCGACTGTCTCACTAAGATTGAGAAAGAAGGCTAACCATGAGCTTGAAAAATTACCTCGAGCGTATAGAGCCGAACTTTGAAAAGGGCGGCAAATACGAAAAGTGGTATGCGCTGTATGAAGCGGTTGCCACTATTTTATACACCCCGGGCATCACCACGAAAGCAAAAACGCACGTACGTGATCACGTCGACTTAAAGCGCATCATGATCCTTGTTTGGATGATGACCTTCCCAGCAATGTTCTGGGGCATGTACAACGTCGGTAATCAAGCGGCGATGGCATTGTCGAACGGTTATGCGTTGTCTGATGCGTGGCAAGTTGGACTGTTCCATTTGTTTGGCGGTGATTTGGCAGCGGCGGATGCAGGCTGGGGTACCAAAATGTGGTACGGCGCCTGTTTCTACCTGCCGATTTACGCGGTCACCTTTATTGTCGGTGGTTTCTGGGAAGTGCTTTTCGCCTCGGTGCGGAAACACGAAGTGAACGAAGGTTTCTTCGTAACGTCCGTACTGTTCTCTTTGATCATGCCACCGACTGCGCCGTTATGGCAGGTCGCCCTCGGTATTACTTTCGGTGTGGTTATCGGTAAAGAGGTATTCGGTGGTACGGGCCGCAACTTCTTGAACCCAGCACTTACCGGTCGAGCATTCTTATACTTTGCCTACCCAACAAATATGTCGGGTGACTCGGTATGGACCGCAGTTGATGGTTTCTCTGGCGCAACCAATTTGAGTGTTGCAGCAATGGGTAACCTTGATTATGGCAATACTGAACTTTGGTGGAACGCGTTCTTGGGTAACATCCAAGGTTCTATCGGTGAAGTATCAACCTTGATGATCCTCATTGGTGGCTTCGCACTGATTTATTTCCGCATTGCATCGTGGCGCATCGTTGCTGGTGTATTCGCGGGTATGGTGTTGTTCTCTGGTCTGTTGAACTTTATCGGTAGCGATACCAACCCAATGTTCGCAATGCCTTGGTACTGGCACTTAGTATTGGGTGGCTTTGCTTTCGGTATGATGTTCATGGCAACGGACCCCGTTTCTGCTGCATTTACCAATAAAGGCAAGTTTGCATACGGCTTGCTGATTGGTTTTATGACCGTGATGATTCGCGTGATCAACCCAGCATTCCCTGAGGGCATCATGTTGGCGATTCTATTCTCCAACGTCTTTGCGCCACTCTTCGACTATTTCGTAGTTCAGGCAAACATCAAACGGAGGTTGGCACGCAATGTCTAAGAAAAACGAAAGCCTCGGCAAAACGATTGGCGTTGTCATTGCGTTATGTTTGGTGTGCTCGATTATTGTATCGGGCGCAGCCATCGGCCTGCGTCCAATGCAGGAGCGTAATGCGGCGTTAGATATGCAACGTAATATTTTGGATGCAGCGGGCTTGTTGCAGGCCGATACCAATGTTACTGAGCTTTACAACCAACGCGTTGAAGAAAAAGTCGTGAGTCTGCAAGACTACAGCGTGATTCCTCAAGACCAAGTGCCAAGTGGTTTTGAAAGCGCGCGGAAAGCGGCTAACGACGCTGCTTTAAGTCACAACGTGCCGAAGAGCGAAGATATCGCCGGCTTAGGTACACAAGAGAACCTGACGACGATTTATTTCATTAAAGATGAACAAGGTCAGACGCAATCAGTGGTTCTACACATCCGTGGTCAAGGTCTTTGGGGCACCATTTATGGTTTAATCGCCTTGAAAGACGATTACAACACGGTTCGTGGTGTAAACTTCTATGAGCACTCTGAAACGCCTGGTTTGGGTGGCGAAATTCAAAACCCTAACTGGGTTCAGACTTGGCAGGGTAAAGAGATTTATGGCGACGATAACGACAAAGTATTGTTCCAGTTAGTCAAAGGTGGTGCCTCAGGTGAACATCAAGTCGATGCGCTTTCAGGTGCAACCTTAACCAGTAATGGTGTCACTAACCTGATCCAGTTCTGGATGGGACCGCATGGCTACGGTCCTTTGCTGGACAAGCTTCGTCAAGGAGAGTTAATCAATGGCTAGCGCAAAAGAAATGAAGTCCGTCCTGTTTGGACCGATTTTAGCGAATAACCCCATTGCTTTGCAGATATTGGGTATCTGTTCGGCATTGGCGGTCACGTCGAAACTTGATAAAACCCTTGCGATGTGCCTTGCCTTGACGGCAGTAACGGCGTTTTCGAACTTATTTATTTCGATTATTCGAAATCATATTCCATCAAGCGTTCGAATCATCGTGCAAATGACGATTATTGCTAGCTTGGTAATTGTGGTTGACCAAATTTTACGTGCCTACGCTTATGATATTGCGAAAGAGCTGTCGGTATTCGTGGGTCTGATTATTACCAACTGTATCGTTATGGGACGTGCTGAAGCTTATGCCATGAAAAGCCCACCAGTGATGTCGTTTCTAGATGGCATCGGTAATGGTTTAGGCTACTCGTTGGTACTGTTAGTGGTAGGCTTCATCCGTGAATTGTTCGGCTCAGGTAGCCTATTTGGTATGCAAGTCTTACCATTGGCGTCTGACGGAGGCTGGTATCAGCCGGTTGGTTTGTTGCTAATGCCACCCAGTGCATTCTTCATTATCGGCGGATTTATTTGGGTACTGCGTACCTTCCGCACTGAACAAGTCGAGCCGAAGGAGTAAACGAGATGGAACAGTATATTAATCTTTTTGTCCGTGCCGTTTTCATTGAGAACTTGGCATTGTCGTTCTTTCTCGGCATGTGTACCTTTTTGGCGGTCTCTAAGAAAGTTAAAACGGCATTTGGCCTGGGTGTTGCGGTAACGGTCGTATTGGGAATTTCGGTGCCGGTAAATAATTTGGTTTACCACAATATTTTGGCGCCTGGCGCACTCGATTGGGCTGGCTTTCCAAATGCTGATCTGAGCTTCCTGCGATTCTTAACCTTCATCGGTGTTATTGCGGCGATTGTTCAAATCTTGGAGATGGCATTAGATAAATATGTACCAGCGCTGTATAACGCGTTGGGTATCTTCTTACCGTTGATCACTGTGAACTGTGCCATTTTTGGTGGCGTATCATTCATGGTTGAGCGTGATTACAACTTCGGTCAATCAGTCGTTTACGGCATCGGCAGTGGTGTCGGCTGGGCGCTCGCTATTGTTGCTTTGGCGGCAGTGCGCGAAAAGCTGAAGTATGCAGACGTTCCTGATGGCCTGCGAGGTCTCGGCGTTACGTTTATGACGGTAGGACTTATCGGGTTGGGCTTTATGTCGTTTTCAGGCGTATCGCTATAACATAGAGTGCAATCGGTTCAGGTAAAGGTACGATTTCATGATTGAAGGTATTATTCTCAGTGTGGCGATGTTTACCATCATCGTACTGGCTTTAGTCGCAATTATTATGGTTGCGAAATCTAAGCTGGTACCGAGCGGTGACGTCGAAATTCTGATCAACAACGACGAAGACAAGAAAATTACGACGCAGCCTGGTACTAAATTGCTAGGCGCGTTGGCTAATGCCGGTATTTTCGTGTCGTCAGCTTGTGGTGGCGGCGGCTCTTGTGGGCAATGTCGAGTGGTCATTAAAGAGGGCGGCGGTGATATCCTGCCAACCGAACTTGACCACATCACTAAACGCGAAGCCCGAGAAGGTTGCCGCTTGTCTTGCCAAGTAAATATTAAGCAAGACATGAAAATTGAATTGCCAGAAGAAGTCTTTGGTATTCGTAAGTGGGACTGTACGGTTAAGTCTAACGACAACGTCGCAACATTCATCAAAGAGTTTGTGGTGCAGTTGCCAGAAGGCGAAGAAGTACCGTTCCGCGCCGGTGGTTATATTCAGATCGAAGCTCCACCGCACCACATCAAGTACAAAGATTTTGATATTCCTAAAGAGTATCATGCGGACTGGGAGCGCTTTGGTTTCTTTGACATTGAGTCGAAAGTTAACGAAGAGACCATTCGTGCGTACTCAATGGCGAACTATCCGGAAGAAAAAGGCATTATTATGCTGAACGTCCGGATTGCTACGCCGCCACCGAACAACTTAAGCCTGCCTGCGGGTAAGATGTCTTCATACATCTGGAGCTTGAAAGAAGGTGACAAGGTCACCATTTCAGGACCGTTTGGTGAATTCTTCGCCAAAGAAACTGATGCAGAAATGGTCTTCATAGGCGGTGGTGCAGGTATGGCACCCATGCGTTCACACATTTTCGATCAGTTACGTCGTATTCATACCGACCGTAAGATCACCTTCTGGTATGGTGCGCGTTCATTGAAAGAAATGTTCTACACCGAAGACTTTGACATGCTGCAAGAAGAAAACGATAACTTCGAATGGCACGTCGCACTGTCTGATCCGCAACCCGAAGATAACTGGGAAGGTGATACTGGCTTCATCCATAACGTGCTTTACGAGCGTTATCTGAAAGACCATGATGCCCCAGAGGATTGCGAGTTCTACATGTGTGGTCCACCAGTGATGAATGCGGCCGTTATCAACATGCTGAAAGATTTAGGTGTTGAAGACGAAAACATCATGCTGGATGACTTTGGTGGTTAATTGCTAATGAAGCACATGAAAGTGGTTTATTTGCGCTGGCTAGTCCTGTTTGGGCTAGCCTTTTTAGTATCCTGTAGTCAGCAACCTGAACCGATTCAGTTGCAGGGTAAAACGATGGGGACTACCTATCACATTACCTTTTATCACAACGATCCTTCGGTACAGGCGAAAGATGTGCAGCAAGCGGTTGATGCTGTGCTGGAACGCGTTAATGCGCAAATGTCGACCTACGACCCGAATTCAGAACTGTCTAAGTTTAACCAATCTCGCTCGACTGAGCCGAAAGTGGTTTCTCGGGCGCTGGAGCACGTGGTCAACCGTGCGTTAGAAATTGCCGATGAAACCGATGGTGCTTTGGATATCACCATGGGGCCATTGGTTAATTTGTGGGGCTTTGGTCCGCAAGCGCGGCCAGAAGATGTTCCCACTGAATCTGAGCTTGCCGCCATTCGACCCATCGTTGGCTACCAAAAGCTCACGCTCAAAAATCATCAGTTGGCGAAGTCCAATCCGGACGTCTACGTTGATTTATCGAGTATTGCCAAAGGTTACGGTGTAGACCGTGTTGGCGTGCTGTTAGAGCAAATGGGCATTCAGCACTATCTGGTTGAGATTGGCGGTGAAATTCGCACGCGCGGACACAAGCCGGGTGATCAACCGTGGCGTATTGCCATTGAAAAGCCAGCGAGTATTGAACGAGCAGTCCAAAAGATTGTCCAATTAGAAAATGCCTCACTAGCGACTTCGGGTGATTATCGCAATTACTATGAAGAAAATGGTCGACGTTACTCACATATTATCGACCCCGCTACGGAAGCGCCGATACAGCATCGTTTAGTCTCGGTTTCCGTGCTTGCAGAAGACTGCATGTCGGCAGATGGCTATGCGACAGCGATGATGGTTTTGGGTACGGAAAAAGCCAAGCAATTCGCCGAACAGCACGAGCTAGCCATTTTCCTTATCAGCAAAACTGAAGACGGGTTTGAGACGTACGCTAGTGAAGCGTTCAAGCCGTATTTGTAAAAGCAACAGGAGGGGTTATGCAAACCTTTTTGCTCGTATTTGTTCTATTCCTGATTGCTGTTGTAGCAATGGCAGTGGGCTATATCCTGCAACGCCGCACCATCTCTGGTAGCTGCGGAGGTATTGGCGCACTGGGCATGGAAAAAGCCTGCGATTGCGATGAACCTTGCGAGAAGCGCAAGACCCGCATGGAAAAAGAAGCTGAGTGGAAACAACAGCAGATTCATTGACCTGCAGTGCCCATACGTTATAAATTTATGGCATAACGATATAGCCAATATCGAAGCGAGGACGTATGGGCGCATCTTCTTCTCCGCATCCAATGGCGGAGCCACTGAAAAATCCGGAAAGCTATTTAGATTGTAACGCCACCACGCCAGTGTTGGCGCCAATCGCCGACGCTGTGTCGCGTACCATGCGCGAGCTATTTGGTAACCCGAGTAGTAGTCACATCACCGGTCTAAAAGCCCGTTACATTCTTGAAGATACGCGAAACTTAGCGCGCCAAGTGATTGCTGCCGACAGCGGTAAACTGCTGTTCAATAGTGGCGCAACGGAAGGTATTCAAACCGCCGTGCTTTCGGCGTTGATTCACGCTAAGCAGCAACCGATGCCAGAAGCCCCCGTCTTGCTTTACGGTGCAACTGAGCATAAGGCTGTGCCGCAGGCCTTAGAGCATTGGAATAAGTTACTCGATATTAACGCAGAGTTGGTAGCGATTCCGGTTAACCGACAAGGTCTATTGGACCTTTCGTGGTTAGCGCAGCACCTGCCGCGAGCCTTAATGGTCTGCACGATGGCAGTGAACAACGAAACCGGTGTGTACCAAGATCTTACCGCACTGGAGCAACTGATACGGCAACACCGTGCAGATGTTCCTTGGTTAGTAGACTGTGTGCAGGCGTTAGGCAAAATGCCGTTGCAGATGTCCGAAACGAGCATTGATTATGCTACATTTAGTGGTCATAAACTGTATGGTCCTAAGGGTGTTGGTTTTCTTTACGTGCGCGACCAAGCGCCGTACACGCCGTTAATGATCGGCGGTGGACAAGAGGCGGGCGACCGTTCTGGGACAGAGAATTTGCCGGGCATTTCCGCTTTGCGTGCATTGTTTAAGCTGATGCTGGATCCGCAGCAAACGCTATTGGCCACGCACCAACGTTTGGAAGATTACCGGCAGCGCTTACTGAACGCACTGCAGCAGGCTTTCCCGAATTTAGTGGTCAATCATCCGTTGAACGGTTCAGTGCCAACGACACTGAATTTTTCCGTGGCAGGGCTCTCTTCCACGGACATTATGAATACCCTAGATGCATGCCAAGTAAGGGTTAGCTCTGGCTCTGCGTGTAGCTCCGGAGTGAGTCGCAGTTTTGTGCTAGACGCAATGGGGCTAGAAAACTGGCGTAGCGAATCAGCGATTCGGCTGTCGTTTGGGCCGGCCATGACCGACGCCGAATTAGCACTGGCGTGTCAGCGAATTGAGACCGCTGGCAATGCCCTGCGCGAATCCTGTTTAGTGGTTGCCGATACCCATGCCGATAGCGAACAGCCGTTAAACGGCGTGGTACAACTGCGCCAAGGGAACCAGTGTTGTTATTTGGTGATTGACCAACAGGCACAAGAGATGGTGGTCATCGACCCCCATCCAGCACTTGCGCAACGTATTGAAAATCTGGTTAAGTGTCGCGGCTATAGCGTCAACGCGGTGCTCTCTACCGCAGCCTCCGAAACGCCGTCAGCCACCACTTGGTTAAACCCATTGTTAACCGCACAATCGGCAACAGATGCGTTGGGATGGCCAGAATCCGCAGCGGCGCAGTGTGACCAAGCACCACTCTCGGCACCGCAAGCGCTACCTGGTTGTATTAAAGTCGGGCAACGACGGTTGTGGGGTTATGGCACGCAGCAGCGTGGGTATGTGCTGAGTGAACCGGTCACTGAGCAACCGTTGGCGGCGGACTTTTTGTTTCCCGGTAAAGTTACCGAAGCGCCTTGGCTTGCCCCTGTATTGGCACAACAACCCTTAGTGTGCCCTGCTGAAGATGGTCAATGGCAAATAGTGTTAACAGCGTGCGAATGGACGCAAGGTTGTGAACCTGCTACTCAGCCTAAACTGATTCCAGTGACGCATAACGAAGCTTGGCTAAATGACGAAAGCATTTGTGTATTAGATGTACGTGATAGCCAAGAGGCACTGTTAAATCCAATTCAAGCAGCCGCGGAGGTGATTAACGTGCCGCTAAACAGCTTGCCACAGTTTATCTACCAAAATCGCGCCAACAAAGCGCAGCACTATGTGTGTTTATGCCGATCAGGAAAGCGCAGTGAGCAAGTGAGCCAAGTATTGCAACGGCATGGCTTCAGCCAAGTTGAACACCTACAAGGTGGTGTCGCTCTGCTGGGCGCAGTAGAGCAATCTAACGCCAAGTCAGCTTAGCCAAATAACCGTCTTTACCAACCATCCAGCAGTTGCGCTTGGCGTGACACTGGATGGTCCAAATATTATCATCGGCTAACGTATGCCATTGTTGGGTTTTACGGTTATAGGCGGCGGCACCCTGTGGATTGGATGTTAGTAACCATTCAGTCGCATCATGTTCAGCGACCGCTAGACTGTATAAGCCACCCGCCATTGGCGGCTCTGGTAAGGCGGTGAAGTCGCCTGATTGGTACTCCCAGAGCCGCGCGCCTTGGCTTTTTTCTACCGATAAGTGGCCACCGGCAATCAGAAAGTGCTGTTCGGAGTAGGGCCAAACACTGGTGATACCCGCCGCTGGACCTGCCTGCATAGGCGTCTCGATTGTTTGGTAACGAATACCAAAGGCACTTTTTACCAGTACCCGTGCAACGTCAGCATTACCCGTACCAATAATCCACGTGTCGTTGGCGTAGCGGAGGCAACTGCCGCTAGAGGCAAAGCCTCCCTCATTGGCTTGCGGGGGCTCGGCGACCGCGCTTTTTACGGCCAGCCAATTTTTACCGTCGGCACTGCGAACCATACTCCAATGGTCATCGATACTATCCCCATAAATCCATGCTTCACCACTGGGTGACATTGCTAAACAATTAAGGAATGTGTGATTTTCGGCACGGTAAAGCATGCGCCAACTATCGCCGCCATCGCGCGTGTAATAGACCCGCGATTGGCCCTCATTACCAATACTCAAGGCGTAAGCTTGGCGATCATCAATGCCTTCAATGTCACGAAATTGCAATTGGTCTGAGGCTGGTTGCGAGTAATTCCAGGTTTCGCCGCCGTCGATTGTTCTGGCAATGGTGCCATTCGCGCCGCTGACCCAAAGTGTGGTTGGGCTGACAATGCTCAAACCAATCCATTGTTGCTTTTTAATACTCTCAACCCGTTCTGCGTTGGGCATTTGCAGGGCATAGCTTGCGCAGCTGAACAGCAGTGCAAGAACCATCAAACAACGTGACATGTGAAGCCTTTTAACATGATTGTATTTCGCATTTGCGCCAGTGTAGCACGATTTTTTTCAGACTGTTCAATGCTATACTCGAGCAATCATGTGGTTAGCGAATTAGGACATTATGGCTAAATCATCGGCAGTTTTATCACATTGGCAGGATATTTTGCTGTTGGACCAGCAGTTGAGTGAGGAAGAGCGGCTTATCCGAGATTCTGCCGCACAGTTTTGTCGGCAGCATCTTGCACCGACCGTGCAACAAGCGAATGAACAAGGTCAGTTTAATCCCGAACTGATGCAACGCATGGGGGAAGCTGGATTGCTAGGTGCAACCATTGATGGTTATGGCTGCCCAGCGGTGGGTTATGTCGCCTATGGCTTAATAGCACGAGAGGTCGAGCGAATCGATAGTGGCTATCGCTCGGCGATGAGTGTGCAGTCATCATTGGTGATGCATCCGATTCGTCAGTACGCCACAGAACGCTTACGTGAACGCTGGTTACCAAAGCTAGCCAGTGGCGAAGCGATAGGCTGTTTTGGCCTCACCGAACCAGAAGCTGGATCCGATCCGAGTAGCATGCGCACGACTGCGGTTAAAGATGGCGATGGCTACCGTCTTAACGGCGAAAAAATGTGGATCACCAACTCGCCGCACGCAGATGTGCTGATTGTGTGGGCAAAAGTCATAAGTGAGCTTGCCGGTGAAGCGCCAACAATCAGCGGTTTTGTGGTTGAGCGAGAACAGGTTAAAGGATTATCGACACCGGAATTGCAGCATAAATTAAGTTTGCGCGCCTCAACCACCGGCGCCATTGTGCTGCAGGATGTTTGGGTGGCGGCTGAGAATAGGCTCAATATTGACGGCTTGAAAGGGCCTTTTAGCTGCCTTAATTTGGCTCGCTATGGTATTTCATGGGGAGCAATGGGGGCCGCAGAAAGCTGTTGGCAAACGGCTCGCGATTACGCCTTGGAGCGTAAGCAATTTGGCAAGCCTTTGGCACAAACGCAATTGGTACAGAAAAAATTGGTCGATATGCAAACCGAAATTGCCTTGGGCTTACAAGGTAGCTTGCGAGTAGGGCGTTTGCTTGAGCAACAACAAGCCGACCCAACCCTAGTGTCAATGATGAAACGCAATAACTGTGGTAAGGCATTAGAGATCGCTCGCAACGCACGAGATATCCTTGGCGGGAATGGTATTTCCGCAGAATACGGTGTGATGCACCATGTAATGAATTTGGAAACGGTGAATACCTACGAAGGTACGCACGATATTCATGCGTTAATTATGGGCCGGGCATTAACGGGGTTACAGGCGTTTTTCTAAAACCTGTAACCGTTGACAGCGTTACTGCGCGTCGAATGACTGACCGGTTGTACCGAAGCTATCGTCGCTCATTAAGTACAGGTAGGTCGGCATAATTTCGGCTGGCGTTTTCAGCGACATTGGGTCTTCAGCCGGATACGCTTTTGAGCGCATTTTAGTGCGCGTAGCGCCAGGGTTAATGGCGTTGCACCGTAAACCGGTGTTTTCATATTCATCGGCGATGACCTGCATCAATCCCTCGGTGGCGAATTTGCTTACTGCGTAAGGTCCCCAATACGCTCGCCCTTTGCGTCCAACCCCCGAAGAGGTAAAAACCAGCGAAGGCTTCGGTGCTGCCATTAACGCCGGCATCAACGCCTGCGTGAGGTAGAATTCCGCATGCACGTTAACTTGCATTACGTCATCCCAATCGTCCTTTTCAATATGCGTAAACGGCGACAGGATACCCAACAAGCTAGCGTTATGAAGCAGGCCATCTAAGCGCCCGAATTGGTCCATGATGGTAGCATTTAAGCCTTGGTAGTGTTCCATCGTCGCACCCTTTAAATCGAGTGGCACGATCGCCGGTTCCGCCCCGCCAGCGGCAACGATTTGGTCATACACCGATTCTAGTTTCTTTACTGTGCGTCCCAACAGGATGACTGTGGCACCATGGCGAGCAAAACTCAGTGCGGCTTCACGGCCAATGCCGTCTCCAGCACCGGTAACCAAAATCACTTTATCGCTGAGGGCATTGTCGGCTGCTTGGTAGTCTTTAACAGATTTCAAAACGTCTTCCATTCTTTGTATTGGACTCATTAGGGTAGTGTGGGCTATTGTACTCATAATCGATGCATTTCTCAGCAAAACACTAAAAAATACGGCAAAAGGTCTTTCAAGTTGGACCAGTCAGGTGTATAAAAAATTGAATAGCAATGGCGTGTGTTGCTTTGAACAGATAACAACCAGAACAACAAGGATTAGGGAAACCTCATGAAAAAATTGTTACTCCCATTGGCGATAGGCTCTGCGCTCAGTTTAGTAGGCTGCGGCAGTGGCGATGAGGCGCCGTTGACCGAGCAGGAAGTCAATGTTGCGGCAACTCGAGTTGCATTTGATCCAAGCAACAGTGTTTTACCCGTACCCACGAATATTTTGCTCAGCGGCAGTGTGGATGGCACCTTGAACATCCCGGTAGCTGATGCAACCGATAACTCCGACCCGCAAGTGGCGTTGAATGGTTTAGATGGTTGGGGCACTCACCCGACAATGACCTTCTCGTTTAACTTACCGGTTGATGAAGACGGCAACACAGTAACTGTCGACCCAACCAGCCTAGAAGCTGAAGGTGCAATTCGCGTGTTTGAAGCGGTACAAGGCGGTACTGCAGGTACCCCAGAAGCGTGTCAAACGGCTTCTCCAGCAGCAGTTTGTGCCATCGCTGGTGAGCTTACACAAGGCACCGATTTCGTGGTGAAGGCGACGTCCGGAAATTCCGTAGCCATTGTGCCACTGCACCCGTTGAAACCCAAAACAGGTTATGTTGTTGCCTTAACCAATAATATTCAAGATAGCCTAGGTCGTAATGTTCAGGGATCGCAAACCTACACCTTAATGAAGCGCTCTGTGGCAACCGATCCGGTTTCTGCCGATCCAAGCGCGCAAGCGTTGCAGTCGTTAATTAACAGTTACGAAGCGGCGTTAGCTGAGTTTGGGGTTGATACCTCGACGGTTATCTACAGCTCCAACTTCACTACCGAGTCGGCGGGTGATGTGCTGAAAACCGCGAAAGCGTTGATGGCACAGCAAATTGCTGCTGGCGCTCAGCCAGTGTTGAATGCCACCTTCCAAGGTTACACTGCAGATGTGGTGTTGCAGAATCAGTTAGGGGTGACTGACCCAACCGCGTTAGCGGCGGCGAGTGCTGCTCGAGTGTATGAAGGCGAAGTGACGCTGCCGTACTATTTGCCGGTACCAACGGCGGAAAATCCTACCGCACCGTTGAACGGTCGTTGGATGGCTCAGTGCGACAGCCCAGCCTCAATCTTGGGTGCTATTGAAGCTGGCATTATTGATCCCGCGGAAGTAGGCATTCCACCAGAGGCGTTGAGCGATCCTTCGTTATTGCTGCCGCCAGCGGGTAACTGTTACGACTTCCCAGGTATCGATACTGAACGCCACTTGACCAAGTACAATCCGATTCCTGCGAAAACAGCCGATATGACCGTAAAAGCGTTGGTCACAATTCCCGATTTAGCGACAGTGAATGCGATCCGCGCGAGTCGGGGCATGTCGACCCTAGCTGCTGCGCCTGCAAATGGCTGGCCAGTGGTCATTTTCTCGCATGGCATTACCTCAAATAAAGAGAGTGCCTACGGTATCGTCGGTTCTTTAGCGGCTGCGGGCTTCGCCACCGTAGCGATTGACCAGCCGTTACATGGCGAACGAGGCTTCGACCTGGATGGCGACGGCACTGATGAAATCAATGCCTCAAGTGCTGCAGGTGCTACCGCTTATATGAACTTGGCGAGCTTGTTGACCACCCGCGATAACTTGCGCCAGTCGATTATTGATATCGTTGATTTGCGTGCTAGCCTTAACTTCTTCGTGGCTGACGACGGTAGACAAATTGATGGTTCAAAAGTCTACTTTGTTGGGCACTCGTTGGGGGCCATTACAGGGGTTACTGCGACAGCGATTGCTGATGAACCCTTTGCTGATAGCTCTCCACTGGCTGCGCTGAACAGCTATTTTGATGTGCAAGCCAGCTCATTTGCGATGCCTGGTGGCAGTATTGCGAACTTCTTGCTGAGTTCAGATACCTTTGCTCCAGTTATCAAGAGCCAGTTGTTGTATGCCGCCAATGCCGATTTTGCCGCAGCGGTTAACGCTGCCGCCGAACAGCAGGGCGTGGCGCCGAACTCACCGCAGTTCCAGCAACTGTTGATTTCGGTTTATGAGCAATTTATTGCTGGCGCAAGCGCGGCTGAAGTGGCGCAAATTAATGCCACCTTTGAACAGTTCGCATTTGCCGCACAAGCAGTGGTTGACTCGGGCGACCCAGTGAACTTTGCCGATGAAGTGGTGGCTAATGGTACGCCAGTTCACTTAATTGAAGCCATCGGCGATTCCGTGATTCCTAATGCCGTAGAAGGCAAACCACTTGCCGGCACTGAGCCACTGATCAATTTGCTCGGTCTGCCAAGCATATCAACCACGGTTCAGTCTGAAGATGGTACCCCAGTGTCAGGTGCGGTGCGCTTCCCAGAGGCCACGCACGGCTCTATCGTTGACCCATCGGCCTCACCAGCATCGACCACAGAGATGCAAACCGAGATTTACTCGTGGTTTGGCTCTGGCATGACGCGGTTACCGATCAGTAACGAAGATGTTGTACAATAACCGTTAGTCATTAAGCAGATGATAAAGGCCAGCAATTATGCTGGCCTTTTTTTTAGCCAGAAGAAAAGTAAAGAGGCGAGCGAATATGGAGTTTGTTTTAGGGTTAGCCGGGTTTGTTGTTAAAGCGATCGTCATTGTGGTGGCCATTGCCATTATTATTGGCTTAATTGCACAGGCGGCGCAGCGCCAAAAGCGCAGTAAAGATGCTTTAGATATTACCGACCTAAGTGAAAAGTGGCGCGATATGCGTGACGAATTGAATTTGTCGTTGCTAGATAAAAAGGCGCGCAAAGCGGCGCAGAAGGCACTGAAAAAGGCTGATAAGCAACAGCAAACGCCGGAGCATAAATTATTCGTGCTGAACTTTAAAGGCAGCATGGATGCCAAGGAAACTGAAGCGTTACGGCACGAAGTGAATGCTATTGTGAGTGTGGCGACCGACAACGACCAAGTACTGGTTAAATTAGAAAGCGGTGGTGGCACCGTCAACGGTTACGGTTTCGGCGCCGCACAGTTACAACGTTTGCGAGACCATGGCATGCAAGTACATGTGGCCATTGATAAGGTTGCGGCTAGCGGAGGCTATATGATGGCGTGTGTGGCGCACCATATTTACGCTGCACCTTTTGCGTTAGTCGGCTCAATTGGCGTAGTGGCACAACTGCCTAACTTCCACCGTTGGTTGAAAAAACACGATGTCGACTTCGAAATGCTCACCGCGGGCGAATACAAACGCACATTGACGATCTTTGGCGAGAATACAGACGAAGGACGGCGAAAGTTTAAACAAGACTTGGAGGCGATTCATCGCCAATTTAAACAGTTTGTCCAGCAACATCGCGAGCAGTTAGATATCGATAAAGTGGCTACCGGTGAAGTATGGACTGGCCAAGAGGCAAAAGAGGTGGGTCTAGTGGATGAACTGATTACCAGTGATGCTTGGTTAATGAAACAGCTCGATAACTATGCGCTGGTAGAGCTTAGCTACCGCCAACGTAAAAGCTTGAGCGAGCGCGTCGCAAAGGGCGCAAGCATTGTGGTTAACGCGCTGAAGTCGCAACTGACGCAACCGCCACAACAGTAGAGCGCGCAGTAAAAGTAAGTAAAGCTCCCAACTCATGGCATGAGTTGGGAGCTTTTTTTCGTTATAAACTTTCTAAATCCTTGCCAGCGTCCGGGTCATTAAAGGTATTTTCATCGAACGCATTCTCTGAGCGCGCGACAATACAACTGACCATTGCATCGCCCGTCACATTAACTGCGGTGCGAGTCATATCGAGCAAACGGTCAACGCCGATAATCAAGCCAATCCCCTCAACCGGCAAACCGACTTGCTGCAGCACCATGGCTAACATGATTAAACCAACACCGGGCACACCCGCGGTGCCGATAGACGCCAAGGTGGCGGTAAGAATAACCATTAAATAGCTGCTCATGGTTAAGTCTAAACCGTAAACCTGAGCAATAAATACCGTTGCCACCCCTTGCATAATCGCCGTGCCATCCATGTTGATGGTGGCGCCCAATGGCACTGTGAAAGAGCCGATACTATTATTCACACCCAAGCGTTTAGTCACAGTTTCGAGGGTTACTGGAATAGTGGCATTACTACTTGCGGTGCTGAAAGCAAAGAGCTGAGTATCGCGCATTTTTCGCAAAAATTGGCGTGCGTTTAGGCGAGCTAGGAACTTCAGCAAGATCGGATAAACTACCAGGGCGTGGACAAATAGCACCACCAATACCAAAACAAAGTACTTGGCTAAACTGCCAATCATCTCTAAGCCTATGTCGGCAAACAGCTTCGCCATTAACGCAAACACACCATACGGGGCGAGATTCATTAGAATCACAACCAGCTTCATAATGACGTCGTTGATGTCTTCAAAAAAACCTCTGAGGCGTTCACCCGGCTTACCAACCAAAGCCATTGAAACGCCGAATAGCAATGAAAACACAATGATTTGCAGCATGTTGCCTTCAGCCATGGCATTGATTGGGTTGTCAGGGAACATGTTGATGAAGACTTGCGACAATGATGGCGCTTCACTGGGCTGGAAATTCGTGTCTGCAGCTCGCTCAATACCGGAGCCTGGCTGTACCAATACCGCAGCGCTAATGGCTAGAGTGATAGCAATAGCGGTGGTGACGACATAAAGCCCGACCGATTTACCGCCTAAGCGTCCCAGTTTGCTGGGGTCGCTGAGTGAGCAGGTACCCACTACCAGAGAAATGAAAACCAGTGGGACTACCAGCATCTTCAATGAAGTGATGAATATCTGGCCAACGACGTGGAACAAGCCGTTGGTAAGGTATTCATCAACCCACTGCACATCGTTAAAGAAATATCGAAGTATTGAGCCCAAAATAATACCGGCCACCATGCCTATGGCAATGCGGCTAGTCAGGCTGCGTTTTTTATTATCGCTCATAAAGCGTCCTATTAGGTGTTTTAGCCATCAATAAAGGGTTAAAGACTACCAGAGTTTGCCTGACTGCCAAAGCCTTGCGCGCTGGGGTGTCATGAAAATACCGTGAAGTTGCCATTGAATTGTCATATTTGCCAACTACCTTGATAAGAAAATCGTCACCAAGGGGTAAACCATGATCTCCGTTGACAACGTGATGCAACAAAATTTGCCCAAGCTTGAACAACGACCGTGGCTGAGAAAACCCGCATCGTGGGTGTTAAAACATTTGCTCCACGAGCGCGAGATTCAAGCCTTCCAGCAACAGTATCCGGCGCTGGATGGCATTGAGTTTGTAGAGCAAGTGTTGGACTTCTTTCATTTTTCCTACAGCGTGCGGGACAGTGAATTGGAGCGTATCCCTAGTCACGGTCGCACGGTGATTATTGCGAATCATCCTATCGGCTCGTTAGATGGTCTGGCACTATTGAAATTGATCAGTGACATTCGGTCAGATGTGAAAATACTCGCTAATGACTGGCTAATGCAGCTACCGCCGTTGCAGCCACTGCTGCTACCGGTAAATACCTTTGCGGGCAAAACCGCCAAGCAAACCGTGAATGCCGTAGCTGAACACTTAAATAATGACGGTGCGGTTATTGTATTTCCGTCTGGAGAGGTGTCGCGATTGCGTCCACAGGGGGGGCGCGACACACGCTGGCAGAAAGGCTTTCTGCGTTTCGCGCGCAGTACAAAAGCGGCTATTTTGCCCATATACATCAATGCCCATAATTCGGCATGGTTTTATGGCGCATCGATGGTCTATAAGCCACTTGCAACAGCCCTATTAGTAAAAGAAATGTTCCGCCAACAGGCAAAAAGTATTAGCTTCCGCATTGGTGAGGTGATTCCTTATGAAGCCTTCGGCCAAGACCCAGCACCGCTACCCAACCAAGTGCAGCGATTTCGCCGCCATCTTTACCGCATGGGGCGCGACAAGTCGCTGGTGTTTCCTACCTTGCCCGCTGTTGCCAAACCAGAGTCGCGGCAAGCGTTAAAAAATGCCGTCGAAGCCTGCGAGTGGTTGGGCGAAACGCCAGACGGCAAAGCCATTTATTTATACCGTTACCAAGGCAGTTCGCCGATCTTGCGCGAAATTGGGCGCTTGCGTGAACTGGCTTTCCGGGCCGTAGGCGAAGGCACCTGGCAGCGCCGCGATTTAGATAATTATGATGCCTACTATTTTCAGTTAATCCTGTGGGATCCTAACCAGTTAGAAATTGTCGGCGCTTATCGCTTAGGTGACAGCGCCAAGATCCAGGCAGAGAAGGGAGAGCAAGGCTTATACTCACGCGCGTTCTTCGTTTACCAAAACGCCATGCAGCAATACATTGAAAATGGTTTGGAACTTGGCCGAAGCTTCGTGCAACCCAGATATTGGGGTAAACGCAGCTTAGATTATTTGTGGCAAGGCATCGGTGCGTTCTTACGGAAACACCCAAACTATCGTTACCTATTTGGTGCGGTCAGTATGAGTGGCGAATTTCCGGCCCCAGTGCAAGATGCGATAGTGCAGTTTTATAAGTATTATTTCCCGACTCAACAACTTGCAGTGATGCCAATCACCCCGTTCCTGTTGCAGCAAGAAAATCCAGACTATCGCGTGAGCGGAGACTACCAAAAAGATTTCGCCAATCTCAAGCAACTATGCACAGATCACCACGTGAGCATTCCAACCCTCTACAAACAATATGCAGAGCTGTGCGAACCCGGTGGCGTCCAATTCCTCGGCTTCGGCCTAGATAAAGCATTTAACTCAGTCGACGGCCTCGTACTGGTAGACATCCACCGCCTCAAAGAGAAAAAGCGCCGCCGCTACCTAGCCTAGTCGCTTACTAAAGCGCTAATTCTTTACCGCGGCGATTAGCAGAGGCTCGCGGCATCGTCAGGGTTGGGGGAAGGCTCGGGGTGTGGGCGCTGGGGTGGTGAGTGCTCAGCGTCCCGTCGGTTCACGGTGTCTCCGGTAAAAAGACGCTCGAGCCATCCATGGCCGCTCAGTCTCTGGCCCTCCCTGGCCAGAGATGCTTTTTACCGGAGCCCCCGCGCCCCAACGACACGCTAATCAATATCGAGGAAAACGCGCCCACACCCCGAGCCCAATAGGTGCGGAGAAGCGATGCCGCCCACCATCGAGGAAAGCCGCAGTAAAGAAGTACCAGCCTTTATCTATTAGCCGTTATCCACCAGCTTCAGGCAGCCTGCTTGGGGTTGGTTGTTCTCTGCCACGGCGCGCTCGGTGTTGCTTCGGCATCGCTTCTCCGTAGCCCTAAGCTTGGGGTGTAGGCGCGACTTCTCCCATATTTAATGCACAACGTTGGGGCGCGAAGCTGGGGAAAAAGTATCTCCGGCCATGGACGGCCGGAGACTAAGCGCCTCATGGATGAGCTTGAGCGGCTTTTTCCCCAGCTTCGTGAACCGGTGGGGTGCCGTGCAATGACTCTCTGAGCGCCTACACACCAAGCGCCCTCCAGTCCTTCACGATGCCGACGCACCCAAGCTAGTCGCCGTGGTAGAGAACAATCAGCCCCAACCCTAACGATGCCGCGAGCCAGACCATAAGCCGCAGTAAAGAACTGGCAACATCAAAGCCAGCAGGCACAAAAAAGCCCGCGGCTGCGGGCTTTTGTATGCTTGCCTGCTTTAGGCAATATATTCGGGGCCGAAGCCGTTGGTCCAGAGGATGGCTGAGGCCACCATCAGTATGACCATTAAAATAAGCCCTGCGGTCACCACTGAACTGGAGTACAAAAAGCCACGTTCTTCTGGGATATGCATCAGAATGGGCACTCCGGAATAGAGCAGATACACTGAGTATGCCACACCGGCTAGGAAGGCGAGGGTCACGAACCAGAGTTCCGGATAGATTGCCGCGATTCCTGACATGATCGCTGGGGTGGCGGTATAAGCCGCTAGCTCTAGCGATTGGGTGTAAGTTGGGTCGGCACCGAAGGTTTTTGCCATCCAATGAATAAGATAAGCCAAGGCAAATACCGCTGCCATCATGCCGACATACATGGCAACTGCTAGCATAATTGCGCTATTTTGCGTGAGGTGAATGGGATCGCGTGTACCGATACTCCAACCCATATTGGCAGAAGCATGATATGCCGCTAGGCAGGGTAACAGCGCAACAATCAGGATGTGTGTAAAAGCGTAGGTAAAACTCTCGTGCCGTTGGTCGATCGTTTTCCACTCGTCTTGTGGGTGTGCGTATAAACCCCATATGTGATTCAAAATCATAGCGACCTCTCTTCCCCATGTCGTAACATACCAACGGTGTTGGTAATACTTCTCTCACGGCCGGCCTATTATCATTGTTGTCGGCCTTCGTGAACGAATGAAAGGGACAACTGAATCGATTAATATTCACCCTGTTTATCTTCTATATTGATGAGATTTTCATCAGAGTCAAGCGCTTTTTATTTTTGTCCTGACTGACGATATTCCATTCCTGCCTATGATAGATTAAATCGTTCATTCTTTTAGTTTTGTATCGGATTTATCATCGTTGCCATCAAATTTATAGAGGTTGCAACGATGACGTTAACGCAGTTACCTATTATCTCGTTTGCACAATTGGATACAGAACAAGAACGCACCCGGTTGCGCAAGGCGGCCAGTGATGTTGGCTTCTTTTACTTGGTTGATCACGGTTTAGCTACTGAACAATTGCAACAGGTGCTGGCCGTAAGCCGGCAGTTTTTTGCTTTGCCTGACGCGCAAAAGCGGGCGCTGGATATGGAGAACTCTCCGCACTTTCGTGGTTACAATGGTGTTGGCGCTGAGCAGACCGCGGGCGCTGCCGATACTCGCGAACAATTCGATTGGATGAATGAAACAACGGCGTTGGATAACCCACAGCAGCCTTGGCAGCGTTTGATCGGTCCTAATCAGTGGCCGCAGTCGCTGCCGCAGCTACGCCAGCAATTACTAGCATTAACCGCAAAGCAAACGCAGGTTGCCGTGGGGTTGCTGCGGGCGTTGTGTCAGTCGCTGGGGGTTGATGCTCATGCGTTAGACCATACCTTTAGCGATGCCCCTTATACCCATGCCAAGATCATCAAGTACCCTGGGGTTGAAGGTGCGACCCAGGGCGTTGGCGCGCACAAGGACCCAGGTTATTTAACCTTTGTTCTGCAGGACCAACAAAGCGGTTTAGAAGTCGAACACGATGGCGAATGGTTGAGTGTCGAGCCGCTTGCTGGTTCTTTTGTTGTCAATATTGGTGAGCTACTGGAATTGGCGTCGGACGGCTTTTTACAAGCGACTAAGCACCGCGTGCGGGTGCCAAAACCTGGGACTTATCGCTATTCTGCGGCGTATTTTATGGCGGCACAATTAGACGCTGAAGTGCCAGTATTAGACTTGCCCGCTGAGATGAAAGCGCGCTCGCAAGGTGTCTCTACCGATCCGAATAACCCCTTGCTTCGGCAGGTGGGAGAAAATGTGATTAAAGGGCGAGTACGCTCACATCCGAACGTAGCGGCTGCCCATGGCTACTAGGCCGCGGGCACTCCTGAGTGAAATTTAAAATCGTCATCTGCTGAGACGATGAGGTCGCGCTCGATGGCACCAAAAAATTCTACCCGCTCGGCGATCGATTGCTGGCTAATTTGTTCCGCTAAGCTTAAATAGTCCTCAAAATGTCTTGCCTCGGAACGCAGTAAGGAGAGGTAAAAGTTACCGAGTCGCGGATCAACATGAGGTGCCAGCGCGGCAAAGCGCTCACAAGAGCGTGCTTCAATGTAGGCGCCACAAATCAGCTTATCAACTAACGCTGCCGGTTCGTAGGTACGCACATGGGTGAGCATCCCTTTAGCGTAGCGGCTGGACGTGAGCTTGTCGTACTCGAACCCTAACTCATCAGCGATCTCTAGCACTTGGTAAAAGTGGTGTAACTCTTCTTTAATCAGTAACACCATTTTATCAATAAGTTCTTGGCTATAGGGCTTGCCAGATTTGGGAACCATGCGCTTATTGAGGCGATTGTGGTTTGCCAAGGCGCGCCAATCGCCCACCTGCCGATAGGTAAAATCTTCGTAAGGCTTTAACCACTGTAACAGCGCTTCACCGCTATCAGCGTCGACCGCATATTTACGGATCAACATCATTGCCGATTGTGCCGCTTTGAGTTCACAGACCAGGTGGTCAAACAATAAGGTTTCGGTATTTTCCGGCTTTAGTGCCTGTGTCACCCATTGTTCTGGCGTTTCGCATTGCAAAAAGGCTTTAACAGGCGCAATTAAGCGTTCATCTATCATACAACGTAACCTTAGTGATGAGCGGGGAGGGGATTAGCAACCAGTCGTGGACCAGTATCATCGACGTATAACACGCTGCTTTGTTGATACCAGTCGCCTAGAACAATCCGTTGGCCGATAGCTCCGCTTGCTAGCGCAAAAGTGTGGATCGCGGGACGGTGAGTATGGCCATGAATGAGTTGCGTGACGCCGGCTTGCTGCATATTCTGCACCACCGTTTGGTGCACCGCATCAAGCTTACGCAAGCTGTAAACATTATGGTGGCGAACTTGCCCTGATGATTGTTGGCGCAGTTTATTGGCAATTGCCATTCGTAGGCGTAATGGCAGACTCCCCAGTAAACCTTTCACCCATGGGTGCTGAATGATTTTGCGATAACGTTGATAGCCAAGATCATCGCTACACAGCGTATCACCATGCATGATCAGTGTTGGGGTGCCGTAAAGATCAATGGTCGTTGAGTCGTTTAGCAGCGTTATGCCGCAGGCCTTAGCCCAGCGTTCGCCGACCATAAAGTCTCGGTTGCCGGCAATGAAGTATACCTCGACCCCACGCTGGCTGACTGCCGCGAGCGCCCGTTGAATAGTTTGTGCAAATTCACTGGTATCGTCATCGCCGAGCCAAGCATCAAATAAATCACCGAGAATATACAGCTTCTGGAACGGCCGTTGTGGGCGTTCCAGAAACGTTAAAAACGCGGCGGTTATGTCGGGCCGCTGAGGCCCGAGGTGCAGGTCTGCGATAAAGCAGGTGGTCATTATTTACTCAATAATTTCCGCTGATTCAATGACCACATCTTCCACTGGCACATCTTGGTGAAAGCCGGCACTACCCGTTTTAACACCTTTAATCGCATTCACAGTGTCCATACCGTCTACGACTTCCGCGAATACGCAGTAGCCGTAACCGTTAGGCGTTTCGTTTTGGAAGTTCAAAAAGTCGTTATTTCCGACATTGATGAAGAACTGAGACGACGCTGAATGAGGATCAGGGGTACGTGCCATCGCAACGGTTCCAACATTGTTCGGCTTAGCGGTTGGCGCCTCGTTTTCAATGTTTTCACGGGTCGGTTTTTGTTGCATACCCGCCGTGAATCCGCCGCCCTGAATCATGAAATTATTGATTACACGGTGGAACAATGTGCCGTCGTAGAATCCGTCGCGCACATACTGTAAAAAGTTTTCCACCGTTTTCGGCGCGGTGTCTTGGTGCATGGCTAACGTGATGTCGCCGTGATTAGTGTGCAGTACAACTTGCATGATTAAACCTCAAAACAATTCGAATCAAAGCGCCATTGTACCAGAAAGCACAGCTACGGGTAGGTTTTGCCAACCGAAGGGCTGTCGCCAGAGTGGCGGGAGAGTGCTATCATAGGCGATTATTTCGTTCTGTTACGCAGTCTATTTACCTAGCATGGGAGCCAGAAACCAATGGCATTGACGTTGTTCAATACACTCACTCGTAAAAAGCAAACCTTTACCCCGATTGATCCGAACTCAGTGGGTGTTTATGTGTGTGGAGTGACAACGTACGACCATTGCCATATCGGTCATGCGCGCACTTATGTGGCTTTCGACACTTTAGTGCGCTACCTTCGGGCGGCGGGCTATCCGGTAAAATACGTACGCAACATCACTGATATTGACGATAAAATCATCGAACGTGCTAACCAACGTGGAATGACTGCGCGTCAGTTAGCGGATCAATACATTGCTGATATGCACGAAGATTTTGCTGCACTGAATATTCAGCAACCAGACGTTGAACCGCGAGTGTCGGAGCACATGGCTGACATCATTGCCATGATTGAGCGTTTGATTGAACGCGAAGTGGCGTATAAAACCGCCGATGGCGATGTGTTGTTTAGTGTTTCCGGGTTTACCGATTATGGAAAGTTGAGTCGCCAAGACTTGGAACAGTTGCAGGCTGGTGCAAGGGTTGAGGTGAACCAAGATAAACACGACCCGTTAGATTTTGTGCTTTGGAAACACGCCAAGCCTGGTGAGCCGTCTTGGCCGTCACCCTGGGGCGAGGGGCGCCCGGGTTGGCATATTGAGTGCTCGGCGATGAATAAGCGTCATCTCGGTGAAAATTTCGATATTCATGGTGGCGGTTCCGATCTGATTTTCCCGCACCACGAGAATGAAGTGGCGCAAAGCTGCTGTGCCAATGATAGCCCTTACGTGAACTATTGGATGCACAGTGGCATGGTGCAGGTCGACGATGTGAAGATGTCGAAATCATTGGGTAACTTCTTCACCATTCGCGACGTACTGCAAAAATATGATGCGGAGACGGTGCGCTATTTTTTACAAACCAGCCACTATCGCTCGCAGTTAAACTACAGCCAAGATAACTTAGAGCAAGCGCACGCTGCGCTTGAGCGTTTATATACTGCCCTCCGCGGAGTGCAGTTGGTGGCGCCTGAGGAAGCCGTTAAAGCAGCGTTTTGGCAGCAATTTCAGCACGCCATGGACGACGACCTGAATGTGCCAGAAGCCCTAGCGGTATTGTTTGAATTGGCTAAAGCCATCAATCGCGAGAAAGCCAATGAGCCTGAGTTGGCGGGACAATATGCCAGTATTTTGCGAGAGCTCGGCGGTTACTTGGGGCTACTACAACGCCAACCTGATGAGTTTTTACAGGGCGCAGGCGACAGCGACAGAGACTTTGCCAATAAGGTCGAAGCATTGATCGCGAAGCGCAATAATGCCCGTAAAGAGAAAGACTGGAGTACCGCCGACGCTGCCAGAGATGAGCTTGCTGCTCTCGGCGTCGTGCTAGAAGATAGTGCTAACGGCACAACCTGGCGTCGCGGTTAATACAACATAACGGAGGATGCATGGCATTTCCTAAACTGACAGTGGTTAAATCATTGTCTGAGGTATCAGCAGAACAAGCAGACGCGTTAATTTTGGTCGGCAATCTTGCTGCGATTGATGATGAGCATTATGCCGAATATGTGATGTCGGCACGGCAGACCGATGCACGCATTGGTAAACAAGTGCTGTTGCTGCAGCATGTGCAGGCACCGGGACACCGCTTGATTTTGGCTCCCACGGGACCGCTTAACCGCGACTACGATGATGTTCGTGAAATTTTTGATGCAGCCCATAAGGCAGCAACAATTGCTCGCGATGCTGGGGCAATTAAGCCAGTGATCATGTTAAATGGCATTCCTGCGGAAGCGCGTTACCAAGAAGCCGAATTGGCGGCTTATTTGGGTGCTTGCCAAAGTTTGTACCAAGGGCTTGAAGCGCGGGAAGCGGTGGGTGAAGACATTCTTGAACCCGTGCAGCAAATCACCCTTGTGGGTCAACAATTAGACGCTGAGTGGGCAATGGCGGTAGAAGCGGGTAAACGCGTCGCGCGCGATTTAGCCGGGACCGAGCCTGAGCGTATGGCGCCGTTGAAATTTGCCGAATATTGCCGTCAAGCATTTGCCCATACCGCGGTAAAAGTCACTGTTAAAGATGACGTGCAGCAACTGCAACATGAATACCCGTTGTTGTCTGCTGTGGCACGAGCGTCGATTCCTGTGGCGCGTCATCGTCCATGCGTGGTGCGGTTAGAATATCAAGGTGCTAATCCACAGCGGACACTCATGTTTGCGGGTAAAGGCGTGGTTTACGATACCGGTGGCGCAGACCTGAAAACCGGCGGCCACATGGCGGGTATGAGTCGCGATAAAGGCGGGGCAGCGGCAGTGGCTGGCTTTGTCAAAACCGTGGCTGAATTACAACCTGATGATATTGCTGTTGTTGCCGAGTTAGGTGCCGTGCGTAATAGCGTGGGAGCCGATGCTTTTGTTGCTGACGAAATCATTACTGCACACAGCGGCAAACGGGTAAGGATTGGTAATACCGATGCTGAAGGGCGCTTGGTGATGGCAGATATGTTATCGCACTTGCGGGAAGAAGCGGCTGACGGTAAGTGGCAACAGCCTGAGCTGTTCACTGTGGCAACCTTAACTGGCCATGCCGCGCTAGCGAAAGGACCTTACACTGCATTAGTGCCAAACCGTCAAGCGTCACTTGCTGATATTCCGCAAGCGTTGTTTGCTGCTGGTGAACGTTATGGCGATCCAGCAGAAATCTCTTGGGCGCGGCGCGAGGACTATCAATTTGTTGCACCACGAACGCCAGCGGATGACCTGTTGTCGAGTAATAACGGGCCGTCAGCAACCACTGCGCGCGGACATCAGTTCCCCATGGCGTTTTTGGCGATTTCTTCTGGCCTTGCTGAACATGAAACCGATTCAGCGACACCGCTAGCGTATGTGCATATGGATATTGCTGGTAGTGGCGTCGAGGGCGGTGACTGGCAACACGGTAAGCCAACTGCAGCACCGGTAACCTGTTTAGCGGGGCGTTATTTGCGCCGTTAATGGCATGGCGACAAATAGCCCATTAAAAAAGCCGCTGTCGAAATCGACAGCGGCTTTTTTGTTTAAGGCGCTTCAATCGGAATCTTATCCAATTGTTCCTTAGTCTTTCCGTGCGGGGTTGGTTGCCGCGTTTCTGGATCAATGTGAACGAAGACGATATCGTCGGCCTCACAGATGGTTTGCTTGGTCTGCTTGTTGCGCACCACACAGGCAATCGATAGCGATGTGCGCCCGACTTTTTTCGCTTCCAGCCCAAATTCTACAACGTCGCCTTGAAATGCCGAAGTTTCAAAGCTTATTTCACCGATGTGTTTGGTTACTAGACTTTTCGCTTCTAGTTGGCAACTGGCAAATATATAAGCTTCTTCGTCAATCCATTCTAGAATGCGACCCCCGAACAACGATCCTGCAAAGTTGAGGTCGTTCGGCATCACTAATCTTCGAGACAGAAAACGCATACCTGCTCCTTAGTGCGATGGTTGTTGTAATTGCCGTTTAAAAAAGTCGGCAATCATTGAGTACAAATGGATCCGCGTTTGTTTGCCATGAATCGAATGCTTTTTGCCTGGGTAAGTCATCATCTCAAATGGCAACGCTTGATCTTGGAGTACTTTATAAAGCTTTGTGCTGTTGGTAAAGAGCACATTGTCGTCTGCCATGCCATGATAGGTGAGTAGCTTACCTTGTAGGTTCTTGGCATAAGGGAATACCGCAGAGGTCTGGTATTGTTTACCATCGCTCGGCATTCCCATATAACGTTCTGTGTAATGTGTGTCGTAAAGGCTCCAGTCTGTTACTGGCGCGCCAGAGACAGCCGCTTGGAAATAGTCTGGCGCGCGGAATAGCGTCATCAACGCCATGTAGCCGCCGTAGCTGTGGCCATAGATACCGATTCTTTGGTCATCAACGTATGGCAAGCTACGCAGATATTCGACCCCGCGCACTTGGTCAGCCACTTCGGGATGCCCCATGTTTTTATAAATTGGGTTTTCGAAGGCTTTACCGCGATTAGTGGAGCCACGGTTATCGAGGGTGAAAACCACAAATCCTTGTTGTGCCATATATTGCAGGAACGGGTTACCCCAGCTTCGTGTTACACGTTGTGCACCAGGACCGCCGTAAACGTAGATCATCACCGGATATTTTTTCTGGGCGTCAAAGTTTAACGGCTTGGTGATTTGGTAATGTAAGGTTTGACCGTCTTCGGCGGTGAGGGTGCCAAAATCAGGGTATTGCCAATCGCGCCAGTAAGGCTTCAGTGGATGCTGGTCGTCGATGACGTTCTGGTTAAGCCACGCGATACGCTCGCCAGTGGGCCCGTGCAATGATGTTTGTGGCGGTTGTTTCGGCGACGAAAAGGTATCCAAATACGCACGTGAATCGCTAGCAAAAACAATATCGTGCATACCATCACGTTCGCTAATTTGGGTCATGGCACCGGCACTCGAGTTATTCAGGTGTACGCGGTACAGGTGACGTTCGATAGGGGTTTTAGCGCGTCCAGTGAAATACACTAAGCCTGCCGCTTCGTCGACACTTTCTAATTCATCAACCACCCAATCGCCACTGGTTAACTGACGAATCAAACTGCCATCAAGGCGATACAAGTACAGGTGCTTATAGCCGCTGCGCTCGGATGCCCAAATGAAATGCTTGTTATCTTTTAAGAAATACAAGTCGTCGTTTAAATTAATCCAAGTATCGCTGGTTTCTGTGAGCAATACCTTGTCGTTCTCGCCATTGACGTTAACGACATGCAAGTCGAGTTGCTGCTGTGAACGGTTTTGCCATTGGTAACTGAGACGCTGGCTGTCGTGCAACCACTTAACGCGAGCAAGATAACCGTCGCCGTACTGCGCTAAATTCAGCCATTCGGTTTTTTTGCTGGCGATATCCATGATGCCGAGATCGATGTCAACATTAGCGGTACCGGCTTTTGGGTAGCGTTGTTGAATCATTTCTATGCGGTCAGCGTATATTTCGCTACGGGTGATATTGTCCACTGGCGATTCATCGACCCGGGTCAGGGCAATGTGGCTCTCATCAGGTGACCACCAATAGCCAGTCATGCGGTCCATCTCTTCTTGCGCGACGAACTCCGCCATCCCGTATTTTATTGGACCACCGCCTTGCTGGGTTAATGCGGTTTCTTCACCATTGGCAAGGTTGATAATGTAAAGGTTTTGCTCACGGATAAACGACACATAATGACCCTGCGGAGACAACCGAGCGTCTGTTTCAAAGGCGTCTGTCTGGGTCAATTGGCGGGCTTTGTCGGCACCAATGCGATAATAGTAAATGTCGCCGTTTAATGGGAATAGCAGGGCTTTTCCGTCACGACTCCAGCTGTAATCGATAATACCTGAACCGCTTAAGCGCAAGCGTTCGCGACGTGCTTTTTCTTCGTCAGAGAGCTGCTCTTCGCCTTTGTGCAGAACGTCTGAATTGACTAAACGTTGGTGCGTGTTTGAGGCAATGTCGTAAATCCACAAGTCGTAGCGCGATGGCGCGTCTTCACGACCTTTTAGATAGCTGATACGTTGCCCATCTGGGGCGAACCGCATCGCTCGTGGTTGAGCGCCTGTCAGCGCAGGAGCGGAGAAGATTCGTTCAATAGAGAGTTTTTCTGCGTGCGCGGAGGGGAGTAGCAGTAACCCCGATAGCGCAACGGTTGCCGAAATAAGTCGGCGGCGAAAGTTGTGAGCCATAAAAAAACCTAAACGCTTAGTGATCGACTAAACGTTTAGGTTACCAAAGTCTGTGACGAATTTCTGTGGTTTACGATTAAAAGCTGATTTGTACGCCCAACGCAACGTTGCGACCACTGACAGGCGCATCCTCTTTGAGAAATGAACTATGCACAAAGCCCAGTTGATTGGTCAAATTCTCGACCTTGGCATAAATACTTAAGCTGCTATCACTGACCAGTGTCGGGTAATAGCTTACCGAGACGTTCACAATGTTGTAGCCGTCAGTGGTGGTTTCGTTGGTGGCTACTTGGTCTTGGCTAAAGTACTTGATGTATTCCAGAGCACTATCCCAGTGCGCGGTTTGATAACGCAGCGCAGCGCCTAGCCGTTGCGGTGGAATACGCGGCAAGTTTCCCCCATCGGTTAATTGAGCGCGAGTGTAGTCGCTGAATGCGTGCACTGAAACGGCGGCGTTTAATTGCCAGTCGGCTTCAAGTTCATAACCATAGAGGTCCACATCGGCCTGACTGAACTGTACCACCGCTAGACCCTCTGCCATGTTAGCATTTTGGACTAATTCCGCACTGTTGATAGCGGTGAAACGCTCATAGATGAAGTGATTCACGTGGTTGTAAAAGAGGTTGGCTTTCAGGTGCAGGTCGTCAAGTTTGATATGCGCGCCGAGGTCTAAATTATTAGACACTTCGGTATCCAGCTTGTTTTGCGCAACACTGAGTTTGTAACGTCCATCATTTTGCTGCTGCAGTCGATAGCGCGCGCCAAGTTCAAAGGTGCGCGTGGCAAAGTGGTTGCCGTTGGCAAACACTTCCGTGCCTGTGGGGGCTCGCTCCGCATGGGTAAGGTTCCACGATAGTGCAGTGTGTTCATTGGCGTGAAAGATATAGCCCAGTGAGGCTGAAAGCGTCCCATAGTTTTGCTGACTCCCAGGTTCCTCCAAATCTGCATCCAACGCCGTGTGCTCATAGCGCCCACCGAGCTGCCAATGGTGAGGACCTTGCTCATGGTCTCCCACCCAAAATACGCCCACGGTTTGGCGCGCGGTATCGGGCGCAAATGCCTCTTCGCCCCGTGCTTTGGATTGCTTATCTTCTAATTGCAGCCCAATCGCTCCGGTAAAGCCCAGCACCGCGTTATGGGTTGCTGTCACTCGCAGTTCATGTTGGTCGTTAAAGAATCCAGTACCCGCTGAGTCACCCTCAATTTCTTGATGTTGGTAGTCGGTGTAAGCGTAACGCCATTCGACCTTTTGCCAGTGGTCGTTTGCGGGGAGGTAAGCACCGGCTAACGAGAAGCGGTTTTGCTTCATGTCCGAGAATGGCAGGGCTTCGTCATGTTGCGCGTGCACGTCTTCGCCCTCGTCGTGGTGGTGCCCGGGAATACCATATTGTTGTGCTAAACGAGAGGCTGAAACGCCCAAATAGCCGCGATTAAAGAAATAACTGGTACCGACCGTAGCGCCCTTGGCATCGACAAAAGTATTCTCCACCCGATCTTGGGTTTCACCCTCATCATTGGTAAATGTCGGTGTGTGGTAATCGTCACTTTTTCGAATAAAGCCATCGGCATGGAATGCCCAGTTCCCAGCGCCCGTTGTCACCGCGGCGTTACCTTGGCGTTGATTGGCAACACTGTTCATTGATAATCCTATGCTTGCCTCGGTCGTTGCCGGGCGTTCACTAGGAATGCGTTGGTCGACGACATTGATCACGCCACCAATAGCACCACTGCCGTAGAGTAAGGTGGCTGGGCCGCGCAACACTTCAATTTGTTGTGCAGTAGATGCCTCAGCAGTAATGGCATGATCAGGACTTGCGCGGGATACGTCACCGGTATCCAGACCATTTTGGGTGGTTTTGACTCGGGCCCCAGATAGTCCTCGAACAATCGGGCTCCCTGCAACGGTCGCGAAGTGCGTGTTGTTGATGCCGGGCATGGTGGCGAGGGTTTCACCGAGACTGTTTGCTTGCAGACGCCGCAATTCGTCGCCGCTCAGCACCGAAATAGGTTGGGCGGACTCAACACTGGTGCGTGCTAGTGGGCTGGCTTGAATTTGAATAATTTCATCAGCTGTTACACTTTTTTTATCCGCGTCTGATGGCGAAGCTTGTTGTGCAGTCGCTTGAATACTGATGGCTAATAGCGATAGACAAGCGCCAGAAAGTCGCTGTTTTTTATTGCATTTCATCACTGCTCCAGACTTAAGTAATGTTATACTATAGCGGTGTTATATTATAACGTATCTTTTCGTTTGTCGTTTTGCAAGCGCTATTTGCCGCGCCTGACTGGTGACTCGTCGATAGCTCGGGTAAACTGATGACGTTTGTTAAAAACAACCTTTAGGAAAATCAACATGAGAACAACAAAGCTAGCGTTAGCGGCTGCCATGGCGAGCTTGCTCGTCGCCTGTGGTAACGGTAACGATTCGGGGAAACAGCAAGCGGCTATTCAAGCGCAACCATCGAATATTAAGGCGCACTTAGAGTTTTTAGCCGACGACGACATGCGTGGCCGTGACACGGGTAGCCGTGGACATGAAATCGCCGCCAATTATGTGGCGTCAGAATTTAAACAGCTAGGCTTAGAGCCTGGCGGTGATGACGGTACGTACTTTCAGCGTATTCCATTCGTGAAAAGTACCTTAGTGCCAAACAGTGCGACAATGTCGATGACCGTTGATGGCAAAGAAGTCGATTTCGACTTCCCGAAAGACTTCATCACGGGCCCAAGCCATTACAGCGAGAAAGACGAAGTCACTGCACCGATGGTGTTCGTAGGCTACGGCATTGTTGCTGATGAATTTGGCATGAATGACTACGAAGGCTTGGATGTCGACGGTAAAATTGTGGTGATGCTAGCAGGCCGTCCAGAAGGTCTTCCAAGTGAAGAGGGTGCGCATTTATCCAGCACTCGTGACGACATAGCGCGGGAAAAAGGTGCGGTCGGCATTGTCACAATCCATACGCCTGAGCGTGAAAAAGTGCGTAAATTCGAATCAAGCATTTACTACGCCAACATGCCGCGGATGAAATGGGTTGGTCCAAACGGTTTACCGGGTGGTGAAGAGCAGCAGTTAATGGGCTCTGCGTACGTCAATATTGATGCGGCGAAGAAACTGTTCAGTAACGCGCCAGTAGCTTTAGACAAAATTTATGAGCAAGCGGCAAACAATGAACGTCCGAAAGGATTCCCATTGAACGCGAGCCTTACGCTTACACGCCAGTCTAAGCATGAAAAAATCACCAGCCCAAATGTCGCCGGTATTCTGCCGGGCAAAGACGCGAAGTTGAAAGACGAATATGTGCTTTATACCGCGCACTTGGACCACGTTGGTGTGGTAAAAGACTTAAGCCGTGAAGACAACATCAACAATGGTGCAATGGATAACGCGGCCGGTGTTTCTGTCATGCTAGAAACTGCACGCATGTTTGTTGAAGATGGCGCTCCAACGGACCGTTCAATCATGTTCTTGGCAGTAACAGGCGAAGAAAAAGGCCTATTGGGTGCGGATTACTTTGCTCATAACCCAACGGTGCCGATGAGCCAAATCGTTGCCAACGTGAACTTGGATATGCCGGTGTTGTTGTACGATTTTGCTGATGTGATTGCGTTCGGTGCCTCGCACTCAACGTTAGGTGATGTGGTAACTCGCGCTGCGGCGAAATACGACACCAAACAAAGCCCAGACCCGATGCCAGAGCAAGCGATCTTTGTCCGCTCTGACCACTACACTTTGGTGAAGCAAGGCGTTCCTGCGGTATTCTTGATGACAGGTTTCGAGTCTCGTACGGAAGGTGAAGATGGCGGTGAAGTTTGGGGAGAATTCTTCGCCAAGCACTACCACAAGCCGAGCGATGAGCCTAGCTTGCCGATCAATTATGAAGCAGGTGCTCGCTTTACCAACATCAACTACGAAATTGGTAAAGAAATTGCCAACGATCCTCAGCGTCCACAGTGGTTGAAAGACTCCTACTTTGGTAAAGAGTTCGGTCGTGATTAAGCGCTAATTTTAGCGAAAATAAAAAGCCAGCTTGCGTTAACGCAGCTGGCTTTTTTTGTGTCTCTGCTCCGCTATCGGATTAAATGGGTGAACCTGGCGGTAATGTCCGAGGGGTAAATTGATAGCGCCACTGCCCAGAGTCTAGGTACTGCTGAATAGCGCTCGCGAGGAGTTTATCCGCCGCTGCCCCCTGATTTGCTAGACCGACTGCGTAACGCTGCAGTTGTTGCTGCAAAGAAAGCTGCACTTCTGGCGCAGTATTGTGGTCGCTGGCGCTACGAATGAGGTCATTCACCACTAACAAACGTAAGCGTTCACTCAATGGTTGCTGCTGTTGTGTCACTCGTGTTTGCTCCAACAGCGCGTTGGCAACCTCTGCCACGGATGGGATATTCGTTTGATAGCCATGCTGCTGGTACAGCCGATTTAATCGCTCTGGATTAAGCATCAAACTGAGGGTATGTTCAGCAAGTGCCTCAGCCATGCTGACAGGGTCGGGGACCAAACCCGTCCGCCCCTCGAAGCGCTCGCGGCTGTCCGCTTGGCCATAGGCCAACGGCAGCAATTTTTCCCTGATTCTGGCGGGTACTTGCAGATTGTCTATGGTTAGCGTTTGCAGTAACTGCTGTAACGCTCTGCGTTGCTGGCTGGCGGCTAGAGGTGTCGCTTTTGCGGTGGATTCAGAGGCTAATGCGTAATCATAGTTTACCCCCGCGAGCCATTTAACGGCAGCCTCTATTTGGTAGCGATGCATGGCGTAGACCGGAACCCAATACTCCATCAAATCGCTCAGCGGTTGATCGGGCGCCAAGAGCTCGGTATCAAACCGTTGAATAACGGTATTCCTTACCGTCATTAAGCGTTGCAGCTCGGTGACTGGATCGCTGCCATTATCCCATAAGTGCGCCAAAGGGTGGGCGCCTGAAGCGGCACGCGCATCGCGGTCGGAGATAAAATGCAGTCCAAGCGCTTGGTTTTTTGCCAGAATCTTGTCAAGTAACTGCGACTCCTCGGCAATACCGCCAAAGTCACTGTAGCCATAAGCAATGGCTTGCTTATCCCACACACCTAAGCCATCGGTGTAGGCTTGGCTAACATCCAAGGTATTGTCGGTGGTGAGGCTCACCAGCGGTTGCGGATAATCCATGACCGAGGCGCGCTGGTCGGTGCTGGCGGCAAAGTTGTGCGCTAGACCTAACGTATGTCCAACCTCATGGGCGGCTAATTGGCGAATGCGAGCTAACGCTACCGCCTGCACTTTTTGTGCTAATTCCGCGCGGTCGTCATAAAAAGGTGCCAATAATGCGGTGGCTATTTTGATGTCTTGGCGCACCCGCAAAGAACCTAAAGTAACGTGGCCTTTAATAATTTCGCCAGTGCGAGGGTCGATCACCGACGAGCCATACGACCAACCGCGAGTAGCACGATGGACCCACTGGATGACGTTATAACGCACATCCATAGGGTCAGCGCCCTCAGGCAGCAATTTCACCTGAAAGGCATTGTCAAAACCGATTGCGGTAAACGCCTGTTGCCACCAACTCGCACCTTCCATCAGTGCCGATTTAATGGGCTCTGGCACACCACGATCCAAGTAGTAAATCAGGGGTTGTTGGGCTTCGCTGACCGAAGCAATAGGGTCCGCTTTGCGCAGTCTGTGACGCGGGATACGCTGTTGTTGAATCGGTTGATCTAATGCTACCGAATAGTCTTGGTAGGTCTCAGCCCAAAACCCCGCTTGCGGATTAAATTTTCGTGGCCGGTAGTTATCGTCAGGCAACTGAATAAATGAATGATGGCTATGCAGTGTTAACGCGGTCGCGTCGGCTGCTACTTGATTGACGTACTGGCCTTTGGCATCACCACTATAGGTTAATACTGCTTCTAACTCGGTGTTTTTCGGGAACGCCTTTGAGCGCGGTAAATAAATGCTTGAACGCTGTGGATCGAGGCGATAGCTGCCTTGCTCGGTATTGGCCAGTGTTTCGCTGACATGGTGAATATCACTGAGCAGAAAATCGGTGTAGTCGATCAGCAATGCTTGGTCTGACTCTGCAACAGGCGTAAAACCTGCAATCACAGAATCAGCGAACGCTTGATTAACACTCTCGACTTCTTCTTGCCGATCAGAGCTGGCCCGAAATTGGGTGTTGTCCTGCACTAGCAACACCTTATTTGGATGGATAGCAAAATGCACCAAGCGAGTCGCGCCTAATTGACCGCGATCAAGGCCAATATCGTTTGAACCGAGGCCCCAAGGCAGGCTGCTCTGGAAAATATATTGCGCCGACTTTTTCGGCACCGCTAAATAGATATGTTGTTGTTGCTGATAAAAGGTCAATAAGCCTTGTTCGGCTTTCATAGATTGGGTGAATTGCTCGATGCTGGGCAGTGTTGACGGCTGCTTAGCGAAGGCCGCAGTGGCCAGCAACGCTGCAGCGAGCGCTAAACCTCTGGCGAGTTGTTTTAGCATGATGAGTGTCCCTTGCAGACAATGACAAAAGTGAAAAACCAGTTATAACTGATGCGCCATCGCGTTTCATCTGCTGTGGCGGTACACTGCGATTAATTTACCAATCTTTACGGTTAACGAGGTTGAACATGAAAAACTTCGAGTTTCAGCTGGATCAACGTTTGGCACAAGATAGTGAGTGGTTGCTAAATAGTAAAAGCAGCCAGTGGCGGGTGATGAACGACAGTCGTTATTATTGGCTGTTACAGATTCCGCTGGCACATAACTGCCGCGAACTTTACCAGCTCCCTGCGCAACAGCTAGCTGAGGTGCAACAAGAATCGCTAATCGTGAGTGAAATTCTTATGCAACAAACTGCGGCTGATAAGTTAAACGTTGCGGCGTTAGGTAATATAGTGCCGCAATTACATATCCACCATATCGCCAGAAATCAGGGCGATCCAGCATGGCCAGCGCCGGTATGGGGACACTCTGCGGCGCAACCTTTTGCTGCCGACGCTTTGCAGCAACGGCTGGCGCAGTTACGTCAATGGCTTACACCGGCGATCGCGGTGGAATCGGGCGGCTAGGCGCTCAGTAATTCCGCGACTTCTTCAAGAATCTGGGTGCTCCACTGGGCAATACGATCATCGCTTAAGTCGTATTGACTGTCTTCGTCTAACGCCAGGCCGAAGAAGAACTCGCCGTCGTCAGTGAGTGCTTTTGATGCGGCGAAGTCGTAATCGTCGCCGTTTGGCCAAAAACCAATGCGCTGGCAATCTTTATCGGCGATGGCGTGATGCAGCATACCCAAGGCGTCTTGAAACCAATCGGTATAGCCTTGCTGATCGCCCATTCCATAAAGCGCGACAATTTTTCCTGCCAAATTGAGTGGGGTGATGTCATCCCAGTGACTTTCCCAATCTTCTTGGAGTTCGCCGAAGTCCCACGTAGAAATACCAAAAATCAGGATGTCGAAGTTCTCTGCTTCGCTTAGCGGGGTGTCTTTTATATCAAACAGTTCAACGATGTCCTCACCGATGGCTTGCTGCAATTTTTCTGCCGCAATTTCGGTGTAACAGGTGGTTGAACCGTAAAAAAGTCCGATTTTTAAACCGCTATCCTCAGTTCCTGACATAAATACCTCATCACTGTAGCCATGGGTGCATTGTAACAAAATTCACGTTAGAATCTCGCGCTTTCATTCATCTGTGGGAACTCATAGCGCATGCAATTAGATCAGTTAGTCAACCAATTAGAGCCCGTGTTCGATGAGGCTGTTGTCGATGGCGATGACGATGAGCTGTTTGCCAGTGGCTATTTACGGGGGCATTTCGACCTCGTGGTCGCGCAGTTAGAAATGGCCGGCGAAGATGACGGCGCGCAATTGTTGCCACAACTTAAGCAAGCGGTTGATGCCACAAAAAATGAATTAGCTCCCGCGGATCAGCAGCACATTGCAAACATGTTGGCGCGCTTAGAACGGCAAGCTAAGCAAGCGTAAACGCGCGAACTGCCTGCAGCCGTTGCTGCATGTCGATGGTTTGCGGCATTACACCTCCACAAATTTCACAGGCAATATGTTCCGCCGCCAGCGGCGCCGAGGTAAAGCCGCGTGAACCCAACCCCGCTAACATATAGAGACTCTGCTGCTGAGGCACTTTGCCCACCAATGGCAAATGATTGGCGCTGGTGTTACGGACACTGGCTCGTTGGCCCATCACCGAGGTTGGAACATCCTGTGCTAACAACTGCTGCAACTGTGCAAGATTTTCTTGATCATCGGCGGGGAAGCATTCGCGACTGTCGCTATTACGCTGGAAAGTAGCACCAATACAGTGTTGACCATTCAAACTCGGCGTCAGGTAGCCTTTGCCGCACAGCACGCCGCTGCGAGGCAATTGCGGCTGTTCTGCAATAAAAGTCACTTGTCCCCGCACATTCGGTGCTTGAATCGTGAGTTTGCTATCGAATTGTTGTAGGCCCTGCTGGATCCCGGCGCCGGTTGCAATGATCACGTAGTCGACGTCGACGGTTTTGCCGGATTGCAGTTGTAACTGCCAGCCATGACCTGCTGTCCGGGGCACAGCGTTGACCAGCCGGTCCTCAATAGCGGTAATGTGCTGTCCTGCTTGACGCATAGCGCTAAGTAGTGGTTGTGGCTCCAACCATCCGGCGCGCGGATGCCGCAGTCCATCGTGAGCCACTTCACAGCCGTGGAACTGCGAAGCTTGAGCGGCTGATTCCGGCATTACGGTTTCCGCCACATAATGAGCTTCGGCTAAGCGCTCGGCGCGCTGCTGTTTGCTGGCATTAATATTGAGTTCACTTACCCCTTGCCAATGGCAAGCGCTCGGCGCGAACTGTGAATAAAAACTGCGGCTAAGGCTGAACGCTTGCAGGTAAAACTGGCTAAGCGGTGTCGGCTCTAAATGCAGCAACGGATAAACCGCGGCTTGCGGATTGCCGGACGCGCCGGCTCCCCATTGCTGCCCCACTAAGGTGACCGGACAACCACGTACACTTAACTGTAAGGCGCAGCAATGGGCGCTAATGCCGTCGCCAATAACCGCCACCCGTGGGCGTTTCCGTGCAGGCTTAAGGCGTTGATGGCGGTCACTAGTTGTTGCGGTAAGCATTTCCCGCTTGCGGCCAAAGCCTTTGACTTTTTGTATTTCAAAACCGGCTTTTCGTAGCCCTTGTTTAACCACGCCAGCAGCGGTGAACGTGGCAACGGTGGTATCGCGATGAGCGGTGGTTGCTAACGCGTTAAATAACGTATCCGACCACATTTGCGGATTTTTTGACGGTGCAAAGCCGTCTAAAAACCATGCATCAACCTGTGCTTGCGCCTGCTGTTGCCACTCAGGGAGACAATCAGCGATATCACCAATCCATAAATCGAGCGTGATGCGGTGCTGCGCAAAACTGACACGATGCGCCCCGTTATTCGGCGTTGGATACGCTTCGATCAGTTGTTCAGCGTATTCGTCGAGTTCAGGGAAATGGGCCAAAGCGTCACGTAGCTGCTGGCGCGACAGTGGATATTTTTCGAAACTTACAAAATGCAGTCGCAGTGAGTCAGGGGCATGTTCAATAAAGCTTTGCCAGGTAGCAAGAAAGTTTAACCCAGTACCAAACCCAGTTTCTGCAATCAAAAAGTCATAATGCTCGGCTACACTATTCCAACGTTGGGGTAATCCATTGTGTTGCAAAAATACGTATCGGCTCTCGGCCAGACCATTTTCGACGGAAAAATAGACATCGTCAAAATGCACTGAAACTGGTACGCCAAATTCGTTATACTGTAAATCAGTAGTAGAATGCACGGTCAAACTCCGCAAAACGATGACACGTGGTATTGTAACAACTTCGTGTTAACCTGTAGAGAACAAAGCAGACCACATTAGAACAACTTCGCAGGTAGTATACGCTGCGTGAAAAAGTAATACGGGAACATTGAATGAGACGAGCAGTGATCACTGGACTAGGCATTGTGTCTAGTATCGGCAACAATCAACAGGAAGTTTTAGACTCGCTTCGCCATGGCAAATCGGGCATTACTCACTCTGAGCAGTTTGCGGAGATGGGTTTGCGTTGCCAAGTGTGGGGTAACCTAAAACTCGACCCAAAAGAACACATTGACCGCAAAGCAATGCGCTTTATGGGTGATGCCGCGGCATTCGCCTACATTGCGATGCAGCAGGCCATTGAAGATGCCGGTTTGTCTGAAGAAGAAGTTTCAAACCCACGCACTGGACTGGTTGTTGGCTCTGGTGGCGCATCGGGTGAGCATCAGGTAGGCGCTGCTGATATCCTGCGTGAGCGCGGCGTAAAACGCGTGGGACCCTACATGGTACCGCGCTGCATGGCATCAACCACCTCGGCGTGTTTGGCGACACCGTTCAAAATCAAGGGCGTAAACTACTCCATCAGCTCTGCTTGTGCGACGTCAGCTCACTGTATTGGCCATGCCTTAGAACTGATTCAATTCGGTAAACAAGACCGTGTATTTGCGGGCGGTGGCGAAGAGCTGCACTGGACCTTAGGCATGGAGTTCGATGCCATGGGTGCTTTGAGTACCAAATACAATGATACGCCAGAGAAGGCATCACGCACCTACGATGCCGATCGTGACGGCTTTGTGCCGGCTGGCGGTGGCGGTATTTTAGTCATCGAAGAACTCGAGTCAGCGTTGGCACGTGGCGCTAAAATTTATGGCGAAATTGTCGGCTATGGCGCTACCTCAGATGGTTACGACATGGTCGCTCCTTCCGGCGAAGGCGCAGTCCGCTGCATGAAGATGGCAATGGAAACCGTTGATACGCCCATTGACTATCTTAATACCCATGGAACCAGCACGCCTGTCGGCGACGTCAAAGAATTGGAAGCGATTCGTGAAGTTTTCCCAGAGAAGACGCCATTGATTAGCGCAACCAAAGCGATGACAGGGCATGCGTTGGGGGCAGCCGGTGTTCATGAAGCGATTTACTCACTGCTGATGTTGCAGAACGATTTCGTTGCACCGTCGATTAACATTGAAACCCTCGATGAAAAAGCCGACGGCATGAACATCGTCCGCGAGCCTCAAAACATTGGCTTGAACACGGTTATGTCAAACAGTTTTGGTTTTGGTGGCACCAACGCAACCTTAATCATGCGCCGTTATACTGAAAACGGTTAAGGCTTCGGCTAAGCTAAAAAGGGCACGCATGGCGTGCCCTTTTTTGTCGCTGGCGTATAGTGCTAGCTGATGTTACTGGTCGCAATCGAGAGTCGCGTGTATGGCACAACCGAAAGTCTTATTGGCGGAAAATATTCCAGGTATTGCTGAATGGTTGCAGCAATGGTGCGAGGTCAGCGTTTTTTCACAACGCCAACCCATGCCAGAGCAGCTCGCTGAGGCTGATGCGCTGCTGATCCGTTCGATTACACAAGTCGATGAAGCGTTGCTGGAGCAGGCGCCTAAGTTACGTTTCGTTGGCACGGCAACCATTGGTGTTGAACATGTAGATGTTGAGTGTGTCAAACGCCGCGGAATAGCATTTACTAATGCCGCTGGTGGCAATGCTGAATCGGTTGGTGAATATGTGCTCAGTGCCTTTTTAGTGGATGCGTTGGCGCAAGGTTATAACTGGCAAGCTATCGCCGAGCTCGATGTTGCAATCGTTGGTGCAGGGCACACCGGCAAAGCTGCGGGAAGTCGTCTAGCGGCGCTGGGCTGTGAGGTCAGCTACTACGACCCGCCGTTGCTAAAGACCGGCGACAAAGGCGTGCACGACCATTGGCAGCGAGTGCTCAATGCCGATGTCATTTCCTGCCATGTGCCGTTGACTCGCGGTGGTGAACACCCAACCCACCATTTATTTGATGCTGAGGCGCTGCAATCATTGCATCAACGTTGCTTGTTAATTAATGCCAGTCGTGGCGCAGTAGTGAGTGCCACAGCATTACAACAAAGGTTGCAGCAGCCTGATAGTCCAAGGGTGATACTCGATGTGTTTGAAAACGAGCCTGACTTGCGTGCGGTACCTATCGCCAAATTGGCACTGGCTACCCCCCACATTGCGGGACACAGCTTAGAGGGCAAAGCAGGCGGTGCCGTACTGGTTGCTAACCAGTTAGCAACGGCCTTTGGTTATCCGCAACGGTTAACGGTGGACGCCGTGCTACCTGACGTCAGTCGCGCAGCGGTGGATATAACCGCGGTTAATTCGGTTACAGGGCTGGCATCCTGTGTGCACGGCATTTATGATATCAAACAAGATGACCAATTGTTGCGGACGGGGCCGACCGATGGCGAACGCTTTGACCAATTGCGGCGCGAATATCGGGCTCAGCAACCGCGTCGGCAATTGAGCACGCAGACCGTTATTTGCGGTAATCAACAACAACAGCAATGGCTAAGCCAGTTAGGGTTTAGCACCCAACTCGCAGAGAAATAGTAAGGAGAGTTCATGTCGGAAGGCTTTCGCGTAGCGGTTTTAGGTGCAACAGGCGTTGTCGGTCAGCAAATGATCGATGTGCTTGAGCAGCGCAAATTTCCTGTGGCAAAACTTTACCCTCTTGCGAGTGAGCGCTCTGCTGGAACGACTGTGGCGTTTAACGGTGAAGACCTTACCGTTGAAGACGCCGACAAGTTTGACTGGTCGCAAGCGGACATCGGTTTTTTCTCTGCTGGTGGCAGTATCTCGAGAATTTACGCGCCGAAGGCTGCCGAGGCTGGTTGTGTGGTTATCGATAATACCTCAGAGTTTCGTTATGAAGCGGATATCCCGCTGGTGGTGCCCGAGGTTAATGGTTATGCCTTAGCCGACTTTCGTAATCGCAATATCATTGCCAACCCAAACTGTTCGACCATTCAGATGATGGTGGCGCTTAAGCCTATTCACGATGCAGTGGGTATTGATCGGATTAATGTGGCAACCTATCAATCGGTTTCCGGTGCTGGTAAAGAAGCGATGGAAGAGCTCGCCAAGCAAACGGCAGACTTGTTGAACGCACGGGTGCCGACCGTAGAAAACTTCAGTCGCCAAATTGCGTTTAACTGTATTCCACAAATAGACGCATTCCAAGACAATGACTACACCAAAGAAGAAATGAAAATGGTGTGGGAAACCCAGAAAATCTTGGGTGATGCCAATATTCGAGTAAATGCAACGGCTGTGCGCGTGCCGGTGTTTTATGGTCATGCCGAAGCGATTCATATCGAAACATTACAGCCGATTACCGCAGAGCATGCGAAACAATTATTGCAGCAAGCCCCAGGAGTAACCCTGATGGAAGCTCGTGAAGACTTTCCGACGCAAGTCACCGATGCGGCTGGAAACGATGAAGTGTTTGTGGGCCGAGTCAGAAACGATATTAGCCATCCAAACGGTCTTAATATGTGGGTTGTCGCGGATAACATCCGCAAAGGGGCAGCGACCAATAGCATTCAAATTGCCGAGCACTTAATTCGTGACTACTGGTAATTTTTACGTGTAATATCATAAAGTTTTTATATTTGATGCCGTTAAAAGAAAGGCCTTAGGCGAACAAAAAAACGCAGCGGATAGAGTGCGAGTTGACGGATGATAAACCAAAAAATGGGTAAATTGATTGGCAAGGCAATGACGCAGACTATGACTGTCGTTGCTCTGTGTCTCGTGCTTCTTGCCTCATATCAACCACCGTCAGTGGCCCAGGACGGCGTCTTAATTAAAGGCCCGAAAGGATCTGAGACTGAGGATGTGCGGCGCGGCACCAAGCGCTATGGTCCAATAAAGGCAAGCGACACGCTTTGGAGCATCGCGGCTAAGGTCAAACCGCACTCAAGTGTGACCCAATACCAGACCATGGTGGCTTTGCTACAAGCCAACCCTGATGCGTTTGTGAATGGCAACATGAACCGCATGCTCGATGGCTTCTATCTGCGTATTCCGAGTGTCCAAGAAATCGACATGATCAATCCCGAAACCGCACGACGCCGCGTTGTGGTTGATCAGTCACTTACCACTAAAGAACAGCAATTGGCATCTGCAGAACAAGCCACTGAGGCCACTCGTAAGCAACAACAACAACTGATAGAAGAGGCTGGCGATAAAGCCCAGCAAGCGGTAGCCGAGGTTCGAGCAAAGACGCAAACCGATCTGACCCAAATCCGTGAGCAAATTTCCGAGTCGATGCAGCAAATGCAACGCGTTGGCAACGAAAACGATGACCTTAAGCAGCGTCTAGACGAGCTTTCCCAGCGCATTGACGCACTGAGTAAAGGGCTAGCCGATAGCCAGCAATTGGGCCAACAGCTACAGCAAATTTTGGAACAACAGCAACAAGCGTTGCGCCAACAGCAAGAGCAAGAGGCCTCTTCCGGCTTTATTGAGTGGCTGCAAAAACCCTTTAACTTGATTCTACTGTCAGTGCTGCCGGCGCTGCTGATTATTGCCTTAGGCTTTTGGTGGTTTATTCGCCGCCAGTCTCGCGAAATCGAAGAAGCGGGTGGCAACCAAATGGGTGCGAAGAAAGCCACAGATGTTTCAGATGAAGAAGCCGCGGCACAGCTTGATAAAGAATTGCTCAGCGATAGCTCCACCCAGATTAGCTTAGATGATGATAATTTTGATGACCTGGACGGTTTTGATGATGATGGCGACGATTTAAGCGCGCTAGAAAACGAACTGCTACAGGCTGAAAGTGGTGGCCAGAATGCGTCTAATACGGATGACGATGCCATCCAGCTTGATGACCAAGCAGACCATGACGACGATATTTTCGGCATGGGCGACACTGAAGATAAGCCTCAATCCGCGCCCGAGGATGACAGCCTGAGTGAGGAAGATCGGGCGATATTGCCTGATGAAGACGACAGTTCAGGTGAATTGTCGCAGTCAGATCTGGACCAGTTATTGGCAGAGTCGGATGATGACGACCCGGCCATTGATTTGAACGTAACCGAAGAAGACGAGCAAGCTTCAGATGCGGAGCAAGAGCCAGAGGCTGATGCAACGGACAACGATGATGATGAGTTATTGCCTGCCGACTTTGAGCAACAGTCGCAGACGGACGCGGCGGATGACGCAGAGCAAGCGGCGGAGCCAGAGACCGAGGTCAATGCTGAAGACATCGATTTGGATGAAATGCTGGCCGAACTTGGAGTCGACGATAATGACGACGATAGCGAATCACCGCCAGCAGCAGAATCGGAAGAGCAAGAGCTTGAACGGTTGCTCGCCGAATCACAAGACATAGAGCAATCGATAGATGACGGTGATGATGCAGAAACACTTGCGTCGGAAGCAGACGCTGACATCGAAGCGTCTGGCAGCAACGATATTGATAGCGTAGAGGATGTCGCTGCTGAAACACCAGATACGGAAGACGCCGATGAACCGGTTTCTGAACCAGAACCAGAACCAGAACCAGAACCCACGCCAATAGCAGATGACGCAGAGCAAGATGAAATTGATGCTTGGTTAAATGCCAGTGACGAAGAATTTACCGATGACATCAGCTTTGATGAACAACAGTTGGAAGATGACGAAACGCTGCGCGAGGCTGAACAGCAAGCGGACGATGATCTAGCGGCGTTCTTCGGCGAAGATGAAGATAAGGCAGACGCCGCAACCGAGCAAGATGACGCTGGTATAGAGCCAAGCATCAGCGATCAACCAGAAGATTACAAAGATATTGATGAATTGCTGGACGAAGCCGGTGCAGAAGATAGTGAGGCGGACAGTGACCAATACGATGAAGCCGCTATCGCTGAGGTATTGCCAGACGGTGATGGGGCTGATGGCGAGGGTGCGCCAGACGATAACGATCCGGCGGGACAATTAGACTTAGCGCGCGTCTACATTGACATGGGCGACCATGATGAAGCGCGAGCAGTATTAGACAAATTGGTTGATGTTGACGATGCCGATATCGCCCAAGAGGCGCAGCAATTACGTCAACAAATCAGCTCGTAGTAGGTAGTTATAATGCGTATAGCCGTAGGGCTGGAATACGATGGCAGCCAGTATTATGGCTGGCAAAAACAACGTGAAGTGGTGGGTGTTCAACAGCGGGTTGAAGAGGCGTTAGCCAAAGTCGCTGACCACCCGGTTGAAGTGACCTGTGCAGGGCGCACCGATGCTGGAGTGCATGCGACAGCGCAGGTGGTGCATTTTGATACCCCGAACGACCGCCGCGGAGCGGCATGGACGCTTGGGGTCAATGCACATTTACCCGCCGACATCGCGGTGCGCTGGGCCCAGCCGGTAGCTGAGGACTTTAGTGCGCGATTCAGCGCCGTAGCACGCCGTTACCGTTACATTATCGCCAACACAGCATTGCGCCCAGGTATTCACGGCCATGGGGTGAGCCATTATCATAAGCCGTTAGACGTCGCCGCGATGCAGGCCGCGGCGCCAGCACTTTTGGGCGAGCACGATTTTAGTGCGTTTCGTGCCGCACAATGCCAATCCCATTCTCCTTTTCGTTGTGTGCATCACTTGCAAGTGAAACGCCACGGCGATTTCGTGGTCGTAGATATTGGTGCGAATGCTTTTTTGCACCACATGGTGCGAAATATTGTTGGCAGTTTGCTGGTTATCGGGCAACATCAGGCACCAGTCACTTGGTTGGCTGAGTTATTGGCGAGTAAAGACAGGACCCAAGCGGCGGCCACAGCAAAACCCGGTGGACTATACTTAGTGGGTGTAACCTATCCTGAACAGTGGCAACTGCCGACACCAGTACCTGGTCCGTTATGGCTAGGTGATGACAGTTAAGACCACTTTTTATGGGTAGAATATGCTAGCATAGCGGCTTGCCGAATAAGCCGCGCAGAATAATTGGATAGTTATGAGCTGGATAGAAAGAATTCTTGCAAAACCGAAAGTAAACAAGCGTCGCAATATCCCGGAAGGGGTTTGGAGCAAATGTGACGCTTGTGGCGCAATTTTGTACCGTGCAGATTTAGAGCGCAGTTTAGAAGTGTGCCCCAAGTGCGACCACCACATGCGCATTACTGGTCGCAAACGGTTGGAAATATTCTTGGATACCGATTCAGCGGTAGAAATTGGCGAAGAACTCGAGCCCAAGGACATTCTCAAATTCCGCGATTCGAAAAAATACAAAGATCGCATTGCCGCGGCACAAAAGAGCACCGGTGAGAAAGATGCATTGATCGCCCAGAAAGGCACCCTGAAAGGTATCCCGGTGGTTGCTGTGGCATTTGACTTCAACTTTATGGGTGGCTCCATGGCCTCAGTGGTTGGTGCGCGTTTTGTAAAAGCGGTTGAGCAATGCCTAGAAATGCGTTGCCCACTGGTGTGCTTCTCGGCATCTGGTGGAGCGCGGATGCAAGAAGCGTTGATGTCTTTGATGCAAATGGCAAAAACGTCTGCGGCTCTGGCGCGTATGAGTGAGCAGGGCTTGCCGTATATCTCGGTATTAACCGATCCAACCATGGGTGGTGTTTCAGCAAGTTTAGCGATGCTGGGTGATATCAATATTGCCGAGCCGAAAGCACTGATTGGTTTTGCCGGACCGCGAGTGATTGAACAAACTGTTCGCCAAACCTTACCTGACGGTTTTCAGCGCGCGGAATTTTTGTTGGACCATGGTGCCATCGATATGATCATCGATCGTCGTGATATGCGTGATACCGTGGCGCAGTTGCTGGCGAAAATGCAGAACCTACCGTCAGTGAGCTCAAGCGATGATGCCATCGTTGCCGAATGAGTGAACAAAAACCGCTAACACCAGCGTCCGACAGCCCGTTGGACGATTGGCTAAATTACCTCACCGCGATACATCCTAGCGAAATTGATATGGGCCTAGAACGTTGCCAACAGGTGCAACGGCAAGCAGGGCTCGAACATATTGCTGATACCGTGATCACCGTTGGCGGCACCAATGGCAAAGGCTCCACAGTTGCCTACCTAGAGGCGATATTACGTGCCGCGGGTTATCGGGTCGGCGTTTACACGTCGCCACATTTAGTCGATTATACCGAACGGGTGCGAATTGATGGCAAACAACTCAATGAGCGCCAACATAGCGAAGCATTTGCGTTTATTGAACAAGCGCGCGGTGATACGTCCCTTACCTATTTTGAATTTGGCACTCTTGCAGCGTTCAAATTGTTCCAGCAGCAGGCGCTTGATGTTGTGATCTTGGAAGTTGGACTGGGCGGCCGTTTGGACGCCGTGAATATGATTGCTGCAGATGTTGCCGTGGTCACCAGTATCGGTATCGACCATGTAGAATACCTGGGCCCAGATCGCGAGAGCATTGGTGCTGAGAAAGCGGGAATATTTCGCGCCGACAAGGTGGCGATTTGTGGTGATCCCGAGCCGCCCGCCAAATTACTCAAGGTTGCCGCCGAAAAGGGCGCCAAGCTCTTTACTCTGGGTCGTGACTTCAGCATTAGTTGGCAGCAAAACGCCGGCCATTATCAGGGGAAAAGATGGCAGCTCGCCGAATTGCCGTTGCCGCGCTTGCCGCAACTGAATGTGGCGACGGCTCTGGCTGCGCTAGAGCACTCTGAACTTAACGTGAGTGCCGAGCATATTCAGCAGGGACTGCAACAAGCGCAGTTAATGGGGCGCATGCAACGGCTGCATTGTGACGGTGTGGCCCAACTCCACGATGTTGCTCACAACCCTCACGCTGCTGCGTATTTAGCTAGCCAATTACGCTCCATTGCAGCGGATAGGCCGATTTACGCGGTGGTTGGTATGCTGCGTGATAAAGACATTGCTGGCACCTTTGCCGAACTGACTGGCTTGGTCGAACGCTGGTATTTAGGCGGTTTGGCAATGCCGCGGGGTGCCACGGCAGAGCAGCTCGCCAGCGGTTTGAAAGCCGCACATGTTGACACCTTTAGTGGTGTTGAAGAGGCTTATCAAGCAGCGGTTATTGCAGCCCAACAAGATTCTTCCCATGCACCACTAGTATTGGTATTCGGCTCGTTTTACACTGTGGCTTCAGTTCAAGCATTGCAGCGGAGGCAGCACGGTGTCTAGCTCGTTTCAGAATCGTTTAGTGGGAACCGTTATTTTGGTCGCGTTGGCAATTATTATTGTCCCTGACGTGCTGGATGGGAAAAAACAACGTAACGACGACCGCCAAGAAACCATACCGTTAAAGCCTAATACCGATTTAACCATGCAAAACCCGCAGTTGGCGGGTGAACAGAATATCAGCGACGACAACAGCGCAACGTCGGAAAGTACGACGGAAACTGTAACTAAGACCGCCGACGAAGCCCAGCCAATAGCCGCAGATAACACCCTGCAAGCACCTCCACGCACACCATCCGAGGCGACTGTCTCCGGCGACGCTTGGGTTATCCAGCTAGGAGCATTCAGTCAAAAGGGCTCGGTAGATAAATTGGTTCAGCAACTGCAAGACAAAGGTTTTGCCGCTTATGCAGAGCCAGCCGGTAACCTAACCAAGTTGATGGTTGGTCCGGATACTTCTGAAGCAGCGTTGAAAAAGCAACTGACACAGTTGGAAAAGTTAACTGGGTTAAAGGGGCAGGTATTGAGTTTCGAACCCGGTGATCAGTAAAACTCCGCAAAAAAGCTACGCATTTTATTTCTGCATCTGTTAAAATTCGCGCGTCTTTTGCACAGTAGCGGCACCTATTATGCTATGGATTGACTACGCAATTATTGCGTTAATCGGCATCTCTTGCCTGATCAGTTTAGTCAGAGGCTTCATCAAGGAAGCTGTCTCTCTGGCCATTTGGATAGCGGCGTTTTTTATCGCCAGCGAATTCTACACGGACTTGGCCGCCTACATTACTCAATTAAACGACCCAATGGTGCGCAACGCAGCAGCGATTGCCATATTGTTTGTTTGCGTACTGATATTGGGTGCCATCATCAATTATATTCTTGCACAACTCGTCGAGCACACCGGCTTATCCGGTACCGACCGCGTGCTAGGTTTGGTGTTTGGTGCATTGCGCGGCGTGCTAATTGTAAGTGCCGTGCTGTTTTTCTTAGATTCATTTACCACGTTTTCGCAGTCGTTGTGGTGGAAGCAGTCCGTATTGATTCCTCACTTTGGCGTGATCATTCAGTGGTTTTTCACATTTTTACAAAGCAACTCCAGCTTTATAACGACCTAAACAGTCAATGAGGTAGTTTGCATGTGCGGTATTGTGGGGATTGTCGGTAAACAACCGGTTAACCAAGCATTGTATGACGGCTTAACGATGCTCCAGCATCGCGGTCAAGACGCTGCGGGGATCATGACGGTTGAGAACAACACCTTACGGTTAAGAAAAGCTAACGGCTTGGTGCGCGACGTATTTCATACGCGCCATATGCACCGCCTAGCGGGACAAATCGGGATTGGCCATGTGCGCTATCCAACCGCAGGCAGTTCAAGCTCAGCCGAAGCACAACCGTTTTATGTAAACTCACCATTCGGTATAGCGATGGCGCACAATGGCAACCTGACCAATGCCGAAGAAGTACAGAACACCCTGTACCGGAATGCCCGCCGGCATATTAATACCACCTCGGATTCAGAAATTTTGCTTAACGTGTTTGCTAACGAATTAGACAAACACCCAGAGATGCAACTGACCGATGACCATATTTTTAATACCGTGACACAGGTCCACCGCCTTGTTAAAGGCGCCTATGCGGTTGTCGCAATGGTGATTGGCCATGGTTTGGTGGCATTCCGCGACCCGTGGGGGATTCGTCCGTTAGCATTGGGTAAGCGCGAAACCGAAGACGGTCCAGAATATATGGTGGCATCGGAAAGTGTCGCAATTGACGGTACCGGCTTTACCTTTGTGCGCGATGTCGAGCCAGGCGAAGCTATTTATATCACCAATGATGGCCAACTTTATTCGCGCCAGTGCGCCGACCAACCCCAGCACTGCCCATGTATTTTCGAGTATGTGTACTTTGCTCGCCCAGACTCATCCATTGACGACATTTCGGTTTATGCGTCACGGGTGAATATGGGTAAAAAGTTGGGCGAAAAGATTCGTCGAGATTATGCCGATTTAGATATCGACGTGGTGATTCCTATTCCAGAGACCAGTTGTGATATCGCCCTAGAAATAGCCAACGTATTAGACTTGCCGTATCGCCAAGGTTTCGTTAAAAATCGCTATATTGGACGAACCTTTATTATGCCGGGTCAAACCCAGCGTAGAAAATCCGTGCGTCGCAAACTCAACGCAATCAGTGCCGAGTTCAAAGGCAAGAATGTGCTCCTCGTAGATGACTCTATTGTACGCGGTACAACCTCAGAACAAATCATTGAAATGGCGAGGGATGCCGGAGCCAAAAAAGTCTATTTTGCTTCCGCCGCACCAGAAATTCGTTTCCCCAATGTCTATGGCATAGATATGCCAAGTGCTAACGAATTAATCGGCCATGGCCGTGAAGCCAATGAAATTTGCGATTTAATTAAAGCAGACGGACTGATTTACCAAGATCTCGAAGACCTGATCGCCGCAGTGCAAGAACAAAACCCAAACGTTCAACAATTCGAAACCTCGGTATTCAGTGGCCAATACATTACCGGTGACGTGAACCAAGAATACTTGGACCGCCTAGACGCCGCGCGTAACGATACCGCCAAGGCCGAACGTGACCAACACGAAGATGCCAACCTCGAAGTACATAACGACAACGACTAACCCAAATTGTCGCCAAACCTTCACTAAAAAAGCCCGCAGCCGCGGGCTTTTTTGTGCCTGCGTAAAGTGCGAATTCTTTACTGCAGCCTTAGGCAAAGGCTCGCGGCATCGTCAGAGTTGGGGGAAGGCTCGGGGTGTGGGCGCTGGGGTGATTGGTGCTCAGCGTCGCGCTGGTTCACGGTGTCTCCGGTAAAAAGACGCTCGAGCCATCCATGGCCGCTCAGTCTCTGGCCCTCCCTGGCCAGAGATGCTTTTTACCGGAGCCCCCGCGCCCCAACGAGACGCTAATCAATAT
>NZ_PIQH01000007.1 GCF_003987475.1 Idiomarina tyrosinivorans | reverse complement strand
AGAGGAAGCCTAGGTATGTTATTCAAAGAAAACCGACCGAGGCCATCAAGACCAAGGTCGGTTAAACTATCCAAAACCCGCTATCCGGTGAATCGCAATGCTGCTCCGCTTAAGTGAACAGCATTGCGCTTAACCGCGGGCTTTTTTGTGCCTGCCAATTCTTTACTGCGGCTGTTAGCTTGGGCTCGCGGCAGGCTTGGGATTGGTTGCTCTCTACCACGGCGTCTAGCTTGGGTGCGTCGGCATCGTGAGGGGCTGGAGGGCGCTTGGTGTGTAGGCGCTTGTTAGAGTCATTGCACGGCACCCCGCCGGTTCACGAAGCTGGGGAAAAAGCCGCTCAAGCTCATCCATGAGGCGCTTAGTCTCCGGCCGTCCATGGCCGGAGATACTTTTTCCCCAGCTTCGCGCCCCAACGTTGTGCGTTAAATGTAGGTGAAGTCGCGCCTACACCCCAAGCTTAGGGCTACGGAGAAGCGATGCCGAAGCCACACCGAGCGCGCCGTGGCAGAGAACAACCAACCCCAAATAGGCTGTCTGAAGCTAATAAATAGAAGCGAGTGGATAAAAGCTGGTACTTCTTTACTGCGGCTTTCCGCGATGGTGGACGGCATCGCTTCTCCGCACCTATTTGGCTCGGGGTGTGGGTGCGTTTTCCTCGATATTGATTAGCGTGTCGTTGGGGCGCGGGGGCTCCGGTAAAAAGCATCTCTGGCCAGGGAGGGCCAGAGACTGAGCGGCCATGGATGGCTCGAGCGTCTTTTTACCGGAGACACCGTGAACCGACGGGACGCTGAGCACCAATCACCCCAGCGCCCACACCCCGAGCCTTCCCCCAACCCTGACGATGCCGCGAGCCCAAACCCCCGGCCGCAGTAAAGAATTGGCCCCTCACGATGCCAACATGCTCAAGCTCATCGCCGTGGTAGGGAACAAACAACATCCCCGACCCCATGATTCAGTTTGCGAAGGCGGTGTAATGAGGGTTCAGTACGGTGATGCCGTGGCGCTTTAGCCAGGCTTCTGCGGCTGGGTAGTTGGGGTCGTGCTGTTCGACGAGCTGCCAAAAGGCTTTACTGTGGTTAAAATGCTTTAGGTGGCAGAGTTCATGGATAACCACGTAGCGCACGACATATTCCGGTGCTAACCAAAGGCGCCAGCTCATTCGGATAGCTCTGGTGGCGGAACAGCTTCCCCATTTTCCGGTAAAGCTCGCAATATCATGGCTGCTGGGTTGTAACTCCGCCACCTGCCAACTATGGATAAAGTGATCTAGCCATTGTTTAGCAAGCGCTTTGTAGCAATCTTCGACTAACTTTTGGGTATTTTTTTGGGGCTGCTTTACTCGGTTGGATAAGGCGACTTGAAAGCCATTATCGTTAAATTCACAGTGGGATTGCTTGGCACCTAAGTGCACCCATAGTGGATAGGTTTCACCCAAATACTGTAGTGTTTCGCCATTTTCCCAGAGCCGTTCGGCGAGCTTTGACAACTGCTGTTGTTGCCGCGCTAAATGGCGGTTTATCCAGTTTGCCTTGGCACTGACAAACTGCTGAATCTCGCGCTCGGCTAAACCATGTGGTGCATTCACCCGTACTTCGCCTTGCACAACTTTAATTGATAAGCTGCGTCGTCGACTTCGATGGATAGAATAGATTAGGTCTATCGGTTCTTTCACCGCGGCTTCCACTGTTGGTTAATTGATTAAAACGGCGTTTTACGCGACCATAATGGCATTTTTCGCACGACCCGTGTCGGCGGCATCCGCGTGCTGCCAGTTGAATCAAGGAGTTTCTACATGAGCAGACATTATGACTATCTTAGCATCGGTGCAGGTAGCGGGGGAATCGCCTCAGCTAACCGCGCGGCAATTCACGGCGCCAAAGCAGCCGTTATCGAAGCCAAAGCGGTTGGTGGCACCTGTGTGAATGTCGGCTGTGTGCCGAAGAAAGTCATGTGGTATGCCGCTCACGTTGCAGAAGCGGTAAAATACGCGCCGTCGTTTGGTTTTAACCTTGAGCAAGGCCAATACGATTGGGCCACCATGGTCAAAAATCGGGAAGCCTATATTGAGCGCATCCATGGCGGCTATCATCGTGGTTTCCAAGGGAATGGCGTTGAATATATCGAGGGTTTTGCCAAGTTTGTGGATCCACACACCGTCGAGGTGAATGGTGAACGCATTACCGCCGACCATATCACTATCGCCACTGGCGGTCGGCCAATGATTCCTGATGTACCCGGTGCCGAACATGGCATCGACTCTGACGGCTTCTTTGCCCTCACTGAACAACCGAAAAAGGTTGCCGTCGCTGGTGCCGGTTACATTGCCGTAGAAATTGCCGGGGTATTCCACGCGTTGGGTTCAGACACCCATTTGTTGGTCCGCCGCGATCGACCGCTGCGTGACTTTGATAGAACCCTGACTGACGGATTAATGGAGCGGATGCAACAAGACGGTCCAACGTTGCACACCGAGACCACGATTCAACAAGTGGTGAAAGAAGATAACGGCAAATTGACGCTGCATTTCACCAACGGTGAACAGATGACTGATGTTGATTGCCTCGTTTGGGCGATTGGGCGTGTACCAGCGACCGACAACATCAACATTGAATGCACGGGCGTAGATGTGGATGAGGCCGGTTATGTCCGTACGGACTTATTCCAAAACACCAATGTGCAAGGCATCTATGCAGTAGGCGACATCACTGGCCGCGCACAGTTAACGCCGGTGGCCATTAAAGCTGGTCGGCAACTGGCTGAACGGTTGTTTAACAACAAACCGAACGCCCACTTTAACTACGAGAATATTCCTACTGTAGTGTTTAGCCACCCCACTATCGGCACTGTGGGCTTATCGGAAGAAGATGCCATCGTGAAATATGGCGAAGAACAAGTGAAGGTTTATAAGTCGTCTTTCGCGGCCATGTACAACGCAGTAACACCGCATCGCGCGCTGAGTTTCTTCAAACTCGTCTGCGTTGGTAAAGAGGAAAAAGTGGTCGGTATTCACGGCATTGGTGAAGGCATGGACGAAATCCTTCAAGGCTTCGCGGTCGCATTAAACATGGGCGCCACCAAAGCAGACCTCGATAACACCGTGGCTCTGCATCCCACCAGCGCCGAAGAGTTCGTGACCCTGCGTTAAAAATGCATCATCAAATAATACTGTAAATAGAAAAGGGGCGCTGAGCGCCCCTTTTCTTATTTCGCTAGCTGCGAAAGCGGTTTATACAACACCCTGCTGGATCATTGCGTCCGCGACACGGCGGAATCCAGCGATATTGGCCCCTAACACTAGGTTATCGGGCTCGCCAAATTCTTCCGCGGTGGTTTTCGCGTTGGTATAAATGCTGTGCATGATTTCCTGCAAGCGTGCATCCACCTTTTCAAACGGCCAGTGTTCCATTCCGGCATTTTGCGCCATTTCTATTTGGCTGGTTGCGACACCGCCAGCATTGGCCGCTTTACCTGGTCCGTAAGCCAATTTTTCGGCAATGAATAAATCCACGGCAGCTTGTGTAGAAGGCATGTTGGCGCCTTCAATCACACCAATACAACCGTTACTGAGCAACGCTTCGGCATCTTTTTCGGTCAACTCGTTCTGGGTTGCACAAGGAAATGCCAAGTCGGCTTTATAGCGCCAAATGGTATGGCCGTCAGACGGGTAGTCATCTCGCGCGGTGTATTCTGCATCAGAGTGGGTGTCTAAATAGGCCTTCAAGCGCTCATGGCGGTGCTCTTTCAGGTCTTTAACCAAATCTAGGTCAATGCCTTTGGCGTGGTACAACGTGCCGCTAGAGTCGCTACAAGCAACCGGTTTAGCCCCCAACTCGTAGAGTTTTTCCATGGCATAGATAGTCACGTTGCCTGAGCCTGAAACCAAGCAGGTTTTGCCCTCTAGGCTCTCACTCTTGCCTTCAAGCATGTACTTAGCAAAATAGACTGCGCCATAGCCAGTTGCTTCTTTGCGCACTTGTGAACCACCAAACAGCAAGCTCTTACCGGTCAGCACACCGTCAAAGCGGTTGGCCAGTTTTTTATACTGGCCAAATAGGAAGCCAATTTCGCGTCCACCCACACCGATGTCACCGGCAGGAACGTCAGTATTAGCACCGATATGACGGTAAAGCTCACTCATAAATGATTGGCAAAAGCGCATGATTTCTGCGTCTGATTTACCTTTCGGGTCGAAATTGGCACCACCTTTACCGCCGCCAATCGCCAGTCCTGTTAAGGCATTTTTAAAGATTTGTTCAAACCCAAGAAACTTAATGATGCCGGCATTTACACTCGGGTGGAAACGCAGTCCACCTTTATACGGACCCAGCGCCGAATTAAACTCGATGCGGTAGCCTTTATTCACTTGAATATCGCCGTTGTCATCCATCCACGGCACGCGGAACATGATTTGCCGTTCGGGTTCGACTAAACGCTCAATAATGCGTTGCTTGCGATACAACGGCCGTTCTTCAAGTAGTGGCTCAATAGACTCCAATACATCTTCTACCGCTTGGTAAAATTCGGTTTGTGCCGGGCTGGTACGTTTTAATTCATCAATCGTCTCTTTGATGTAAGACATTCTCTCCTGCCTGTTGTTAAATGTTATAGGGGCATTACCCAGTACAGCGAAAAAAAGTTCACGCCATCATTCGGTGCTTCAATATCTGCGTTCGAGTAATGCGAAAAATATAACGATAACCGTTGCTTCGAATCGGGGTCGAATTGCCAAGAAACACCAACACGATCCTCAAACTGAAAGTGCGTCGATAAATCACGGTCGCCAATCGAGGTCTGGTCAAGATAGCTACCACCTATTCCAGCTTCTAAATAGATCGGCGTCGCAGACTCTGTCAGTTGCCAGCGAAACATCGGGCTTAACGTTAGTGCAGTTATGTTATCAGAATGGAGATCGGAATTTTGCCAAACATTCAGCGCGCCTTCTAAACCGATTTCAGGATCACCAAACCATTGCTGCAAACCACTTGGTAACTGCCAGCCCAAATCGGTCAAGCGATAACCTAATCTTACGCCGCGTTCGTGCGAAGGGGAATAGGCTGCGCCAATGTGCCATTCATCGGCATCAGCGTTCACAGTGGTGACCAAGGAAAGAAACATGATTGCGCTGAAAAAGCGCCAGAATTTAGCCCGCATACAACGACCTCCGACTACAACTGCGGAAAAAATTAATCATACATACACGAATGTATGATTGTTGGATCAACTTTTCCCGCTAAGAGGTCAAGAAATCAACGTCACACGGTTCCTTCCAGCTTTCTTCGATTTGTATAAGGCTTGGTCCGCACGTTTTAGCAACGCCTCGGTCGCTTCGCCGGGTTGGCGCAGGGCGCAACCTAAGCTAATGGTAATACGTAATGTTTTACTGGCGCTGCCCTTGCCGCGTTCTGCTTTACCTTGGCGTTTATCTTCGGGGCGTTGTTGGTCGCGAAGCACAAGTGGGTAGTCGGCAACCTGCTGCCTCACATCTTCCAGCGTCTCGGCAATGCGTTCAGCCTTGTTATGCGAAAACACCAAGGTAAATTCTTCACCACCATAACGGTAGGCTTTACAGCGCTTTTCCTTGCTTAGCAAGCTACCGAGTAGTTTCAGAACTTGGTCTCCTACGTCGTGACCATGGCGATCATTAAATTTTTTAAAGTGGTCGACGTCTAGCATTGCCACGGCACTGCGTCTACCTAGTCTTTGCAGATGGTTTAATAGCGCCCGTCGCTGCGGCAATTGCGTTAGCTCATCAATGTACGCCAAACTCAATAACCGTTGCGTCAGCGCCAACAAGAATCCCACTAAAATGCTCAAGGTCATCCATGCGGAGGCATAGGGTTGGGCAATAAAAAACAAAAACACCATACTCGCCAGCCATGCCGCCCACTGGCTCCAACGATAGCTCTCTACTTTTCGGTAGAGTAATGCTGTTGCCCAAAGGCCTGAGATCAAAACGGTCCATAGTACCAACCCAGAATGGGCGTACCAATCAGCCATAGAGGGCAATAACAACCATTGGTTGGGCTCAATAATGGCGAGCGTGCCGGCAATACTGGCTAACAGCAAGCTCTGCGGTAATAGCCCAATCAGCGCGACAACAAGGAAGCCTCTTACCGTCGGCAATGGCGGTCGGGGTAATAACGCCAATAATACGCCTGACACACTCAGCCATACCGCTAACGCCTGATAGCGCGCCATAATATCGGGGTCGGCCAGTGGTTGTTGCAGCCCTTGTTGGATAAAGGCGTAATTGCCGCCCACCCAAGCTAACCAGAACCACCAATCCCATTGCCTTAATACTGCGGTTAACACCGCCACCAAGGCTATCGCGCCGACCACTGTCGACAGCTCAGAAAATGGAAATTGCGCCAACCACTCAGGCCGCCACAACGCTAATAGAATACCCGCAATAACGGGAAGGGCTCCCCACATCCTTGTTTACTCTCCGTGTATTGTGGCGATAATACGTCGCGCACCCGCGTGGTCGCGATGCTCGCCAAGGTATATTCCTTGCCAGGTGCCCAAGTTTAAACGGCCATTACTGATCGGCAAGGTTAACTGCACACCAAGCAAACTGCTTTTGATATGCGCCGGCATATCGTCAGGGCCCTCGCAGGTGTGCTGAAAATACTCTGCACCATCCACTACGGCGCGATTAAAATGGCGTTCAAAATCCCCTCGCACATCAGCATCCGCATTTTCGTTAATAGTGAGCGAGGCCGATGTGTGCTGTAAAAACAACTGCAAAAAGCCGATTTGGTAATCGCCAATCTCAGGCAATTGCGACACAATTTCTTCGGTGACTAAATGAAAGCCTCGTGGTCTAGGCTTTAGTTGCAGCGTCTTTTGTTGCCAAAAACGTGAAACCAATGGGTACTCCTTATCGATGTCTGTATTAGGCGTTTTCCGCCTCAGCGTCTACACGCCACTGGCTGCCCTCTCGCCATACCGTTAACACAATAGGTTGGCAGCAGATTTGGCAATCTACCACGAATTGCTGACCATCATCATGGTACTCGTCAATTTCCAAATCATTGGTTACCATGCAGTACGGGCAGTTAAATGTTGTTGAATAGGTTAAGCTCATTTCGTGTCACACTCCACCGCTTTCATCGATGCTATAGACACCATCCCCAGTGAACAATGGGATGCGTTATTTCCTGCGTCGGAGCCGTTTACCCAGCACGCGTTTTTGCACAGCCTAGCAAGCTCTGGCGCTACCACCGCGCGGAGCGGATGGCAGCCACATCACTTTTGCGTTTGGCAAGGCGAACAGCTCATTGCCGCCGTGCCGCTGTACCAGAAAACTCATTCGTATGGCGAATACCTGTTCGACTGGCCTTTCGCCGAAGCGCACCAACGCTATCAACAACCATACTACCCCAAATGGCTTGGCGCTATCCCCTTTACCCCAGCCACCGGACAACGCTTTGGGATTCACCCACAGGCGCCGCAATGGCTAACGGTTGAATGGTTGCTGCAAACTGTTGCCGATAAAGCCCAGCAGGCGGGCATTCAGCATCTTCAAATCTTGTACCCGTTAGCAACAGAAGCGGTGCAAGCGCCCGAGCCTTGGTTAACCCGTTACGATTTACAATTTCACTGGTATAACCGTGGATATCAAGATTTCGAACAGTTCTTAGCAGCACTGAAGTCACGCAAACGCAAAATCGTGCGAAAGGAGCGCCAACAGGTTGCTCAGCTGCCACTCAGTATCGAGGAATACTCGGGGGATCAGCTCACTGCAGCGCAGATTCGTCGCTGTTTCGCCTTTTACCGCGACACCTATACCAAACGCTCCGGCCATTTAGGCTATCTTACCGAGCAGACCTTCGAGCAATGGTTTACACGCTTAGGCCAATCGATTGTGGTGGTTGCAGCTAGTGATGCCAACGGTTGGGTTGCGGCGGCGATATTCTTCCGTTCTGAAACCACACTGTATGGTCGTTACTGGGGTTGTTTAGAAGATTACGACAAGTTGCATTTTGAGCTGTGCTACTACCGGGGCATTGATTACTGCATTCGTCATCAATTACAACGTTTTGACGCCGGTGCGCAAGGTGAACACAAGCGGTTACGCGGGTTTGAAGTCACTCGGTGCTATGGCCTTTACCATGTTGAGGCCTCGGCGTTGGCAGCCGCAATTAGCGATTACTGCCAAACCGAACGCCAACAAATAGATGCCTTAGCGCAGGAGTTTATTGCTCAGTCACCTTATCTTGCTGAGCCTTGAGCGCATCGATATGCTGTTGCCGCTGCGCTGCGTCATCAGCACTGACGTTCCAACCTTGCAAATGTTGCTCAATCAACTGGGTTAAGGCATCAATATGCTCAGGCTCTGCGTTCAGTGCAGAAATATACTGGTAGTCCTTACCACCACTCTGAAGAAAATACTCACGGTTTTCCTCACCAATTTCCTCAATCGTTTCTAAGCAGTCAGCGGAGAATCCAGGACAGAAGACTTGCACCGATTTCACCCCGTTATTTGGCAAAGACTTCAAGGTTTCATCGGTGTACGGGCGGAGCCATTCTTCACGACCAAAGCGCGACTGAAAGGTGGTGAGATACTCATCGCCTTTTAGCCCCAACTGCTCAGCGATTAAACGTGACGTTTTGTGGCATTCACAGTGGTAGGGGTCGCCATTTTTTAGGTAACGCAGCGGAATGCCATGGTACGAAAAAATCAGTTTATCGGCTCGACCATGTTCTGCCCAATGGTTTTCAATGCGTTGTTTGGCAGCATTAATAAAAGCCGGAAAATCGTGATAGTGCGCCACAAAGCGCAATTCTGGTAGCCAGCGGCGTTGGGTAAAGTCCTTTGCCAAGGCGTCGAAGGTTGATGCGGTCGTGCTCGCCGAATATTGCGGGTATAGCGGTACCACCAACAGTTTGCGAACCCCCTGTTGCAACATCCGCTCTATGGCGTCTGCTACTGCGGGCTGGCCGTAGCGCATAGCAAAGTCGACGACGATATTGTCACCCCAACGCTTAGACAGCGTTTGTTGCAGTGCTTGGGCCTGATCTTCGGTGTGGTACATCAGCGGTGAACCCCGATCAGTCCAAACGCTTTGGTAGGCCGCAGCGGAACGTTTTGGCCGAAAACGTAGAATAATGCCGTTAAGTATCAGCGCCCACAGCAATCGCGGAAACTCTACCACACGAGGGTCCGACAAAAATTCTTTTAAATACGGCTTTAGCGCCGCCTTGGTTGGTGCGTCCGGGGTACCCAAGTTGGTAATTAATACCCCAACCTTATCGGCTTGTTGATGGCTAAAGTTGGGCGAGCCGCGATACTTCATTTGTTGGTTACTCTATTAGTCGTTAATGGCTATCGGCTTGATTACGGCCTTCAGCGAGCTTTCGGTTCAGTCTATTGGCTAATGATCTATCCGCTTTAACTGAGATGCAAGAGACCATCAACGATTAACTTAATCGCTAACAGTGTAATCACCCAACGAAATACCCAGGCAAATCTCGCTGCTGGCATTCGACCGAGCAATTTTAGCCCGACCCAGGTTCCTACTAACCCCGCCGTAATCATGGCGATAATCAGTGGCCACCATTCTGCCAAGGAAAAACCGAGGGCATTGAAAGCGAAGAACTTTGGTAAATGCTGTACCGTCATTGCCACAGCGAAGGTCGCGACTAAACTCATGCGGTGCGCAATCACAGTACGAAATAAGCTCGCGACTAACGGACCGGAAGCCCCGACAAACAGCGACACAAATCCAGTAATCACCCCACTTAAAGGCAAACCCCAGCGCCTATTGCCGACGGCCGGGATCTTCGGCGACCACTGAATCAATAATAAAAAACCACCAATGCTCAGTTCTAACCACGCCAGCGATAGCTGCACTAACACTTGGCCCGCCAACCAAGCGCCAACTAAGCTAAACGGCACAAAGGCCACCACCACAGACCACTGGATGTGGCGCCAGGCCAGAGAGGCTCGACCCGCATTAGACCCCATTTGCACCATGCCATGCACTGGAATAATCGCAGCGGTCGGTAATAACGATGCCATTACAGCGAGTAACAGCGACCCACCGCCAGCGCCCGCTACCGCACTGATTAACGAGGTAAAAAACGATAACCCAACTAAACTGAGTTCGGTAATGCTCATAACACTCCATGCCTAGCGTCTGCGGTTTGCCAACATATGGCGAAACCCGATATAATTGCGCCCGATTTTTACGCACTGAATTTGCGATTCAGTTAGCCGAAGAGGAAAAACTATTATGTATATTTGCGCGGCACTCTACAAATTTGTGGAGTTGAACGACTATGAAGATTTGCGTCAACCATTGTACGACGTGATGGTTGCTAACGAGGTAAAGGGAACCTTACTGCTGGCCAGAGAAGGGATTAACGGGACTATCTGTGGTACCCGCGAGGGCGTTGACGCCGTGCTAGCGCATCTGCACACCGATGCTCGCTTAAGCGGTATCGACCACAAAGAATCTCCCAGCGACACCCAAGCTTTCTACCGCACCAAAGTGAAGCTGAAAAAAGAAATCGTGACCATGGGGATTGATTGGGTCGATCCGAAAAACACTGTCGGCACCTACGTCGATCCTAAAGATTGGAACGAGCTTATCAGTGATCCCGAGGTATTACTGATCGATACCCGTAATAACTACGAGTACGCGGTTGGTACCTTTGAAGGTGCAGTGAATCCAGAGACCGAGACCTTCCGGGAATTCCCTGACTACGTTAAGCAAAACCTCGACCCCAACAAGCACAAGAAGGTCGCGATGTTCTGTACGGGTGGCATTCGCTGTGAAAAATCCACCGCCTACCTTAAAGAACAAGGCTTCGAAGAGGTTTACCATTTAAAAGGCGGTATTCTGAAATACCTTGAAATGGTGCCGGAAGATACCAGTAAGTGGAACGGCGACTGCTTTGTTTTCGACCAACGCGTAACCGTCAGTCACGGTCTCAAACAAGGTGACTATGAACAGTGCTATGCCTGCCGCATGCCGATCACCCAAGAAGAAATGCAAGCGCCAGAATACCAAAAGGGCGTCAGTTGCCCACACTGTTACGATACCACCTCTGCAGAACAGAAAGCGCGCTTTGCTGAACGAGAAAAGCAAATTCAACTGGCGAAGGCGCGTGGCGAACAGCACATCCGTGACGGCAAAGTGGAAACCTTAACGCAAGACTGATCAAAAGCTGATTCAGCTCCGTAGAAACTTGCATCGGAATTTTCTGTTGAGGTAATCGTTAACAATCGCTTTTACCTCAACATAAATTCGACTATCTTTATTGGTAGTTATACATCATACAGAGTTTACAACATCGGAGGGTTACACCATGAAACAGCTCAACGTGATTGGTTTAAAAAAGGAAAATGCTGAAGCGTTAGCGAATAAACTTAACGAGCTTTTGGCTAACTACCAAATCTTTTATATGAACGTTCGCGGCTTCCACTGGAACATCAAAGGCGAACGCTTCTTTGAACTGCATGTGAAGTTTGAAGAAACCTACGATGACCTGTTAGAAAAAATTGATGAGGTCGCGGAGCGTATTTTAACCTTGGGTCAACGCCCTATGCACGCTTACTCAACCTACATCAAGAACAGTGAAATCGAAGAAGTGAAAGATGTGCACGATGGTCGTGCCTGTGTTTCTAATATTGTCGACAGTTACCAAACGATTATTAGCTTGCAGCGCAAGATCTTAGCACTCGCTGGCGACGCTGGTGACGAGGGTACCTCGGCATTAATGAGCGATTATATTCGCGAACAAGAGAAAACTTCGTGGATGTTGACCTCCTATTTGGGCGACTAATACGGTAATACCAACAGGCAATAAAAAAGCCCGCAACCAGTGCGGGCTTTTTGTTTTTCGCATCAACCTTAGAAGCGGTAAATGGCTTTTGCGTAATAGTAGCCACCATTGATACCGAACGGTAAGGTTTCCCAACCATACTTAAAGCCAGCTTGTGAGAATGGGATGCCATCGTCACCCCACTCGTCGGGGTAGGTATCAAACAGGTTGTTGGCGCCGACACTCACAGTAAAGTCGTCAGTAAAGTCATAACCAACAGACACGTCTGTTACCCACTTGCTGCTCCAAGTGTGTTCGATACCCGTAAAGGCTTTACCTTTCACTTCACCAAAGTAGTTAAAGGCAACGTTTGCATGCCACGCGTCTTTATCCCAATCAGCGCTGATAGTGGCTTTTTCGCCTGGTTGGCCTTCTTCCAAACGCAATACCTGGGTATCGTTGTAAATACGCTCTGCAGGAATTAGCGATGATACCGAGTTGATGTTTTCGACATCAGTATTCACAAAGCTGAACGCACCGGTGAGGTTCAATGAGCCGCCTGCCAACTGGGTTGGGTAAGACAGGATAATATCAACCCCAGTGGTTTTGGTATCGACCGAGTTAGTGAAGAACTGCACCGCACCTAGGTTGTTCGCTTCCAAAACATCAGCAAACTCTTGGCCCACGTCAGGCGTCAGTGGTTCAGACAATACAATGCGGTCATCAATGGTAATTTGGTACGCATCTAAGGTAATGTCGAAACCGCTATCGAAGCGCTTAATAAAACCAATGCTGGCGCTTTGCGAGGTTTCTTCTTCTAACTGGTTAATCCCAAACTGACGCGCTACCTCGGAATCGTTAGCAACAGTACCTGTTTGTACCAGCGTGCCGTTAACGATGTTAGTCAGTACTTGGCTGTAGTAAATCTGTTGCACGCCAGGTGCGCGGAAGCCAGTGGCCAAGGTACCGCGAATCGAGAAATCATCCGACACATCGTAACGTGCCGACAACTTACCGGAAATATTGTCGCCAGCGATGTCGTAATCCTCGTAACGCAGCGCACCCGCTAAGCGGAAGTCTGGTGTCACGTAGTATTCGGCATCCACATAAGCACCGTAGCTATCTCGGTCCGCATCGACGGCTTGGCCTGGGCTGAAGCCCGGGAAGCCTTGAATGCCGGCTTCGGCTGGGTCACCAGAATCGGTTTCAATCACAATCGACGGATCGTTGGTACGGCCGTAAGACCATGACACAGGGTCGCCTGCTTCAATTTGATAACCGTCGCGGCGCATCTCCAGACCCATTGCCAAGTACAGTAGGTCAGTGCCCATATCTACTGTACCGTTAAAGTCCAAATTGAAGGTGGTTTGCTCAGCAGTTAAGCGACCATCAAAGGCTGACGTAGGTGTTTCAGCGTAAATACCACCGTTGCCGTCGGGCTCGTAGTACCAGCTTACGTTTGCTGAGTTTGACGAACCAAAGGTAAATTCGTTCTTCCCGTAAACCACGCTGGCATCCCACATCCAAGCGTTGGGTAAATCACCACGAACACCGACTGCTAACGACGTATCGTCGGCTTCGGTATCCAGTTGTGGTAAGAAGCCATCGGGATAGATTTCTTCGATAGTACGAGGGTGCCCAGTGCCTCGGAAGAAGCCGGCTGACCCACCATCACGCTGCGAAATACCCCCAAAGGCATACAGTTCAGTGGTGTTGGTTAGGTAAAAACCACTGTTAAACCAGGCATAGTAGTTTTTCGAATCGGCGTCACCAATATGCAACCGCACAACGGGGTCACCATTTTCATCCCACCAGTTACCGATTAATTGACCGCCGGTGGCTTCAAGCGTTGCTGGAGCCGCGCGGTTAGTCATACCTCGGTCACGGTATTCTAGCGTGCCGTTGAAGTAACCGTTCGAAAAAGTGGTACCAATGTTTAATCCGACTTTAACGTTCTCACCATCGCCTTCATACGTCTGTCCAACTTCTGCCGACAGGCTGCTGGTATCGCCGCTTTTCAGGGTTACGTTAATGACCCCGGCAATCGCGTCCGAGCCGTATTGTGCCGCGGCTCCATCACGCAGAATTTCAACCCGCTCTACCGCAGAAATAGGAATAGAGTTGATGTCATAACCGGCAGAGCCTTTACCAATGGTCTCTTGGACGTTAACCAATGCCTGCTGGTGGTAGCGTTTGCCGTTTACTAACACTAAAACTTGGTCTGGACCTAATCCCCGCAATGTCGCAGGGCGGATAATATCCGAGCCATCTGAAATTGTCGTGGTCGAAAAATTAAACGACGGTGCCGTCATTTGGATCGCCTTACCAAGCTCAGTTGCCCCGGTAGAAACTAGCTGTTCACTGGAAATAATGTCTATTGGTGACGCAGACTCGGTAGCAGTGCGACCGTTGACTCGAGAGCCTAAGGTTAAAATCCGTTCCATATCCTCTGGCGCAGCTTGTTGCTGATCGTCAGCTTGCTGAGCAACCGCAGCAGGAATTGATAATGCAGCGGCGAGCGATAATGCTAAGTAATGGCGCTTTGGCTTGAACATTTTCATGTGCCCATCCTGTCTTGTTGTTGTCATTGTTATTGTCGATGAATCGCTTGTTTTGTGCGATTAATCTACAACTACGCGGATCGACGTCATTTTGGAATATGATGAATGTTTAAGTTTTGCAATTTTATTGAAAACTTTTCGCAATCATATAAATATTTGCTAGGGTGTTGTTTGTAAAGTTTTTTTTCATAAAGGGAGAACGGCTATGAATAAGGTAATTAGTATTGCGCTGATTGTAGCAGGCGCTATTTTGTTATGGTTTGGTTATCAAGAATCTCAATCGCTGGCCTCTGAAGCCAGTGAAATGGTGACTAATCAACCCACCGATAACGCTATGTGGTTTATGATTGGCGGCGCAGTTGCTGCCGTAATCGGCCTGTTTGGGTTATTCCGCGGTAAATAAATCAGTCGCTGCTGCCGGATACGTCCGGCAGCGCTAATACTGCAATAAAGGCAGCAATCCCTACTCCTACCAGAACCCACAATACGCTCACCACGCCGAGCTGAGCATCCAACCAGCCCAACAGAATACCTAATAGCAATACAATGCCCATTAGCGTATTGGAGACGGCGGTAAGTTGCGCGCGGTTATCCTGATTTGCCATATCCACCAAATAGGTTTTACGACCAACTCTCGCCCCTTGGTGGGCGACGGCAGAAATGAATAATAGTGCACCGGCAACCCACTGCGATGCTAGCCAATCAGTTGCCCACGCATTAATGGCAATCGCCACCAACAATACCAGCGTCGACATCATTGACGCCGCCGCCATGACCCGATGGCTAGCCTGATCCGACCAACGCCCCCAAAAGCGTCCGGCCAATAACCCGGCTAACCCACTGGCTAACATCAACGCACCTAGGCTGGCCAGTTCAGCCCCACCTTGACGCTGAATAAGCACCACCAAGTAAGGAATAGCAAAGGCGGCAGCCACCAATAGCGCGCGCGACAATACAAAATGGCCGAATGTCCGGTTACGCCACAACAGGCTTACGGAACGCAGCGCTTCACTCACGGCATTTCCGCCACCTTCCGTGGAGCCAGCAACTTCAGGAATGCCTGCATAGCTAAACGCGGCTAGTAGCCATAGCACAGCGCCAGCGGTTAACAGTGTGGCGAATAACCAGCCCTGACCGTTGACGTCCGGCATAAAAATAATCACTAACGCGGTGATCAGTGTCAGTAAACCCGCCATTGATGCCGCCGCACCCGACAGCCGACCCCGACGTGTTTTGGAGATGGTTTTGCCCACCACATCTTTATGAGTGACCGAGCATACTCCGCGGCTCAAACTAAACGTGATCAAGAGAATGATCACCCCCCAGCCAAGCGCACTGCCTTGAGTAAAACTCACCACCCATACCATAAGTAACAGCGAAATGGCTTGCCCCAAACTGCCGGCCACCCAAAACCATTTACGCACCGGCTGCTCTCGTAGCCGTTGAGCAACAAACAGTTGCGGCAGCAACGCCAGCGATTCACGAATCGGCACTAATGCACTAATAAAGATGGCAGGCGCACCTAAACTGGAGAGCATCCACGGCAACACGAGGCGGGCACTGACCAGGCTGTCGCCCAACTTTGTTAGGGTAAGGGAGAGTAATACTAGTAAGAAAGATCGAGGCTGTTCATTACAAGCGGATTCGGGGATATCTTTGCAAACGCGAGCGTCTTCGTCTTCCGCTAAAAAGTGGTAGATCTCATTCGGTAGCTTCGCCTTGCTCATCGTTCCCTTCTCCCTTCGTCAAATACCGGTGTAGCGCAAACCATAGCTGGTTTAGCCATACGCTAAACGCTTGCCAATCGGCAACCCTAACCGGGTCAACTAATTCACCACTCACCCCATCATAGGCATTTATCAGGGATTTAGATTGCTGGTCAGACAGATTATTTATGGTTGTGGCACTGGCTAAATCGAAACAACGGTCGCCATAACCACTGTATTCCCAGTCAATCACTCGCCGCGGTTGTGCCAACAAAACATGGTTGAAAGACACGTCGTGATGACAAAATACCGGGTGTAAGCAAGCCTGATTCAACAGTGTGGCGAAGCGCTGCAAGGTTTTGCGATGTTGTTTGGCGAGCTTTTTGTCGAATTCAGCGAGCTGCTCACAGTAATCGCTACAGCGTGACTTTAACGACCATGGAGACATTTCCACACTCACCCGGTGAATCCGCGCCAGAACTTCGGCGAGTTCACGCAGCCGTTGGTTATCATCTAGCTGCGCCGTGGTTAAATCACCGTCGGCGTAATACGGCATTAACACCAAACCACGCTCGTAATCAAAATGCAGAATTTCCGGGGCTAAATCGAGGTCGGCTAGCTGCCTTTGCAACGCCACTTCTTGGCGCCTGTCCAAGCCAAACCGCTGGCCGAATTGAAACCGCTTAAGCACATATTCGCCACTTTCGTGTTGCAAATGAAACACGTGGTTAGCCGTACCAGACGTCATTGGCGTAGCCGTCACAGGGCCTTTAATAGGGAGGTGACTTAACCCGCTAATTTGCACAAGCGCTCCTCAACTGACTTGGTTGGCAAGCGGTTCTGGTGCACTATACCAGCGCCACATTGCGTACAACACCAACAGTACATACACAACGAACAGCAGGGCTGTTGCGTAAAACCCTTTCACAATATAAAGATAGACATAAACTGAGTCGATCACTAGCCAGTACCACCAAGTAGCGAAGACTTTCTTAGCCACTAACCAAGTGGCTAACAGGCTAAATACCGTAGTAAACGTGTCCAACCAAACTTGGTCGGCATCGGTAAAGGTTCGCAATAAAATTACCGTTGCCACCGCGACCGGAATTAACCACGCCCATTGCGCTAAATGCCAGCGCCAAGATAACGACAGACTCTGTGGCTCATCGGTCTCCGCTTCAAGCCGGTGCCACTGCCACCACCCGTAGCCTGCAAGCACGATATAAATCACTTGCAAGATAGCTTCCATATACAACCGACCCTGCCAAAACATCACTGAGTAAATGGCACAACTCAGCGCTGCTGCGTACCAGCAAAGCTGCTTTTGGTGTGCGGCTAACACCAGGTAGGCCAGCGCTAAAATTAGCGCCAGCCACTCATACCACGTGGTTGCGAACAGCAGAGATTGCCACCAATCAGCCATCACTTAAGGCCGTAAATCGCGATTGATGAATTTACACACCAATACTTGGCTTGGCACTTGCTGATAAACCTGCTCAAGTTCAACCTGTAACACCTTCATTACTTGCTGGTAGTCACCAAAAATTTGGGTGCTCATGGTATTAGTATGAACGCTGATCTCCGGGTATTGGTTCAACCGATCAATAAATCCTTGGATAACTTCAAGGTACTGATCCGCCAATGGGTACAGCGACATTTCTACCGATAATTGCATAACCCCTCCTTAAAAGGCGTAGTCAAGGCTCACACCGAATCGGCGTGGCTCACCAAACTGTTTGTAGGTTTCAGTCACGTATTGCTTACGCGGGTCGTTGCCAAAGTAGAAGCCGCGGATAGCATAATCCTCATCGGTCAGGTTACGCGCCCAAATCCGCAGCGTTAATTGCTGCCAGTGGTAACTGAGTTGGGTATTCAATAACCGCGTTTGTTTGGCTTGCTGGTTATGTGAATTAGAGAAATAGAAACCGTCTTTACCGTCAACTGAAACGCTCCACTGCAGGTGCTCAGTCAACCACCCTTCGATACCGGTGGAGAATTGATAATTTGGCGCATGTGCTTGATCACGCCCACTCATATCAATGCCGTCTTCGGTGACAAAGCCGTCAATCTCGGTTTCTAGCCAGCCAAGGTTAGCAAACCATCGCCAGTTATCGCTCAAGGCACGGGAAATACTGGCTTCAATGCCGTAGTTATTACCTTCGGCTGCATTCTCAATGTAACCAACAAACGACTGCTCGCGGTTCACCCAACTTTTCAGTTGCACGTCATCGCGCCATTGGTAAAACGCACTGATAGAGGCCCGCAATTGGCCGTCAGCACTTTGCCCTTTCACACCGAACTCGGTGCTCCAAAGTACTTCCGGTTGAAAGGTTGCGCGTGACAACAAGTAGTCGGTAATCTCGGTCAGGCCTTGGTCCTGCGCTTTGCCGAGCGCCTCGCCGTTAACGCCGCCCGCCTTATAGCCCTTCGCAACCGTCAAATATACACTGCTGCGCTCGTTGACGTCATGGCGTAGGCTTATATTGCCGCCCCACATGGTGTCTTTGGGGTTCGCGGTAATGCTACGACTATCTTGGTAGTCGTTGTCATAACGCTCTACCCGTAAACCCGTTATTAACGTCGTTTTATCGCTAATATGCTGGGCCAACTCACCATACAATGCATTACGACGGACTTGATAATCGCTGTTGAAAACGCTTGGCTGGTCTAAATCCCAGTTATAGTAATCTCGCGTTAACGCCGTATCTTGTTGGTAATGGTAAGCGCCGAAGACCCAGTCGGTCGCGAGGCCGAACAACTGAGCCGGTTGCTTTGAAGTCCAACGCAATTCAGCAGAACGATCATCGCGGTCACGGTAATAGGCATCGAACGATGAGTATTCCCAACCTGGGGCAATGCCGACATAGGTCCAGTCTTCGTCAAATGCGTACCCCAAATCAGCATGTAACCCTGTTACCGCAAACAATAACTCACTGTCAGCAAAACCTTGATAACTGAGTCCCAACCGCACAGCTTCACTCTCAACGCGGTCAAAACCCGGTTCATCGGATAGTGTGGTGCGGTCGTTGTCCAACGAAAACGCGTCATAACCGTTATCGATATTGCTGTAGTGAACCGTGGTGTCGAGTGCCCAGTCTTTTGTCAGTTGGCTGGTGAGGTTAAAACGTAGCGTCAGTTCGTCACGATCGTTGGTGTCGTCACGCTCTAGATAACGGTTTTCAATAAACCCATCTTGCTTGAATTGATTTACCGAGAAGCGCGCTAAGCCCAGCGCGCCAAGTGAACCACCCAGCGCCAGCCCGGCTTCACGTTCACCATAATTGGCAACCCCAGCATGCCAGCGGCCACGGAAGTCTTCACTGGCAGCCTCGCTTTCGAGCAATACCATCCCGGCCAACGCATTAGTACCAAAACGGCCGCTTTGCGGGCCTCGGAAAATTTCCATATGGCCAATATCAAACAGCGTGGCAACACTGCCAAGGCCGCTATAGTCAATGCCATCAATCAGCAAACCCACTGACGGATTAATGGGGTCAACAAACTGGCTGCGCTCGCCGATACCACGAATTTGGATAAAGCGTGCAGTGCTGGTTCCGCCGGCAAAATTCACATTTGCGGCAGTATTTAACACATCTTGCAGTTGCGTCGCATTGCGCCGCGCCATCTCTTCACGGCTAATCAATTGGACGCTTTGTGGAATCTCATGCAATTCGCGTTGTTGCAAATCGCCCGTCACCAGCAAATGCTCGACAGTGCTTTTATTGTGCTTGTTGCTGTCGTCATCAGTAGCCAATGCTGGGGAGCAACAAAATAATGCGACCAATGTCGCAATGGGAGTGTACTTCAACATGGATTATTTCCTTTGTTTACGACCTAAAGAAACAATCCGGTTAGGCAAGCCTATTGGAAGGGTGTTGTTACTACCATCCCTACGCCAGTATTAACCGGATCAGGTACAAAGGGTTCGCTTTCGCATCTCAGCCCAACCATCTGGGCACCCCTTGGTAATGCGCGGGCAGTATAACCAATTGCTCGCGCGGTTCCAACAATCAAATAAATGCTAGTGCATCACCGTGGATTTGCGCTAGCGGTACATCACGGGCAACGAAGTCATCACGAATCACGCGCACCATTTCAAACCGCCCAGCCACATAAATTTCATAGTTTGCTAAATCTTTATGTCGCGTCATCACCGCGTGGTGCACTAAACCCACATCATAATTCCACGACGAGTCTGCCTCTTCGACAACTGGCCGATAAACAAAATTGGAATGCTGTTGGGCCAGTTGCTCAAGCTCGTTATGGAGATACAAATCTTGTGGGGCTCGGGCTCCCCAATAAAGCGTTAATGGCTTGTCATGGTGCTCGCGTAAATGGTTTTGCACAATTGCGTAGGCATACGAAAACCCCGTACCGCCAGCAATGACGATCGCTTCACGGTTTGAGGGTTGATAAAACGCCTCACCCAATGGCGCTTCAATCTCTAGCTCGCCGTCGCGTTCTATTTTTTCTAGTACGTCCAGCGCATAGCGGTTATCGGGGGTAGCCCCAATGTGCAGTAGCCACTCATTTTTGGCACTTGGGCACGATGCGATGCTGAACGGGCGTTTGTCACGTTCATCCATCACGACTTGCAGGTATTGGCCTGCATTAAATGCCACTGGCTGAGGTAAACTCACGACCACTTCCCACACCGTTGGGGTAAGCTGTTGGCTTATCCGAACGGGGCAACGTAAGCGTTCTGCCATTTAAGACTCCATAATTCCTAATTCATTCCAAAGCGCATCGACTCGCGCTTTCACATCATCCGGCATAGCAATGGGTTCACCCCATTCGCGATCCGTCTCGCCTGGCCATTTATTGGTGGCATCTAAGCCCATTTTCGAGCCCAAACCTGATACCGGCGAGGCAAAATCCAAATAATCAATCGGGGTGTTTTCTATCAACGTGGTGTCCCTAGCCGGATCCATACGCGTCGTCATCGCCCAAATCACATCTTTCCAATCGCGTGCGTTAACATCGTCGTCACAGACAATCACAAACTTGGTATACATGAATTGCCGTAAAAAAGACCAAACGCCCATCATCACTCGCTTCGCGTGACCAGGATATTGCTTCTTCATGGTTACGACCGCCAAGCGATATGAACAGCCCTCCGGCGGTAAATAGAAGTCGACAATTTCCGGGAACTGCTTTTGCAGCAAGGGCACAAATACTTCGTTCAATGCCACTCCAAGTACTGCCGGTTCATCCGGCGGGCGCCCCGTGTAAGTACTGTGATAAATCGGCTGTTTACGATGCGTCACATGAGTCACGGTAAACACGGGAAAAGTTTCTACTTCGTTGTAATAGCCGGTGTGGTCACCGTAAGGCCCCTCTTCCGCGGTCTCTTCGGGGTCGATGTACCCTTCAAGAATCATTTCCGCGTGAGCCGGCACTTGTAAATCGTTGCTTAGACTTTTAACGACTTCCGTTTTGCCATCACGCAGCAGCCCAGCAAAGGCGTATTCTGATAACGTGTCGGGAACCGGTGTTACTGCGCCGAGAATGGTCGCCGGGTCTGCCCCTAATGCCACCGAAACCGGGAACCGCTCGCCGGGGTTCTGCTTACACCATTCTTGAAAATCCAATGCACCGCCGCGATGCGATAGCCAGCGCATGATCAGCTTGTTGCGACCTAACAACTGCTGCCGATAGATGCCTAAATTCTGGCGCGCTTTATGCGGACCGCGAGTGATGGTTAAACCCCAAGTAATCAACGGTGCTACATCACCCGGCCAACAGTGTTGAATGGGTAATTGGCGCAAATCGACATCATCACCGCTTTGTACCACTTCTTGGCAAGGTGCTTTACGGATGGTCTTTGGCGACATGCTCAAGACTTTTTTATAGACCGGCAACAAATTCAGCGCATCCCGAAATCCTTTCGGCGGCTCAGGCTCTTTCAAGAATGCCAGTAAGGTGCCCACATCGCGTAATGCCTCGACCGACTCTTGCCCCATCGCCAAAGCCACTCGTTCAGGAGTGCCAAATAGGTTGGCGAGTACCGGTATGCTGTGACCTTTGGGATTTTCGAACAGCAACGCTGGGCCTCCCGCTTTTAATGTGCGGTCAGCAATTTCGGTCATTTCTAAATACGGATCGATGGTCTGGCTAATACGCTTAAGTTGACCCCGATCTTCAAGTTGTTGAAGAAAGTCTCGTAAGTCTTGGTATTTCATCGGAATCTAGCCTTAGAAGGCACTCGCCAATAGCGAGTGCCTGATAGGAGGGATTAGCTATTGCGCTGACGCTTCATCGACTCAAAGAACTCTTCGTTGGTCTTGGTCATTTGCAAGCGGTCGATAAGGAATTCCATGGCTTCCACTTCACCCATTGGGTGGATGATTTTGCGCAGAATCCACATCTTTTGTAGCTCATCTGGGGTCGTCAGCAATTCTTCGCGACGGGTCCCTGAGCGGTTGAAATCGATAGCAGGGAAGACGCGCTTCTCGGCAATCTTACGGTTCAAGTGCAATTCCATGTTACCGGTGCCCTTAAACTCTTCGTAAATGACTTCGTCCATTTTCGAACCGGTATCGATCAGTGCCGTCGCAATAATCGTTAAGCTTCCGCCTTCTTCGACGTTACGCGCCGCACCGAAGAAACGTTTCGGTTTGTGCAGGGCGTTGGCATCAACACCACCGGTCAGGACTTTACCTGAACTCGGGATGACGGTGTTATAGGCACGCGCTAAACGAGTAATCGAGTCAAGCAAAATGACCACGTCTTTTTTGTGCTCAACCAAGCGCTTGGCTTTTTCAATAACCATCTCTGCAACTTGCACGTGGCGGCTGGCTGGTTCATCGAACGTTGACGCAACCACTTCGCCTTTCACTAAGCGGTGCATCTCGGTCACTTCCTCTGGACGCTCATCGATCAGCAATACCATTAATACTGCTTCTGGATGATTGGCGGCGATCGAGGTGGCGATGTTCTGCAGCAATAGCGTTTTACCAGCTTTCGGCGGTGCCACAATCAATCCCCGTTGGCCTTTACCAATCGGTGCCGCTAGATCCAATACCCGCGCTGTGATGTCTTCAGTACTGCCGTTACCACGCTCAAGGTGGAAACGCTCATCAGCATGCAGCGGCGTTAAGTTTTCAAATAGGATTTTGTTGCGAGAGTTTTCTGGCTTGTCGAAGTTAACTTCGCGAATTTTTAGCAGGGCAAAATAGCGTTCACCGTCTTTCGGTGGGCGAATTTTTCCGCCAATGGTGTCACCCGTGCGTAAGTTAAAGCGACGAATTTGGCTGGGCGAGACGTAAATATCGTCTGGGCCTGCCAAGTAAGAAGAATCTGCTGAACGCAGGAAGCCGAAGCCATCTTGTAAGATTTCCAACACGCCGTCGCCGTATATATCTTCACCGCTTTTCGCGTGCGCTTTCAAAATTGAGAAGATGATGTCTTGCTTGCGCAAGCGCGCCATATTCTCTAGGCCCATTGAGTCCGCTAGGTTTACTAGCTCGTTTACTGGTTTATTTTTAAGTTCTGTTAAATTCATAGGAGGGTTTCGATGTTATCGATTAAACAAAATAATAAGGATTTTTGCTCTGAAAGATGAATAAGAAACGCTGGTCTCTTTCAGAAACTGTAAAGGTTCTCAGCTTCCGGATATTCACTATGCGAAGTTATTTAGGCCGCCATCGGTGCTGGCTTGCCCTAGAAAGATTTGCTATCTGGTCGAAAAAGTACCACTAAAAATGAAATTCGTCCAGTTTTAATACGGCTGGAAAAACAAAAGCGGTGTAAAAACACCGCTTTTTGCAAATTTTTACAGATGCTGATCGAGGAATTCAGTCAATTGCGCTCGAGATAACGCGCCAACTTTAGTCCCGATGACTTCTCCACCTTTGAACAGCAATAATGTTGGGATACCACGAATGCCGTACTTCGGCGGAGTCTGATCGTTGTGATCAACATTCAGCTTACCGATTTTCAACTTGTCTGCGTAGCTCTCTGCGATGTCATCCAGAATCGGCGCTACCATTTTACAAGGGCCACACCACTCGGCCCAAAAATCGACCAATACTGGAACGTCTGAATTGAGAACGTCAGCTTCAAAGCCATCGTCGCTCAGCTGAACAATTTTATCACTCATGATAATCTCCGCTGCTTTCTCGCGTGAAATAATTGAAATACTATTATTTCTGTTTTTGAATACAAGCGCAAACTGATATGCTTACGCCATGAACAAAACACATTTAACCGAAACTCGTTTCGATAGCCTACCGCTAGACCAGCGGATTATTGAAGCACTTCACGGTGCAGGCTTCGAGCAATGCACTCCGATTCAAGCGTTGAGTCTTCCTGTCGCGCTTGCCGGGCATGATGTCGCCGGCCAAGCACAAACCGGAACAGGCAAAACCATGGCGTTTTTGCTTGCGACTTTCAATAAACTTATGCAACAACCCCGGCAAACGGATCACTCCGGACCGCGTGCGCTAATTATGGCGCCAACACGCGAACTGGCGATTCAAATTGCTAACGATGCTGAAGCATTGGCTGAACACTGTCAGTTAAAGCTTGGAGTAGTATATGGGGGCGAGGGGTATGAAAGTCAACGGCAAACCCTAGAACAAGGGGTCGATATTTTAATCGGCACCTGCGGCCGCTTGATCGATTACTTCAAACAAGGTGTTTACAGCCTCGACGGTATCGAAGTGGTGGTACTAGATGAAGCCGATCGGATGTTCGATCTAGGCTTCATTAAAGACATCCGCTACCTCTTTAACCGCATGCCACCGCAGAAGCAGCGCCAGAATTTCTTATTCTCGGCAACGCTGTCTTACCGTGTGCAAGAGTTAGCTTATGAACACATGAACGCACCGACCAAGTTGGAAATCGAACCCACGCGAAAAACGGCGGAGCGAGTCAGCGAAGAGCTGTTCTACCCTTCTAAGCCCGAAAAAATGCCGTTATTGCTGACGCTTATCGAAGAAGACTGGCCAGATAAAGCCATCGTCTTCGCTAACACAAAGCATGTCTGCGACAAAATCTATCAGTGGCTAGCGGCTAATGGCCATCGTGTTGGTCTTCTTACTGGTGACGTACCGCAGAAAAAGCGGCTAAAGATTTTAGAAGATTTCACCGAAGGGCATATCGACTTGCTGGTCGCAACGGATGTTGCTGCACGTGGCTTGCATATTCCGGAAGTCAGCCATGTCTATAACTACGATTTGCCAGATGACTGCGAAGACTATGTGCACCGAATTGGTCGTACGGGACGTGCCGGCGCAAGTGGTGCAGCCATCAGCTTAGCCTGTGAAGAGTACGTTTATAACCTACCGGCGATAGAAGACTATATCGACCACGCTATTCCGGTCACAAAATACGACAGCACCGCGCTGTTAACCGACTTGAAGCGTCCACACCCACAACGCCGGCGTAAGCACCATGGCGGAGGCCGAGGTGGTCAAGGACGTCGCCGCGGTCACAACAATAACCGTTCGCGCCCAAAGAACTAGGCACGCCGGAAAATTTATGACCCGCTACGCCGCCATCGACATGGGATCCAACAGTTTTCACTTGTTGATGGCGGAACGCTCTGACAACGATCACCCTGCCAAAATTGTCCGCCGGATAAAGCAGAAAGTACGACTTGCAGCCGACTTTAACGAGTATCAGTCGCATATTGGTAGCGACGCTGTTGCGCGAGCAAGCGAATGTCTCAAGCAATTTAGCCTCGCCCTGGCGGCGTTCAAACCTGATCTCATTCTTGCTGTGGCAACTGCGGCGATGCGCCAAGCGGATAACCAAACCGAAGTACTTACCAAGCTGCAACGCGCGCTGGGCCAGCCCATTGAAATTATCAGTGGCAGAACAGAAGCGGCGATCATTTTTCGCGGTGTCACGCAACATCTCCAACACCAAGAGAATGTACTGGTGATGGATATTGGTGGTGCCAGCACTGAAGTGATCTTAGGGCAACCGCATCATCACGCTAGCGTACTCAATAGTGTCGAACTCGGCTGTGTGACGCAGCAAAGCCGCTTTTTCAGCGACGGTCGGATTAGTGCTGAAGCCGTCAACGCAGCGGTATCCCATGCCGAAACACAACTGGCGGCAATTGCTGGCGATTATCAGCACGCCAACTGGCACACTACGCTAGGAGCGTCAGGAACGTTTCGCGCATTAGCAGAAATGGCCGCGGCCGAGAATCGGTCACTGATTGACGCAAACTGGGTGGATGAGGTGATCGTGCGCTGCATTCAGCAGGGCCACATTCAGCGCTTACGTTTTTCTGGTTTACGCCAAGATCGCCGTGCGGTATTGATTGGCGGATTGACGGTATTACGCGGCCTAATCCGCAGCCTTGGCTTTAACCAAATTAGCGTCAGCCAAGGTGCTTTGCGGGAAGGGTTGCTAGCAATATTATGCGACCCCACCCCGCAACTCCCACAACTGGGTTAGACCGCCTGTTGTAGGTCCTCAGCCACTTGCTTAGCAAAATAGGTCAGAATGCCATCGGCGCCGGCTCGTTTGAACGCCAGTAAGCTTTCATGAATAACGCTCTTATCTAACCAACCGTTCGCAATTGCCGCATTGAGCATGGCGTATTCACCGCTTACTTGGTAAGCAAAGGTCGGTACCTTAAATTCGGCTTTGACTCGCTGTACCACATCTAAATAAGGCATGCCCGGCTTCACCATTACCATATCAGCGCCTTCTTCAATATCCAGCGCAACCTCGTGCAAGGCCTCATCAGTATTGGCAGGGTCCATTTGATAGGTGTGTTTATTACCACCTTGCAGGTTAGCAGCTGAACCCACCGCATCACGGAACGGCCCATAAAATGCCGAAGCGTATTTGGCTGAGTAGGCCATGATTTGCACATTATGAAAGCCGTAATCTTCTAACGCTTCGCGGATAGCACCAATGCGCCCATCCATCATATCAGAAGGGGCTACCACGTCGGCGCCGGCACGAGCGTGTGACAACGCTTGCTCTACAAGTATTTCGGTGGTGACATCGTTTTGCACGTAACCATTGTCGTCCAAGATGCCGTCCTGGCCGTGCGTTGTGAATGGGTCCAACGCCACGTCGGTCATTACGCCCAACTCAGGGTATTGCGCTTTAATCGCTCTCACTGCTCGTTGCGCGAGCCCATTGTCATCGTAAGCCGCCTCCGCTAATAACGATTTTGCCGATTGCGGCGTGACCGGAAACAGAGCCACCATGGGTACGCCCAAAGCCACTAATTGCTGGCATTCTTCCAACAGCAAATCGATAGAGAGCCGTTCAACACCCGGCATGGATGCGACACTTTCACGCTGTTGTTCACCCTCCAACACAAACACCGGATAAATAAGGTCATCAACGCTTAGCGTATTTTCTGCCACCAAACGACGACTGAAATTGTGTTTCCGCAGCCGTCGCATGCGGCGCAGAGGAAACTGCCCTTGGATCATACCTTACTCCTCATCTTTGCTTAGGGGTTGTGCCGCATCGCTACTTACCACTTGGTCACGGCCATCGCGTTTCGCGCGGTAGAGCGCGGCATCCGCTTCGCGGAATAGATTTTCCGCATGCTCACCTGCACCGATAACGGCCTCAGCAATACCGATACTCACAGTAATGCTTAACGGACCTTCATCGGTATCGAATTGTGCATTGCTCACTGCCTCTACGACTTGCTGTGCCAGACTTTCGGCACCTTCGGCATCGGTTTCCGGCAAAATAATGGCGAATTCTTCTCCGCCGTATCGACACACCGAATCCGACGGACGCCGCACCGAGCCTTTCAGTAGCTCGGCCAGTTGCTGCAAAATTTGGTCGCCAACGAAGTGACCATGAGTGTCGTTAATCGGTTTAAAGTGGTCAATATCGATCATCAATAATGACAGCGGCGTTTGATTACGTTGGGCGCGCCGAAACTCTTTTTCTAAATGCTGGGTAAAGTAACGCCGATTGTGCAGTTTTGTGAGTGAATCTTCCGCACTCTTACGCTCCAGCTCGTTGTTAGCCTCTTGCAACTCACGCAGCGCAATTTGTAACTCGAAGGTTCGCTCGGCGACATTTTCTTCCAACTGCTCGTTCTGCTTCGTTTGTGTCTGTTGCATCTCTACCGCTTGTCGCAGTGCCTTCGACTGGGCTTTCATTTTCTCGCGCCGTTCCTCGGAATAACGCACCGCTAGAACCCACGACAGCAATAATATTTCAATACCGGAGCCCAACATAATGGCATGCCGTTGGATGAACATGCTGTCGATAATGCCCAAGTAACCCAGTGAATTAGCAATCACGGCTATCAATAAGCTCGCCCAGGCTAGAGTAAATATCCGTGCATAGACTAAGCCTTTACGCCATACATAAACACCCACTAACAGCAGGTACAAACAACCGGGAGCGGCCAATGCTAAAGTAGCTTTAATACTGGTTGAATAGGGGGTAAATAGTGCCAGCACCAAAACAATACCAGCCAATATAATTAAGCCGTGAAGCCCGCGCGCAACGAAACGACTGTGCTCCCTCACTTGCAGTAGATTTAACGCAAATAGGCTGCCGGTTATCAGTGCCAAACTGCCGAACATTGGTATGCCATGCGCTTGCAGCCACTGCCAATTAGGCCAAACATAACGGTAGCCCATACCCTCTAGTGCCAGCATGAGCCCGCCAATACAAATGGTGTACAGCGAATAAATCGCAAAGCCACTCTCGCGCGACGAAATAAAGCCAAACAAGTTATAGACCACCATGCACAGCAATACGCCGAAATACAGCCCCTCGGCAATTCCGCTATTTAACTCGGTATTTAAGAATTGTTGCGGCGTCCAAACCTTGATCGGTACACGCATCGAGCTACTGGTTTTTACCGCCAAATAAACACTACTAGGGTACTTTGACGGCTCCAGCACGACCGCAAAATCTTGCACCTTCAGCGGCCGCTGTTGATAAGGTAGGGTATCGCCTAAATAAAATTGTTGCAGGCCATCCGCACGCTGCCAGTATATACGAATGTCGTCGAGCAACGGGTAGGCGATATGCAAAATTCGCTTATCGTCACTGGCGCCCAAACTAAAACGAAACCAGTAGGTTTTTTCGGTGTAACCAAACGATGCGCGATGTTTTCCCAAATGTTGCCAGAGGTCCGCTGGAGCCCGCTGCACTTTTTCCAAATCCCAGTCATCGTTGGGAGAAATTAGATAATATTGGTCCGGAACCACAGCACCATCGCTGCTGCGTGACTCCACTTGCGCTGGTGCGCTGAAGCTTAGCAACAGACTAACAAATAGCAAAATCGCTGAGGTTGTTAGTCGCATCAATGGTCCTATGTGCTTAACTGAAAAAATCGCTGACTGTTGGCGCTGGTCTGTTGTGCCAGTACTTCGGGTTCGACTTGGCGTTGCTGCGCAACAACGCGACCGACTTCGGCAACCCACGCCGGTTCATTCATTTTCGGTCGCGGCCGAATGCTGCGCGGTAATAAAAACGGCGCATCCGTTTCTAACAATAACCGATTATCGGGAATAAGGGTAAGTGCGTCCAGTAATGGCCCATTTCTGCGCTCGTCACACACCCACCCGGTAATCCCGATGTAGTGATCGCGCCTAAGGTATTCTGCCAGTGCCGCACGATCGCCGGTAAAACAATGGGATAAACGCTGCGGCAATTTATCGCCAAACTTGTCCAATAGTTGCAGTACTTGCGGTTGCGCATCACGCTCATGCAAATACACCGGCATTTGGGTCATCGCCGCCAATTCCAGTTGCTTCTCAAACACTGCCAATTGTTCAGTCTGCGGAGTATAGTTGCGGTTAAAATCCAAACCACACTCACCCACAGCGACGACATCCGGATGTTGCAAGAACTCGCGTAATAATTGCCAGTCGCTCGCCTTAACCTGACCGGCGTCATGCGGATGAATACCGGCGGTGGTCTTCAGGTAATGCGGAAATTGTTGGCATAACGCAATCGCCGCTTCCGCTTCGGCGACGGACGTAGCAATCACAATACAATGCTGCACCCCAGCGCGGCGCGCATTTTCGATAACCTCGTCCACTTTGCCGTGAAAACGGCTGTTAGTAAGGTTTACCCCTGCATCAATCCACACGGCTCTGGTCCTCGACCGCCTCACGTTTGCGATACAGCGACGCTACCAACAAGCCCAACTCAAACAGTAACCACATCGGTACCGCCAAAAGTGTTTGTGAAATCACATCAGGCGGTGTTAACAACATCCCTATCGCAAACGCGGCGACAATCACGTACGGGCGTTTATTGCGGAGCGACTCAACACTGGTAACGCCGCTCCAAATCAACAAGATAATGGCAACCGGAGTTTCAAAGGCTAAGCCAAAGGCAAAGAAAATCGCTAACACAAAATCAAGGTAACGGGCGATATCTGTGGCTATGGTTACACCTTCCGGTGCTACGCTGGTAAAAAAGCCCATCGCTAGCGGCAACACTACCCAATATGCAAAGGCGATACCTGCATAAAACAACAGCGTGCTGCTGAGCAGTAACGGTGCAATCAGACGCTTCTCACGGCGGTAAAGCCCCGGCGCAATAAACGCCCAAATTTGCCAAAGTACAAATGGCACCGATAGCGCAAACGCTAGCATCATTACTAGCTTAAATGGGGTGAAAAATGGTGCGGCAACATCCGTCGCAATCATCGATGAGCCGCTGGGCAGATGCTGCAGCAGCGGTTTAGCAAGCAGGGTATAAAGATCGTTGGCAAAATAAGCCAGCGCGGCAAATACAATCCCGACAGCCAGCAGCGAGCGTAATAAACGGCGCCGCAACTCTAGTAGATGGGCAATTAACGGCGTATCACTCATGCGTTATCGTCTTTCTTCGGCGGGTTTTCAGCAGAGGCCGATGGCGTATCAGCCGGCTTGGCGCTATTCTCGGTATTAGCGTAAGGCCGTTGCACTTGCGCTGCGGCGTCCTGCAGTTCGGTTAGCGAGCGCTGTAATTCTGGGCTGAGATCGTCCAGCGAGCCCTGTTCCGCTTTTTTCAGATGTTCGTGCAGTTCTTTAATCCGCAACTCGTGGTCGAGCTCGTCTTGCACCCGCTGCGAGTACTGCTTCACCTTGGCAATACCACGTTGCACACTGCGCAGCGCACTGGGCAGGCGTTCGGGGCCGAGCACTAACATGCCGACCACCACAATCACCACTAACTCCCAGAAACCGATATCAAACATCTTGTTTACCGCGGTTGGTCGTCGCCGTCTTTGCCTTTTTTATCGTTATCTAACGAGGCTGTTTGGTCCTGCTCGGAGGCGCTGTCATCATCGCTTTTTACCGACTTTTTAAAGCCTTTAATGGCATTCCCTAAATCGCTTCCTAAACCACTTAGACGCTTGCTACCGAACAGCAACACGACAATCAGTAGTAGAATTAATAATTGCCAGATTGAGATACCCATATCATCCTCAGAGGTTAAAAGTGTGGATCCACAGCGACCGCTGCCGGCCGTTTCCGCCAACTCAGCCACGCGAATACGACTGCCGCAGCAGCTCCCGCAGCACTCACTACCCATGGTTGGCTGAGCGCATAAAACACGCCCGCGGTAACCACGCTAGCCGCGCTTAACATCGCCCATAAACGAGACTCTGCATTATGCCGTTGGGCGTTGATCAATGCCACTGAACGGCGTTCAAATTGCTGCTGGAAACGCTTTTGATTGCGCAGGTTGTCGTAAAGTAACATTGGCATTTCGGGCATTTTCTCCGCCCAATACGGCGCATTTTCTTTAACCGCGCGCACCACGGCACGCCAACCCACTTGCTCTTGCATCCAACGTTCTAAAAACGGTTTGGCCGTTTCCCACAAATCCAGATCAGGATATAGCTGCCGCCCTAACCCCTCAATGTATAGCAACGTTTTCTGTAACAGCACGAGCTGCGGCTGCACTTCCATTTGGAACCGACGCGCGGTGTTAAACAAATTCACCAACACATGGCCAAACGATATTTCCGCTAACGGCTTTTGGAAAATAGGTTCGCACACGGTGCGAATGGCTGATTCAAATTCTTCAATATTGGTATTCGATGGGACCCAGCCGGAATCCACATGCAGTTCGGCAACCTTACGGTAGTCACGGTTAAAGAACGCCAAAAAGTTTTCCGCTAGGTAGCGTTTATCTTCGCGGTTTAAGGTACCGACAATGCCGAAATCGATACCGATATATTTCGGGTTTTCCGTTTCGTCTTTCGCAACAAAAATGTTCCCCGGGTGCATGTCTGCATGGAAAAAGCTGTCGCGGAATACCTGCGTGAAGAATACTTCGACGCCACGCTCCGCAAGCTTTTTCATATTCACTCCGCGCGCTTGCAAGGTATCCACGTCACTCACCGGAATACCATCGATGCGCTCCATCACCATCACGTTATTGCGGCTTAAGTCGGAGTAAACGCGAGGTATGTATAGCAGCTCTGAATCTTCGAAGTTGCGGCGCAATTGGATAGCGTTAGCGGCTTCTCGCGATAAGTCCAATTCGTCTAACAAGGTTTTGCGGTATTCGCGAACCACCTCTTTCGGCTTCAGGCGGCGTCCATCAGGAAGGTGGCGCGCTAAAATCGCCGCGAGGGTTTCCATCAACTCAAGGTCGGCATGGATGGTCTTGCGAATGTCAGGGCGGATAACTTTCACCACCACCTGCTCAAGCTCGCCCTCGATCCGCATTGAAGCACTATGCACTTGCGCAATCGACGCCGACGCCAGCGGTTGCACCGTGAAGTCGATAAACAGTTGCTCAATACTCTCGAGTTCTAGCGCTTTCTCAATAATTTGTTGTGCTTGCTCACCGGCGAAGGGTTTAACCTTGTCTTGCAGTTTTGCCAGCTCCAATGCCACATCGGGTGGCAATAGATCGCGCCTCGTCGACAGCATTTGTCCGAACTTCACCCACACAGGCCCCAATTGTTCTAAGGCTAAGCGCAAACGTTCGCCGCGTGGTTTGTTTTTGTGCCGATTCGGCATCCAAAACAGTGCATGCCGGGCAAACCGTAACGACCAAGGTAACCAGCGCGCCGGAACAATATCGTCCAAGCCATACGTCAGCAGGGTTTTGGTAATACGGTATAAACGCCGACTACGCATCTAAATCTCCGGCAGATAGTTGTTGAGCCCGACGTTCTAGGCGGTCGATCTCGCTGCGCAGTTGTTGCAGCTGCTCGCGCCATTGCTGAAATTCATCTTGGCTCACTAGCAGTGATTTTTCGTCGGTGACAACACCTTTCACCCAGCGTTGGTTTTGCTGCCAAAGCTGCTGCATTTGTACTCGGCTGCGACGCCAGAGTCGCATAATAGTATGTGCAGGAATGTCGCCTAACTGCTCCGCTAAGCGCTCTTCCCAGTCGATATCTAACTGGCGGAACACCTGTGTGAGCTGTTGCGCCAGCATTGGGTCGCCCTCGATATCTAACGCATCGGCTTTGATCAGTCGCGTAATATTGGCGCTGTCGCGTAGTTCCGGAAGGACCGCTAGTTGGGTCCGAATTTCACAGTCTACCGCGGCCTCATCTGCTGTCATCATTCGCACTGCGTCGGCCTCTACTTGCACGGTAATGGCTTTCGGTAATTCCTTTAACACCAAACGTACACGTTTACCCTGCAACGCTTGCAACCGTTGTGGGCTTGATTCGTCCAACGCCAATAACTGGTTGGCAGCAGACTCAATCAGCATGACCGGAAGCAGCGGTAGCAACGTCATTAGAATTTATACCCCCGATGCAGGGCAACGATACCGCCGGTCAGATTTTGGTAATCCACTTGGTCAAAGCCGGCGTCTTCCATCATCGCTTTGAGGGTTTCTTGATCGGGGTGCATACGAATAGATTCCGCCAAATACTGATAGCTATCAGCGTCATTCGCCACAACTTGTCCCATTTTCGGTAATACTTTAAATGAGTAGAAATCGTAAACTTGGCTCAGAGCTTCAGACGTTGGCTTGGAAAATTCCAACACTAACAGTCTGCCGCCCGGTTTTAGTACACGGTACATCGAACGCAGGGCGGCGGCTTTATCAGTGACATTGCGCAGACCAAACGCGATGGTAATGATGTCGAAGGTATCATCAGCAAAAGGTAATGTCTCAGCGTCCGCCTGCACATAACTGACATTGCCAACGACGCCTTTATCGCGCAGTTTGTCACGCCCCACGCGCAGCATCGCTTCATTGATATCGGCTAACACTACTTCACCTTGTGGGCCCACACGACGCGAAAATGCTGCGGTTAAATCCCCAGTACCGCCGGCGATATCAAGCACTTTCATGCCCGCACGTGGCGCGCTGCAGTCGATGGTATAGCGCTTCCACAGGCGATGAATGCCGAACGACATAACATCGTTCATGACGTCATATTTGCTCGCAACCGACTGAAAAACGTTAGCCACTAAGCCTTTTTTCTCGCCACGAGCCACTTTTTGGTAACCAAAGTCAATCTGGTCGTCTGGTTTATCCGACATCCCACTACCCTTTCATACTGTTTCGCGTAGTTTACTGCATCCGCGCATATTCCCCAACACAGAGTTATACCTGTGCGTAGACATCGCGGCGTGGTAACCAGCGTTCAATCATCAGTGTCACTGTCTGCGGATAATCCGCGTACAGTGTTTCCGCAAGCTCTTGCACCTTAGGCAACAAGCTCGCATCGCGTTCAATATCGGCGACCTTTAATTCGGTCACTCCGGTTTGTTTATGCCCCAACAATTCTCCAGGACCTCGCAACTCTAGGTCTTTTTGCGCGATCACAAAGCCATCGTTGCTATCCCTTAATACGCCCAAACGCTGGGTTGCGGTTTTCGATAGCGGGCTATGGTAAAGCAATACACAATGGCTATCGACCGCTCCACGACCCACCCGACCGCGCAATTGGTGGAGTTGCGCTAAACCTAACCGCTCCGGATTCTCAATGATCATCAGCGACGCATTGGGCACATCTACACCCACCTCAATCACTGTGGTCGCGACCAATAAATCTAACTCGCCCGCTTTAAAGCGGTCCATGATTTCGGCTTTTTGGTCGGCTTTTAAACGGCCATGCACCAACCCCACGCGCAACTCTGGTAAACTCGCCTGCAACGCATCAGCAGTATCCTCTGCGGCTTGGCATTCCAACGCTTCAGATTCTTCAATCAAGGTACAAACCCAATAGGCTTGGCGGCGCTGCTGGCTGCAAACGTCGCGCACCCGATTAATGACTTGATCGCGGCGCGCATCTGGAATCGCCACCGTGGTAACCGGCGTGCGGCCGGGCGGGAGTTCGTCAATCACCGACGTTGCTAAATCGGCATAGGCGGTCATTGCCAGCGTTCTTGGGATGGGGGTTGCTGTCATGATCAGCTGGTGCGGGTGAATGCCTTGCTCAATAGCTTTTTGGCGTAACTCTAGACGTTGGTGCACACCAAAACGGTGCTGCTCATCAATAATCACCAAAGCCAATTGCTGGTAGTGCACATCCGCCTGGAATAGTGCGTGAGTGCCCACTAACAATTGGATGTCACCCACGGCCAACTGTGCCAGTAACTGCTGACGCGACTTGCCTTTGTTGCGCCCACTTAGCCAACCGACACGAATCCCCAAGGGTTCTAACCATTGGCTAAAGGTTAGCGCATGTTGCTCAGCCAGAATTTCTGTTGGCGCCATTAATGCCACCTGATAACCAGCTTCCAAAACTGGCAATGCACTGAGCGCGGCAACCACCGTTTTGCCTGAGCCCACATCGCCTTGGACCAAACGCATCATCGGCTGTGGTAATGCTATATCCTTCGCCACTTCGGCCACGACGCGCTGTTGCGCATTGGTCGGGGCAAAGGGCAACTGTTGTAAAAATTGCTGTGTTAACTCCCGAGAAGCCGGTATCGCAACTCCCGGTTGCTGTTGCTTTTGCTCCCGGAGTCGCAACATACCCAACTGATGCGCCAGCAACTCTTCCATCGCTAGGCGTTGTTGCGCTGGGTGTTCACCCTGTAACAACTGCGCGACGTTGATGTTGCGGTCGGGGTGGTGGACAATCTGTAATGCTTCCAGCAAACCGAGATGATGCGGCTGGAGCGCTTCGGGTAATAGTTCTGGCAGTGCTTCATCGGATAGATAGGTTAGCGCTTGCCCCACCACTTTCCGAATCAGGGCTTGCGAGACACCGTCGGTAGAAGGGTACACCGGCGTTAAGCGATCATCGGTTTGTAGCGCTTCATCGGCGCCGAGGTGTTTGTATTCAGGGTGAATCATTTCCCAACCTGAGGGGCCGGGACGCACCTCACCAAAAATCTGTAGCCGTGTGCCTCGGCTGAGTTGCTTTAGCTGTGCGGCACTGAATTGAAAAAAACGCAACGTCATGGCACCGCTGTCATCGCTGACTCGGCATAGCAACATACGGCGCCGGCCATATTTGATATCTGCTTGTTCTACCTGCACCAACACATTCGCCGACTCACCGGGTCGTAGTTCGGCAATGGTTGCGACGCGGGTGCGATCTTCATAGCGGATGGGAAGATGAAATATCGCGTCATTGACCGTTTCCAGGCCAAGCTTGGCAAGCTTTACTGCCACCTTTTCTCCCACACCTTTCAAGCTGGTAAGGGGGATTTTCTGTAACGCGCGTCCATCCGCTGCCATTTATTTTTCCCTCATTGTCTGCCACCAGCGGTCATCGGCATCAATCTGGCCCTGCTCATCCAGCGCCGGATAAGCAACACCTTTGCGCCGACACGCCTTGGCATAAATTGGATGGCCACCTTCAAATAACACGCGATGTCGTTCTTCCGCCGATATTTGCGCTGTATCATAGCGTCCCGCTTGCTCGCGTTGTCGTTGTGCCTCGTACAACATGACAGCCGCGGCAACCGAAACATTCAATGACTGCACCATCCCCACCATCGGGATTTTCACGTGCTGGTCGGCCATCGCGAGAGCCTTTTCGGTGACCCCGTACTTTTCTTGCCCCAACAAAATAGCGGTCGGACGGGTATAATCAAGTTCACGAAAATCTACTGATTCGTCAGACAGATGCGTCACAACCACTTGCATATTTTGCTCACGCAAGCGCCGAATCATCGCTTCCACATCACTGTAATGGTGGGTCTTTACCCAGTTTTGACTACCGAGTGCGGTACCGCCCGCGACTCGACGCTTGTCTTGCGAAATCCAGCAAGCGTGCATCTCATGCACCCCTACAGCATCAGCGCTGCGTACTACTGCTGACAAGTTATGATGCTTGTGGACATTTTCCATTGCCACGGTAAGATCAGTTTGGCGCTTGTCGAGCATTTCGTTTATCCGGCGAAATCGTTCCGGGCTCATACTGTCATCCCATATTACTCGTTCTAGCGCGAGTATACCGAAAGCCCGAGAGAAGTCCTATGGCGGAACTGGCAATCTTAATTGAGCACCCCGATTACCTGGTTATTGATAAACCCAGCGGGCTCTCTATGCACCAACAACATGGCGTAGACGAAAGTGTTGTTAGCCGCTATCAACAGGCTGTCGATAACCAGTTGCGCCCTTGCCACCGACTCGATACCGGCACTTCTGGCGTGTTGATACTGGGCCGAACAGATGCGTTCGTCCGCCGTTGTAGCGAGGCATTTGCCAGTCGCGAGGTCAGTAAGTTTTATCTGGCAATCGCCAGCGGCAAGCCCAAGAAAAAGCAGGGCACGATTAGCGGCGACATGGTGAAAGCGCGAAATGGCAGTTGGCGCTTACAAAAAAGCCACAACAAGCCAGCGCTGACCCAGTTTTTTAGTTACGGACTGGGCAACGGTAAGCGCTTGTACCTGCTGCGCCCACTAACCGGCAAAACCCATCAACTGCGCGTGGCATTGAAGTCGTTGGGGGTCGCCATAGACGGTGACCAACGCTACGGCGGCGTTGCTGCAGCAAGGCTGATGTTGCATGCCTGGCAACTCAGTTGGCAACATCCGCAATGGCCGTTAACTGCCATCGCACCAATACCAAATGCCATGTTGGCACACATCAAAGACCCGGGAATCATTCCGCAGGCCCCATCACAATTGGCCTGGCCGCGAACAGTTGCGCGCTTGGCAGATCGCTGACATACTCTTGATATTGTGACAATTTTTTAATCAGTCGATGCCATATTCCTATATCGCCCGACAAGCCATATTAGACCGCCAACAACGCGTCTACGGCTACGAGCTGCTATTTCGCGATAGCAACGATAATCGCTTCCCGGATATTCATCCCGATGAGGCGACCTCAAAAGTTCTGTTGCAACAGCATCTGTTAGGCGACATAGAAACCTTGTGCATGGGTCGACAAGCGTTTATTAACTTTCATACCAACACCCTCATCCACCACTTTCCGTCGTTTTTGAATAACGACAATATTTGGATTGAAGTGTTAGAGACCGTAGATTTAAATCCCGACCTGATCAAAGCCTGCGAAATTGCCTCCGGCAAAGGTTATCGTATTGCTCTCGATGACCACGATTTTACTGAACGCTGGGATATCTTGATGCCACATGTGCATTTGGTAAAAGTGGATATTCAGGAACAAGGATTAGATATTGCTGATCGTCTAACGCGCTTTAAGCAACACGGCGTGCCGTTGTTAGCCGAACGCGTAGAAACCAAAGAACAATTCAATACCTGCCTAGAGCTTGGCTTCGACTTTTTCCAAGGCTTTTTCTTCGAGCAGCCTGAGATCGTTCGTCAGCACTCACTGACCCCACAACGCATCAGTATGCTGAACTTGCTCAGTGAAGTGTTTAAAAACAAGCTCGACTTTAAACGCCTGGGTGAGATTATTCAGCAGGACTTATCACTTACCTACAGCCTGCTTAAACTGGTCAACAGTCCAGCATTGGGAGCACGGGTAAAAATCAAAGACATTCGGCAAGCTTTGGCCTACTTGGGTGAGCGAGAACTGAAGCGCTTTTTAACCTTAGTTCTGTTAGCCAACGTGACCTCCGACAAGCCTGAGGAACTGACAATCAAGTCAGTTACCCGAGCACGCTTTATGGAACTGCTGACCCGTGAAATGCTCAACCAGCAACATGCCGACACCGCATTCATGGTGGGTATGTTATCGCTGTTAGATGCCATTTTAGGGCAACCGATGGAAGTGCTGACCGAACGCTTACCGCTGTCGCAAGACGTGGTCGATGCACTAACATCTCGCAAGGGGGTATGGGGACACCTGCTGCATTTGTGCGAACTTTATGAACGCGGCAAATGGCACGCATTGGAAAAACACCCGCTGCAATCGCGCCTAAGCAAGACCGACATTGGCCAGCATTTTATTGATGCCAGCCAATGGTGTCGGTTGATGCTGGTTTAACGCGACATCCGCATTTTGCGTGACACTTCATAAATGTCGGTTCTACGGTCACGCTTATTGGTCACTGAGCCCTCGTGGTGCAAGTAACGCAACTCATCCAAATTAAGATCCGAGAACATCAACATTTCAGTATTCGGCGTCGTCTCTGACATCACCGCATCGTGCGGGAAGGCGAAGTCCGACGGTGAAAATACCGCAGATTGTGCATACTGCACATCTAGGCTTTCTACTTGCGGTAAGTTGCCGACGCTGCCACAAATCACCACATAACACTCGTTTTCCACCGCCCGCGCTTGTGCACAGTGGCGTACCCGCAGATAAGCATTTCGCGTATCGGTCCAGAACGGCACGAATAGAATTTCCAGACCCTCTTCCGCCATAATGCGCCCAAGTTCAGGGAATTCGACGTCGTAGCAGATCAAAATACCGACCTTGCCGGCATCGGTATCAAACACCTGCACATCGTGGCCGCCTTCAATCACCCAATCGCGTTTTTCATGCGGCGTAATATGCAGTTTGCGCTGTTCCTCAACCGAACCATCGCGGCGACACAAATAGGAAACGTTATAGAGCGCATCGCCTTCTTGCAGCGGCATCGAGCCTGTGATGATGTTGATATTGTAGCTCACCGCCATCTGCGACATCTCTTTAATAAAGCGCTCGGTAAAGTCTGCCAAAAAGCGAATAGCATTCATTTGCTGGCTTTGATCGGTCAAGCCCATTAGTGGAGCATTAAAAAATTCGGGGAATACCGCAAAATCACTTTGATAGCTCGACAACGCATCAACAAAGTACTCGACTTGTTGCAGCAATTCATCGGCGGAACTGACTTGACGCATTTGCCACTGCACAGCTCCCACACGCACGTTACGCGTGCGCGAGGTTAAGATGCTATTCGATGGCTCGTATAAAAAGTTATTCCATTCCAACAAGGTTGCGAACCCTTGCGAACGCTTATCTTCGGGTAGGTATTGCCCCAGCAAGCGCTTCACACTGAAATCATTGGCCAGTTGAAAGGTCAGGATGGGATCATAAATCTCGCGCCGCTGGACCTTATCCAAATACTGGCTGGCGCTGAGCTTGTCGGCATACTTGTGATAATTAACAATCCGTCCGCCTGCCAAAATTGCGCGCAAATTCGACTGTAAGCACAATTCTTTGCGGGCATCGTACAAGCGGCGACCCAGCCGGTAGCCGCGGTAGTCTGGATGAATCAGTACATCCAAGCCATACAACGCGTCACCATTTTTGTTGTTCAAAATGGCTTCACGGTGGCCAATAAGGTCTTCGTAGGTATGCGGGTTACTGAACTGCGCGTAAGCCACTTTCACGGTCAGCGCAACACCGACGATTTGGCCGTTATCTTCCAAGCAAAATTGTCCCTCAGAGAAATCCTTGATCAATTTCTCAATGGTGAATTTGCTCCAAGCCCCGCCGATGTCGGTATACACCGCGTCCATTAAGGTCTTTAGCTGTGGGTAATCTTCCAAGCGCAAATTGCGCAACTGCAAATGAAGTTCATCGGGGCTCATAGTTTTTCCCTGCCGAGAGTTTATGATGATATTTTACACGAAATACGATTAACTGTTGCAACGCCATTTTGGGCTGTATACACTTCTGGACGTCTAAATGAATTTGGAGTCGTTATGTCGAATGCTGTTCCGCCGCGCCCTGCGCAAGAAGCTGCGAGTGCGCGTGCGCTGCTACCCCTTGCGGTATTTCTGATTTTATTCCTTGGTACAGGGTTATACTTTCAAAGTGAAGGGGTAGATTACGCCTTCTACCAATTACCGAGCCCCGTTGCCATTTTACCCGCCATCGTCTTGGGTATTTTGCTCAGCCGCCAAGCATTCGACCAACGCATTGCCACCTTTGTCTCCGGTGTGGGCGAGAGCAATATCGTCACCATGTGCTTGATTTACTTGCTCGCCGGAGCCTTCTCAACAGTTGCAGAGGCAACCGGCGGCGTCGACGCCATGGTGGCATTGGGGTTAACCATTATTCCCGCATCATTTTTGTTGCCTGGGCTATTTATTATTGCTGCCGTGGTTTCGACCGCGATGGGCACCTCAATGGGAACTCTAGCCGCATTAGCGCCGGTGGCATTGGGCTTAGGTAACGCCGCAGATATTTCGCTACCACTGCTGGCCGGTGTATTAGTCAGTGGCGCCATGTTCGGGGACAACTTGTCGATTATATCTGACACCACCATCGCCGCGACCCGTACACAGGGCTGTAGCATGCGTGATAAATTCCGCGCCAACTTAAAAATGTCCATTCCGGCTGCCATTATCACCGTGGGCTGGTTATTGTCTTACGATACCGGTAGCACGCCATTAGCGATTCCAGAAGCCAACCTATGGCTGTGTATCCCTTACTTTGCCATTATCGTATTGGCGGTTTTAGGGCTAAATGTGTTCGCGGTGCTTGGACTGGGTATTGTGATGGCCGCAGCGTTCGGAATGGTGTCGATGGATTATCAGTGGGTGAAGTTTAGCCAAGATATTTATTCAGGCTTTACCAGCATGCAGGAGATTTTCTACCTGTCACTACTTATCGGCGGGCTTTCTGCGTTAATTCGCCAACAAGGCGGATTGGCATTTCTCGCTAAAGCAGTGGAAGCGGTAACTCAGCGCTTGAGTAAACACAAGCAACGTGCTGCAGCACTGGGTGTCGCTGGGTTAACCGCACTCACCAACCTGTGCGTAGCAAATAATACCGTCAGTATATTGCTGGCCGGAGAGGTGAGTAAAAAATTAGCCGCGAAAGGCAACCTTGCAGCACGCCAGAGCGCCAGCCTATTAGACGTTTTCGCTTGTGTGGTTCAGGGCGCTTTGCCGTATGGTGCACAAGCGCTGCTGATGGGTGCGAGTTTTGGTATTTCACCACTGTCGGTAAGCTTACACAGCGGCTATAGCTTTATTCTGGCGGGGGTTGCCGTAGCGTTGATTATCTGGCGCAAACCGCTGGAAGACCGTGAGGCCCCAGCGGCTGCTGAACCGAGTGCTTAGTTAGTGCTAGGTAACTCAAGCACGCCGTCAATTTCAATCTGCGCGCCTTTTGGCAATTGGCTTACCCCAATAGCCGCGCGCGCAGGGTATGGCGTTTTGAAGAAGCTCGCCATCACTTCATTGACCACCGCAAATTCGTTCAGGTCAGTCAGGTAAATGTTCAGTTTCACCATATCCTGCAACTCACCACCTGCGGCTTGGCACACTGCCGTTAGGTTTTTAAACACTTGCTCAGCTTGCGCACGAAAATCGTTACTGACCATCTCCATGGTTTCTGGAATGAGCGGAATTTGTCCCGATAAATACACCGTAGTGCCAATTTTGACAGCTTGAGAGTAGGTGCCAATCGCCGCTGGGGCTTTATCGGTTGCAATAATTACTTTAGACATCTTATTTCCTTAAACGCGTAACGCGCTGTACATCTGGCATCTTGCGAATATGACGGATCACATCAGCAAGGTGCTTGCGGTTTCTAATGGTTAACGCCACATCAATAAAATAAATATTCGAATCGATTTCTTCCGTTTTTAGGCTGTCGATATTACAGCCAGTCGCCGCAATGGAGGACGTCAGTTTAGCCAGTGCGCCTTGGTGATTAATAATCTCAATCCGCACTTCTGAAATAAATTCTGCTTCGGGTTTGTTATCCCACTCTACAGGGAAATAACGCCCCGGCTCTTCTTCAAAACCGCGCACGTTCTTACACTCGCGACGGTGAATGACTAGACCCTTACCTGGGCTAACGTGAGCAATAATATCGTCGCCCGGAATCGGTCGACAGCACTTAGCAAAAGTCACCAACAAGCCTTCAGCGCCTTTAATGGCTAAGCTCTTTCTCGAAGGCTCATCGTCTTTCAGGGTCGAGAGTTCGCCCAGCAAGCGTTTTGCTATCGCCACCGACATCATATTGCCCAGCCCAATTTCGCGCAGCAATTGATCTAACGAGTCCATCTTGGTTTCTTTTAATACCCGCCCGATTTCGCTCTGCGGGATATTGTCATAACTGACTGGGCCGAGTGCCGAACGCAGCAGACGTTCGCCCAATTGCTGGGCTTCTTGGGCTTCTTGGCCTTTCAAGTATTGGCGAATCTTGGCGCGCGCTTTTCCGGTGACCACAAAATTTAGCCAAGCGATGTTGGGGCGCGACCCTGGCGCCGTTTTAATTTCTACCGTCTGCCCGGTTTCTAGCGGTTTACTCAATGAGTAGGTACGGTGATTAACCCGTGCTCCAATGCAGGTGTTACCGACATCGGTATGCACCGCATAGGCAAAATCGACAGCGGTTGCGCCCTGTGGCAATTCGGTGATGCGCCCATCGGGACTGAATACGTAAATCTCTTCCGGAAACAGCTCCGATTTAACGTTCTCAATGAATTCGAACGAACTGCCCGCGCTTTGTTGTAATTCCAGTAGCGATTGCATCCACTTCCGTGCCCGCACTTGCGCCGTAGTGCCGCTGTCCTCGGTATTTTTATACAACCAATGGGCAGCAACCCCTCGGTCCGCCATCAGGTTCATTTCTTCGGTACGAATTTGCACTTCTACCGGGATCCCGTGCGGACCTTTTAGCGAGGTATGCAATGATTGGTAGCCATTCGACTTTGGAATAGCAATGTAGTCCTTGAAGCGTGTTTCGATGGGTTTATAAAGGTTATGCAATGCACCCAACACCCGATAACAGGTATCAACGTCGGCAACGATCACACGAAAGGCGTAGATGTCCATCACTTGTTCAAAGCGCAGTTCTTTATTCAGCATCTTGCGGTAGATACTGTGTAAATGCTTTTCTCGACCCAGCACGCGTGCTTCAATTTTATTGCCGTCTAAACGCGCCGTGATTTCGCCTTTCACCCGCTCTACCAATTCACGGCGGTTGCCCCGGGCTTTTTTCACCTCAGACTCGAGTAACCGTGCGCGCCATGGGTATAACGCCCAAAAGCCCAGATGCTCGAGCTCATTTTTTATGTCATGGATACCCAAGCGATGTGCTAATGGTGCATAAATCTCTAGGGTTTCGCGGGCAATGCGGCGGCGCTTATCGGGGCGCAGGTGCTGAATGGTTCGCATATTGTGAGTGCGGTCAGCCAGCTTAATAAGAATCACACGAATGTCTTGCACCATCGCCATGATCATTTTGCGATAGTTTTCTGTTTGTGCTTCTTCTTTTGAATTGAACTGCAGTTTATCGAGCTTAGAGACCCCTTCAACCAGCTCGGCAATGGTATGGCCAAACTCTTCGGCTAGGTCTTCTTTGGTGACCTCGGTGTCTTCAATCACGTCATGTAGTATGGCGGCCATCAGCGTTTCATGGTCGAGGCGCATTTCTGCCAACAAACCGGCAACAGCAACCGGGTGAGTGATATAAGGTTCACCGCTGCTGCGCTTTTGCTCAATGTGCGCGTCATTCGCCAATAAGAAAGCTTGGTAGACACGTTCCACCTGCTCTTGCGGCAAATACTCGCTAATTTGTTGACGTAAACCTTCGAATAAATACACCAATAGACTCCAGCCACCTAGGCTCGGTTAAATAGTTAGGGGGTCTATGTCACAGAATACGGTGATTACTTGCATTTGCCAACGGTCAGGACAACCGTTGGCAACACAAGGGGTATGCAAGGCCTTATTCGATACCACGCAAGGTATCGACAGCACGAAGCTCTTCTGCTTCTTGTTGCTGTTGAGCTAAACGGTCTTCTTCGTCCAAGCGTGCAGCGTCTATTTTGCCATTTTCAATTTCACGCAAGGCGATAACTGTTGGCTTTTCGTTCTTGGTTTCGACCAAAGGCTCTTTGCCTTGGACAGCCAATTGACGCGCTCGACGGGCGGCGACCAAAATCAGGTCAAAACGGTTACCAATGCGATCAACCGCATCTTCTACAGTGACGCGAGCCATGAATTACTCCCAATCCAGCGTTTACAATAAATAATTAAGGGTCAAGAATTATACGGAAAAGCAGCGCTTGATCCAAGCAGATCTTTTAAGGTATCGGCGTAACGAACCTGTTGCAATGGCATACGGTGCCGGTGAGCCATCACGATATGTTCAAATTCATGCAGAGTTTGGTCAAAATCGCCGTTCACCAGGAGATAATCGAATTCGTGATAGTGCGACATTTCTGACTGTGCTTTCGCCATACGTTTGGCAATAACCTCGTCACTGTCCTGCCCACGCGAGCGCAGGCGCTGCTCCAGAGCCGTTAAACTCGGCGGCACAATGAAAATTGAGCGCACTTCTGGGTAGGCTTCGCGCACTTGCTGAGCGCCTTGCCAGTCGATGTCCAAGAACACATCAATACCGCGCTGTAGGGTATCTTCAATCACGCTACGAGAAGTGCCGTAGTAGTTATCAAACACCTTCGCCCATTCGTAGAATTCGCCTTCGGCAATACGTTTTTGAAAGGCGTCTACGCTAAGGAAATGATAATGCACGCCGTCTTGCTCACCAGGGCGTGGCGCGCGGGTGGTCGAAGACACTGATACCTGCATCGAGCCATCGTTGTGGCGCGCCAAAAGGGCACGGATAAGGCTGGATTTTCCTGCACCGCTTGGTGCGGCGACAATAAATAAATTACCTGGAGCGACGGTTTTGGTTGCCATACTCGTTGGTTAATTCCTTGAGTTAATGGCAACAAATCATAGCATGACAGTTTCAGGCTGGCGATAGTGTTTGCTTGCAGTTCGCTTCTGGCGGTGGTAATTTTTCGCGCTTTCGCCCTTAGCCTTTTTTTCTGCAGCACGTTTTAAGGTCATTTATGCACATTGTTTCGTTGTTATTTATCGCCCTAGCGATGTCGACCGACGCCTTTGCTGTTGCGGTCGGTAAGGGTGCAGCCCTGAAAACACCGCGGCTTAGTTTGGCACTTCGTACTGGGCTGCTATTCGGTGTAGTAGAGGGCTCAACGCCAGTGATTGGCTGGCTACTCGGCCGTGGGGCGTCGCACTGGGTCAGCGAGTGGGATCACTGGATAGCCTTTGCACTATTGGTAGGCTTGGGCCTGCGTATGATCAAAGAGAGCTTTAGCGAAGACGACGACGAAGACGATAAACCTCGAGCTGCCCACGCCAGCCTGCCTATTTTACTGCTAACCGCGGTTGCCACCAGCATTGATGCCCTCGCGGTGGGTATTGGTCTTGCCTTTGTTGATGTAAACATTGCATTGGCGGCGCTACTGATTGGTTGCGCGACGTTCATTATGGTCACCATTGGCATCATGCTCGGACGCTATATCGGCGGCTGGGTTGGCAAACGGGCGGAGCTGGTCGGCGGTTTGGTGCTGATCGTTATCGGCGCCAGCGTGTTGTACCAACATATCGGCTGAGGCTGCACTCAACACCGCGCAAGAGCACGCGGTAACGGGGCTAAAGCGGCTTTTTCCGCAGTGCCTTCTTTTCGCCCCGTTGCTTTTTACTTTCCACTCGACGACGTTGGCTGGCCTTAGTGGGTTTGGTCGCTATGCGCGTTTTACGTTGTACCGTAACCGACCGGACTAGCTCGACAAACTGTTCTAACGCCCGTGCTTTGTTATCGTGCTGGCTACGTGTTTCTTGGCACTTGATGATAATTTTACCGGCAGCAGTGATGCGATGGTCGACCTTATTCAGTAACCGTTGTTGGTAAAACTCTGGCAGCGACGATTGGCGAATATCGAATATTAACTGTGCCGCACTAGCAACCTTATTCACATGCTGCCCACCCGCACCACTAGCACGGATGAATTGCCAATCGATTTCACTGTCGGGTATCTGTACGCGTTGTGAAATCTCGATCATTCCGCGGCCTCGCTGACCAGACGTAACTGGTGCCCGCGACCGTCACTCAACACCAGCTTACCGTAATCGCTAAAATTCATCTTTTGGGTGGATTCCAAGCGCTTTAAAAACCCTTGTTCGGCGGTCATTACGGCTTCGGGACAATCTTTCCGCGTCGCGATCAATGGTCCTATGCTGAGCGTTTGCCCCTGAACTTTGTAACGTCCGCGGAATGCATTACAGCCAGCATTGCCGGTCACACGGCCATCTAGGGTAAACTGCAACCAAGCTTCGCTATTAGAATCGTCAGCCGTCGCTTCCGGTATCCAATGTGTGCCGAGTAGCAACTCGTCCGTCTCCCCCGCACAGCCTTGGTATTGCTGCTGTTGGTAATTAAATTGCGCGCGGTACGGAAACCATTGCCCGCTCATCGTGTCTTGGCAAAGTTGTTGGGTAATTTCTAGTTCGATACGTTCGTTACCCGCGCGCTGGTCATTGCCAGCCGCATAAGTCCAACGCAAGGGCTCAATGCTGCGCCGTTGCGAGTCGATAAGCGGGAAACGCCGGCTATCGTCGGGCGTTTGCCAATGCAGCTCAACCAGTGACTTATCCACTCGCCAAAACGGTTCTTGCCCACGGGCTACCAACGCATTCGGTAAAAAGTTTTTCTCCACACAGGTTGGTAACCGCTCGCCTTCAATCAGCACTAAAGCCTCATGGCCTTTATTCCAGAATTCCGTGAGTGGCTTTGTTTGGTCCTCGGTTTTATAGTGCGCCCCAGAAGCGGAAACCTGACGCGCGAGTTGATATTGCTGACCGTGATGGCTTAACAGCAGTTGTTCATCATTAGGAAAGCTCACTGTCACGGTGTCGTTGGCACAATAGAATTCAACCTTTCTGCTCGCGCTTGGCTCAGTGTGTTCCGCAGCCGGCTGACATCCCGCCAGCGCCAATCCGGCTAACATGGCCCACAGCACCATCCAACATTTATCCGTTTTCACCGTATTCTGTCCCATTTTTGTATTAACGCCCTGCAATAACCCGATAACCGAACCAGTCAGGCACTAATGCTTGCTCAATACCGTCATGATGCAATTCAACTGCATAAGACTCAAGCAGATCCACCGCTAAGCAGTCATCAACAGCGTGTAAGTTGTCTTTGTGCGGTTGTTCAAACGCTTGCGCTGGTAGCAGCTTTTGTTTAGCTTTCTGCTTGGCCTGTTCGGTAGATTCAGCCACTACCAAGGTAAAAGCGTGCTGTTCTGCCATCAACTGCGGCTGGTAACCACCCAAATTCACAAAATACAGATGCTGCTGGCTCTGGCGCGGTTGTTCACTTAGCACAATGCGATAGCCGTCAACGTGATGCACCTCCACATAGCTATCGATATGCAGGTTTTTCTGCAGCCCAAACCATTGCTGCTTAAGCTGTGGGATGGTGTCTTCGATGGTTTCGCCAACCACCAGCCGGACATCATGTAGTTCTATGTTGGCTCCTTGGGCTGTGCCACCCAAATAGACCATGAATAATTTGGCCGCCACTGGCTCACTCCTTTCGATGGTTTCGAACATTCCGTTAATTATTGCGCAAAACAGGTAAATTGAATGTAAAAGTCCCTCTTTTTATTGGCAATTTTTCGGTTTTAGGTGTTTATTTAAAGCTCTTTCGATGAAAATTTAATCAAGGGGGTCATTTGTCTATTTCAGACTTATTGGTGTTCCCGGGCATCCCTCCCACCCTAGCGGTAGTGATCGGCGTTTGGCTAGTGCTAATCGTTTTAGGCTTAGGGGAAGCTTGGCGCCACCGGCTTATCTTACAGAAAATTCCAATTCGTGTGCACGTGAACGGCACCCGTGGCAAAACCAGTGTTACCCGGCTGATTGCGGCAGGCTTGCGTGCTGGGGGCATGAAAGTGTGCGCAAAAACCACGGGGTCCGCTGCAGCGTTGACCGACCCGCAAGGGCGAGAGTTCCCCATTTTTCGTATTAGTGGCGCAAATATTATTGAGCAAATGCGTTCCCTTAAGCGTATCGCCAGCCTCAAGCCCGATGCCGTAGTGATTGAATGCATGGCACTGCAACCGCAGTACCAATCGTTGAGCGAATTAAAGATGGTGCGTTCAACCGTTGGTGTGATCACTAATGCGCGAGCTGACCACTTGGACGTGATGGGGCCAGGCGAAGAGGATGTTGCCTTAGCGCTCGCTGGAAGTACCCCAGTGAAAGGCCATTTATTTACCGCTGAACGTGACTTGCTGAATATATTCGAGCACTCCAGTAAAAACCGCCGCTCGCAACTGCACGCGGTAGAACTGAATGAGGTCGATGCCATCAGCGAAGACATGCTGAAACGCTTTACCTATTCAGAACACGCCGAAAACGTGGCGTTGGCACTGAAGGTATGCGAACACCTAGGGGTGGACAGAGAAGCTGCGCTGCAGGGCATGACCCAACTCGAACCAGAAGCTGGCGCGATGCAGATTCTGCATATCAATTATTTTCAGCGCGACATTGTTTTTGCGAATGCGTTTGCCGCCAACGATCCTGAATCTACTGGGCGTATTTGGACCCAAATGGTGGAAAAGTATGGTGAAAACCGCAAAAAAGTGGTGCTGATTAATTGTCGTGTTGATCGTCCCAACCGTTCCCAGCAAATGGCGCAAGCGGCGGTCGAGTGGCCGCTGGCTGACCGCTATATTTTGATGGGCTCAGGTACCCTGCTATTTGTTCGGGAAGCCATTAAAAAAGGCTTAGATCCTAACCGTATTCTGGTCATGGAAGGCGCAGAAACCACCGATATCACCGAAATGATCCTGGAAGAAAGTGGCAAACGCGCACTGGTTGTTGGCGTTTGTAATATCCATGGCGGCGGCGAAGAAGTCGCACGCTTTTTCCAAAACCGTGCGCTGAAAGAGGAGGAGCTATGATTGCTCTGAATATTCTGGCCGTCGCCATCGGCGTCGGGCTTTTCTTCACCTTGTTGATCAGCCAAGCCTTAGGGTTGGCGGCAGGGGGATTGGTCGTTCCCGGTTACGTTGCACTGCAGCTTACCGACCCATTAAGCGTAGTCATTACCCTTTTCGCAGCCTTCGTAACGTTTTTGATTGTGCGCATGATCGCTAGCTACGTGGTGATTTATGGCCGCCGCCAAACCATCATCATGATCTTAACCGGTTACCTGATTGCTGGCCTGATTGATCTTTTCCTCGGTAGTTTGGTGACGTGGGTAGACTTAGAAATGGTCGGCGCCACCGCGGGCGACGCCGAAGCACAAGTCGCAATGCTGGAATCAACTACGCTAATGACCATTATGGAAACCAGTATTATCGGTTACATCATTCCTGGCTTGATCGCCATCTGGTTTGATCGCCAAGGGGTGTTACAAACGCTCTGTGGTTTAGCAGTAACCGCTGTATTGGTGCGTTTAGCACTGATCGTGCTTATGCCTGAAGCACTGGGTGCTTACGAGGCATCAAAAGCCTTCCACATGCCAGGTTGGTAAGGAGAGTATTATGAGCAGTTTTACCAAAGTTTATTGGCGTTCAACCGGGGTACCGGCGTGGGGCCTAATTTTTCTTATTATTATTGCAATTGCAGCTTTACTGGCGGCGGAGAAATTACAAAAGCGTAACCCCATAGTGGAGCAAAATTACTCCACCATGATCACCGCAGCGACCACCATGCGCCAAGCCATGGACGTGATTAAGCCTATCCGTGCAGGCATGGAACCGATTAACCCAGTGACCGATCCACAACGTTCTGGCTTGGTCGGTATTTCGAACAGTATTGTGACCAGTAATCACGGCGGCAAAACCTCTAAGCAGACAACAGTGAACCCAAACTGGGCCGCCGTCGCAGTGAAACTGATGGCAGAAGCTGGCGTGCAGAAAGGTGACCGCGTGGCGGTTACGGTATCTGGTTCATTCCCAGCGATTAATTTGGCGGTCTATTCAGCCATTGAAGCCATCGGTGCGAAACCGGTGATCATTGCCTCAGCAACCTCATCGCAGTGGGGAGCTAACGTGCCCGGGTTATTGTGGATAGATATGTCGCGCAAACTGCGCGAGAAGGGCATTTTGCACCACAAAGAAACCGCCGTGTCATTGGGCGCTATTGAAGACCGAGGGGTAGGCATTGATGACCAAGGTATCGAATCGGTTAAACGCAGCATTAACCGCGTCGGCACGGAATTTCTGTATCCACGCAACTACCAAGAAGCGGTGGCAAAACGCATTGCGATTTTCCGCGAAGCGGCCGAAGGCGAAAAATACAAAGCGTTCATTAATGTCGGCGGTGGCGCCACCATCGTTGGACCGCCAGGAATCGATGATCAATTTCACAATGGTTTGATTTACGATGCCTCGTCACGCGCCTTTGCGGTAGACACGGTAATGGGTTACTTCCTGCAAGAAGGGATTCCCGGCATCCATTTTATTAATATCAAAAACCTTGCCGACGAATACGGCTTGCCTATTGCGCCAGCAGAGCCAGTAGCAGTGGGTAATGGCGGCATCTACTCTGCCAGTAGTTACCGCCGTTGGTTAGCAGCAGTATTAGGGCTTGCGCTGTTTGGCATGACTTGGTTAATCGTGCGCTCAGCGCGAATCACCAGTGTTTGGCGCCGCAGCCATGACCACAACAAGAGCGTTCGGCCGATGGTTTAATCGGCCAACGCTTGTGCCGCAATAGTGAGGCTGCGTTTACGCGCTTCATGGTCGTAGGCATGGCAAGTAAGCATGACTTCATCAATGGCGTGTTGCTCGGTGAAGTTGTGCAACTGCTGCTTCACTTGCTGTGGATCGCCCACCGCAGAGTATTTTAACGCATGGTTTGCCGCCGCCAGAATCATTGGATCGAACAACGTGGTGATGTCGTCTACCGGTTTTGGCAGCTTACCAGGGTTGCCCTGCCGTAGCGCCACAAACTGCTGCTGCATAGAACTCATCAGTTGCCGCGCTTGCTGTTCAGTGTCGGCAGCAAAGACGTTCATCACCGCCATTGCATAAGGCTCGGACAAATACTGTGATGGCCGGAAGTTCTCGCGATACGCCTGCAACGCAATGTCTAAATAGTCGGGCGCAAAGTGCGACGCGAAAGCATAAGGTAACCCCATATGTGCCGCTAACTGCGCCCCAAACAAACTGGAGCCTAACAACCACACCGGAATATGCGAGCCTTGCCCAGGGGTTGCGGCAATCGCTTGTTGCGGCTCAGCATCACCGAGGTAATGCAATAGTTCAGCAACATCATTGGGGAACTGCTCCGCCGCCTCAACACTGCGGCGTAATGCGCGCAGCGTCTGTTGGTCTGTGCCCGGCGCTCGGCCTAAACCCAGATCGACGCGGTTAGGGTAAAGCGCATTCAGCGTGCCGAATTGCTCGGCAACCACCAGCGGCGCATGGTTAGGTAACATGATGCCACCGGATCCAATGCGGATTTTATTGGTACGGCTACCCACGTAACTCAATGCCACGGCGGTTGCGGCACTGGCAATACCCGGCATATTATGGTGTTCTGCCATCCAGTAACGGTAATAACCCAATTGCTCAACATGCTGAGCAATGTCAGCCGCGTGCTGCAAGGCAACCGTAGCATCACTGCCTTGATTGATGGGGGCGAGATCGAGCAACGAAAAGCGCATACTGGACTCCGATTTACTGACAAAAAATACTTTTTACATACAATAGTGTATCAAAAGCACTGGCACGGGTAGAGCCCTTTAATAAAGGAAATTGCTATCTATTATGACGCAATCATCTAACATTCGTTGGCTAAATAAGCACACGGCTAGAGTCAGCGACCAATTGCTTGAGGCCTATTGCCAAACCTATTACCAACTCAGCATTGCCGGGCAAACCATTGAATTACAGGTGGGCAAACCTTGCGCAGACTTGGAACGCCTGTTTGGGCATGCCTTTGGCGCGGTGATAACGGCGGTCAACCCGCTTAGCCAAGCGCTGAGTGACGACGAGAATGAACGCCGCCAACAGCAACTGCAGCAAGCCCTAACCGCCTATGCCCAATGTTGGCCTGCGGCAGCAGTCGACCCGCAACAGCAGTGGCCAACTGAACAGGGATTTTTTGTGTTAGATATTAAAGCCGACGAATTGTTAGGACTCGCACAACTCTACCAACAACACGCAGTCGTGGCGTGGCAGAGTGGTGAACCCGCGCAATTGTGGGTGTTAAGCCAGCCAGAATAATCGCTATTCGGGGCGCGGCAAGCGCATTGCCACCATCCCTCGGTCTTCGCCCGCCACTTGGTAACCTAGACGTTCGTAAAGTTTTCGCGCCGGCGTGTTGTCTGGGTAAACATTCAGAGTAATGGTATTCACTTGCGGCTCGGCAAAGGCGACCTCCATTAACGCTTGAACAAACGCTTTACCGACACCTTTGCCACGAAACTCCGCATTCACGATCAAGCAAGCAATGTGAATGGCGTCATCGACTTTATGATAGGCCTGGCCGAAACCGACCAACTCATCGCCAGCATAGAATGCGTAACTTGGCCGCTCATCGCCCTGAATTTTTTCCCAGATAGCGTCGGCACTAGTACCCAACGCAATATTGGGTCCAAACCAAAATTTAAAGGTCTGGCTGTCTTTAGCCCACTCCAGCGCCTGTTGCAAGGTATCTAGCGTAGCCGGGGCTAATCGGTAACTCATGCTGCTTTCCCAATACTGAGCAAAGCCCTCATATTACTGGTTAAAGCAAAAACCGTCCATTGCCAGCGCGCGATGCTCGATACCACCTTTTATGGTTTGTAAATGATAATCTGGCGCTGCGGCGCCCAAAGCAAACAACAGTGGTAGAAAGTGTTCGGTGGTGGGATGCGCACGCGCGGCATCGGGCGCATCATTCAATGCCCGAATCACTGCAGCGCGGTCGTGTTGTTGCAACCGCTCAGTAATCCATTGCTGAAATCGCTCAGCATAGGCTACCGGCTGTTGCGCATTAAACACCACATCCTGAAGATTGTGAGTAAGGCTGCCCGAACCGATAATTAATACGCCTTGTTCAGCAAACGTGTTCAACGCCTGACCTAGGTCGAAGAGCCATTGTGGACTGGCGTGATAGGGCAACGACAATTGTACAACCGGCCAGTCGGCTTGTGGTCGCAAGTGTAATAACGGTACCCAAACACCGTGGTCTAGCCCTCGTTGGCTATCTAAACGTGGCTGATAGCCCTGAACTTGTAAGTACTCACTCACCGCATGCGCGAGCTGAGGATGGCCTTGTACTGGATATTCCAGTTCGTACAGCGGCTGTGGAAAACCACCAAAATCATGCACCGTTACCGGTTGCGGATTAGCATTAATGGTTAATTGCTGAGACTGCCAGTGAGCGGAAACCACCACAATGGCTTTGACCCCAACTAATTGCTGACCTAACTGCGCTAGCGCCTGACCAGCCCGACCGGGCGCCAACGCAAAGGTTGGCGCTCCATGAGAAACAAATAGACTGGGTAAGCGAGCCATTAGCGCACGCCTTGGCTAAGCTTGTGATCGAGCGACCAGCGTCCACCACCACTGATAACTAACGATAGCGAAATCACCAACAACGCCAGGCCAAACTCATAACCATTGTTAGCCATAAATAAGCCATTACCAAGATGAACCGATAGAATAGCCACAACCATGGTAACGCTTAACATTAATGCCGCTGGACGGGTTAAAAGACCAAAGAAAATGGCGATACCCCCTAAAAACTCGGCGAGCCCTGCCAGTAACGCCATCAAGTAACCGGGTTCTAAGCCTACAGAAGCCATCCACTGTCCGGTACCTTCCAAGCCATAGCCGCCAAAAGCGCCAAATAACTTTTGTGAACCATGAGCAAAAAAGATAATACCCGCTGCAATCCGGAGCACTAGCGGTGCCCAACTCTCATCGGTTTTCATCGATTGTTTAATGGTGTTGATCATTGTCTTATCCTCAAAGTTGTAATGATTAAACGACTTGAACAGTTTAGAAGCTATAAAAAATAAGATAAATAACCTAAAATAAGAATCACTGTTGCATAGATTGAAACAATTATAAGAACTCGTTATGGATCGCTTTACTGAAATGCAGACCTTTTGTGCCGTTGTAGAGAAAGGTAGCTTTGTTGCTGCAGCAGCGCACCTAAACCTTTCCAAAGCAGCAGTTTCGCGCTATCTCCAGGGTTTAGAAGAACGTTTACAAGTACGCCTGTTGCAGCGCACGACCCGACGCATGACGCTGACTGAAGAAGGCACCTTGTTCTATGAACGAGCAAGGCAATTAGTAGACGGCGTATTCGCTGCTGAAGATATGTTGCAAGAAAAAACCGAGCACGTGCAGGGGACTTTGCGCATTAATGCGCCGATCACCTATGGAGTAAATCATCTGGCGCACCTGTGGCCTGAATTCCACCGTCAATATCCGCAGTTAAAGTTAGAAGTTACGCTATCGGACCGCATTACTGATGTTGTTGAAGAGGGTTTTGACTTGGCCATCAGGATTTCACAATTACCGCAATCGACACTGATAACGCGCAAGCTGGCGAGCACCGAGATTGTTATGGCAGCGTCACCCAAGTATCTCCAGCAATTTGGTACGCCACAACAGTTAAGCGACTTAAAAGATTACCCGATTGCTCACTACAGTTATTGGTCGGACGGATTACATTGGCGCTTCCAAGGGCCGAACGGCACCGAGTCTGTTGCCATCCAACCATGGTTTGTTAGCAATAACGGCGAGAGTTGCAAAGCCATGGCATTAGCTCACCAAGGACTGATTCTACAACCCGACTTCTTGCTCGCTAACGAACTTGCTAGCGGTCAGCTATTGCGAGTGCTGCCGCAATACAAAGCGCTGCAGTTGGGTATTTACGCGGTATTCCCCTCACGTAAACAGCTCGCGCCAAAAGTACGAGCGGTTATTGATTACCTCGTGGCTGCACTGGCTTAAAATTCCGTTACAAATAGGAAGCGGCATTTGCAGTTGAGCGGAGGTATGATAATGCGCTCATGTGAGTTGGAGTTAAATCATGTTTAAACCCTTGTTATTGAGCTCTGCTTTACTGCTCACCGCATTACCTTTTTGCAGTTCGGCACAAGACCCTGCCGACCAGTGTTTGAATGATTTGGCCGCATTACCCAGCTTTTTAAAAGCCAATGATGCCGGTGCTAAAGACCATATTGCCTATTATGGCCAAGAGCACTTCGATAAGGCACTCGACAAAGCACAACTGGAAGCGGCCAATGTCGAATCGATGAAAGATTGCGAGCCAGTGCTCAGCCAATATCTGAAAGCCTACCGCAAAGGCCATTTGCGCGTTTGGTACATCAACGAAGAAGATCGCGGCGAGGTATCTGTACCAGACGCGAAGAAAGCCGATGAACCGAGCATTAATGTGTTGTCTGAACAAACGTTGCAATTGCGCCTACCAAGCTTTGACCCGCGCCATACCGAAGCCTTGAAATCGTTGCTTACAGCACAGCAACAAAGCTTAGCAAGCCACCCGTTCTGGATTATCGACGTGCGGGGCAACGGCGGCGGCAGCGACTCGACCTACGCAGTGTTACTGCCCTACTTTATGGTCAACTCCTACCAAAGTGTCGGTGTGGAATGGTGGGTAACAGAAGAAAATATCAAAGCCCAGCAACGCATTTGTGATGTGTTTATGCCAAACGACGAAGCGTGCCCGAAAATGCTTGAACCGGTGGTTAAAACCATGCGAGCAGCGCCTCTGAACAGCTTTGTTTCGAACGATCCAAACGCCAAACCAACGGATTTTAACGAGCCTGAGAAAGCGCCTATTCAACGCCCACAACGGGTGGTTATACTGGTCGACAGCGGTTGCGGCAGTTCATGCGAGCAATTCCTTTTAGCGGCACGGCAAAGTTTTAATGTGAAATTGATGGGGGAACGCACCCATGGCAGTTTGGACTATTCCAACTTGCGCCCACATTTGTTGCCTTCAGGCCAGTACCAACTGATGTATGCCACCTCACGCTCTAAACGCATTCCTGCGCAACCGGTAGATGGCATTGGCGTTGTTCCAGATGTATATGTGCCGTTAGATAAAAACGATGGTGTGGATGTCGCCAAAAAATGGCTGGAAGAGACCATCTCCATGTAACCAAAACGGCAGTAGGACTAAAAAAGCGGCACTCAAGGTGCCGCTTTTGTGTTTTTGCTGAATCACTTAGTGGTGTAAGTCGAAGCGGTCGAGCTTCATCACTTTGTCCCATGCAGCAACAAAGTCGTTGACGAATTTCTGTTTACCGTCGTTTGACGCGTAAACCTCAGCCACTGCTCGCAACTCTGAGTTAGAACCGAAGATCAGGTCTACTGGTGTAGCCGTCCACTTCAGTTTACCCGTCGCGCGGTCACGACCCTCATAGATACCCTGCTGACCTTTGGCTGGACTCCACTGGGTTCCCATATCCAATAAATTCACGAAAAAGTCATTGGTTAACGTACCCGGCTTGTCGGTAAAGACACCATGCTTACTGCCACCGGTGTTGGCATTCAACGCCCGCATACCGCCAACCAAGACGGTCATTTCCGGCACGCTCAACGTCAGCAAGTTAGCTCGGTCAACCAGCGCCTGAGTCGGTTTGTAGCGCGCTTCTGAACTGTAGAAGTTGCGGAAGCCATCGGCATGCGGCTCTAATGGCGCAAAAGCCTCAGCATCGGTTTGCGCTTGGTTGGCATCGTTACGGCCTGGCGTAAACGGCACAGTGACGTTGTAACCGGCGTCTTTTGCCGCTTTTTCTACCGCAGCGCCACCCGCCAAGACAATCAAGTCGGCCAAAGAAACCTGGGTACCATCAGACTGTGCGTTGTTGAAATCGTTTTGGATGCGTTCCAACCTCGCCAGCACTTTAGCAATCTCTTGTGGATTGTTAACTTGCCAATCTTTCTGCGGTGCCAAACGCAAGCGCGCACCATTGGCACCACCGCGCATGTCGGTGCCACGGAATGACGCTGCTGCGGCCCAAGCGGTACGTACCAATTCAGGAACTGTTAACCCAGAATTCAGTACCTTGGCTTTCAAATCAGCAATATCACTACTGTCGATGAGCTTATAGTCCACCGCCGGAATCGGGTCTTGCCAGATCAAGGCTTCTTGCGGTACGTCTGGACCGATGTAACGCGCTCTAGGCCCCATGTCACGGTGAGTTAATTTGAACCACGCTTTTGCAAACGCTAACTCAAATTGCTCAGGGTTTTGTTGGAAGCGTTTCGCAATTTCACGATACTTTGGATCCACTTTTAAGGCGATATCGGTGGTGAACATCATTGGTGCGTGGCGTTTACCCTCGATGTGTGCGTCTGGCACCATGTTCGCGCCTTGGCCATCCTTCGGTTGCCACTGAATAGCACCGGCAGGGCTGCGGGTTTGTTCCCACTCAAAGCCAAACAAGTTGTCCAAGTACTGGGTCGTCCATGCGGTAGGGTTTACCGACCATGCCCCTTCTAAACCACTGGTGATGGTGTCTTCGGCATTGCCTTTGCCACAGGTATTTTTCCAACCCAAGCCTTGCTCCTCAATAGCGGCGCCCGCAGGAGCTTCTTTCAAACAGTCTTTCGGATCGTGCGCGCCATGCGCCTTACCAAAGGTATGGCCGCCCGCTATCAGTGCGACGGTCTCTTCATCGTTCATCGCCATCCGCCCAAACGTCTCGCGGATGTCATTTGCCGCCAACTGCGGATCCGGAACACCGTTTGGACCTTCTGGGTTTACATAAATTAAGCCCATTTGCACCGCCGCTAAGGGCTTCTCAAGTTCGCGGCCTTCTTTGTAGCGTTTATCGCCCGCTAGCCATTCAGTTTCTGGGCCCCAATACACCATGTCGGGCTCCCAGTCGTCTTTGCGACCACCCGCGAAGCCAAAGGTTTTAAAGCCCATAGACTCCATTGCCACGGTACCGGTGAGCACCATTAAGTCGCCCCAAGAGATATTGCGGCCATACTTTTGTTTCACTGGCCATAATAAGCGCCGCGCTTTGTCTAAGTTGGCGTTATCTGGCCAGCTATTCAACGGTTCGAACCGTTGCTGCCCACCGGCAGCACCGCCACGACCATCTTCCACACGGTAAGTACCGGCGCCGTGCCATGCCATCCGAATAAAGAACGGACCGTAGTTTCCATAGTCGGCTGGCCACCAAGGCTGTTCGGTGGTTAAGGTTTGCTTGATGTCGCGCTTAACCGCTTCCAAATCGAGCTGGTTAAAGGCTGCAACGTAATCGAAATCGGCACCGTAGGGATTAGATTCGACACTATGTTGGCGAAGTGGCTCCAGATTCAGTTTTTTCGGCCACCAGAACTGGTTTGACTTTGCTTGGCCTTCCATATCTTGCGCCACTGCGACCGAAGAGATCGCGAGCGCCATGGAAACCGCCAGAGCAGGAAAGGCTTTTTTCAACATTGGACTCACCTGTTAATAATTGCAGTTAATGGGAAAACGTCTGTGCACATCTGAAATGAGCGTAGATGAATTTTGCCGAAAGTAGATGTAAATGGAATGTTAAAAAGACGATTGGTATAATCGGAAACTTCGGGGTTAACAGTGAAGTCCGCGATACTTGTATAAAAAGGCCCCGAAGCGATATCGCCACGGGGCCGAAAATATTTGGGAAATGGCTAGGTTGTTTGGGTTAACTCACCAGTTGGAAGGTGACCACCGCAATAATGTAAGCCAGTACGCCATAGGCCGCCATTAACCCCCAAGCAATAGAGCCTTTACCGGTTTCAGCGCGAAGGGTTGCTACCGTTGCAACACATTGCAATGCCACCACGTAAAACAGCAGCAGCCCCAGGCCGGCTCCCAGAGTCAAACCATCGGCTTGAATATTCGCCGCTAAGCCGGCGATATTGTCGTCGGCACCGGCCATCCCAAACAATGTACCCAGCGCGCCAACGAAAACTTCCCGCGCCAAGAACGACATAATAATCGCCACGCCATAGCGCCAGTCTAAGCCCATGGGTTCAAAAATCGGTTCGATGATATGGCCAATTTGGCCTAAGAATGAGCCCTGTAGACCCGCGCCTTGGGGGAAGTAACCAAGCACCCACAAACACAAAGAGATAATGAAAATTACCGGTGCCGCGCGGCGAATGAAGTATTTGCCACTGTTCAATACCCGATGAAATAGCGGCTTCCAATGCGGAACCCGATACGATGGTAACTCCAAAATAAATGGCATATCCATTTCGTCGCTTTGGTTACGGGTAAAACGATTGAGCAGTAAACTCACAATAAGCGCAACGATAATACCGAACAGGTACAAGCCAAAGAACGCCGCACCACGGAAATCAAAAATGCCGAACAGCGTTGCATCTTCTGGTATCAGTACCGCAACCAACAAAGCATATACCGGTAACCGCGCCGAGCACGACATCAACGGAATGGTCATCATGGTAATCAACCGTTTACGCGGCGATTCGATAGTCCGCGCGGCCATAATGCCGGGAATAGCGCAGGCAAAGCCGGATAAGTATGGGATAAAGCTGCGCCCGGACAAACCGAAATAACTCAATGGTTTATGACAAATCAGCGCTGCGCGGGCGAGGTAACCGCTATCCTCCAGCAGGCCAATAATAAAGGTCAGCACCATAATCTGCGGCACAAACACTAAAAATGCCCCAACACCGCCAAACACGGCATCGTTCAAGAAGTCGGAAATCATTCCGGGGCCGATTAACGCCGTTAACCAATGCGCGAACTCGGTGATACACCATTCCACCCCATCCATTAACGGCGTCGCCCAAGTAAAAATACTTTGGAACAGTAAGAACATCACCGCCAAGAAGGCAACGCCACCTAGTACATTGTGGAGTAAAAAGCGGTCGATACGATTCTGGCTTTTCAGCACAACATCGGCTTGGATGCCATATTGTTTGCTGATGTTACGCGCACGTTCAATGACTTTTTCTCGTGCTTCAGGAATATCGTGATGGCTGGTTTTGCCTTGCTTAACTAACGCCGGCAATGCCTTTTTGAATTCTGCGACACCGATGAGCTTTTTCGCCGATAGCGCAAATACCGGCGCCCCTAAGGCCTGTTGCAAACCGTCTACATCAATTTCAAAGCCGTGCTTTTGCACTTCGTCGATCATGTTCAACACAAACACTACCGACTTACCGTTTTCTTCCGCTAAACGCTGCGCTTGCAAACCGAACACCAAACTGCGCTCTAAGCGGGTTGCGTCTAGTACACAAACCACCATTGAAGTGTGTTCGTCGTGAACCGCAATATTCAGTTTTTCGATGGCTATTTGTTCATCGCGCGAAAGACTATTTAGGGAATACGTGCCAGGGAAGTCGATGAGTTCGAACTCATCAAACTGGCCACTTTTTAATTCAACCGTAACGCCCGGGAAGTTGGCGACTTTTTGGCGTAAGCCAGTGAGTTGGTTAAACAGCAAGCTTTTGCCGCTGTTTGGCTTACCTACAAGAATAATGCGTTGCATGACGCCCCTACTATCTAAACGGTTTGCCAAGAGGGTGGAAGCGGTTTTTGGCCTACGCTGCCGTTAAATGGATCTGCTCAGCAATGGTTTGCTCAAGCGAGTACACGCAATCGCCCAATTGCACCACTAGCGGCCCTTTTAAGGGCGAGCGACGCAAACACACAATTGGCTGACCTTGGCAAAATCCCATTTCTTCTAAACGGTTGGCAACAGTCGTCGACAACGCGTTGTGAAAGTTTTGAACATGGGCAATTTGATTAGCCTGTAGATCCCAAAGCGTCATAACCACCTCTCAAGTTAATTGATAACCATTATCAACTAGACCTAAATAAGAATCAACCTAATTTGCATGAAAACTGTGCATTTTGACTGGGGGAGATAACCAACTCAAATTAGGTATTGCGAATCATTCGCATTTACATTAAGCTTGCCGGACTTTCCATTGTTGATAGAGGACAACGCCGTGAAAACCGTATCTCGCGTAGCATTAGCCGTAGCCGTTGCAATCCACACAGGCACTGTGCTGGCACAAGAAAAACAGGCCGATGATATAGAACGCATTGAAGTCGCTGGTGAGAAGCAAAGCGGTTATTTAACCAATAACCAGCAAGGCGCCAGCAAGTTAGACATCAGTTTGAAAGATACCCCACAAATGGTATCCAGCATTAGCAGCCAAAAAATCAAAGACTTTGCGCTGGACGATCTGAACACCGCATTAGAAACCTCGGCGACGATTAATGTTGAGCAAGTCGAGAGCGACCGCACCTACTTTAGCTCGCGTGGCTTTGCAGTGAATAACTTTCAAATAGACGGGATTGGCTTGCCTTTGGCGAACGGCAATTCACACGGGCGCATCGATACCGCGCTGTATGAAAAAATCGAAGTCATCCACGGCGCCAACGGCATTATGACCGGAATCGGCAGCCCCTCAGCAACGGTAAACTTAGTGCGCAAACGCCCGACTACCGAAACTCACGCCAATTTTAGCGCACAGTTGAGTTCGTGGAGTGGTAAGCGGCTGCAAGGCGACGTTTCCGGTACTCTGACAAACAATGTCCGCGGCCGTATTGTCGCGGTGACCGACAACAGCGATTCCTATTTAGACCGCTACAGCAACGATAGCCAAGTATTTTACGGCGTGCTGGACTACGCACCGACCGCTGATACCCTAATCACTATCGGCCACAGCGAACATCGAAGTAATACCGATGGTCCACTCTGGGGCGCGCTGACGCTTTACTATGGTGACGGGACACCGACCAACTTTGACCGTTCAACCAACATCGCCGCCGACTGGTCGGAATGGAATGTCAGCGAAAGCCGATCTTTCATAGACGTGGTCACCGCGTTGAACAACGATTGGAGTTTGCGCTTTGCCTACAACCGTGAACGCAAAGACGAAGACACGGTATTGTTTTACACCTATTTAGCCGACGCGCAAGCTGGGCTGGATCCCGAAACCGGGCTTGGCCTTATCGGTTACGGTAGCGACTATACCCTAGATGAACAAAAGGATACTTTCGACACCTATTTAAGCGGTAACTTCAATGCTTGGGGACTGACCCACCAAGTAGTCGTTGGGGCGAGCTATGCGCGTTTAGACTGGGTAGATACCTCACTCTATGATTACCATACCGGCAACGGCTTCCCCGCCATGCCAGCATTGCCTGAGTGGGACGGTAACACGCCATTGCCCGAATTTACCGACGGTGAAGACGGCAGCGTTATTGATACCACACAAAAATCGGTGTACGCACAAACTCGCTTGAGCCTAACCAAAAACGCCAAGCTTTTGCTCGGAGGACGCTTTAATCAGTTCGTCGCCGACGGAATTGGCTATGGAGTGGACCAATCGCGCGATGAAAGCCAGTTTATCCCATATTTTGGGTTAACCTACGCGTTAAGTAACTCCACCACGGTTTACGGCTCTTACACCGAAACCTTTATGGCGCAAAGCGAGCGAAATCGTGACTTTGAACGTTTGCCACCGTTAACCGGTAAGAATAGCGAAGTGGGCATAAAGTCGGAATTATTCGACGGCAACGCGTTGCTATCGGCCGCCTATTTTCAGGTAAAACAAGAGAACTTAGCCGTCGCCGACGGCACTGCGCAAAACCCGTCGACGAACGTGCCTGAAACGGTGTACCGAGCAGCCAAAGAAGTTGAGAGCAAGGGTATAGAGGTTTACCTGTCGGGAGAAATTGCACCAGGGTTAAATGGCGTAGTTGCCGCCACGGCGTTTGATATTTCCGGTGACGAAACGGTCGAGAGTTATACCCCAGAGCAACTCTTCCGTACCTCACTAACCTACAGCCCGAGTAATCTGCCGCAGTTGAAAATCGGCGCCACCTACATATGGCAAGCGAGCATCTACCGCAATGAGGGCTTAGTGGCAGAGCAATACGACAATGCTGGCGAGCCGATCATTGTGCGCCAAGATGCCTACGGCCGTTTGAACCTGATGGCAAGCTACCAATTCACTGAACAATTAAGCTTGAGCCTGAACGCAAACAATGTGACCGATGAAAAGTACATCAACAGCTTGTATTGGTCACAGGGTTACTACGGCGCCCCAAGAAACTACTCAGCGACCCTGAGTTACCACTTTTAAACCGAGTTGTGTGAACGCTGGAACGTGACAGCGACGTTAGCCCCAGCCATTTTGGTTGGGGCTTTTTTTATTGGCTTGATATCGCTACGCCATACGATTGATGACCGAAGAAAATTCATCTACTGCTGCGAGCTGCTGTCTGGCTAGAATTTTGAAGTGTTCACTAACATCCGCGCTTTCTAACACGTTATGCCAGAAGTCCAAGGCCATCTGATAAGCCGCTTGCCAGCAGACTTTTGATACACGGGCAGTTGTTCTAATCGGGAACACCGAAGACGGCAAGTCTCCATTAGGCTTTGGAGAAAAGTGCATTGGGAGCATGTCATAGATAGGTGCTAATGACAGCGGTCGACCACCGCAATTTTCTACGGATACATTGCCAAGGTGCATATCTGAGTTCGCAATAAGTTGGCCAAATGCCCAAGCTATTTTGCACTGATTAGTTGCTTCGGCAGTAATTACTCGCTGCGCCTGCAATTCGTCTGCAACTTCAGGCCATGACTGCAGCCCCTTCCCAACAAACTCTGCCTCAAGACTTAGGAATGAAACCACGCCTACTCTGCCACCATTATTCAACCGATCAAAACGTCTAGAAGCAAGCAACACCCTGTGGTTAGCACAGAAACTGCGATTATGTGCCGCTTTTAGGAAGTCAGAGCGGTTCATCACATGAGATGATATAGCCTCAGCGTGCAATAGATCGGCCCAACGCCTAGCAACCGAATCGGTCTGGTCGCCACTGATTCGCCCCGAGAACTTAACGATGCATTCAGCGTCTCCAAGTTTTCCAGTAAACTTTGGCTGCTCTCCTCTGGCAGATGAATCGAAATGCTCGCCACTGGCAATTTGCTCTGCCATAAGAGAGGCATCGTTGTCGTTTATGGACTTTTTCACTGGTGCATTTAACCAACGCTGATAAGCATCAGCGCCAATCAATAAATTGCCAATATGGTCTTGCGGGTATTTTGCTAGCATCGCCAATACATCATCATCGGACCAAGCTCGAGGGTCTGTATCTACTCGTTCGGATTGCTCTGCTAAGCGCTTCGCAAACAAGCGCCCCAGAAACCCTTGAGGTCGCATATCGGAAAGCCACCAAGGAAGCGACTCATAGAACTTCCATTCGCTAACAGATTTATTGGCGTCAGATTCGAAGCGAAAATACTGCACCAAATAGCAGTTCGCAGGATACACACTGTAAAGTTCGGCCATCTTTTCGGCCTCTCCATTACGATTTACCCGATAGATAGGCAGTGACGTAGCGCCATTGAACTGAGGGAGTGTTCTACGCAAAAACCACCTTGTAGACCTGCCCTCACCAGCCTTTAGCACTTGGGACGATAATTTTGCCAATTGACGGCTAATCGTCGTTCCATCCACACCTAACTGTCTCGCTAAACTTGCAGCAGACTTTGGCTCAAGCTTAAGCGTTAAAATAATGTTATCTGTTAACTTTGACACACACTTTTCTCGCTAAATAGTGCTTCCGAAAGATCAAAATACGGCGCATTTTTGCATTGATTATTAAAAATATAAAATATTGTTTTATATATAAAATATATAATTACTTCGCAAAATGCAGTGTTTTATGCATCGATTATATATATGCGTTTATTATGTTATAGCAGAAGTGAACTATTTTGTCAGTTCACGAAGGTGAATCGCGGTTGTGCAGTACCGTTTATTTCCACGGTTTCGACAAACATGTCGTAGGGGCGAACCCAAAGATCTTGGTCACCGTAAAGCGGCTTATAAAGGACTAACCATTCTTCGGTTTCGGAGTGGCGGACAACGTCTATCACTTGATAAAACGGACCTTTGTAATGCTGGTACTTGCCGGTAGGTAACGGTGGCTTTTGCATAACTCGTGTTTGTTTGAGGAACGTTGCTGCGCATTATATCGCAAACTGGCCTCACAAAAGGGTACAATAATAGTGCTACAGCAACAGACAGGAGCAGAGCATGGCGAGCGCGCAGGCACTACATATTTTGGTCAAAACCCGCGAAGTTCACGGCCCAGTGAAAACCGCATTCGGTTGGCACCTGATTAAAACCCTGTCGCGCGACTGAGCCGCACATAATAGAGCCTATAAAATACCTTTGTTTTTCGTTTGTTCAGGCCTTTTTCACAAACTCGGATTTTAACTTCATCGGGCCAATGCCATCGATTTTGCAGTCGATATTATGGTCACCCTCGACGAGTCGACCAATTTTTACTTTGGTACCTATTTTCGCGGTTGCTGAGGTTCCTTTTACCTTCAAATCTTTAATCAGCGTAACGTAGTCGCCGTCTTTCAATTGCGTGCCGTGCGCGTCTTTTACTACAAGTTCATCGTCGCTAGCTGTTTCACTACCTGCCACCCACTCATTGCCGCATTCAGGGCAAACCAGCAAGTTGCGGTCTTCATAGGCATACTCCGAACCGCATTTTGGACATGGGGGTAATGGGCCAGTCATTTTCTCTTCCTCGTTAGGCAATACAACGGCCAAACAAACGTCCGTATTCTGATGAGGAATAATACCACAATATGAGTAGGGTTTTGTGAAATGAGGGACCAGTGCTCACACATAATGCATAAGCACTGGTTTATTGGCTGACAGGAGTTAGTCTTTATCGAGCTTCATTTGCATGCGAACTTGCATGGGCTTGTTGTCTTGCGGAACATAGCGCCAGCGCTCAAGTGCAGCTATTACCGCCCTATCAAACACGCCCTCTGGTTGCGAATCTAGCACCTTAATTTGCGACGGTTTGCCTTCATCATTGACCACAAATGACAGATCCACATGCCCCTCAATACCCTGTTCCACCGCTTGCTGCGGGTACCGCGGCTCAACGCGTAACGTGGGTATTAGCGGCTTATTATTGTCTGCCGCAGACGCCTGGCTAGATTCTGAATGCGCAGGTAGCTGCCAAATAACTGCTAACGAACAAACCAGTAGCCCACTCACAAGAGCTGGAGCACGACGCACCGTGTGGCGCTGTTTTAATTGCATTAAACGTTCTTTGATCATGGTAACTCTCCCTTGATGATAACCATAGTGAGTACTACAAAGGCCTAGATGTACCAAGCCTTTATCTCGGGATGAATGAATCGTGGTTTTCAGTAATGCCTCGGCATAGGCCAAAGTGCCAGATGAAGCATCGTCATGGCTAAATTGCGCCAACACATCAGCATCGCAGGCTAATTCTTGGTCGGCACGGAAGCGACGGTAGCTCAGCCACACCAACGGATTAAACCATTGCGAGCAGACCAACAGCCAAGCCAGTAAATTGATGCGGGTGTCGCCGCGACGCCAATGCATGAGCTCGTGGCGCAGAATGAGTCGGCGTTCCTCGGCGGTATAACTGCGGCTAAAGTGTTGGGGCAGTTGAATGGTGGGGGTCAGCCATCCAAATATGCCTGGCGTTGTGATGCTTTTAGTGCGCTGTAATCGCAGTCGACCGATATGCGTGCTGCCACGACCCGACAATACAGCAGCTTCTACAATTGTTACGGCTAGCATTGCCATTGCACCGCATAGCCAAACCGTTGTGATGGTTGACCATGAGCTATCTGTAATATTTGCTGTAACCGCAGAATTATTGCCGGCATAACCCACAATGGCCGCAAAGGTCGGTAGCACCGAAATACCCATTGCTATGCACACCGATTGTAGCGCCGGGGCTAGCCAAGGGCTTGCAATGGCTAAAGTCGCAATAAGCGGCATAACCAACCATTGGTTATAGAGGGTTTTGGCACCCAATAAATTGAGTAACCCTTTATGGAATATCAGTAACACCAGGCAGGCACATGAAATGGCTAGAGTGTAGCCTACGAGCAGTTTAATCATCGCTCTGCTCCTGTTGCTGCTCCCAGTCGGCAATAATGCGTTTTAACGACTCCACATCTTCACGACTTAAATTCCGCTGCTGCGCAAACCCCGAGACTAAACCGGATAGGCGCCCAGAAAAAAGGCGGTCGACAATGGTCGAGCTGACCTTGGTTTGGTAGTCCTTTTGATCAACCAACGGAAAGTACCGATAGGCTCGCCCCGACTTATGAAAATCAATTGCGCCTTTGTTCACCAAGCGGCTCAGCAAAGTCTTAATCGTTTTCTCGTGCCAATCGTTGGTTTGCTGAACGGTTTTCACAATATCCGCCGAGAACTGAGGTGACGACTCCCAGAGGACATTCAAGATCTCCAATTCGGCATTTGAAATATCAATGTTTGACGGCATCCTTCGCTTCCTTAAACTGACTACACATGTAATCCTTAAGGCCAAAGATTACAGATGTAGTCGAATAAAGCAAATATTTTTCGGACTTTTTTTAGGTGGGCGGTTGATTAATGCAGACGGTGTTCGCGCCGCGCTTCGATTTGCTTGGCAGGTAGGTGTTTGCCAATCACCGGTTTGAGGGCGTGCTGTACCAACGGAATTAGCTGTTTGAATTCCTCCATCAGCACCGACTCCGCGACCTCTTCATTAAATACCAGCGTCACGGTTAAACTGGCAGGGAAGCGCTGATAGTCGACGGTGTGGGTTAACCAAATAAACCCGGACAACTGCGGTTTCATAGTCTCACACACGTCGGTAAGCCGCTGAATAATCTGGTTTTCCATTTTTTTATCGGATTTGCGCATGTCTCGGCTTTTGTCTAGGTGTATGGTGTAATCAATGGATTAAGAGAAAAAGCAACGTCACCATAATGGATAACAATATTTCGTTCTACAGCAAAAACGCAGAAACCCTAGCGGCACAATACGATGATGTGCCGTTTGAGGCCGTGCATAAAGACTGGTTAGAACATATCCCGAGCGAAGGCATGGTCCTCGATGTCGGTGCAGGGTCAGGACGTGACGCACGATACCTCGCCGCCAAAGGGCTGACGGTTGTTGCTGTTGAACCTGCGGCAGAGTTGCGCGAGGCATCACCCAAATACCAAGTAGCTACACGCAAACCCATACATTGGGTCGACGACCAGCTACCAGAATTAAGCAAAATATTCGCACTACAAACCAAGTTTGATTTGATCTTGCTAAGCGCCGTCTGGATGCACATAGCACCCTCGTCCCGGGAACGCTGTATCCGCAAATTAAGCAGTTTATTAAAGCCCAACGGCAAACTGGTGATATCGCTTCGTCATGGAAGTTGCCATGACGAACGCACCATGCACCCGGTATCGGCGAGCGAACTGGCAGAATTTGCCAAGCAGTTTGGCCTGACCTACCGACTACTAACGCCAGCCAATCAAAAAGACGAACTCGGCCGCAACGACGTAAGCTGGCAAACCGTATTACTCACCCTGCCTGATGACGGTACCGGCGCTTTTCCATTACTCAGAAATATTGTGGTGAACGACAACAAATCGTCGACTTACAAGGTGGCGCTATTACGCGCGCTGCTGCGCATTGCCGAAGGACACCCGGGCGCGGTCATTGATCAGTCCGATACGCATGTTGCGCTGCCTATGGGGCTGGTCGCGCTTTATTGGTTAAAACTGTATAAACCGTTAATTGACCAATATGGTATGCAACAAGGCAGCTCAAGCGGCATCGGGTTTATCAAGGACACCGGCTGGAAAGTACTAACGCCTTACAGCAATAACGATTTTTATATTGGTGCCAGCTATAGCGATGATGCCCTCGGGCAAGGCCTGTTTCGAGCATTAAAAGATATCTCGGCCACTATCAAAAACATGCCGGCGAAATATATTACCTTACCCAACAGCCAGACCGCGGTGTTTGACGTAGCGCTGGCACGTCACTCACAGCCTAAAAACGCGTTTTGTTTGGACCTGGATTTTCTCTCAGCATTTGGCCAGTTTAGTGTACCGCGACATATCTGGGATTCACTGACACGATTTAGTGTTTGGATAGAGCCGGCTCTAGTGAACGAATGGGCCGTACTCATGGCAGGCTACGAAAACAATAGGGCAAAGCAGCTAACCAAACTGGACTACCTAAACGCCTTGCATTGGGAAGACCCAAAGCGGACGACAGCCCGCGTAAGAAAGCGTGCAGAAGAACTGATGGCAAACCATCCACTGCACTGTTGTTGGACTGACGATAAGCTTTCAGCATCAAATTATGCTATCGACCACGCCTTACCCTTCGCACGCTGGCCGAACAACGACTTGTGGAATCTACTGCCAACGACTACTGCAGCGAACGGTCAGAAATCGGATAAGCTACCAACCTCAAAACGCCTGCAAGCGTCGCGACAACGCATTCTTTATTGGTGGCAGCAAGGCTGGGGCGAACAGACTAATGAATTCTTTACTCAAGCCACACTCGCGCTACCGAACTTGGGCAACCATAACAACAGCTACGACGACGTATTTGAAGCCCTAGCCCTGCAACGCGAACGGATTAAAGATTTTCAGCAGTTGGAGGATTGGTAGGTGGCGAAAGTGTCATTTATTTAGCTTACCGAAAACTGAAAAGTCTGCGCTAACATCGGCAGTAAGCGCACATCTGTTGGAACACGCTTACCATTATTAAAAATTCTAGGGTTTACCACAACAAACCCAAAAAACTCCAAGAAGCGTGTTAAAAAGCGCGTCTCAATTACGGAACGCAGCTGCTCCTTTGGCGTCTGGTATTTATCGTCTTCAAAAAAATCCAGTACATCGGGAAACGCTATCGCCGTCTCTTCGGTAAGCTGCTCAAGTGCGCCATGCTTTTGAATTCGCCAGACCATGAACAACCAAAATTCTCTTAAAGGAATATCCTCTGACCAAAGATCGAAATATCCCCAGTTATAGCGCTTCGTCGCCGCTTCTAAAAGTGCCGGGAAAAATCCGTTAATCCCTAATTTTGGGTATTGGGTTTGTGCCCAACGGGTTAACTGAAATTTACCTTTGCGAATAGCAATGATTCCCGCCAGTTGAGCTTGAACGCGGGTGTAATGTAAAGCGTTGAACTTGTCCTCGTTACTGCCCGCGTAATCGCTAATACTGACAGTATCGTTGAATTCTGCCAACGCAAATTCAGGCAACAGTTCACTGGCGCGCTTCACTAAAGCCGCCGGTAAGTTGCCTTTTGTCGTGGCTTTAAGGGCACCACCCTGCTCTATAATGGCATCCAATATCACTTCAAGATAGCGCATCACTGGGCTCGCGCTTAAGTCAGATGGCGTTTGAATGGTGACGTTCTTCAGCTCAGATAAAGGCGCGTAGAGCCAATTAGTCATTTGATTCGCCGACAAACCACAAAAGTCAGCTTGCGGCTTGTTATTCTGCTCGTCTACTCGCTTTTGCAATACAACGTTTAAATCATCCAGCGATAAATTAGGATTCATCGAAACAGTTTGTTGAATAGCGTCATGCAATTCCGCTGGCATTGCCAAACCCTTGCTCATACAGCAGTTTTCAAATAGTTTGCCACTACCACACGGGCAGATACGTTTGTTCGCGTTTTTCACTGTCTATATACCTAATGTATTGGGTAGGACGGTTGTGAATTTACATTAACTATTAATCGCTGGAATGAAATCTTCTCTCTCAAGCACCTGAATCAAGCTCCGCATCAAATAATTATTCATAAAGCTGACACTATAAGTGCGACCGTTTGGCTTTAGTGGTCGAATAAAGCCAGCGTCCTTCATCTTAGCAATCAAATGTGTACGTTGCCGCATCGATAGACCATCTAAGATATCGTCGAGTTCACCAGCTTTAAAATGCTGCTTTTCAATACCGATACTGAGTACCCGTGCTTCTTCGTTTGTAAGGTATCCACGCTCTTTCGCTAGATTTAGCGTTGGTACAAGGATTTTTCTGTATAGAAACTCAAAATCGAGTAGCTTATTGACTTTAGTGACCTCGTGCAAAATTCCCGTTAGCACATAATCACACCAGTTAAGTACTGATTCATCGGTGCCTAGGTCGGCATCTGCTAACCGTTCATAATAGTAATCCCGATCATTACAAAAAACGGCTGTTGGGTTCAAAATTTTACCGTCCTTAACATTGAATCCATACTTGATAAGCAATGCGTACGTTAACAAACGAACCACTCGGCCATTGCCATTTCCAAAGGGATGTATCCAGGTAAAGCGATGGTGTGAGATAGCTGTTTTCAGTAAATCATATTTTTCCGAGCTCTTTTCATTGATAAAGTCTAAAAGTTCGTCCATGTATTTTTGCACATGAATTGCGTCTGGAGGTACATGTGCTGACTGGGATATCTCAACATTCCACGATCGATAAGCTCCGGGAGTGCGATCACCCTCGACAGTCAAATCTCCAACAACCAAAGCGTGAAGTTGCCGAATAAAGTGATGAGTAATATCAGAGCCTTCTTCTATCGCTTGTTCTATGAAATCCATAGCCGCTTCAACGTTCGCTATCTCAGAAAATCGTTCGGAAACGTGCTCGCTTTTTTCAATTTTACGCTCAATATATTCCGAAATAGTTGTCCGATTTCCCTCAATACGAGCTGAGCCGACACTTTCCAGGATGTGAAATATTTCTTTCAGCTGGAAGAATATCCACGGCGCCGTGGTCCCATGTAAACGCAGCTTTCTTAAATGAGTCAGCTCCATTAACGTATCCGTTAGCGGAGCGTCGAAGCTCGGACTCACAACGCGAAGTGGAAACCCCATAAAGCAACCCTATTATTTACAAAAGAGAACAAAAAACACAATAAAAACAATTATTTGATTTTTATCAAAATAGCGTTAATTACATTATAGCGGTTGCGTTAACTACATCAACGTTTTTTAGAATCGGTAGGTATTTGGCTAACAACACAAGCCTAACGGGCCACAGAGTATTCCTGAAATAATTTAGCCGTTAGCGGGTATTTTAATCGCCAAGTAATGCTCATAGGCCTTTCACCTTCACTTTTTACAAATTCAAGCGGCCCACATGCTCGATAAGGAGAGTCTTTATTAACTCTTACGAACAGTTGAAACTGCCAACCATTTGTTCCGCTTTCTATGTAGCGCTTCCCAACAGGCGTTTGCGGTGTAGCCGTATTCTGCGATTGCCAATGAAATAAGCTACGGCTTATCGCATAATCGTCATAAGCTACACCTTCGTGAATGGCATTTTGCTTATCCAGAGTCACGAACATCAACTCCAGTTTTGCAGCCTGATCTCGCCAAACCCCCTCCCGCACTGCTGCAAAATGTATTTCAGTATGATAACCAACAGCCGTCATGATTTCGCGATTTTGGTAAGCACTATGCAATTTTAGCCCTGACGCTTCCAGCTCAGGCAAAGGCCTGAATTGTTCATTCGTTGAGGCATCGAGTGCATCTGCAAGCTCTGTCAGTTCGACCAGCAATTCTGGCGTTTGCCGCAAATCATTTAAAAAGCCATCGACCGTCTGTACAGACTTTCCTCCGCAAACTTGATACGCCAGCATCAAAGCGCGTTTACGTGATAACTCATCACAACTTAGAGTGCCTTGGCCAATAGACCGAATGACATCCAAGTACTCTGGATCATCGATATGAAGTAAGCCTTTAAAACGGCGGTTTAGTCTAGATTCGAGATCAGTAGGCTCGCCGGATATGAGATGGGCATCACGTTTCAGGCGTGTCCATCCGGAGGCGCCGTTAGCGCGATAAATATCTTCAAAATCGATTGCTTGTTCACGAATAAATTCCGCTAGGTGAACATCTCCCGAACCGTGACGCGTTTGGTAACTATGGAGTTCTGTTTGCAGGCGCCGCCAATTTATGCTGACAGCTCGGTGAAGACTACCTAAAATTTGTTCCCTGGCTTGCTTTTGCATCTGTAAATAGCAGCCTGGAGGAAGGTTGCCAAAACCTTTTTCCACACCCTCAGTAATTTGGCGCTTTGATAGCCCGGTAATTGCGCTGTATAGAACGTCAAAGCGAAAATCTTGTGAGTATTGGCCGACAAAATCCAAAATTAGGCAACTATCTTTGCCTTCAAATAAGCGAAGCCCGCGACCAATTTGTTGTTGAAACAAGGTCGCACTCTGTGTGGGACGTAGCAGTAATAACGTATCCACAAAAGGTAAATCGATTCCTTCGTTGTATAGGTCAACGGTTACTATCACATTGATCTCACGCCGCTCTAACATGCCAGGTAATCGCTTGCGCTCGATTGATGATGTCTGCCCTGTTACCAGAGCAGCTCTTACACCATTTTCATTAAAAAATTGCGTCATAAATTCGGCGTGCGCGACCGAAACGCAGAATGCTAAAGCCCGACATTCGCCAATATCACTAACTTGTTCATCCCATGCCCTAAGCACAGCAAAAGCTCGGCTCGTTTCACCGGTAAGAATATTATTTAAATGCGATATTTCCGCAGCCCCGCGCCAATTTACGCCTGAGTAATCAATGCCGTCAGCACAAGCATAATACTCAAATGGTGCTAACAATTGCTGTTCTAGTGCATGCCATAATCTTAATTGTGCAGACGGCGTTCCATCAGGTCGCAAATCGAAATGCCGTAAAATATTAAGACCATCGCCGCGTTCTGGCGTTGCCGTGAGACCAAGTAAATACTGAGGCTGAAGTTGCTCAATGAGTAACTTAAACGAGCCAGCTTCGATATGGTGACATTCGTCAACAATCACCACATTCCAGTAATTAGAACCTAATTGCTCAATTAACTTACGACTGTTAACACTTTGGATAGTGGCAAATAAGTGAGTATAAGAATCGGGTTCGTGTCCATCAGCAAGGTAATCACCAAAATTGCCGTTTCTGAGAACATGCCTAAACGTAGCTAATGATTGCTGTAGAATTTCTTTGCGGTGAGCAACAAACAATAACCGTGGGTTTCCGCCTTTCTGTTCGCTAAGGCGCCTATAATCCAATGCAGCCATAACGGTTTTGCCAGTCCCGGTGGCAGCGACTAATAAATTACGGTGACGCCCATGGGCTCGCTCGTTCTGAAGCTGATCTAGTAGAATTTGTTGAAATGGCTTGGCTTGTATATCGAAAAACGTCGTAATGACGTTGTCTCCATAATCCGGCCTACCGCTCTCCCGCGCGAGTGCAATACGAAGTTCCTTTTCGTGGACGGCACTTTTCGGATCAAACGTTTGAAACTCTTCATCTTGCCAGAGCGTTTCAAAGTGTGCCCTAGCGCGCTGATATAAAAACTTCTGGCCTCTTTCGGTAAATTTCACAGTCCATTCTAGTCCACCCATGAGGGCAGCCCCAGAGAGATTTGCGCTACCAACGTACGCAGAGCCAAAACCTGTATCACGTTCAAAAATCCAGGCTTTCGCGTGAAGCCTATTTCGGCGGCCGTCTAGCGAAATTTTCACTTGGCAGTTGGGCAACTCCGCCAACATTTTTACAGCCTTCAGATCAGTCGCGCCGGTGTATGTTGTTGTAATAACTCTTAGACTCGTTCTGGACTGCTGCTGTGCATCCATCGCTGTGATATCGCGGAGTAAATTAATAATTTTTCGAACACCCGACATCGTGATGAAGCTCATCAAGATATCAACATGCTGGCAGCTAGAAAGTTCCGCCGTCAGTTCGTGAAATAGTGCTGGCGAATCTTTTCCTGAGGTAAACAACCAAGGCTGTGCCATACCGACCTGAGGCAACTCAGGATGCTTCTCTTGATGCTGTGCTGGATTATACAACGCACGTAAAACTGTGGGTGGGGTTTGATAAGGAGAGGATGGCGCTAAGTTAGCAAATTTTCTCGTGTAGACCAGCAGGTCATTGAGCATTTCCAGTTGGCGCAAAAGCTTTTCATCGTCTGAACCACCATTATTCTGCAGTTCAGCTAATAAATTAGAGATGTCTTCAGTTAGGACTTCAGCTAAGTGGCGGCTACTCGCTTTTATATCTAACTTTTCGCTAACCTGGCTTAGACCAGACTCGGCGATTGATCGCTCAAGCTCCTCGCTTTTTAAAAGCTCGTAAAATCCCTCTTTCATTCACTCACATTCCACGCTCAGGCCATTTCGGCTAACGTGCCAGGTTTTGTTTTGATAAACAACCTGTTTTCGGAGCCGTACCTGCGGTAATAACCGCAGGCTACGCCAAAACTATTCAATATTCTGGATCTGCTCCCGCATCTGCTCTATCAGCACCTTCAGTTCTACGGCGGCGGCGGTGATGTCGGCGTCGATGGATTTGGAGCCGAGGGTGTTGGCTTCGCGGTTGAACTCTTGCATCATGAAGTCGAGGCGGCGGCCGCAGGCGCCACCTTTGTTCAGGATTTTGCGGGTTTCTGCTACGTGCGCGATTAGGCGATCAAGTTCTTCGGCGACGTCGGTTTTCTGTGCCAGCATTACCATTTCTTGCTCTAGGCGTTGTGGGTCTAGGTCTATTTTGGCTTCTTCAAAGCGGTTTTGTAGGCGTTCGCGTTGCCATTGCATCACTTTGGGCATTTGCTCACGCACTTGCGCCACTTGCGTTTCTACGCCTTCTAGGCGTTCAACAATCAGTTTGTTTAACGCTTCACCTTCACTGGCGCGGTTGCTAATAAAGTCTTTTAACGCGGTATGAAAAGCCCCCATCAGTTCCTTTTGCAGGGCGTCCATGTCTTGTTCTTCGGCGGCGACCACACCGGGCCAGCGCAATACGTCTAACGCATCTACTGGCTGCATTTCATTGCCGTGAGCGGCGCCTTGTTCATTCACCCATTTGGCACTGGCGAGCACGCTATTGGCCAAATCTTCGTTTAAATTCAACGCGGTCTGCGCACTGGCCTCTATGTGCAAGCGCAAATTACAGTCGACCTTGCCACGGTTCAGTTTTTTCCGCAGTTGTTCGCGCAGGGCATTTTCCATCGCCCGCACGCTCTCTGGCAGGCGCAGGTTGGTTTCTAAATAGCGTTGGTTTACCGAGCGCAGTTCCCACACGGCACTGCCCCAATCGGCTTTGTGTTCGTAGCGTGCGTAACCGGTCATACTGTGAATCATGCTTTCGTCCTTAATATCTGCGTCAGTGCGGCCTTTGCGTGTTTATCCCGCCTCTAACAATAGCAAACAGTATACGGGCTTCGCGTTAATAAAAAAATAAATGTCACAGTTTTCGCCAAACTCCTGACTGTAGAGGTAACCCTTTACTTTATTGCTGGAGACACAGATGAAAACGACCCACAAACAACAACGGCGGGCTCGCATTCTGCTGGCCATTGCACCGCTCTTTACCGCGCTTGGCTTGTTCTTAGCCACGCAAGTGCATGCCGACGACATTGTTCAGGTGCAAACGCAAGGCAGCGGCCAAGATGTGGTGCTTATTCCTGGGCTAATGAGTGATGCGTCGGTGTGGCAAGGTACCGCCGCTCGCTTAGCCGCTCATTACAAAGTGCATATTCTGAGCATTGCTGGCTTTGGTGAAAATCCCGCCAATCCGCAGCTTCAACAGCAGTTTCTCGACCCAGTTACAAAAGCTATCAATAGGTATCTGCAACAACACACGCAACGGCCAGTAGTGGTAGGGCACAGCTTGGGTGGCACGCTCACCTACAAGCTAGCCATCGAGCATCCACAAAGCCTGCGCTGTGGCGTTAGCGTCGATGGCGTGCCATTTTTACCGGCGCTGATGATGCGCAATGCCGATGTCACGGTGGCGATGATGAAACCGCAAGCGCAGCAAATGCGTGCGGCTTTTACCCACCTTAGCCAACAGCAACTGCGCCAGCAGGCGCAACAAGGGGTTGCCATTCAAGCCACGAGCCAACAAGACCAGCAGAAAGTCTTGGCGTTGGCTGAGCAGTCAGATCCGCAAACCGCCGGCCAAGCCATGTATGCCCTTATGGTCAACGATTTGCGGGATAACCTAGCGGCTATTCAAGTGCCGATGCTGCAAATGGCGGCGACTGGCGGTTTTAGTGAACGCGCACAACAGCAACACGCGTTGCAACTGTACCGCGAACAAATCGCTGGTAACCCGAATATCCAGTTGCTAGAGTTTGCCAATGCGCGCCACTTTATTATGTGGGATCAGCCGCAAAAATTTGTTCAGCAACTTAACCACTTTATAAAGGAGGCTTGCCATGAATGAGCTCACGCTGCAGGTGGCTGCGGCAGCGCAAGGCGATCAGCAAGCCTACGCCAAAGTGGTCGCACGCACTCAGAACCTCGTCGCCAGTGTGGCATTGGGTATTGTTAAAGATGTCCGCGCCAGCGAAGAGGTCGCGCAAGAGGCCTTTATTCTGGCTTGGCAGAAGCTTGGCCAGTTACGTCGCCATGCCAGCTTCCTACCGTGGTTACGGCAAATGACCCGGCACTGTGCCTACCAGTGGCTAGAAAAGGAACATCCGGGGCGCTACCAGTTAATGGTCAATATTAACCAAGAGCTCGAAGCGCAGTTCGATTCCGACCAACCGGATACGCCCGAACAGCAGCTCAGCCGTGACCAACAGGCGCAGTTCCTGCGTCAGGCGTTGGATACCTTGCCCGACGATACGCGCGACGTGGTGGTGTTGTATTACCGCGAGCAGCAATCCAGCCAACAGGTGGCAGAGCTGCTAGGGCTGAGCAGTGCGGTTGTTCGTCAGCGTTTATCTAGAGCACGCGGCGCATTAGCGGAAACGCTCATGAAGCGGGTTGGCAAGGCGGCGTTGTTTACTGCGCCGTCACTGAGTGTTAGCGCTATTCTGGGCAGCAGTCTAACCTTTGCCAGTCCGCCCGTTGCCGCTGCCGGTTGGGGCGCAGCGAGTTCGGCCGGTGGCTTTAAGTGGTTAGCGATTCTCGGTATATACGCTCTGGCACTGTTTGGTGCATTAGCCGGCATTTTTATTGGTTCGCACCAAGCGCAAAAATGGGCCAATACCGACGCCGATAAAGCCGGTCTCCGACGTTTACGTAACCAAGCGGCCATTTTTGTGGTGCTTGCCGGTGGGCTATTTATCAGCAGTTACCAAATCGATGACGGCTGGGTGATGCCGGTGGTGACTTACTGCATCTTCTTAGCAGGCATTGTGTTGTATCAGCGCAAAGTGCAACGCCACATCACCTGTCCAGCCAACAAGCGCTGGCAGTGTTACTTGGGTTACACGCTTGGCTTGGGGGGCGGCACCTTTGGCTTAGTGATGGGGCTGGTGCAAAGCGGGCGCCTCACTTTTTAGCGTGGCGCTCGCGGTTTAGCTGCTTCTGCTCGGCATTTTTCTTTAACATCACGTACAGCGCGCCACAGCCACCGTGGAAGCGCTGTGCACTATGAAACGCCAATACCGGGCTAAGCTCACGCAGCCATTTATTCACATAGCTTTTTATCAGCGCCGGATGCGGCTTGCTGTTTTTACCCATGCCATGAATCACTAATGCGGTACGTACCCCCGCTTTATGGCAGTCCTGCACAAAGTTGAATAATGCGGTGCGCGCTTCACGCAGGGTATGATTGTGCAGGTTTAAACTGGCTTCCATGGTGTAACGCCCCTGTTTCAGGCGCTTGTATACCCCGTCTTGCACGCCTTCACGGCGGAAGCTGATTTCCTCGCCTGGTTCCACCAAGTCCACATACTCGGTAGAGAGGAAGTTGGCATCTTCCTGTTCAGCTTGCTCGGCAGCACGGCGCCGCTCTTTTTGCGCCAGCGTTGGTTCAAATGCCTTCTTAATGTCGGCCACTTGCTCGCCACTCAGGGGCGTGACATCATTCATTTCCTGGCGGAACAGTTCAAACGTTTCATCACTATCTAGTTTGGACATACTCACCCCCTAAAAACTGCTTGGCTTGAATGTATTGTAATACGTTGGAATACGGATCGCGATCGCCGAAATGCTAACTGCGGTGCATTGTTGTATACTAGCGCGCAGAAATTATTCCCATCCATTCAGCTAACGTTCAAGGAGTTTGCATGCGTCCAAGCGGCCGTACCGCCCAACAAATCCGCCCGGTGACTATTACCCGGAACTTCACTAAACATGCTGAAGGTTCAGTACTGATTGAATTTGGCGAAACCAAAGTATTGTGTAACGCCTCGGTTGAAACCGGCGTGCCACGCTTTATGAAAGGCCAAGGCAAGGGCTGGGTCACCGCTGAATACAGCATGCTGCCACGCGCTACCCATACCCGTTCACAACGCGAAGCGGCACGCGGTAAGCAAGGCGGCCGTACGCTAGAAATCCAGCGCTTAATCGCTCGCTCGTTGCGCGCTAGCATCGATTTAAAAGCCCTTGGCGAAAACACCATCACTGTCGACTGCGACGTTATTCAAGCCGACGGCGGTACTCGCACAGCCAGTATCACCGGTGCCTGTGTCGCTCTGGTCGACGCGCTGAACTGGATGCGCAAGCAAGGCTTAGTAAAGACCAACCCACTTAAGGGTATGGTGGCGGCAATATCTGTCGGTATCTACGATGGCGAGCCAGTAGCCGACTTGGAATACGTGGAAGACTCGGCGGCCGAAACCGACATGAACGTAGTGATGACCGAAGCGGGCCAATTTATCGAAATCCAAGGCACGGCCGAAGGCGAGGCCTTCAGCTACGACGAAATGACGCAGCTCGTCGACATTGCTCGGGTCAGTATTCGCGAGCTTATCGACATTCAACGCAGTGCATTAAATAGCTAAGCGAGGCGAGCAATGAAAGACTATCAACGCGACTTTATTGCTTTTGCTATCGACCGCCAAGTGCTGCGCTTTGGTGAGTTTACCCTTAAATCTGGCCGCACCAGCCCGTACTTTTTTAATGCCGGCTTGTTCAACAAAGGTTCGGACCTTGCCAAGCTTGGCCGTTTTTATGCGGCGGCACTGGCGGATTCGGAGGTCGACTTCGACGTCCTATTCGGCCCAGCCTATAAAGGCATTCCTATCGCGACCGCGACCGCCGTCGCGTTGTTCGACCACCACGGCATCGACACCCCATACTGCTTTAACCGGAAGGAGAAAAAAGACCACGGTGAAGGCGGCAACCTTGTCGGTGCAGAGCTTAGCGGCAAAGTGATGTTAGTCGACGACGTTATCACTGCGGGCACTGCTATTCGTGAGGCCATGGATATTGTCAAAGCCAATGGCGCCGACCTCGGTGGCGTATTGATCGCCCTCGACCGTCAAGAAAAAGGCCAAGGTGAACTGTCAGCGATTCAGGAAGTGGAGCGTGACTTCGGTGCCAAAGTCATCAATATCGTTAGTTTGAACGATATTATTGAATTCTTAAAAGACGATGCTGAGTTTGCCGAGCACTTACCCAAAGTGAAGCAATACCGCGAAAAGTACGGCGTGCAGTAATTACTGTTAACGCTGGTCATAAAAAACGCCGCCCGAAGCATCTCTTGGGGCGGCGTTTTTGTTTGTTCTGCAGTTACAGTGAGGCTTGCGGCTGCCAGGCAATACCTAAGCGGCCATTGATAATCTGACACTCACCGCCAGCCGCTTGAGTACGGCTGGCATCGTCTAGTTGCACCACCGCTTGAAAATCTTTGCTCAGTAACTTCAACGACGTTTTATCGCTATCACACAGCACTCGAATGGAATCGGTTAAACCACGGTCGGTTAAAAAGTCCGTGGTCGGTTGCGCTTTCACCACGTCTAGGTCTTTAGCAAATTCTGCCGTTTCGATACCTGTCGGCGTCATCAACCCGGACGCACCTGCCACAAGATAGTGGAATAACCCAGCTACCGCGTGTTCACCCTGCTGTGCATCTTCGACGAAAAATACACCCTGCTCACCGATAATCTTGAAGTGGCCATTTTTCAGGTTCACCAACAACGCGGTACGCTCGTCAATACCGGCACCAAACGGGCTTTTGACTTCCGCGGCTAAGCGCATCAGCCGTCCCTGACGGCCCATATCCGACACGTGAGTATCTAGTAAACCAAAGTGGAACAAGCTCATACCGCCCATTGGATGGTAAGTGAGTGTATTTGGCTGAGTATTCGGTGGGCAGCTTTGGTCCAAGTCACAACCGTAGGCGGGCGGATCAGAGGCTACTGGCTGCTGTTTCAACGCACCTTCAGTGGTGCCATTCGATACCATCGCTTTTGAGGTCAGCACTGCCGCTCCGGCGCCACTACCACCTACCACCAGATGCTCTTCACTCACCCGTTGAATGATGGTTCGCAAGATGTCGTTCGGACGGTTATTCTGTGTGACAAAGGTCTCTCGTGTTAAATTGACCTCACCATCGTTTAGGAACAAGCCGTCAGCGCTGGCAATCATGTCTTCCACGCTATCCAAGTTCTTACACAACGTGACCTGTTGTTGATACATATTAGGATAAACTTTATCGCGGTTATAACTGCCTAAAACCTCTTCCTGTACTTTGTTTAGGGTCTCGCACTGGCCGTCTCGGGCAGCGGTGATCACTGCCGCATCAATCGGCAACCACTCTGCCTCTACGCCCAATTGGCTGAAAATGTCTTGGTAGTAAGACACTTTGTCGTACGGGTCAAAATCGGCAGAGGTCGTGAACAGCACTTTCGCATCACCATCTTTGGCACCATGCACGCGTTTGGCCATATCCACAAAGCGTTGGAAAATTTGTACCGTATTTTGGTTAAGGTTTTCGTCCAAGTTCACCACTTCATGGGTGTCTTCTGGTACCGGCATTTCCAGTAAATTTACAATCCGGCGCCATTCAGCATCAGACAGCTTATTGTATAAGTATTTCGTTGCGCGACGTGTAAATTCCTCTTGAAATACCCGCTCTGGAATCACGCTCTCGCGTATACGGTCATGAATCAGTCGCAATGCTTCAGCAACGTCATTACGCATTTTTTCGCGATAACTTGGCCACGCTGCCTCGGCTGTTGCCTCTTTCCGGTGTTTCTCGTCAATATTCAAATAGCGATCGGTCCGCATACTGTTGCGGTCAATCCAGTCGGTCTTATTGCAGTACTGCGGCGCCATGCTGCTACACGCGTGTAAGCCACCACCGGCCATCAGTAAATGATAGGTTTCTGGTGCTAGCTTTGTCTGCCCGTGCGCCGACATGAAGGGGATGACCCCTGCCAGCGCGAGCAACGATAACCATCTACGCATTGCCAACCTCTTATTCTCGAAAGGGAAGTAACCTTTAGTATAACGCTCTGCTAAGACATTTTCAGTCCTTTACAGTTCCGCCACGGTTAAATCGCTGAATTCTTCAACCGCTCTTGGTATAATTTTGGCTGATTTTCTTTCGGTGAGGTTTGATGTTTAAGATAGCTATTCGCTGGGCGCTGTCTCTGGTCTGGTTGTTCAGTTTCACCGTTGCCGCCCAAGCCCCTAAAACCGTCACTTTCCGTGATCTCGATCCCGGCGAGTTTTCGCAATACCTGAAAACCGTTCTCGGTGAAGCATACGCTAAACTCGGCACCCAAATTCGCTATCTCGATTTGCCACGCCCGCGCGGTCTGCGATTGGCGGTTGAAGGCGAACTCGATGGTGAAATTGCACGGGTGCCTTCGCTGGCGTTTGACTATCCTACCCTGATGCCGGTGCCATTCCCGTTGTACGATTTCTCTGTTGTCTTGGTTGGCGACCGCCGTAAATGTGGTGAATGCCGCATAGAAGACGTCGACAACCTAGCCTACACCCAAGGCATGGTGGTGATGCCGAAAGTGATAGAAAAGCACAATTTTAAAGGGCCTGTGGTCACCCCTGCCGATATCACCCAAGTGCTCAATTTATTGTTAGCAGAACGCATCGATGCGGCGCTAATGACCAATTTCCAATTGCAAAACATCGATTTAAGCCGCCACCCCCACTTGGTGGTGCGACAGTTGATGATCGAACAAGGCTATCATTACCTTAACGAAAAACATCGCGACTGGCTGCCACGCTTAACCCGCGAATTGCAGAAAATGCAGGAGCGCGGGCGGATTACCGAGCTGCAACAAAAATACGGCATTAAAACCCTGCACCAATACCAACCCTTCGAACATATTGGGTCATTGAAAATTGTTGCCGCTACCCGTGCTGGTCGCACCGAAGCCAACGGTAAAGGCCGTTATTGGCAAACTCTGCATGAACTGTTCGATCCTATTGCCGACAACGTCGACACGGAAGCCAGTAATTGGCACCGCGCCCAGCAGCTGCTCGCGGAAGGGCGAGCCGATGCGATGGTCACCATGTGGAATAAAACCATACCGGAAAATACGCTGTATTCAGCCAGCCATATCGATTATGGCGAACCGCTGTACTTGTTTGCCACCGATAACCAGACGATTGCCGATATTCAAAATGGTGATGCCGATAAACCGGTGTGCATTTCTACCGACCGTGATATGCGCCAGTGGGTGCCTCACAATGTCGAAATATACAGCACTGAAAAAAGTCTCGACTGCTTTGCTATGCTCGATCTTGGTCGCGTATCTGGCGTTTTGGATTATCGCAGTGCACTGCCCGACTGGACCGAAAAGCCCTATGCCCGCAAGCAAGTGCGCGAAGGCTGGCCGGTGTTATTGTTATTCCAAAATAATGAGCGTGGCCGCCGCTTAAAAGCCACGTTTGAACAACGCTGGGAACAAACAAGAGAACAATAACGTGTTTGATATCGCCCTTCACGAACCAAAAATGCCACCCAATACGGGTAACATCATTCGCTTGGTCGCCAATAACGGCTGTCGCCTGCATTTAATCGAGCCATTAGGGTTCTCGCTGGACGAAAAGAGTGTCCGCCGTGCTGGTTTGGATTACAACGACATGGCGGTCGTAAAAGTGCATAAAGATTATCAGGCGTTCAAGCACGCTGTTGCTGGGCAGCGCATTTTTGCGGTCGAAACCCATGCCACGCAGTTTTACCATGAGCCGCAGTATCAACCCGGGGATGTGTTATTGTTTGGCTCAGAGACCGCCGGCTTGCCGCAACATATTTTGGACGATATCGGCCAGCAGTTTGCGGTGCGCATTCCAATGATGCCGAGCAACCGCAGCCTTAACTTGTCCAACTCAGTAGCCATTGTCAGTTACGAGGCGTGGCGCCAACAACATTTTCAGCAGGGGAGCTGATATGAGCGAACGTCGCGAACATTATGCCTTTTGGGTCAAGCTGGCTACCCGAGCGTCGGTACTGGTCGTTTTTACCCTTATTGGGCTGAAGTTATGGGCTTGGTGGGTTACCGAATCAGCCAGTATGTTGGCTTCGTTAACCGACTCATTGCTCGACAGCGGCGCCTCTATTTTCAGTTTTTTTGCTATTCGCTACGCTATTCAACCTGCCGACAACGAGCACCGGTTCGGCCATGGTAAAGCCGAGTCGCTTGCTGCGTTAGCGCAGTCGGCCTTTATTGCTGGCTCCAGTGTGTTACTGATCTTTCACAGTACCGAACAGTGGTTGCGGGGCGATACACTGCCACAAACCGATTTAGGTATTTGGGTATCAGGCTTCGCGATCATCATCACCTTTGGTCTATTGGTGATTCAGCGGCTCGCCATTCGCCATACCAATTCTCAAGCGGTCGCTGCCGACCATCTGCATTATCAGTCCGACATATTACTCAATGCCACGGTGATCATTGCGTTGGTTATGGCACAATTCGGCTATACTTGGGCTGACAGTGCGTTTGCCATTGTGATAGCGCTCTATCTGATTATCGGCGCCAGTAAAATCGGCTGGGATGCATTCCAAGCGTTAATGGACCGTGAACTGGAGCAATCACAACTCGCCGAAATTGAGCGTTTAGCGAAAAGCGTGACAGGGGTTGAAGGCATGCACGGCTTGCGAACGCGCGCTGCCGGTCCAACGCGCTTTATTCAATTGCATATCGAGCTGGATGATCGGATTTCATTGTTACGCGCGCACGCGATTGCCGATGAAGTCGAGATGGAATTGATGCGCGCTTTCCCAGGCGCTGACATCATCGTTCACATGGACCCCATGATCATCGCCCAAGTCGAGAATAATCCGAGCTACTGAGCCTTTACTTTCTCAACCGCTTGCTGAATAGCTTGCATCAGTGGCTCACGGTAGTAGTCGGCTTCCATCAGTAATTCGTGACGCGCACCATCAATGGTAATTACTTGGTTTTGGGTACCTTTTAAGCGCTGAAAGAATGCTTGTTGACCACTGGCAGCCACCACTGAGTCAGCCCCCGCCTGAACCAAGGTTACCGGTAGCGTTAGCTTACTGGCACTGGCCACAGCTTGGTCGCTAGCAGCAAAGGCTTCTGCTAACCAATTAAACGTCGGCCCACCTAATTGTACATCTGGGTTGTCTTGGTACACCTGCCGAAATACGTTGTAGCGTGCCTCGCTATGCGTCAGCTCGTTGCGGTCAAAGTGAATCGGTTGGTAGTCACCCATGCCGGGAAAATACCACGGCGTATTGCGGGCAATAATATGGTTTAACCAAGCGCCGAATCTGGCAATGGCGCGAGCAATCGGTTTCGGAATACCGTGCGTGTGAATCGCGAACATTGGCGAACTTAAAATGAGCTGCTGAATACGGTGCGGGTGATTAGCACAGAACAACGTCGCAATCGCACCGCCCATAGAGTGGCCGACTAACAATTGCGGAGCAGCGTCAAACGTCTCATTTAAAATACCAACAAAATCGGCAAAATCTTGCACAAAGTCGTCGAACTTGGCCACATGTCCTTGATGAGGATTGGCCGTCATCCGCGCTGATTGGCCCTGCCCCCGATGGTCGATAATCGCCACCGAGCACCCCCACTGAGCCAGTTGCCAAATCACTTCTTGGTACTTCAAACACGCTTCTATACGGCCTGGGGAAATGATCACGAGGGGCGCATCAGCCGCTTCGGCACGATACTGCACGTAGCGAATACACAGCCCATCACGGCTGGTGAATTGCTCTTGGCTAACCTGCTGTTGCCAGAACGGCAACACCTTTTCGCGGTAAAACGAGCGCCATTCCGGCGTATCATCGTGCGGTATCGCTGAGCTCATCGGTTTCCTTCTACTGCCGCTAATGCCAATTGTTTGGCGGATGACCAGAGCTCAGGATAACGGAAGCAACAGAGAAGTCTAGTCGAGCGGTAAGCGGATGGTTACCTGCAACCCACCTTGTGGATGATTCGCGGCATTAATCTCGCCGCCGAGCACGCGCGTCGCACGTTGGCTAAGGGCGAGCCCTAACCCCACGCCAGCTTTATGATTGCGCGCTGGGTCGCCACGATAGAAGGGCGTAAACAGTTTCGCCAGCGTTTGTTCATCAACGCCGGGACCATGGTCACGAATACTAATCTGATACTCCTCCGCGCCGTCCTGCAATTGAATCTGCACTTTGCCATCACTGTAATGCAAGGCGTTACGGCTAAGGTTTTCGATAATTAAGCGGAGTAATTCTGCATCGCTATTTACCAACAAATTGTCACCGCCGATACGCTGCAAACGCTTTTCTGCTTCGCTGTCAGCATAGCTTAAATCGTCGATCAGTTGGTCAACCAGCTTGGCTAAATCGAGCGGCTGCTTTTCTAATTCAACCAAGCCATTTTCTAGCCGCGACAGCGACAGAATGCGATCAATAATTTGGCTCAGGCGGTCAATATCACGCCGCAGTTGCTGCCAATGCGGATTGCTTTCCGCGTCTTCCGGTTCGCCTAAATCTACCGCCACTTGCATCCGTGCCATGGGCGACCGTAGCTCGTGCGATACATCGCTTAGCAAGCGCCGCTGTGCATCACGTGAAATCGCCAAATCACGCGCAGTGGTCTGTAATGCGCGAGCGAGTTCACCAATCTCATCACCGCGTTTAGGTAGGCGCTTTAAGGTAGGCTCTAGGCTACCCTTGGCGATCTCTCGGGTAGCGCCAATCAGGCGTTTTATCGGACGGACTAACCAGAAGCCGAGCAGCAACGCGAACAGACCGCTGCCAATGATCAAGGTGTATGCTCTGGCATCTTGGGTTTGCCGTTCGAGCTGTTCTTTGTCGTATAACTCGCTGGCTTTTAACGGTCGCGCCAGAATTAAGCGCGTGCCTTCAAGGCTAAACGGGCCGACAAACAGCCATTCAGTTAGCGCCAGTTGCTGTGCCTTTTCCGATTCCAACATCGGCAGCAACATCGAACCATAATTTACTTGCATCCCTTCATCTATCAGCAAACGCTGCGGACCTTGTGCCGACAACTTCGCCGCCACTCGGTAATCACCAGCAACAAGGCGCCCGGGCAGCATCGATTGAAAGGTATTAAAGTCGCTCAACAGCGGTTGCAAGGTATTGCGAATGTCGTCGCTAAGCGGCTCTGGCTTAGGTGGTGCCGATTTCCACACAGCCAACAGGTAGCCGCTGCTTGCGGTGATGAATAACAACACCCAAAACAGCACCAGCAGGCGCAATGATAGTGAGCGATACCATCGCGTCCGCCGTGGCTTCATGACAATTCAACCAACCGGTATCCTCGCCCACGAACGGTCTGAATGCGCTCGCTACGCGCGGGAAGCTTTTTCCGAATATTACTAATATGCACGTCTAGGCTGCGGTCGAAGGGTGCCAGCTTGCGCCCTAATGCCGCCACAGACAGTTGGTCTTTACTCACTAACTGACCGGGCTGCTGCATCAGCGCCCGCAAAATATCAAATTCGGTCGGTGTTAGAATCAGCTCGGCCTCGTCGCAAGTGACTTCGGCACGCGTTGGATCCAATGCAAAACCACTGAACTTCAGCGTTTCATTAATAACGGTAGTGTTCGGAGCGCGGCGCAATAGCGCTTTTACCCGAGCAACAAGCTCGCGTGGATTAAACGGCTTCGGTAGGTAATCGTCAGCGCCAAGTTCAAGCCCCATCACCCGGTCTTCGTCATCGCCGCGGGCGGTTAACATCAGCACAGCGGTGTCACGGTGCTGTTGGCGCAGCCGTTGTAACAACTGCATACCATCAATGCCGGGCAACATAACGTCGAGCAAAATCAGCTCGAAGTCACCGCGCAAGGCTTTTTCCAAACCGGTTTCTCCGTCTTCTACGCAGGTCAACTCTACGCCCTCACGGCGGAGCAACTCGGTCAGCATTGCCGACATTTCTGCGTCGTCATCAATCAGCAAAACGTTATGTGTCATGGCAGTTCAATGTCCTCTGTGACTACTTGATGCCTTCCTAATGTAAAGATTTGAGCGATTTTTTCGCCATTCTTTACATAACTTTTACCCCCGAGGGGCTTTCTCAATCGCGTGACTCTGTCACACTTAAGCCTGTGATGCCTTGGAACGCTAGCGCCCGAATTACAATCCAAATTGTTGGATCTTTCGGGTTAAGGTGTTCCTTCCCCATCCTAGCCATTCGGCGGCCCGCTGTTTGTGGCCGCCCGTTTTTTCCAAGGCTATGGTTATCGCTTGGCGCTCCATTTGCTCTACCAATTCTGCTAAGACATCGTGTTCAGCGGTTTGGTTTCTTAATTGCGCCGCAAAAGCCGCTAACCAGTCATCTTGCTCCACCGCCTGCGTCTCTTCAGTATGGCTGACACTGGCAAATATATCCTCTGGTAAGTCGTCGACAGACACTTGTGTCGCAGGCGCCATTACCGTGAGCCAACGGCACGTATTTTGTAACTGCCGCACATTGCCCGGCCAGCGTTGCTGCATCATTGCCTGCTCTGCCGCTTTAGTCAGTTGCTTACTGGCAACATCAAGCTCGATCGCGGCTTGTTGCAAAAAGTAGCGAGCCAACGTCGGAATATCGCTCGCCCGCTCGCGCAGCGGTGGTAAACGTAAGCGAATAACGTTTAAGCGGTGGTACAAATCTTCCCGAAAGCGCTGTTCCGCCACCAAGTTTTCTAAACCGCGGTGCGTTGCGGCAATAATCCTTACATCCACGCTCACCGACTGGTGACCGCCGACCGGATAAAACTGCCCTTCGGCCAACACACGCAATAACCGTGTTTGCACGGCTAACGGCATATCGCCAATCTCATCCAAAAACAGGGTGCCACCATTCGCTTGCTCAAAGCGACCTTTGCGGCGTTTATCAGCGCCGGTAAAGGCGCCTTTTTCATGACCGAATAACTCAGATTCAATCAAATCGTTCGGGATCGCCGCCATATTCAACGCCACAAACGGCTTTTCCGCACGCGGACTGTGTGCATGTAGCGCCCGCGCCACTAACTCCTTACCGGTCCCCGACTCGCCCGTCAGCAACACACTCACACTAGACCGTGATAAACGTCCAATGGCTCTAAAGACTTCTTGCATGGCCGGCGCTTCACCAATCAACTCGGCTTCAGTGTCAGTCGCTGTCGGGGTCTGGGGCGCAGTTGCTTGCCGTTGTCGCAATGCGCGCTCGACCGTGGCAACCGCTTCGTCAACGTCAAATGGCTTCGGTAAATACTCAAAAGCGCCACCCTTAAACGCTTGCACCGCACTGTCGAGATCGGAATGCGCCGTCATCACTACCACCGGAATGCTGGGCCAATGCTGCTGTAAATGCGCTAATAGCACCATGCCATCTTTTCCGGGCATCCGCACATCGGTAAGCACCACATCTGGCTGCTGCTGTTCTAGCGCTTGGAACAATGCATCGGCACTGGCAAAACTTTCGGTGGTAAAAGGCTGTTTACGGAACGCACGTTCCAATACCCAACGAATAGACTCGTCGTCGTCAACTACCCATAGCAACGGTTTTTGGCTCATGCTTCAGCCTCCTGGTAGGGCAGATAAATCAAAAACTCGGTATGTTCCGACTCTGGGTTTAACGCAATTTTGCCGTCGTGTTGGTGCACCAGCGACTGAGCAATCGATAACCCCAGCCCGGTGCCATTGGCACGCCCGGTTACCATCGGGTAAAACAAGGTCTCGCGCAGTTGCGGCGGAATGCCCGGGCCATCATCGCTGATGGCAATCACAGCACATTGTTTATAACGCCGACCGTACAACGTTTGTTGGTGCAGTACTCGGGTACGAACGGTCACTTTGCCTCGGCTATCAGTTGCTTGTGCCGCGTTTTGCAAGATATTCAAAACCACTTGTTCAATGGCATCTGGCGCTACCCACAAGTCTGGTAACGACGGGTCATAATCACGCACCAAGGTTAACTCTGGGTTCTCCAATGCCACCATGCGGCTGGCGTGCTCCAGCACCTTATGTGGGTTAATCCATTGCTTGTCTGGTACCTGGTTCGGTCCCAATAAGCGGTCGACCAAGCCCCGCAAACGATCGGCCTGCGCCATGATTAAACGGGTATATTCGCGTTGCTCTTCGTCGTATAGCTCACGCTCGAGTAGCTGCGCGGCGCCGCGTAAACCACCCAACGGGTTTTTGATTTCGTGAGCTAAACCACGCACCAACGCCTGCGCAGCCAACAATTGTTGTTGCTGCCGTGCTTCTTGGTTAATCCGTTGAATTTGATCGATTTGCCGCATTTCCAGCAGCATGTGGCCTTGCCACGGCGCAACCGTTAGTGGCTGAGCTAGCAGTTCTACGGTCAGGCGATGGTGATTGTGTAGTTCCAGCACGACTTCGCTGTCGGAAACGGACTGTTGCTCTAGCAGGCACTGTTGAAGCCATTGCGGGTTCAAAGAAGTACTGCGAAACAGGCTCAAAAACGGCTGTTGGCGTAATCGTGACGCGCTATTATCCAGCAGCGTTTCGGCGGCAGCATTCACCGAATCTATCTGCAATTGTGGATTCAGGATGACAACGGCGGTCTGCAGTTGATCGAGTAACAATTGATGGGACACAAAACACCTCTCATAGCTTTGCACTATTTTGGTGCATGCGAAGCTTTTTGACCAGCCCCGAAGGTAAAAATGAACAAAAAAACGGCGGGGGAGATTGGCTCCCCCGCGCTTGGGTTGCGCTTAAACGCTGTAGTACATATCGAATTCCACTGGGTGAGTGGTTTTCTTCAAGGTTTCTACTTCGTTGTACTTCAACGCAATGTAAGCATCGATCATATCATCTGACATAACGCCACCTTGCTTCAAGAAGTCGCGGTCGTTATCCAATGCTTCCAACGCCATTTCTAACGAGTGGCACACTGTTGGGATATCTTTGGCTTCTTCTGGTGGCAAGTTGTATAAATCTTTGTCCATCGCATCACCAGGGTGGATCTTGTTACGGATACCGTCCAAGCCCGCCATTAACAATGCGGTGAAGGCTAAGTAAGGGTTCGCAGCTGGGTCTGGGAAACGTACTTCAATGCGGCGTCCCTTGGCACTTGAAACCAATGGAATCCGAATTGATGCAGAACGGTTACGTGCCGAGTAGGCTAACATTACCGGCGCTTCAAAGCCCGGGACCAAACGCTTGTAAGAATTGGTCGCTGGATTGGCAAAGGCATTAATCGCACGAGCGTGTTTGATAATGCCGCCGATGTAGTACAGAGCGGTTTCGCTTAAACCAGCGTATTGGTCACCCGCAAACAAGTTCTGGCCACCTTTAGACAGTGACATGTGCACGTGCATACCTGAACCGTTATCACCCACCAACGGTTTTGGCATAAAGGTCGCGGTCATGCCATAAGAATGAGCAACGTTGTGCACCACATATTTGTATACTTGCAGCTCGTCAGCTTTGGTCACTAGAGTGTTGAAACGGGTTGCTACCTCGTTTTGACCCGCAGTTGCCACTTCGTGGTGGTGCGCTTCTACCACTAAGCCCATATCTTCCATGACCAAGCTCATGGTGCCACGGATGTCGTGTGCTGAGTCCACTGGTGGTACTGGGAAGTAACCGCCTTTCACGCCAGGACGGTGCGCCATGTTGCCTTCGGCATAGTCACGGCCTGAGTTCCACTTAGCTTCGTCGGCATCGATCTTGTAGAAAGATCCGCTCATGTCGGTGTGGAAGCGAACGTCATTGAACAAGAAGAACTCTGGCTCAGGACCAAAATAGGCTTCGTCGGCAATGCCGGACGCTTGTAAATATTCTTCGGCACGTTTGGCGATAGAGCGCGGGTCACGGTCGTAACCTTGCATGGTGTCTGGCTCTAAAATATCGCAACGCACATTTAGGGTTTGGTCATTCGCAAACGGGTCCAGCACCAAGGTTTCTGGGTCTGGCATCAACACCATGTCTGATTCGTTAATGCCTTTCCAGCCAGAAATAGAAGAGCCGTCAAACATTTTGCCGCTCTCGAAAAAGTCGTCATCGATCTGCGATACTGGGATGGTTACGTGTTGCTCTTTACCTTTGGTGTCGGTGAAACGTAAATCAACAAACTTAACGTCATGCTCTTTGATGGCGTCTAAAATCTTACTGAATGACATGAGATCCTCCACGATCGTTCAACAGTAACCTAATGGTTGGGCGTTATACCCGTTGGTGCGACTAAATTCGCTTTGCATGATGCAAAGCAACCACCGTGCCATAACATAAAAGCGCAATAAAAACATCAGCTTAGATATTTCCGGTATTGTTTAGCACAGCTTCAAAATCATTATCGCACCATTTTGGTGCGTTTTCGCACTAAAATAGCACAACAATCAGTCAATATCGCTCAAGTGTAGTCGCTCTTCGCTGATCTGCCACTTACTCAGCAAATGATTTGCAAACTTGCAATATAGGGTACGGGGGTATACTATAAGGTCATCATCCATTATTGGAGTAATGTATGGACTATACCGTAGTACCGCATCCAGAGGGGCTAAAGAAGAACCTCAGTCAGCGTCTCGCGCGTATCGAAGGCCAAGTTCGTGGTCTGCAAAAAATGATCGACAACGATACCTACTGTGATGATGTTCTGACCCAATTGGCGTCAATCCAATCGGCATTAAACGGGGTTGCCCGTAAATTATTGAGCCAACACATGCATACGTGTGTTAAGCACCGTCTGGCCGACGGCGACGACGCCGTGCTCGATGAGTTGGACGCCACCATCGAACGCTTGCTGAAACGATAAGGAGGCAGTATGTCTCAAGCCAAATCTGTGCAGCTACAACTACAAGGCATGAGTTGCGCCGGTTGCGCAAAAGCCATTGACCGTGCATTGTCTGGGGTCAAAGGCGTTAACCATGTGAACGTCAACTTCGCTAACGAAGTAGCCGCCGTCGAGGGCGAAAACCTTAACCCCGAGCAGTTAATCCACGCGGTGGAAGAAGCGGGTTATGGTGCCAGCGTGGTAGACCACAGCAACGATCAAGCGCAACAACAGGCGCAGCAAAATAAGCAGCTGTGGAAGTTTATTATCGCCGCAGTGCTGTCTCTGCCGTTACTCTACACCATGGTCGGCCACTTTAGTTGGACCGCTAGCCTACCGTTACCCGATATTCTGATGAACCCGTGGGTACAGCTCGCGCTTGCCACCCCAGTGCAGTTTATTATTGGTTGGCAGTTCTACCGTGGCAGTTATCACGCACTTAAAGCCGGCGCTGCCAATATGGACGTGTTGGTCGCTCTGGGTACCTCAGCGGCATACTTTTACAGTCTGGTTTTGGCACTGCAGGGAAAAGCACACGAAGGTCTGTACTTCGAAACCAGTGCCGTGTTGATCACCCTTATTCTGTTGGGTAAGTGGTTCGAAGCGCGCGCCAAAGGCAACTCTTCTTCCGCTATTCGCCAGTTGTTGCAGTTGCAGCCAAAGCAAGCGCTGCGTGAAAACGCTAAAGGTGACGTTGAACAAATCGCGGCCGAAAAGCTGCAAGTGGGCGATATTGTTCACATAAAACCCGGCCAACAAGTCCCCGCCGATAGCGAAGTCATCGAAGGCGAAACCGCCATTGATGAATCAATGCTAACCGGGGAGAGTGTACCGGTCAGCAAAGCACCCGGTGATGAACTGATTGGCGGCACCGTCAACCAGCAAGGCTTTATCAAAGCCAAAGTCAGCAAAGTGGGTAGCGACTCGGCGTTGGCACAAATCGTCCGCGTGGTTGAACAAGCGCAAAATTCGAAAGCACCGATTCAGCGCCTTGCCGACAAGGTCGCATCAATTTTTGTTCCGGTGGTATTAGGTATTGCCGCGCTGACCTTCGTTTTGTGGATAACGTGGTTTGCCGCGGGTGATTTTTCAGCAGCATTGCAAGCCACGGTGGCGGTATTGGTTATTGCCTGCCCTTGTGCGTTGGGCTTAGCTACACCAACATCAATCATGGCGGGTTCAGGCCGTGCGGCGCAAGCGGGTGTGCTGTTTAAACGTAGCGAAGTGTTGGAGCGCACACAGGCAATAGACACCATGGTTTTCGACAAAACCGGTACGCTGACTTTTGGTAAGCCACAACTCACCGATAGCCAATTTGCCGAGGGTGTCGATGAACAGCACGTCCGCCAAGCAATTGCGGCGCTGGAGTCGCAATCTGAGCACCCGCTGGCGGCTGCCATTGTCGAGGGCTTAGCGGTTGACACCAAGGCGGCAACATTTAGTCAGTTTACGTCTAAGTCAGGCTTAGGTGTGGAAGCCACGCTAGAGGGCGATCAGCCCGTCACCGTGCGCATCGGCAGCTTGGAATATATCCAACAGCAGGACATCGACATCAGTGCATGGCAAGAAACAGTGACGCAACTGCAAAAGCAAGGCAAAACCGCCATGTTAGCAAGCTTCGACCAGCAGGTTGTGGCTTTGCTAGCGGTCGCCGATAAAATTCGTGATAACGCCGCCGAGGTGATCACCGCACTGCAAAAGCGTGGTATCAAAACAGTCATGCTCAGCGGTGATAACTCGCGTACTGCGCAAGCGATTGCCGACCAAGCCGGTATTGATGAAGTCATTGCGGGTGTGTTGCCCGAACAAAAAGCCCAACATATCGAAAAGCTACAGCAACAAAGCCACTGTGTCGCGATGGTTGGCGATGGCGTGAACGATGCCCCGGCTCTTGCCACTGCTGACATCGGTATTGCCATGGGCGCAGGTACCGATATCGCCATCGAAGCGGCAGATATTGCCCTAGTTCGCGACGATTTAAGCAGTATTTTAACCGCGCTAGAAATGAGCCGGTTAACGGTACGCAATATCCGCCAAAACTTGTTCTGGGCCTTCGCCTATAACACCTTGGGCATCCCAATTGCTGCATCCGGGTTGTTAGCTCCTTGGCTAGCAGGGGCTGCGATGGCACTGAGCTCAGTCTCAGTGGTGATGAATGCGCTGCGGTTACAGCGAGTGAAGCTCAATAAAGGGTAAAATAACCCCGGCTAAGACGGTTGCGGCTATTATTTCAACAGAAAACCTGTATAATCGCCGCCATTTCGGTGCCCGACCCAGTCGGGCACCTTTTCAACCGGTCTCCGGCCTCGGAACCTTATTGAGATGTATGCATGAGTAATATTGAAAACACGAGAGATATTAGTAAGTTAAGAAACATTGCCATTATTGCGCACGTTGACCACGGAAAAACCACCCTGGTTGATAAGTTGCTGCAGCAAAGCGGCACGCTGGAAAGCCGTGGCGAAGTCGAAGAGCGCATCATGGACTCTAACGACTTAGAAAAAGAGCGTGGCATCACCATTTTGGCGAAAAACACCGCGATCAACTGGCAAGATTACCGTATTAATATCCTTGATACCCCAGGGCACGCTGACTTCGGTGGAGAAGTTGAGCGGGTATTGTCGATGGCGGATTCAGTATTGCTATTGGTCGACGCGGTTGACGGTCCAATGCCGCAAACACGCTTCGTTACCCAGAAAGCGTTCGCTCACGGTCTGAACCCAATTGTTGTGATCAACAAAGTTGACCGCCCAGGCGCGCGTCCAGATTGGGTAATGGACCAAGTATTTGATTTGTTCGATAACCTTGGCGCAACTGACGAACAATTAGACTTCCCGGTCGTATACGCATCGGCTTTACAAGGTTGGGCGTCTATGGATCTCGATCAGCAAGGCGGTGACATGACGCCGTTGTTCGAAGCCATTATTGAGAAGGTTTCTGCACCTGATGCCGACCCTGAAGGCGACTTGCAGATGCAAATTTCTCAGTTGGATTACTCTAGCTACGTTGGCGTTATCGGCATCGGCCGCGTCAAGCGCGGTAGCGTGAGCGTAAACCAAGCCGTCACCATTGTTGGTGCTGACGGTAAAACCCGTAACGGTAAAGTCGGCCAAGTATTTGGTTATTTAGGCTTGGACCGCTTTGAATCAGACAAAGCTAGCGCTGGTGATATCTGCGCCATTACCGGCTTAGGTGAATTGAAAATTTCTGACACCGTATGTGCCCAGGGTAAAGCAGAAGCGTTACCACCGTTAACTGTCGACGAACCTACCGTAACCATGACCTTCCAGGTAAACACCTCACCGTTCGCGGGTAAAGAAGGGAAATTTGTTACCTCACGTCAAATCCTTGAACGTTTGCAGCAAGAATTGGTGCACAACGTGGCATTGCGTGTACAAGAAACCGATAACCCTGACCGCTTCCGCGTATCAGGCCGGGGTGAATTGCACTTGGGCGTTTTAATCGAAAACATGCGTCGTGAAGGCTACGAGCTAGCGGTTTCTCGTCCGGAAGTTATTCTCCGCGAAGAGAACGGCCAGAAGATGGAACCGTACGAAAGCTTAACGGTCGACATCGAAGAACAGCACCAAGGCGCAGTAATGGAAAAACTCGGCTTACGTAAAGCTGAAATGACCAATATGACGCCAGACGGTAAAGGTCGTGTGCGGGTAGACTTCGAAGTACCAAGCCGTGGCTTAATCGGCTTCCAGACCGAATTTATGACACTGACCTCAGGTACGGGCTTGATGTACCACACATTTGACCACTACGGTCCGCACAAAGGCGGCACCATTGGTCAGCGTGTGAACGGCGTATTGATTTCAAATGCACAAGGTAAAGCCTTGGCTTATGCCCTATTCAACCTGCAAGAGCGTGGTAAGTTGATGAGCAGCCACGGTGACGAAGTGTACGAAGGGCAAATTATCGGTATTCACAACCGTTCTAACGACCTCACCGTTAACTGTTTGAAAGGTAAGCAGTTAACCAACGTTCGTGCAGCGGGTACCGATGAAGCATTAACGCTTTCACCGCCTATCAAAATGACCTTGGAACAAGCGCTAGAATTCATCAACGACGACGAGCTGGTGGAAGTTACACCACAGTCTATTCGTATTCGTAAGCGCTTGTTAACTGAATCAGACCGTAAGCGCGCGGGTCGCGCACCAAAAAGCTAACCCTTGGTTCAGCTAATCGGTTACCGAATCAGGGGCCCAACATACCGTGTTGCGGCCCTTTTCTTTTGCCTCATACAAAGCATTGTCAGCGCGTTTTATCAATTGGTCGAGGGATTGCTTTTGCTGCCAAATCGCCGCACCAATGCTCACCGTTACCGACACCTCGCCCATCTCTTCAAAATGCTGTTCTGCTAATGACTTTCTGATCCGCTCTGCGACTTCTTCAGCACTGCTCGTTTGCGGCCGCTCTAACATTACAATGAATTCTTCACCGCCGGTTCGCGCAACCAAGTCGGTATCCCTGACTGCGCTGCGGAGAACATCGGCAAACCGTTGCAACACTTGGTCACCCATTTGGTGGCCATAGTCATCGTTAATACGCTTAAAATGGTCGAGGTCGAGCGCTAGCACCGCACTGTTATCACCATGCCGCTCAGCCCGTTGCAGCAATTGCTCTGCACGTTCAAAGAAACGCCGACGGTTGGCCAATTGGGTGAGTGGATCAGTGTTTGCTTGCTCTTCTAATTGGCGAATCAGCTTTTCCCGCTCATTCTGCATGGCTCGACGTTGGGCGACTTCATCACTAAGCTTAGCGTTCAATTGTTCGAGTTCTGCGGTGCGTTGTTGCACCTTACTGTCCAGTTCGGTATTCAATTGGCGCAACTGTGTGCGCTGCTCACCTAAACGGGTCACCATCGAGCGCAAGGTTTCACTCAATACGCGAACTTCCGGATATTGCTGGTAACTGCCGTGCAGCTCCAACGCATTATTATCGTCCAACGCCACAGTCGCTCGCGTTAACTGCCGCAATGGCAAACTAATATACTTGGCGGCAAACCAACCAATTGCGGCCACGCCAATAATCACCAAAATCGAAATCAGTAAGATGGTTTGCTTCAACTCGGTAATTTCACTGTAAGCCGCCGTAGCTGACTCGGTCACCAATACCGTCCAACCCAAGCCCTCATAACTGCGAAACCCTTCGCTACGGGTGTAACCGACAATTTGGCGGTTGTTGCCGTTGCTCGTCGCAAACCAGCCAAACTTATTGTTGTGCTGCTGCAACGGCTGCCGCAAATGCTCTGGCAATTGCTCAAGCTCTTCCGAGTCGTTTGGACCTAAGACAATGTTGTTATTGCCGTCGATAATATAGACATGAGCATCGTCTTCATTACGCAACAAGTAGGCAATGGATTTCTCCACATCGCGCGCCCAGCGCCAGTTTAAATGGGCGCCAATCACCCCTCGCAGTTTGCTCGGGTCGGTGTGATCCCTTACTGGCGAGGCAACATCAAGAAAACGCAGCGGCTCTTTGCCGCCATTCAGCTTCTTTGACAGCAACAGCGCGGCATGCACATCACCAACAAAGGGTTCGGTTTGCGCGTGCTGGAACCATGGCCGCTGCACCACGCTTTGTCCCTCAAGCAATTTTCCGGTCGCCGAAATCACCTTACCATTGGGATCAACGAAGCCAATCCAGGCATAGTCGCTATAGGTTTCTTGCAGTTTGTTTAATAAATCACGGACGGCTTGCTGGTCGTCGCCCAAGCGGTAACGACTGATCAAGCTTGCAGCTACTTGGATATCACGCTTACGCTCGTAAAGACCACGGTCTAACGTATCGCTGAGCTGCGATGATAATTGGGTGAGGTTTTCTCCGATTTGGCGCTTCAGTTGCGCGGTCGCCAGCTCAGAGATATAGGCGCTGAGAGAAATCGTTAAAATACCAGCGACACCGGCAAACAGTAAAAACCATCGCCAGTGCAGAGCCAGATTTTTAGGAAAGAGCCTCAGCGCTTTTTCCACTTAGTAAATCTCCGGCTGTGGTAGCACGTAATAAAAAATCGAGAAAAAGTGAAAGACACTGCCGGCAAGCACAAACAGGTGCCAAATCGCGTGGTGATAAGGCAGTGACTTCCAAACGTAGAAAATAACCCCCACAGTGTAAGATAGTCCACCGGCTAGCAATAACAGCAGGCCGCCAGTATCTACGTTATCCAGCATTGGCTTAATGGCGACCAACGCCATCCAACCGAGGGTGAGGTACAGCGTTAAAGAAAGCGCCTTCTTGCGCTCTTTCATTACCAGCTCTAGCACCACACCAAGAATGGCGATGCCCCAAACCACACCGAGTAACGACCAGCCCCAAGCGCCTCGTAAATTAATCAGCGCAAAGGGCGTATAGGTACCCGCTATCAGGACAAATATCGCTGCATGATCAAGCTGCTGAAAAAAGTACTTTACCCGTGGCCACGGGAAGGCATGATAAAGCGTTGACGCCGTATACAATAAAATTAAACTGGCACCGTAAATGCTGGCAGCCACAACATGCCAAGCATTCCCATAAGCAACCGACCACACCAGCATAACGACTAATGCGCCAATGCTTAACGCCGCACCTATCCCATGTGTTAGGGCATGGGCGACTTCTTCCATTACCGTATAGGCTTTATCTTTTGTCATCGTTCTAAACCTGGGGTCTCGTAGCCCTTACTAATATTTTTCACAGCCCGCATAAATTGATCAAATTGGCGTTCATTATCATAATCTAAACGGTATTTGTTATGAAATTCCAGTGTCAGTTGTACGCCGTGGCCTTCCATAAATACCGTATAACCATCGTGATCCGTGTACGCGGTAATGCCATCAAGCACATGGCGGCCCTGTTCAGCCTTGCCGTGCGTGTGAATTTTTTCATAAGCATCAAGGATTAAGCGGTGATCGATCTCGTTTTTCATCGGTGTCCCTCCGCACTTTCAGAAATTTTATTTGTCTAACTTACACTTACGTAAAAGTAGCATGCTTAGATGACTCTGTGTCGGGTTTTAATCATACAGAAGTGCATGTTTAGGCGATCTCTTGTATACTTCGCAAAGTCATTAGAATACGTGGGGTTATTTTGGTTCGACGCACAAAAGCAGACGCAATGGAAACTCGCTCGCATCTTCTCGATGCCGCTGAACAGCTATTCAGCGAACGCGGAGTGACCAATACATCGATGATGCAGGTCGCCGAGGCCGCAGGGGTGACTCGCGGTGCCATTTACCACCATTTCCGCAATAAACTGGATTTGATCAATTCATTAATGGAACGGGTGATGCTCCCCATTGATGAAATGCGCGAGCAAGTCGCTCAGGACGAGAAAAACCAGAACCCATTAAAGCAAATTGCGCTGCGCACCAAAGAATATGTTGGCAGTTTAGAAACCAATCCTCACGCCCGTGCGCTGTCGAATATTTTGTTCCATAAGTGCGAATACATCGACGATGTATTACCGATAAAAATGCGCCACTTATCGGGTCGTAATGAATGCATTGATGAAATGGCTAAACTGTTTAACGCTGCTATCGACAAGCAACAAATTCCCGCTTCCGTCGATTCGGTTCGTGCGGTGATAGGGCTGTTTAGTCTGATCGATGGCTTAGTTTACAACTGGTTGCTCGACACCGACTATTTCCCGCTCAGTGCCACCGCCGAGCAAGCGATTAACGCTTATCTCGACGGTTTAGCACGCGCCGCTTAGGCGTCGTCGTCACCTTGGCGTAAGAAATTCAGCAGGAACGCATCGTCCATTGCGGCGATGGTTTCATCGCTGGCGTTACGGCAGCTAGCAAACAGAGGCGCTGTCCAAGCCAATACATTGCCTAAAATATCGCGCAAGTGGCTGAGCCCTCGGATGCCACCTAAAGCACCGGGCGATGCCGCTGCCAGCAACACCTTTTTGTGCTTCCACACACCGCTATCTAAACGTGACGTCCAGTCAATGGCGTTTTTCAACAATGGCGGGATTGAGGCATTGTACTCAGGAGTCACAATCACCACTTTATCTGCTGCCGCAATTTTCTTACCTAACGCTTGCATGCTCTCCGGTACACCCGACTGGTCTTCATCATCGCCGTGATAAATCGGTGCATCAAGCGCATCGGCAGATAAGCACTCTGCGTTAATATCGTTGGCTAACGCCAACTCGTGAATACGTTTTTGAAAACGCTTGTTTAACGAAGCTTCACGGCGACTTGCCGCCAAAATTAAGATACTCATGCGTCACTCCTAATTGACTCAATCTATCATTGAGTACGCATTTCATCGATAAAACGATCGGATTCGGCAATCGCCTGCTCCATATCTTCGATCAATCCTTTAATGTCGCCTTGCAAGGTTTGGTATTCGCCCTTAATCGCATCAATCGCCGCGGCATTCAAATTGTGCTTAAGGTACAACACATTATCCTGCATGCGCTCTAGCACCGGGTCCATCTTATCCGCCGATCGCCGCATGGTACGGATAAGGTCGGCATAGCGGCGTTGGGTATGGCGCAGTTTCTGTTCGCTATCACGGCGTAACGACTGGCTTTGGTATTCATCCAACTCATTCTGCCATTCGTCAAATAACGCCTGCGCTACCTCATCGACAGCGGCAATGCGGTCTCGTACCCGCTCTGCCGCATCTTGGCTGGCTTCGTATTCGTCGCGCAATGCATCGTATTGGTCTTCCAGCTCACCACCATCAAATTGAATTAATTGCGATAGCTGCTCTAGTGCCGAACGAAAGGTCTGTTGCGCCTCTTCTTGCGCGTCTTTGGTATCATCCACGCGGTCCACCAAAATATCGCGCTTTTCGATACCAAATTTTTCCATCGTGCCGTAATAAGCACTTTGGCAAGCGGTAAGCATGAACACCGCCGCGATTGCTACCAATGTACGCATTATTTTTCCTTCATGGCTTTAATGAGGCGTTCATCACGCTGTTGCTGGTGATACCCATGTACCACAATGATGGCGTGAATAATCGCCACAATGTACAAGCCTCCCAGTACACCCAGCGAGAAGATAAATAGCAGTATTGCCGCAGCAGTTAGCACAATGCTAAACAACGTATGAAAAATACGTCCAGTAGACAGCACTGCCAACGGCGGTACTAAGATGGCAAAAAGATATCGAAACATAAACTTTCCTGTTACCAGTTCATCGCTAATCGTAGCGTCAGTATTGTCGAATCCTGACCGCGTTGTAAACTTTTTCGGCGTTGGTCGAGCCATTGAATGTCCGGTTGTAGCGCCAGCCAATCGGTAATTTTTGCACGCCAATAGATCTCATACGCCCTCTCATCGAGCTGCTCCGCCACCGTCTTGACCCAAGACGTAGCTAGACCAAACTCATGGTCATGGCGTTGCCAGGTGATCCCAACACTGCGGTGGCGATGAAAGAGTACTGGTGTGTCGTTATGGCCATACTGCGCGAACACACCCCATTGCCCTGAATAGCCCAGCCAGTGCTGTTCAACAATAGCGTAAGGCTGACCTTCACGGCCCCCGACTGTCCAATTGGCACCACGAAACGGCCGCCATTGTAACTGTGCTAACCAAGCGTTATCTCGGTCGTGGCTAAACCCCAGCTTTGCGTTAACGGCTTTGCTTAATTGATAGCGAGCGTTCACTAACCAACTGCTTTCTGGATATGACACCAGCGATTCAAGCGTGGGCGAATAGCCTTACGATGATTGGATGAACTGCGTTGCGGAATCGGCTCCGGCGAATACGCTGTTTTCGTCACGACGGCCAAGTTCAACCCGCCATTGTCCGGCCTCCCAGCCTAGGTACGCTTCTGCAACACGTACACTGGCTTGCGACTCAATATTAGACGCCCCCTGCAGGTCTTGCGCAATAGCGGAAACCGAGCCATTAGTGTTAGCAAAAGCCGAGGCCTGCCAATAGAGGTTCTCGGTGACCTGTTGCGAGCCGCTCAGTTGATAAAAACCAATGACTTCACCCTCGCCATCGAGGTGTTCTGGTTGCACAGCATATAAATCAATCAGGGCAGTGTGATGCCAACTCACTTGGTCAGCGGATGCGCCGCAGGCAATCGCCGCAAATAACCATAACCATTGAGTCCGTTTCATGCTGAGTCCTTGTTGCCTATTCTTTAGTAAGGTAGCTCGGTTCCATCCCAATGCCAAAGCTTACCGCTTTGTTCTGGGCTCAGCTTAGCAATAACCGCCATAATTCGCGCAGCCGATTGTTCGGGGCTGTAGAGTTTGTCTTTCGCCACATGCTTTTGAAAGGGTTTAGAGAGTGCAGTATCGGTAGTCCCAGGGTGAATCGCCGCAACACACAACTGCTTATGGGTTCGTCCTAGCTCTATGGAAGCTGACTTCAGCATCATATTCAGTGCCGCTTTACTCGCCCGGTAACCGTACCAGCCGCCTAAATAATTGTCGCTAATACTGCCAACCTTTGCGCTCAGCTGCACCCAAAAGCGGGTACGTTTACGGTCAAGTTTGGGTAAAAACTGTTTAAGCAGCAACAAAGGCAAGCTGGCATTAACATAAAAGCTGTGCGCAAGCTTATCGGCGGCTAACGCTTGCAAGTTCTTCTCCGGTTCAATGGTACCGTCGTGGAGCACACCGATGGTCGAAATCACGCCAGTAATCGGTTCTGCCGTAGCATCATAATCGGCAATCCACTGCGCCAACTTGGCGCTTTGGTAATCATCGACCGCCAGATAGTCGACGCCATCAAGCTGTTGCTGTGGTTGTCTGCGGCTGATAGCCACCACCGTCTCATCCGTGCTTTGCTGGAGCGCTTGCGTCAATGCTTGGCCTAAACCGCCGGCAGCGCCGAAAATAATAATCGCCATGGTTCCTCGACTGGTCTCTGTAACCGCTCTATGCTAATGATGTAGCTACGAATCGTTGAATATGCATAGATCACAGAAAGGAACCTGACGTGTCGGTGCCCCATCAAGATGCAGAGGCCGAGTCCTCACTCACCCATTACCAACGTGGCAAACAGTTGCTGCGGTATTTTGTCGACCGCTGCTTGCGCGACCAAATCACGGTTACCGCTGGGCACTTAGCCTATGTGAGCCTGCTCAGTTTGGTGCCGTTACTGGTGGTCACCTTTACCATCTTTTCCGCGTTCCCTGTGTTCGAAGGGCTGCGTGAGAATATTGAGCAAGCACTGTTTGCGAATTTATTGCCAACCTCTGGCGAACAACTGCGCAGCCACCTCAACCAATTTGTCGGTAATGCCTCAAAAATGACGGCGGTCGGGATTGGCTTTTTGTTTGTTGTCGCGGTCATGCTGATTTCAGCTATCGACAAAACCCTCAACCGTATTTTTCGTAACCACCGCAAACGTCGATTCACCGTCTCGTTTGCGATTTATTGGATGATTCTTACCTTAGGCCCGGTATTAATTGGTACTGGACTAGCCGCCACTTCTTACCTTATCAGCCTAAGCCAGTATGCTGATGCTTATGTGTCTGGGGTGCGCAGTACCATGCTCGTGATCGTACCGATTGTGACCTCTTTTGCGGCGTTTATGCTGCTTTACATTATGGTCCCTAACCGTATTGTGAAGATCAAATACGCGGCATGGGGCGCGGGCTTAGCCGCGATTCTGTTCGAACTCAGTAAGCAAGGATTTAGCCTCTACATTAAGCATTTTCCTACCTACCAAGCAATTTATGGGGCGCTGGCAACCATCCCATTGTTAATTGTCTGGATTTACCTATCTTGGATAGTGGTTCTGGTGGGGGCTGAATTAACCATTAGCTTAGAAGAGTTTGATCATGAGCAAGACTAGTCGCGGCATCATCTATCCTGTGACCAAGCCGTTTGCCAGTGGTCATTTCAAAACCGCCGACGCCCAGCATGAAATTGCCTTTTACCGCTATGGTAATCCTGATGCGCCGGCACTATTGCACTTACATGGTGGCCCTGGTGCGGCCTCTGCGGATTATCATGCGAGTTTCTATGATCCTGAGCGTTGGCACATTATCACCTTCGACCAGCGCGGTTGTGGCGATTCTCGGCCCAGCGCGAGCCTAACCAATAACGACACCGACCACCAACTGGCCGACATTGAACAATTACGCCAATTGCTCAACATCGACAACTGGGTGGTCAGCGGCGGCTCTTGGGGTAGCACCCTCGCGCTCGCTTATGCCTGCGATTTTGCCAAGCGCGTCAATGGCTTACTCTTACGCGGGGTGTTTTTAGGCCGCGGTTGCGATATCGATTGGATGTACGCAGCAGACAACGCCGCGGCGAGAAGCTTCCCACAAGCCTATGAACAACTCACCCATGCCTTAACCGAGCATAGCGAGGTGAAGTTAGATGGCAGTGCACGGCAGCTCATTTCGGAGTTCTACCACGCGCTCAAAAACCCACGCCATCCTAAGCGCCTATTGCTAGCCCAAGCGTGGTGTTACTACGAACTGCGATTAAGCGCCATCCATGCTCGCAACGATCTGCACGATTACGTCACTAACCACCCTAATACACTAAATATGGCGTTAATTGAGTTACATTACTTTCATCACCAGCTATTCTTGCAGAAGAAGCCTTTGTTACAACGGTTGAAAGCGTTGAAAGATAAACCCGTATACATTGTGCATGGCCAACAAGATATTGTCTGCGCACCGGATCAAGCTTGGCGAGTCGCTCAACAACTCGCTAACGCTGAGCTACATTGGGTTGCTGGAGCGGGCCATGCGAGCAGCGAACCCGCAATTGCCAAATGCCTCGTTGACCTCGGCAATAGATTAGCCGACCATAGTCATTCCTAAAGCAACTCTGGCACTCTAATGATTGGACTGATACAACGCGTCAGCCGCGCTAGCGTGAACGTGCAACAAGAGACTATCGCCACCATTGGTAACGGCATGTTGGTGCTATTGGGTGTTGAACGTGAAGACAACGTCGCGGTTGCCAACAAGCTGGCCAACCGGGTCGCACATTATCGGATGTTTAATGACGCCGAAGGCAAGATGAATTTGAGCGTCGCCGATACCCAAGGCGAAGTTTTAGTGGTATCACAGTTTACCCTAGCCGCCGATACTCGCAGTGGCCGGCGTCCAGGCTTCTCAACGGCTGCCACGCCGGTACAAGCTAAAACCCTATATCATGCATTCTGCGATGCCATGCGCCAGCAAGGACTGAGCATTGCCACTGGGCAGTTTGGCGCAGATATGCAAGTGTCGTTGGTCAACGATGGGCCAGTGACCTTTTCCCTGCAGGTAACCGAATGAGCCAGATCATAACGCCAGAGACGCCAGAGCAGTTTGCTGACTATTTCCACCTGCGTTGGCGTGTGCTACGCGAACCTTTCCAACGGCCGCTAGGTTCAGAACAAGACGAATACGATCAGCTCAGCCATCACCGTATGTTAGTCGACGATGACGGCAAAGTGTTGGCTGTCGGACGATTACATTTTAACAGCCCTGAAGAGGCACAAATTCGCTATATGGCGGTTGACCCAGACGAGCGCGGACAAGGTCATGGGGTGGCTATTATTTTTGCCTTAGAAACCGCAGCGCGCCAAGAGGGTGCGCAACAAATCGTCATTAATTCGCGCAAAGAAACACTCGGCTTTTACGAGAAGTGCGGCTATCAGCTAAATGATGACAGTGCAGCAGTGGGTGGACCGCAAGCAGAATATCAATTGCGTAAAACCTTTAGTGAGGTAAACCGGATTATTTATCGGCCTGAGTGGTGTGCCGAATTACAAAACGAATGGCAGCAAAAGATTCCGATTTCTGACGCGATGGCGATAAAAATTCACCAGTACACCGGACGAGTATTTGAAACACGTGCGCAATTAAGCCGTAATATCAATGTCCATAACACCATGTTTGCCGGCAGCATTTATTCACAAGCCACGCTGACCTGTTGGGGATTGCTGCACTTACAGCTACAGGAACGCGGCTTGCCAGGCAGTATTGTTTTGGCCGACGGCCAAATAAAATACCGCAAGCCAGTCACTGAAGACCCTCGTGCGTTGGCGAAGCTCGCCGATATTCAAGGAGATTTTAGTGACCTTGAGCAAGGTCAAAATGCGCATTTATTGATTCGCGCAGAAGTGCTCTCGGAAGAACGGCCGGTGGCTGAATTCACCGGCCGCTTTGTGGTGCTTGCGCCGCGCGATTAGTGTTGGAACAGATCCAACGACTGCAACGGTTTGGCGAAGCCATTTTCGTTAATTAGGCGAGTAATGGCTTCGATGTCAGGCGAAAAGTACCGATCTTGATCATAAAATCGTACTTCCGCGCGAACCGCCGCAAAACCGGCTTCGACTTTCTCGGACGACTTCAACGGACGACGGAAGTCCATTCCCTGCGCTGCTTCAAGTATCTCAATGGCAACAATGCCCGCCACATTTTGCGCGATTTCGTTGAGCTTGCGTGCAGCAAACGTTGCCATCGACACGTGGTCTTCTTGGTTGGCAGAGGTTGGCAACGAATCCACTGAAGCCGGGTGTGCTAACGTTTTATTTTCAGACGCCAATGCCGCCGCCGTTACTTGCGCCAACATAAAGCCAGAGTTAACGCCGCCGTCATTGACCAAAAACGCTGGCAGATTGCTCAGGTGGCTATCAATCAACAATGCGGAACGGCGCTCTGACAACGCGCCAATCTCGCTGCAGGCAATACCAAGAATATCCGCCGCCATCGCCACTGGCTCGGCATGGAAGTTACCGCCAGAAAGAATGTCTTGTTGCTCAGAGAACACTAATGGATTGTCGGTTACCCCATTGGCTTCACGCACAAGAATTGCCGCCGCGTGATGGATTTGATCCAACACCGCGCCCATGACCTGTGGCTGACAGCGCAGTGAGTAAGGATCTTGGACTTTTTCACAGTCTTCATGCGCTGCGGCAATTTCAGAACTATCGCTGAGCAACTCACGGAAGTAGCGCGCCACAGCAATCTGTCCTGGCTGCCCGCGTACCGCGTGAATGCGTTCATCAAATGGGGTCCGTGAACCCATTGCCGCTTCCACAGACATCGAGCCAGCCATCAACGCCGCACCGAATACCCGCTCGGTGGCAAATAATCCTGCCAACGCCAACGCGGTGGAGGCTTGGGTACCGTTCAACAGTGCCAAACCTTCTTTCGGGGCCAATTCAAACGGTTCTAAGCCCACTTTAGCAAGCCCGCTTTTCGCGTCCATGCGTTCGCCATTGATCCGCACTTCGCCTTCGCCTAACAATGGCAGCACGAGGTGTGCAAGTGGTGCTAAGTCACCCGATGCACCGACCGAGCCTTTCGCCGGTACGCAAGGATACACTTGCTGGTTAAGCAAGGTTAACAGCGCCTTGATCACTTTTAAGCGCACGCCAGAATAGCCCCGCGACAACGAGTTGATTTTCAGCAACAACATCAGGCGTACTACGTCATCGCTCATCAGCTCGCCAGTACCGGCAGCATGCGACAGCACGATGCGGCGTTGCAGATCGGTGAGCTTGTCTTTTGGAATGCGGGTATTAGCTAACAGCCCAAAACCTGTGTTGATGCCATACACTACGCGCCCTTGTGCTAAAACATCGGCAACGGTCTGCGCCGATATCTCAATAGTTTGTTCGCTGTCTTCACTAAGGCGATAGGTCGCCCGCGAAAAATAGCCCTCACGCAAATCGCTCAGGCTTAAATGACCGGGTTGGAGTACCACGTCTTTCATCATCTCTCCTTATTCGGCGTCTAACATGGGCAAATCCAAGCCCTGTTGTTTGGCACATTGTTTAGCAATATCGTAACCAGCGTCGGCATGGCGCATAACACCTGTACCGGGGTCATTCCACAACACCCGGCCTAACCGTTGTTCGGCGGCATCGCTACCATCCGCAACAATCACCACACCAGCGTGTTGCGAATAGCCCATACCCACGCCACCACCATGGTGCAAGCTAACCCACGTAGCGCCACCAGCGGTGTTCAATAGGGCATTCAATAACGGCCAATCCGATACCGCATCGGAACCATCCTGCATACTTTCCGTTTCCCGGTTCGGGCTGGCAACCGAGCCTGAATCTAAGTGGTCACGACCAATCACGATCGGCGCTTTCAATTCGCCGTTGCGCACCATTTGGTTAAACGCCTTGGCAATCCGCGCACGATCTTTTAACCCAATCCAGCAAATTCGCGCTGGTAGACCTTGGAAACTGATCCGCTCTCTCGCCATGTCCAACCAATTGTGCAGGTGCGGGTTATCCGGAATCAGTTCTTTCACTTTCTGGTCGGTTTTGTAGATATCTTCCGGATCACCTGACAACGCAACCCAACGGAACGGCCCGATACCTTCACAGAACAGTGGACGGATATAGGCTGGCACAAAGCCTGGAAAATCAAAGGCGTTGTCTACCCCAACATCTTTTGCCATCTGGCGGATGTTGTTGCCATAGTCCAAGGTGGCCGCGCCGCGCTGCTGTAGTGCTAACATCGCTTTTACTTGTACGGCCATTGACTGCTTCGCCAGTGCTACCGTCTTTTGTGGATTTTCTTGCTGCTGCTGTTGATACTGCTCCAGCGTCCAGCCTTGTGGCAGATAACCGTGCAATGGATCGTGCGCTGAGGTTTGGTCGGTCACAACGTCTGGGGTGATGTTGCGTTTCACCAACTCGTCGTAAACATCTGCTGCATTACCCAATAACGCCACTGAAATGGCTTTGCCTTTCTCTAACGCTTGGTTAATTTGCTCTAGCGCATCATCGAGTGAGGTCGATTTGCGGTCAACATAGCCCGTACGTAAGCGGAAATCGATGCGTGACTCATCACACTCTACCGCCAGCATACAGAAGCCTGCCATGGTCGCAGCCAATGGCTGCGCGCCACCCATGCCACCAAGACCACCGGTTAACACCCACCGGCCTTTCGCTTCGCCATCAAAGTGCTGGCGTGCAACCGCACCAAAGGTTTCGTAAGTGCCTTGCACAATGCCTTGCGAACCGATGTAAATCCACGAACCCGCGGTCATTTGTCCGTACATCATCAAGCCGGCTTTATCGAGCTCGTTAAAGTGTTCCCAATTCGCCCAGTTCGGTACCAAGTTTGAATTGGCAATCAGCACTCGTGGCGCATCTTCATGGGTTGGGAACACCCCGACCGGCTTACCGGATTGAATCAATAGCGACTCGTTCGGCTTTAACCGTTCAAGTGTCTCAATAATTTTGTCGTAGCATTCCCAACTGCGTGCAGCACGACCGATACCACCGTATACCACCAACGCTTGTGGATGCTCGGCGACCTCGTCATCAAGATTATTCATTAACATCCGCTTGGCGGCTTCGACTTGCCAGTTACAGGTGGTCAACTCGCTGCCACGAGGCGCGATAATTTTGCGACTCTTGTCTAAACGTGTGAATGCCATGTAGCTACTCCTTGGTGGTATTCGATAAACCGTTAAATGTCAGATGCCCGCCTAGTTGAAAGCGAGAACCTGGATGGGTGAGCGTAGCGAACGTTACTACGCCTTCAGAGCTCCAAGTGCGGCGGATAATCCGCAAGCACGGCTCTGGTTTGTCTAAAATCAGCCAGTGACACAGGGTCGGTGACGGTAGTACCGCTTCAATTTGGTGGCTCGCTTCAGTCAGCGGTGAGACCACACACAAATACTCATGCGGCGTTACCTTACTAAAATCTTGGCGCAAATAATCTGGCACCAATTGGGGATTCACGAAGCGCTCTTCTACCTGTACCGGAAGCTCATCTTCATAATGGCTAACCACCGAGTGGAACACTGCGGCACCGGTTTCAATATTCAATGCTGCCGCCACGTGCGCATTTGCCGTTTCTTCGCGCAAAGTATGAACTTTGGCGCGATAACGGTGGCCGCGAGAGCGTACCTCGTCGGCAATATTGCGAATCGCCATAAACGAGGTTTGCGACTTAATTGGCGCCACAAAGGTGCCTGATCCCTGGGTACGGATAACTAACCCTTCGTCAGCAAGTTCTTGCAACGCTCGGCGAGCGGTCATGCGACTGACTGCAAACTGGTTTGCCAAAGCATTTTCCGAACTCACTGGGTGGTTTTCTGGCCAATCGCCGGATTCAATTTTTTGATAAATAAACTGCTTAATCTGTGAAAATTTCGCCATTACCGGTTCCCTCTGCGAGGCGACAGGGTGATCTAGTGTAAGAAAACTAAATTGTCTATACAAGATGAAATCGGGTTTGTTATGCTAACGCACTGAATTGCTAGCAATCAAAGGGAGTACCACTATGTCGCTGCAAGTGACTACCGCAATCCATAATGTCCGTGTCGCCACCATGCAAGGCGACGGTTACGGACTCATTGACAATGCGTTGGTATTAATTGACGGCGAGCATATTCGTTGGGTCGGAGCAGCCGACGCCGCGCCTCAGTACCAAGCCGGACAGCGTATTGATGGTCAACGCGGTTGCTTAACCCCGGGTCTTATCGACTGTCACACCCATTTGGTTTGGGCCGGCTCGCGTGCCAATGAGTTTGCACAGCGCTTGCACGGCGTAAGCTACCAACAAATTGCCGAACAAGGTGGAGGGATTGCCGCCACCGTTCGTGCAACCCGCGAGGCTGATGCAGCAACATTACTGCAACTCGGTAAAACCCGCGCATCAGCGCTGATGGCGGAGGGCGTAACCACTGTCGAAATCAAGTCAGGCTATGGTTTAGATTTAGAAAATGAGCGCAAACAACTGCAAGTCGCCCGCCAAATTGGCGAACAACTGCCAATTAATGTGCAAACAACGTTGTTAGCTGCCCACGCCGTTCCCCCTGAGTTTAAAGGCAACGCTGACGGTTACATTGATGAAATCGTCAACACCATTTTGCCAACGCTGAGCGAGGAAGGGCTCGTCGATGCGGTCGATGCGTTTTGTGAATCCATCGGTTTCACACCGGCGCAAACCGAGCGCGTTTTCCAAGCGGCGCAGCAACGTCAATTACCAATAAAGTTGCATGCCGAGCAGCTCAGCAATCAAGGTGGCGCCGCACTGGCGGCAAAATATCAGGGGTTATCGGCTGACCATTTAGAACACTTGGATGAACAAGGCATTGCCGCGATGAAGCAAGCCGGCACGGTTGCGGTGCTGTTACCGGGGGCATTTTACTTCCTTCGCGATACGCAATATCCACCTATTCAAGCACTACTAGCCGCGGAAGTTCCTATTGCGTTAGCCACCGATGCCAACCCTGGTTCATCACCGCTTCATAGCTTGCTGTTGATGGTGCACATGGGCGCGACCATTTTCCGAATGACCCCGGAAGCCTGCTTACGAGGAGTCACAGTGAATGCCGCCAAGGCTCTGGGACTTAACGATAGAGGCGTGATTGCCGAAGGGATGCGAGCCGATTTGGCACTGTGGGACATTAGCGAACCTGCAGAGCTTGCTTACCAGTATGGTGTTAATCCACTGCAACAGGTTTGGTTGGCAGGGCGTCCCCGCTAACGCTGACGCCGCCCTTGAAAATAGGCTAATACCAGTTCGCTGAGCAATTGCCCACAAGCGCGCCGACCTTCCGCTTCACCAGCAGGATGTAATCCAGGTGCTGCTTCGGCAAGGTGTAAATAGCGTGCTTCAGCGACTTCAGCAAGGCGGCTAACGTAGCTAAATGCATCCGCGAACGTCACCCCGGTGTAGTTCATGGCGCTGGCAGGCGCTTGGCTAATCGCATCCACATCGACTTCAATAGCAAGCGGGCGTTGCCAAGAAACCGCGCGACTCATAGTGCTATCGAGTGCGTTGGCGAAACCCTCGGTCAATAACTGGTGGACGGCGTCGTAGCGCACGCCAGCATCGAACATTTGACGTAAGCTTTGGACCGAGTTTTTGGCTTCGTGTAGGCCTAAAACGTGATAGGCAGATAACGCACCTTCGGTATAGGCATAGCTGAACCCATTACCGCTGTGGCGCCCCTCTCGCGGGCGAAAGTCGGCATGGGGATCTAAGTTAACAGCGCCGCAAGATTGTCCGGTGGCTTGCGCTAACGCGGTTAGCAATGGGTAGGCGTTATTATGCCCACCGCCAATCGCAATAACTTCAAAGCCAGCCTCAAATAACGGCTCGACAACCGCCTTAACACGGCCATCGACAATCCCACATAATTCACGAATACGGTTTAGCTCGGTTTGTTCGTTGGGATCTAACGCCTCAGCTTGCTGCTGAATATCATCACAATCTACCGCGCCTACCAAGAGCAACTCATCGAGGGGAATAATGCCGGTTGCTTGCAGGTTCAAAAAACTTTGCAAAAATGCCTGCCAACCCAACTCCGCACCAGCGCGACCCAAATTGCCTTTCACGCCAATACTTTCTGGAATACCGAGTACAGCAATCCGCCGGCCTTGTTGCCAGGCATCGTTGATCTGCTGTTGGTAGTCACCCTCTACGGGTAACAGATGGATAGCTTGACCGACCTTGGTTTCGCCCTCACGAGCGCTTACCCAATGCGCTGGCGAGGGTAATTGCAAAGGTACTTGCTGCATAACTACTCTAAATCCAACGCTTCTGGTGACAGAATCACTCCGGTGGTATCCACGTATAAGTGGTCTTCAGGCAAAAAGGTTACGCCGCCAAAATTCACCGGCACATCAACTTCACCGATGCCTTCACTGATGGCACCGACCGGAATAGAACCGACCCCTAAAATACCAATATCAAGCTCTTCTAGGGCATCAACGTCGCGCACCGAGCCGAAGCATACGATGCCTTCCCAGTCGTTATCCATGGCTTGTTCAGCAATCGCGATATCGATAAGTGCGCGCCGCGTAGAACCGCCACCATCGATCAACAACACCTTACCGCCACCGTCCTGCTGGACAGTTTCCTCAATAATCCCTTTGTCTTCATAACATTTGATCGTCACTAATTGGCCACCAAACGAACTACGGCCGCCAAAGTGTTCAAATAACGGCTCCACGACATCGACCATGTCGGGGTATAAATCACAGAGTTCTGAAGTGTTGTATTCCATGTTTCGCCTTCCCATTGAAGCGGCTACGACATAGCAGAGTATAACGGCTAACCCGCAATCACAAAAGCAAGCGTTGGCAAATAACAATAATCGGCTGAAACATTTTGTTAATATCTCTTGATGTCGAGCAAGAAAACCCGTTTAATCATGGACATAATAATAATGATAAAAATAACTATTTAGCATTCATGGCAGATTTTGACGTTTTCACAGGCCTGACAGTTACGACCTTTAGTTACGCCATCCAAGCACTGTTACTTTTCGGTCTGAGTTTTCTTCTTCGCTACTACTTTCAGCTATACGGACATGTATACTTGCGTTTTTGGGCGATCGCCTCGGCCGTATTCGCGTTCAATCAACTGGCATTTGCTGGTTTTTCTAGCGATCTCATTAATGCTCACTGGCTCGGCAGCGAAGGCTTTTCGTTACTTAAGAGCCTGGCTCATACGTCGCTTTATTTAGCCATCACCTTACTGACCATCGGCGCCATCGACATTCTTTACCAACGGCAACTGGGCTTAAAGCTACGCTTATTGTGTTATGCCGTGGCGGTTGCCATTGCGGTGTTAACCTACACATTATCTAGCCATCACCTCAGGCCTGGGGTTCCATCCTTCGGCATGTTAGTCAGCAAGTTTCTTCCCATGGGCATTGCTTTAGTGGTGATTGGCTTTGCTTTGCTAAACCGGATTAAACAGGGACTTGGGCCACGATTGATCAGCGGCTCCTTTATTGCCGTCGGGATAAAAAATCTCGGCTTATTGATCATTATTGCAGTCACTCAAGATGAGCTGGCGAATTTATTATTGCTCAGTTTTCAGGGTTTACTGAATTGCTTATTTGTAGCCGCGGCTGCGCTTGGGGTAGTGATTTGGCTATTGGAATCCGAGCGTGATAGCGCCGTTGTCGCTATTCAACAAGCAGAATATTTGAATACCCACGATTCGCTCACAGGCGTGCCCAATCGCGAACAGCTGGTGTCAAAAATTCCCTTACTGATAGAATCCTGTCGCTCATCAGGCCGTCACTTAACGGTGATGCTGATTGGCTTGAACCGCTTTAAAGCCATCAATGAAACATTAGGTTTACGCGGTGGCGACCGGGTGTTGAAAGAAATTGCGCACCGCTTAATCCAAATTAAACCGCAACCCCTGGCGGTGGCGCGAATTGGCGGTGATGTCTATGCCGTGGTGTTTAATCATTTAAAACGCAAGTCGTTCATTATCGACCTGGCCGAACAACTGCGCGCCACCGTCAATGCGCCGCTTAACGTCGATGGCAAAAACATTTCTGTACATTGCGGTATTGGTATTTCGCGTTATCCTCAACATGGTCATCGCGCTGAATTACTGCTCAACAAAGCCACCGTAGCGTTGGCGCAAACCAAAGGGCAGAGCAATGAAGCGACGGTGATTTACCAGCGCGGCATGGACGATGAATACACCCGCTTGGTCGACTTGGAGCCCGTACTCAAACATGCCCTGCAGACCGACCAATTTGAGCTCTATTTACAACCGCAGTTCTCCACCCAGAGCCAATCGACGGTGAGCTTTGAAGCGCTCATTCGTTGGAATCATCCAGAACAAGGAGTCCTGGGGCCGGCGGAGTTTTTGCCTTACATCGAACAGTTAGGCTTATCTATTGAGCTGGATGACTGGGTTTTAGAGAATGCAGCCAAACTGCTGCAGCGTTGGCAACAACGATACCAACGCACCTGGCCCATTGCAGTAAACCTCTCAGCGCCCCATTTTCAGCATGCTGCACTGGTGGAAAAACTGCATAAATTGGCCCAGCAATACCACATACCGCACCATCAGTTGGAGCTAGAAATTACCGAAAGTGTGGCAATGTCGGATATCAACAACGGCATGAACGTGATCAGTCAATTACGCGATGCCGGCTTTAGCATTGCCATTGATGACTTCGGCACCGGCTATTCTTCACTCGCTTATCTGCGCAAATTGCCGATACAAAAAATCAAAATCGATCGCAGTTTTATTCATGAGCTGGATCAATCACGAGATGACACCACTATTGTACGAACCCTGATTCGGTTGGCCCACGGCTTGGGCAAAAGTGTTGTCGCGGAAGGCGTAGAAACGGAACAGCAGTTGCGCATTTTGCAGGCGCTGGATTGCGATTTAACGCAGGGCTATTTTCACTCTGCGCCTGTCTCACAAAAGCATTTGAGTCGATGGTTGGACGAGGCAGTTAAACCTCGCCCGACGCATCAGGCACAACCGAACAATCCGTTGTTCGGCGCACCCTACAGCGTTAAAGAATAAAGCGACTTAGATCTTCGTCTTGCGACAATTCACCAATATGCTGGTCAACGTAAGCCGCATCAATGGTCACCACATCACCATGGTAGTCGGTGGCATTAAAGGAGATTTCTTCCATTAACCGCTCCAATACCGTGTGTAACCGGCGCGCGCCGATGTTCTCAGTCGTCTCGTTCACATGGAACGCAATTTCCGCAATGCGCTGAATACCATCTTCAGCAAACGCCACATCCACGCCCTCGGTTTTCAGCAGCGCTTTGTATTGCGTCGTCAACGACGCATTTGGCTCGGTCAAAATACGCACGAAGTCGGCGCTGGTTAACGCGTCTAACTCTACGCGAATAGGCAAACGCCCCTGTAACTCAGGAATCAAATCTGACGGTTTGCTCATTTGGAATGCGCCGGAGGCGACAAACAAAATATGGTCGGTTTTGATCATGCCATGTTTGGTCGATACCGTCGTTCCTTCAACCAAAGGCAGTAGATCACGTTGCACACCCTCGCGAGAGACGTCAGGGCCACCGCCACTGTCGGCCCGTTTGCAAATTTTGTCGACCTCATCAATAAAGACAATGCCGTTTTGCTCAACCGACTCAATAGCCTTTTCTTTGACCTCTTCGTGGTTCAACATTTTCGCCGCTTCTTCTTCCACCAACTGCTTCATCGCGTCTTTGATTTTCATCTTCCGCGGTTTGGTTTTTTGGCTGCCCATGTTTTGGAACATGCTCTGCAACTGCGAGGTCATTTCTTCCATGCCCGGGGGCGCCATAATCTCCACGCCCATCTGCGGCATCGCTAAATCGATTTCAATTTCTTTGTCGTCTAGCTGATGCTCACGCAATTTCTTGCGGAATACCTGGCGGCTATGCTTTTGCTCGTCGGTGCTTTTATTGTCGCTATCCCAGCCACCTTTAGCCGGCGGTAATAGCACGTCTAAAATACGTTCTTCCGCCGCTTCTTCGGCACGAAAACGTACTTTCTGCATCATTTCTTCGCGCGTTTGTTTTACTGCGACATCGGTTAAGTCCTTAATAATCGACTCAACCTCTTTACCCACATAACCCACCTCAGTGAATTTGGTGGCTTCAACTTTAATGAAGGGCGCCCGCGCAAGCTTCGCCAAACGGCGTGCTATCTCGGTTTTACCAACACCGGTTGGACCAATCATTAGAATGTTTTTTGGCGTCACTTCGCCGCGCAATTCATCGTCCAGTTGCATCCGGCGCCAGCGATTACGTAACGCGATGGCAACGGCCTTCTTTGCGTTATCTTGGCCGATAATGTGGCGGTTCAGTTCGTCAACGATTTCCCGTGGGGTCATGTTCGACATCGTAATACTTCCCCTATGATTTTGATTTCGCGGCAATAGAATCCTGCTCTTCAATGGTCTGGAAACCATTGGTGTAGACGCAGATATCGCCGGCAATCGTTAAGGCTTTTTCGACAATTTCGCGCGCTGGCAGCTCGGTATTTTCAAGCAACGCTCGCGCCGCTGACTGTGCATACGGGCCGCCAGAGCCAATCGCGATAAGATCATTTTCTGGCTGCACCACATCACCGTTACCGGTAATGATCAGTGAGGTTTCTTTGTCGGCAACAGCCAATAACGCTTCCAAGCGTCGCAAAGCACGGTCGGTTCGCCAATCTTTGGCAAGCTCTACCGCTGCCCGCATCAAGTTACCCTGGTGTTGTTCAAGCTTTGCTTCAAAACGTTCAAAAAGGGTAAAGGCATCGGCGGTTCCGCCAGCAAACCCTGCTAATACTTGGTCGTGATACAGCCGCCGCACTTTGCGCGCATTGCCCTTCATCACGGTATTGCCCAGTGATACTTGGCCATCACCACCTATTGCCACTTTATCGCCGCGGCGTACTGATACTATCGTGGTCAAATCGATACCCTCTCGCTGTGTTAGCTTTTTACCGACCCTTTGGTCGGCGCGATAGGGACTATGTGAGGATGCAAAGCAGAGATTTCAAGAGAACCTCGACAGATTAGTCGAGGTTCCAATTCCAAATGGCACAGCCATAAATTTTATTGCGTTGCAGTTTGTGCCGTTCGCTCTCGGCAGCGCGTTTAGTTTTGTAGGGCCCCAAGACCACTCGGTACCAACGTCCTGAATCGCCGTCGGAGGGATAAATTTTCGCTTCCAAACCGACCATCGCAATTTGTGCTTTCAACTGCTCGGCATCTGTCTGCTGTCGGAATGAGCCACACTGCATGAGTTTTGGTGGGCCGAGTTCGCGCTCGGGAACATCAACCTCGACTTCTTTATTTTCCAACGCTTCAATGTACTGCCAGCGTTCTTTCGGCTTTTCCGGTAGCTGCTGTTGCGGCTTTGTCTGGGCTGCCGGTGGCGTCACAGTAGCTGGGTGCTTGTCGCCTTCGCCATTTATACTGATCAAGAAATAGCTAAATAACGCTATCAAGGCGATGGCTAATAACACGATCAACCAAGGCACTGGGCGCCGTGCCACCGAGGCTTTTTTGGCGTTCGACTTAGCGCCTTTTTTAGGTTTCTTCGGACGCTGCGGTCGGCCGCGATTAGCGTAATCCATGGTTACATCTTATCCAGTGTTGGAATACCTAACAGTTGTAAGCCCTGACGTAGCGTATTCGCTGTCAGTGCCGCGAGTTTCAAGCGGCTGTTACGAACCGCCAGATCGTCGTTATTCAAAATTGGGCAGGCCTCGTAGAAGCTCGAGAATTTGCCAGCCAACTCGAACAAATAGCCACATAAGAAGTGCGGCATCGCTTTTTGGTAAACGCTATGGAGCACTTCGTTAAAACGCACCAACTGGTTAGCAAGCGCTAACTCACGTTCATCAGCAAGCTGCCAATCAGCGTTTTGATAACGTTGGTCTGTGCCCAGTTTCTCGAAAATGCTGTTGACCCGAGTGTACGCGTACAGCAAATACGGTGCGGTATTACCCTCAAAGCTCAACATCAGGTCCCAGTCGAAGATGTAGTCACTGGTACGGTTTTTCGACAGGTCAGCGTATTTCACTGAACTGATACCGACCACCTTGGCAACCGCTTGTTGTTCTTCCTCGGTCAATGACGAACCTTTGCTCTGCATCAAATCCAATGCTCTGCGCTCGGCTTCATCTAATAAATCAGCAAGCTTGGTAACACCACCGTCGCGGCTTTTATAAGGGCGGCCATCTTTACCCATCACTGTGCCAAAACCAAAGTGTGCTAAATCGATATCACCTTCCACAAAGCCCGCTTTACGCGCCAAGGTAAAAATTTGTTCGAAGTGCAGCGATTGACGTGCATCAACAAAATACATTAGGTAATCACCACCCAGCGTCTTCTGACGATATTCAATTGCTGCTAAGTCGGTAGTCGCATACAAGTAGCCGCCGCCACGCTTTTGCACAATAATCGGTAGTGGGTCGCCTTCTTTGCCTTTAAATTCATCCAAGAAAACACACTGCGCACCTTGATCTTCCACTAACAGATCACGTGCTTTAAGGTGCTCAATAACACCGGGGAGTTTATCGTTATAGGCACTTTCAGCCATCACGTCAGCACGGGTTAACTTGACCCCTAAACGGTCATAAACCTCTTGGCAATGAGCCAGTGATACATCGATAAATTGGTGCCATAACTTCAAACAGTAGTCATCACCGGACTGTAACTTAACCACTAATTCACGCGCGCGGTCCGCGAACGCTTCGCTGTCGTCAAAGCGCTTTTTCGCGGCTTTATAAAACGTCTCTAAGTTACTCAGCTCGTAAGCTTGTTCACCGGCATCTAACTCTTCCATATGCGCCAGCAACATGCCGAACTGCGTACCCCAATCGCCCACATGGTTTTGGCGAATGACTTTGTGGCCCAAGAACTCTGCCACGCGTGATACGGCGTCACCAATAATGGCGGAGCGCAAGTGACCCACATGCATTTCTTTGGCAAGGTTGGGCGAGGAATAGTCAATGACGATGGTTTTGCTATCGGCATCAGGCTGCACATTTAACCGCCCACTGCTATACATCGCTTGTAGTTGGTCTAACAATTGCTGTTGGCTGAGGGTAAAGTTAATAAAGCCTGGGCCTGCAATGTCGGTTTTTTCCAGCAGCTCATTCGCTGGAATCGCGGCAATGAGTTTCTGCGCGAGATCCCGTGGCGGCATTGCCGCTGGCTTTGCCATCATTAACGCGAGGTTGGTCGCAAAATCACCGTGTGATTTGTCACGAGGTCGATCGAGCTGAATTCGGGGTTGCACCGACTGCGGAAGAATGCCATCGGATTGCAATTGCGCGACAGCGCTGGCGAGTAACTGCTCAATCTGGTCTTTCATGCGTGCGACTACCTACTTAAAACGCGTTTATGGGTATAAAAATCTGGAGAAAGGGTAGTTTAATCGCTTCCTGCGCTAAAAAAAACCGTTTCCCGCCGCTAACTGAAGTCTTGCGGGTCAATATCGAGGTTCCAACGGACCTGTTTCAAGCTGGATATCGCCGCTAATCGCGCTAAAACGTGATTCAATACTTGATAACGTAGCGCCCGAGAAGTGCAATGAATCAGTAATTGCATGCGGTACTTTCCGGCACGGCGCTCCATGAGTGCCGGCATCGGCCCTAACACATTCACGCCGTCTACCGCGGGAAACTGGTTAGCAATATCCTGCAATGCCTGATGCACCGCGTCTAATTGCAGTGCTTCAGCGCGAAACAGGGCGAGGTGCGCAAAGGGTGGCAACTGTGCTTGTTGGCGTTCCGTCATTGCCGACAAGGCAAAGTGACTGTAGCCGTTATTGAGCAGATCTTGTAACAGCTCATGCTCAGGGTGGTGGGTTTGCAGCACCACGTAGCCCTGATGCTGTGCGCGTCCTGCACGCCCAGCGACCTGCGTGTATAACTGCCCCAGTCGCTCTGCAGCCCGAAAATCGCCACTATAGAGTGCGCCGTCAACGTCCAATAAAGCAACCAGCGACACCTGCGGAAAATGGTGGCCTTTGGCGAGCATTTGCGTCCCTACCAGAATGCCATGCTTATTGTCCGTCGCTTCCTTTAAGTAGGTGTCCAAACTGCCTTTACGCCGCGTACTGTCACGATCAATACGCAATACTGAGGTTTCTGGAAATAGCTGGCTAAGGGTCTGCTCAACCTGTTCGGTGCCTATCCCTTGGGTCATCAATTCTAAGCTACTGCATTGTGGGCATTGCTTGGGTATGGGCCGATGGGCACCGCAATGGTGGCAATGTAACTGGCGAATGCCATGGTGCACGGTGTAATAGGCATCACAACGCTGGCAACTCGCTAGCCAGCCGCATTCATGGCACATCAGGGCTGGCGCAAAACCGCGGCGGTTGAGGAATAACAACACTTGCTGATGCTTGGCCAGGGTATTTTTGATCATCTCCAACAGGGGTTCTGATAATCCGGCATTCATACGCTGCTGCTTTAAATCGATCAGCTGTTGCTTAACCGGTTGCGCACCGCCTGCTCGACTGTTCAGCGGTAGCCAGCGGAAACGCTGTTGGATAGCGTTGTTCAACGTTTCAAACGAGGGCGTAGCACTACCCAATACCAACGGCACTTGCTCCAGTTGGCCGCGTTTACTCGCAAGATCACGCGCACTGTAACGGAAGCCTTCTTGTTGTTTAAACGACAAGTCATGCTCTTCGTCCACAACGATCAATCCCAATGATTTAAACGGTGTGAAAATCGCCGAACGCGTGCCAATCACTAACGCCGCGCTGCCATTGCTCGCATCTAGCCAAGCATCCAGCCGTTCCCGGTCAGTCAATGCAGAATGCAGCATCACAATTGGCACCGCGAAGCGGTTACGGAAACGCGCTAGGGTTTGTGGTGTGAGACCGATTTCTGGCACCAGTACCAGCACCTGCTGTTGGCGTTCAAGCACTTGCTCAATCGCTTGCAGGTAAACTTCGGTTTTACCGCTGCCAGTTACACCATCGAGCAAAAACGTTTCTGCACCCTTTGCTTGGTTAATGGCACTGACCGCTAACGCTTGTTGTTGGTTCAACGTTAACGGTTGTTCGGCGCGTTGGTACCGCCAGCGACTCGCGGCTTTTACCTGCTCTATCTGTTCAGCCCAACCAGCATCAATTAACGGTTGCCGTTGCTGTTTCGGAGCATCCGCTATGGCCAACTGTTGTTGCTGTTGTAGTTGCTGCAATAACTGTTGGCGTTTTGGCGCGCGTGCAATTTCGCTACTATCAACCTTAGTCCCCGCTGCGGTTATTGCTAGCACGCGCTGGCTGGCATATTGTGCCGCCTCACCCTTGCGTAAAAGGGCAGGAATAGCTTGTTGCAACACATCACCCAGCGGATGGTGATAATAATCTGCCGCCCACTCACACAGTTGCCACATCATTGCAGGCAATAATGGTTCGCTATCAATAATTTCGCTGATCGCTTTGCACGACATATCCGCTGGACTGTCTTGGGGTTGTTGTGCCACACAAAAGCCAATCACGTTACGGCGCCCAAACGGAACCCGTAGCCGAGCCCCCACTGCGGGTAGCGGGAACTTTTCGGGGATTTCGTAATCAAAATATTGGCGTAGTGGTACCGGCAATGCTAGCCGCACACGCCGCAGACTAGCCTGCATATAACAGTGTACCTAGTGGCTGGCGATCATAGCGTTATTGTGCGGAGCGCTTAGGCAGAATACAAGCATCGTTTGTGCTTGATCCTTGCTGCAAGATCCACTAGAATGCGCCGCTCTTAAACCATTGATGTTTTTTTGCGCATGGTGTCCGGCTTTGGATCGGATAGCGATGCGGCCCAACTTGAGGTAACCCCATGAAACAAGGTATTCATCCTAAGTATGAAGCGATCAAAGTGACCTGTTCTTGCGGTCATAGCTTCGAAACGCGCTCAACTCGCGTTGAAGACTTGCACATCGACGTATGTTCAGAGTGCCACCCTTTCTACACTGGTAAACAGCGTGTAATGGACACTGGTGGTCGCGTTGACAAATTCAAAAAACGTTTTGGCGTTTTGGGCAAGAAATAACAGCCTAAACACTGTAAAACGTCGAATTAATCGAACGAATACTAAGAAGGCGCCAAAAAGCGCCTTTTTTTATGCCTGCCTTGCGCCAAAGTTATGCTGTTTAAGGAATTCAGCATGGTGTTATTTTCAGCAACCTTGCAATTTGACGATTACCGCCTAGCCTATCAGGTACGATCTGTTATTTACCTGAAAGGTTTTACACTAAAGCATTATTGACATTTTCTACTAAGCGTCAGGACACCGATCACTTATGAGCAACGATTTTCGCCAACAAGCGCTCGACTATCACGCCCAACCTAAACCTGGAAAGATCTCGGTTACCATCACTAAATCTGCGGAAACCAGTAAAGATTTAGCACTCGCCTATAGTCCCGGGGTGGCTGAGCCTGTTCGTGAAATTGCCGCTGATCCAGAAACAGCGTACCGTTATACCGCTAAAGGTAATATGGTTGCGGTGATCACCAACGGAACCGCAATCCTCGGCTTAGGCAATTTGGGACCCCTAGCATCGAAGCCAGTAATGGAGGGCAAGGCATTACTGTTTAAGCGGTTTGCCGGATTGGACGCCATTGATATCGAGGTGAATCATCGCACCACGCAAGATTTTATCAATACAGTGGCGAATATTGCCGATACCTTTGGCGGCATCAACCTGGAAGACATCAAAGCCCCAGAATGCTTTGAGATTGAACAGGCGTTGATCGAACGCTGCAACATTCCTGTCTTTCACGATGACCAGCATGGCACTGCAATAGTGACCGCCGCAGGGATGTTGAACGCCTTGGAGATTCAAGGTAAATCACTTGAGCAAGCCCGTATCGTTTGCATGGGCGCCGGTGCCGCAGCGATTGCCTGCATGGAATTATTAATAAAATGCGGTGCCCAGCGCGAGCACATTTATATGTTGGATTCCAAAGGGGTTATTCATACTCGGCGGGAAGACTTGAACGAATATAAATCGCTGTTCGCCAATAATACCGATAAGCGAACACTCGATGATGTAATTGAAGGCGCAGATATTTTTGTTGGCGTGTCAGGCCCAGACCTACTGCCGCCAGAGTCACTAAAGTTGATGGCGGACAACCCAATTATCTTCGCTTGCTCCAATCCTGATCCAGAAATCAAACCAGAGCTGGCACTGCAAGCGCGTGATGACGTGATTATGGCAACGGGTCGCTCAGACTATCCGAACCAAGTGAATAATGTGCTGTGCTTCCCGTTTATTTTCCGCGGGGCGCTTGATGTTCGGGCAAATGCCATCAACGATGAAATGAAAATTGCCGCGGTTGAGGCGATTCGTGAGCTTGCGAAAGAACCCGTTCCAGAATCGGTATTGAAAGCGGCGGGCGTGGAGGCATTAAGCTTTGGCCGCGACTATATTATTCCTAAGCCATTAGACCCGAGGTTATGCGAACGGGTGGCAACGGCAGTGGCTAAAGCCGCGGTGGAATCGGGCGCTGCGCGGATTGAAATGCCAGAAAATTACGCGCCGTCCAGTGGTGACTAATCGTCGTTAATAATGTCGTCTTCGGGAATGGGCAAGCCACGCGCTTCGAGCTCTTCCCGAACGGCTAGCGGAATGCGGTGAGGGTTCGCTTTTTGTAAATCGTCATCGGTGGGTAAAGGTTGCCCAGTGAACGCATGCAAAAAAGCTTCGCAGAGTAACTCACTATTGGTGGCGTGGCGCAAGTTTTTCACCTGCCGACGGGTGCGTTCGTCGGTGAGCACTTTTAACACACGCGTTGGAATTGACACTGTGACCTTTTTTACCTGCTCGCTCTTTTTGCCGTGCTCGGCATAAGGATAAATATACTCGCCATTCCACTTCATATTGCTCGCCTCGACGCTAAAACCCTGTAAACTGTAGTGGATTTTACCTGATTGCAGAATTTGGTCAAATATATACGGCTAGATGGCTAAAAATGGGTAAATCCTTTTGACGCCGCGACACCCCTACGTATAATCAAAGTTTTGGCCCGTTTGACCCGATAAGGAGTCGCGTCGACTCATGACTGCAATGAATGCTGTTTCTCCTGCCCAAGCAGAAGCTGTCGCCAATAACGTGCAAGTGCACAAGTTTGGTGGTAGTAGTTTAGCTGACGCCTTTTGTTACCGCCGCGTGGCGCGCATTCTAACCGAATTTTCCGGGGCCAGCGATATCGCTGTGGTCTCTGCTGCTGGCGACACCACCAACCGCATTCTTGCTATCATCGACGCGAAGCAACAACAGGGCGATGCGGCCACTATTCTGCTCGACCAATTAGAACGCTACCAGCAAGGCTTGATCACTGATTTGCTCAGTGGCGATTTGGCACAGCAGCTAATGCAATGGTCACAGCAGGATTTCGCTCGTTGGCGCCGCTGGTTAGCCGGCGAAGAGACGATTGAACGTAAACCTGAACTGCTGGCTTATGGCGAGCTGTGGTCCGCACGCTTATTAGCCGCACTGCTGCGCAAACAGGGTATGCGCGCTGACCATATTGATGCGCGCGATTTTCTGTTAGCAGACGACGCCCCGGAGCCGCTTATTCGTGTTCAACCGTCACGCCAAGCGCTGTTAGAACGGGTTGCTCCACATCCAGGAACACGCTTTATTATCACTGGCTTTATTGCCCGCGATCCAGAAGGCCACTCGCTGATTTTAGGCCGCAACGGTAGTGATTATTCAGCGACACTTGTCGGTAGCTTGCTGGATGTTAAACAAGTCACCATTTGGAAAGATGTTGCGGGCGTATACTCAGCCGACCCACGCAAAGTGGAACGGGTCGTCAGTCTACCGTCATTGGACTGGCACGAAGCCGAAGAGTTAGCTCGCTTGGGTAGCCCAGTATTGCACCCACGCACGTTCCAACCAGTCGACCGCGAACGCATGATCATCTCCGTGCGCTCCAGCTTAAAGGTCGAAAACCAACAGACACGGATAGGCCAATACGAGAATACCGAACCGCGCGGCAAGGTATTGACCTCACTGGCTGATGTTGCCTTGTTCCGCGTTGAACTCGCGGATAAGGCGTTAATCGATGCCATTAACGAGCTCGAACTCACTCCACTTGTGCGCTGGACCGAGCCAGAAAATCAACACGAATATTTAGCCTTTCACCAAAACCATGTGGAATTTCTTAATCGTTGGTTTGCCGCTGCACCGGGTTCTGAGCATGTTCAACAAATTCACGGCTACAGCCTTGTTGCGCTAGTGGGTAATCGGATTCAAGAGACCGATGAATTTGCCACCTTTAAACGCCAATTGGGTGAGCAGCGAGTTAAACGTTTCGGTTTCAGCCCCGACGGTAACTCGGCGATAGCCATCTTGGAGCAAACCTTGGATAACCGTTTGCTCAACCGCCTTCATAGTCAATTATTTACCTATCGCCGTAGCCTTGGGGTACTGGTTGTTGGGCGCGGTAATATTGGAAGTGAATGGTTGAAGTTGTTTAACCAACAACGCGACCGCATTAACCAAATGATGGACGTGCGGGTCATAGGTATCTGTAACTCTACGCGTTTGTGGCTGGATTATAGCGGTGTTGAGTTAAATGGCTGGCAAGACAGTTTCGAGCGTTTAGCCCGTCCCTACGTGATGAGTGAACTCATCCGCGAACTGCCAAACGCACCCTATGATGAATTAGTGATGATGGATTTAACCGATGCTATAGCAGTGGCCCAGCAATACCCCAGCTTCTTTGCCAACGGCATGCACATTATTGCGGCGAATAAGCGCGCTGGTAGTGCCGACGAGCCATTGTACCGCGAAATCCGCACCATTCAACGCGAGTACAAACGTGAATGGCTTTACAACACCACCGTTGGCGCGGGGCTACCATTAAACTACGCGATTAACGATTTGCGTAATTCCGGCGACGAAATTCGCAGTATCTCGGGGATTTTTTCGGGCACCCTATCTTGGTTATTTGAAAACTTTAACGAAACCACAAAGTTCAGTGATCTTGTGCTGGAAGCCAAAAAGCGCGGATATTCTGAACCTGACCCGCGCGAAGACTTATCCTGCCGAGATCTCATTCGCAAACTTTTAATTTTGGCACGCGAAATAGGGCTGTCACTGGACTGGAAAGATGTAGAAGTCACGTCTTTAGTGCCAGAACACCTGCAGCAAATTCCGTTGGCAGAATTCTTACAACGCGTCGATGAACTGGATGAACCGATCCAGCAGCGTTACGCCAAAGCAAAAGCCGCTGAAAATGTCCCACGGCTATTGGCAAGTTTTTCGGTCGACGAAAACAACCGCGTGCGAGCCAAAGTAGGTGTCGAAGATATCCCTGAAGGAGATATGCTCGCCAACTTAATTCCAGGCGAAAATATCTTTGTCATTTATACCGATTGGTACTCAGAAATGCCACTTGTTATCAGCGGTCCTGGGGCAGGAAAACAGGTCACCGCGGGCGGCGTTCAGTCCGACCTCAACCAATTATTGAGCAAATTGGCCGCACAACAGTAACACCAGCAAGGCGCGCTTAGAACAGCGAGCCTTGCTCGTCGTATATCACCGTATCCTCGCCACTGTCAGCATATTCCGTGGGTTGCGTTCCGGCTTTAAAAAACTCAAAGCGGCTGGTGTAATCATTACGGCGTGACAGCTTTCCGGAGGTTAAATCAATGCGAACAGAGACCACTCCAGGTGGTACTGGAATCGCATTTGTTTCAACGTGTTGAACGGCTTCTTCCATATACAAAATCCACCCCGGCAACGCCGTTTTTGCGCCAGCTTCGCTGCCGGTGATAGCTTGTTCACTACGGTCTAAATTGCTGTTCATCGTAGTCCGCCCAAGTTGCCGACTGACATCATCAAAGCCAACCCAAGTGGTAGTCACTAGGCCGCTAACGAAACCTGAAAACCACGTGTCTTTAACGTCGTTGGTGGTACCGGTTTTGCCCATAATCTCGCGTCCAGCCTTATCGGTGATCGGATCAGAGCGTTGAATCCGCCACGCGGTGCCATTCCAGCCAGTCTTATGTGCCCAACTGCCGCCGCCCCAAACGGTAGATTTCATTGCTTGCGCAACCAAAAATGCCGTTTGTTCACTGATGACCTGCGGTGCCTGCTTCAATGGTCGCTCATAGGGTGCGTCGTCTGCCACACATGCAGTGCAGGCGAAACTCGGTTGAGTTTGCACCACGATATTGCCCTCAGCATCTTCTACACGATCAATAAAGTAAGGATCGATTAGGTGTCCACCGTTAGCAATAGCAGTATACGCTCTAGCTACCTCCATTGGCGTCATCGAGATTGAACCCAACGACAGTGATTCATTTTCTGGTACCCGCTCACGCGGGATGCCAAAGTCGGCAATTCGGTCAGCCACAACGTCCACGCCAATCGCCCTAATTAGCCGCACTGATACCACGTTTTTTGACTTCGCCAATGCTTTACGAAGGCGAATGGGTCCTTCGTACACATCGGGAGAGTTCTTCGGCCGCCAAGCGATACCGGAACCCGGATTCCATTGGTTAATCGGTGCATCGTTGACCAGCGTTGCCAAAGTAAAGCCATTATCAAAGGCTGCCGAATAGAGCAACGGCTTGATATTTGAACCGACTTGTCGCTCCGCTTGAATAGCGCGGTTATATTGGCTGAGAGAGAAGCTGTAGCCGCCGACTACCGCCGCTACAGCACCATCGTTTGGGTGCAGCGACACTAATGCTGAACTCGGTTCTGGGATCTGCGCTAACCGCCATTGAGCCGTACCATCTGCGCCAGCAACTTGGCGTAAATAGATTTGCTCGCCCGGATGCAAAATGTCGCTTGCAGTTTCAGGCGCCGGCCCTTGGCGATCTTCGTTAATGTATGGGCGAGCCCAGCGCATTCCTCGCCAGTTTAACGTAATCTCTTGATTTTGCGGTAATTGTACGGTGGCCGTTTGCTGAGCAACGGCCACAACCACGGCTGGCATCACGGCGCCATAGGCTTTTTGCTTAGCGAGGTACTGGTTAATAGCTTGTTGCGACCAAGGTTGCTCTTCAGGCCCCCAGAGGGTCGCCACAGGCCCTCGATAGCCATGACGCTCGTCATAATCGTGTAAATTTGTCCAGACTGCTTGCTGCGCGGCAGCTTGGTCGTGCGAGTCTACGGTGGTATAGACTTTGTAACCGCCACTATAGGCCTCATCTTCGCCAAATTTATCTACCATCGCCTGCCGCACCATTTCCGCTAGGTAAGGTGCACTCATAGTGACTTCTGCACCATGGTAGCGAGCCGTTACGGGCGCCGCGGCCGCTTCATCAAACTCTGCACGAGTGATTTTCTTTTCGTCCAGCATACGCAGCAGCACCACTCGCCGACGTGCTTTTGATGCTGCGGGGTCGGCAATTGGATTCAACGTCGATGGTGCCTTCGGTAGCCCGGCAATGGTTGCTAACTGCGCCAGCGTAAGATCTTTTAACGGCTTACCATAATAAACCTGTGCAGCTGCGCCGACTCCATACGCACGGTTACCAAAGGCAATTTTATTCAAATAAAGTGTTAAAATTTCGTCTTTGGTCAGCAATTGTTCTATGTGCACGGCAATGAATGCTTCTTTAATTTTACGCATCCATACTTGATCGAAGCTTAAGAAAAAGTTTCTTGCTAGCTGCATGGTAATGGTGCTGGCTCCTTGGCTGATGTGACCCGTCACTAGCAAGTTACCAAAAGCGCGGGCAACACCAATCGGATCCACACCAAAATGCTCATAAAAGCGGCTATCTTCAGTGGCAATAATCGCATCGCGCAGATTTTGTGGAATATCTTCCAATTTAACGGGGATACGGCGCTTTTCACCGAACTGGGAGATCAGTTGACCATCTTTTGAATACACTTGCATGGGGGTTTGCAAGTGCACATCTCGCAGCGTTTCCACACTCGGTAAATCGGGTTTTACGTAGAAATATAAACCTACGACGGTTGTTAACCCAAGCACCAGCATAACCACGCCGGCAATTACCATTCCTTTGAGAAACTTCAACCTATCACTCCGCTGCTTCACCGTTAAATGCTTGCCATTGTCTTACAAGACAATCTATCCCGCTTAAGGTTGCCTATTATGGCTGATTTTTACGCAATAAACTACGCTTGAACACTTTTTCGTCAGTGCTGGAGACAAGGATGTCACTCAACCGCCGTAGCCATCTCGCCATAGATATTCATCAACACCGCGCTCAGCTATTGCAAATGATCCCCCAGCAAGGGCAATTACTGGTCTGCTTTCATCAGTTTTGCGACCTTGCAGAATTACCCGAGCGACTGCATCTGCCGGTACCCTTCCTACTCAGCGCGCTGCCGCACAATACTACGTTACACCAATACCTCACCGGAATTGAACATTATCGACGTGACGCGATAGCGGCTCAGCTCAGCGCAAGCATTCCCCACCAACAACTGCAAGAATCACCCCAGTTTGATTACGCCAACCACTGCAACGGGGTCGAAGTGATTACCGCAAATCGTCAAGCTTTACAGGATTTTCAACAACCTTTCCAGCAACTCTCCAGTCCCCTTACGGTGTTGGAGAGTCGCGCACAAAGCTTATTACGTGGCGCTTGTTGGCTGCTACCACGCTGTTATTCCAATAGCCAACCGGTCACCGCTGAGTGGACATTAGTTGAGTGCACCGAACAGTATTTTCAGCTGTTGTTTTGTCAGTACGGTTGCTTGATACAGCAACAGCCAGTGACCGCAATGGATGATTTATTGCAGGTTCGATGGCGTTACTTCTTACTCTGCGGTGAACCGAAAGTAGTGTCCCGTACTGCTGCATTTTTACAGCGCCGAGCGTTACCTGTGATTATATTACAACCCCATTTTCTCACCACCAATAAACAACCCGCAAACTTAGCGAGCGACGCCATCGCTGCTATCGGTTTGGTAATACGAGGGTTTAACCGTTGTCATCGTTAAATATCATCGATTGGGTGAGAAACAGGCGCGAAAAGCGAAGAAAGCACGCGATTGTGATTGCATCCTTATTACTTGTTATTAATGCCAGTAACTTGATAATGCGTTATTACGAGAGCCCCGCAGAACAACTCTCCCAAGCTACTGCATTGGCTAGACATCAGTTGCAGCAATTACTCCATCAACAGCAACAAAGACAACAACAGCACTTGCGCTATCAACAATTCAAGCAAGCACAACGGCCATGGAACATGGTCGCGCAACTGTCTCAGCAACAATGGCCTCAGCCGCTGATCGCACTACGCCTTGATACTAAACAGTTGCAGCTAACACTGCCGCTTGCTCCCACCGTTAGTGTTCAGCAACAGTGGCAGCAGGGCTTAAGTAAATGGTTGCCGGATGCGATCTGGCAAATTTCCCAGCCCAATGACAAGGTGCGCATATTGCGGTGGTTATTCAACGATGCCCAGTCACGTGGCTAAATTGCGACTAAGCAGCAGCGCGTTGCGCATCGTTCATTACTGCCTGTGGTTAGCAAATCTGACCTTATTGGTAGCTCATAGCGTGGTTCCAACCAGCAGCGAAAACGCGTTATCGCAATTGCGGGCGCACATTCTGCAACTGCAGCAACAACTTTCCGTAACATCCACGGTCGCGGTACCGGCACCGTTACCAAGAGATGCATTGCCATCACGTATTCAGCAAGCGCTTCAGTCGTTTTCCAAGCTTCACCTCATCACCTTGGAATGGCAAGCGCAGCAGCTACATTGGCAGGTCAGCGGGGATTTTAAAACCTTGATGCAAGCGTGGAAGCACTTACTGCAACTCACAGTATGGCGCACTGACAGCGTAACAATGCGCGCTAACGATGCACAGCAACTGACGCTTGATTGGCATGCGACGCTAGACCCAGATGCTATTGCGTTGGGGTTACCCGACATAGCCGCGGCGACGCTAACGCGGGATCCATTCTCTAGCGCTGTGGCGCGAGCCGATTGTACGCCAAGCCCGCAACACTACCAGCAGCTGCCGGTTGCAGCTACGCTGCATTTTGTGGGTATTGAAGGACACCCGCCAAAGGCACTGTTAGTCGATGCCCAGGGCCGCTTATACAGCCAATCGCCACAACAATGGCTCGCTCAGCCGCTGATAAAGCTCGAAGCCATCACTCACAACACCATTATCGTCAGTTATTGGCAACCCATTAGCCATCGCCAGGACTCATCATGTTGGAAAAAATCGCACAGCGTTGTTTTGTCTATGCCGTCGCCGTTATCGGCTGCTACAGCACAAGCTCTCACGGCGCCGAACCGCAAGCTTGGCTTGCACAACTCAGCCAGCAACAGCAGCAACACCCGGTTACCCTGACGGTTCAAGAAATGCCGCTGCAAACCCTACTGCAACTTTTAGCAGACGATGTGGGCATTAATGTTGTGGTCAGTGAGGCATTACAGCAACGCGTACAATTACGCTTTAACCAAGTACCCTGGCGCGAGGCGATGCGCTCATTAATAACCACTTACCAGCTCGATGTTAGGGTTAACGGTAGCGTCTATTCAATCACTCAAGGGCAACCCATAACGCAACCCGGGCAAGCTCGGACAATGGTCTCGGAACTGTTAACGATTAATTTTGCCAATGCCGCAAAGTTAGCGGAACTGCTCGCCAGTAATGAGCAAAAATTTCTTTCGGCAGACGGTGCGGTTAGCGTCGACGAACGCACCAATACACTGATATTGCGTGATTATCCAGAGCGTCTCAGGACAGTTAAAGCGTTATTGAAAAGCCTTGATATACCCGTCAAACAGGTGATGATTGAAGCCCGAATGGTGACATTAAAGTCGTCTGCCAGCGAAGAGCTGGGAGTACGCTGGGGATTATCCCCTAGCGGACTGCAACGTACCGCTGCGGGTGGTGGACTGAGCTATTCACGACCGCAATTTGAAGTTAACCTACCGACCGTGGCGGCAGCCGGGTCGCTGACCATGAACATCGGCAAGTTACACGATAACTTGCTACTCGATTTAGAGTTATCAGCGCTAGAACGTGAAAATCAGGCACAGATTATTGCCAGCCCGAAAATCTTTACCGCCAACCAACAGCCGGCGTATATCGAACAAGGCAGTGAAATTCCTTACGTGGAGAGTGCGGCCTCTGGCGCCACTGCCGTGCAATTCAAAAAAGCGGTGATGGGCTTAAAAGTCACACCGCAAATCACCCCTAACGACCACGTCTTGCTGAACTTAGTGATGACCCAAAATACTCGTGGTGAGACGGTGAGCACACCCACCGGCCCCGCGGTAGCGATTGATACGCAAGAAATGGGAACACAAGTCTTGGTAAAAAGTGGGGAGACCATCGTGCTTGGGGGCATCTTTCAGCGCCAAGCACTGCACGATCAAGATAGCGTGCCGCTACTTTCCAAGTTGCCATTGGTGGGTAAATTATTCAGCCATCAACGAACACAAGCCGATAAACGAGAGTTATTGATATTTGTGACGCCGACAATCGTCGATGAGCAGGCAAAGTGAGGGTAACTGTTGCTAAAAACGTTGTAAGTTGCGATAATCGCGCTTCTTTATCGTTGAGTTGAGGAAGGTCTCTAGACACTCCGGATTCGTGAGTTACAGCTAATTTAACAGTGATGTAGCAGGAATATGGCTGAGAAACGTAATATTTTCCTTGTTGGGCCAATGGGTGCCGGCAAAAGCACAATTGGTCGTCAAATCGCCAGACAACTCCACCTAGATTTTTTCGACTCTGATAGTGAAATTGAACGCCGCACTGGTGCAGAAATCAGTTGGGTATTCGAGCTCGAGGGCGAAGAAGGATTCCGTACCCGCGAAGAGAAGGTCATTGAAGAACTGACCGAAAATATGGGTATTGTGTTGGCAACCGGTGGTGGCTCTATTATGAGCAAAGAAAGCCGCAACCGCTTATCTGCACGTGGTGTTGTTGTTTACTTACAAACGACCATTGAAAAACAGTTAGCGCGAACACAGCGCGACAAACGTCGACCGTTGATTTCCGAAGCGGACGACCCTCGCCAAGTATTAGAAGACCTGGCAGAAGTTCGCAATCCGTTGTACGAAGAGATTGCTGACATTACCGTACGCACCGATGATCAGAGCGCCAAAGTGGTGGTCAACGAAATTATTGAACAACTTGGTGTAAACGGCATTTAAACACGCAAAATAGGGGGCGACTATGAAGCCACTGATGGTTGAACTGGGTGAGCGTAGCTATCCCATTATCGTCGCCCCAAATGCGTTGGCAGATTTTCCTCAAATTTGCCAAGAAAATCGAATCGCACTCCCCAAACAACTGGTCATAGTCACCAACGATACGGTTGCCCAACATTATTTAGCAACATTGCAAGCCGCATTAGCTGGTTACCAAATGCTGGTCATAACCGTCGGCGACGGGGAGTCATTCAAGTCGCTGGCTAGTTACGAACACATCATGAGCCAGTTGATTGCTGCCAATATTTCTCGGGATGCCGCCATTATCGCACTCGGCGGTGGTGTTGTTGGCGATCTAGCGGGTTTTGTTGCGGCGACTTATCAACGCGGTGTCGACTTTATTCAAATTCCGACCACCCTGCTTGCCGATGTCGATTCCTCCGTTGGCGGAAAAACCGCAGTTAATCATCCGGGTGGGAAAAATCTGATTGGCGCCTTCTATCAACCGAGGCTGGTAGTGATTGATCCAAACTGCTTACTCACACTGAGCGACCGTGATTATCGCAGCGGCCTGGCAGAAGTCGTTAAATATGGAGTGATTTACGACCCTGAACTGCTTGCCAGCCTGGAGCAGCATAGCCAAGCGATTTTACAACGTCAGCCAGACATCATTGCCGCGGTTATCCGCCGCTGCTGTGAAATCAAAGCAGCAATTGTCGCCGCGGATGAACGTGAACAAGGCGCACGTGCTTTGCTTAATCTTGGCCATACCTTTGGCCACGCGATAGAAGCTGCGGCAGGCTTAGGCGAGTGGACCCACGGCGAAGCAGTTGCTGCTGGTATGATTATTGCAGCTAAGCTGTCAGAACAGCTTGGTGAGATGCAAACGTCAGAATATCGTCGATTACGCCAGTTGCTTGTCGATATGGGATTACCGGTAACGCCGCCCCAACTTGACCCGCAGACGTGGTGGCAGTATATGCGACGCGACAAAAAGGTTAAAGCAGGGGCTGTGCGGTTTGTGATTCCCGTAGGACTCGGGCAAGCACGGCTGACATCAGATATCGCCCCAGAACTTGTAGACCAGTCGATTCAACAGGCACTCACTGATTCGTAAAGTACTTTGATTATCAGTGGAGCAGATGACAGCGATGAACGCAGTGGCAGAAAACGACCAAATCGTTGCCGCGCCGGTAAAAGCGACCAATAGCCAACTACATACGGTTGATGAGTTACATCAACAATGTCGGTTTAATGACGCTATCATCTTTTTGCACGGCCGTGAGGGCAGCGGTAAAACCACCATCAGCGAATTGTTTCTCGAACAAGCGTCTGAGTATGCTGAAGTCGCGTTAGTCAGCGCCAGCGAACGTAGCCACCCAGACCGCATTCGCGCGCAAATTCTCACCCAATTATTTGGCACTATTCGGATTACCGACGAGTCGCTCACTCGGCAAATCGGTCAGCAACAACCACTGCCTCATATTATTGTTGTGATCGACAACGCCGACAGTTTGGCCGATGCAATGGTTGCCGAATGCATTAGCACCATGGCTCAGCTTAATGCCGTCGGCCGCAAAATCAGTATTGTATTAGTGGCCGATAGCCGCTGGGCAATTCAACAAAAGCCAGCACCAGAAGTGCGCGCGCAGGGCCCAGTGATGGTTGAAGTTGGGCCATTGACCGCACAAGAGCAACTGACATTTGTTCGCCGCCTGTTACCGGAAAAGCAAAAGCCGTTTTGGAGTGCCGATAAGCTGGACCAATTCCTTCGCACCATCAACGGTTATCCAGGCGAAATTCAGCAACGCTTGCAACTGTCGTTAGCGACCCAAGCGCAACGTTATAGAGAACCAGAACCCGAAGCCAGCGCTGAGCCAAACGTCGTCTTCCATAAGCAAGGTAAACGGCAAGCTCAACCTCGCTCCGCAGGTAAGCGCCGAAATCCGTTAGCGCTTATCTTAATGGCGTCGATTCTGATGACGTCGGCAGTGGTCGCCTATCTCATCCGCGACCAATGGTACCCAGATTTGCAACAACTGCTGGCCCGCTCCGAAGCTGTCGCAGAGCCTGAGCAAAACGCTTCAGCACCGGCAGCTGCCGAGCAAACAAGCGAGCAAGCAGCCACGAAAAATCCAGAAGAAGCAGCAACTCAGCCGGCGGCTACAAGCGCTACCGAACAGTTTCAGCCGGTAGACTTTACCCTTCAGCCGAAAGAGCTTGCCGTATCCTATAATCAGGCGTTAAGCTCGCTGAACCGCGAGGCAGCAAAAGAGAATGACCCACGTGATGTGCAAGTCGCGCTGGTTAAAACGCCGCAAGAAGCGAAGCCGGTAAGTTCGGAAAAGCCCGCGCCTACCAAGCCGAAGCAACAACCGAAGCCAGCATCGAAGCCCGCTGAATTATTTGATAGTGCCTGGGTGCAGCAACAACCCGCAAGCCACTATACACTGCAAATTAGCTTAGTCAGCTCTACTGAGTTATTAAAAAACTTTTTAGCCGATAATGACTTAACCGAGATAACTAAGGTCTACCCCGAACAACGCAATGGCCAACGCCGTTACGTGGTAATTTACGGCAGTTACCCGAGCATCGAAGCGGCTCGAGCCGCGGTCAACGCATTGCCAGCAGGGGTACAAGCTATGCAGCCGTGGGCGAAGTCTTTCGCGACCGTACAAGAAGAGTTAACAAGCGTTTTAACGCCTTGATCTTTGGGTTACAATCGCCGGTAAACGTTCTCACGGCATCGGCATGAAAAAACATCGCGCATTCCTAAAATGGGCTGGCGGCAAGTACTCGCTCATCGACCCTATTCGGCGCCTGCTCCCGGAAGGACGCAAGCTGATAGAGCCGTTTGTTGGCGCTGGCTCGGTGTTTTTAAATACCGACTACGAACGCTATGTGCTGAACGATATTAATCCTGACCTGATTACCCTCTACCAATACGTAAAACGGCGGCCAAAAACCTTTATCAAAGACGCGCGTAGCTTCTTCTGTGGCCGCACTAATCAGGCTGATGCCTATTATGCGATGCGCCAGCGTTTTAATCTAAGCCGAGATCCCTATGAGCGCTCGTTACTGTTTTTGTATCTCAACCGACATGGCTACAACGGCTTATGTCGTTACAACAGTAAAGGGGGCTTTAATGTGCCCTTCGGTGAGTATAAAAAGCCTTATTTCCCCGAGGCCGAACTTGAGGTGTTTGCCGAAAAAGCTAAGCGCGCGCAATTTGTGTGTGCCTCGTTTGAGCACATTTTCCGTCGTGCTCGTCAGGGGGATGTGATTTACTGCGATCCGCCTTATGCCCCACTCACGCCCACCGCAAACTTTACCAGTTATGCTACCGGTGGGTTCGGCTTAACCGACCAAAATGAGTTAGCGCGGCGGGCAAAAATGGCTGCCGAGAAACGCCACATCCCGGTATTGATCAGTAACCATGATACTAAGCTGACTCGGGCGCTATACGATACCGCAGAAATCACTAGCCTATCGGTGGCGCGCAATATTAGTCAAAACGGTAAGACTCGAAAGCCGGTGGCTGAACTCCTTGCTCTGTATGATTATCGCCAAGCTGAAGGCTACGATAACGTTGTTACGTTAACGCCAAAGTTGGCGAAAGCACAATAACCAGATCTGACACTATGAACACGTTACATTGGCAACTTGCTCCGTTCGCATCGCTCACCCTCCAACAGCTTTACGCCATATTGCAACTCCGCCAAGAGGTGTTTGTGGTAGAACAGACCTGCCCTTATCTTGATGCTGACGGCGAAGACCAACATGCCATGCACCTGTGGGCAGAAGACGCTGGCGGTAAAGTCGTCGCCTATGCCCGCTTGTTTTTGCCCGATAGTGGTCACTTGTACGCGCGTATCGGGCGCGTGTTAACGTCCGCCAGCGTGCGCCGCCAAGGCGTCGGCATTGAATTGATGCAACGCGCCATCGACTGGTTAGAGCAACAAGCGCCAAGCCGACCGATTCGCTTGGCTGCACAAGTTTACCTACTGGCGTTTTATAAAAGCTTTAACTTTATGCCAATTGGCGACGAGTATTTGGAAGACGATATCCCCCATCAGGATATGGAGCGAGGCACACTAATATGATGGTGCCAGTGCTGGGCCAAGGCGAGTATGCCGAGCGAGCGGCTAAACTGGCGGCTACGGCTGGATTACCGAACCAAGCCAGTGTAGAGGATCGCTTTCAACTGCAGTTAGATGCCGAAGGATTAGCATTACACTGGTGTGGCGAGAGCGTCGCACCACTGCGGATTGATTTTAGCCACGGCAAAGCCGCTTACCGAGCACAGCACACTTCTTGGCGTAACGAGGCGCTTGCTAAAGCCGTCGGTGTTAAGCAAGGAAAAAGACCGGTGGTATTAGACTTAACCGCGGGTTTAGCGCGTGATGCGTTTATGCTCGCCAGTGTCGGTTGCCCCATTTATTTGGCCGAACGCCACCCCGTGGTGCGGTTATTATTGGCGGACGGGATTCAGCGTGGCCAACAACTCGACAGTGAGGTGGGCGAAGCGTGTCGGCGGATGCTGTTACTCCCACTCCGCGATGTAACGCTACAGCAACAACTGATGCAGCAACATTTCGGTATTGCTGACGTGGCCTATGCTGATCCAATGTACCCGAAAACGGGTAAACGCAAGGCGCAGGTAAAAAAGGACATGCAAATGTTCCAGCAACTGGTAGGCGAAGATAACGATGCCGACCAGCTCATGCCCTTGGCAGAACAGTATGGGTGCCAACGGATAGTGGTCAAAAGGCCAGGCGACGCACCCAACCTTGACCAGCGTCAGCCCAATTATGTTTTGGGCAGTAAAAAACATCGGTTTGATATTTATTTAAGGAATTCCAATGATTAGCAAAGACCAACGTATTCCCAGCGGCAACTTAACCAGCAAAGGCGAACTCGGTATTCAGCAGTTCGACCCGGCCGAACTGTTTGCCACGGGTACCCACGTATTATTCGCTGTGCCAGGCGCATTTACCCCGACCTGTTCAGAGCAACACTTGCCAGGCTATGTCAGCCACGCACAAGCATTTGCCGATGCAGGCGTTGCCAGTATTAACTGTGTTGCGGTAAACGATGCCTTTGTCATGCAAGCATGGGGCAAGGACTTAAATGTGGGGGATAGCGTACGTCTGCTTTCTGACGGTGACGGTGCGTATCACCAAACGTTAGGGTTGGCGAAAGACACGGGGTCGTTTGGCGGTATTCGCGCGCAACGCTATGCCATGATCATTAAAGAGGGTGTCGTCACTGACCTGTTCGTGGAAGACGACAAGCAATTTGAAGTGAGCAAAGCCGAGCACGTATTGCAGGCGCTGAAAGGATAACTCGCATTGCCTGATTACGATGCCATTATTATCGGTGCCGGCGCTGCGGGGTTGCATTGTGCAGCCTTCGCAGCAGCCACCGGCAAACGGGTTTTAGTGCTCGACCACGCCAAGCAAACCGGTAAAAAAATACTGATTTCTGGTGGCGGCCGTTGCAACTTTACCAACCTCTATGCCGCGCCAGAGAACTATTTATCGGACAATCCGCACTTTTGTAAATCGGCATTAGCACGCTATACGCAATGGGACTTTATTGACTTAGTGAGTCGCTATGGCATTGCTTACCACGAGAAAACCCTCGGCCAATTATTCTGCGACGACAGTGCTAAGCAAATCGTTAATATGCTGGTATCCGAGTGCACTAATGTCGGCGCAGAAATTTCCCTGCGCACAGAGATTATTGGCGTCGACTATCAGCAAGGGCAATACCGCATTAATACCAGTAAAGGCGAGTTCCGTAGCACGAACTTAGTCGTCGCCTGTGGCGGGTTATCGATGCCGAAACTCGGCGCGACCCCGTTGGGTTACCAGCTCGCAGAACAGTTCGGCCATAGCATTACGCCAGTACGCGCGGCACTGGTGCCGTTTACCCTGCACGACCAAGACAAACAGGCCTTCGCTGAGCTCTCTGGGGTTTCTATACCCGTCACCGCCAGCGCCAACGATGGCAGCTTCCATGAAGCCATGTTATTTACTCACCGCGGCGTCAGCGGCCCCGCCATGTTGCAAATTTCTTCCTATTGGCAGCCTGGTGAGGCATTAACCGTGAACCTGCTACCCTCCGACGATATCAGCGAGGCCATCAAACAAGGGCAGCAACAGCAGCCTAAAGCGCAATTAGGTAGCTTACTGCAGCAGTATTTTCCGAAGCGTTTAGTACAAGCGTTGGCAGATTATTGGCAATGGCCGTTACAACAGCGCTTAGCCGACTGCTCCAACGAGCTCATTAACAGCGTGCACGACAACCTCCATCAATGGCAACTCAAGCCCAATGGTACCGAGGGGTATCGTACCGCCGAAGTCACTTTAGGCGGGGTTAACGTGAATGAAATCAGTTCTAAAACCATGGAAAGCACCCTCCAATCCGGACTCTATTTTATTGGCGAAGTCATGGACGTTACCGGCTGGCTAGGGGGCTACAACTTCCAATGGGCTTGGGCCAGCGGCTACGCCGCCGGCACCGCGTTGGCTGAGCAAGCGCAGAGCGTTTATTGGGCCGAAAAATCTTATTAGGAGTCTATATGCATTACGATTGGGTCGTTTTTGATGCGGATGAAACCTTGTTTACCTTCGATGGTAAAGCGGGTTTGCAACAACTGTTAGCGCAGCACAACGTCCCGTGGCATGAGGACCATTTTGATGATTTTGCGCGGGTGAATAAGCCACTGTGGCACGCCTTTCAGCGCGGTGAAATTAGTGCGCAAGATATTAAAGAGCAACGCTTTGTCGGTTGGGACGAGCGTTTGGGATTGAGTTCTTTCGAACTTAACCGCCGCTTTATGTCTATTATGGCAGAGATCTGCGAACCCATTGACGGTGCCAAAGCCCTGCTGGATAGCCTCCATGGCAAAGCCAAGATGGGGATCATTACCAACGGCTTCACCGAGCTGCAACAAGAGCGCCTAGACGCACACGGGTTTAACCACTTTTTTGATTTTATCGTGGTTTCAGAAGAAGAAGGATTGGCTAAGCCAGACCCGGCTATTTTTCATTTAGCCGAGCGCCAGCACATGCAGCACCCCGAGCGCGAATCGGTACTAATGGTGGGTGACAACCTACATTCAGACGTGCTAGGTGGACAGCGCGCTGGCTGGCACACCTGTTGGTTTCAGCGCCAGCCCGAGCCAGTGCCGGAGGATATTATCCCAACACTGACTGTTAGCCACTTATCGGAACTCCAGCGCGCGCTAGTTTGAACAACTGGCGCTGATATCCATGTCGGCTTGGTACAACGACGTGGAAATATCCGCCAGACCGAGCATCGTAGAGAACAGGTTATCGTGACTCCAAGCTTTATCGGCCTGCGCCTTCAAGCAGTCACGCTGCTGTTGTTGCGAATCCGGTAGCCAGATAATCTGCGGCACATGGGTTTGCGTGGTCGGTGCCATCCAGTACGGCAGGCCGTGCAAGTAAATACCATCTTCGCCCAACGACTCGCCGTGGTCCGATACATAGAACAAGCCACGCTTAAACGCTGAATAACTATCAAGTTCGTCGATGAGTTGGCTCAGCACCGCATCGGTCGTTGCGATAGTATTATCATAGGCGTTCACCACCTGTTGCTGCGGGCATTCATCAAGTTGCGCGCTTTCACATTCTGGCAAGAACGCTTTGTATTGCTGTGGTGAGCGCTTGCTGTAATCTGGACCGTGGCTGCCTACCATGTGCACGACTAACAAGGTATTGCCCTTGGCTTGCTGCAAGTAACCACGCACCTTGCTCGGTAGAATGGTGTCTTGGCAGTAGGTATCACCGCCACAGGCTTCCGGCGTCTCTTTTTCTGGGGTGATTTGCTCACTATCCACACGGTCACACATCGACTTACAACCGCTGTTGTTATCAACCCAGACCACGTTAAAGCCTGCCGATTTAAACACATCCAGCAAGTTCGAAGAGTGTTTTGCCAGGGTTTCATCGTACTGGTCTTTAGTCAGATAGCTGAACATACAAGGCACTGAAACGGCCGTTGCGGTGCCACAGGAGGATACTTTACTGAAGTTAATCACTTCACCACTGTCGACCTTCTGCTGCAGCATTGGCGTCGTTTGCCGTTCGTAGCCATTAAGGCCAAAGTTTTGTGCCCGCGCGGTTTCACCAACCACTAGCACCCACAATTGCGGCTTATCGCTATGGCTTTGCAGTTGCGTGTTGTTTGCTATCTGCATAAATTCTGGCGGCTTATTCGATGATAGCTTCTCTTGTGCCACTTTCACCGATGCCGAAATCCAATTTAACGGGGTCGCAATATATTTGATTTCCCGGTGTTCACGAAACAGCGACGCATAGGTACCGTATTGGCTGAACAACACCACGACAATTGCCACAAACGTCACCACAATGCGTAAAAGGTTTTGCCGATTGCGCCGAATCCAAGGCTCAGATTTGGTCGGTAACCAAGCCACTATTGCGGCCGGGATAATTCCCAGGAACAGTAGATAAGACAGTAAGTTCCAAGTAAACAGCTCACGCACTTCGGCGGGATTGGTTTCCAAGGCGTTGATCAGCATTGAATCGTCGATCAGCGTACCGTATTGGTCGTAAAAATAACGCGCAGAGGCGCTACCAATCAGTAATACGATCGCGACCGCTTTAACAATATAGGCTTGGTTAAAAATGGATAACACGATGACATTGATCGCGAATAGCAAAATCAAAATGCCAAGGATAGGAAGAATAGGATTTTGGGTTAACCAACTGGCGATGGCTTCAAACAACGGCCAATTGAGTACCACTGCAAGAAATAACGAAACGACGTATATCAGTTTTGCGTGACTGAATGGCACACGAAAAAAACGAGCCAACACTATGACCTAACTCCTTGGTTCCTACCTAACTTAAAAATTCCCCAACTGATCACAGTACAAACAAAAGCGGTTGTGATGTCGTCAGTAAAAAAGTGTGCGCCGCGTAGTTGTTGCACAATACCAAGCACTATGCCAGCAATGAGTGCGATGGCTAATCCTACTTTGGCGGCTTGTGGGCGACGCCGATGCCAATAAAAATACAGGCTGATCCAAGCGTAGCCAATACTCGCGTGGCCAGCGGGGTAGCAATGCCCCATCGGCGCACTTTCTGGTTTAATAGAAAATATACCGTAATAATCCCTATTACCACCAAAATCTACTATATCCCATGGGCAATCCATGTTGGTAATCTGTTTTAAATAAGCCACCAAGCCAAAGCAAAACAGCAACGACACAAACAATAGCAAACGGTCGCGCAGCAACCACCGCGATTTGGCAAAAATTGCCGCGTTGAATACGCTTAATATCACCACGACTACCGCCAGATAATTCACCCAACGAATGTCGTTATGGAATATCTGTTCAAACCAGAAGTTATTGCGCAACACCCAGTCAGAGCCTTCCCATTGGTAAAGCAACGAGGTCCAATCGTAGGCTAAATGGAAATAGTCGATGGCAAATAGCAGCAGAAAAAAGCTGAAAGCAAAATACAGCGGCCGCAAAGTGCAAGAACGCCAATCGATAATGCGGCTGTCTGGGCGCTGTGTGGCAAACAGATCTAACATGAACACTCATCACAAAAAAATGTATGAGCGTAAGATAAAAGCTAGGCGTTAAGGCTGACTTAACGCAATATTAAGCCAACCTTAAGAGAGGGTAGTGTGCCGACTAACGAGCCTCAATGTGCTCGTTCGGAGGGCTAACGTAAACCTTATGCTGACTTGGCGCTTGGCAAGTAGCGTCAGCCTGCTCGATGCCGAGTAACTTCCATTCTTCCCGGTGAGCAATCCCTAGATCTTTAGCACCTGCGCCAGAAAAACAGGTAAATTCCACGTTAGTCGGCGCCATAATGAAACGGTTTGGCTGCTCATGAATCCACTGCCAAGCACTACGGAATTGTTCATCCGACTCACGGAAATAACTAAAATGGGTAACCGGAATTGGTGAGAACAGCAAGTACTGCTCTTTCATCTCAATAATGCCCAATTCGCCGCCATCGACCGCGCGGGTTGCTTCCTGCATAACGTTCTTCGGTGTCCGTAAGGGCTCCATAATCGGGTAAGCCCAAAAACTGATGATCACCGCGATAACGGCAACTTGTCCTGCATAGCGAGTAAATGCACCATGCTTTCGCAACGTCCATTGCAGTACCAGCATCAACGCGACAATCACGCTCAGCATCAGTGCCAGATGTTGTAACACAGCATCACGCTCGGTGTAGTTATCCAATACGTCCATTAGCTTTGGGTGTTGCATCCATGCCAAAACCGCCAACAAGGTAAACACACCCAGCATTATCCAGTTGATACCGATAACGATGCGGCGTTCTATAGCCGATGCCTTAACCTTATCCCAAATTGCGGCAACCGCTAGCGCAAACATCGGTAATGCTGGCAGAATATAAACGCCACGCTTACCGGGCGTGGTGCTGAAAAATACAATTACTAGCAACACCCAACCCAACAACACGGCGATGCGTTTATCCGCTTTACACTGTTGCCAAACCGACTTAAACCGGCCTAACACGCATAGACTAGCCGGCAGCCAGAACCATGGCGCCACACTGGTCCACATGTAATACCAAGGCTTCACATGCGCCCAGGAATCGGCATAACGCTTACCGGTTTGCTTAAATAGAATATTGTTCTTGTAGGCGACAAGTTCGGCAGTGTTCTGGCTGTACACAATTAGCAACATCGGCACTAGCCAGCACGCGATAACCGCTAACATGACCAATACGCCAGCAAAGCTACGCCAACGAAACGTGCCCGGTAAACGGCTTGCAAAAAAGTAATACAACGCAATAGGAATCAACATAAAGATGGGTAAAAAGCCGACCCCTTTAGTGATGATCCCCAACCCCATAAAGCCCCAGGCAGCGAAATACCAACGCCAATGGGGTCCTGCAAAAAAGTGCCTGATAAGGCCATAACAACCAAGGGTTATCCAGCAAGCCACCATTGCATCGATTTGCGCAAACTTCGCTTGAATAAGGAATTGTGGCGTGACCAATAGTAACAACGCGGCATTGCGGCCAACGTTCAGATTCCACAGCCGTTTACCTAAATCGAACACGGCGATGAGCACCACTAAGCTGCAGAGTGCGTTAGGCAGTAATGCCGCCACCGAGATACTGCCGGTTAACCAGTAAAAGAATGCAATACTCCACATAAATACCGGCGGTTTATCCGGGTAAAATTCAGCGCCACGGGCTGGAAAAAACCACTGCCCAGTATCTACCATTTCGCGGGCCACATCGGCAAAGCGCGGTTCGTCCGGCGGCCAAGGTGAACGTAGCCCGATACCCGCGAAAATCAATACCGCGGCGAACACCAAAATCCACGCCAACACCACACGTGAATTTTCATCTTCCAGCGGTGCAAGAATTCTATTAACGATGTTGTTCATCCGTAGTAATTCCTGTTTCCATAGCCGATGAGCGGCTGCGATAAAGCTGCCAGCCGATTAACGAAGCAATAACGAACAACGCCGAACTGGCGATGAGCTGAGTACCATTTGCAAAGCCGATACCTCCACCGACTAATGCAAATACAATAGTCTGCGGCAGGTAGCCTAAAACGCTGCCGGCCCAAAAACGATAAAATGGTGTACCTGCTGCGCCGGCAACGGTATTCGTTAGCAAGTTATTGCCAATCGGCATCAGCCGAATCATTAGTACTTTGCGGAAGGTTCGTGTTGCCAGCCACAGCGAAAAACGTTGCGTTGCCCAAGCAAAACGGCGTTCAACAAATTGCTTCAACACGGTGTGCGCAAGCCAATAGTTCAGCGCGCAGGCTAAACCACTCACCAACAGCGTCGCAGCGGTTCCCCAATACGCACCAAGGCTGAAACCCAAAGTAATTGCGACTAATTGCCGCGGTACCCCAACCATCAACAATAGGGTCAACGCACCTAGCATGATCCAGTAACCTAATTGCCCGTGCTTGGCTAAGTAATCACTGACCCACTGCTCGTTGGTAAAATCACTGAGCGCACCGCTCGCTACCACGATACCTAAAATTACCAGTAGCGCGGCAACAACAATGACTTTGATGATTCGTTTAGCGGCTATCTTCATCGTTTAAACGTTCAAGATTGGCAACTTTGGGCTGACGCGAGCGATGGATCAACCATAACACGCCCATGATATCCAACAAACCAGCCCAGAAGCGGTTCCATGCATTATATTTGGACACCCCTTGTGTGCGCGGACGGTGATTAACCGCAACGCTTTGTACACTGCCACCCATCCGCCGCACTAAAGCGGGAATAAAACGGTGCATATGGTGGAAATAAGGTAACTGCAAATAGGTATGGCGCGGCAGAATTTTCAGCCCACAGCCGGTGTCTGGCGTTTCATCACGCAACACGAATGCGCGGAAACGGTTAGCAATACGCGACTGGAAACGCTTCCATGGCGTATCTTTGCGCTTTTGCCGATGGCCAATCACGCACAAGTGCTTGGCATCGATGGTTTGCACTCGCTCATACAAATTGGGAATATCCGCGGGGTCATTCTGGCCATCCGCATCGAGCACCACAATCCAGTCACCCCGAGCGTGCTGGACTGCCGTATACAATGCCGTGCTCTGCCCACACGCCTGCTGATGAGTAATCAGTTGAACCGGGCAAGCTAGGGTTTCAGCGGTACGTTTTACCACGTCACCGGTGCCGTCCGAACTGCCATCATCCACCACAATGATCTCGTGCGCTTTACCTTGCAGCGCTTGATGGATTTCGTTTAATAGCGAATCAATATTGTCTGCTTCATCTTTCGCTGGAAGCACGACAGAAAACTGCATCATGCGATTGTCCTTTTTTCTTGATAGCGCTTAAACCATTCAGCAAAACGCGCGATTCCCTGCTCGAGCGACACTTGCGGGGTAAAGCCAGTAACCTGTTCCAAGCTTTTCGTATCGGCCCAAGTACGCTCTACATCGCCCTCTTGCATTGGCAAATACTGTTTGTCCGCTTCGCGCCCAAGCGCTTGCTCTAAACATTTAATAAAGTCTAGCAATTGTACCGGCTGACCTCGACCAATATTAAACACTCGATGGGGAGCGCCGTTTTCGGTGTTCGGTGCTTTATCGATTAACCGCACCATGCCTTCAACAATGTCGTCAACATAAGTGAAGTCACGCGCGAGGTTGCCATGATTGTACACATCAATTTTATCGCCCCGCATAATGCGGCTGGCGAACTTAATCGGCGCCATGTCTGGACGCCCTAATGGGCCATACACGGTAAAGAACCGCAGTCCCGTCGCCGGAATATTAAATAAATGCGAATAAGAGTGTGCCATCACTTCGTTAGACTTCTTGGTTGCCCCGTACAACGATACCGGGCTGTCGACTTTCTGGTCGGTCGTAAATGGTGCTTGCTTATTATTGCCATACACCGAAGACGACGAAGCATAAATAAAGTGCTGAGGCGGATGTTGTCGCAGCCACTCAAGTATATTGACGAATCCAACCAAGTTACTTTGAACGTAAGCATGAGGGTTCTCAAGCGAATAGCGAACGCCTGCTTGCGCAGCCAAATGGAATACCGTAGAAAATGCCTGCTGTGCTAGCGTGTCGCTATATAACTGCGGATCGCTGATGTCAGCTTTGATGAATTCGAAGCCGTCATGCTGCTGCAATAACGCCAGCCGATCGTGTTTGAGTTCGACCGAATAGTAGTCGTTGAGGTTGTCGATACCGACAACTTGCCACCCCTGTTGCAGGAGTCGTTCAGCTAGGTGGTAACCAATAAAGCCCGCACAGCCGGTTACCAACGCACGTCTTGGTTGATTCATTAACAAATCCGCAGTCACAAAATGCTAAAAGTCGCTATGGTAGCAAATATTACTTAACTTCACCTTAATATCGACCGCTGGCTATGCTTTTATGTTACTCGCCAGTATTGCTATGCTAATTTTTTCTTCTCTGTAGGAGACAACAAATGACCCTGCGCCAGCTGATATTTCTGTTTGCCGTAACACTGATCAGTTTTAACAGTTTTGCCCAAGCCCCCGCAAAAACCACACTCGATGTTGCCGTACGCGCCACACCGCCATTTGTGATCAGCACTGAAGAAGGCGGCTATAAGGGGCTCAGCAGTGAATTGTGGCAAACCATTGCTGAACACCAGGGCTGGCAATATCGGCTCCATGAAGTTAGCCTCAAAGAATTGTTGGATGGCGTCAGCGAAGGACGCTACGACGTCGGTATTGGCGCGTTAACCGTCACTGCCGAGCGCGAGCGCACAATGGATTTTAGCCAGCCGTTTCACAATGCTGGCATCGCCATCGCGGTCAATAGCGAAAAGACGCCTGGTTGGATAGCAGTGACCCAACGCTTTTTCTCGTTAGCCTTCTTGCAGGTGATGCTGGCCTTAGCAGCAGTATTATTGCTCGCTGGCTTTCTGGTGTGGTGGTTCGAAAAGCGTGCTAACCCAGAAGAATTTAGCAACGATCCAAAGCGCGGAATTGGTGCTGGCTTCTGGTGGGCCGCGGTAACAATGACCACGGTGGGCTACGGTGACAAGTCTCCTCGCTCACTGGGCGGTCGCATTGTTGGCTTAGTGTGGATGTTCACTTGCGTCATCATCATTTCCAGTTTCACAGCTTCCATCACTTCTTCACTCACCGTTAGCCAAATTCAAACGGGCATTGAAGGCCCTGACGACCTGCCGTCGGTGCGCGTTGCTACGGTTAAGAATTCCTCTTCGGCGGTTTGGCTTGAGCAACAGCAAATTGCTTTCAGTGGCTACAGTAGTTTGGACGACGCTTATCAAGCCCTTGCGCAAAAGAAGGTAGATGCGGTGGTTTATGATGCGCCGATGTTGCAATATTTGGTGCGCAACGATGAAACATCAAATATCCGTGTGTTACCCAACAGTTTCTTACCACAACAATACGCATTTGCTTTGGCACAAGGCAGCAACCTCCAAGAACCAATGAATCGAGAGCTGCTTAGTATTACCCGCTCAAGCGAGTGGCGTGATAAACTTAAGCGTTACTTAGGCTCGCAATAAGGTCACTCATGTTTCGCTGGTTTGAACAACGTCTAAACCCATTCCCGGCCGAAGAGCCAGAACAAGCCCCCACTGGCTTTTTTGCCTTCTGTTGGCATTTTACCAAAGGCGCCACCCCATATTTGATCATCACCGCGATCGCTATGGCCGGTATTGCTATGACCGAGGTTTGGCTGTTTGGCTTTTTGGGCAGCATTGTTGATTGGCTTGCGCAGCAGAGTCGCGAGAGCTTCTTCGAGCAACAAGGGATGCGCTTGCTGGGAATGTCGGCAGTGGTGTTAATTGGCTTACCAGCACTGGTTTGGTTACATTCCTTGCTGACCCACCAAACCCTATTAGGCAACTTCCCCATGCGCATTCGTTGGCAGGGCCATCGCTATTTAATGAAGCAGTCGCTGGCGTTCTACCAAGATGAGTTTGCCGGCAGGGTTGCGACTAAATTAATGCAAACGTCATTGGCTGTGCGCCAAGTCATAATGAGCGTGATCGAGCTACTTAACTACGTAGTCGTGTATTTTATTAGCATGTTCGTGCTTATTGGCAGCGCAGATTGGCGCATGGCAATACCTCTTGCTGCTTGGATGGTGCTGTATGGGATTCTGCTCTACTACTTTGTTCCACGCTTGGGTCAAGTGTCGGCGGCGCAAGCCGATGCTCGCAGCACTATGACCGGTCGTATCGTTGATAGCTACACCAACATTCAAACGGTTAAGCTGTTCTCTCATGCGCAACGTGAAGCCGGTTTTGCCAAAGAAGGCATGAACGAATTTCTACAAACCGTACACAAACAAATGCGTTTAGTCACGCAATTGTACGGTGGACTGTATTTTATTAACTGCTTGCTGTTATTTAGTTCAGCCGCGGTTGCGATTGTACTTTGGCGCGGTGATTGGGTATCGCTAGGCGCCGTTGCCGTGGTCATTGGACTGGTGTTGCGACTCTTCGGCATGTCGCAAATGGTGATGTGGCAAATGTCGACCTTATTCGAAAGTGTGGGCACGGTGCAGGACGGCATGGGCTCTATCGCAGTACCACAAAGAGTGGTGGATAAGCCAAATGCGCCAGCTATCGACGTCAGCCGTGGCGAAATCGTCTTCGACCATGTGCGTTTTCATTATGGTAAAGAAAAAGGCGTGTTCGACGACCTAGACCTAACCATTAAAGCGGGCGAACGGGTGGGAATTGTCGGCCGTTCGGGCGCAGGCAAGTCGACTTTAGTGAATCTGCTATTGCGTTTTTATGATGTCGAAGCAGGGCAGATACGCATCGATAACCAAGTGATTGCCGACGTTCAGCAAGACAGTTTACGTGCGCAAATCGGCATGGTGACGCAAGATACGTCACTATTGCACCGCTCTGTACGCGACAACATTCTTTATGGCCGCCCGGACGCTAGTGAAGCAGAAGTCATTGCGGCAGCGAAGAAGGCACATGCCCATGACTTTATTCTCTCGCTGACCGATGCCAAAGGCCGTACCGGCTACGACGCCCATGTCGGCGAGCGCGGGGTAAAACTGTCTGGCGGTCAACGGCAGCGCATAGCGATTGCCCGAGTGATGCTTAAAGATGCACCAATTCTTATTCTCGACGAAGCAACGTCAGCATTAGACTCAGAAGTCGAAGTCGCGATTCAAGAGAATCTTTACCAGCTTATGCGCGGTAAAACCGTTATCGCGATAGCGCACCGGTTGTCGACCATTGCAGCCATGGATCGTTTGGTAGTGATGGATAAAGGCACCATTGCAGAGCAAGGAAGCCACGAACAATTACTCCAGCTCGATGGTATTTATGCGCACCTGTGGGCGCACCAATCTGGCGGTTTCCTGCTCGACGATAGCGAAGACCACGCAGCCGTGAATGAATAATTTTTTAGCCGGCACTTGAAAAGCTTTTCACTTGCCCCTAAATCAGTAACTGAGGGCGACGTCTCCAAGAGAGTCGCCTGGTAAAACACTTGGAACGTGTTTTGTTATCACTGAAAAATGTTATTGCTTCTTAGGAGAATGACTATGGCTACTATTGATTTAAGTCCATTATATCGCAGCAGTGTGGGTTTCGACCGCATGGCTTCACTATTAGATTCAGCACTACGCTCAGATACCAGCGCTTCTGGTTATCCGCCCTACAACATTGAACGGGTAGCGGAAAATCAGTACGCAATTACCTTAGCGGTAGCTGGCTTTGAAGAAAACGACCTAGAAATTGAAGTGGAAAATGGCGTGTTACGCGTTCAAGGTCGCAAAGCCGAAGAAAACGCTAACCGTGAATACCTCCATCGAGGCATTGCTAACCGTGCCTTCGAACGTAAGTTTAGCCTCGCTGAACACATCGAAGTAAGCGGTGCGGCATTGAAGAACGGCCTACTCACCATTGGCTTAGTGAAAAATATTCCTGAAGCCAAAAAGCCGAAACGCATCGACATTAGCCGCTCTCAAGAAGAGCTGCTAGAAGACCGCTCTAAAAGTCGCGAGTAAGATGTGGCAATGGCTAAAGCGTTTTAATCAACGCTAACAACAAAAAAGGGCAGTGGTTACTGCCCTTTTTTAATGGCGATTTCTATCGGTACTCAATACCGCCGCTCTGGCTGAACTCACCAACTGGTTTCTACCGGACATCTTCGCCGCATAAAGCGCCTTATCCGCACTCTCAACCATCCGCTGAACCCATTCATCAATACTCCGTTCATCAACATTCGGACGCTCAAAGTGCAACCCGACACTCGCAGTGAGATGACTGGAGATATCCGAGTCTTGGTGAGAAATACATTCTGCCTCAATGGCTTCAACAATGCTGTTACCCAATTCCACCACTTGGTCGAATTCAGTATCGGCAACAATAATGACAAACTCTTCACCGCCATAGCGCGCAACAAACTCGGTACTGCGCTGGCATTGCTGCTGTAATATTTTGGCGACACACTTTAGGGCTTCGTCGCCTTTTAAATGCCCATAGCGGTCGTTAAAAGACTTAAAATGGTCAATATCCAACATCATCAACGATAAGCTGCGTTGATGACGCAGTGCTCTGCGTAATTCTGTGTGCAACCGTTCATCCAACGCACGGCGGTTAGGGATTCCGGTAAGTCCGTCCAGGGTTGCTTGTGATTGCAGTAGCTGGTTAGCCGTCTCGAGTCGTCGTTGCACGTTCAACAGCTCCTCATGGGCATAAATCCGCTGTAGCGTATTAGCAATCATATCGCCAACCAAACGAATACGACGAATATCGATATCGGTCCACTTCCGTCGTCGGTCGACCATGTCACATCCGACAAAGCCAATAAGCTCTTCGCCCATTACCATGCCAATGCAGATAACCGAGTAAATGGCTTCACGCTGGAATTCCGCTCTTTCATCGCCAGCTTCATCAGGCAACTTGTCAACATCATCTACGATCATGACGCGATGTGTTCGCATTTGTTCAAAAAACCACGGTAAATCATGATCGGTTAAGTTTTGAAGCTCATCCATATGAGGGGAAATGCCGGTACGGCACCACTCAAAGGTATTGCTCATTTCAGTCACTTGCTCGGCAAATTCGAACACATAACAGCGGTCGGTATCACAGTAGGTGCCGAGCGTTGCCAGTGCATCTTGGATATGAATAAGGGTATGGTTAGCATCGCTGCTAATAAGTGCGGTAGAAATTTCGGAAATAATTTGGTCAAAAGGCTTTTGCCCAGTTTGATCGGCCAATTGTTGATGCACTACCACGGCCACTGAGTTACCGATAACAAAGGTTTCGGTCGTCAACCGCTCCAGCTTAGCGCCGTTATTCAACCAGCTTTGAACCTTATTAGCCGGGACACCGTCAAGCAGCCACTGAGCTAGATTGGTACCATCGGCAGTCCACTGCTGGCAGGCCTGGCGCAGATCGCCAGCCTCCGCGTCATCAACCAATAGCGCGACGGCTTTATCGTTCCCTTCTACGCCACTACCACTACTCCATAGGCAGGCAACAGGAAGTGATGTTAAATACTCAACCTCTGGTTGCTTCATATTATCCCGTATTGATGTCGCTGAATGCGCAATAATTCGTTATTATTTTTAATAGACTCATGTTAATCGTCTATTAATCTTAGACTCAAGCTTAACCGATTTTAACGGTGTTGCTAAATTCAATTGCAGGAAGCTTATGCTCGAAATATTTTTTGCGGTATTTTTCTTTGCGCTATCCAGCACGATTACACCTGGACCCAATAACGTGATGATGATGTCATCTGGGGTTAATTATGGCGTTAAAGCAAGCCTTCCCCATTGGTTAGGGATTTGCCTCGGCTTTCCCGCCATGGTGTTGATCGTGGGCTTGGGTTTTGGCGTGGTGTTTGAACGCTTCCCTAATCTGCACCAGTTAATAAAGGTTTTAGGGACGCTCTACTTACTATGGCTTGCGTGGCGTATTGCCAGCCAAACCCCAAAATCTATTGAAGCAGGCAAACGCAAACCCATGAGTTTTTGGCAGGCGGTATTATTTCAATGGGTGAACGGTAAAGCTTGGGTCATGGCAACCAGTGCGGTCGCCGCATTTACCTCGGTAAACGGCCAAACTTTTTGGGAAGTTTTAGCCATTACATTAACGTTCTTATTGGTCAGCTTTCCCTGCGTTGGTTTGTGGCTCGTGGCGGGAGCCAGCTTAAGACGATTGCTAACCAACGAGACGGTGCATCGGGTTTTCAACATTCTAATGGGGCTACTGCTGGTATTAGCGGTTATTCCAGTTCTTGAAGACCTTTGGCATTACTACTTCTTGTCGGTTTAAAGCCCTTGCTTATCGCGTTCAAATAGCGCCTCTAATTCTTTCCGACTGCGCACCCCGGTGGCGATAATTTTATCTACGTCGTCACCGTGTTTCGCCATTTCCTTCATCATCGCCTCATCGTGTTGCCTAAATAGCGTGATTTTCCGCTTCGCCTCCGTGTCGCTGAAGCCGATTTTCAACATTATCCGTTCAGCAGCTTCTAAACTCGAACCAAACAATTCACGAATCATTTCTAAGCCACTGTTATCGTAGAAATTCAAATAGCTAAAACGGTTCCGCACGCGAGCGATAATGTGAATTTTCGGGTAATGGGTTTGTAATACTTCAATAATCTGTTCAGTTGCCGCTTCATCATCAATGGCGATTAAGCACACTTCCGCATGATCAATACCCGCTGCTTGCAGCAAATCTAACCGTGCAGCGTCACCAAAAAATACTTTATTACCAAAGCGCCGAACGAATTCGATATGCGCGGCGTTTTTGTCGAGCGCGGTAAAACGAATATGGTTGGCGGCAAGCAATCGACCAGCAATCTGTCCGAAACGTCCAAAGCCAGCAATAATAACTCGTGGCGCTTCTTCCTCCGCACGTTCATCATACTCAGGCTCGGGACGAGCGGGGAGGCGTTTTAGTAGCCACTCAACCAAATTCAGCAATGGCGAAGTAAACGCCATCGACAGACCAACAACTAAGGTCACTTGTGCCGCCAGAGTATCAGGCAAAATGCCCAAGTTAAGCGATTGCGACATCACCACAAATGCAAACTCACCGCCTTGCGCCAACATTACTGCCATCCGAATAGACGCGCCCATAGTGCTACCTGTTAGGCGCATCAGCAAGGTAATCACCAGCGTCTTTATCAACATCAATGCCAACGCAGCGGCAATAAGTAACAATGGCTGTTGCCACAGTAGCGACAAGTCCAATGTCATCCCAATGGCGACGAAGAACAATCCTAACAATAGCCCCTTAAATGGCTCGATATCGGTTTCCAGTTGGTGCCTAAAGCTCGAGTTCGCCAGCAGAATTCCAGCAGTAAAAGCGCCCAGCCCCATGGATAATCCAGCACTTTCCATGCCTACCGCGGTGCCCAATACAATCAACAATGCCAGCGCCGACATCACCTCTTTACTACCGTATCGAGAGACGAGCCGCAACAGAGGGTTCACCACATAGCGCCCCAACACCAGCACCCCGGCAACGGCTAACAACCCACACCACCAAGGCACGCTGTGCTCGGGCGATTTGCCTGCGTAACCCTGCACAATCAGTAACACCGGAATCACCGCCAAATCTTGCATTAATAGGATCGCAAACGCTTTCCGTCCTTCCCGGCTTTGGGTAATAGAGCGCTCTTCTAAAAGTTGCATAGCAAATGCTGTGGAAGACAGTGCCAAGGCTAACGCCAAAATCACAAACACTGCTTGCCCCGCCGGCGCCAGCAAACCATACAAGGCAACCGCCAAGACCAGCGCAGTCAGCATCAACTGGCCGCCACCTAAGGAAAGAATCATGCGCTTCATTCGCCACAACTTGTCCGGCTCGAGTTCCAAGCCAATCACAAACAGTAGCAATACCACCCCGATTTCAGCAGCGTGAAGCAAGCTCACTGGGTTATCGTAAAGCCCAAGAACGAATGGACCTGCAGCAATCCCGGCGACTAAATACCCTAAGATCGCACCCAACCCCAGTCGCTGAAACAGCACCACGCCCGTAATCGCTAAGGCAATAATAGAAAGGGCCGGAACCAGGCTATCAATCACGCAAAAAGTCCTCGTTTACTGGTTGCCAAGGGCGCGGTTCACCGCAAGCAAAGCCCTGCAAATAGTTCACCGAGGTTTGCCGTAAACGCGCACGCACTTCATCCACCTCCACACCAACTGCACAGGCTTTTACGTTTGCGGCTTGGGCGACCCGAATTGAGGTAAGTACTAACTCCGCATCCAATGGATCAATTAACATATCCTGCACCCAAAAGCGGTTAACCTTAACCATTGTTAACGGTAACTGCTTAAGTAGCCTAAACGATTGAAAGCCGGTACCGAACTGATCGATCGCAGTGTTAACACCGAATGCCTGTAATGCGCTAAATAGGCGGTAACAGTCGTCAAATTTCGACGCCGCGATGGTTTCATTAATCTCAATGACCAGTTGCTGAGGTTTGAGATGGCAACTCATCAAACCGGTTTCGATAAAGCGGATGAATTCAGGATCATCAACGCTCTGTTCGGAAATATTCACATGAATATGGTGTAGCCGCCGCTGTTGCATCCGCTGCTCACTGGCGTATTCCCATACCTGCCGCAGGATCCAACGGTCCACTCTAGCCATTACCCCTGAACGCGCTGCAGCGGGCAGGAATTGATGCGGTGCCAACAACTCGCCACGGCGACTGCGTAACCGCAGTAACACCTCGAATGACCACAAGTCCTCTTCACCTAGGCTGATAATAGGTTGCTCATAGAGCTGCCAGCTTTCGTCGGCTGCGGCATTCTGTAGCAACTGTTGCCAATCATGCTCTATTTCTTTGCTCTGCTCTGCGACTGCATGCTGCGATTCACTGGAGAGACTGAAATCACCTTGTTGGCGCGCAACCCGCAGTGCTTCTTTGGCTTCTCGTAGTAGCGTGTCCCAGTGCAAGGTATTCGCTGTGGCCTCGGTTAAGCCGGCATTGGCACGCAAACTGTAGGTGCGCCCCGCGGTCGCGTATCGATACTCGCGCACCGTCTGAATCAGGCGGTAACCGAGTGCATGCGCGCCCTGAATATCGTCATTCAGTAATACCGCAAATTCATCATCGCTCAGGCGCGCAATTTTTGCCCCGCTGGGAATAATCTGACGAATCATTAACACCAGTTGCAGCAGCGCCTGATCACGAGTTTCCGCACCGCGTTGCTGATAGATAATATCGGTATCAAAAATCTGTAACAGCACCAAACTTAAACGCCGTTTGTGTTCCAACGCTTGGGAAACCAGTTTCGCGAATTCGCGTCGGTTTAGTAGCCCGGTCAGCGCATCATGATGGGATAAATAGCTAAGGTGAGTCTCGGCTTCTACGCGCGCACTGACATCCACCGCATGACCCTTACCGTCTTCATGTAAATGCACATCAAACCAGCGTTTGCGACCATCAAAACGCTCAATGGTGATCAAGTCGTTCCAAGCGATTCTCTGCTGAAAGGCTTGCTTCGCAGCCTTACCCATCACCTCAAATGGCGCTGGGTAGTGACACTTAAGCCCGGCCAAACGCTCCAATCCCAACATTTCTAACCAGCGCTTATTGGCACTTTTCCACTGCCCTTGTTTAGTCAGGCTAAACCAGCCCTCGGAAGAGCGCGCTAAGGTATCGTGGTAACGGCGTTGATAAAGCCGCATTTGTCCTTTCAATACCGCGATCCGCTGTGCCAAGCGACGAAGTCGATGGCCTTGTAATGCAGCCAATAGCAAGGCAAGCAGTAGGGTTAAAACGGAATACAGCAAGTAACCGGAAATGCCCGCCCACCAGCTACCAAAATGGGGCATGGTCATGCTAGCAATTAAGCCACTAAACACTACCCACAATAACCATTGCAGGCGGTATTGACCACGCCGGCGCGTGGATGTCGCAGCGGCGACACTGAAGGCCAGCAAAAACGTTGCCTCGGTAATTGCCAATACGCGACTAAAATGCGGAGTGAGCCAAACAGAAGCCAACAGCAACAATACGGAAATGACCGTGCCCCACTGCGCTATTCGCGTTAACCAGCGCCGCCCAATTCGCGCTTTCAGTATTTCAGCCACATACCAATACATTGTCACTAACAGTAATTGCATAACCAAAGGCAGCCGTTCTGCAACAAACCCTGGGTGTTCAGCGGCTAAGTAGGTAATGCCGATACCACTGTGAAAAGTCAGTGTCACCATGGTGGCCGCCGCAACGCACGTGAACGCTGAAAGGATACGATTACGCAGGAGAATGGCAGCGACTAAAGCAATCACACTTAAGATAAAGAGGGTTCCGGCATTAATCCCCAACAAAATTTGTTGGCGTTGGTCATGCAATTGAAAACTTGAGGGTTGCCACAGGGTCAGTTTCGGTAAATGCTGCGGCCACTGCTGAAACGCCACAAAGACGGTATCAACTTGGTTCGGTTGCAGGCGTAATGGAATGATTAGCTTATAGTTCGGAAATGGCCGCTGCAATAGCGGTACATCAGCTCCCGTATGCTCAACATAACGGAGTTCGCCGTTGTTGCCGATAATGTAAACCGAGGCGCGACTAATATAAGGTTGGTCGATTTCGAGTAAATAGGTTCGGTTGTGCTCAATACGCTGAAAAATTTGCACCCGCGCCCACACCATGGGTGTTTCGCCGGCATAATGTTGATCTTGGAAAGCGCTGGCAGTTAACCAAGCGGTATCGTTGTTCTGCAATACCGTTTGGATTGTCGCTTGCGGTGAGGTTAGCCGAAACTGCAGCTGCGAATTCAGTTCTAGCTTAGTAGAATTAGACGACAGCGTGATGATTTTCGGCTCGGCTTGCGCCTGCACCGTCGCCATCCATAGTCCCAGCGCTATCGCTAACATCCATCTAAACATATCCGGCTCGCTTCAGTCTTTCTGTTACGTCAACCTGCGGCCGTTCTAGCAGTTCCAGCCACGCCGCCTGACACATAGTAGAGTAAAGCAGTAAGGCATGTTGTTGGTCAATAGTTAAGCGCCAGCACCATTGGTCGGCGGCAACTTCACATTCACGCACGCGACCACCGGCAGCACTGGCCACTTGTGCAGCCCAAACGTCGAGTTCGGCCTCATGCAAATCAGGAAACGGTAATTCTATGGTCTGCTTAGCTTGGTTCATTGCAACAAACTCTTATCACTCGAATGGTCGAGAAAAGCAACAATTTCGCGCAGGAACGCTTTTCCATAACGTTCAAATTTTTTCTCACCAACCCCAGAAATCGCCAACATTTCACGCTGATTGGTTGGAAATTCGGTGCACATCTCTACCAATGTCGCATCACTGAAGACTACGAACGGGGGCACTTGCTCGCTGTCCGCCAAATCTTTGCGCAGAACCCGTAAGCGACGGAATAACACGCGATTATAATCCCCTCTATCGGTCACTTTGCCCGCACTGGTGAGTGCGGTTAACCGCGGTTTCGCCAGCGCTAGAGCAACTTCTCCACGCAGCACAGGGCGGGCTTCCTCTGTGAGCTGCAACGCTGAGTAACGGCGGATATCCTGAATTAATAGGCCGCGATGAATTAACTGCCGAATAACCGCCAGCCAATATTCATGTGACTCCGCTTTACCGATACCAAACGTAGAGAGCTTGTCGTGCCCCAACTCAATCACTCGCTGCGACTTTGAGCCACGCAACACATCAACAACATGGTGCAATCCAAACTGCTGGTTTACTCGGTACACACAGCTCAACGCCATTTGTGCATCCGTCGTACCGTCATAACGTTGTGGTGGGTTCAAACAAATATCGCAGTTACCGCAATCCTCAGACCGGTATTCATTAAAATAATTTAATAGTACTAGGCGTCGACAAGTCTGAGACTCGGCCATAGCTTGCATGGCGACAAACTTATGCTTCTCTACATTGCGTCGCGCTTCGTTGGGTTGGTCTTCTATCATTCGACGCACCCACTGCGCATCCTTAGGGTCGTAAAACAGCACGGCTTCCGCCGGAAGACCATCCCGCCCAGCACGTCCGGTCTCCTGATAATAGGCTTCTATACTGCGGGGAATATCAAAATGCGCAACATAGCGAATATTGGGCTTATTGATTCCCATGCCGAATGCCACAGTAGCAACCACAACATCCAAATCATCGCGTACAAATCGTGACAAAGTACTAGCACGCAATTCATGCTCAAGTCCCGCATGGTATGGCGCCGCGCGAACACCTTTTAGTTGCAAGCGCTCGGCGAGATCTTCGGTCTTCCGCCGACTACCACAATAGATAATGCCAGACACCCCGCGTTGCCTAACCACATAATCCACCAATTGCTTAATGGGTTTATATTTTTCTTCAACCACATAGCGGATATTGGGACGATCAAATGAGCTTCGGTGAATCAGTGGTTGGTGCAATTGCAGCCGCTGGACGATATCGGTTTGGGTAGACGCATCAGCCGTTGCGGTCAGCGCCATAATTGGCACCTGTGGAAACTGTTGTCGAATAACCCCCAACTGACCATATTCCGGCCGGAAGTCATGACCCCATTGCGAAATACAATGCGCTTCGTCAATGGCAAATGCCGCTAGCGTCAAGCCATGCAAGCGTTCAAGCATTGCCGGCTGGAGCAAGCGCTCTGGAGACACATACAACAGCCGAAGCTGTTGTTGGTTTAATTGTCGGTACACCTCTTGGGTCTGTTCCGGTGTCATCGTCGAGTTCAGAAATTCTGCCGCTACCCCCATGGTTTTTAACGCGGCTACTTGGTCCTGCATTAGTGAAACCAGCGGTGACACAACCACCGTCAGACCCTCGCGGATCAATGCTGGTAGTTGATAGCACATCGACTTTCCACCACCGGTTGGCATTAACACCAAACTGTCTTGGTTTTGCAGTGAGGCTAGCATGACTTGCCGCTGCCCTTGGCGGAATTCGCGATAGCCAAACACGCTAGCTAATTGTTCTTCAAGCGCATTGTTTAGCTGTTGCTCTACCATGAATAGTTACACCAGAATTGACGAAGCTGAATAGATAGCCCTATTGTAAGCGTCGAAGCCCACAATCACCATGCCGAAATGAACAAACAACAAATTCTCGCAGACGTTTCCGACTTTATGGCGGAGCAGATCCCGTTCCAAAAAATGCTTGGCTTTGAAATCCGCAAATTTCATCCCGAACACTGTGAGCTAGCCTTCCATTGGCGCGATGAATTAATGGGCAACGTGCCGCAGCGCATTTTGCATGGTGGGGTGACCGCTACAGCGCTGGATACGGTGGGTGGTTTGGTTGCCATTGCCAGCATGTTAGAACGCTTTGAACCGGAGAGTGAAACGCAGTTGCTTGAGCGCCTAAGCCGTTGTGGAACGATCGATTTACGAGTCGACTATTTGCGTCCAGGACGGGGCAAGACTTTTACCGCCAGTGCGACTATCATTCGCTCCGGCAATAAAGTCGCTGTTGCTCGAATGGAGTTGCATAGCGATAACGGCGAGCATATTGCCTTCGGTACAGGAACATACTTGGTAGGTTAGTCGGAGAGTGGTAAATGACAACTGAAGCAGCAACAAAAAAGCAGGGGGTACTTTTTGCCCTCGGCGCCTACGGTTTTTGGGGATTTGCTCCCATTTATTTTAAGTGCGTTAAGCAGGTTGCTCCACTAGAAATTTTAGCGCATCGAATTATTTGGGCGTTCTTGTTGGTGTTTGTGTTGATCGTGCTACTGCGTAGGACTGACCGTATTTTACCGGTGCTGCGCAACCGTTCTCACGTGTTACGGCTTACCGCTGCGACGTTTTTGTTAGGCGGAAACTGGTTCCTATTTATCTGGGCCGTAAATAATGACCACATGCTCGACGCAAGTTTAGGCTACTACATTAATCCGTTGCTCAACGTCGCCATCGGTATGCTGTTCTTTTCCGAGCGCATGCGCCGCTTACAACTGGTGGCAATTGCCATGGCAGTGACCGGCGTGTTGGTGCAAGTGATCTCATTTGGGTCGATTCCGTGGGTAGCGCTGGCTTTAGCATTCAGTTTCGCTATCTATGGCGCTATTCGTAAACGTTTACCAGTCGACTCAATTACCGGACTGTGGCTGGAGACAGCCATCTTACTGCCGATCATGTTGGTGTATTTATTTGGCATCGCCGATTCTGCCACCTCTGACCTGAGCGCTAACCCGATGAGCTTAAACCTGCTGTTGGTGCTGGCTGGCGTGGTGACTACCGTGCCTTTATTGTGCTTCACCGCCGCCGCACAACGCATCCGCTATTCAACCTTGGGGTTCTTCCAGTATATTGCGCCGAGCTTAATGTTTTTATTAGCAATATTCGCCTACGGCGAGCCGCTCTCGGAAGCTAAATTAATTACCTTCATCATTATTTGGACAGCGTTAGCGCTGTATTCAGCGGACTCCATTTTGTTTCAACGCCGGCAACGCAAAGAGCAGCAAAATCGCTGCACCCAAGAGCCGGCGTTGTAATGACGCCGAAAAAACCACGACAGTCGCGCTTATCAATGCTATAACAAAAATTATGTATGCCGAATTTCGGCAGCACAATAATGCGATAGTTTATGAGCGCGACGCCTGATCCTTCAGCCCACTACAAGAGCGAAATTCAACGCTTACAGTCTATTATCGACGGGACCCGTGCAGGCACCTGGGAATGGAACGTGCAAACCGGTGAAACCCGATTTAACGAGCGTTGGGCAAATATGCTCGGCTACAGCTTGGCAGAACTCGAGCCAACCTCGATTGATACCTGGTTAGCCTTGACCCACCCCGACGATCTAACGATTTCAGAAAAACGTTTAGCGGAATATTTTGCTGGCACCACTGACTTTTACGAATGTGTTATTCGCATGCGGCACAAACAAGGTCAGTGGGTTTGGATCGAAGACCGGGGCAAATTGATCAGCCGTAGCGCCGACAATAAACCGGAGTGGATGACCGGTACTCATATCGACGTCACCGAAGCTCACAGTGCTCGCGTAGAGCGTGATGAAGTTTCACGCCGCATAGAGAAGATTTCGGCAACCATTCCCGGCGTTATTTATCAATTCACATTATCGCCTGAGGGAGTGCTTGGCTTTCCATACTCAAGCGAAGGAATGGAGCAAATATACGGCGTTAGCCAAGAGGAAGTCCGTGAAGACGCGGAGATATTGAAAAAGATTATCCACCCAGATGATCTCGAACGCGTGCTGGATGGGGTGATAGAGTCGGCAGAACAACTCACCGTTTGGCATGACGAATACCGCGTCATCATTGATGGTAAAGTGGAATGGCGTGAAGGACATTCAACCCCGGAGCGGATGGCTGATGGCGGCACCATCTGGCACGGTATTATCATGGATGTTACGCACCGCAAAAAGCTAGAACAAGAGCTAGGCGTGTATCAAGGCCGATTAGAGCAGGCGCAAGCGATTGCCCAAATCGGTTGTTGGGAAGCTGATATCAAACATCAAAGCGCGTGGTGGTCAGACATTAATTACGATATTTTCGGGTTACCGCGGGATTATGAATTGACCATGGAGACCTTCCTTCAGCATGTGCACCCAGACGATGTCGATATGGTGAAACGTGCGGAAGCGCAAGCTGAGTACCAAAACGGCTATGAAATAAAGCACCGTATCGTGCGCCCAAACGGTGAGATACGATGGGTTCATGAAATTGCCTCGATTGAATACGATGATAATGGGGCTGTTAGCCGCTTTATTGGCACCGTGCAAGATATTACGGACTATAAAAAGCTGGAAGAAAAATTGCGCCTGCAAGCCAGTACCGATGAACTCACTCGGTTAGCCAACCGGCGTTCATTTATGCAATCACTGGCGCATGAATACGCACGTTATGAACGCCATCCCGAAGCTGTCGCTTCAGTGCTAATGCTAGATATCGACTTCTTTAAGCGCATTAACGATACTTTCGGCCATGCAGTGGGTGATGACGTCTTGGTACAGTTAGCACAATTAATGGCAGAACGGTTTCGCAAAACCGATATGTTGGGGCGCTTGGGTGGTGAAGAATTTGCCGTGCTAATGCCGCACACCTTAGCGGACGAAGCTGAGCAAGTGGCAGAATTGGTTCGCCAGGCGATCGCCGATATGGACATTGTGGTTAATGGGGTTGAGCGCCCTCTGTCTATCACCATCAGTATTGGGGTTAGCCAGTTCTTGCCGTCTGATCAACGTGATGACGAGGGCTTACTAAGAGCCGACAAGGCGTTGTACCAAGCAAAATCTAACGGCCGCAACAAGGTTGTCGCATACCAGAATAAAAAGGGGTGAACAGCCGTACTGCTCACCCCCCTCACGAGCTTTGCTACGAGGTTAGTTTAGCGTTGCATCCAAGTGGATATTGGCATTCAACACCTTGCTAACAGGGCACCCTTGTTTCGCATCGTTAGCCAACTTTTGGAACTCACTGTCATCGATGTCATCGATATCAGCCTTCAGTGTTAAGTGGATGTCGGTAATCGCAAAGCCACCATCTTTTTCTGCCAAAGTCACTTGCGCTTTAGCATCTAACTTGTTGGGTGTATAACCCGCTTCGCCTAAAATCATCGAGAATGCCATGGCAAAACAGCCGGCATGTGCGACGCCGATGAGCTCTTCGGGATTGGTACCTTTGCCATCTTCAAAGCGCGTTTTAAAGCTGTATTGGGTATTATCCAACACACCACTATCGGTGCTCAGCACGCCAGTTCCCGATTTTAAATCACCTTTCCAAACTGCATTTGCACTGCGTTTCATATCATACTCCTTGAGTATTGAATGGTAGTGCTAGATACGGCCTCGCAATACGAGTAGATCAAAAACCCGCGGGTTCTAAACGCGCATAGGCGACCACTAGCCATTTGCTACCGACGTTATCAAAATTAATTTGAATACGGCTTTGCGGACCTGACCCCTCGTAGTTCAGTACAGTGCCTTCGCCGAATTTTTGGTGACGTACGCGTTGTCCCAAACTAAATCCGGTTTGCTCAAAGGTTTCATGGCTAACCGAGTGATGGAAGCGACCGTATGACTCTGTTTTGGTAGGCGTGGCCTGAGCTCGAACTTCATAAACGCTGTCTGCTGGCATCTCGCGCACGAATCGGCTTACGGTATGAAAGTGCTCTTGCCCGTAGATTCTGCGTTGTTCTGCGTAAGTAAGCACCAACTTTTGCATCGCTCGAGTCATTCCAACATAGCAAAGCCTACGTTCTTCCGCTAACCGACCTGGCTCATCCATCGATTGTTGTGAGGGGAATAACCCTTCCTCAACCCCCGCCATGAACACTAACGGAAACTCCAACCCTTTTGCGCTATGTAAGGTCATCAATTGCACCGCATCTTGGTATTCGTCAGCCTGCTCTTCACCGGCCTCTAGTGCGGCATGCGCAAGGAACGCCGCTAACGGTGTCATTTGCTCTTGCTCAGTATCGTCTAAGTTGAAGTTTTCGCAGGCGCTGACTAATTCTTTTAAGTTTTCTACCCGCGTTTCTGCTTTCTCGCCTTTTTCCGCCTCATACATCGCAAGCAGCCCGCTTTGCTTGATCATTTCATCGGCTATTCGACCCAACGAGAAATCGATAGTATGGTCATCAAGCCTTGTTGCTAGCTCAATAAAGCTCGCCACCGCGTTCTTCGCGCGACCCGACAGCATCGCTTCCGACACCATGAGGTTAGCCGCATCCCACAAAGATAGCTGTCGATCTCTCGCCGTTTGCCGGATCATATCCATGGTGCGATTACCAATACCGCGACTGGGCGTATTGATAACCCGTTCGATAGCCGCGTCATCATCGCGGTTAGCCAGCAAGCGTAAATAGGCCAGCGCGTCCTTAATTTCTTGGCGCTCGAAGAAACGCAAGCCGCCGTATATCCGGTAAGGAATACGTTGGTGTAATAGCGCCTCTTCTAACACGCGCGATTGGGCGTTGCTGCGGTACAGAATTGCGGCATCTTGGTAGGCATTACCTTGCTCTTGCCAAGCCATAATTTGGCTGACGATATAACGTGCCTCTTCCATTTCGTTGAACGCTGCGTATAACGCAATAGGCTCGCCATCGTCGCCGTCGGTCCACAGCTCTTTACCTAAGCGGTCGGAGTTATTAGCAATAACGGCATTAGCGGCATTCAATATCGCTGCGGTCGAGCGGTAGTTTTGTTCTAGCCGAATGGTTTTAGCGCCAGCGAAATCGTCTAAAAATTGCTGGATATTCTCCACCCGCGCGCCGCGCCAACCATAAATCGACTGATCATCATCGCCAACAATTGTCACCGAATTCTGCTCTCCAGCCAGCAATCGTACCCACGCATACTGAATCGAGTTGGTATCTTGAAACTCGTCAACTAACAAGTGGCGGAAGCGCCGCTGGTAATGTTCCCTTACCGTGCGATTATCCCGCAATAACTCGTGGGCGCGCAGCAGTAACTCAGCAAAATCAACCAATCCAGCGCGGTCACAGCTCTCCTGATAAAGCTGATAAATCTGCTTCAGCGTCTGCTCTGTAGGGTCGTACGTATCGATATGTTGCGGCCGCAAGCCCTCGTCTTTTTTGCCGTTGATATACCACTGTGATTGTTTTGCGGGCCAACGCTTGTCATCTAAGTTCAACGACTTAATTAAGCGTTTTATCAGGCGTTGCTGGTCGTCACTATCAATGATTTGGAAGTTTTGCGGTAGCCCTACGTCCATGTAATGCGCTCGCAGCAATCGATGCGCCAAACCATGGAAGGTACCAATCCACATTGAACGAACGTTACTGCCAAGTAAGCGTTCAACGCGGCCGCGCATCTCCGCCGCTGCTTTATTGGTAAAGGTAACGGCTAAAATACTGTAGGGCGAAAACTGCCGTTGCTGAATAAGCCACGCTATCCGGTGCACAAGCACTCGCGTTTTCCCACTCCCCGCTCCGGCAAGCACCAACAAGTGGCTGTCATCATTACTGACCGCTTGTTGTTGTTTATCGTTGAGTCCATCTAATAGGGGATGTTGGCTCATCGGGAGGGTCCTTTTGGCAAATGGCTGAACTACCGCAAAGTGTAATGATCGGATACTGTATATGCAACCAGTTATCGGTTTAGAGAATATCGAGTAGATCCGTCACTCGAGATAACTCAATCGTCGGTAACACCCGTAAGTGCTCTGGCCTGCCGAGACCATCGTTAAACCAAGCGGTTTGCCAACCTGCGCGTTGCGCACCGACCACATCAGAAACTGGATGATCGCCAACATGCAACCACGCTGATGCTGGAATATCCGGTAAATAGCTTTGTGCCAGCTTGAACATGTCCTCATGAGGCTTACCGCGGATGCTGACTGAGGGTTGAATAACTGCACTAAAATAGTCGGCCAAGCCAATTTCATCCACATTAACATTGCCATTGCTTAGGGCAAACAGTGGATAACGTTGCTTTAGCCGCGTTAATAACTGGTGCGTCTCGGCACTGATAGTCACCGCGTTTCGGTGGCGCAAAAATTCTTCCATGATGCGTTGGGCATGTGTCTCTATTTGCTGCTCGCCGCTTTTCTCCAGGCCAATGGCAAGCGTTTTCAAACGCAACTCAGTCATATTGGTTGCCAGCTCTGGATAGCGTTGCATTACCTCAAGCCGCAACGCTCGCCAGTCTTCTATCCGCCAATCGCGCAAGCTGGGGTAACGCTGCTGAATAAACGCTTGTACTTGTTGTTCCGCATTCAGCATCACTGGAACGTTGTCGTAGAGCGTATCGTCGAGGTCAAAGCTAATCGCTTTAACGGGTTTTGGGCGACGAAAAAATTTCATCGGTTACGGCTCACTTTTTTGATTTACGTTTTGCCCGTGGGTGCGCGTTGTCGTAAACGTCAGCTAAGTGTTGAAAATCCACGTGCGTGTATACCTGCGTGGTGGTTAGGTTAGCATGGCCTAACAACTCTTGTACGGCGCGAAGGTCGGCGCTGGATTCCAACATATGTGTCGCAAACGAGTGGCGCAACTGGTGTGGATGCAATTGCCCCTGCACGCCTTGCCTTTTGCCCCAGTAATTTAACCGAGCTTGAACAGTTCGCGGGCTGATACGCTGGCATCGTTGACTAATAAATAACGCGACAGTGGCTTTGCCATTCAACCAATTAGCGCGCACCTTTATCCACCCTTTTATAGCGTTCGCTGCATGTCTTCCGAATGGCAAAATTCGCGTTTTTTGGCCTTTCCCGGTCACTCTTAGCTGTTGATGGCGCATATCCAAATCATCAATATCTAACGACACTAACTCAGCCAAACGCAGTCCGGAGGAATAGAACAACTCCATCATCGCTTTGTCGCGGATACTAATATCGTCGTCAGGCATATTGAGTAACTGACTAATGCTATCAACATCCAAATTCTTCGGTAATCGGGTTGGGGCTTTGGGAGCACTTAACCCCTGTAGTGGATCGTTCAACAATCCTAGCCGAGCTTGCATGAAGGCAATAAATGTCCGCCAACTGGAGAGTTGCAAAGCAATACTGCGCGCGCCTAAGCCATGCTTTCGCCAACCAATCAGCAAGCGCTCCATCGCAAATGGCGTGAGCTCGTCCAATTGCTCGATGCCTTGTTCGGCTAATGCTGCTTGATCACGCGTGAGTACGCGCTGATAGTTTTTGATGGTGAGCTCAGCTAAGCCTCGCTCACCTTTTAGGTGACGAACAAATTGCAAAACCGCATCATTAAGCGTGGTCATGGTCCAGTAAACTCGGCAACAATGCGCCTAACAAAGCCTGCAATTGCGTAATCAATAGCGCATCCATGGATGGATCGAAATGATGACTGTCGTGGCTACCTATGGCTAACAAGCCCATTTCACCCTCATCACCCAACAACAGTAACGCGACTGAGCCAATGTTTTCCTCGGGGAATAACAAGTGCTGTTCACGCGCGGTTAAACGCCCCAGATAGACCGATTGTTCATGCAACCGGTCGGCGATTAACTCGCGTTGCGCATCGCTAATAATGGCAACTTGGACGTTGTTTTCCAGCGGACTATCGAAAAACTTCAAGGTCAACGCAGGCATTCCTAACTCTTCAGCGAAGGTTTTCCGCAGCTCTGCAAGCGCTTGCTCTAAACTTGCACTCTTTAATAAACGGACATAAAGGTCACTGTAGCTTTTGAACAGCGCATCATTACGGGCTCCTTCTGCCATTAGCGAGGTAATTTCTTCTTCTAATGTACGCACCCGTTCGCGCAATTTTTGTTGCTGTCGCTCAATCAGCGAAACTGCGCCTTTCTGTTGGTGCTGCAAGGTAAGCTGATCCAATAGGTCGTCATTGCGAATAAAAAAGTCAGGGTTCTCCTGCAAATATTCGCGAATAAAGCTATCGTCAATCTGTGCGTTACCAGGCAAGCTGGAAGAGTCGTTTTTCATAAGCGTAATTGTCCGTCAAAAACATGTTCTGCAGGCCCAGTCATTTTCACTACCGAACCCTCGCGCCAGCGAATTTGTAATTTCCCACCGGGCAGTTCAACCGTCACTTGTGGGTCTAACTCACCCTGTAAAATTCCCGCAACCACTGCGGCACAGGCGCCACTGCCGCACGCTTCGGTTTCTCCGACACCGCGTTCAAAAACGCGCAAGCGAATCAAATTCCGATTCACCACCTGCATGAATCCAACATTCACCTGCTCTGGAAAGCGTTCATGCTTGGTTAGGCGTCCACCCAACTCGGCGACCGGCGCCTGCTTCACGTCGTCCACTTTAATCACGCAATGGGGATTACCTAAACCCACCACGCTACAAAGGATGGTTTCGTCTGCGTCGCGTAAAATATAGGTCTGTTCCGTTTTGTTTGCCTTAAATGGAATCGCTGCCGGTTCAAAAATTGGCTCTCCCATATCCACCGTCACATCGCCATCTTTCTCATGGTGTAACGTCAATTGCCCGGCTTTAGTGCTGACCTTTAAATGGTGCCGATTGCTCAGCCCTTTGAGTTTCACAAAGCGAGCGAAACAGCGAGCACCGTTACCACACTGCGACACTTCACTGCCATCTGCGTTAAAAATGCGGTAATGAAAATCCAAATCTGGGTCGTAAGGGGGTTCCACTAACAGCAACTGGTCAAAACCAATGCCTCGGTGGCGGTCCGCCCACTGCCTAATTTGCTCTGGGTTTACATATAAATTTTGCGAAACGTTATCCACCACCATGAAATCGTTTCCCAACCCATGCATTTTTGAGAACTGTAATAACATCGGTTAAGCCTCTCCCTCGTCACTCTGCATGGTATACACAAGTTGCTCGCGCTGCCACAGTTGCGAATACTGTTCACGTGCGGTTATCAATTTTGCCTGTTGGCCTTGCAGCAATACCTCCGCGGGACGTCTACGGCTATTATAATTAGAACTCATACTCATGCCGTAAGCACCGGCATTAGCGACAGCAATCAGATCCCCAGGCGCAACGGCTAAATGACGAGCATGAGCCAAAAAGTCTCCAGTTTCACAAACTGGTCCAACAATATCCGTCACTTGCCCCAGCTGCTGTTCCTCACGCTCTGGCAGTATCGCGTGATAGGCCTGATAAAGCGCGGGTCGCAATAGGTCGTTCATGCCGGCGTCGACAATGGCAAAACGCTTTTCTGTGGAGTGTTTTACATACTCTACGCGGGTCAGTAACACACCTGCCTCAGCAACTAATGATCGTCCTGGCTCGAGCATGAGGGTTAATTGTGGATAATCTTTTGCCAAGCCTAGCAAGCCCTGCAAGTACTCTGCTGTCGGGAAGGCTGCTTCGTCGTGATAAGGCACCCCAAAGCCACCCCCTAGGTCGAGATGAGAGATGGCGATGCCACGTTTCGCGAGTTTATCGACCCAGGCGAACATGCGCTTGGCTGCATCTAAAAATGGCGCAGGCTCGGTAATTTGTGAACCAATATGGCAATCAATACCCTGTAAATTGAGTGTTGGGCTTTGCGCAGCGTAATCAAAAACGGCGTCGGCAAGCTCATAATCGATACCAAATTTATTGGTTTTCAAGCCGGTAGAGATATACGGATGGGTTCCCGCATCAACGTTTGGGTTAATCCTGATAGAAACGTTAGCCACTTTCCCCATATCGGAAGCAATGGCTTCAATGCGTTGCAACTCTTGCTGTGATTCAACGTTAAAACAGCCAATGCCCACAGACAGGGCGCGACGAATTTCTTCGGCAGATTTTGCTACCCCAGAAAATACCACGGTCGCGGGCTCTGCGCCTGCCGCCAGAACTCGCTCTAGTTCACCTTGGGAAACAATATCAAAACCCGCGCCCAAGCGTGCCATCAGTTGCAAAATAGCAATATGGCTATTAGCTTTTACCGCATAACAAATGCGATGTGGTGCTGGCCAAGCATCAGCGAAACGCAGCCAGCGATCGATTATGGTCTGTTCCGAGTACACATAAAGCGGTGTTTGAAACTGCTGCGCTAAATCACGCGCCCGGAAGTCGTCCAGCCACAATACTCCGTCTCGGTAATGGCACACGCGGTTCATGAATGCTGCTGTCCATCATCGTCAGGCGTTTGTTGGGGTTGGTTCTGTTGCGGTTGTTTAGGCAGTTGTAACGGCCCCTTTTGACCACAACCGGCAATCGCAAAAACCGCGGCTATCAAACATGAAATTATTACTTTCTTGGCAAACATCGCTACACTTTTTAGACGTTCTTTTTGGTGATATTTGTTATCATCGCACTGCTATCAGTAAATGTCATTAACAGGAGTTGTCATGAACGACAATGAATACCACGAACTCGCCGATCAAGTCTTACTCGATATCGAAGAAGCTATAGAAGATTGCGGTGTGGATATCGACTTCGAATCTGGCGGCGATATTCTGGAACTGACGTTTCCCAACAACACCAAAATGGTGATCAACAAGCAGCCGCCACTGCAACAAGTATGGGTTGCCACCAAGTTCAACGGTCACCACTTTGAATACCGCTCGGGGCAATGGATTGATAATCGTACCGGCTCTGAGCTATGGGCATTGTTGTCTGATGCTGCCAGCAAACAAGCCGAAACCGAAATCACCCTAGCGCCACAACAGTAACGGAGCGGAACCTATGCGCCACTGTCTGACTATCGCTATAACAGCGTGGTTACTGCTGTTCACCGGCAACGCATTTGCCCAAGACACTTTCGACGATAGCGTAGCTCGCGCACAACTCACTTCGGCGGTGGAAAACCATGAGCCAGTAGATAAGCTGGAACACGTCGTGGTGACTGAGCCCGTTGCGCAAGTCGCGTTCTTTACTGAAATTGTGGGTCGTCCTGACAGCAAAATCCAGCATTTGTGGTTTTATCAAAATAAGCTGATGGCTGAGGTAAATTTGACGATTGGCAGCGGGCGTTGGAGAACCTATTCAAGTAAGAAAATTCGCCACGACTGGACCGGCAATTGGCGCGTCTTAGTGGTTGATAACCAACAAAACATTTTAGCAGAGCACCCGTTCGAAGTGGTCGCAGGGAGTCAGCAGTGAGTCAGAAGTTAGTGATCGCCACTCGCAAAAGTAAGTTAGCAATGTGGCAAGCCGAGTTTATTCAGTCACGGCTGGAGCAAATCCATAACGATTTAGTGGTGAAGCTACTGCCAATGTCTACCCGTGGCGACGTCATCCTAGACACCCCGTTGGCTAAAATTGGTGGCAAAGGGCTTTTTGTTAAAGAGCTTGAAGTGGCAATGCTAGAACAGCGTGCGGACATTGCGGTGCATTCGATGAAAGACCTGCCGGTAGAATTTCCCGAAGGTTTAGAATTGCACACCATTTGTGAGCGCGAAGATCCACGCGATGCATTCGTATCCAATCACTACAAAAACCTGGATCAACTGCCTGAAGGCGCTGTTGTAGGAACCTGTAGTTTACGGCGCAAATGTCAGATTATGGCTAAATACCCGCATCTGACCATTAAAGACCTTCGCGGCAATGTGCAAACCCGTTTAGCGAAGCTCGATGATGGCCAATACGATGCCATTATTTTGGCGGCGGCTGGATTAATTCGGTTAGAACTGGGTGACCGCATCACCAGCTTTATTCCAGTAGAGCAGTCCATTCCCGCTAATGGCCAGGGTGCCCTCGGTATCGAGTGCCGAGCAGATGACGAACGCGTGAAAAGCCTTCTAAAACCGTTGGAATGTCAGCAAACTCGCATCCGCGTGTTGGCCGAAAGAGCCATGAATCGCCGTTTGGAAGGTGGCTGTCAGGTGCCTATCGGCGCCTATGCAGAGATCCACGACCAGCAACTGTTCCTGCGTGGGGTGGTCGGGAGTCCAGATGGTAAGACATTGCTCCAAGACGACATCAGTGGCTCAACCGCAGACCCTGAAGCCTTGGGTATAGCGCTTGCAGAGAAACTCCTTAAACAAGGCGCGGGAGAAATCCTTGCTGCCGTTTACGCTGAGGAATAAATGAAAAAAGCGCTGATTATTCGTCCGGATAATCAACAGCAGGTTCTGCAGCAAAAGCTCAACGATTTGAGCCTGCCGCACTTGCTGTATAGCTTTTTGACCATCACTGAGTTACCACAAGCCGGAGACCCTGTTGTCCTAGCGAAACACTGGGATGGGATTATTTTCGTCAGCCAAAATGCCGTCGACTTTTCGCACCAGCAAATGACTTCCTACTCTTGGCCGAATACGCGCTACTTTGCAGTCGGTCCCGGCACGGCAAAGCATGCGGCAAACGTTATCCATCACGCAGTGACCTGTCCTTATAGTCAGCACAATAGCGAGGGCTTGCTCAGGCTAGCTGAACTGCAACGTACACCAGCACAACAGTGGCTCATTGTTCGCGGCAACGGCGGTCGCAACCTATTGGGTGATAGCCTGATTGCGCGCGGTGCCGCCGTTCACTATTGGGAGGTCTACCAGCGCCAAGCAAAAGCGGTGGATGGTGACGCGTTGTACCAGCAATGGCATGAAGCCGTCGATACCATTGTGGTTTCCAGTGCCGAACAACTGGGTAGCTTCCTTTCTCGAATGCCTCGGCAAGCTATTTCGTGGCTACAGCAGTGCCGCTGGGTTGTTCCTAGCGCGCGGATTGCGGCGTTGATTCCTAGCTCGCAATCAGACAATATCGTTATAACAGGTAGTGCCACAGAAACTGCTATGCTTGAAGCCTTACAACAAATGGACAATAACCCATGACTGACGAACAAAAACCCACCAGCCAAGCTGAAGCCTCAGCACCGCAAGAGGCAACAACAACCTCAAGCTCGTCGGCTGCACGGCCTGTTACCGTCGCCATTGTCCTATGGCTACTGCTACTCGCTAGCATTGCCGCAGCCGGTTATTTCTACCTTTGGCCGCGCTGGCAAGGGCTTAACCAACAACTCAGCAGTGTGCAACAGCAACTTCAACAACGCCAACAATATGCTAGCCAGCACAGCGTAACGCAACTACAGCAACAACTGCAGCAGCTGCAACAGCAACAAAGCCAGTGGCAACAACTGGCTGATCAACAACAACAGCTCAGTCAGGCGTTGGCAGCACAAGACAACAGTATTCAACGAGTGTTGAAACGCCTAGACACGCTTACCGAACAGCGCCCGAATCAATGGCGCTGGTTAGAGGCGAAACAGTGGATCAGTGCTGCCGCAAGAGCGCTATGGGTTAGCCACGACAGCGCGGCGGCCATTCAGTGGTTACACCAAGCGGATGCGCAAATCGCATCCATTGAACAACCTGAGGCTATCGCCGTGCGACAAGACATCGCCGATGATATCGCCATATTGGAAGCTCTGCCAAAGCGAGATACCACTGAGTTACAATTGACGCTACGCGGCTTAGCTAAGCGTAGCCAACAGCTCAACCTGGTTAACGCAACCAAGGCCACGCAAGAGAGTAATCAGCAACAACAGACCTCCGCGTCATGGAGCGACTGGAAGACGAATTTCTTGAGTAATTGGAATGCTTTCTTAGATCAGTTCATTCGTATTCAACCGAGTACTGAAAAGGCCAAGCCATTGCCATCACCACAGCTATTGGCATTGCGGCAACAGCAAATCCAATCGCTATTTATGTTAGCCCAACAAGCGGTAGCGATGGAACAGCCAGAAGTCTATGTGCAAGCATTACAGCAAATTACCGAACTCGCGCCGGAGACTTTCCAACAGTCGGCAGCGCGGGACGATCTACTAGAGCGCGTCAACGGCCTAGCAAAACACGATATCGTTAGCCACTACCCGCAACAGTTACAGTCTCTACAGCGAATTCAGCAACTGCTTAGTCGCGGAGGTAGTGCATGAGACGCTTGCTAATATTACTTGCACTGTTACTCGTAGGAGTAATGGTTGGCCCCTATATCATCGATAACAGCGGCTATATTCTCGTGCAATTCCTGGGCTACTCGGTAGAAATGACCGTCGTCAGCTTCGTGTTAAGCCTGCTTATCGTCGCCATCATAATCTTATTAGTGGCAGGCCTGATTAAGGCAGTTGTTCACCGCGCGGCTATTGGTCGCCGTTGGATGCGTAAGCGTAAAGTGCAACGAGCCAAGTCGCTGGCATTAGAGGCTATTCAAGCACTAATAGAAAAGCAGCCTCGTGTTGCGTTAGAAAAACTGAAAAAGGCACTGGCACTGGAACACACCGACGAAAGACGTTTGTTGCAATGCTTGGTTGCCGACCAATTGGACGACCCTGAGCTAATGCGTCGCTTATACCAAGAGCTCGGTGACATCATCAAACCGAGCCCGCTGCAGCAACAAAAATTGGCGATTCGCGAGGCCGCAAAACAATCACCACAACAAGCTGCAAGGCTATTACAGCAAACCCTAGAAAAACATCCGGACGATATCGAACTACTCTCGCTAGCGTTACAACTGTTTGCACAGCAGCCTGCACAGTTACGGCCATATGTTGACCAACTGCTGGCAGCGGAGTTGATCGACAGTGCGATGCGCGAACGAATATTTTGCGCATGGTTCATTGAACTTGGTCAGCAAGGTGGAGATACACTGAAAATACGCTGGCAGAGCCTTAAAAAGGCGCAACGTAACGATGCAGTGATTCGACTGGCGTATATCCGCGCGTTACAGCACCTAGGAGAGCAGGGCATCGCCGCTAAAGTGCTATTAAAAGGATTGAAAAAAGCGGTTTTCAACTTTGAACAACCCAGTGAGCGGCAACTCTTCCGTTACCCAGACACAGAGCTTATCAGCTATGTTCAGAGCCACTTGAAAGCAACACCAGAAGACCATTTTGCGCTGGCTGCACTTGCTCGTTTGGCGCTGGCGGCAAACGATGCGGAGCTTGCCCAAAAAGCCATGAACAAAGCGTTACAGGTTTACCCAACTGCAGAACGCTATCGACTGCTAGGCGACATCCATCTCGCTTTGCATGAGTCGCAAGCAGCAGCGAAAGCCTACCAACAAGCCTTCAATGTAAAAAACCCCAGCTAAGTGCTGGGGCCGTTTTTATCGGGTAGGGAATGTGCCTACTGACGCACGCCTTCAATAGATAAGTACATATCTACGGTCTTCGCGGCGGGACCAAGATTGTAATCAATACCATAGTCCGCCAAGGTCAGCGTGGTCGTTCCTTCGAATCCGCGACGATAGCCGCCCCAAGGATCCGGGCCTGCACCCACTTCATTGACATCAATGCTGATCGACTTAGTGACACCACGTAAGGTTAAGTCACCTTTCAAGGTCCCCGTGCCATCGCCATTTGGCATGTAGGCTGTACTCACAAATTTCGCTTGTGGATACTTTTCTACATACAGAAAATCATCGCTACGTAAGTGTTTATCACGTTCGGCGTGATTAGAATCAATACTACCTGTGTCGATCGTCATCATCACTTTAGCGGCTTCTGGGTTAGCTTCATCGTAGCTGAAGTTGCCACTGAATTGGGTAAACTCGCCCAATAGCCAGCTGTACCCCAAGTGCTGAATTTTAAATTGGATAAACGCGTGTTGGCCCTCGGTATCCACTTTGTAATCAGCCGCTTGGGCTGGTGCAAGCAGCGTCGCGGACAATACGAGAGCGGTCGCTAATAAGGTCTTTTTCATGATTTTCTCCGTTGTTTTGCAAAAATTCGTAGCAGCGTGTCACGCTGATCAAACCAATGATGCTTTATCGCAAATAGTGCATGACCGAGCGAAAGGATCACTAAAATAACAGCGCTATACCAATGAATTTTTCCAATCAGGGTCGAGTCATAGGTGAGGCCGCTAAAAAACGGCGGAAAGGTGATGCTATCGAACACCGCAATCCCTTCACCCTCGGCGGTAGGGATAAGGTAGCCGCTTATTAACACCACGAATAATAGGAGATACAGCAATAGATGTCCAAATCGTGCGCCGATACGTTCCCAACGTCCACCTTCTAACACAGGGGAGGGGTTTATTAGCTTCCATAGCACCCTCAACAGGGTCGCCAGCAATAGTAAAACACCAATAGATTTGTGCCACCAAGGCCCCAAGTGATACCACTGGTCATAATAGGTTAGCGTTAGCATCCACCAACCTAGGAAAAACAAGCCATAGATCGCCAGCGCTGATAACCAGTGAAATAGTACCGCCACCAAACCATAAACCTGAGAACTATTGCGCCAAAGCATAAGTCACCCCTAAATGCCGATATCCCAACACCATAATGTATCACGTTGCCCGCAACTGTACCCTAGCCCTTTGCTATGCTGTAGCCCGTTGCTATGCCGTAGCCTGTTGCTATGCGGTAGCCTGTTGCTATTGCAACAGGAATTCCGCGATGTTTAGGGTTGTCAGTGTTCGGAGATCAGAGATCGGGGAAGCGGTGGGTGATGTCGATGTCCTGCCGCAGTAGCGGCAGGCTACGGAACGGGGGGTAGCCTGTTGCTATTGCAACAGGAATTCCGCGATGTTCGGGGTTTGCGGTGTTTGGAGATCAGAGATCGGGAAAGCGGCGAGTGATGTCGATGTCCTGCCGCGGTAGCGGCAGGCTACCGCACGGGAATTCCGCGATGCGGCCGTAGCCTGTTGCTATTGCAACAGGGATTCCGCGGTGTTCGGGATTGTCGATGTTCGGGGATCAGAGATCGGGGAAGCGGCGGGTGATGTCGATGTCCTGCCGTGATAACGGCAGGCTACCGCACGGGAATTCCGCGATGCCGTTATGCCGTAGCCTGTTGCTATTGCAACAGGGATTCCGCGATGTTCGGGGTTTGCGGTGTTTGGAGATCAGAGATCGGGAAAGCGGCGAGTGATGTCGATGTCCTGCCGTGATAACGGCAGGCTACCGCACGGGAATTCCGCGATGCCGTTATGCCGTAGCCTGTTGCTATGCCGTAGCCTGTTGCTATTGCAACGGGAATTCCGCGATGTTTGGGGGTTTGCGATGTTTGGGGTTTGCGATGTTTGGGGTTTTTCGGTGTTCGGTGATCAGAGATCGGGGAAGCGGCGGGTGATGTCGATGCCCTGCCGCGGTAGCGGCAGGCTACGTAGGCCACAGGCCATAAAATAAAAAATCCCCCGTGCTTGCGCACGAGGGATTATTTATTTGAAATCTGGCGGTGTCCTACTCTCACATGGGGAAACCCCACACTACCATCGGCGCTGGTGCGTTTCACTACTGAGTTCGGAATGGATTCAGGTGGTGCCACACCGCTATGGCCGCCAGACATAAACTGTTC
>NZ_PIQH01000006.1 GCF_003987475.1 Idiomarina tyrosinivorans | reverse complement strand
TGAATCGCGTAGCGCGCGGCTGAGAGACATAAAAAAACTCCAGTGACAGTTACTATCACTGGAGTTTGACAGCTCCACTTGATCGGTCAATGGATCGCTAAATTATTTCTTAACTGATCAGCATTGCGCCTAACCGCGGGCTTTTTTGTGCGTGCTGTCTTGGGATTGGTTGTTCTCTACCACGGCGATGAGCTTGGGTGGGTCGGCATCGTGAGGGGCTGGAGGGCGCTTGGTGTGTAGGCGCTCAGAGAGTCATTGCACGGCACCCCGCCGGTTCACGAAGCTGGGGAAAAAGCCGCTCAAGCTCATCCATGAGGCGCTTAGTCTCCGGCCGTCCATGGCCGGAGATACTTTTCCCCAGCTTCGCGCCCCAACGTTGTGCATTAAATGTAGGAGAGGTCGCGCCCACGCCCCGAGCCTTCCCCCCAAACCTGACGATGCCGCGAGCCCAAGCTAACAGCCGCGGTAAAGAATTGGCTCATAAGGCAATCCTAATTGCCTGCTAGCTCGGTGTTTTTGCGATGCGGCGAGTGGCTTCGGCACCGCGGGCGACGATGCGGACTTGGGCAATGGTGTCTTCGGTAATACGGTGGCGTTCTTCGGCATTAACGTCAAAGCAGTCGGCGCCAGCGCTAAACACGATGCGTACGATGGCGCTTGACTGTAAGTCTGCTAATTCTCTGGTGAAGCCTTGTTCGGCGACGAGGTAGTCGACCAGTTCGGTGTGGAAATGTTGGAGCTCTCGGGCAACGGCTAAACGGAAATCGCGAGATCGGCCTGAACGTTCTTGCAGTAGCAGTCGGAAGATTGCGGTATTGTCGGCGACAAACTGCATAAAGGTCTCGATGGACACGCGTACGATTGAACCGCCATCGGCAATACGCTGGCGCGCTTGGCGGAGCAATTGGCGGAGGGCCAAGCCGCATTCATCCACTAGGGTTAAACCTAAGGCATCCATATTATCGAAGTGGCGATAAAATGAGGTCGGTGCAATACCGGCTTCACGAGCAACTTCGCGCAAACTCAAACTTGAAAAGCCCGTTTCTGCGCTGAGCTGATTCATCGCGGCATTAATTAATGCTCGCCGCGTTTTTTCTTTTTGTCGGGCTCGCGCTCCAGCCATATCGTGCTCCACCAGTGGGGGAAATGGGTACTATTCTATCACAGCTTTTTCTGCAACTTTTACTTGAGATCTCTGCCTAAAACACGTACATTCTCTGTGAATTTCAGCGAACATGTGTTCGCTCAAAAGTAAAGAAAGGTTTTTTTCATGTCGAATCAGTCAGCTAAACCACCCGTCATTTGGCTAAATGTGTTGGTCTTTGCCATCACCTTTGGCGTCGCCGCGATTGGCGTGCCGTTATATGCCATGGCTTATGATATTCCGTCAGCAATGTGGTGGTGGATGCTTGCCAGTATCGGTTTTGCCGGTTTTTCTATTACCGCTGGTTATCACCGTTTGTGGGCGCACAAGGCCTACAAGTCTCACGCGATAATGCGTTTTTTCTATGCAATAGGTGGCGCGTTAGCGCTGCAAAATAGCGCCTTACATTGGTCGTCAGATCACCGAGAACACCACAAAAACGTGGACCACGTCGACGATGACCCGTATTCGGCGAAACGTGGATTTTGGTATTCTCATATCGGTTGGATGTTGCGCGAACATCACGCGAGCAGCTACAACGATTATTCAAACGTTAAAGATTTACAAAAAGACCGTATTGTTATGTGGCAGCACAAATACTATCTGCCGCTAACGCTGCTGATGACGATTGGTTGGCCGATTGTGCTCGGCGTTATCTATGGTGACATTTGGGCCGCATTGTTAGTGGTTGGATTCTTGCGTTTAGTGATTAATCACCACACCACATTCTTTATTAATTCTTTGGCGCACATGTGGGGCCGTCAGCCATACACCGACAAGAACTCTGCGCGTGATAATGACATTTTGGCGTTGTTTACCTTTGGTGAGGGTTACCACAACTATCATCATATTTTCTCTGCCGATTACCGTAATGGTATTCGCTGGTGGCAGTTTGATCCAACCAAGTGGATTATTCGCTGTTTATCGTGGTTTGGCCTAGCCTCGGATTTGCGTCGTTGTTCGGGTTATCAGATTGAGCGTGCAAAGTTAGAGATGCACCTTAAGCGCTACAAAGAAAAGCATTCTGATACCGCCGCCGCTGATTGGATGGAGCGTATTCATGACGAATACGATGCGTTAATGCAACAGCTTAAAGCCTACTATCAAGCACGCAAGGCGTTATTAGATAGCAAAGCCAAAGCGCTTAAAGAACAGGTTTCTAGCTCTCAGTTGCACCATCAATTTTTAGAGGTGAAACAACGTTTTGAAGATCAAAAACGAGAATTCAAGGGGTTGTTACGGCGGCAACAGCCTGCCATGTAGGGCAAAAGCGGTTGATTCTTGTACTGTTGTGGTTAATAATTAGCCATAACAGTACATCAATCGTGAGGAGTGACTGATGGAAATTTCAGGTGCACTGCAAAGTGCTTACAATGGTCTTCAACAGGCCAACGATCAGGTATCTCAAGCCTCTGCTGAAATTGCTTCGGCGGCGGGTCGTAACGATACTAACCAACAGCAGGCAGCTCGCAGTTCTGGAACAGAAGCTGCGACCAGCGCAGCGACTGAAACGAGCCAAAGCGTCAGTGCTAATCGCGGCGTCACTGAATCCTTAACTGAGCTTAGCGAGGGCGAGAATAACGCCCAAGCAAACGCAAAAGTTCTGCAGACCGCTGACGATGTGCTAGGTACACTGATCGATACTAAGGCCTAACATAGGGCTTTCCCGAAAATGAATATCTCGGCGGTTCCTTCGGTTCCTTCTTACGCCATGTCAATGTCTGACATGGCGCAGACCGATAATGTCGCACGCCCCGCTATCCAGCCAACCGAAGCGTCTGCCAGTAAGCAATCGAGCCAAGACGCTACCTCCGATCAGCGAAAGAATGATGTTGCTGCGGAAAAGCAGCGAAACAGCAAAGCGCTCAGCGAACAACAACTGAAAGAAGTCGAAAAGCTAGAAAAGCGTGATGCTCAAGTGCAACGCCATGAACTAGCACATGCTTCTGTCGGCGGCCAACACGCTGGAAGTCCAAGCTATACCTACGAAAAAGGTCCCGACGGACAACGCTATCGTGTTGGCGGCGAGGTCATGATCGACGTGGCCCCCATTCCGAATGATCCGCAAGCAACGATTCAAAAGATGCAAGTGGTGCGAAGAGCAGCGCTTGCCCCAGCGGAACCTTCTGGCGCGGATCGGGCAATTGCCGCGGAAGCAACATTAAAGACTGCGGAAGCGCGCGCGGAATTACAGCAGCAACAGCGAAATCCAGATGCTGAGGAGACCAATACTCAGCAACCAACTATCCAATCTAAGTCGTTAGAGTCTGAGGGCGGTGGTGATAGTAAAGAGGCCAGCTCAGATTCGCGTAAACAACAAGTAGCGAATCGCTATGCCGCAGCTCAGGATACGGCAGAGACGTCTTTTCGCGCCTCTGCCTGAGTGTGCAATTATTTTTCTTTTTTGGCTTTTGCAAAAGCCTCGGCAAAGGCATTGCCCATAGCGCCTGACGACGGCTTTTTATCTGCCTTTGGCGCGCCTGATGAACGTTTGCTTGGCTTTGACTGGTTAGCATTATTTGCGGTTTTCGCCTGACTGGCGTTACTTTCTGCTGTGTCATCCATACGCATCGACAAACCAATACGCTTGCGTGGCTTATCCACTTCTATCACTTTCACTTTGACGATATCACCGGCCTTTACGACTTCTCGGGGATCGCTAATAAACTGGTGCGACATAGCAGAAATATGTACTAGACCATCTTGGTGAACACCAATATCCACGAATGCCCCAAAATGAGTGACATTGGTAACGACGCCTTCAAGTTGCATATTTTCTTTTAGGTCGTCCATGGTATTCACCCCATCTTTGAAGTTCGCGGTGCGGAATTCGGGACGTGGATCACGGCCCGGCTTGTCCAGCTCCTTCAAGATGTCGGTAATGGTTGGTAAGCCAACATTAGCGTCGACGAAATCTTGCGCATTGATCTTTTGCAACTGTTGGTGAGCACCGATTAGCTCTGCGGCATCACAGCCCAAGCTTGCCGCCATGCGTTGCACCACAGGATAGGATTCGGGATGCACGGCAGAGGCATCTAACGGATTTTTACCGTCGCGAATGCGTAAAAAGCCCGCCGCTTGTTCGAACGCTTTGGGACCCATTCGGCTGACGTTAAGTAGGGCTTTCCGCTCAGCGAACGCTCCGCTCTCATCGCGATAGGCAACAATGTTCTTCGCCAACACTTTTGACAGACCTGATACACGCGAGAGCAGTGCCGCTGAAGCCGTATTTAAATCTACGCCGACAGCGTTTACGCAATCTTCAACGGTGGCATCCAACCGCTGTGCCAACTGCGCTTGGCTGACATCGTGCTGATACTGGCCGACACCGATAGATTTGGGTTCAATTTTTACTAGCTCTGCCAGTGGGTCTTGTAACCGGCGGGCTATAGATACCGCGCCACGCAGCGATACATCCATGTCTGGAAATTCTTGCGCTGCTGTTTCAGAGGCCGAATAGACCGAGGCGCCGGCTTCGTTGACGATGACTTTTTCGATAACCGTTAAACCTGCTTCGCTCAGCATTTCTCCCGCAAGTTGGTCGGTTTCCCGTGAGTAGGTGCCATTACCGATTGCGATCAGCTCAACGTCGTGCTGTTTGCAGAGTGCCGCTAAGGTACGCTTAGCTTTATCCCTTTGATTCTGTGGTTGGAACGGAAATACCGTGTTAGTCGCGAGCACTTTACCGGTTTGATCAACGACCGCCACTTTAACCCCCGTGCGCACTCCCGGATCTAACCCCATGGTTGTTTTGGCACCGGCGGGCGCGGCCATCAACAAGTCTTTTAGGTTCATTGCGAACACATCAATGGCGGCTTCCTCAGCCATCTCGCGGATACGGTTCAGTAATTCGGTTTCCATATGCAGTGCAAGCTTAACTCGCCAGCTCCATTGCACAACTTGTTGGCGCCAGTCATCGGCAGGGCGCTGTTGGTGCTCAAAGCCGACGTGAGCGGCAATTAAGCGCTCACAATGAGAACTGCGAACGTCTTGCGCTTGCTCAGGATCAGCGTTCAAGGTCAGCGCTAATACGCCTTCATTACGTCCGCGAAAAAGCGCCAAGGCGCGGTGGGAGGGAATTTTTTTCAGTGCTTCAGAGAAGTTGAAGTAATCGCGGAATTTCGCGCCTTCTTTCTCTTTTCCGCTGATGACTTGACTGCTGACGTGAGCATTTTGCCACAGATCTTCCCGCAATTTTTTAAGTAAGGCGGCATCCTCGGCAAAGCGTTCCATTAAAATCGCTCGCGCACCATCCAATACTGCTTTGTTATCGGCAAAGCCTTTGTCGGCATCAATATATTCCGCTGCGAGCGCTTCCGGGTCATGGTCTGGCTGCTGCCAAAGTGTATCTGCGAGCGGTTCTAGGCCTGCTTCAATCGCAATTTGCCCTTTGGTGCGACGCTTTGGCTTGTAGGGTAGGTACAGATCTTCCAGTTCGGTTTTGGTGCTCACCTGTTCGATTTGTTGGCGCAGTTCGTCGCTGAGTTTACCTTGCTCATCAATGCTTTTTAGAATCACCGCTCGGCGGTCTTCGAGCTCACGTAAATAACCTAATCGCTGATCCAGCTCGCGCAGTTGAGAATCATCTAAACCCCCCGTCACCTCTTTTCGGTAGCGCGCAATAAAAGGGACTGTCGAGCCCTCGTCCAACAGCTTGACAGTAGCTTCAACTTGCTGGCGTTGAACACCGAGTTCATTCGCTAACTTAGCAACAATCACACTCATAACTTCTCTCTATCAGTGACGGGCAAACGATCAAACGGCAAGTATAACAGGAGTGATGGCTAGACGGCAGTCATAGAAACTCGCTAGGCTAGTAAATGCCGTGAAAATATTGCACTGAGAAAGCATTGATGAAAACACCGTTAGTGACCCGCGAGGGGTATCAAAAGCTGCAACAAGAGCATGATGAACTGTGGTTTAACGAGCGCCCCGAAGTAACAAAGATCGTCAGTTGGGCTGCGAGTTTGGGTGACCGTTCGGAAAATGCGGATTACATCTTCAATAAAAAGCGTTTGCGCCAGATCGACCGGCGCGTACGATTTCTTCGCAAGCGTTTAGCGCAATTGAAAATTGTTGACTACGCCCCGCAGCAAGAGGGAAAAGTGTATTTTGGTGCCTGGGTCGTAATAGAAAATGCCGCTCAACAGAGCAAGCGTTTTCGCATTGTTGGGCCGGACGAGATTTATCATCGTAAAGACTACATTTCAATCGACTCGCCGATGGCTCGAGCCCTCGTTGGCAAGCAGCTTGACGATGATATCGAAGTGCAGACCCCGCAGGGGATTCAGCATTGGTGGGTCAGCGCTATTAGCTATCGAACTGAACAAAAATAAATCAGTTGCTGCATATAGCAACAGCGGTATACTGGTTTAACACACACTGGTAAAGGGGTTTCCTTTGCGTCGTTGGTCGTTAGGGATATTGATAACTTTGCTGATGGTGCTTCCCGGCACTCATGCCCAAAGTGTGTCTCAGCCTTTAACCTTGCGGTTAGGGGTTTACCATAACCCACCGAAAATCTTCCTTGGCAGTGACGGCCGGCCTTCGGGGTTAATTGGCGACTTACTGAATAAGGTGGCTGAAGCCGAAGGCTGGCAAATAAAGCCGGTGCGGTGCCAGTGGCAAAGCTGTTTGACCCTGCTCAAAAATGGCAACATCGATCTCATGCCGGATGTCGCGATGACACCTGAGCGCCGCGCCGAATTTTTCTTTCCGGTAGAACCCATACTATTGAGTTGGTCACAGATATACGTGTCTGCAAACAGTAAGCTATCCAGCCTGCTAGACCTAAAAAATAAGCGCATAGCAGTGCTAGAAGAGTCGGTGCAGCAGCAATATTTAACGCGGCTAAATCATGCTTTTCAATTGCACTATCAATTTATTCGGGTTAGCGACTTTGAACTAGCATTGCAGGCGGTGCAGCGAGGCGAGGCGGACGCTGCCGCAACGAGTCAGTTTTACGGTCGCTATCAAGCCGCTGATTACGACTTAGTAGCGGCGCCTATTATGTTCCAACCGACGGAATTATATGTGGCGGCTAATTTGCAACCTAGTGCCAGTATCAAACAAGCATTACAGCGCTTAGATAGCTACTTAACGCGGTGGAAAGCGGAACAGCACTCGCCGTATTATTCGGTCCTCAAAAAGTGGAGTGGCAGTGGCGAGGATGGTTATAGCATTCCACAGTTCGTTTGGTGGATTGGTTTACTGTTGCTGGGTGCATTGCTATTGACGTTTTTCTTCATCTTTACCTTGCGCCGCTTAGTGAAGGACAAAACCTATCGCCTAGAGCAAAGTGAAAATCGTCTGAATACCATTTTAAATAGTGTCGATGCCTTCATCTTTATTAAAGACTTGGATCTCAAATACCAATATATCAATCAAAAGTTTTGTGAGTTAACCGGACTTTCTGAACGTGACATTATCGGCAAGACCGATCATCAATTCTTTGATGCGGAGACTGCCAAGCGCCTAGCCATTAACGACCGCCGTGTGTTAGAGAAAGGCGAACGTATCGTCGATGAAGAGGTCAATACGCTGACCAAATCATCGGCGCCACATACCTTCTTATCGGTGAAGCTACCACTGCGCGACGGCAGTGGCCAAATTTACGCGTTGTGTGGCATATCCACCGACATCACTGAATATCGAAATATCCAAAGCCAGCTGCAACATCTCGCGTTTTTTGACGTGCTTTCTGGGTTGCCTAACCGTCGTTTTATTATCGACAAGTTACAAAATCTCATGGCGCAGAAGCAAAGTCCGCTTGTGCAGGGAGCTTTGGCGATCATCGATATCGATGAATTTAAGTCGCTGAATGATACCTTAGGGCATGAGCTCGGTGACGAACTGCTAAAGCAGGTTGCCAATCGACTTGAGCACTTGCAGTCGAGCAAGGATACCGTTGGCCGCTTAGGCGCCGATGAGTTTGTTGCGATCTTATCGCAGTTAGATCAAGACCCGAAAGCTGCCGCGATGCATGCTCAACAGCGGACGAGACAGATTGCGAAACGCCTCAGCCAACCGTATTTTGTCGGCTCCCATGAGGTGTTCGTAACGGTAAGCATCGGTCTAGCGATGTTCTCCGATGTTGGTAACGATGTCGAAGAGCTTTTAAAGGGTGCAGACATCGCCATGCATACCGCAAAACGTTTGGGGCGGAATAACATCCAGTTGTTTAACACCGATATGCAAGCCATTGTCGATGAACGCCTAAACATCGAAAGTCGGCTGCGCGAGGCGGTGGCGAAAGACCAGTTTTATTTAGTAGTACAGCCCCAATTTAACCAACTCAAGCAAATGGTGGCAATGGAAGCACTGCTGCGTTGGCATCACCCAGAGCTTGGCGAAATTTCTCCCGGCCAGTTTATTCCAATCGCTGAGCAAAGTGGCTTGATGCTAGCTATTGGTAAACGGGTGATCGAACAAAGTTGTGAAATCCTTCGGCGTTGGCAGAGTTCGGAACATTGGCGGCACATTAAGCTAGCCATCAACATCAGCCCTGCGCAGTTTAATCACGAGGACTTTGTGCCGCATTTGGAGAATACGTTGCAGCGTTTCCAAGTGAACCCTGAGCGACTCGAGTTAGAAATTACCGAAACCTTATTAATTCAAGACTTTGATGCGATTATCGACAAGCTAAACGTGTTACGAGAGTGGGGAATCAGCGTTTCTCTTGATGATTTTGGAACAGGCTACGCATCGCTGAGCTATTTAAAACGTCTGCCGCTTGCGAAACTAAAAATTGATCAGTCGTTTGTGCGAGATATGCTGAATAACAGCAATGACGAAGTCATCGTTCGTTCGATTATCGGGCTGGGAAATAACTTAGGCCTAACGGTTGTCGCAGAGGGGGTCGAAACCTCGGAACAGCTGCAGCGTTTGCAACAAATTCAATGCTTTTATTTCCAAGGCTTTTATCTTGGCAAACCTCAACGCCCCGAACAGTGGGAGTTGGAGCTGTCGAGTAACAGCGAAAATCTTGCGACGGGGTCGTCACTTCCAGGCAGTTGAATGGTCTCTTGATAGCGAAACTGTAGTCGCTGCAAGAGCATAATAGACGCTTGATTGTCTGCCTGACTGATAGCGTCGATCTGGCTAAGTGCGAAGCGCCAACGGGCATAATCGATTAGCCCTGCAGTCGCTGCCAACGCATAACCTTGGCCCTGATGTTCCGGCAGCATCGCATAACCGACGTCAATGTGCTCGAGGTAGTCACGCTTTAGCAGACTGACTACTCCGACCGGGGTAGCAGTTGTTTGTGCCTCCACGGCATAAAGACCAAGCCCAGTTTCTTGGTAGCTTTTCAACGGACCCTGCTGGATGTATCGTTTGGCCTGGGCGACTGTTCGAATCTCGCGATCACCAATGTAGCGTATAAAACCTTGACTATTAAATAGCGCCAATAGCCATTCTGCGTCGTTTAACGACAGTTGCCTCACAGTCACCCGTTGCGTTTCGAAGAGCGTCATAGGAATCCATATTTGCACTTACATATTTGGTAACGCTTTGCCGCTTGCGTCACAGCTAGAGTCTTCGTATCGTAACCAATAGACTGATAAATGGGTACAAAAGATGACGCAGGAAACCACTAAAATTCTGGTTGTCGATGATGATGTTCGGCTCCGCGGCTTGCTTGAACGTTATTTAACCGAGCAAGGATTTCAGGTGCGTACGGCACAAAACGCTGAACAAATGGATCGGCTCTTGACGCGGGAAAATTTTCACCTGATGGTGCTAGATTTAATGCTCCCAGGAGAAGATGGACTTTCGATTTGTCGGCGCTTGCGCCATCAAGACAATCACTTACCCATTGTTATGCTGACCGCCAAAGGTGATGAAGTCGACCGGATAATCGGTTTGGAGTTGGGCGCCGATGACTACTTAGCCAAGCCATTCAATCCGCGAGAACTGTTGGCGCGGGTGCGAGCGGTGTTGCGTCGTCGCAATCAAGAGCCACCCGGTGCGCCGAGCCAAGAAGAAGAAGAGGTGACCTTTGGGACTTATCGGCTGAATCTCGGAACGCGGGAAATGTTCGATGGCTCGACGGCGATGCCATTAACAAGCGGAGAATTTGCGGTTTTAAAAGCCTTGGTGACTCATCCTCGGCAGCCACTTTCTCGCGATAAGCTGATGAATTTAGCGCGTGGGCGAGACTATAGTGCGCTAGAGCGAAGCATTGATGTGCAGGTATCTCGGTTGCGTCGAATGTTAGAGCAAGACCCAGCGAAACCGCGTTATATCCAAACCGTTTGGGGCTTAGGGTATGTGTTTGTGCCGGATGGTAAACTGAAAAACTGATGCGCTTACTCCCCAAATCGGCGTTTGCTAGAACAGTTGGCTTGATCGCCATGCTGTTGCTGATCAACCAACTCGTGTCTTATGTGATGGTTAGCGTCTATGTAGTCAAACCCTCGATTGAGCAAATTAACCAGTTAGTCGCAAAGCAAGTAAAAACGCTTTTTATTACCGAAAAATCCAGCCGCGGCGATGCCGAGCAATTAGCCGTAGCATACTCTCAAGCGACTGGGGTTCGGGTATTTTCCAATCAGGCGGCGGTGGATAATGGCCTGCGCCAAGCCAGCACCTACGGCTTCTTATCACAACAAATGAGCGATAGCCTTGGTGGACCAGCGGAAGTGCGGATCTCGCAAGGCGATGACATTTATGTCTGGGTAAAAGCCCCGCAAGCAACGGAGTTCTGGATTCGAATACCGTTAACAGGGTTACACGAAAATGACTTCTCGCCGCTTATTTTTTATCTCATTCTTATCGGTATTCTATCGGTTATCGGTGGGGTGTTGTTTGCCAACTGGTTGAATCGCCCATTAAAGGCACTAGAAGTTGCCGCTAAGCAGGTTGGACGCGGTGAGTTCCCAGAAAAGTTAGCGGAGCAGGGGTCTACCGAAATCATTGCGGTGACTCGCGCATTCAATCAAATGTCGCGAGGAATAAAGGCGCTTGAGGACGATCGAGCGCTGCTAATGGCAGGGGTTTCGCACGACCTTCGAACACCGTTAACGCGCATTCGTTTAGCAACGGAGATGCTGCCTAAATCCGAGGATTACTTGGCGGAGGGTATTATTCAAGATATCGAAGATATGAACGATATCATTGATCAATTCATCGATTACGTGCGCTTAGATCAACAAGAAAATACGGTTAAGGCGTCGCTCAATGACATTATCGAGACGGTTGCGGGCAATGCCCCTGAGCATGGTGAAAAGCAACTGCATTTAGCCCTTACAGAGGTTCCAAAGGTGGCGTTGCGGCCACTATCAATAAGGCGTGTGGTCACTAATTTGGTCGAAAACGCCGCGCGCTATGGGAATCAAAACATCTGGCTGAGCAGTGGCTATGATAAGCGCCGTCAGATTATCTGGTTCACTGTCGAAGATGATGGACCGGGAATTCCAGAAGACCAGCAAGAAACACTGTTTCAACCCTTTACTCAGGGTGATAAAGCGCGAGGCGGAGAGGGTTCAGGGCTAGGGCTAGCCATTATTAAACGGATTGTGGACCGCCATTTGGGCAGCGTGAAGCTTCATAATAGACAACAAGGCGGGCTTTGCGCCCGCGTTGAGTTGCCTACTACATTGCCTGTTACTTCACCAAACGGTTAATGCCGTTTAACGCGGCAACGCGGTAGGCTTCCGCCATGGTGGGGTAGTTGAAGGTGGTATTCACAAAGTAATCTACAGTATTGCCACCATTCTTCTGTTCCATAATTGCCTGACCGATGTGAATAATCTCCGCGGCACGCTCACCAAAGCAGTGCAGGCCTAATAATTCACGCGTCTCGCGGTGGAACAGTAATTTCAAACAACCCACTTCAGTGCCGGCAATCTGCGCTCGTGCTAGATGCTTAAATTGCGCCCGTCCGACTTCGTAAGGGATCTTCTGCTCGGTTAATTCTTCTTCAGTTTTGCCCACGGAACTGATTTCTGGAATGGTATAAATTCCCGTTGGAATATCGCTAATTAATGCCTTGTCGCAGTCGCCGCTGAGCATCGCGGTGGCACAAATTCGACCTTGGTCATAAGCGGCACTGGCTAAGCTTGGGTAACCGATGATATCGCCAACCGCATAGATATTATCGACTGAGGTGCGGTAGTTGTGGTCGACTTCGAGCTGACCGCGGTGGTTAGGCTCTAGCCCGACCGCCGCCAAATTCAGTTGTTCGACATTACCCGAACGACCGTTTGCATAAAGCATACAGTCGGCAGACATCTGTTTCCCTGAACGGGTTTTAAGCACTACTTTCTTATTGTGCCCTTCAATACTTTCAAACTCTTCATTGTGCCGAATAACAACGCCATTATTCCGCAGGTGATAACTCAATGCGTCAGATATTTCAGCGTCGAGAAATGATAGTAAGCGCTCACGTTGGTTAATCAGATCAACCTTGACGTTTAAGCCACGGAAAATACTGGCATATTCACTGCCGACCACACCGGCACCATAAATGATGATGCTTTTTGGTTCATGAGCGAGTGACAACACCGTATCTGAGTCGTAAATTCGTGGGTGTGAAAAATCTACCCCGGGTGGATGATAAGGCCGTGAGCCTGTGGCAATAACCACTTGGTCGGTAGTGATGTATTCTAATGAACCATCGTGCTTGGTGATTTTAAGGCGGTGGTTATCGACAAACGATGCGGTGCCATGGATAACCGTAACGCTATTACGATCATAGAAAGAGCGACGCAGTTTAACTTGCTTGCGAATCACATCTTCGGTGTAGTGCAGGATCTGGGAAAAGGTCAGCCCAGATTGCCAGCCGGAGCCAGAGAATAATGGGTTGCTGTTGTACTCAATGAGACGACTAACGGAGTGGCGTAACGCTTTTGAAGGGATGGTTCCCCAGTGCGTACAACCGCCACCGATGGCGCTGTGTTTTTCGACGACTGCAACACGCTTATGACTTTTCGCCAATTGCATGGCTGCGCCCTCGCCACCGGGCCCAGTGCCAATGACGACTGCATCAAAGTGCACGTCTTCAACAGGCTTTTTGGGTGCGCTAGATTGCTTTTTCTTTCCCGATTGTGTCGCCAAGCCGATTACCTCTCAGTGCGTTTTTCAGACCCTATTTTGTACAATTATTCTAACACTAATAAGTCATATCGCTAAATTCGACGTAGGCGATTAGACGAATAGTCGTTATAGTAATAATGAATGTCTCGACAAAACTGAAGTGACGGTGTCGCGCATGAGCAAACGCTCCATTCCAAAAATCATACATCGAGAAGTGGTTGCGAAAAGCCGCTTGCTCCGTATTGAGTCGCTCGATTTGCAGTTCAGCAACGGGGTTGAGCGCAAATATGAACGGATGCAAGGCTCGGGTCGTGGCGCGGTGATGATAGTGCCCTTTATTGATGCTGACACCTTGGTGTTGGTGCGCGAATATGCCGCAGGTCTGCACAGCTATCAACTGGGCTTTCCGAAAGGACTTATTGACCCGGGAGAATCGCCAGAGCAAGCGGCCAACCGTGAATTGCGTGAAGAGATAGGTTACGGCGCAAAGCGCTTGCATACCCTATACGACGTTACCTCCGCACCGCAGTTTTTCAATGCCTCTATGCGCCTTTACGTGGGTACCGATTTATACCCTGAAAAACTCCCTGGTGACGAACCGGAACCGCTGGAGTTAGTGCATTGGCCTGTTGACGATGTTGAAGGCTTACTGGCGCAACCTGATTTCAATGAGGCGCGCAGTGTTGCCGCGCTGTTACTGATGTTGCGACAACGGGAGTTATTTCATCCATGAGTCGAACGGAAAACTACCTCAAAGCCGCCCAAGATATTGCTAAAGAGGCGGGAGCCTTGGTTCATCAGTTGTATGATAGCCAAGCCTTTTCCACGCATGAAAAAGCCGATGAGTCACCAGTAACGAGTGCTGACCTGGCAGCCAATGATTTAATTGTCGGACGCTTAACAACGCGTTTTCCAGAAATTCCAATTTTGTCTGAAGAAAGCGGCCATCGCAGTTTTGATGAACGACAAAACTGGAAGCGCTATTGGCTGATCGATCCGATAGACGGAACCCAAGAGTTTATTGCGCGCTCCGGCGATTTCGCCGTCAACATTGCCATGGTAGTCGATAACCAACCGCAAATCGGAGTTATTTATTGGCCGGCCGGCGATGTGTTGTATTACGCCGTCCGTGGCGAAGGGGCGTTTAAGGAAAGTATCGCTGGGCGTGAAAAGTTGCAGGTACGGCAGTTACAAGATCCAGTCAATGACCCGCTCATTATTGCCATCAGTCGGCGTCAACCACGCGAGCGCGTATTGCAAAGAATGTACGAAACGCGTGAGCTGCAACCGTATCCAGCCGGTTCCTGTAGCTTGAAGGCGTGCTTCATTGCTGAAGGTAAGGCTGATTGTTTCTTGCGGGTAGGGCCGACCGGCGAATGGGATACTGCGGCTGCGGAAGTGATCGTTGGTGAAGCGGGAGGTAGCATCGTTAACGAACATTTCGACGCCATTACCTACAACCAAACGAAGAGCCTACTCAACCCAAATTTCATGGTGCTAGGTGACCCGAGAGTGCCCTGGAAAGACGTGTTTATTCAGCGTCCGGCTCAGTTCCGGTAACCTGCTCTGGGGCAACGACATCAACGCTTTCGGTCAGTTCTGAGTAGACCAAAACGGCTTTGCCCGCTTTCAGATTTTGTTTCAGTTGCTCAACTTTGGTGGCAAAGCTAAGTTCTTCATCACCGTAATCTGTACCTTCTCGTAAAACCACTGCCTCTAAGACATTATGAAGTGTTTCAGGATCAAGCTGTTGCCAAGGTATTTTCATCGCTGACCTCATTTTCTTTAGCGCGGAAGTACTGTGCTATAGCACTAGGTAACCAACTATGCAGTTTACCATCAAGCCGCTCTATAAATCCCATGTGGCCACCATGTTTGGCCATTTCATAGGTAGTCGTTGGCGAGAGCTCGTTTACTTTGGGTACTACGTTGGGGCCTAAAAAGGGATCGTCGGCGGCATGCAAGATGCGGGTTGCAACGTTAATCTGGCCAAGAACGGGCCTGCCACTGGCGCGTCGATAATAATCAGCCACGGAACGGAAGCCGTGCAACGGTGCGGTCACTTTATCATCAAACTGAAAAAAGCTACGCATCGATTTTACCGATACCGATGCCAACGGATGGTCGGCGGGGATAATGCCTTGCGCCACTTTTTGTTCAAATTTCTGTTTCAAAGGTTCCAGCAGATAGCGTCGGTAAATGCGGGAGAAGCCGCGATCGATTCGTTCCGAACAGCTCCAAAGGTCCAATGGCGCGCAAGCGACAAAAGCTGCGGCGATAGGTAATTTGGGTTGCTCAGCGAGTAACTTAACCAACATATTGCCGCCCAAACTAAAGCCAGCTAGATATATCGGTTGGGTGGGAAAGCGTTTAGCTAAATACGTGAGTACCTCCAGCGCGTCGCCGGTGTCTCCAGAGTGGTAGGCGCGCGGCAGCCGATTAAGCGGCTGCCTACCGCATCCTCGAAAATGCATGACCAAGGCATTGAAGCCTTGTTGTTGGCATTGTTGCAGCGTTTGCCAAATGTACGGTGAAGCGGCTCCCCCTTCCAAGCCGTGAAACAACACCACCAACGGACCGGTTTGTTGCTCGGGCTTTTGCGCTTGCCAATAAAGCTCAACAAAGTCGCCGTCGGTTAGGGTTACGTTCTGCCAGTGACCCTCTAACGGCGGGGTACGAAACAGCACCCGCGGCAGTAAGGTTTGGATATGGCTGTAGCTAAAGCCTTTTGCGGCTTGAAATTCACTGGCGATAATAGGCATCGAAGGTGTTACTGTTGGCTCTCAAACTCGGCTTGCATTTCCTGCAAGCGTTCTTCCGCAGCCAACCATTGCTCCTCTGCTTCGGCTAAGGCTTGTTGGAGGCTACGCTGTTGTTCCAATGTACGTTGTAAGCGCGGCTTTTGATCGCTGTGGTAAATACTTTGGTCGGCAAGCTCGGTTTCAACTGTTTGCAATGCCTCGGCTAATCGCGCCATTTGCTGCTCCTGTTCAGTCGCTTGCCTGCGCAACGGCTGGGTCTTTTTGCGAAACTCTGCTTCTAGGCGCTTTTGTGCCTTGCGGTCCGTTTTCGGCGAGGCTTCCGTAGGGGCTTCTGAGGGCGTACTGATCGGTTGCTGCAACCATTGCTGGTAGGCGTCTAAGTCGCCGTCAAAGTATTCAACCGTGCCATCAGCGACTCGATAAAATTCATCAACACAGGTACGCAACAGGTGGCGGTCGTGCGATACCAGAATGAGTGCACCTTCGTACGACTGCAATGCGTGAATGAGTGCTTCCCGCATGGATAAATCGAGGTGGTTAGTCGGTTCGTCGAGGAGCAATAAATTGGGCTTTTGGTACACCACTAACGCCAACGCTAAACGAGCCTTTTCGCCACCCGAAAAGTGGGCGATTGAACCTGTCGCCATCTCACCGGAAAAACCAAACTGGCCCAAGTAGTCCCGTCCCGCTTGTTCTGACAGTTGTGAGTCTAAGCGACGAACGTGTTGTAGCGGCGATGCCTGCATATCTAAAATTTCTAACTGGTGTTGGGAAAAATAGCCAAGCTTTAACCCTTTTGAGGGAACGCACTCGCCCGCTTGTGGGGCTAGCTGCTGCGCTAGAAGCTTTATCAGGGTTGATTTACCCGCGCCATTTTTCCCCAACAACCCCATCCGTGTGCCAGGCACAAGGTTGAGTTTGATTTGGTGCAAGATGGTGGTATCGCCATAACCCACTTTTACATCGCGCAACTGCATCAATGGGTTGGGTAACTGATCGGCCGCGCGGAATTGAAATTGCAGACCGGACTCCGCGGCTATGGGCGCTTGAACGTTTAATCGTTCAATCGCTTTTAATCGGCTTTGTGCTTGCCGCGCTTTACTCGCCTTATAGCGGAAGCGGTCGACATAGCTCTGCAGATGTTGGCGCATAGCTTGGGCTTTTTGGTAAGCACTTTGTTGTTGCGCCAGTTGTTCAGCATACTGCGCTTCAAATGCGGAGTAACCGCCGCTATAGCTGGTCAGTTGATGGTGGCTGAGGTGTAATATTTGACCGACGACATTATCGAGAAAATCGCGGTCGTGAGAAATTACCATTACCGTGCCGGCGAAACTTTTCAACCAGCTTTCCAACCAATAAATCGCATCCACATCCAAGTGGTTGGTAGGTTCGTCAAGCAGTAATAAATCGGCGCGACTGATCAGTGCCTGAGCAAGATTTAAGCGCATACGCCAGCCGCCAGAAAAGGCGCTGACGGGAGTCGATAATTGTTCGCTAGTGAAGCCCAACCCCGCCATTAAACTGGCGGCACGCGCTTGAATTTGGTAGCCACCAATAGCATCCATCTCACCATGTAATTCGCCGACTTTGGCGCCGTCGTTCTCTGCTTCGGCAATGGCTAACTGGCGCTGAATATCGCGGAACGGCGCGTCGCCATCGATCACATATTCAATGGCGGCCTGGTCAAGCGCTGGCGTTTCTTGTGCTACAGAGGCTAAGCGCCAATCTGCTGGGAACTGCAACGTGCCTTGGTCACTGCTAATTTCACCCTTGAGGAGTGCGAATAACGATGACTTACCGGTTCCATTACGCCCCACAATACCCACTTTGTGGCCGGGGAATACAGCAAACTGGCAATCTTCAAGAAGCGTTTTTCCGCCTCGCTGGAGGCTTAGAGCACTGGCATTAATCATAGAGCGGCTAACATTTCATCCTTTTCGGAACTGCGGTAAAATTACCCTTATCATTTGCCTATAGAGTACCACAGGACCCATATGGCACGACAAAAGAAACGCTTTATCGCGGGTGCCACTTGCCCAAAATGTGAGGCGGTGGATACCTTGATGTTGTTTGTCGAAAATGACGTCGAGCAAGTGGAGTGCGTGAATTGCAAACACCGAATAAGCGAGCCTAAAGCGCAAGGTGGAACCAGTGAACGCCAATTTGACCAAGTGATTGGCGTATTTAAGCCCGAGTAACTAGGCGTCTCGAGGTAAACCTTTTTCCACCGCACGGACCAAGCGTTTCAGCTGCTGGGTGGTTTTTGCTACCCCCCGCTGTTGTCGCTCAAGTGCCCAGTCGATGTGCTCCTGCACCATTTCAGATACCTGCCCACTGCGCTGCGCTAAAGCGTTAATAACGCTAACATCAGGGTCGGCATTACCGAGAGCGACAGCGATATTTCGTAACCAGCAGTCAAAGCCAATACGACGAATCGGAGAGCCTTGCAACTGGCTGTTGAATTGCTCTTCAGTCCATTGCCATAGAGAAATAAGTTCTGGAGCCAGAAGATCTTTTCGTGGGGAAAAATCATTTTCATCGGTCAGTTGGGCATAACGGTTCCACGGACAAATCAATTGGCAATCATCGCAGCCATAGATGCGATTACCCATTAGCGGGCGGAACTCCTCGGGTATTGAGCCGCGCAGTTCAATGGTTAAATAAGAAATACAGCGCCGTGCATCGATCACATATGGCTCAACGATGGCCTGAGTTGGGCAGATAGTCATGCAGGCGGTACAGCTACCGCAACCTTCTTCTACCGGTTGATCAACGGGTAAAGGTAGATTGATCAGTAACTCACCGAGGAAAAACCAAGAACCGCTGTCGCGGTCGAGAATTAAACTGTGTTTGCCGGTCCAACCCAATCCAGCTTTTTCTGCCAAAGGTCGCTCTAGAATCGGTGCGGTATCGACAAAAGGCCGAAAATCGGTGTCGTCGAAGGCGGCTTTGATTTTGTCACCAAGCTGCTTAAGGCGCTTACGCAGGACTTTGTGATAATCACGCCCCAAAGCGTAGCGTGAAATGTAACCCAGACGGGGATTCTTCAAGGTTTTCGCGAACCCGGCTTCGGCCGGCAGGTAATTCATCCGCACGGAGATTGCGCGAACGCTACCCGGATGGAGCTCCGCAGGGCGGGCGCGCAACATGCCGTGCCGCGCCATATATTCCATTTCACCGTGGTAGCCTTTATCCAACCAGTCTTGCAGCGCTTGCTCGTGGGCACTGAGATCTACGTCAGTGATCCCAACTTTCTGAAACCCCAATTCTTTCCCCCAGCGTTTGATATCCGCGGCTAATTGCTGATAATCGTAGGTATTGTTAGACATGATAAAGGCGCTTTATGGTGACTCACATTGATAGCTTAACACAGAGTTTGTACACCCCAGAACAAGTACAAAGTGGTGAGAAACAAGCCGCCGACGCCTCTGGCGTGAGCATGCAAGAATTGATGGCACGAGCTGGGCGCGCGGTATTCGCGCGTTTGCGCATGCAGCTCAGCGCACCGGCAAAAGTCGCAGTATGCTGTGGTGCAGGCAACAACGGCGGGGACGGCTTTATTGTTGCACGCCTAGCACAGCAAGCGGGCTATCAAGTGCAGGTATTTGCGCTAAACCCTGCTGCTGACGATCTCACCGCCGGCCCCGCGACCAATGCTCGTATGGCATGGCGTGATAACGCTGGGGAGGAGCGTGCGCTGTCTGAATTGCAAGCAGATGACTATGACCTCATTATCGATGCGGTGATGGGGATTGGCCTAAACCGGCCACTCGAGGGGCAATTACTGCAATGGGTTAATGCGGTGAATGACAGCCATACCCCGGTTATTGCTGTTGATGTACCCACCGGGTTGAATGCAGATAGCGGTACCGAGATGGGCGCAGCGATTAACGCCTTACATACGGTGACCTTTATTGTCCACAAGCGCGGGCTATTAACCGCTAAGGCCGCTGACCATATAGGCCATTTGCATTTAGAGCCACTGCAGGTGGCAGAAGCCTTCGTGGCTAAACAACAGGCGTTGTGGTTTCGTGAAGTTAGCGCCAGCTTACCCGAGCTACCACGGCGTTTGCCAACCGCACACAAAGGGACATTTGGCCATGTATTAATCGTTGGTGGCAATAATGGTATGCCGGGCGCCGCGGTATTGGCGATGATGGCAGCACTTCGCTGCGGAGCGGGAAAAGTATCAGTCGCCTGCCATCCAAAGGTTATGCCGGTCGTCGCTAGCTATCAACCTGAAGCAATGGTCACCGGGGTAGAGAATGAAGAGCAACTTACGCCATTATTAGAAAAAGCGTCAGTAGTCATTGTCGGTCCAGGATTAGGGCAAGATAGTTGGGCTCAAGCACTGTGGCAATGTGCGTTAGCTTACGATATCGACAAAGTGGTCGATGCTGATGCATTGAATCTGCTCACCCAAAACCGGGACACCAAACTGCAGCGCAGCGTAATGACGCCGCATCCCGGAGAAGCTGCGCGCCTGTTACAGCAAACCACCGCCGAGGTGCAGGATAACCGTTTCGCAGCCGTTAAAGCGTTGCAACAAGGTTTTGGCGGCACGGTACTGCTGAAGGGGGCTGGCACGCTGATCGACGATGGCCAGCGAGGTTGGCTGATTGACCGCGGTTCGGCAGCGATGGCATCTGCTGGAATGGGTGATGTTCTTAGCGGTGTTATCGGCGCACTATTAGCGCAGGGAATGGCAGCGACGGACGCGACCCGGTTAGCGGCCTATTGCCACGCCGTTGCCGGAGAGCAGGCGGCAAAATCGGGAACTTGTGGTACACTCGCGAGCGATTTAATACCCTTTATTCGCGATCGATTAAACCGTGCAATGAACCGAGACCATTAAACCATGTCGAACGTCTTAGTATCACGACAATTTGAAGCGCCCAATGAAGCTGCCTTGCTGGCGCTGGCAAAGCAATTTGCCCAGCACCTATCGCACCCTACAGTGACACACCTGAGGGGTGAGTTGGGTGCTGGAAAAACGACCTTTACTCGCGGTGTTTTGCGGGGTTTGGGTCATCAAGGTGCCGTTAAAAGTCCAACCTATACGCTGGTCGAACCGTACGAACTGGCAGGGTGGCGTTTACACCATTTCGATTTATATCGCCTCGGTGATGCGGAAGAGCTTGAATTCATGGGGATTCGTGAGTATTTTGCGGAAGATACCATCAATTTTATTGAATGGCCGCAACGCGGTCAGGGCGTGCTTCCTGACCCGGACGTGGTCATCGATATTGCATTTAGCGGTGAAGGGCGGGTGGTGACAATGGCCGCCTTGTCCAACGTAGGTAAACAGATAGTACAAAGGTTATGTTAAAACGTTTTTTGTTGCTGCTACTGGTTGCTGTGTCTTGTTCTGCGTTTGCGGACAACCGTATTGAGGGTGTCCGGGTATGGCCGTCGCCGGACAAAACGCGGATCGTTTTTGACCTCAGTGAAGCCCCCGAATTTAGCTATTTTACCTTGTATCAAAAGCACCCATACCGGGTTGTCATTGATTTCCGCAATGCGCAGCTCAAAGCTAAGCTGCAGGGCATTGCGAACGATTCCTTACTGGTAAAGAAGGTCCGTACCAGCACTCCGCAATATGCCGACAGCAGTCGTATTGTTATTGAGTTGGATCAGAAATCCGACCCAGAAATTTTTGCCTTGCCCGCTAACGATACCTATGGCGACCGCTTGGTTGTTGATTTACCCGGTAAGTCGATAGAACGTTCTGGCCCTGCCAAATCTGTGGCACAGTTAAAAGACCGAAAAATTACGGTAGCGGTGGACGCGGGCCATGGTGGTGATGATCCCGGCTCTATCGGCCCGCGGGGGACGTACGAAAAAGGTGTCGTGTTACCCATTGCAAAAGCCTTAGCTGCACTCATTAATAGTGATCCAGGCATGCAGGCATACCTTATTCGCAGTGGGGACTACTATGTTGGACTGGACGAAAGAACGGAAAAAGCACGCGAAGCGAATGCAGACATTTTCGTTTCAGTGCATGCTGATGCGTTTACCTCGCCTGAACCTAGCGGTGCCTCTGTATGGGTGCTGTCAAAACGTCGCGCAGATAGTGAAATCGGTCGATGGCTAGAATCGCGTGAGATCCACTCAGAATTACTGGGTGGGGCGTCGGAGATTTTGGAAGATCGGGAAGCTGAGCCGTACCTAGCTAGAGCGCTGCTTGATATGTCGATGGATAGCTCAATGGCTGGAGGGTATGCGGCAGCAAATGCCGTCATCGGAGAGTTGCGTGAAGTGACTGAGATGCACAAACGCCGTCCTCAGGCAGCTAGCTTGGCGGTATTGAAGTCGCCTGATCGACCGTCGATATTGGTGGAAACGGGATTTATTTCTAATCCGAGAGAAGAGCGTCTGCTGAGCAGTAACGGCCATCAGCAAAAATTGGCACGGGCGATATATCAAGGGATTCGGCGTTACTTTATTGAACATCCCATAGACGGCACGTACTTGGCTAAACAGCAGGACATTCCGTATAAAGTGAAGTCAGGTGATTCTTTGTCCGAGTTAGCAGAGCGTTATGGCACCTCGGTTGCGGCCATTAAAAAGCGTAATAACTTAAAAAGTTCGACGCTATACATTGGGCAAACTTTAGACATTCCGAGTCGTTGATGTCGATTCGCCAATTACCCGTCGAATTAGCCAACCAAATTGCCGCCGGAGAAGTGGTCGAACGGCCAGCCTCGGTGGTCAAAGAGCTGATCGAAAATAGCCTAGATGCTGGCGCGACCGAAATCGTGATTGATATTGAGGCCGGAGGGCGCAAGCGCATTCGTGTCCGCGACAATGGCAGCGGCATTGCAAAAGACGAACTAGCACTGGCTCTGGCGCGCCATGCCACCAGTAAAATTTCTACGCTGGATGACTTAGAAGCGATTTATAGCTTAGGTTTTCGTGGCGAAGCCTTGGCCAGTATGAGTTCGGTGTCGCGTTTAGTATTAACCTCGAAACCTGCGGCGCAACAGCAGGCATGGCAAGCTTGGACTAATGGCCGTGACATGCAAGCCCAAATTGAGCCGGCGGCGCATCCAGATGGAACCACCATCGATATTAGCGATTTATTTTTTAACACACCCGCAAGGCGCAAGTTTTTGCGCACCGACAAGACCGAGTTTGGCCACATTGATGAAATGGTTAAGCGAATAGCCTTAAGTCGTTTTGACGTTAGCTTTCAACTGCGTCACAACCAGCAATTAGTTCGCCAACTGCCGATCGCTAACACGCCCAAACAGCGTCAGCAGCGTTTAGCAAAACTCTGTGGTTCCTTGTTTGCGGAGCAGGCACAAAGGATTAGCGTTGAATCTCAGGGTTATCATCTAGAGGGCTGGTTCGCACCATCGGCGGGTTGTCGACATCAACCCGACGTACAGTACTTTTTTGTGAATGGTCGAATGATGCGCGACAAACTTTTAGCACACGCGCTGCGGCAAGCCTACGAGCCTTGGTTGATAGACGAGAAAGTCCCTACTTATGTGTTATTTTTACGCTTGCCAGCGGAGCAGGTGGACGTCAACGTTCACCCAGCCAAGCATGAAGTGCGTTTTCATCAAGCTCGGCAGGTGCATGATTGGTTGTTACAGCAAGTGCGGCATGGGTTACAAGCGGTTGAACAAGATCCAAGTGCAGCACTGGTTACAGAAGCTGGGCATCACTACCACAGTCACGATAATGACGCCTTACCGGCTACCGCAGATATTCCTAAGCCGCGCTCGCCGCTGCTGCCCAATGCAGCGCCGAGTCGACCGGCTAGCCAAGGGGATTGGCGCCAATTAGTACCGCAGCAAGAGCGGCAACAGGCTGACCACCGCTGGCAGGTATTGCGTGTTATCCAACAGCGTTTTGCACTGCTGATTGACCAGCAAGAGCAATTAGCATACTTGGACCTTTGGCCGCTTTACCGAGATAGCCAGGCGCACAAGCTGCGCCGTTCTGTCGACCATGGCTTAGCCGGGCAACCGCTATTGGTGCCAGTGAAATTGAACGTGGAATTGGCACGAGAATTTACCGCAATTGATCGTTTAGCGATGGAGCGCTTGGGTATTCATGCGCGCCAAGAAGGCCGCTCAGTAGTCATTAGCCATGTACCGCAGATGCTTCGTCGCAGCGACGTGCCTGCAATGATTGCCGATTTAGTCAAGCAATGGCAGCGGCTCAGTAACGACCCAGAACAGCTATGCCAGTGGTTACTACAACGCCAACCGCCGCTTACCATGAGCACCACCGAGGCAGAACAACTGGTGATTGAATGGCAGCAGCAAGGTGCGCCGCAGCAATGGCTACAGCCATTGGCGACTCCGGAGGTTACTGATGCAGCTCACTGATAGGCCGGCAGTGATCTGCTTATATGGTCCAACAGCGGCGGGAAAAACGGAACTTTCTTTGCAACTGGCAGAACAGTTACAAGGCGAAATTATCTCTGTCGATTCAGCACTGGTTTACCAAGGCATGGATATTGGCACGGCGAAGCCCAGTGACGCAGAACAACAACGTGCGCCACATCATCTGATTGACATCTGTGATCCAGCAGAAAGCTATTCCGCTGCAGATTTTCAACGCGATGCACTGCGCTGTGTAGAAGATGTGCTCGCACGTGGTAAACAGCCGATATTGGTGGGTGGCACCATGCTGTATTACAAAGCGTTGTTGGAGGGGTTATCGCAGCTACCACAAGCAGACCCAGAAATACGCGCACAACTGAATCAAGAGATAACGCAAAAAGGTTTAGAGGTATTGCATCAACGCCTACAAGCGCTCGATCCCGTTAGCGCAGAACGTATTCACCAAAATGATCCACAACGCATAACACGGGCGTTGGAGGTGTATATGTTGACGGGGAAAACGCTAACAGCGTTGACTCAACAACGCAGTGGTCAGCTAGCGTATCCGGTGTACCAGTTCGCTATTGCACCACGTCAGCGCGATGTGCTCCACCAACGCATCGCTGAGCGCTTTGACCAAATGCTGGCACAGCCTTTTCAACAAGAAGTCGAAGCACTTTATCAGCGCCCCGACTTACACAGTGAACTCCCGGCCATTCGCAGTGTCGGATACCGACAGATGTGGCAGTATTTAGCTGGCGAATTGGATTATCAACAAATGCGGGAGCGCGGTATCATCGCTACTCGGCAGTTGGCGAAAAGGCAGTTGACGTGGCTGCGCGGTTGGCCAGATGTGACGTGGCTGACGACCGCTGCTAGCGATAATATGGCGATAATATCAGAGCGCTTGCAGCAACCGGGCTATAAATTTTTATAGCGCAAGCGGTTGATTAATAAGAGCCCTGTCCCCAGATCCTTTTTGTCAGCAAAATCGTAGCAATGTCTCTAATTTAGTTGCAAAAATTTTTTGATCGTCTAGGGTGAGAATGATTGGCCTGACCCTACTAACAATGAAAACAAAAAGGAAAACTCCATGGCTAAGGGACAAACACTACAGGACCCCTTCCTAAATGCATTACGACGGGAACGTGTCCCTGTCTCGATTTATTTAGTCAACGGGATTAAGTTGCAAGGGCAGATTGAGTCGTTCGACCAATTTGTCGTTTTGCTGAAAAACACGGTGAGTCAGATGGTATATAAACATGCTATCTCGACGGTTGTACCTGCTCGCATCCCACAAAATTATTTGCCACAAAATGGCGCGCATGGAATGGAAACCGGGGAAGAGTAATTAACCAGTAGGGGAGGTCTTTACAGGTTGTTTGATCGTTATGAAGGCGGTGATACCGCCATTTTGGTTCATGTGGACCTTCCTGCTGAAGTTGATCGAGAAGACCTCTCTGAATTACAGCTCCTAGCGAATTCTGCTGGCGTAGAAACGCTAGCGGTGGTGACCGGCTCGCGTAGCGCGCCGTCACCCAAATACTTTGTCGGTTCCGGCAAGGCAGAAGAAATCGCGTGGCAGGTAAAACAGCACCATGCCGATGTTGTGATTTTTAATCACGCGTTATCCCCAACCCAAGAACGTAACCTCGAAAAAATTTGTGAATGCCGAGTGTTGGACCGCACCGGGCTTATCTTAGATATCTTTGCGCAACGGGCACGAACTCACGAGGGTAAATTGCAGGTTGAGCTCGCCCAGTTACGCCATATCTCCACGCGGCTAGTAAGAGGCTGGACGCACTTAGAACGGCAAAAAGGCGGGATCGGCTTGCGTGGTCCGGGTGAAACCCAGTTGGAAACGGATAGACGCTTAATTAGAGGGCGGATTAAAAATATCTTACGCCGTCTAGAACGTGTGCAGAAGCAGCGCGAACAGGGGCGCCGCGCCCGACGCCGAGCAGAAGTACCGACAGTATCCTTGGTAGGTTATACCAATGCTGGCAAGTCGACATTGTTCAATCGCATGACAGAAGCAAGTGTTTATGCGGCCGACCAATTGTTTGCAACCTTGGATCCAACGCTACGCAAACATTATATTGAGGATGTGGGTGACGTTATCTTTGCTGACACGGTTGGATTTATTCGCCATTTGCCCCATGATCTAGTCGCGGCCTTTAAAGCGACGTTGCAAGAGGTACAAGAGGCCGAATTATTACTGCATGTCGTTGATGTCAGTGACGAACAACAGCAACAAAATATCGAGCAGGTGCAAGAGGTATTAGAGGAAATTGATGCCGATGAAGTACCGCAATTGATGATTTGTAACAAAATTGATTGTGTTGACGATGCAACGGCGCGAATAGACTATGATGATGAGAAGCAGCCGATAAGAGTGTGGGTTTCTGCGCAACATGGCATTGGATTAGCGCTCATCGAGCAAGCAATCCGTGAGCGGCTGGGTCCGCAGATGGTGGAGCTAACCCTAAAATTACCCCCCTCTATGGGCAAACTTCGTGGTACATTGTACCAAATGAATAGTGTCACCGATGAGCACGTAGACGATGCGGGGCAAATAGCCATGCACGTGCGTCTCTCGGCGGTGGATTGGAAACGCCTAGATAAGCAGTTTGATCATTGTCTCAACGACTTGATTGAACCGTCGCCGACAGAACACTAAGAATAATAAATAGCAAATCGATTTCATAAACTTGTTGGAGCAATCAATGGCCTGGAATCAACCGGGGAACGGTCAAAATAATGATCGTGATCCATGGAAAAACCAAGGCGGACGTGATCAAGGTCCCCCAGATATTGACGAAGCCGTTCGCAAATTATTCGCTAAATTAGGTCTTGGCGGTAACGGTAAGCGCGGAAATGGCAGTGGTGGTAATGGTGGCAGCGGAATTCCGTTAAAGGGTATCGGTATTATCGTTATCCTTGCTGTCATTGTCTGGTTTATCGCCGGCTTTTATACCATTCGTGAAGCCGAGCGAGGTGTAGTACTGCGCTTTGGACAATTCGAATCGCTGGTTGAACCTGGCTTACATTGGCGACCTGTATTCGTTGATACCGTAACACCTGTCGACGTTAATAACGTACGTTCTGACCGTACCGACGGCTTCATGCTCACCCAAGATGAGAACGTGGTGATGGTACAGTTGGATGTACAGTACCGTGTTATTGACCCACGCGATTATCTTTATGCAGTAGATAACGCCGATGCCGTATTAGCACGCGCCACAGACAGCGCCCTACGCTATGTTATCGGCCATACCACAATGGATGAAGTTTTGACTACGGGTCGGGAAGAAGTGCGCGCTAAAACGCTGGAAAAGATTGAAGAAATCACAGAGTCCTACAACTTAGGTTTCCAGATTGTTGACGTTAACTTACTGCCAGCACGGCCGCCGGAAGAGGTGAAAGATGCATTCGATGATGCCATTGCCGCACAAGAGGATGAAGAACGCTTCATTCGCGAAGCTGAAGCCTATGCGCGTGAAATAGAACCGCTAGCTCGTGGTCAAGTGCGCCGTATGTTGCAAGAAGCGCAGGCTTATAAAGAGCAAATAACCCTCGAGGCACAAGGTGAAGTGGCACGTTTTGAAGCGTTATTGCCGCAGTACAAAGCCGCGCCGAAAGTGACGCGCGAGCGTATCTATATTGATACCTTGCAAGACCTTTATGCGAAGACACCGAAAGTCTTGGTGGACGTAAAAGGCAGCGACAACATGTTCTACTTGCCGTTGGACAAAATCTTAGAGAAGCAACGTGGGTCTGCACAAGAGAGCAGTGTAATTCCTGATGTTAAAATTCCTACTTCGGGTAACATGACCGGGCAAAATAGCCCCACACCAGAGAATGATACCGGGCGCTCAAGCCGTCGTGGCAACGGGAGGAACCTATGAAAAATTTAATCGGCATTTTAATTGTTGTGCTGGTGGTACTAGGTTTCTCATCGGTTTTCGTGGTGAAAGAGGGCGAACGAGCCATTGTTATACAATTCGGCAAGGTTGAGCGTAATGCAGTCTCCAACGAGACTGTAGTGTTTGGCCCCGGATTGCATTTTAAAATTCCATTGATTGAAAAAGTGAAACGTTTGGATGCTCGTTTGCAAACGTTGGACGGCGACCCTGACCGTTTCGTGACTAGCGAGAAAAAGGATTTGATCGTCGATACCTATGTGATGTGGCGGATCCGAGACTTTGCTAAGTTCTACCTGTCCACTAATGGTGGTAATCTATTACAAGCCGAAGCACTGCTGACGCGACGTATTAATAGCGGCTTGCGCAGCGAATTTGGTAACCGTACGATCACCGATATCGTTTCCGGCGAACGTGACGAGCTCATGCGCGAAGCGCTTATTAAGGGGGCTAAGAGCGCGAGTGAATTAGGTATCGAAGTGGTTGATGTGCGCGTGATGCAGATTAACTTGCCTGATGAGGTCAGCCAGTCAATCTATCGTCGTATGAGGGCTGAGCGGCAAGCGGTGGCGACAGAACATCGTTCAGAGGGTCGTGCGCAGGCGGAGTTCATTCGCGCCGATGTCGATGCCCGTGTCACGGTGATGATTGCGGATGCCAAACGTAAGTCAAGGACTATTCGCGGAGAAGGTGATGCAGAAGCGGCAGAAATTTATGCCAATGCATACAAGAAAGATCCCGAGTTCTTCTCGTTCTTACGCAGTATGCAAGCCTACAGCAAATCATTTAATGGCAATGGTGACATATTAGTGTTAGACGCTAATAGCGACTTTTTCCGCTACTTAAATGACCTTAAAGGCGAAGTTAAATAAGCCTCAGAATCTGACGGTAAAAGGGGTGCTACGGCGCTCCTTTTTATTTTTAATGGATAAATAATGAAAGATTTACGTGCGAATTATCGTGAGTTTTTGCAGCATCACCAAGGGGAGTTGCATTGTGCTCCCCATAGCCACCATTATTGGCCTGACGTGACGCTTGCTGGACACCAGCAATACTGGCTGGACTCCGCAAAGTGGGTAGATGATAAATGGAATGTAGTGTTAGGCGAACGCCTGCGACGCGCACAACAATTACTGTCAGAGTTGGTTAATCATCCTTATCCGGAGCAGTGGGTTTTTGCCAGTAATACTCACGAACTGCTTTATCGTATTCTTAGCTGTTTTGCACCGAGCCAGCCGCTACGAATATTGACCACCGACAGCGAATTTCACAGTTTCCGCCGTCAAGCGCTACGGCTTCAGGAACGCGAAACAGTGACTATCGATCGCGTGGCTTGTGACCCCATTGACAGTTTTCCACAGCGCTGGCAAGAAGCCGTAAAGCGCAGTCACTATGATGTGATTTTTATCAGCCAAGTATTTTTTAACTCAGGTTTTGTCGCGCCGTGGGTTGAACAGTGGCTTGATGAGGTGAGTGACGAGACCGTGGTGGTGATAGATGGCTATCATGGTTGCGGCGCGCTACCCACCGACTTAGCTAATGTTGCTGATCGCATTTTTTATTTAGCAGGTGGGTATAAATATCTGCAGGCGGGTGAGGGTGCCTGTTTTATGTCGGTGCCCAAAGGCACAAAAATGCGACCGGAATACACTGGCTGGTACGCAGATTTTGCTAACCTGGAAAAAGCGCAACAGCAGCGTGTAGAGTACGCCGACAATGGTTTTCGTTTTGCCGGCTCAACCATGGATTACACTGCCATGTATCGGCTGATCGCTGTGTTAGAATGGTGGCAACGCGACGGCATAACCGTGGCAAAACAACACCAGTATATTGAGCAATTACAGCAGGCGTTTTTACAACACATTGACCAGTTACGGCACCCATTGCTGAATCGCGATCATTTGCTGTACCGGCAAAACCAACCGCACGGTCATTTTTTCGCCTTTGAATTTGATACCGAAGAACAAGTACAAGAACTTTCTAAGCGCTTGAAATCACAAAAAGTATTAACCGATCATCGAGGCAAGCGATTACGTTTCGGGTTTGCGCCGTATCAGCGACCTGATGACTATCGTCAAATAAAAGGGTAGAATCGCAACTCGTTTTTTTACGCGGGGTAAAAATGGGCAAAAATGTGGTGATCCTCGGCACTCAATGGGGTGACGAAGGAAAAGGAAAAATCGTTGACTTACTCACGGACAAAGCTAACTGGGTAGTACGCTACCAAGGTGGTCATAATGCTGGACACACGCTTGTCATTAACGGTGAAAAGACTGTATTACACCTCATTCCATCGGGCATTTTGCGCGACAATGTGCGTTGTATTATTGGTAACGGTGTGGTGCTATCTCCGGCAGCATTGTTAGACGAACTTGAGATGTTGGAAGCGCGCAACGTGCCTGTTCGCGAGCGCCTGCTAGTGAGCGAAGCCTGTCCGTTAATTTTGCCTTTCCACATTGCTTTAGACCAAGCGCGTGAAACCGCACGAGGTAAAGAAGCGATCGGTACCACCGGGCGCGGAATTGGTCCAGCCTATGAGGACAAAGTCGCGCGTCGTGGTCTTCGCGTCGGCGATCTGTTCAATGAACAACGCTTTGCCCAAAAACTCAAAGAAGTGGTCGAATATCACAACTTTACCCTGACCCAATATTATAAAGCAGACGCGATTGATTATGATCAAGTGCTGCAGCAGTGCCGCGAATTCGCCAAAATCCTTAAACCAATGATTGCTGACGTACCAACGTTGCTTGATCAAGCACGGAAGAAAGGTGAGCGAGTCATGTTTGAGGGCGCGCAAGGGACGTTGCTCGATATCGACCACGGCACCTACCCCTATGTAACATCATCAAATACAACTGCAGGCGGAGTAGCGACTGGCGCAGGCTTCGGCCCACGTTACATCGACTATGTGTTGGGCATTGTTAAGGCATACACCACTCGAGTGGGGAGTGGTCCGTTCCCGACCGAGCTAGATTGTGATGTCGGCCAACACCTTGGCGAAAAAGGTCATGAGTTTGGCGCCACCACTGGCCGCAAACGCCGTACCGGTTGGCTGGATGCCGTTGCTATGCGTCGTGCCGTGCAGATTAACTCTGTTAGCGGCTTCTGTTTAACCAAGTTAGACGTTCTAGACGGCCTAGATGAACTGAAAATCTGCATCGGCTATCGTCAACAAGACGGCTCTGTGAGCGAGTATCCACCGCTAGCTGCGGAAGACTACGATGTGGTTGAGCCAGTATACGAGACCTTGCCAGGTTGGAAAGGCAGCACGGTAGGTCTAACAGAGCACAGCCAGTTGCCAACCGAAGCGTTAGCGTATATCGCGCGGATTGAAGCGATGACCGGCGTTCCTGTTGATATTATTTCGACCGGACCTGATCGTGCTGAAACCATTGTTTTACGACACCCATTTAACGACTAATAAGGCGCTGGTAAATACCCAAAATTTGGGTAAAATCCCAACGACTGTGTTAAAAAGTAACCAATCAGCACCGAATTAAGAAAAAAATTGGGTTTATCTATTGCATCACCAAAATCGATACAATAGAATGCGCTCCACCTAACCGGGGTGCCGGCATAGCTCAGCTGGTAGAGCAACTGACTTGTAATCAGTAGGTCGGGAGTTCGACTCTCTCTGCCGGCACCAATTTAAAAATTGCAGACGTTTTATTCGGGGAGGGGTTCCCGAGTGGCCAAAGGGATCAGACTGTAAATCTGACGGCTCCGCCTTCGCAGGTTCGAATCCTGCCCCCTCCACCACTGCAATTTTCTCATGGTTTGAGGTGGCCCATAATAATTGGTAAGCGGGTATCGTATAGTGGCTATTACCTCAGCCTTCCAAGCTGATGACGTGGGTTCGATTCCCACTACCCGCTCCAACAAATTCCCAGTGCTGATATAGCTCAGTTGGTAGAGCGCACCCTTGGTAAGGGTGAGGTCGGCGGTTCAAATCCGCCTATCAGCACCATTTCTACGTGTGCTCCCTCAATGATTAGGTAATACCATACATTGCACTGGTGCAATTGCACCGCAAGTTCGTTAGAGAGGCTGCTATGTCTAAAGAAAAATTTGAACGCTCGAAACCGCACGTAAACGTCGGTACAATCGGTCACGTTGACCACGGTAAAACTACGCTGACAGCTGCCATTACTACCGTATTGGCAAAAGTATACGGCGGTGCGGCGAAAGACTTCGCCTCTATTGATAACGCGCCAGAAGAGAAAGAGCGTGGTATCACGATTTCGACGTCACACGTAGAATATGACACCCCAGCACGTCACTACGCGCACGTAGACTGCCCAGGACACGCTGACTATGTTAAAAACATGATCACCGGTGCAGCGCAGATGGACGGCGCGATTTTGGTAGTAGCGGCAACAGACGGCCCAATGCCACAAACGCGTGAGCACATCTTGTTGTCACGTCAGGTAGGCGTACCGTTCATCGTAGTCTTCATGAACAAATGTGACATGGTAGACGACGAAGAGTTGTTGGAATTGGTAGAAATGGAAGTTCGTGAGTTGTTGTCAGAGTACGACTTCCCGGGCGACGACTTGCCAGTTATCCAAGGCTCAGCGTTGAAAGCGTTGGAAGGCGACGAAGAATGGTCGAAGAAGATTGTAGAATTGGCAGATGCGCTAGATTCATACATCCCAGAGCCAGAGCGTGACATCGACAAGCCGTTCATCATGCCAATCGAAGACGTATTCTCGATTTCAGGTCGTGGTACGGTAGTAACCGGTCGTGTAGAGCGCGGAATCGTTAAGACGGGTGACGAGTGTGAAATCGTAGGAATGAAAGAAACTACGAAGACCACCGTAACGGGTGTAGAGATGTTCCGTAAGTTGCTAGACGAAGGTCGTGCAGGTGAGAACATCGGTGCGTTGTTGCGTGGTACGAAGCGTGACGAAGTAGAGCGTGGCCAAGTATTGGCGAAGCCAGGCACAATCACTCCGCACACGAAATTCGAAGCAGAAGTCTACGTATTGACCAAAGAAGAAGGTGGCCGTCACACGCCATTCTTTAAAGGCTATCGTCCACAGTTCTACTTCCGTACAACAGACGTAACGGGCGCAGTAGAATTGCCAGAAGGCGTAGAAATGGTCATGCCAGGTGACAACTTGAAATTTGTTGTAGACCTGATTGCTCCAATCGCGATGGACGAAGGTTTACGCTTCGCGATTCGTGAAGGTGGCCGTACAGTAGGTGCAGGTGTTGTGTCTAAAATCTTAGACTAAGCACTTACGCTAAGTACTGAAGAAGCCCGCTTAACCGCGGGCTTTTTTATACCCCGAGCGCTGCAATGGACACGGTTAACGAACGCGCTTGCGTCGAGTTTTGTTATCGGTATAATATCGCGTCCATTCCATCGCCTCTTAAACTCCCCTTAAATGAAAGTTTAACTAGGTTGTTGGATTGCAGGGGTGTAGTTCCAATTGGTAGAACAGCGGTCTCCAAAACCGACGGTTGGGGGTTCGAATCCCTCCACCCCTGCCAGTTTATTTATGGGAAGAGTGAATACGTCGTAACGTAGGACGAATAGAATGAGTGCAAACACAGAGACGCGGAGCAGTTCCCTGGATTGGTTCAAATGGATTCTGGTGATCATCCTGCTTGCCGCAGCCGTTGGCGGTAATCATTATTATGCAGAGCAATATTCGGTATTAGTACGCGCAGTTGGCGTGGTGGTTTTGGTTGGTATTGCTGCATTTTTGGCGGCTTTCACCGGTAAGGGACAGAAGTTTCTTAGTTTTGCCAAGGAGAGTCGCACTGAAGTTCGTAAAGTGGTGTGGCCGACGCGCCAAGAGAGCACCCAGACAACCTTAATCGTTGTTGTAGCAACGGTTATCATGTCGTTGATCTTGTGGGGGCTTGATGCGGTGCTGGTACGTATCGTTGGCTTTATCACCGGGCTGGAGTTTTAATCATGAGTGATAAAAAACGTTGGTACGTCGTTCAAGCATTTTCGGGGTTTGAAGCTCGTGTTGCTCAATCGCTGAAAGAATACATCAAAATGCACGGCATGGAAGATAAGTTCGGCCAAATTTTGGTTCCGACCGAAGAAGTCGTAGAAATGCGTGCTGGTCAGCGTCGCAAAAGTGAGCGCAAATTCTTCCCTGGCTATGTGCTAGTGGAAATGGCTATGGACGATGAAACGTGGCACTTGATCAAAAGTGTGCCGCGAGTTTTGGGTTTCATCGGTGGCACCAGCGACCGTCCAACGCCGATCACTCAGAAAGAAGCTGACGCTATCTTAAACCGTCTGCAAGAAAGCACTGATAAGCCACGTCCGAAAACATTGTTCGAACCAGGTGAAGTGGTGCGGGTTAACGATGGTCCGTTTGCGGACTTTAACGGCACGGTCGAAGAAGTGGATTATGAAAAAAGTCGCGTGACAGTCTCGGTATCAATATTCGGTCGGGCGACACCAGTAGAATTGGAATTCGGTCAGGTAGAAAAAGCCTGATCAAAAATCGTCCAATAGCTATTGATCGAAGACGCGAATTCTTCTATAATTCGCGTCCTTTTTATTACGGGGAGCTGTTTGAGTAAGTTCACTCTGAGGACTTACGAGGCGTTAAACCCACAACAGAGGAAACTATCATGGCGAAGAAAGTCTCTGCCATCATCAAATTGCAGGTAGCTGCTGGTTCAGCTAACCCGTCTCCACCTGTTGGTCCTGCGTTGGGTCAGCACGGTGTGAACATCATGGAATTCTGTAAGGCGTTCAACGCGCAAACTGACAGCCTAGAAAAAGGCGCGCCAGTACCGGTTGAAATCACTGTCTTTGAAGACCGCTCGTTCACGTTCATCACTAAAACTCCTCCTGCCTCTTTCTTGTTGAAGAAAGCCGCGGGTATCAAGAGTGGTTCTGGTCGCCCTAACACTGAAAAAGTGGGTACGGTGACGCGTGCGCAATTAGAAGAAATTGCGAAAGTGAAAGAACCTGACCTGACTGCCGCCAGTTTGGACGCAGCAGTAAATACCATCGCCGGCTCTGCTCGTGCGATGGGCTTGAACGTGGAGGGCTAAGCAATGGCTAAATTATCAAAACGTGCACGCCTTATCCGCGAGAAAGTTGAAGCGCGGGATTACGAAGTCAACGAAGCGTTGGCATTATTGAAAGAATTAGCGACTGCGAAGTTCACCGAGAGTGTTGACGTGTCTGTTAACCTTGGTATCGACGCACGTAAATCTGACCAAAACGTTCGTGGTGCAACCGTACTACCAAACGGTACCGGTCGTGACGTTCGCGTTGCTGTGTTCACCGCTGGTGACAACGCTGAAAAAGCGAAAGCCGCGGGCGCTGACGTAGTTGGTATGGAAGATTTGGCAGAAAAAGTGAAGAAAGGCGAGATGGACTTTGACGTTGTCGTCGCTTCACCTGACGCAATGCGCGTAGTCGGTCAGTTGGGTCAAATTTTAGGTCCACGTGGCCTTATGCCAAACCCTAAAACAGGTACGGTCACTCCGGACGTTGCTACCGCGGTTAAAAACGCGAAGGCGGGTCAGGTTCGCTACCGTAACGACAAAAACGGCATCATCCACGCGACCATCGGTCGAGTAGATTTTGACAACGACAAGTTGAAAGAGAACTTGGAAGCGTTGTTGGCCGCGCTGAAGAAAGCTAAGCCTTCATCAGCGAAAGGTGTATATATCAAACGCATCAGCTTATCGACTACGATGGGTGCTGGTGTAAGTATCGACCAAGGCTCTATCGCTTCGGCGTAAAACTTGGTAGTAAAGGTTTTCGGGTTGGAGTTGCCGCGAAACTAGCAAAACTAGTCTCGTATTGCTCCCATCCAAGACCGCAGGTGTACCGCAGTAAGCTTTATCGCAAAGTTGTGGCACTTAATGTCCTGCGCAGATGGTGATATCCAGCTCAGACTCTCTGGGTAGAGAATCACCGTGACAACGCGGTGGGTTCGTTTGGCCCACCTAATTGTAACGAGGGACTTCGGTCCCAAATTGAAAACGAGGTGATATCAGTGGCAATTGGTTTAGCCGGAAAGAAAGCCATCGTTAAGGAAGTTAACGAAGTTGCTTCAAATGCGCTAGCCGTCACCGTTGCTGAATATCGAGGCATCGAAGTAGCCGATATGACTGCGTTGCGTCGTAAAGCTCGTGAACAAGGTGTGTTTGTTAAAGTAGTACGTAACACCCTTGCTAAACGCGCTTTCGAAGGCACAAAGTTTGACAGCATGTCTGATGCCCTGAAAGGTCCGTTAATTTACGGTTTTTCTTTGGACGCACCTGGCGCTTCTGCGCGGTTGTTCAAAGAGTTCGGTAAAGAAAACAAGAACCTTCAGGTTACAGCACTGTCGCTCGGTAATGGCTTAATGGGTCCAGATAAACTGGACGCAGTAGCTTCACTTCCGACTCGTGATGAAGCATTGGCGAAATTGTTGGCCACCTTCAAAGCACCTGTTAGCAAGTTCGTTCGTACAGTTAACGAAGTTCCTGCTAAATTTGTGCGTACGTTGGCAGCAATTAAAGACGCTAAATAAGACGTTGGTTTTTGACCATTTTTTTGTAATTATCAACCCAGGAGTTTAGAGTAATGGCTCTGACTAAAGAAGATATCTTGAACGCGATCGCTGAAATGCCAGTAATGGATCTGGTTGAATTGATCGAAGCAGCTGAAGAGAAATTCGGTGTTGACGCATCTGCTGCTGTTGCAGTAGCAGCGGGTCCTGCAGCAGGCGGCGACGCTGGTGCAGCTGAAGAGAAAACTGAATTTGACGTAATGCTGAAGTCTGCTGGTGGCAACAAAGTTGCTGCTATCAAAGCAGTTCGTGGCGCAACTGGCCTTGGCTTGAAAGAAGCTAAAGCAATGGTTGAATCAGCGCCAGTAGCTGTTAAAGAAGGCGTAAGCAAAGACGAAGCTGAAGAGCTGAAAAAGCAGCTTGAAGAAGCTGGTGCGGAAGTTGAAGTTAAGTAATTCAACTTTGGTACGACATACGGCCTTTTAGGCCTCAGGCTGGTGACGTAAAAGTCACCAGCCTTTTTGCGCTGTAGAGCTTGTAGCATTTTTCGCCTGTTGTTGGGATACAAGCGCGCAAGAACAACAACGGCATCGACAGAATGCAATCCGCATCTGTTAATAACCATCATTAGCGGATGGTTAGGGTCATCAATCAGCTAGCTGAGGAACCCCATGGCGTACTCCTACTCTGAGAAAAAACGTATCCGTAAGGACTTTGGCAAACGTCCACACGTGCTTGAAGTGCCTTACTTGCTGTCTATACAGCTTGATTCATTTAAAAAATTTGTTGAAGCCGATCCTGACGGTAACTATGGTTTGGAAGCGGCTTTCCGTTCGGTATTCCCGATTGCCAGCTATTCCGGTAATTCGGAATTGCAGTACGTCAGTTACCAACTCGGTGAACCGGCGTTTGACGTTAACGAATGTCAAATCCGTGGCATCACGTACTCTGCTCCGCTGCGGGTAAAACTGCGTTTAGTGTTATTTGACAAAGAAGCTGCGGCTGGCACTGTCAAAGACATTAAAGAGCAAGAAGTTTACATGGGTGAAATTCCACTCATGACCGAGAATGGTACCTTTGTTATCAACGGTACTGAACGAGTGATTGTGTCTCAGCTTCACCGTTCACCAGGTGTGTTCTTTGACCACGACCGCGGTAAAACGCATTCTTCGGGCAAAGTACTTTATAACGCTCGCGTTATTCCATACCGTGGTTCTTGGCTGGATTTTGAATTCGACCCGAAAGACAACGTATTCGTACGTATCGACCGCCGTCGTAAATTACCGGCGTCGATCATTCTGCGCGCGTTAGATTTCAGCACTGAGCAAATCTTGGAAATGTTCTTCGAAACCACTTACTTTGAAGTGAAGAAGAACAAAGTCATGATGCAGCTAGTGCCTGAGCGCTTGCGCGGCGAAACGGCGAAATTTGATATTGCTTCTCCAGAGGGTGAAGTGATTGTCGAAAAAGGCCGCCGTATCACTGCTCGTCACATCAAACAGCTTGAGAAGCTGGGTGTGGACGAAATGGAAGTGCCTATTGAATACATGGTCGGCAAAGTCCTTGCGAAAGACTATGTCGAGAAAAAGACTGGCGAAGTGGTTGCTGCTGCCAACGACGAGTTGACGCTTGAATTAATCGCGAAACTTCGTGAAGCAGGCCACAAACGCTTTGAAACCTTGTTCGTGAACGATCTTGACCATGGTCCTTACATTAGTGAAACCATGCGAATTGACCCGTCAAGCAACCGTATCGAAGCATTGGTCGAAATTTATCGCATGATGCGTCCAGGTGAACCACCAACGCGGGAAGCGGCAGAAGCATTGTTTGAGAATTTGTTCTTCAGCGATGACCGCTATGACCTGTCAACGGTAGGCCGGATGAAGTTTAATCGTCGTTTAGGTCGTGATGATCTAACCGGTGACGGCACTTTATCGCCAGACGATATCGTCGACGTTATGCGCAAGCTTATCGAGATCCGTAATGGTCTTGACGAAGTGGATGATATTGACCACTTGGGTAACCGTCGTATCCGCTCTGTCGGTGAGATGGCGGAAAACCAATTCCGTGTCGGCTTAGTGCGTGTAGAACGTGCCGTGAAGGAGCGTTTGTCACTGGGTGACTTAGACGCCATCATGCCGCAAGACTTGATCAACGCTAAACCGATTAGTGCTGCGGTGAAAGAGTTCTTCGGTTCAAGCCAGTTGTCACAGTTTATGGACCAGAACAACCCGTTGTCTGAGGTGACGCACAAACGTCGTATTTCAGCGTTAGGTCCAGGTGGTTTGACGCGTGAACGTGCTGGCTTCGAAGTGCGTGACGTACACCCAACGCACTACGGTCGTGTGTGTCCAATCGAGACGCCGGAAGGTCCAAACATCGGCCTTATCAACTCATTGTCTACGTTTGCGCGTACCAACGAGTATGGCTTCTTAGAAACACCTTATCGCCGTATCGAAAACGGTGAAGTGACTGATGACGTCGATTATTTGTCAGCGATTGAAGAAGGCAAATATGTTATCGCTCAGGCCAACGTTAAGCTGAACGAAAAAGGCCAGCTGGTCGATGACCTAGTGCCTTGTCGTCATAAAAACGAATTTACCCTGATGACCAAAGATCAGGTGCAATATATGGACGTTGCACCGCAACAGATCGTGTCAATTGCCGCAAGTTTGATTCCATTCTTGGAACACGACGATGCTAACCGTGCCTTGATGGGCTCGAACATGCAGCGTCAGGCGGTGCCAACATTGCGTGCTGATAAGCCGTTAGTGGGTACTGGCATCGAACGCACGGTAGCGGTTGACTCTGGGGTAACGGTTGTAGCGAAGCGTGGCGGTGTCGTCGATTATGTCGACGCGGCACGTATCGTGGTAAAAGTGAATGAAGAAGAGATGATCCCTGGCGAAGCCGGTATCGACATCTACAACTTGACCAAATATACCCGTTCTAACCAGAACACCTGCATTAACCAAAAGCCAACGGTTAATCCTGGTGAACCAGTAATGTTGGGTGACGTGCTAGCCGACGGTCCTTCGACCGACTTAGGTGAGTTAGCACTAGGTCAAAACATGCGCGTGGCGTTCATGCCGTGGAACGGTTACAACTTCGAGGATTCGATCTTAATCTCGGAGCGTGTGGTGCAAGAAGACCGCATGACGACCATCCACATTCAAGAACTGAACTGTGTTGCGCGTGATACCAAACTGGGTCCAGAAGAAATCACTGCAGACATCCCGAATGTGGGTGAGTCAGCATTGGGTAAATTGGACGATGCAGGCGTGGTCTATATCGGCGCTGAAGTTAATGGTGGCGATATCCTTGTTGGCAAAGTAACGCCAAAAGGCGAAACCCAACTGACGCCGGAAGAAAAACTACTGCGTGCCATCTTTGGTGAGAAAGCCTCTGACGTTAAAGACAGTTCGCTGCGTGTGCCAAACGGCGTAAGCGGCACGATTATTGACGTACAGGTATTCACTCGTGACGGCGTAGAGAAAGACAAGCGCGCCATTGCGATTGAAGAGATGCAAGTAGCGAAGGCGAAAAAAGATCTTACTGACGAATTTAAGATCCTTGAAGAGGGTATCTTTAGCCGTGCGCGCAACTTGTTGTTAGCGAATGGTTTCGATGAAGCCAAATTAGCTAGCCTTGAGCGCAGCAAGTGGTTGACGCAAAACTTAGGTGACGAATCTGCGCAGCAACAGCTAGAGCAGATCGCCGAACAGTACGACGAAATTCGTGCCGACTTTGACAACAAATTCGAAACTAAACGTCGCAAGATCACTCAAGGTGATGACTTAGCGCCGGGTGTATTGAAGATTGTTAAAGTTTACTTGGCCGTTCGCCGTCGCATTCAACCCGGTGATAAGTTGGCCGGTCGTCACGGGAACAAAGGTGTTATTTCCACCATCGTTCCTGTAGAAGACATGCCGCATGACGATGAAGGTAATCCAGTTGACTTGGTATTGAACCCGCTGGGTGTACCGTCACGGATGAACATCGGTCAGATCCTTGAAACACACTTGGGTATGGCTGCTCGTGGTATCGGTCGTAAGATTGAGAAAATGCTTGTGCAACAACGTAAAGTCGCTGAACTGCGCGAGTTCTTGCAGAAAGTTTATGATCTGGGTGAAAGCCGCCAAGAAGTCAACATCGACGAATTCAGCGATGAAGAAGTGATGCGCTTGGCAGAAAACCTGAAAGCTGGCTTACCAACAGCAACGCCTGTTTTTGATGGTGCGCGTGAAGAAGAAATTAAAGCACTATTAAACTTGGGTGACTTGCCAGAGTCAGGGCAGATCAAACTGTTTGACGGACGTACCGGTGAGAAATTTGAGCGTGATGTGACCGTGGGTTACATGTACATGTTGAAACTTAACCACTTGGTTGATGACAAGATGCACGCCCGTTCAACCGGTTCTTATAGCTTGGTAACTCAGCAACCGTTGGGTGGTAAAGCCCAGTTCGGTGGTCAGCGCTTCGGTGAGATGGAAGTCTGGGCACTGGAAGCATACGGTGCAGCTTATACCTTGCAAGAAATGTTAACGGTGAAATCGGACGACGTTAATGGTCGGACGAAGATGTACAAAAACATCGTTGATAACGATCTGCAAATGGATGCCGGTATGCCGGAATCTTTCAACGTATTGCTGAAAGAAATCCGTTCACTGGGTATCAATATTGAGCTGGAACAGAGCTAGTAAGACCGTTACCAGAGAATTTTGGGGAGCCTCGGCTCCCCTCAGGTTGAACTCCGACAGGAGATAAATCGTGAAAGACTTGCTGAAGTTTTTAAAACCGATGAATCAGGCGGAAGAATTTGATGCAATTCGCATCGGTCTTGCGTCTCCCGACATGATCCGTAGTTGGTCATACGGGGAAGTTAAAAAGCCAGAAACCATCAATTACCGGACATTTAAGCCGGAACGTGATGGTTTGTTCTGTGCGCGTATCTTTGGCCCGGTCAAAGACTACGAGTGCTTGTGTGGTAAATACAAGCGTCTTAAGCACCGTGGCGTAATCTGTGAAAAATGTGGTGTTGAAGTTACGTTGACCAAAGTGCGTCGTGAGCGCATGGGTCACATCGAGCTTGCTAGCCCTGTTGCTCACATTTGGTTCCTTAAGTCGTTGCCTTCACGCATCGGCTTGATGCTTGATATGACCCTGCGTGATATCGAGCGGGTTCTGTATTTCGAATCGTACGTTGTCACCGAGCCAGGTATGACATCGTTAGAAGGCGGCCAGATCCTAACCGAAGAAGAATACCTCGACGCGTTAGAAGAACATGGTGACGAATTCGAAGCGAAAATGGGTGCTGAAGCGGTTCTTGAACTGCTCCGCGAAGTAGATATCGAAGCGGAAATCAAGCAGTTACGTGAAGAGCTTCCTGAGACCAACTCAGAAACCAAGCGTAAGAAAATTAGTAAGCGTTTGAAGTTGCTTGAGTCATTCCAAATGTCAGGAAACAAACCTGAGTGGATGATCATGAAAGTGCTTCCTGTGTTGCCACCGGATTTACGTCCGTTGGTACCACTTGATGGTGGCCGTTTCGCGACTTCGGATTTGAACGACTTATACCGTCGTGTGATTAACCGTAACAACCGTTTGAAGCGTCTATTGGATCTGGCTGCGCCAGATATCATCGTGCGTAACGAAAAGCGGATGTTGCAAGAAGCGGTTGATGCATTGTTAGATAACGGCCGTCGTGGTCGTGCTATTACTGGCTCTAACAAGCGTCCATTGAAATCGCTTGCAGACATGATTAAAGGTAAACAAGGTCGTTTCCGTCAGAACTTGCTGGGTAAACGTGTCGACTACTCTGGTCGTTCGGTTATCACTGTGGGTCCTAAATTGCGTCTGCACCAGTGCGGCCTACCGAAGAAAATGGCATTGGAATTGTTCAAGCCATTCATCTACGGCAAATTGGAGCGTCGTGGTGTCGCTACAACCATCAAAGCTGCGAAGAAGATGGTTGAGCGTGAAACCGCAGAAGTTTGGGACGTACTTGACGAAGTGATCAAAGAGCATCCGGTACTATTAAACCGGGCGCCAACCCTTCACCGTTTGGGTATCCAAGCGTTTGAACCGGTATTGATTGAAGGTAAAGCCATTCAATTACACCCGTTGGTTTGTGCGGCCTATAACGCCGACTTCGACGGTGACCAAATGGCGGTACACGTGCCACTAACGTTGGAAGCACAGTTGGAAGCGCGGGCATTGATGATGTCTACCAACAACGTGTTGTCTCCAGCAAGCGGTGAGCCAATCATCGTGCCTTCGCAGGACGTTGTCTTGGGTCTGTATTACATGACTAAAGAAAAAATCAACGGTAAAGGCGAAGGCATGGCATTTAAAAATGCCAAAGAAGTAGAAAAAGCCTATCGCAGTGGTGCTGTGGAACTTCACAGCCGTATTAAAGTACGTATTCCAGAAACCCATATCGCGGAAGATGGTAGCCGTACTAAAACGGTCAAGTTGTTCGATACCACAGCGGGTCGTGCGATTCTATCGCTGATTATGCCTGAAGGTCTGCCGTTCGAAATGATCGACCAGCCGATGGGTAAAAAGCCAATCGCTCGTATGCTAAACCGTGCGTACCGTGATATCGGCCTAAAAGAAACCGTGATTTTTGCTGACCAAATCATGTACACCGGTTTCCATTACGCGATGATTTCGGGTGCCTCTATCGGTATTAACGATATGGTTATCCCAGACGCGAAGAAAGCCATCATCGACGAAGCGGAAGCAGAAGTTGCAGAGATTCAAGAACAGTTTGAATCGGGCTTGGTTACTGCAGGCGAGAAATACAACAAAGTCATCGACATTTGGTCTACCGCGAACGAACGCGTTTCCAAAGCGATGATGGAAAACTTGTCGAAAGAAGTCGTCACCAACAAAGACGGTAAAGAAGAAGAACAGGCATCATTTAACTCAGTGTTTATGATGGCCGATTCTGGTGCACGGGGTAGCCCCGCACAGATCCGTCAGTTGGCCGGTATGCGTGGTTTGATGGCGAAGCCAGATGGCTCAATCATCGAAACCCCAATCGTGGCGAACTTCCGTGAAGGTCTGAACGTACTTCAGTACTTCATCTCAACCCACGGTGCGCGTAAAGGTTTGGCCGATACCGCATTGAAGACGGCGAACTCAGGTTATCTGACACGTCGTTTGGTCGACGTTGCGCAAGACGTGGTGATCATGCAAGAAGACTGTGGCACTCACGAAGGTCTCTTCATGAAGCCATTGATCGAAGGTGGTGATGTGGTAGAACCATTGCGCGAACGGGTACTCGGTCGCGTATTGTGTGAAGACGTTATCAAGCCGGGAACGAAGAAAGCGGTATTGTTGCCTCGTAACACTTTGCTCGACGAGAAAAACTGTGACGTGCTTGAAGAGCACTCAATCGACGAAGTAAAAGTTCGCTCGGTTATCACCTGTGATACAGAGTTCGGCGTGTGTGCACAATGTTACGGTCGTGACCTTGGTCGCGGACACTTGGTCAACCAAGGTGAAGCCGTGGGCGTTATCGCTGCGCAATCAATAGGTGAGCCAGGTACACAGTTAACCATGCGTACGTTCCACATCGGTGGTGCGGCATCACGGGCATCTGCAGAAAACAGTATCCAAGTAAAAAATGCCGGTACCTTGAAACTGCACAATGCGAAATCAGTTCGTAACAGTGATGACCACATTGTTATCACTTCACGTTCAACCGAGTTAACGTTGATTGATGAATTCGGTCGTGAGCGTGAGCGTTATAAAGTGCCTTACGGTGCGGTATTGAAGAAAGGTGAAGCAGAACAAGTTGAAGCGGGCGAAACCGTGGCTAACTGGGATCCGCACACTCACCCAATCATTACCGAGGTAGAAGGTCGGATTAAATTCGTTGACTTGGTTGATGGTGTAACCATGACCCGTCAAACGGATGAATTGACTGGCTTATCAAGCATCGTGGTATTGGAAACAGGTCAACGCACCAGTGCGGGTAAAGACATGCGTCCGATGGTGAAACTGGTCGATGAGAAAGGTGACGACGTTAATATCGCCGGCACCGACATTCCTGCGCAATATTTCTTGCCAGGTAATGCCATCGTCAACTTGGAAGACAACGCCGAAGTGAAAGTGGGTGATACCTTAGCGCGGATTCCGCAGGAAGGTTCAAAAACTCGCGACATCACTGGTGGTCTGCCACGGGTTGCTGACTTGTTCGAAGCGCGTAAGCCAAAAGAGCCTGCGATTCTTGCTGAAATCACCGGTACGGTGTCGTTCGGTAAAGAAACCAAAGGTAAACGTCGATTGATTATCACTCCAACAGATGGTGGTGATCAGCACGAAGAAATGATTCCGAAATGGCGTCAATTGAACGTGTTCGAAGGTGAACAGGTACAGAAAGGTGAGGTGATTGCCGACGGTCCTGAAGCACCGCACGACATTCTGCGTTTACGTGGTATCAGCGCTGTAGCGAATTACATTGTTAACGAAGTCCAAGAAGTTTACCGCCTACAAGGGGTAAAAATTAACGACAAACACATCGAAACGATTGTTCGTCAGATGCTTCGTAAAGCATTGATCCTGCGCGCCGGTGACACCGAATTGCTAGAAGGCGAAATGATGGAGCTAGGCGATGTCTTGGCAGCCAACAAAAAAGCTGAAGCTGAAGGCAAAATGCCGGCAATCTTCGAGCGTCAATTGTTGGGTATTACCAAAGCATCGCTGTCGACAGAGTCATTCATCTCTGCGGCGTCGTTCCAGGAAACTACACGGGTACTGACAGAAGCGGCCGTACAAGGCAAGCAAGATGGACTACGTGGCTTGAAAGAGAACGTTATCGTGGGTCGCTTGATCCCAGCAGGTACGGGCTATTCATACCACCGCGAACGTCAACAGTTACGTGCAGAGGAAGAAGAAACGCTAACACCTAAGCTGACTGCGGAAGAAGCAGAACAGCAGTTAGCGGATGCCTTGAACGCAGGAAGTCAGGATAACGAACAAGAATAATTGTTCGCTAAATATCTGAAAACGTATAGAAGCCGGTACTGTAATGGTACCGGCTTCTTTTATGGAGCCTTGACAGGCGAAAATCTGACCATTAAAATTCCCGCTCCCGATTTTCGGGATCCGTTTTCCTATGGGGGAACGGGAAATGATTTTTCACACGGTTGAGCGACATCAACTAACTTAGGAGTAATGAATGGCAACAGTTAACCAGCTGGTGCGCAAAGGTCGTCAAAAGCCGGTTGCTAAAAGCAACGTTCCGGCGCTTGAGGCTTGCCCACAAAAGCGCGGTGTTTGTACCCGCGTATATACAACTACCCCGAAAAAACCGAACTCAGCATTGCGTAAAGTATGCCGTGTTCGTTTAACCAATGGCTTCGAAGTAAGCTCGTACATTGGTGGTGAGGGTCACAACTTACAAGAACACAGTGTGGTACTAATCCGTGGCGGTCGTGTTAAAGACTTGCCAGGTGTGCGTTATCACACCGTACGCGGCGCACTTGACTGCGCAGGCGTTAACGATCGTAAACAAGGCCGTTCTAAGTACGGCGCGAAACGGCCTAAGTCTTAACGGTTCTCCGTTAGTAAGGCCAAACACAACATACGTTTTGGGGAAACCCTGAATTAATCGGAGAATTTTGAGATGCCAAGAAGACGCGTCATAGGTCAACGTAAAATCCTGCCGGATCCTAAGTTCGGATCAGAGTTGTTGGCTAAATTTATCAATGTCGTCATGGTTGACGGCAAAAAATCTGTCGCAGAAAAGATCATTTACGGTGCTCTAGATATCCTGGCTGATAAGTCAGGCAAAGATCACCTAGAAATTTTTGAAGCGGCGTTGGACAACGTTCGTCCTACTGTCGAGGTTAAATCTCGTCGCGTGGGTGGTTCTACCTACCAAGTACCAGTCGAAGTTCGTCCAGTACGTCGTAATGCACTGGCTATGCGTTGGTTAGTTGATGCAGCGCGTGTCCGTGGTGAAAAATCAATGTCGCAGCGTCTAGCCGCTGAAATGTTAGACGCATCTGAAAGCAAAGGGTCGGCTGTGAAGAAACGTGAAGACGTTCACCGCATGGCTGAAGCGAACAAAGCCTTCGCTCACTATCGCTGGTAATTATTTCACAGTTAACCATTTAAGGAGTTTATTGTGGCTCGTAAGACTTCCATTGAGCGCTATCGTAATATCGGTATCTGTGCTCACGTAGACGCTGGTAAAACGACCACCACAGAGCGTGTGTTGTTTTATACCGGTCTGTCTCACAAAATTGGTGAGGTACATGATGGTGCTGCAACCATGGACTGGATGGAGCAGGAGCAGGAGCGTGGTATCACAATCACCTCTGCTGCGACTACCTGTTTCTGGCAGGGCATGGACAAGCAGTTCCCTGAGCACCGCATCAATATCATCGATACTCCTGGACACGTTGACTTCACAATCGAAGTAGAACGTTCTTTGCGGGTACTTGATGGTGCAGTTGTTGTGTTGTGTGCTTCTTCAGGCGTGCAACCGCAGACTGAAACCGTATGGCGTCAGGCTAACAAATACGAAGTACCACGCATGGTATTCGTGAACAAGATGGACCGTGCAGGTGCGGACTTCTTGGCAGTTGTTGGGCAAATGAAAACTCGCTTAGCAGCAGAAGCGGTACCAATGCAGTTACCGGTTGGCGCAGAAGATAACTTCCGCGGCGTTGTGGACTTGATCAAAATGAAGTTCATCAACTGGAACGAAGAAGACATGGGTACGTCTTTCACTTATGAAGACATCCCTGCAGACATGGTTGAAGAGTGTGAAGAATGGCACAACAACCTTGTTGAAGCAGCTGCAGAAGCTAACGAAGAATTGATGGAAAAATACCTTGAAGAAGGTGAACTAACAGAAGCCGAGATTAAGCAAGGCCTACGTGCTCGCACATTGGCTAACGAAATCTGCTTGGTTGCTGCTGGTTCAGCGTTCAAAAACAAAGGCGTTCAAGCGGTTCTTGACGCAGTTGTCGAATATTTGCCATCACCCACTGAAGTTAAGGCAATTCGCGGTATTCTTCCTGACGAGTCAGAAGGCGTGCGTAAGTCATCTGATGACGAGCCTTTCTCAGCGTTGGCATTCAAAATCGCTACCGACCCATTCGTTGGTACTCTGACTTTCGTTCGTGTTTATTCAGGTAAACTGAACCAAGGTGACGGCGTTCTTAACGCAGTTAAGAGCAAAAAAGAACGTGTTGGCCGTATGGTACAGATGCACTCGAACAGCCGTGAAGAGATCAAAGAAGTATTGGCTGGCGACATCGCTGCACTGATCGGTTTGAAAGACGTAACCACCGGTGACACGCTGTGTGATCCAAACAATCCAATCATTTTGGAACGTATGGAATTCCCAGAGCCTGTTATCTCTGTTGCGGTTGAACCAAAAACCAAAGCTGACCAAGAGAAAATGGGTATTGCCCTAGGTAAGTTGGCGGCAGAAGATCCTTCGTTCCGTGTTAAAACTGACGAAGAATCTGGTCAAACCATCATCTCTGGTATGGGTGAGCTGCACTTGGATATCATCGTTGACCGTATGAAGCGTGAGTTCAAAGTTGAATGTAACGTAGGTCAGCCTCAGGTTGCTTACCGTGAAGCTATCCGCAGCAAGGTTGAAGTCGAAGGTAAATTCGTACGTCAATCAGGTGGTCGCGGTCAGTTCGGTCACGTATGGTTAAGACTTGAGCCGATGACGATCGAAGAAGATGAAAACGGCGACGACATTACTTACGAATTCGTTAACGAAATCGTTGGTGGTGTAGTACCGAAAGAGTACATCCCTGCGGTCGATAAAGGTATTCAAGAACAAATGCAACAAGGTGTGCTTGCTGGCTTCCCAGTATTGGGTGTTAAAGCGACCTTGTATGATGGTTCATACCACGACGTTGACTCGTCAGAAATGGCGTTTAAAATCGCGGGTAGCATGGCGTTCAAAAAAGGCGCAATGCAGGCGAGCCCAGTATTACTTGAGCCGATGATGAAGGTTGAAGTAGTAACCCCTGAAGAATTCATGGGTGACGTAGTGGGTGACTTGAACCGTCGTCGCGGTTTAATCGAAGGTATGGAAGAAGCTCCTGGTGGCTTGAAAGCGGTTAACGCGCAAGTACCACTGTCTGAGATGTTCGGTTATGCAACCGACTTGCGTTCACAAACGCAAGGTCGCGCATCTTACTCAATGGAGTTCTTGAAGTACGGCGAAGCGCCTAATAACATTGCTGAAAAAGTAATGGCTGAGCGCAACACTAAAGGTTAAGTAAGGTCTGGTCCGGTCTCGAAAGGGCCGGGCTTTTAACTTAAGTTTGAGGAAATATCATGTCTAAAGAAAAATTTGAACGCTCGAAACCGCACGTAAACGTCGGTACAATCGGTCACGTTGACCACGGTAAAACTACGCTGACAGCTGCCATTACTACCGTATTGGCAAAAGTATACGGCGGTGCGGCGAAAGACTTCGCCTCTATTGATAACGCGCCAGAAGAGAAAGAGCGTGGTATCACGATTTCGACGTCACACGTAGAATATGACACGCCAGCACGTCACTACGCGCACGTAGACTGCCCAGGACACGCTGACTATGTTAAAAACATGATCACCGGTGCAGCGCAGATGGACGGCGCGATTTTGGTAGTAGCGGCAACAGACGGCCCAATGCCACAAACGCGTGAGCACATCTTGTTGTCACGTCAGGTAGGCGTACCGTTTATCGTAGTCTTCATGAACAAATGTGACATGGTAGACGACGAAGAGTTGTTGGAATTGGTAGAAATGGAAGTTCGTGAGTTGTTGTCAGAGTACGACTTCCCGGGCGACGACTTGCCAGTTATCCAAGGCTCAGCGTTGAAAGCGTTGGAAGGCGACGAAGAATGGTCGAAGAAGATTGTAGAATTGGCAGATGCGCTAGATTCATACATCCCAGAGCCAGAGCGTGACATCGACAAGCCGTTCATCATGCCAATCGAAGACGTATTCTCGATTTCAGGTCGTGGTACGGTAGTAACCGGTCGTGTAGAGCGCGGAATCGTTAAGACGGGTGACGAGTGTGAAATCGTAGGAATGAAAGAAACTACGAAGACCACCGTAACGGGTGTAGAGATGTTCCGTAAGTTGCTAGACGAAGGTCGTGCAGGTGAGAACATCGGTGCGTTGTTGCGTGGTACGAAGCGTGACGAAGTAGAGCGTGGCCAAGTATTGGCGAAGCCAGGCACAATCACTCCGCACACGAAATTCGAAGCAGAAGTCTACGTATTGACCAAAGAAGAAGGTGGCCGTCACACGCCATTCTTTAAAGGCTATCGTCCACAGTTCTACTTCCGTACAACAGACGTAACGGGCGCAGTAGAATTGCCAGAAGGCGTAGAAATGGTCATGCCAGGTGACAACTTGAAATTTGTTGTAGACCTGATTGCTCCAATCGCGATGGACGAAGGTTTACGCTTCGCGATTCGTGAAGGTGGCCGTACAGTAGGTGCAGGTGTTGTGTCTAAAATCTTAGACTAAGCACTTACGCTAAGTACTGAAGAAGCCCGCTTAACCGCGGGCTTTTTTATTTCTGCTGTTCCGCGGCAGAGCGATGCCTTGACATTTGTTAGAGATGTTAGGAGTATTAATAGGGCTTTTTTGAGGGTTACTGAATTTTGAGAAGACTGATATTCGCTTTATTGCTTGTCATTATCTCAGTGAACGCACACGCGCAGATGAAGGTGCGTGTCGCCGCCTATGAATTTGCCCCGTACTACTCAAAATATTTAGATTCCAGTTTAACCTCCGACCTCATCGATGCGTTAAACGCCTATCAAGACACCTACGAATTTGTTTTGCAAGAAGTGCCTGCGGCGACACGTTATCGCGCCCTGTCAAAAAAGGGTTGTTGTGATGTCATGTTCTTCGAAGACATTGATTGGGGTTGGAACCGCAAAGGCGAGACGGTGCAGGCGGTACAGCCGTTAATTCAAGGTAGCGATAGATTTGTGGCCTTGAAGCAACCCGGGAGAACGCAAGCGTATTTTAAGGACTTAACCGATAAACGCCTTGGCGGCATCAATGGTTACCATTATAGTTTCACCAACTATCACACCGACCGAAAATTCCTCGAACAACACTACAACATGTACTTGGCAGATTCGCATGTCGCCTGCTTACGCCTGTTACTGCATGGGCGTCTTGATGTGATCGTACTGAATGATGAATTCCTTGCCGCGCTGCAAAATGCGAAGGAAGATTATTTGGATAAACTATTAATCTCTCAGCGCCACGATCAACAATATAAGCTCAGCATTCTTGTTGCGGACAATAAAGCGGTAAGCGCGACAATTATACGCCAACTGATTCGTGAATTAGGTCGCAACGGTACAATCGATCAATTGTTTCGGCGTTACAATTTAAGCCGTTTTCAAATCTATCGCTCTCGCGGAGTGCATTAATAAACGCTAAGCCCTAATCGCGTTGCCACTTCGCGGATCATGTAGAGTCCTCTCTGGCTGTTGCCGTAGTGGTTTAATTTGGGGCTCCACGCCGCGATAACGCCATAATCGGGTACTACTGCGACAATACCACCGCCGACGCCACTTTTCGCTGGCACTCCTACGGTAAAGGCGAATTCACCGCTTTGGTCATACATCCCCGAGGTGGAGAGGATGGCATTGATGCGTTGTGCATCTCGGCGCGCGACGATGCGCTTCTGCGAAAACGGACAGACACCACGATTTGCCAAGAAGGCGAATGAGCGCGCCAACTGCTGAGTACTCATGGTCAGGGCACATTGCCAAAAATAGTGATCCAGCACCTCGTCTACGTCCGCTTCGATATTGCCAAAGCTCTTCATCAGATGGGCAAGTGCGGCGTTGCGGTGACCATGCGCCATCTCACTTTGGTGAACCCGGCCGTCAGCAAATACATCGTCCGCGCCGCAAAGTTGCCTGACCAAGCTTAGAACCGCGTTCTTACTGGCTGAATAACGGCTAACAAGCACATCGGCAACGAGAATTGCGCCGGCGTTTATCATTGGATTACGCGGAATGCCTTTTTCCCATTCAAGCTGCACAATGGAATTAAAAGGTTGCCCAGAAGGCTCCATTTGAACCCGCTCCCAAAGCGACTCGCCAACACGTTCCATGGCCAGCATAAGGCCAAAAATTTTTGAGATAGATTGAATAGAAAAGCGTTGCGCGGCATCACCTACCGACACACTCTGACCGTCTAGGGTCGCCAAGGTAAGCGCGCATTGCTCTGGGGCAACTTCGGCCAGTGCAGGAATGTAGCTGGCAACCTCACCACCTTCAATCGCTCGTGCCTGTTGATAAATGGTTTCCAATAAGGCTCGAGTGTCATCAGGTTGTTGTATCGGCTGGCCGCCGCTCATTACATCATGCGTCAATCGGATACTCCGGATGTGCCAATGCTGAAAGTTTCTGTTTGATGTCTGCCGTTAACGGTGTGGCTTTTTGTTCGCTGTAGTCAAAGTACACCAATATCGTCTTACCCATAGCACAGCATTGGTCGTCTTGCCAAACCTCGGTGCCAATATCGAAACTACTGTTCCCTAAGCGCATGACGAACGTTTTCACCGTAACGGGCTTACCAAAATATATTGGACGAAGATAATCGACTTCTAAACGTGCCACGATCAGGCTAATGGTCTCGCCGGACATTGCGCCAAAGAAGTCGAAAATGGGTAAACGCCCGGTTTCTATCCATCCTGGGATCACCGTGTTATTGACATGCCCAAGCGCGTCGGTTTCATAAAATCTGACCTTAAACTGCTCTTCTAACATCTTACTTTCCCTGTTTTAACATCGGTTTTAAAAAGGTCGCTGTATGAGAGCGTGGTTCGTTAACAATCTTCTCTGGCGCGCCCTCACACAGAATTTCGCCACCCCCAGAGCCCCCCTCTGGGCCTAAATCGACAATCCAATCAGCGGTTTTAATCACATCTAAGTTATGCTCGATAATCACGACTGTATTGCCATGATCGCGTAAACGGTGAATCACCGACAACAACTGCTGGATATCATGGAAGTGCAAGCCGGTTGTCGGTTCATCCAGAATATAAAGGGTTTTACCGGTGTCGCGTTTGGACAATTCGCGAGACAACTTGACCCGTTGCGCCTCACCACCGGAAAGCGTCGTCGCCGACTGTCCCAAGCGAATGTAGGAGAGACCCACATCGATCAGGGTTTGTAACTTACGGGCAATGGCAGGAACCGCATCAAAGAATTCTCGCGCGTCCTCTACGGTCATATCCAGTACTTCATGAATGCTCTTACCTTTGTACTGAATCTCTAAGGTTTCACGGTTATAACGTTTGCCTTTACAGATATCGCAAGGTACATAGACGTCGGGTAAAAAATGCATTTCGACCTTAATCACGCCATCGCCTTGGCAAGCCTCGCAACGTCCACCACGGACGTTAAAAGAAAAACGTCCGGGTTTGTAGCCGCGAGCTCGGGCTTCAGGGACGCCAGCAAATAACTCGCGAATAGGCGTGAAGATGCCTGTATAGGTCGCAGGGTTTGAGCGCGGTGTGCGTCCAATTGGGCTTTGGTCGATATCGACCACTTTGTCGAGATATTGCATGCCGTCTACGGCTTGGTATGGCGCTGGTTCAACCGCGGTAGCGCCGTTGAGCTCGTGGTGAGCGATGCGGAATAGGGTATCATTGACCAGCGTTGATTTACCTGAACCCGAGACACCCGTTACACAGGTCATCAAGCCAATAGGTAGCTTCAGCTCGACATCTTTTAGGTTGTTGCCACTGGCACCGGATAACGTGATCCAGCGATCGTCAGGTTGGTGGCGTTGTGCGGGAACAACGATTTTTTGTTTACCACTAAGGTATTGCCCCGTTAGTGAGCCTTCACTATTAATGATGTCGTTAACGTCACCTTGGGCGATAATGCTGCCGCCATGAACGCCTGCCCCGGGGCCAATATCAATAACATGGTCAGCCTGACGGATCGCATCTTCATCATGCTCAACCACAATGACGGTATTACCCAAGTCGCGTAAGTGGGTCAGTGTCGCCAATAGGCGTTCATTGTCACGCTGGTGTAAGCCAATACTGGGTTCGTCGAGCACATACATGACGCCGACCAAACCGGCACCAATTTGCGAGGCTAAACGGATCCGTTGCGCCTCCCCCCCGGACAGTGTTTCTGCACTGCGTGAGAGGCTTAGGTAGTTGAGTCCAACATTGACCAAAAAGTGTAAGCGGTCATTGATCTCTTTAAGGATTTTCTCAGCAATTTGTGCGCGTTGGCCTTCAAGCGATAAGTTATTGAAAAAGTCTAATGCATCGCCAATAGACTTTTCGACAATCTCTGGCAGCGTGGTGTCGTTGACAAAAACATGCCGTGCTTCAATCCGCAAACGCGTGCCGTGGCAGCTCTTACACGGCTGCACCGCAAGGTACTTGCTTAGCTCATCGCGAACCGCTTGCGACTCGGTCTCCCGATAGCGTCGTTGCATATTCGGGATAATGCCTTCAAACGCATGGTCACGGACGACTTTATCACCACGATCATTCATATAGGTGAAGCGAATCGAGGTTTTACCACTGCCGTACAGTACGACCTGACGCACATCGTCCGGTAAACTGTTAAATGGCGCGGTTAAGCTAAAGTCATAGTGTTTCGCCAGCGACTGTAGCATCTGATAGTAGTAAAAATTGCGTTTGTCCCAGCCGCGGATGGCGCCACCAGACAACGATAGTTCACTGTTTGTTACCACTTTATCAGGGTCAAAAAACTGCTCAACACCCAGTCCGTCACAAGTGGTACAAGCTCCCGCTGGGTTGTTGAACGAAAACAGTCGTGGCTCTAGCTCTTGCATGCTGTAGCCGCAATGTGGGCAGGCGAAGTTCGCGGAAAACACTAAGGTTTCGCCGTCACCCTCCATTGGCGCGACGAACGCTGTGCCGCCACTCAATTCCAACGCGGTTTCAAAGGATTCTGCTAAGCGTTGCTCAATGCCGTCACGTGCTTTGAAACGGTCGACCACCACTTCAATCGTATGTTTTTTCTGTAGCTCTAGTGTTGGAGGATCGCTGAGGTCGCAAATTTCGCCGTCGATACGGGCACGGATAAAGCCTTGTAGCTGCAGGTTCTCTAATACTTTAACGTGCTCGCCTTTACGGTTTTGAATAATCGGTGCGAGCAACATTAATTTACTGCCTTCTGGTTGCTCCAGCACTTGGTCAACCATTTGCGATACAGTTTGCGCGGCAAGCGCGACATCGTGCGTCGGACAGCGTGGTTCGCCCACTCGGGCATACATAAGGCGCAAGTAGTCGTAGATTTCGGTGATCGTGCCCACCGTCGAACGCGGGTTATGCGAGGTCGACTTTTGTTCAATCGAAATGGCGGGTGATAAGCCTTCTATGGCATCGACGTCAGGCTTCTCCATTAACGACAAAAACTGCCGTGCATAGGCCGACAGCGATTCAACGTAACGCCTTTGCCCCTCTGCATAAAGCGTGTCAAACGCGAGTGATGATTTACCAGACCCAGACAACCCCGTGATCACAATCAAACGGTCGCGCGGAATGGTTAAGTTAATATTTTTCAGGTTATGGGTTCTAGCCCCACGGACTTCTATCGTTTCCATGTTTCGTTTGCGTTACTGTTTGGTGAGCGGAGAAATAATGGGCCATTATCGCACAGCCATGACCTTCTGGTACAATCTAGCCGTTCGCTATTTCATTTACCTTCAAGCAGGCCAGACTCATGACCCAAGAATCGCTAAATGCAACAGAGCGTAAAGCAGCCCTTTCGTTAGCGGCTGTCTTTGGAGTACGGATGTTGGGGTTATTTTTGATCATGCCGGTATTGGCGATCTATGCCCAAAATTACCCCGACTACAGTGCCACTATGGTGGGTGTCGCACTCGGGGCATATGGATTAACTCAAGCATTACTGCAAATTCCTCTCGGTATTGTGTCCGATCGAATCGGTCGTCGCCCAGTTATCGTCGGTGGATTACTCTTATTTGCTGTTGGGAGCGTCGTTGCTGCGACGTCTGATACGCTCACCGGTATCGCAATTGGCCGCGCGATTCAGGGCACCGGCGCGATTGCGGCGGCAATCCTAGCACTCGCGGCCGACGTCTCTCGTGATGACCAACGGCCTAAAGTTATGGCGACTATTGGTATGTGTATCGGCTTCGCTTTCGCTATTGCTTTGGTGCTGGGGCCGCTATTGGCGAGTGCCGTCGGGCTGAAAGGCGTATTCTGGCTAACCGCTGCCAGTGCATTATTGGGTATTGGGCTTTTACTCTTCAGCGTACCTAAGGTTGTTAATCGCAACGCCCGTCGTGAAGCCCTACCCGTATTATCGGAAATGGGTCAACTGTTGAAGCATAAGCAGCTTTGGCGGCTCAACTTTGGCGTGTTTGTGTTGCACGCAATGATGACCGCATGGTTTGTTAATTTACCGCTGCAATTAGAGAAAGCGGGGTTAGATGGAGCGACCCAAGCGTGGCTCTATTTACCGACCTTAGTACTGTCGTTTGTATTTATGATCCCCATGCTAATAATGAGTGCGCGCAGTGACGCGCCGCGGCTGTGGTTCCGCGCCGCGATCGGTCTGTTATTGTTAGCGATGTTGATGATCGAGACCGAAGGCAGCCATTTTATTGGCTTGGTGGTTGCGGTCATAGTATTCTTTACCGGCTTCAACTTTTTGGAGGCGACGCTACCGTCATTGTTAACGCGCATCGCTCCCCCGGGTAGTAAAGGCAGTGCTAGTGGGCTTTACACCACCTGTCAGTTTTTAGGCGCCTTTATTGGCGGTTCGGCCGGCGGGTATTTATTACAACACGATGGGTTAGATGGCGTTATGCTTTTCGCCATTGTCTTGTTACTATGTTGGTTGGCGATCACTTACGGTATGCGCTACCCCGCGAAAGCGGTGAATGCGGCTTACGACACCCCAGCGCTGAATGCCCAACAAGCTGAGCAACTGGCCGATAAGCTAGTGCAAATTGCCGGTGTGGAGGAAGCGCGAGTGGTGACCGAAGAGCGCAAAACCTATTTGAAAATCGATAAAAAACAATTTGATGAAAGTGCCGTGAAGGCGCTACTGAAAGTGGAATAACAGGAGAACAGAATGGCCAGTCGTGGGGTTAACAAAGTCATCTTAGTGGGTAACTTGGGCGCTGATCCAGAAATTCGTTACACCCAAAACAGCACCGCGATAGCAAATCTGTCGATTGCGACGAGTGAGACGTGGAAAGATAAGCAAACCGGTGAGCCGCGCGAACAAACCGAATGGCACCGTTGTGTGGCCTACCGTCGTTTAGCAGAAATTGCCGGTGAGTATCTGAAAAAGGGCTCAAAAGTCTATGTTGAAGGACGCTTACAAACGCGCAAGTGGCAAGGCCAAGACGGTGTTGAACGCTATACCACTGAAATTGTAATCAACGAAATGCAGATGCTTGATTCACGCGGCGGTAGCCAAGGTGGGCAAGGCATGAACCAAGGTTTCGGTGGTCAGCAACAAGGCGGTGGTTATGGTAATGCCCCACAAGGAGGCATGGGTGGCCAGCAGCAACAAAGCCGTCCGCAAGGGCAGGGCATGAACCAAAACACCCAAGCTAATCAAGGTGGGTTTGGCGGCCAACAGCAGCAGCGCCCGGCCCAGCAAGCGCCGGAACCAGAACCATTTTCACCAGATAACGACTTCGACGACGATATCCCGTTCTAGCCCTCGCGGTGAATGCGATATCCCAAAGCCCTCAAACATTGAGGGCTTTTTTGTTGGGGTTAGTCATCATCGTCTTCGAAGGCTTCGATAAGCGAACGAAATTCGCGTAAACGATTGCGCACGCCACTGACTTCTTCCACCGTCTGTTTGGCAAGTTGGGTTGTGTGCTTAGAAGATTCTGTGAGCGACGATACACTTTCACGTATTTCTGTTACTGCGCTGCTATGCTGCTCTGCCGCCACGGCAATTTGTGCCATGCGATCATTGATGTCATCTACGCCAATTGATACTTTAGTAAGTTCTTCTTTTGTGCGTTCACTTAGTTCACCAACTTCCTCAGCTTTGTCGGCTTGTTTACTCATTTGCTCGTGCGATGCTTGCACCGCTGCGTTCATTTTATGAATACTCGATTGAATTTCGTCGACCGCGCGTTGTGTTCGTTGCGAGAGTGTTCTTACTTCGTCCGCAACAACGGCAAAGCCGCGCCCAGATTCGCCGGCCCTTGCGGCTTCAATAGCCGCGTTCAATGCTAATAAGTTCGTTTGTTCTGCAATCCCGTCAATTTGTTCAACAACGGCAGAGACATTTTCCGCGTTGCTATTAAGCTCACGCGTCGTATTTCGTCCACTTTTTACCAACTCCACAAGCTCATGAATAGTCGTAGCGCTTTGTTGGTTGAACTGATCGGCATGCTTCATCTGGGACTTCACATCGCTACAGGCATCGGCAGAATTGGACGCATTATGTGCAATGTCGTCAACAGTAGTAGACATTTGTTCCATTGCGACTGCAATTTGGTCTAACGAATCGCTTGCTTGCCCCGTTGTTACAACAGTGTTTTCGGAATGCTCCCTAGTAGTGTTGATAGCTTCTTGTATATCTTCTGTGCCTCTACCAAGTCGAGACATCATGGCATTTATGATACCGTCTTTGAGTGCAATCTCGTAATCTAGCGGGGCACTGCTGGCGTCGTCACTATAAATTGCATGCTGACTTTCACAAAAACGGGCCTCAAGTTTTGCCAGACGTTTTGCTTGTTTACGACGTGTTAAGTAATTTCCAATAATCAGCGCAAAAGTGACGATGATGGATGTAACCAACCACGCCCAACCATAAAAACTGGCAGCTATAAATAGTCCAATAACGATGGCAATGTTTACCCACTCATGTTGTGCTAAAAGCGGTTGTTTTAGACGTTTTTTATAAAGCTGCTTTGCCTTTGCGATATGCCTATCTTCGGCAAATTCACCAAGCCATTGACTGCCGTTGACTTTCCCTTTCTTGAACAGCGGTCTTACCAATACATCAAGCCATACTATGGTTTGTGCTATTGAAAAAGGAACGATACCCCGCCAAGCAAATCCTCCGTTTACCGTATCGTGGATCTCTGCTTCAACCTGTGGCGGGAGTGTCTGAACCAGCTCGCGCAAAGGGGTTTCATTCAATTGATCAGATTGCTCCTTATAGAGCACTCTGAAATCAGAGTTTACCTGTCGAATTTTTTGTTCTTGGGATAGCGAAAATACGAAATTTGCGTCGCTATTCAGGCCATTAAATGACATAAAGCGTCCTATTTTTTTAAATACGTTGTTGTTATAGAGGAAAAAATAGACAAGGAAAAGCGTGAGTTTCGCTAGGCAAACGAATGCTTTGAGCATCTTAGTCATGTGATGAGCATTCAGTTATTTTCTGCAAGCTACGCGAAAAAAGGGATGTAGGAATAATTAAAAAATAATTTTTCATAAGAATATAACTATACGCTTATAACAAAAAACGCGATTTACTTAGCATGCTAACCATGTTAAAGTGGTTAGCATGCTAAGTAATAGAGAAATAGTGATGTCTCCAACTGATGATTTATTAAAACAGCTTTCCGTGGCTGAACGCTTGGCCCGGGTTGCACGCGTGTGGCAGCGGGTGGTTGATCAAGAACTTGAGCCGTTAGGGCTTACGCATCCACGCTGGAGTGCACTGTGGAAGTTGGCACGTTTAGGTGACGGTATTAGCCAAAAGCAACTGGCGCAAGCGCTAGAAATTCAGTTGGCGTCATTAATGCGCACCCTCAGTCAACTGGAGCAGCAGGGGTTAACTGAACGACGAGATTGCGCTGACGATAAGCGTGCTAAACAAGTCTATCTGACGCCAGCAGGCCGAGAACTCGTGGCTTCGATGGAAACCCGAATTCTCGCGGTGCGCCGGGCGCTATTAAACGATATTAGTGATGAGCAACTGAGCACGGTGCGGGAAGTGCTGCACAGCATATGTGTCAATGCCAAAGCCTTTGAAGTGGCTCAGCAAGGAGGTCAGGATGAGCGCTGATCAAAAATTTGCCCGTTGGGTGAAAGTATCAATAGCGGTTTTTGTGGTGATCTTTGGCTATTTTCTGTTTGCCGATGCGGTGATTCCGATGACCCCACAGGCCAAAGTGACGCGCGTGGTTACTCAGGTCGCACCTCAGGTTAGTGGCACCATCGTGCAGGTGGATATTAACAATAACCAACGGGTCAAACCGGGCCAACGGTTATTTACTATTGACCCTCGACCCTATCGTTTGGCTGTAGAGAATGCGCAACTCAGCTTACAGCAGGCGCACCAGCAAAATGCCCAGTTAGATGCAAAAATTGCAGCAGCAGCAGCGAGCTTAACCGCTGAAAAAACGGCAGCCGCTGAATATCAACGTGAAGCGCAGCGTGTTGAGGGATTGTTTAACGACGGCAGTGCTTCGCAACAACAGTTGGATCAAATTCACAGCCAAACCGATGCCGCACAAGCGAAGGTTGCCGCGGCCAAGGCTAACCTAAACGAGCTAAGAACGGATCGCGGCGCACTCGATGATGACAGTAACTTACGCATCCAGAAAGCACGCACGGCATTGGATATTGCGCAGCTCAATCTTGCTTACACGGAAGTGCGCGCTAAGCAAGTCGGCCAAGTGAGCAACTTACAATTGCAGCAGGGTGCCTATGCACGCGCTGGTCAACCGTTACTGGCGGTAGTCGGCGACGAGGTCGACTTAATTGCAGATTTTCGCGAGAAAAGTCTGCGTAACGTCAACGTTGGTCAGCATGCCTATGTCGTATTTGATGCGCAACCGGGCGAGGTATACCAGGCCACGGTGAGCAGTATTGATGCCGGTGTTGCTGCTGGGCAGTTAGCCGCCAACGGTGTGTTAGCCGATCCATTGCAATCAAACCGCTGGGTGCGAGATGCACAGCGCTTACGTATCCACCTTCGGCTTGCCCAACCAGAGGTTACCAGCGATATGCCCGCGGGCGCTAAAGCCACTGTGCAACTGCTGCCAGAGTCAGGACTCTTAACTGCGCTGGCAAGGATGCAAATTCGTACCGTAGGCTTGCTGCACTATATTTATTAAGGCAACGCTATGCAGCCGTTAACTGCCAATGGATTACGCCAGTGCCTAAGGATCGCCATCGGTGCGACCTGTGGCTTTGTCTTTGCCAAGGTGTTTGGCTTTCAGTATGGCGTGTTTTTTACCGTCGTACCTATGTTGTTATTGGGCATGGTGCCGGTAATGAATCTGCATGCGGCGCGCCAATTATTGGCTGCCGGCGTGGTCTGTGCTTTGGAAGTTGGCATTATTGGCGGTTTGCTGGGCAGTCATCCAATATTGGTCACCTTGGTTGCCTTTGTTTTGTTTCTTTATCGCTTTATTTGTATGGCCAAAGGTCCACTGTTTCTTTTTGGTGCGAACGGCGTGCTGATGTTGAGCATTTTGCTGCATTTCGCGAGTTACCCGAGCACCAATGTGAATGATCTGTTGCTGAACAATTTACTCGCTAATGTACTCTCGATCGCTGTCGCGTTTGTACTCACAGTGATATTACCCGATGTAGAACCTCGTCCAGCAGCACCGCAGGCGCCTGCGAAAACGTCCAGTCGTATTCGCCATGAGGCGTTGCTCGGTGCAATTGTCTGTACCTTGGCGTTCATTGCCTTCCAAAGCCTCGATTTGAAAGATTCGATGTCGGCGCAAGCCACCATGATTTTGGTGTTGTTTCCGATGAACTGGTACGGTGCCATAGCTTACGCACGGCGGCGCGCTATCGGCACTATTCTTGGGGTGGTTTATGGCTTGGCGGCGCAAGCCTTATTATATAGCTGGAGTCACCAGCTACTGCTGCTGGTTCCGTTGTTTTGGATTGGGGTGTTAATTTTCGCACGCTTACATGTCCGTGAGGCGAACGGTGCGGGAGTTGGCTTCGGCGCCTTGACCACGTTGGGTATTTTGTTTGGACAATACTTAACGCCAACAAGTGATCTGGTCTTCAGTGGTTTATACCGAGTCAGTAGCACATTGGCCGCCATCGTTATTGCTATGACGGCCTGTTTTGCCTTGCATCATCTATTGAACCGTTTTCCGGCGACGCGCTTTGGTGATTAGTCGGTGAGCCCGTGCTGACGTGCGACTTCGTCAAAGTAACTGATGTTCTTTTTCGCGTAAGCACGCTTTTCTACATAGTTGCCGGGGAAAAAGTTTTTCTTAAAGCCGTAAGCAACCATGTCTTTTAAACGCTTCAGCGGAACATCAAACGTCGACAACGCTAGTTCATACTCATTGCTAACCGTGGTACGTGACACCAACCGGTTATCGGTACAAATAATCGTGGCTAAGCGATTGTCCAGCATATGCTTGAAGTTGTGATTTTTGATGTCACCAATGCTTGGATTGGTTTGCAAGTTACTGGTTAAGCAGACTTCGACGGCAATCCGTCGGTCACCAATGTACGACGCCAAATTGCGGCTGTAGGTTTGCTTATCCTCGATGTCTGGATCTTCGATCATTTCTGGCGAGAACAGCGAATAACCATGCCCCAAACGGTCAGCATGACATTGTGTCAGCGCTTCGAAAATACTCTCTGCCCCGTATGCTTCACCCGCGTGAACGGTTTTCAATAAAAAGTTTTCGTGGGCGTACTCATATACCTCGCGGAACTCGCTGGCAGGGTAGCCAATTTCCTGCCCCGCTATGTCTAGGCCAACAATCGGAATACCTTCATCATCGCGCATCCGCACACTGGCACGCACCAGCTCCATGGCCGCGGTTTTGATCACTTGCATGGGTTCAAAATCGCGCATCAACTGGAACAGTTGAGTGTAATAGGGCGAAAAGCCCTTTTTGCCAAACATCCGCATTGCGCAGTTAATGATGCCGTATTCAAACGGCGGACGTTCGCCGGCTTTAACCTCGGCACTGTTGTTGTATTCGGTTTTGGCTTTTTTCAGGCCATCGTTGACCACATGCATAATGGTATCAAAGGTCACCCCATTGCTTGGGTTCATCAGCAATTGTGGAGCAAAGCGTACTTCTATGTAGGTCACTCCCTCACGCTGATTGTCGACCGCCAACTCGTAGGCTGCTTGTTCGAGATTTTCTAAGTCCCGTAATACCGCACAGGTATATTGAAAGCCATTAAGGTACTCACCGAGGTTGTTGTAATGGGATTTGAAAACTTTCTCGTATAAACCCTCTGGGGTGTACGAAGGTAATTCAATGTGTGCCCGTTTTGCCATGTCGATAAGACTCTCGACGCGCAGACTGCCATCCAAATGAAGGTGTAAGTCGGCTTTAGGCATCGCTTGAATAAATGCTTTACTGTATTTTGGCATTAGGGGCTCCTGTTACCGGTGAGTTTTTACAATGATGCCATAAAATCGTGATAACCTCCCGTATCTTGAGTGAATAGCATAATAACGAAAACAACTATGGCCTCTTTATACTTCACTTACTCCGCCATGAACGCGGGTAAAAGCACCTCGTTATTGCAGGTGGCGCACAACTATGAAGAACGTCGCCAACAGGTATTGTTGATGACGCCAGCGGTCGATGACCGCGCTGGCGCAGGGCGGATAGCTTCGCGCCTTGGTATTGCGCGTGAAGCGCTACCGTTTACCAGCCACTGTGCACTAGACCAGAAGATTGTTGCCGCTCATCAACAACAAGCCATTGATTGTGTGTTGCTTGATGAGGCGCAATTTCTGACTCCGGCGCAAGTTTGGCAACTGTCACGAGTGGTAGATCAGCACAATATCCCGGTAATGTGCTACGGCATCCGCACCGATGCCTTTGGCGAGGCGTTCCCTGGCAGTGCGGTACTGTTGGCGATAGCAGACAAATTGGTCGAAATGAAGACCATTTGTCATTGTGGACGTAAGGCCACGATGTCGCTCCGGGTTGACGAACACGGCCACGCTATCCGCATGGGGTCACAAATTGCTATTGGCGGCAACGACCGTTATGTCTCTTGTTGTCGACAGCATTGGAAAGAGGCGATGGGGATTCGATAAGTCAGGGTGAGATATTGACTAAGTCAGGTATAATAGCGACAGTTGATAAGATGATCTGAGGTCCCTGATGCGCACAGTAACCATTCCCCGCCCCGACGATTGGCATTTACACTTACGAGATGAAGCGATGTTGGCGCTCACTGTGCCTGCGACGGCACAGGTATTCAATCGTTGTGTGGTGATGCCAAATTTGGTTCCACCGGTAACCACTGTGGCGTTGGCAATGGCGTATCGGCAACGAATTCTTGCGCAGCTCCCCGCTAGCATGAGCTTTGACCCAAAAATGGCGTTATACCTCACCGATAAAACCTCGCTCGAAGACGTCGAACAGGCTGCGGCGAACCCCGATGTTATCGGCTTTAAGCTATATCCATCTGGTGCCACCACGAACTCTTCTGCCGGGGTGAAGTCAATGGCGGCGCTTGACCCGCTGTTAGAAAAAATGGCGGCGCTACAAGTGCCGCTGTTGGTGCACGGCGAAGTCACCGATGCTGACATCGATATTTTTGACCGAGAGCAAGTATTTATCGAACGGCACTTGCAGCCGATGCTTGCGAAATTTCCCACACTGAAATTAGTGTTAGAGCATATAACCACTGGCAACGCCGTGGACTTTGTTTTATCGCAAGGGGATAACGTGGCGGCAACGATTACCCCGCAGCACCTGTTGATGAATCGTAATGATCTGCTGGTTGGGGGTATTCGTCCGCATAACTACTGTTTGCCAATTCTGAAGCGCCGTGAACATCAAATGCGCTTACAGCAGGCGGCGTTGTCGGCGAACCCGAAATTCTTTTTAGGGACTGACTCTGCACCGCACGTGCAAGCTAACAAAGAAACCTCGTGTGGCTGCGCCGGCTGCTTTTCTGCGCCGGCGGCGATTGAACTTTATGCCGAGTTTTTTGATCAACATGATAGTTTGGATAAGCTCGCCGACTTCGCTAGTGGCTTCGGTGCCGATTTCTATGGTTTGCCGCGGAACAATGAAACGCTGACGTTAAAGCAACACCCGTGGCAGGTGCCTGAGCAGGTGTCAGTGGCGCAGCAGCAGGTGGTGCCATATTTCGCTGGAGAAACGCTGAACTGGCAAATATCACGGGATTAACGGTTCAGATTTTTGTTATAACGCCGATAATCAGTGTATTACTAGGTGTGTAACGTTTGGGTTGGGGTAACAACGATGAAATTAGTGCACAAATTGTTTATAGCCTTCGCTACTATCGTAGTAGTGCTTGGTGCACTGATAACTGCGGTAATGATGGGCATTGGGGACATGACCCAAACCAACCAGCGCAGCATCCATTCATTCGAAGTGATTGGCCAAGCTGATGACTTGTATATGAGTTTATTAAACATCGAGTCGGGCCAGCGGGGTTATGTGATCACGGGTAACGAGGATTTCCTCCAGCCTTATGTAGATGGCACGGCTGAAGTGGAGAAAGCGCTGGCGAATTTAAAAAACTTAGTGAAAGATTCGCCCAAGCAGCTAGAGCTACTGAAGAAAATCGAAGATGAATACCAGTATTGGCTAACCAGTGCGGTCGAGCCGCCGATTGAGATTCGCAAGAGTTATGGGCCGGGTTCGTTAGGCCTTGACCAGTCTGCCGCCATTGTTGCCCAAGGCCGCGGCAAAGCCGGCATGGACAATTTACGCGAGTTTGTGCAGCAGTTCACCAAAACCGAAAAGTCGTTGCTGTTGGAGCGTGCCGATGCCGCTTCAGCAGCCGCAACACTGGCACAAACCATTTCTATTGGTGGCGGGTTGCTGGTGATTATCATCGCCGTGTTGTCAGCATGGGTATTTAAGCGCCAATTAGAACAGCGCTTGGAAGAAGCCATGCGAGTGGCTACCGCGGTCGCGGACGGCCGCTTGAATAATCAGATCGATGACGACGGCAAAGATGAAATCGGTGAATTGTTGTCAGCGTTGGCAGCCATGCAAACGCAATTGCGCAGCATGTTGCAGCAAATCATTCAGTCATCCAATGAATTGAACAGCTCAAGCCAATCGGTCGCTTCTACCGCAGAAGAGTTATCAGCCAGTTCTACTGAGCAAACCGATGCTTCAGAATCGATTGCGACCTCCGTTCAGCAACTCAGTGCGAGCATCAGCCATGTTGCTGACAATGCGAACGAAGCGCGGACCATCTCTGAACAATCGAGCACCGACGCAGAGCAGTCCGCGAAGACGATGGAGCGCATGGTTAACAGCATGAACCGCATCAACCAAGCGGTAAACGAAGCCTCTGCGCAGGTTGTTGAGTTAGGTAAACAGTCGGAGCAAATTAACTCAATTGTTAACGTGATTAAGTCGATTGCTGATCAAACCAACTTGCTGGCGCTGAACGCAGCCATAGAAGCCGCTAGGGCCGGTGAGCAGGGGCGTGGCTTCTCGGTTGTTGCCGACGAAGTGCGAACACTCGCGCAACGTACTAGCGCTTCCACAGACGAAATTGAGTCAATGGTTGCATTAATTCAACAGGGTACTCAGGCATCAGTGGCGCAAATGGAAAAAGGTGTTACCGAGGTTGAACAAGGGGTGCAACTCGCGGGAGATAGTGGTGAAGCTATTAGGGAGATCCGGGTCAGCTTTGATAGAGTATTAGCCGTTGTTGAAGATATTAGCAGTGCGCTATCGGAACAGAATCAGGCCAGTGCGGAAGTCGCTCAGCATGTCGAGCGTTTTTCTAGTATGGCGGAACAAAATCAAGAAGCAACGCGACATACCAGCTCAACCGCGCACCAGTTGCAAGGATTGGCTGAAAAACTCAAACAAGCGGTGAGCCGATTCACCTTGTAAGGATGTCAGTATGACAAGGGAAAAATTTGCGGTCTTTACGGCAACCCTATTGTTGGGGTTGCCGTTTGTCGTTTCTGCGGCAGCGTTTCCGAAAGTGGATGATCAACAGGCGGTAGGACAGCAGCCAATCCAGCAAAAGCCGATTAACCCGTACCAAAAGAATTTGCTCGAACAAGAAGATGAAAATCTGCGAGAGGTACAGCTGGGCGAATGGAGTCTTGGACCTGAGGAAGAAGAGCCGCCGTTATGGATTAACGAACCGATGTATTTTGTGGTGGGCAAGGGCCATGACGTTAAAGCGCGATTTCAGTTTAGCTTTAAGTACCGGATGTTTTCAGAAAAGGGCATTGTGGTAAAGGCATTGCCGTTTATGAAATATTTTCATTTGGGCTACACCCAAACGTCGCTATGGAATTTAAGCGCCGACTCAAAGCCGTTTGAAGATTCCAGCTATCGCCCAAGTTTTTTTTGGGAATTGCAAGAGCCGAACCACGATATTTGGCCAGACTACTGGAGGTTTGGCTTTGAACACGAATCTAATGGCCAGGCGGGCCCAGCCTCGCGCAGTATGAATATCGTTTTTGTGCAGCCGGGCTGGGGCATGCGTATTGGCAGTCAGGACTTAGTGTTCGCGCCGAAATTCTATAGTTACGTCACACGCGGTGAAGAAAATGCCGATATTGCCAAGTACCGTGGATATGCGGATTGGGTGGTACGGTTTGGTCGTCAGGATGGTTTCCTTGCTGCATTAACCGCCCGTCTAGGAACGGCGAATAAGGGTTCGGTGCAATTGGACTTGTCTTACCCAATTCGAGAGCAATTTTTTAGCCGTGCCGGCGGCTATGTGTATTTACAATTATTTCACGGCTATGGGCAAAGCTTAGCGAGCTATAACGTCAGGGAAGAAGCGCAGGTTAGAATTGGCTTTGCCATCGTGCGTTAATTCAGCAAAAAGTTCTCGCTTAGAAGTCGCGTAATTTGTTAATATAATAATACAACTAAATAACAAATGTATAACGAGCTTTACTGTTCGTTTTTGGGGTACGAGTTGAAGCGTTGGTTTTCTTCCAAAAAGACGGAACAGCGTCTGGCTGCATTGGCCATCTTGGATGGTCAGGTAAAGCTTATGGTAGCGGAACTGCGCAACGAACGCCTCGCATTGATGATTAACGATGCAGTGGCGGTTGCAGATGGCGCATTACCGCATGAATATGCCCTCGCCATTGAGCAATTGCTGAAGCATTACCAACGGTATTTATCGTCATCTACGCCACTCCAAGTTGTGTTGGCGCATCGCTGGTATCAGGCGTTAAACATCCCGCGTCCCCAAGTTCCCGCCGCTGAGCTCGCAGCAAGTTTAAAGTATGCCTTGCGAGATTTGGTTGCTTGGGCGCCCGACGAAATGGTTTGTGACTATTATGAACTGCCGGTGCAGTCTGCGGGACAGGATAATATTGCTGTGGTTGTTGCTGAGAAGTCGCTGCTCAAGCTGTGGGCTGAGAGTATCAGTAACTACTCGGTGAGCATTGCGGGTATAAGCACCGAAGAACTGTTTGCGGCTAAATTCTTTACCGTTGAAAACAAGCCTAACCTGACCCTGTGGCAAGCAGATAACCAGCCGATGCTGTTGCAAGTAGCCTCTAATAAAGGGCTCCTGGTGAGTCGCTATTTGCGCCAATTTAGCAATGCGCGAGCGCAGCAAGGAGATAACCTAACAGACCTGATCGATAACTTGGCGGTCGAAGTCCAGCGCTCAATGGACTTTCATGAGAGTCAGCTAAAGCAGGCGCCGATCGCTAAAATTCGCATAGCGATTGATCACCCGCAGATTGAACAAGTGGCGCAACAATTACAGCAACAAATTGGTGTGACTACGGTGGTGGAGCGCTTGCCTGATTGGTCGCTCGAATTGGCTGACCCGCGTTACAGCGATAATCTGCTAATCGGCGCGCTAACCCAGTTAACAGAGCAACCGCTGCAGGAGAGTAACGGATGAAGCGCTCCGTCAATCTCTATACCGATGATATCAAGATTGTTCGGCAACGGATAACCTTACTGCGATTAGGGATGGTTGCCAGTGTGCTGCTGGTATTAATGATCGCGAGCAGTTGGACGGTCGTAGTGCTGACACAATTTGCAGCCGATAAGGTTGCCGCCGTGCAGCAACAGCTCGACCAACGTCAGCAACAGATTGACGCACTCAATGCCCAATTGGCAGCGCATAAAGCGGACGCCACGTTGTTGCAGACGGTCGACGAAAAGCAACAGCAATTGCGTGATTTACGTGAAATATACCAGCGCATTAAAGCGCCTAAGGCAAGTATTCAACCCGCGCAGTTAATGGCGGAATTGCGGCAAACAACCCCGCCACAATTGTGGTTAACCGCATTTCACTACGATACCAAGCACATTAGCCTCGACGGCAGAGCGGTTGCGGCCAAATGGTTACCCTTTTGGATGCAGCGATTTGCAGAATATCCGCTACTAGGTGAACGCAATTTTAGTACCGTAAAGCTCGACACCACAGACGCAGGGGCGTTGGTGTTTCGGCTGGATGATGGTACCGATGAGGTGAGTGATGAGTCGCTTCAGTAGGTGGCAGGAAAAATTTGCGCAACAACCGCGAGATCGGCGCGTGCTTATCGCCGCGTTAGTGGTTTTGGTGATTGTCGCACCATTGTTGTTGAGGGTGATTATACCGCGGTTACAGTTGGACCAACGTTACCAACAGCAATCGCAACAACTTGCCTATCAGCAGCAACAGTTGCAACGGCAACAACAGTTATTGCAACAGCAGCTAGAACAAGACCCAAATCAGCCAGTGCGGGAAAAATTAACCCAGTTGGAGCAAGCGCTGACGGCAGAGTACCAGCGCTTATCGGCAATGGAACACTTGCTGACCCCTGAGGAAAAGAACCAAGCGCTGGCCGATTTGGTGGCGATGACGGATGCGGTTGAGGTATTGTCACTCAATACCGAGGAGCCGAAACCAGTACTTCGTCAGGGCGACACCTTAATCAATCAACAACAGGTAACATTGGTGGTAAAAGGCCGTTTTGGTGCTATTGAAACGCTACTAAAACAAACGCAGTCATTAGGTGGCGCACTCGCTTGGCAGGCTCTGGACTATCAAGTCGAGAGCTATCCGTACGCTCAGGCGAGCCTGCGCTGGTTAATGTATACCATCGAGCAGAAGGCAGACTGATATGAAATATTGTCTGAGTGGCCTGCTAACTATTGGTGTTGCATTGTCGGTAAATGCGCAAGATCCGACTCAGCCCTATGGCTGGAATCAGCAGCAGCAATCATTAGCGGTTCCGGTAACCCTTAAAGTGAGCGCCATAAGGGTTGGGAACCATTCTGCAACTGCCGTAATTAATGGTCGATCCGTCGAACAGGGTGACCAAATTGAGGGTTATACGGTCATCGAAATTATGCCATCTTATGTGCTGGTGAGTGACCAAAGCCAGCAGCACCGACTAACGGTATTTAATGCGGGGAACGTATCCATTAAGCGTTCGTCGGAACAAGGAGAAAGGTAATGCGACGTTTGTTGTTACTTGTCACAATCACCTTAACCGCTTGTGCGTATCACCCAGACCGTGCGCCAGAAGAAGCGCATGCCGCTTTACAAGACAAACCTGCTGCCGAGAAAGAAGCGGCGGTGGAAATCCCCGCGGCGGTGGCTGAGTATTTAACCACCGATGTTGAGGCAACCAACGCAGGCAAAGCGCTACTTGAAGAACCGCGATTCAGCATCAACGCCAACGATGTCGATGTTCGTGAATTTTTAAAAGCGTTGGCCGCGAATGCGCCACAAAGCTTGGTGATTCATCCAGAGGTTAAGGGCTCAGTGTCGTTAAGCCTGAAAGACGTGACCTTAGATGAGGCGCTAGAAGTATTGAGCGACGTCTATGGCTATCAAATACGTAAGAGCAATCGTGTGGTTCAGGTGTTACCTGCGGGAATGCGGACTGAGACCTTTGCATTAGATTATTTAGCGTTGCGGCGAATGGGGTTCTCACAAACCGAAGTTTCAGCTGGTGGCGTGCGTGATCAACAGCGTAATGGCAACAATGGCAATAATTACAACAACGGCAACCAGAATAGTGGCTTTGGTAATCCATTGCTGGGCAACCAAAGTGGAAACAACAGTGGTTCGCAGCAACAGCGCAATCAAATGCAAGGCAACGGCACCAGTATTTCCAGCCAAACTGAGACGGATTTATGGGCCAATCTTGAAGATATATTAGAGGGTGTAGTGGGCAAAGGTGAAGGGCGCCGGGTGATTGTTGCTCCACAAGCTGGACTCGTTAGCATTACTGCTTACCCCGATGAGTTGCGGGCGGCAAAAGATTTTTTAAAAGTCGCTGAAAAACGCTTACAACGCCAAGTTATTTTAGAGGCGCGCATTATAGAAGTAACCCTTAATGACGAATACCAACAAGGCATTAACTGGAGCGACGCACTGTCGGCGATGGGCGGTAATCTTAGTTATCGGTTTACCGGGAATACGCCAACAAACGCGACCTCTGCAGCGTTGGGGGGAATTTTCGGTATCGCCTTCACTGACCAAAACTTCAGTGGCTTAATAGAGTTGTTGCAGACCCAAGGCAACGTGCAAGTGCTATCTAGCCCCAGGGTATCGGCCGCAAATAACCAAAAAGCGGTTATTAAGGTGGGCGAAGACGAGTATTTTGTCACTGATGTCTCAACCACTACGGTAACCGGAACAGCGACAACGACATCGCCAAACATTGACTTAACACCATTTTTCTCCGGTATTGCGTTGGATGTGACGCCGCAAATTAGTGACTCAGGGGAAGTGATTCTGCATGTCCACCCAGCCGTAGTGGAAACCTCAGAACAGGAAAAAGTGATTACCCTCAATGAAGATCAATTTGTATTGCCTTTGGCGCAGAGCAATATCCGCGAGTCAGATACGATTGTGCGAGCGCACAATGGGGAAATTGTAGTCCTCGGCGGGTTAATGCAAACCACCTACAGTGAAATGGTTTCGAAAGCCCCGCTGTTAGGCGATATTCCGTTACTGGGTGAATTGTTTAAAAATCGCCGTAACGTGGAGAAGAAAAAAGAGTTGGTAATTCTGTTAAAGCCAACGGTCGTGGGTGCTGACACTTGGCAGCAAGAAGTACAAAAATCCGATGAGCTATTAAAAAAATGGTTTCCAGAGCAATAATAGGACGTTAACGCGGTATGTATTTGTACCATTTTGGTTTGCGGGAGCTGCCGTTTACGATTGCTCCTAATACACATTTTTATTATCAGTTGCAGAGCCATCAAGCTGCGCTGGATGTGCTATTGACCGCGTTAAAGACTGGCGAAGGTTTTATTAAAGTGGTCGGTGAAGTCGGCACAGGCAAAACCTTATTGTGTCGCAAGTTACTCATGGAAATGCCGGACCATTTTGTCACAGTGTATGTTCCTGACCCCTATTTGAATCCATCCGAATTGCGCGAAGCGATTGCGCGGGAATTACAGATACCGTTTCAAGCGGATGGCAACCAACAGCAGCTAGCATCTGCTATTCAGCAACGGCTAATGGCTATTCATCGTGAGGGCCGCAGTGTCGCTATCTTAATTGATGAAGCGCAGGCGCTGCCGAGCGAAAGCCTAGAGGCATTGAGGCTGCTATCGAATGTAGAAACTGAGTCGCGCAAATTGGTGCACATTGTATTGTTCGGACAGCCAGAGTTAGATGAACGGCTAGCCACAAGGGCGCTCCGCCAGCTCCGCCAGCGCATTAGCTTTTCCTACAATTTAGCGGCTATGAGCCGCAAAGAAATGACGGAATATATTGCGCATCGGCTGCGCGTAGCTGGCTATAAAGGACCGCCAATATTTTCTTCAACCATCGTCAATCGGTTGTATCGCTCGAGTCGAGGCATTCCTCGGTTGATCAATATCCTTTGTCACAAGATGTTGTTGCTGGCTTATGGCGAGGGGCGAGTGCAAGTCACCACACGCCAATTCCGGTTGGCAGTCAAAGACACGACTGATGCCGAACAACCGCGATTGTGGCGGGGGGTGTGGTGGATGTTACTGGGGTTAGCTGCGGTGGCTGCTGCCATCGGTTGGTATCAAGGGTGGTGGCATGAGTATTATTAATAAAATGCTCCGCGATTTAGATGCCCGTGGTGAACCGAGCGAAGCAACTGGCGAGTATGGGCCAGTGTTTTATCAAGACCGTGCTTGGTATCAGCGCCCTTGGGTGTGGCTGCTACTAGCACTGTTAATTGCCGCCGGACTGCTGGTTTGGCGACAATGGCCAAGCGCACAACTGCAACCCGTTAAGGCGTCACAGGTCAGTAAAAATTCCGCTGAGGATGTTGCAGCCCCAAACCAACAGGCGTCAGCATCCTCACCCGCAACGGCTAATGAACCACTGGCGGATACCCCAACGGCCGCAAAAGCTGCTATTGAAGCGGAAACGCCAGCGCTGAGGGACCGCACGGAACCCGCGGCGGTAACAGTGTCGGCATCTAAAGCTGAACCAGAACCGAAACCAAAAGCGGAACCAAGAGCGCAAGATAACCCTGCAGTCGATGAACAAGTGTCAAGCAAAAGCACGGAGCTGTCGGTACAGCGGGTGCAACTGACTACGGCAGAGTTACTAGAGAAATCACTACAACAGGCAGAGCAGGCTAAGCAAGCAGGTGACCTCGACAAAGCCCTGCAATACTTGCAGCAAGCGGTCAGCGTTGCCCCTGATAATAGCAAGGCACGCGAGCGCTATGCTGCCTTGTTATATGGTCGCGGCTATGGCATTCAGGCACAGCGCGTGTTGGCTGAAGGCTTGCAACGTCATCCGGATAATATCCGTTGGCGGATGATGTTGGCGCAGTTAGTTGCTGAGAATCAAGGGGAGGGTCCGGCACTGGCGATTCTGAAGCAACAACAACCAGCTATTGCAGAAGAACAAGGCTTCTATCAGTATCGAGCGAAGTTGGCACAAAGCCAACAAGATTTTCAGCAGAGCCTAGCTGACTATCAACAACTCGCCGACTTTCAACCGCAGCAACCGCGTTGGTGGCTGGGGGTGGCGATTAGCGCAGACCGTCTGCAACAGGTGGATACAGCGCGGGCAGCGTATCAGCAAGTGTTGGCGTTGTCGCATCACGCGCCAACCAGAGATTTTGCTAGCAAACGATTAGCGCAATTGCGAGGCAAATAATGCAACGTCCACGTTTAAAAATGCGCTTAGGGGACTTACTGGTTGATGAAGGCATCATCAGCCACGAACAGCTGACTCAGGCGTTACAGGTACAGCAAGACTCTGGGCGTAAACTCGGTGCCACCCTGATTGAATTGGGCTACTTGTCGGAGTCGCAATTGGCCGACTTCTTGGCGCAACAGTTAAAGATCCCGCGGATTGACTTAAGCCAACGAAAGGTCGACAAAGAAAGCCTGCGATTACTGCCAGAAATTCAAGCGCGACGGCATCGTGCCCTAGTGATTGACCATGATCAAGCATCCGCCACCGTAGCAATGAGCGACCCCGCAGATTTATCAACATTGGATGCTGTTGCTCAGTTGTTGGCGCCGCGCGAACTGGTCGTTAATGTGGTGCCTGAGACCGAATTGCTCCAAGCGTTCGATGTGTTATACCGCCGTACCCAAGATATTGAACAGTTTGCCAGCCAGTTAAGTGACGAATACCAAGAGGCGACAGAGTTTGATTTAGGCAGTGAGGTGCTTGCCGATGATGAGGGTGAAGCGACCGTCGCAAAACTGCTGCAATCGATTTTTGAAGATGCTGTACAGGTACGTGCCTCGGATATCCATATCGAGCCAGACGAAAAATTGCTACGAATACGCCAGCGTATTGACGGGGTGTTGCACGAAAACGTGTTAGACGAAACCGCTATTGCTGCAGCGTTGGTACTGCGGCTCAAACTGATGTCCGGTATGGATATTTCAGAAAAGCGTTTGCCACAAGATGGACGCTTCAATATGAGGGTGCGCGGTCACAGTATTGATGTGCGGGTTTCGACCATGCCTGTCCAGTATGGTGAGAGCTGCGTACTGCGTTTGCTCGACCAATCTGCCGGCCTACTGGCGTTGGAACATACCGGGATGCCAGACAATATTGTCGCACGTGTGCGACAGTTGATTAAGCGACCACACGGGATGCTAGTAGTAACAGGCCCTACCGGTTCCGGTAAAACTACGACGCTCTACGGTGCATTAAGTGAGTTGAATACCGAAGGAAAAAAAGTCATTACCGTAGAAGATCCAGTGGAATATCGTCTACCACGAATCTCCCAAGTCCAAGTCAACCCGAAAATCGGCTTGGACTTTTCTCGCGTGTTACGGACGACGTTACGACAAGATCCCGACATTATTATGGTGGGTGAGATGCGTGACAAAGAAACCGTAGAGATTGGTTTGCGTGGATCTATTACCGGTCACTTAGTGTTATCGACTTTGCATACCAACGATGCCATCACCAGCGTATTGCGATTGATCGATATGGGGGCTCAACCTTATCTGGTGGCCGCTGCATTGCGCGGTATGTTGGCGCAACGGTTGGTAAGACGGTTATGTGAACATTGCCGCCAACCGCACCAACCCGATGAATTAGAGACGCAGTGGCTTGAACATATCGATAGCGGCCTTTCAAAGCGCGCGACCTTTTACCATGGCAGTGGCTGTCAACGCTGCAACCATACCGGTTACAAAGGCCGTATCGGGGTGTTCGAACTGTTGGAAATGAATGGCCCCATGACGGACGCTTTGCGGGATGGCAATACCCGAGAATTTGTCGAGTTGGCGCGAGTGAGTAAAGGCTACCGACCCATGGCGATGGTCGCTTTAGATTATGCAGAACAAGGTATTACCAGTTTGGATGAGGTGTTATTCCTTGCTGAGAGTGTTGAAGACCCGTTGGTACAAGCGTCCACTAGTGAGTCGCATTAGTTATGGCCAAGTTTCGCTACAAAGCACGTGACCCGAATGGACGCCTCCGTAACGGTGATATAGACGCAAACGATGCTCGGCAAGCGGCTGAACAATTGGTTCGGCGCGGCTTAGTACCAGTAGATTTAGTGGCGACAAGGGACAAACCCAGCATAACCGCAGAACAGGTTTGGGCTAAGTTGACAGCGCGACCGGTGAAACTCGATGATTTGATCATCTTTTGTCGGCAAATGTATGCACTAACCCGCTCGGGTGTGTCATTACTGCGCGCTATTGAAGGTCTAGCAGATAGTGCCCAGAACAAACAACTGAGTGTGACCCTGCGGGATGTCGCCGACCAGTTAGAGAAGGGGCTATCGCTATCGGCAGCCATGGCACGCCATGCGCGCGTATTTCCGCGGTTAATCATCGCCATCGTTCATGTCGGTGAGAATACTGGTCAACTGGAGCAATCGTTTCAGCAATTGGCCGAGTATTTAGAAAAGGAACAAGACACCCGCAAACGTATTAAGGCAGCAACACGCTACCCCAGCTTTGTGGTTATCGCCCTGGTTATCGCGATGTTTGTGTTGAACCTGTTTGTTATTCCCACCTTTGCCAAAATGTTTGACCAATTCGGTGTCGACTTGCCGTGGGCTACGCGTGTACTGATTGGTACCTCCACGTTTTTCGTCAGTTACTGGCCATTATTGTTGCTGGCGCTCGTTGCCGGAGTGTGGGGTATCCGCAGTTACATTGTCAGTCCGCTGGGACGCGTCGTCTGGGATAGATTGAAGCTTCGAGTACCGGCGGTGGGTAGTATTTTAGAGCGCTCGATGCTGGCGCGTTTTGCCCGCAGCTTTGCCGTTATGGTCGCTGCCGGGGTGCCGCTCACACAAGCATTATCCTTGGTCGCCGAAGCGGTGGATAATGCTTGGATGGAACGCAAGATATTGGATATGCGGCGAGGCATTGAACGCGGCGAAAACCTTTCGCGGGTAAGCAGGCAGTCGGATTTATTCACGCCGTTAGTCATGCAAATGGTTGTCGTTGGTGAGGAAACCGGACGTTTGGACGATTTATTGCTGGAAGTTGCGGGCTATTACGAGCGTGAAGTTGACTATGACTTGAAGACACTGACCGCCAGAATTGAACCTATGCTGATTGCGGGCGTAGCGGTCATGGTGTTGATTTTGGCATTAGGTATTTTTATGCCAATGTGGGATATGATGAGCGCCTATCAGGGGCGCGGGTAAGCGTTAACATGCGCCGCAACGAATCTGCCGAGCGCCGCGACATAACGCTGTTCCAATGGATTGTGCTGGCGCTGGCAATATTAGTTTTAGCCACCTATCTACTGCGGAGCTGGTTACTCGATGATGCGTCGTGGCGTTTGACCGAGCGACAAATGTGGACGGAGCGTATGCAACGCAATGTCATGTTGGCGCATGTACAGTGGTTGGCGCGGGGTCGGCCAGCAACTATCCACTTCAGTGCCGAGCAGGGGAAAATGGCATCGCCGATCATTATGACCAAGCGCGGCTGGCCGATGGCGGACTGCGAAAATCTGTGGCAACGCTTGGTGACTGTAGAGAGTCCCGCCAATATTGCCGTTGCAGCGACTGATGGTGGCTGTATTTGGTCGCTCAAAGGGATAAAGCTGTTTAGTTACACTGAGGCAACGGGGCAGGTGAGTCGCTGAACAGCGGTGGATTTATCTGTTGAGGCAATTGTTTGAAAAGTGTTAACATTATTTAACAAAGATGAGAGGCAACGGTGAATAAAGCGATGATGAATAAGCAGCAACAACGCGGATTTACGCTGATTGAACTAATTATCGTTGTTGTCATTTTGGGGTTGCTGGCGGCATCGGCGTTGCCGCGTTTTACTGATGTTACCAGTGATGCCGAAGACTCTGCCCTCGAAGGGGTCGCTGGTGGGTTTGCCAGCGCGGTCGGTATTGTTCGCGCGCAGTGGGAACTTGCAGGTAGACCACGTGGCGGAGCGCAAGGCGCTGGCGCACAAGTTGAAATGGACGGTGTGCCAGTGATGGTCGATGGCAGTACCGGATATCCGGTTTCTGGCACGGTGGGTAACAATGTCACTGACCAATCGTTGGCGAATGAGGATTGCCGCACCCTAATGGTGGCTATTCTGCAAGGTGCACCAACGGTGACCACAGACTTTTCTGCGTTAGCAGAGAATCGCTATTATGTATACCAAACGGATAATGGCACCAATCGTTTATGTGTGTACTATTTAGCGAATACGATAAAAAATGAAACCAGTGCACCGACAGGCACGCAGTACCAAACGCTTGGTAATGCGTTTGTCTATAACCCACGTACGGGTGGTGTGAGTATTTACAGCAATAACTAAGTTTTAGGTGGAAAATTAATGCGTAAACAACAAGGCTTTACCCTCATCGAATTGATCATCGTTATCGTGATCCTAGGCATTATTGCGGTAACCGCAGCGCCGCAGTTTATCGGTTTTTCAACCGATGCTCGCAAGGCAACGGTTAATGGCTTGCTGGGCAGTGTAAAAGGCGCTTCACAGTTGGTGCATGCACGGGCGTTAGCTGGCGGTGCGGCGGACGTTGCTGATACCTCAACTACGCCAGCGGTACCGACAGTTACCACCGAGACGGGTACCGTAACCTTGAACTATTTATATGCTTCGGCCAGTACCTTGCAACAGGCGTTAGACATTACTGTCGGTACGGACGCTGATTGGAACCTGCTATTACTAGACGGTACGGCAGTTGGCACACTAGGCGCCGAAGCAACAGGCACGGATGCAAGCCAAACCGTGATTTATCCGCAAGGTGTAAACTCACCCATTGCCGCAACCGATGCAGGCACCTGCTACGTGATCTACCAAGAGGCCACTGACACGTCAGCACCAGTGATTCAGGCTAAAACTGACGGTTGTTAATCTTTCTCGCGATTAGCATGAAAAAGCATATGTTAAAGGGTCTCGGAAAGGGGCCCTTTTTTGTCGCGGCAAGCCGCAACCACGGCTTCACGTTAATTGAACTACTGATCATTGTGGTTGTGATCGGTATTTTGGCAGTGAGCGCTGCACCACAGTTTATTGGCGGTCGCACCGTTGACGCTTACGGCGTAGCACAACAGCTGCGTAGCGCACTGGCATTGCAACAGCAGCGTGCGATGCAGGATGCTGGGCAGTGTTATGCACTGCGCATTGAAGCTCAGCGTTTTGCCAGTGTCAGTTGTAATGCCACCACAATAAGTGAACCATTCTCGGGGGCAACGGTGGGTATGAGCAGCACGGAACTAGCAAATGCTGGAATCACATTAACAGCCATAGGCACGCTTAACTTCAATGGCCAAGGCTGTTTTCCCAACACCATCTCGCCCACCACTTACGTAGAGTGCGATAATCAAGACCGTGAAATTGTCATTAGCGATGCTTCCAGCACGGCGAAAGTTTGTATCGAGGGACAGGGGTTAATCCATCTTGGAGCCTGCCAATGAACTCACAACGCGGTTTTACGCTGATAGAGCTCATTATTGGTATTGTGCTGTTGGGCATTGCCGTTGCTGGGTTAGCAAGTCTAGTATTCTCTCAAGCTCGCCCCTCAATAACGCCGCTTTACCAGTTACGCGCATCAGAGCTTGCCACTGCACTAATGGATGAAATTTTAGCAATGTCGTTTGATGAGAATAACCTGACTTTAGCGGCGAATAGCCGGTGTGGCTCAAGCCCATGCACTGCGCCAAACGATTTAGGCTTTGAGGTAGGGGAGAGTCGGCAAAACTATGACGATGTCGACGACTTTAACGACTTTTCGATTAATGGTGCATTGCTTGTGGACGAGCCGTCACTATCGGAAATCTATCGGAATTTCACTTTAACCGTAGAGGTCTGTTACGTCACTGAGCCATGGAACAATTGTAGAACGGATATTGTGACGATGTATAAACGCATCACCATAACGGTTAATGCAGCTGATCAGGGAAATGTGGTAGTCACCAGTATTCGGAGTAATTTGTAATGTTTAGGCTCCGTAGCAACGCGGGTTTTACGCTCATCGAATTGCTCACCGTTGTAGTGATTCTGGCGGTTATTAGCCTAACGGTACTACAGTTCATTTCGTTTGGCGGCAACATCTACCAAGATGTGACGCAGCGCGATGCATTGCTTACGCAAACGCGTTTTACTATGCAGCGGTTGAGCAAAGAACTCAGTTCTGCATTACCCGGTAGCGTCCGAACGAATAATCAGTGCATTGAGTTTGTTCCTGTTAAAGCCGCTGGGTACGTGGTGACCGCACCCACAACGGATAACGATAGCGCGCCATTCACCGTCATCAGCCCCTATGGTTACACACTGGCGACTGGCGATGAGGTGGCAATTTACCCTCGCAATTCAACTCACGTGTACGGCGCTACGCCAAGGCGTAAAACAATTGCGAGCCCTCCTTCAGCGCCAGACACTAACGACCGTGTTACTCTAGATATTGATGCGGGTACGTACCCTGTATTAAGCCCAAGTTCACGCTATTTTGTCGTTCACACGCCGGTCAGTTGGTGTATAGATAATGCACAGCAGGGGTTATGGCGATTTTACGGCTATGGCTGGCAAACAAATCAACCGAGTTATAACACGTTGTTAGGTTTAGTAGCGCCGCAACCTATGGCATTGCAACTTATAGCAAACCCCGCTACGCCAACGTTCTCGTATACGTCAGAACGAAGTCAGCGCTATGGCATAGTGCAAGTGGTTATTACAGCAGCCGATGCGTTATCAAACACACATTTTACCTTGCAGCACGAGGTGCCTCTTGTTTACCAGCCATAAACAACAGCGCGGTAATGTGCTGATTATCGCCGTTACCGTTATTGTGCTAACAGCGCTATTGGCGACAGTGCTAGTGCGGTTATCTGTGAATCAGTCAGCGAGTATTATTGCTGAAGCGATTGGTCAGCGCGCGCATTATGCCGCACGTTCGGGAAGCCAAATAGCGCTCTACGCTATCATTAACAAAGTCGGCTATCGAGCGCGGTGTAGCGATAACTCGCTACAAACAATAGACTCCGATAGCTTCACTGTAACGGGTTTACAAGGCTGTAGTTACCAGGTGAGTTGCCGTTCAGTCGACCTGAATACGAAAATACATTTTCGTACAGTGACAACCGCAAGCTGCACAGTGGATGGCGAAACTGCACAACGTAAAGTTTTAGCCGAGGTAGTGAAATGAAAAACATACTCGCGTTGGTGATGCTACTGCTAAGTTTTGCTAGCCATGCCCGCACCTATTCCTTGCCGGCTGATGCGGGGAGTTTCCGCCTAAGCAGTTGTAGCTTTTCTAGTGGCGTTGTTTATTGTAGCTCCAATGTTATTTTGCAGAACAACGATGTGATTAATATCACTCAACCACTGACATGGGAAATGGCGCAAGACTTTACCTTTGGCAATAACTTGCGGGTAAACGAGTTCGGCAATACTAGCGACCTCGACATTATTGTACAGGCAAATATGAATCCAGGTAATGGTGCGCTTATCAATGCAAACCTTACGGTGAATGGATCAATTAATGCCGCTAATAATGCCAGCTTAACCGGTGATATTCAGATCAGCGGTAATCTTAACTTAGGTAACGGAGCGACCATTGAGGGCAATATTACTGTCGATGGCTCACTAAATATGGGCAATAACAACACTATCAGCGGTGATATTAGTGCTACCAGTATGAACATCGGACAGGGAAACGATATTTACGGAAACCTTGAAGGCACTAATATCAATATTAATGGTAACAACACTACAATTTACGGGAATGTAAACGCGACGGGTACGGTGAACAACAATGGCACGATTACTGGCTATGTGAACGCGCCAAACGTTAACGATAACAGTGGCGGTATAGAGGGTGAGACTTGTGATTTTAATGGTAATGTTGGTCCTTGCGGGAGCGGTGCCGGAGTTGATCACTATGCGTTGAGTTATGATGGCTCTGCACTTACCTGTTTAGCCGAGCCGATTACTGTTCGAGCCTGTGCAAACAGTGATTGTTCCACGTTAGCAGCAACAACCGCGAATTTTTCAGTAATTGCTGGTAGCTTTTCGGTTTCCTCAAATTTTGATGGTAGCGGACTCGCGCAAGTTAACTTGCCCGTTGCGACTGCGGGTACTTATGCTCTAGCCATTAACAGTTCCGCTACGGCAAATTTTGCCGACCAGTGTGTTGTCGCGGGGAGTCCTGCGGTGTGTAACATTACCTTTGTCGATAGTGGCTTTTTAGTCGCGTGGCCGCAATCCGTGGTTGATGCAGGTGATGAATTTAGTGCGCAAATTCAGGCAGTGCGAACCGATACCAACACAGGCGCTTGCGCGGCGGCGTTGACAGGCTCCCAAACTGTCAATGTAACCAGTGACTGTACCAACCCTGGAAGTTGTGCGGTTGCACCAAGCTCGGCAGGGACACCTTTACCAGAGGGCACGGCAACGCCTGTGACGCTATCGTTCGATAACGCAGGAATGGCGACGCTTCCGTTGGTGCATAACGATGTTGGCAAACTCCGTGTCGGCGTAAGTTTTAATGCAGCAACTGGCGCCTCGTTAAATGGGCAAAGTAATGATATAACGGTCAAGCCTGCGGCGTTTGCTGTAACCACAACACCGGCTGCGGCGGTGAATGTTGGAGACTTACCCGGTTCGCCAACCTTTGTTGCCGCTGGCGATATTTTTACCGTGCAAGTGGTGGCGATGACCAGTAACGAAAAGATGGCGCCCAGTTATGGTCAAGAATCACCTCCTCAACAACCACAAATCATCGCGACGCCCAGCGTTGCTAAACCGGCCCCTAGCGGGGTGTTGGCCTCTACAGGTTGGACATATTTGGGGGCTGGTAACGGCGGCTATGAAGATACGCAAGTGAGTTATAACGCAGTCGGTGTTATCAAAATACGTGTTCAACAGAATAACTACCTGGGCTCGGGGCAGGGTAGCGAGGGTACGAGCGGTTGGGTTGGACGGTTCATTCCAGCCTACTTTGCTAACACATCAACGACTACGGCGACGCTTGATAATGCGCAAGACGATTTCACCTATATCGGCCAGCCGCTCGTGTTTGCAGAACCATTTCATTTACAACTAACGCCAAAAACGCGTCAGGGACAGGATATTCAGAATTATCTTGGTGACTACTTTGGTTTTACCGCGTCGCAAAAGTTTGTTAACCGCGAGTACAGTGATAGCGCCTCCACACTCACGCTATCGACGGCAGCAGCGCAGCAGCCGACAACCACGCAAGATGTGGTAGATGCGCTTGATACCGACGCCGCGTTCGATATTGAGATAGAGGATAACGATGTGCGTTATAATAAGCCTCTGACGCCGATTGAACCCTTTGATGCCGCGATAACCTTAACACTGACAGCCGCAGACTTAACCGATAAAGACGGAGTCTGTTTCCAACAAACGGCGGTCGGAAGTTGCGAAGAGTTAGCAATAGATAACGCAACTGGAACAGAGTTACTTTATGGGCGCTTACGATTAGAGCCTGCGTATGCATCAATTAATCAATCCATTATGCTTGAATTTTCTGCAGAATATTTCACGGCCAGTGGCTACTTTGTGCAGAATCTTCGAGACCAAAGTACCGCCTATAGTGACGCATGGTTCAGTGCGGGGGCTGCAAGCGTAACGGGAGATTATGATTTCTCAGACTTCAACGTTACTGCAGTGGCAGCAGAATTGGTCGACGGAACAACAGATACTGCGCAACCGTTGATAGTGACCCCCTCGGTTAGCAGCGCTGGGGAAATCACTTGGAGTGTAAATTTAGACGCGCTGGGGTTACCTTGGTTAAAGTACGATTGGTCACCAGAAGCTATTCCACCAAAGGTTTTTGAGAACCCTTCAAGCGTTATTGAATTGGGCCCTTACCGAGGAAATGATGATATAATCCTGCAATCAGAGATTGCATGGTAGACGATTATCAGACATTCTCTTATAAACTGACTTGCGCTTTGTGTCGCAAGTCAATAGCATAAAGCAGTATTCTTTTCGAAAATCAGCGGCAAGAATCGCGATAAGTTGTGGTGCTGACGAGCACTCAATAACATGATAATAAATACAATGCGTGTCTGGTGATAGTGATCAACACGTTACGTTATTTCAGGCTTGGAATGGAACAATGATGCGATTGGCTCGAATGGCCTTTTTATTGGCCTCAACTTTGACTATCGCTTCAACGATGGCCGCCGAAGAGGCGCAATCGGTTGAAGATATCTCAAAGCAAATCAACTCTCTGCAAACGCAGTACGAGAACTTTTCCGGCAATATTGCTCAACTGGAACAACAAAAACAAAAATTGGAAGACCAGTTGGCAAATCTTCGGAAGCGTAATGATGAGTTGGAAAATGCTCGACAAGCAGCGCTGGACGAAATGAACAAGCGTTACCAGTTGTTGGTTGAAGATCCCACCATTGATATTGTGTCAGCACAAAATGCTTATAAAGAAGCGGTGATGGCGCACCAACAAAATAAAGAAAATATTAAGACGCAAGTCAACTTGCTCGAAGCGAAAAACAAAGAGCTGCAGCAAGCGCGCGTTAGTAAACATAGCTTGATTAATGAAATCGAAGTGCTGAAAGAGCAACGCAACCTTGCACGTGTTGAACGGATTCAACAGCAATTTAATCAGAAAGGCACCATTGAAGTTAGCCAATCCATTGTTTGTGACCGTGAAGAGACATTGAGCCAGTGTGAGACGCGCGGCAAGCTATTGGCTAAGCAAAAAGCGTCGAAACAGTATTTAAGCCAGTTATTCGACCAATTGTCGGAGTCCGAGTTAGCGCGCACAAACCGTGAAAAAGCCAGTCCAAACGTACAAATTTTGGGCTCGCAAGTTGTGAGTAATGGTTTCAGCGGGCAAGGCAACTATGGCGTTAAGCTATCGGTAGAGTTACGCGGACAGCTACAGGAAACGCAAGCCTGCACGTTGCTAGATGTCGATCTGCGCTACTGCGTGGTAGAAGCAAAAAAGGACGAAGGGTCGGCTGATGGTGAAACGGCCGCCTCAATCGACCCGTCTGTAATGCATAAGTTGACCGTTCGTTCGAATGTCTATGATGACGAAGTATTGATTGATGGCGTAAGTTACGGCTCAACACCTCTCGAGGTAATGCTTCCTGCAGGCGAACATGAGGTAGACGTCGTGAAGTTCGGCTATAGCGGCTATAACAACACGATTATCTTGAAAGATGCGAATGTGATTCGGGTTGAGCTAGAAAAAGCCGCCTATTCGTTCACTAAAGGCGAAAAAATCCAAGACGTTTTATACCGTGATGTGCGTGGTCCTGAGTTAGTGGTTGTTCCAGCGGGTCGTTTCAAGATGGGTGACTTGAGCGGTAATGGTTTACCTAACGAACGTCCAGCGCAAACCAAAGAAATTGAACAGTCATTTGGTATTTCAGAAACTGAAATCACGGTTGCCAGTTTTCGCAACTTTGTTGAAGACACGGCTTATGTGACAGATGCCGAAAAATCGGGCACTTGTGCGGTATTATCTGAAGGCAAGCCGATCTTTAATGCCAATATTAACTGGCGCGAGCCAGGCTTCCAACAGAAACCAGAGTCGCCGGTGGTTTGCGTTAGCTACAACGACGCCAAGGCCTATGTTGATTGGTTGTCACAAAAGAGCGGCGCAAAATATCGCTTACCAACTGAAGCTGAGTGGGAATATGCTGCCCGCGCTGGTACCGAAACTGACTATTGGTGGGGGCAGAATGTTGGTGTCGACAAAGCCAACTGTCGTGCTTGTGGTACGCCTTGGTCGAATGTCAGTAGTGCGCCAGTTGCCTCGTTTAAACGCAACCCGTGGGGCTTATTCGACACGGTTGGTAATGTTTGGGAGTGGGCAAGAAATGAAGCTGATGGTACTAGCTCAGTGCGCGGTGGCGCATGGAACTTTGCACCGAGCTTAGCGCGAGTGTCCACACGGATGGAATTACCAAGCGATTTTGCCTCTAATTACATAGGCTTCCGTGTTATTCGTGAACAATAATATCCACTTGTGGAAAAAAGCTGTGCCTTGGCACAGCTTTTTTTTTGTAAAAGGGCTGTCAAAAGCCGTGACGACGCTTGCCGAGCCTATGTTACGTTGGTAAAGTGGCGTTAACGAATAAGAATGTTCTAAGTAGGGATCAACCCACCCATGTTTAAGAAAATCCGTGGTCTGTTTTCAAATGATTTGTCTATCGACTTGGGAACGGCAAATACTTTGATTTATGTCAAAGATGAGGGCATCGTCTTGAACGAGCCTTCCGTCGTCGCTATTCGCCAAGAGCGTTCAGGCGGTCCTAAAGCTGTTGCAGCGGTTGGTACTGCGGCAAAACAAATGCTAGGTCGCACACCAGGCAATATCAAAGCCATTCGCCCGATGAAAGACGGTGTTATCGCCGACTTCTATGTGACTGAGAAAATGCTGCAGCACTTTATCAAGCAAGTGCACGACAGCCATTATTTCCGTCCAAGCCCTCGCGTACTGGTGTGTGTTCCTTGTGGCTCAACCCAAGTCGAACGTCGCGCAATTCGTGAATCGGCCTTAGGCGCTGGCGCACGCGAAGTACACCTTATCGACGAGCCGATGGCGGCAGCAATTGGTGCGGGCTTGCCAGTCTCTGAAGCGACGGGTTCAATGGTGGTAGATATTGGTGGTGGTACTACCGAAGTCGCCATTATCTCTTTGAATGGCGTGGTTTACTCATCGTCAGTACGCATCGGTGGTGACAAATTTGATGAAGCAATCATTAATTATATCCGCCGTAACTTCGGCGCATTGATTGGTGAAGCAACAGCAGAGCGTATTAAGCACGAAATTGGCTCTGCGTTCCCAGGCGATGAGCTGAAAGAAATTGAAGTGCGTGGCCGCAATTTGGCCGAAGGTGTACCGCGTTCATTTACCCTGAATAGCAACGAAATTCTCGAAGCACTACAAGAGCCGCTAATGGGTATCGTTAGCGCTGTTATGGTAGCGCTAGAGCAATCTCCTCCAGAACTTGCCTCCGATATTTCTGAGCGCGGCATGGTGTTAACCGGAGGTGGTGCGTTATTGAAAGATTTGGACCGCTTGTTGATGGAAGAAACCGGCATTCCAGTCATTATTGCCGATGATCCGCTCACTTGTGTGGCGCGTGGTGGGGGTAAAGCATTAGAAATGATTGATATGCATGGTGGTGACTTATTCAGCTATGAATAAGTTAAGTGAAATCATCACGGGAAGACGCTGATGAATTCGCTGTTTACGAGAGGCCCCTCCCTAAGATTCAGGCTAGTGCTTGCACTAGCCTGTTCGTTTTCTTTAATGTTTATTGACCACAGGCTGCAGGCACTGCAAGGTGCTCGGTTATTTCTTAATTCGTTAGTCGCACCTGTTCAGTATCTCGCCATCCTTCCCGAACAGCTCTTGGACCAATTGTCTGAAACGATGCAGACGCGCGAGCAGTTGCAGCGTGAAAACGAAATACTTAATAGGCAGCTATTAGATTTACAGTCAAGATTGCAACGATTTCATTTTTTACAGAACGAAAATGCCCGTTTACGAGCGTTGCTTGGCTCTGATGCCCGCCAAGAAAATCGCCGTATGGCCGCGGAGGTTATTGCTGTTGCCTCAGAACCGTTTAGCCACCAGTTGGTGATCAATAAGGGCACTCTGAACGGCGTTTACGAAGGGCAACCGGTGCTTGATAGTAAGGGTATTATTGGTCAAGTCTTGAATGTCGGCAGCACTACTGCGCGGGTACTGTTAATTTCAGACCAGAGCCATTCCATTCCGTTACGTGCAGAGCGCAATGATATTCGGGTGTTAGCGCAAGGAACGGGCGATTTACAGCGGCTAGAATTAATGTTTATTCCGCATAGTACGGAATTAAGAGAGGGCGACTTACTAATGTCTTCTGGGCTAGGAGGAGTATTCCCTGAAGGCTATCCCGTCGCGGTGATTAAAACCATCAACCGAGATGAGTCATTACCGTTTGCGCAGGTATTCGCGCAACCGGTATCCGCACTCGACCGGGTACGGAATGTTTTGCTGCTGTGGCCACCCAGCGCCGATGAGCAGCCGTTGTACCCTGAACAAGAGCGTGCTGGAGGCGATAGCAATGATTAAACAGGGGTTAATTCCATTGCTACTGATATTCCTCGTCGCTTTGGTACTGATGGTTATCCCGATGCCGGTGGTATTTGACATGTTGCGGCCCGATTGGGTGACGCTGGTGCTACTATATTGGGTGTTGGCACTTCCGCACCGGGTGAACATTGGTACGGCCTTCGTGCTGGGTGTCATGTGTGACGTCCTGCTAGGCTCGGTGATGGGGGTGCATGCCATTGGTTTGTCAGTGGTCACTTACTTCGCCGCCCGCCATTTTCAGAGAATCAGAAACTTCTCTATTCCACAGCAGGCGATCATTGTGGGTGTTCTGGTGTTAGTTAAACGTGCGGTGATTTTCGAGGTGAATGTGGTGCTGCACGCCGCTGATTTCACTTGGGCTTATTTCTGGCCGGTACTGACCTCAATGATTTTTTGGTTGTGGCTGTTTCCGCTGTTGCGCAAGCTACGCAGACAATTGGCGATTTCATAATGGCGTTGTGTTTGGCATCGGGCTCGCCGCGACGTCGCGAGCTGTTAACCGCTTTAGGCTATTCATTTACCGCTATCACCACTGCCATAGCCGAGGTGCCTGCTGCTGGAGAAAGCGCCTTAGACTATGTTAACCGCTTGGCACGAGAAAAGAGCGAGGCGGCGATCGCACAGCAGAAACCCGGGGATTGGATACTTGGCAGTGACACATTAATCGCCCTAGATGATAAGATTTTGGAAAAGCCCAACGACGTTGAACATTTTTGTTGGATGATGCAGCAGCTATCGGGGCGTAAACACTGGGTTCATACCGCGTTAGCGCTAACCGAAGTGAGCGCCGCGCATGATGTTGCTGCGCAACAACAGCGCTGCGTAACCACAGAAGTCAGTTTTAAACGCCTTACCGACGCTGAAATCATGCATTATTGGCATACCGGGGAACCGCAAGGTAAGGCGGGCGGTTATGCTATTCAGGGCTTTGCTGAGCGCTTCGTGACTCGCCTTAACGGCAGCTACAGTGGTGTTATTGGACTACCCTTATACGAAACCGAGCAATTGCTGCGGAGCGTAGGATTTTTGCCAAATTGGGAGCGTGTAGATGAGTGCTGAAATATTGATGAATGTCACCCCTACAGAAACCCGCGTGGCACTCATTGAAAACGGTATTTTGCAGGAAGTGCATATCGAGCGCCAAGCCAAACGTGGATTGGTTGGTAACATCTATATGGGCAAAGTTTCCAGAGTACTGCCTGGCATGCAGGCTGCGTTCATTGATATTGGCCTCGAGAAAGCGGCTTTTTTACACGCCAATGACATTATGACCGAAGTTGAGCAAGTGCAAGAAATCGACCGTAGCCAAGTGCCACAACGTCACATTGCCGAGTTGGTTCGACCGGGGCAATACATTATGGTGCAGGTTGTCAAAGATCCGCTGGGCACTAAAGGTGCTCGACTAACCACAGATATTACTTTGCCTTCGCGCTATATGGTGTTTATGCCGCAGAGCGCACACTTGGGTATCTCGCAGCGTATTGAAGACAGTGAAGAGCGCGAACGCTTGAAGCAACTGGCAGATAATTTTGTTGCTGAGGAAGGCAGCTTCATTGTTCGAACCGCAGCAGAAGGTGCATCCAAGCATGAGTTAGAAACGGACGCGCGATTTTTACGGCGGGTGTGGGATACGGTCAAGCAACGCAAAAAACATCACCGTAAAATCGGCATTCTGTATGAGGACTTAAACCTTTCTTGTCGGGTTTTGCGAGACTTTGTGGGAGAGCCCATCGAGCGCATTCGGGTTGACTCTAAAGTGACCTACGACTTACTCAAAGAATTCACAGAAACCTTTACCCCAGAGCTCAACGACAAAGTCGAAAACTATACCGGTGAGCGGCCAATATTTGATTTATTCGATGTCGAAAATGAAATTCAACGGGCGTTAGATCGTAAAGTCGAATTAAAGTCGGGGGGGAGTTTGATCATCGATCAAACCGAGGCAATGACGACCATCGACATTAATACTGGCGCCTTTGTTGGGCATCGTAATTTGGAAGAGACTATCTTCAATACCAACACCGAAGCCACGCAGGCAATCGCGCGGCAACTGCGACTGCGTAATTTGGGTGGTATTATTATTATCGACTTTATTGATATGCAAAACGCCGAGCACAAGCGCCGTGTCTTGCAAAGTTTAGAGCAAGCACTGGCAAAAGATCGCGCCAAAACCACAATCAACGGATTTACCTCGCTAGGCTTAGTGGAACTCACCCGCAAGCGCACGCGTGAGAGCTTAGAGCATGTATTGTGTTCAGAATGCCCAGTCTGTCAGGGGCGCGGCAGTATGAAGACAGTAGAAACCGTGTGCTATGAAATTATGCGAGAAATTGTCCGTGTTAATCGCGCTTATGAGGCCGATAAATTTGTCGTTTATGCCTCGGCAGCGGTCAATGACGCGCTGCTTAATGAAGAATCACATGCTTTGGCGGAACTCGAAGTGTTTGTTGGGCGTCAAATTACCGTACAAATTGAACCGCTATATAACCAAGAGCAGTTCGATGTGGTAATGATGTAAAAGGAACGTGTGTTGCTCAATTATGTGCTGAAAAAGTTGTGGTTAACGCTAGCCATCGTTCTGGTTATAAGTGCTGCAACACTCACTACTTTACGTTTCGCGCTGCCATATTTTCCGAATTTGGCAGACAACGTCGAGCGCTTTTTCTATCAGCAATATCAGCAGTCGGTCAATATCGAAAGCTTGGCCATGAGTTGGTCTGAACGGGGTCCTTCACTCGTCCTAAATAACGTCGATTTCGCGGCGCCAGAAGACACCCCAGTGGGTATTAGCGTCGATAAAGTTTGGGTCGTGATCGATTTCTGGCAGAGTCTTTTGCAATGGAAGGTGAAGGCCAGTACCTTTATTCTCGATGGCGCAGATATACGCTACGACATGCGACAGTCTTTGGGGGAGAGCTCCGAAGGCTTGTTGGATACTGTGAGCAAGGTATTTTTAGCACAGTTGGAACGTTTTTCTGTTCGCGATAGCCAGCTTACCGTCACCAATTTGCTGGGTGAAAGACGGCGAATTGCTATAGAGCGTTTGGGCTGGTCCAATAAACAGGCGCAACACCAAGGGGTTGGCCAATTCCGTGTTGAAGGCTTTACCACCAACAGCTTGGATTTTATTCTGAAACTCAACGGTAATGACTGGGCGACCATGAACGGTCAGCTCTATATTGATTCGCGCAATATCGATTTAACGCCCTGGTTAGAACAACAAATTACTGATACCCATATCGACTCGGCCGAATTGAATTTCACTGCTTGGTTAGAGCTACGCGATGGCAGCTTGAATGAGGGATTATTACAGCTACGTGATAACCATGTGCGCTGGCAGGCCGACGACGCCCAACACCAGCTAAAGCTTAGTCGTGGAAATATCGTGTTGCGCCCGCAGAGTCAGGGCTGGTTGCTTAACAGTGAACCCATGCAACTGAGTATCGATAACGAGCAGTGGCAAATTCCACCATTATTGTGGCAACAAATCGACGGCAATAACTTCGCCAGCTTGACAGGTCTCAACGTTGCTCCGTTACTGCAACTGACTAACATGTTCGGGTTAACCAGCGAACAAACCCATCGCGCGTTACAACAAGCAGACCCGCAAGGCCAAGTGGATGTGTTTTTGCAAAAGAAAGTGCGCCAACCTTGGCAATGGACGGCGAGAATAAAGCAGCTTACGCTGAGTGCTTACAACAACATTCCCAGCCTTTCCGGTTTATCTGCGCAGTTTTCCGGGCAAGGTTCGCAAGGCCGTTGGCGTATTGCCATTGACGGTAGCATCGAGCAACAGCAATGGCTAACAGATGCTCCGCTGCAATTACGCACGGATTCACTTCAGGGAACCTGGAAAATCCAAGCCGATGGTTGGCTCGTGACACTGCCTCAGGGCCAATTGGTTATCAATGATTGGCCACTGAATATCGCTGGCAAACTTTATCATTCCGGTACAGAGCCCAACCACATTGCTGTAAAAGTGTGGAGTGATAAATCTCTCGCGGCCACCAAGGCGGCTGAGTTATTACCGCGCGCGATGGGTGAGAGCACTCAACAGTACTTGGTCAACGCTCTGGTCGGCGGTGAGCTTGACCATATCACCGCCGCTTGGCGGGGCGATGTTGGGCAATTTCCTGAGCAGTTCGCGGATGGCGTATTTTCTGCGCGCGCCAGTTTTTCCCGTCTCGACTTCAAGTTTCAGCCTGACTGGCCAGCCATTGAAAACGCTCCGATGCAGTTAGACTTCTATCAAGACGGCCTCTATATGCATACCCAAGGTGGCACTATGAGTGCGGTGCGGCTTGATAAGGTGGATGCGCAAATACCTAATCTAGCCGATGCGCAACAGGGGCTTTATGTGCAAGCTAGCGTCAGTGGCGAAGCTCACGATTTTCATCAATTATTCTCACAATCGCCGCTTACCGAAGTCAGTGATACCATGGAGCAAGTGACACCGGCCGGTATGCTAGCGGGACAATTCAGCTTGCAGGTACCATTCGATGAAGCGCTGTTGCCGCATGCGGAGGGTACGGTTCGCTTTGACCAAAATCCTATCGAAATTCAGGCTATCGATGCGCACTTTGATAGCGCTAGTGGAACGTTGCGGTTTAACGACAGCAACATTAGCACTGACGATCTCAGTTTGACGTGGTTTGGCATGCCGATTCCGGTCACCGTCAATGGCTCACAACAGGGCAAGGGCTATCAAGTAAAAGCCGAAGCGCTGATAGACTGGCAAACGGATAAGTTATTCAATGCAATGCCGCAGAATGAATGGCGCTCGTTATTTTATGGCGCGATAAATGGGCGCGGTGATTTAGACCTGATGCTAACGGAAAAGGGTTATAGCGTAGATTGGAACAGCCAGGTTGATTTAACCGGGTTACAAACGCAGCTACCAGCGCCATTGCAGAAGGAATTTGGTGAGGCGTGGCAATGGCAGTTCTCTCTCTCAGGGAATGAACAGCAGTTGCAGGCGAGCAGTGAAATCCCCGATCACCTGCAATGGTTCTCGCAGTGGAAGCCCGGAGCAAAACAATGGGATGTCGCGCGTTTACGCATTGGTGAACCGTTGCTAAATAGTCAAATGACGAAGCAGGATCGTTTTATTGTCAGCGCGGCATTGCCGCTCGTTGATGTGGCATCGTGGTTTACCACTATTAACCAAATTCAACAGTCTATGCCGACTGCAGAAATGCCAGTCGACAACAACTTTAGCCGTCCTGATTTGATTCAAGTCACGACTCCCGATTTGCGCTGGTTAGGGCAGTCGTTAACCGATGCGATGATTCGAATATGGCCACAAAATGGGCTTTGGCATGTGCGGATGGACTCCAATGACGGCGCTATCAAAGCCGAAATTCCGAGCGACTATCAGAGCAAAGGTATTCACGTGGTTGCCAACCGCTTAGTCCTGAACAGTTGGAACGAAAAAACCACATCGTTTGAGCGGTCACCGGAACAATGGCTGCACCAAGTTCCGCCGCTAAATATTGAGTGTCGTTATTGTCGCTATCAAGAACATGAGATTGGCGAACTTCGTTTGATGTTGTCGCCGTTAGATAATGGTCTTTCGTTAGATGACCTGCGCATTAGCAATGGTGACAACAGGTTAGCAATGAGCGGTAAATGGCTATATGACGGCGAGCAACCGAGTACCCATATTAGTGGTACCTTGAAGAGCGATGACCTCGGGCAACTGCTGAACGAATACAAAATGAATACCATTATTAAGGATAGCCCAGCCGATATTCGCTTTGACCTGTCATGGCAGGACCTCCCGTATAAAGTAGATGTCGAAAGTCTGGATGGCGAAGTAAAATGGGATTTAGGTAAAGGCTATCTTGCTGATGTGTCTGATGGTGGAGCGCGGCTGTTTTCTATCTTTAGTTTAGAAAGCATTGTGCGCAAATTAACGTTGGATTTTCGTGATATTTTTTCTCAGGGAATGTTCTATACCGACCTCACCGGGTCGCTCCAAATCAAAGACGGTATCGCCGCCACCAGTGACACTAAAATGCAAGGTTCAGCGGGGGATATGGCGCTAACAGGCACCACCAACCTCACTAACTCGCAATTGGATTACCGCTTAACCTATGTGCCAAAAGTCACTTCAAGTTTACCTGTGATTGTGGCGTGGATGGTAAATCCACCTGCGGGGCTTGCGGCATTATTACTCGATAAGGTTTTGCATGACGCGCAGGTGATCTCGCGGCTTGAATATCGCATAACAGGTACTATTGATGATCCGAAAGTGAGTGAAGTTTCTCGAGACAGCCGTAAAGTTGATTTACCCAATCAAGCGAGCGAACCAGCCAGCAAACAACCCACTTCCGAGCAGCCGGAGGCTTCTAATGAAGGCAGTACAACTAACCGCAATGCAGTTGAACAGCCAGCCACAACCTCAGGAAAATCTGAAAAAGGTTGAGCATTGGCTGCAGCAATTGCCCGACCAGCAGCCACAATTGGTGGTATTACCTGAGGCATTTAGTTGCTTCGGAGCCGGTGATAAAGCACAGTGGCAACAATCACAGAACGCAGAACAAACGCATCAAGCGTTGACAGAGTTAGCGCGAAAATACCGCGTGTACCTCTGCGCCGGTACTGTCCCCACGCCTAACGGCGATAAATTTTATGCTACCAGTTGGTTGTTCGGCCCAGATGGCAAAGAGCTGGGCAATTATCAAAAAATTCATTTGTTTGATGTTGATGTTGCCGACAACACTAAACAGTACCGAGAGTCTGCATGGGCGACACCCGGGCAAAACGTCGTAGTGGTCGATACCGAGTTTGGCCGAGTTGGCTTAGCAGTATGTTATGATGTGCGTTTTCCAGAGCTTTTCCGGCTGCTGAGGCAGCAGGGTGCAGAAATTATTGTGTTGCCGTCCGCCTTTACCCAAGTCACCGGGGCTGCGCATTGGCAAACATTAGTGACCGCCAGGGCTATCGAACAACAGGTTTACGTTGTCGCCGCAGGCCAAGTTGGAACACATGCCAATGGCCGGCAAACCTACGGTCATTCAATGGTGATCGATCCCTGGGGTAGGAACCTTGCTGAATTGGCTGATGGTGAAGGCTTAGCAAGTGCATTTGCTGAACCCGAGCAACTCGCAGAGATTCGTAACAATATTCCGGTGGCGGACCACAATGTATGGAGTATAAAGAGGAAGTATGACAGCAACTAGTGTCAATACACTGTTACAGCAACACCAGTTATCGGAAGCGCATCTACACGACGCTCTGACCCACTTATATCGTGGCTCTATCGATTTTGCCGATGTGTACTTACAAGCGAGCCGGAATGAATCTTGGGTTCTCGAGGACGGTATCATTAAAGATGGCTCATTCCATATCGAGGCTGGCTTGGGTGTGCGTGCCATTCAAGGTGAGCAAACCGGGTTTGCTTACGCCGATGAAATTACTGCAAAAGCGTTGATGCGCAGTGCCGACGCGGCCCGGGGGATCGCGCGCGAAGGTTCTGCGAGTGCCAAAATTGCGTTAAGCCAGCCGCACTGGGACAGTCGTTACTCCAGTCACGATCCTTTAGCGAGTTTAACCGAGTTAGAGAAGATTGCCTTATTGAAAGAGGTCGATGCTTATGCGCGGAGTTTAGATACGCGTATTCAGCAAGTTATCGTTAGCCTCTCTGGCAGTTACGACGAGGTTGTGGTTGCCGCTACCGATAATACCTTAGCTTTTGATGTGCGCCCATTAGTGCGCTTGAATTGTTCTGTGATTGCTGAGCAGGACGGCCGCCGCGAGCGCGGTAGCGCGGGTGGTGGTGCGCGCGTCAGCTACGATTACTTTACCCTAGAACATAACGGCGAACCGCGTTGGAAGCATTTTGCTGAGGAAGCTGTTCGGCAAGCCTTAGTGAATTTAGCCGCACAGCCTGCGCCTGCAGGTACAATGCCGGTGGTTCTTGGCGCAGGCTGGCCGGGCGTGCTATTGCACGAAGCCGTAGGGCATGGGCTCGAGGGCGATTTTAACCGTAAAGGGGCGTCAGCGTACTCGGGTAAAGTCGGACAGCAAGTTGCCTCACCGTTGTGCACTATTGTTGATGATGGCACCCTCAGTGACCGTCGTGGTTCACTGGCAGTGGATGATGAAGGAACGCCAGGCAGCTACAATGTACTGATAGAAAACGGTGTGCTAAAAGGCTATATGCAAGATAAGTTGAACGCCCGTTTAATGGGTGCCAAGGCGACCGGTAATGGTCGCAGAGAATCCTATGCGCACCTGCCGATGCCGCGCATGACCAACACTTACATGTTGGCTGGAGAGAGTGAGCCGAAAGATATCATCGCTTCTGTTGAACGCGGTATCTACGCGCCGCAATTTGCTGGCGGACAGGTGGATATTACCTCGGGTCAGTTCGTATTTTCCGCGTCAGAAGCTTATCTGATCGAGAATGGCGAAATCACCACGCCGATAAAAGGCGCGACACTCATTGGTAATGGACCTGAAGCCATGGCTCAAGTGTCAATGGTCGGAAATGACTTGGCCTTAGATGAAGGCGTCGGTGTGTGTGGTAAAAATGGTCAGAGTGTGCCAGTTGGCGTAGGGCAACCGACACTCAAATTAGATGCCATGACCGTAGGCGGGACAGAATAAGTTACTCGCTGGACGAGTTCTGCATAAGCTCGCGCAAATAGACAAACAGTTTACGTGAAGCCATTGGCGGTTGTTTATTGGCTTTTTGTTGCTCGGCCTGATGGCGCAATTCATGGATACGATGGGCATCGGCTTGGGGGAATTCGCTAAGGAACGCCGTTAACTGCTCGGTTGAGCCAGTGAGCAGCGTCTCACGCCATTGCTCAAGCTGATGAAAGCTATCGGTTTGTTGCTGATGATGAGCGTTGAGTGCATTGATCGCATCGGCTATTGCATTGATATCGCGTTGCCGCATCAGCTTGCCAATAAACTGTAGTTGCCTGCGCAACGCTTCATGTTTATTGGCAATGCGACGGGCAAGGGCAACCGCTTCGGCAAGCTCTTCGTCCATGGGGATGGTGGCTAACTCTTTATCACTGAGTTTCACCAATTGCTCGCCCAAGTTTTGCAGCGCCTGTTGTTCGCGTTTACGCGCGGATTTGCTAAGCGGTTCTTGTGGGTCTTGGTCGAAACTGTCGTGTTGCATGAGCGATACTGTCCATTAAATAGATTTATCATAGTTTACCAGTAGCCCGTGCGCGGGAACAGTCAGTAAAGGAGTTAAGCATTGATTCCACAGTCGAACGATCTTGAACAACAAATGGCCATGGTCAAACAGGCCGTGCAAGATGCGTTGCAGCAAGCGAAGCAAGCCGGTGCAAGCGCCGCGGAATGTTCAATGAGTCAGAGTAGTGGTATTGCCGTGGGTACTCGTATGGGCGAGGTAGAGACGGTTGAATTTACCCAAGACGGCGCCTTAGGGATTAGCGTTTACCGCGACCACTGTAAAGGTTCAGCGTCGACCACCGACCTCTCGCCGCAAGCGATCAAGGCAACCGTAGAAAAGGCCTGTGAAATTGCCCGCTTTACTTCCGCCGACCCCTATAACGGATTGGCACCTGCAGAGTTGATGGCACAGCACTACCCTGATTTAGCCTTGTGCTACCCGGGTGATCAAAGCCCAGACTACGCTATTGCACAGGCATTAGCCTGTGAGCGCCATGCATTGGCCCAAGACCCGCGAATTACGAACTCCGATGGCGCCCATTATGGCTCGCATTGTGGATTTCGAGTGTATGGCAACAGCCATGGATTTCTGGGCGGTTACTTGCAGTCGCGGCATGATTTGAGTTGCGTAGTGATTGCCAGCCAAGATGACAAAATGCAGCGCGATATGAGCTATTCTGTTGCGCGTAAAACGTCAGACTTACTGGCGCCTGAGCAAGTCGCCGAAGAAGCAGTAACGCAAACCCTTGCTCGCCTAGGCAGTCGCAAAGTGAAAACAGCTAAGGTGCCGGTCATTTTCCGCGCCGATGTTGCTGGTAGTTTCTGGGGACATTTGGTCAGCGCGATAAGTGGCGGCAGTTTGTATCGTAAAGCCAGCTTCTTACTGGACCGCCTTGGCGACAAGATATTTCCCGAGTTCCTTACCATTCATGAAGATCCGCACATCGTTGGCGGCCTTGCGAGCTCTCCGTTTGACGCTGAAGGAGTACAAACCCAAGCACGCGAGATCATTAGTGATGGGCAGTTACAGACCTACCTATTGACCAGTTATGCGGCACGGAAGTTGGATCGACAAGTCACCGGTCATGCCGGTGGTATCCACAATTGGCAAATCAGTCACGGCGATGACGATTTAGCGGCGCTCTGCAAGCAAATGGGAACCGGGTTGTTGGTGACTGAACTGATGGGGCAAGGGGTCAATCTTGTCAATGGTGACTACTCTCGAGGTGCAGCAGGATTTTGGGTTGAAAACGGAGAGATTCAGTATCCTGTTGACGAAGTCACTATTGCGGGTAACTTGAAAGATATGTTCGCCAACATGGTAGCCGTGGGTAACGACATCGATCCGCGCCATGCAGTGAAGTCAGGTTCCATTCTGTTAGCCGAAATGAAGGTCGCCGGACAATAGCCGGCGACTTGCAGTGACGCGCGAGTTAGCCCAACAGTAGGGTAGCGGTACCTAAGAACGCAAAAATCCCAACCACATCGGTGACCGTGGTTAAAATCACGCCGCCAGCAAGCGCTGGATCAATTTCAAATTTTTTCAACAGCATCGGCACGGTGACCCCAGCGAGTCCTGCGGCGAGTAAGTTTGCCATCATCGCAAAGGCAATAATCACGCCGACCATCCAACTTTGCTGCCATAACGCGACCACTGCGGCAATCAAACATGCCCAGATAAGACCATTCAGCGCGCCAATGGCAAGCTCTTTACCAATCAACCACCGCGAGTTACTCGGCGTGATGTGGCCTAATGCCATACCACGAATAACCAAGGTTAGGGTTTGGCTACCAGCAATGCCTCCCATGCTGGGGACAATGGTATTGAGAATGGCGAGCACCGCCATCTGCGAAAGGATGTCTTCAAATAGCGAGCTGACTGCAGCCGCTAATAATGCTGTGACCAGATTAACCGCGAGCCAAATCGTGCGTCGCCGGGTACTTTTTAATACTGGCGCAAAGGTATCCTCGTCATCTTCCAAACCCGCCATACTCAACATCGAGTGTTGCGCTTCTTCGCGGATAATATCGACAACGTCATCGATGGTGATACGACCGAGCAAATGTCCTTCGTTATCGACCACCGGTGCGGATACCCAGTCATGCCGTTCAAACAGTTTTGCGACTTCCGTCTCATCAAGGTCGGCGGGAATGCCTTGGACGTCTGGCGTCATGATGTCAGATACCAAGCGAGCGGTATCTACGGTTAGTAACCGTGACAACGCTACTTCTCCGATAAATTGGTCATCGCGATTAACCACATACAGTTTATCCGTTGCTTCGGGTAACTGACCTTTCAAACGCAAGTAACGCATGACAACATCAACGGTAACATCGGGACGAAGGGTAACGGTGTCGGTATTCATGATACCGCCTGCGGTATCTTCATCGTACGACAGCGCCATTTCAGCCCGTTGCCGATCCTGCTCATCCATCGATTTTAAGACTTCTTGATAGACCGGATCAGGTAAACCGCGGAGTACGTAGGCGAGATCGTCGGTATCCATGCCTTCGGTCGCAGCTGCCAGCTTTTCTGGCGCCATCTGCCGAATAATGGATTTTTGCACTTCCTCTGAGAGTTCTTCTAGAATTTCGCCGTGTTCATCGGGGTCGACTAATTGCCAAATGACCGCACGACTTTTCGGCGGGGAAGATTCGAGTAATAGCGCAACGTCGCATGCGGGGAGGTTGTGCAACATACGGCGAGCGGCAACATACATACCGCTAACGAGGGCGTCATTGACTTCTTGAATGCGTTGAATCGCATATTCTTTGTCAGATACTTCTGCAATCACTGCCGCCCCCTAGTGCAAAACCTAATAGGCACCAGTGTAGCGTAACTTTTACAAAGAATCAGTAAGTAATATCAGTGACTTATTCGCTTTCGTCGAAGCGTGACTCAATCAAATCGGTAACTGCGGCTAAGGCGGCTTCGGCATCATCACCCTCAGCGCAAACCTCAATGGATTTACCTTGCTGACTGGCGAGTAGCAGCAAACACATGACGCTAGACGCGTCGACCATTTGCTCTCCCTGTTTGATTTTTATTTCTGAATCAAACTGTTGAGTAAGCTGCGCAAGCTTGGTGGCGGCGCGAGCATGGAGTCCGAGTTTATTGCGAATGACCAGTTGCTTGCAGATCTTTGTCATGCCCCTAGCTCCCTGTGACGCACTTGCACGCCATACTGCTCATTAAAGCGCCCGGCAAGCTGTTCAGCGATGTAGACCGAACGGTGTTGGCCACCGGTACAACCTACGGCAATGGTGAGGTAGCTTCTATTGCTGCGCTGAAAGTGGGGCAGCCAGGTCGCTAAAAATGTTTCGATCTGGTGGATAAATTTGGTTACCAGCGGTTGCTGCTGAAAAAAGTGCTGTACGTCTTTATCTTTCCCAGTGAGACTCTTTAATTCCGGTTGCCAGTGCGGATTAGGCAGAATGCGTGCGTCAAACACAAAATCTACGTCTTTTGGCACGCCGTGCTTAAAACCAAACGACTGGAACACAATAATCAATTTCTTTTCGGCCTTACCCAGTACCCGTTCAGTCACTTGCTCGCTTAGCTGGTGTAGGCTTAGGTCAGTACTATCAATGCGCCAAGTCGCGCGTTCCATTAAGGGTTCGAGCAGTTGGTGTTCCATTTTAAGCGCATCAACTAACGGTAATTCTTTGCGCGATAACGGGTGTAAGCGACGGGTTTCACCAAAGCGGCGGAGCAAAACGCTTTCTTCTGAGTCGATGAACAGAATTGCCGGTTTAATTTTTTTCGGCAAGAAATCGAGCGACTCTACTAAATCGTCAGGATTTTCCGGTAAGTTGCGTACGTCAACGCTGACTGCGATTGACTCAAAGCGGTCCATGACGGCGTGAACCAATGTTGGCAATAAACTAATGGGGAGGTTGTCCACACAGTAAAAGCCGAGATCTTCCAGTACCCGCAGAGCAATGGTCTTGCCCGAACCCGAGCGTCCACTGACGACTATTAACTGCATGAGGCAGCTTGCCCCTTACCGACAAAAATATCGTAAAGTGCTTTGTCACTATCGGCTTCGCGCAGCGCTCTGGTACAGCTTTTATCGTTCATCTTGCGCGCGACTTCAGCGAGCGTTTGTAGGTATTGCTCCTGCTCATTTTCTGGCACTAGTAGAGCGAAAACAATATCTACTGGTTGGTTATCAATGGCATCGAAATCAATGGGTTTGGCCATGGTAAGTAGCACCGCGACAGGCTGGCTAGCGCCAGGTAGGCGGCCATGAGGAATGGCAATGCCCAGTCCAATCCCGGTACTACCTAGGCGTTCGCGACTGAGCAAACTTTCAAATACATCAATACGGGTGATGTTACACAGCTTAGGCGCCGCGATTTGGCTGATGATCTCGAGCAGTTTCTTTTTGCTCGTGCCCTCGACTGCACAGCGAGTGCAGTCGGGGCTTAATAAGTCACTGAAATTCATGAGTTAATGACGTTTCATCTTCTCTTTATGTTTAATCACTTGACGGTCTAATTTATCGATTAGTCCGTCGATGGCTGCGTACATGTCCGTATGTTCTGCGTCGGCGAAAATCTCACCGCCGTTTAGATGAAGCGTAGCTTCCGCTTTTTGCGTTAATTTTTCAACATTGAGGATGACGTGAACGTTATTTATATGGTCGAAATGTCGCTCCAGTTTGGAAAATTTTGTATCCACATACTCCCGTAAAGCGTCGGTAATCTCGATATGATGACCGGTCAAATTGATTTGCATATCGTCTTCCTTCTGTTGTGGGTCAATTGTTACAGGAGACTCTTCCGCTGCGAAGAGGACGGTATATTCAGAGACTCCCGGTACTTCGCAATGGTTCTCCTTGCTACTTGGATTCCCTGTTCAGCCATGAGTTCAGCAATTTTGCTATCACTTAAAGGCTTAGCACGATTTTCCGCACTCACCAACTTCTTAATTAAGGCGCGTATGGCCGTCGATGAACACTCGCCGCCCGATTCGGTCGCAACGTGGCTGGAGAAAAAGTATTTCAGTTCAAATACACCGCGTGGCGAGTGCAGATATTTTTGTGTCGTCACTCGCGAAATTGTCGACTCATGCATTTCTACAGCCTCAGCAACGTCGTTTAAGACCATCGGCTTCATGGCTTCTTCACCGTATTCAAAAAATGCCTGCTGGCGCTGTACGATGCACGTCGCCACTTTAAGCAAGGTCTCGTTTCGGCTCTCCAAGCTTTTGATAAACCACCGCGCCTCTTGTGTATGTTGCTTAATATACTGCGAGTCGTTGGCATTCTTTGCGGTTCGGCTCAGCGCAGCATATTCTTCATTCACCTTCAATTTAGGTACGCTGTCGGGGTTCAGTTCGACCACCCAACGGCCGTCCTTTTTCCGAACTGACACGTCTGGCACCACGTATTCTGCCGCTTGACTCATTATCGCTTCGCCAGGGCGTGGATTAAGGGTGTGAATTAACCGTAATACCTCACGCAATTGGTCTTCGGAAAGTTTCATTTTCCGCTGCAAGGTGCGGTAATCGCGGCTTGCTAATAGCCCCATATGCTCACGCAAAATTTGGCAGGCACGCTGACGATGTTGCGATTCCGGTAATGCCATCAATTGCACCGTTAAGCACTCGGCAACATCGCGGGCGCCGACGCCTAAGGGGTCAAAGTGTTGGATACGCTTCAGTACCATCAACACTTCTTCCAATTCTACGTCATCCATATTTACCGCTTCGACGATATCTTCGGCAGTCACGGTTAGGTATCCGCTGTCGTCGATAGCTTCAATGATTGCGGTAGCGATAGCCGCATCTTCTTCACTAAAATGTGACAGGTTGAGCTGCCAATAAAGGTGGTCGTGCAGCGACTCTGAAGTACTGCCTTGGTAAACATCATCGTCGTCAATGCTGCGTGAACTGCTTGGTGCAGAAGTGCCTTGGGTGGAAGAGGTATAGGTGTCATCCCAGGTGCTATCTACGGGTAAGTCATCCGGTAAGTCGTTTTGCTTTAACGCATCGCCAGTTTCTGTTTGCGAGTGATCTTTACTGTCGGCTTGGTGCAGTGAGGCTTCGCCATCGGCGCCAGATTCGTCAGTTTCGACTTCCAATAACGGGTTACTCTCTAGCGCTTCTTGAATTTCGTTTTGCAAATCCAACGAAGATAACTGCAAAAGCCGAATCGCCTGTTGCAGCTGAGGCGTCATAGTAAGTTGCTGACCAAATTTTAGCTGCAGACTTTGTTTCATTGATCGGTCCCGGTACTGCGTTAAAGGGTGAACTGCTCACCGAGATAAACGTCTTTAACTTTCTGGTTGCTTAAAATACTGTCAGCATCGCCGACAGCTATGAGCTCACCATGACTAACGATGTACGCGCGTTCGCATACCGACAACGTTTCGCGTACGTTGTGGTCGGTAATCAAAACGCCGATACCACGTTGACGTAAATGCTCGATAATTTTCTTTATATCAAGAACTGAAATTGGGTCAACACCTGCGAACGGCTCATCCAGTAAAATAAACTCTGGGTCGGCAGCGAGAGCTCGAGCGATCTCGACTCGGCGCCTTTCGCCCCCCGATAGGCTCATGCCCAGGCTGTTCGAAATATGGCCAATATGAAACTCCTCTAACAACCCGTCTAAACGCTCCTCGCGCTCGGCTGCGCTGAGCGATTTACGTGTCTCCAAAATGGCCATCAGATTGTCGCGAACGGTTAATTTACGGAAAATTGAGGATTCTTGTGGCAAGTAACCAATCCCACGCCGTGCTCGTTCGTGCATCGGCAGGTGAGTAATGTCGTTGCCATCAAGGCTGATTTGGCCTTTATCATTATTCACAAGGCCCACGATCATATAAAAGGTTGTGGTTTTACCAGCACCATTCGGACCAAGCAAACCAATCACTTGTCCGCTTTCTACCTCAATGCTGACGTCTTTTACCACTTGGCGCTTTTTATAACTTTTCGCCAGATGTTGTGCGCTCAATATCGCCATTGGGTCCTCAGTGTTTACTGCTCAGATTGCTTATCGTCATTGTGTTCGGACGATGGTTTTTTCGGTGTAAAGATGGTTGTGACGCGTTCTTGTTGGCTATCTCCCTTCTCGACCAGTACTTTTTGGGCGGCCAAATCGTGGGTGATTCTTTCGCCACGCAAGATTGAGCTACCTTGTTCCACCACCGCATCACCTTCCATTATCACCAATTGCTTACTTTGATAATAGATGATGGTTTCGGCTTGCGCGCGAATGCGACTATTATCTTCAAGTGTTTGCTCGTAAAGCGCAGGTGTTCCTCTTGCGATAAAAGTATCAGCATGCTCAGCATCATCGCTACCAGAAGCTTCTAATTTATCGGCTTTTATAAGCAATGAACCTTGCGTTACGACGACGTTATCGGTAAGCACCAGTGTATTGCTTTTGATATCCAGTTCTTCTTGGTTAGCACTCACATGAATAGGCTTCGTAAAGTCCTGCTTGCCTTGTGCATGGACGGGGGACACGAGTAATGTCGCCAGCAAGGTGCTAGCGGCGAGGTAAAAAGACAGTTTCGACATGTCGCTTAATCTCCATGGTTTGCGCTGCAAGGTCGGCTCTCATACCTTCTCCGCGGATAGTGTATCTTGCACTTTCAACCGTCAGAGGATATTCGGTATTCATTGTCTCGCTCAATAGGTCAATGATTAAGTAGTCAGTATTAATCACTTGCTTGACACCGTCTGGCGATACTGAAGTGATATTGACATTATGCTCCAATACTAAGGTCTTATCGTCGTAGAACGAACCCTGTTCAGCGGTAACCGTCCAACGAATCGCCTCATCTTCTGGATACGCCGTATATCGCGGTGAGCGCAGCTCAGTCAGGCCAATTTGGCTGTAATGTTTCATTAATTTTGCTTGCAATTGATGCGCGAGCCGGCCGTTTGGTTCGTAAATTCGTGATTTCATGCCATGCGCAGTAAAGTCAGGCCGCATGGCTGCGAGGTTTTTTTGCTTGGTCGGCGCGTCAGGCGATGAGAAAGGACGCCAGAACAACAGCGCACCAATCGCAAAAAGAATAATCAGCAGGGCAATGACGCGCTTATTCAAATGCTCGCTCCACTTACGTCATGTAATTTGCCGTGCGCCATTAATAGCAGGTCGCTCACTTCACGCACGGCGCCATGCCCGCCTAAACATCGAGTAACATAATCTGCCCGTTGTTGTACAAGGGGATGTGCATCTTGCACGGCAATACCCACACCAACCTGTTCAATTAGCGCGAGGTCTGGAATATCATCTCCCACGTAAGCGACTTGTTGGAAGGTCAATTGCAATTGTTCTAACAGCTCAACAAACACTTTCTGCTTATTGTTAACACCCTGAAAGATGTGTTCGACGCTCAGGTGTTGCATCCTCTGTTCAACAATTTGCGACTGCCGGCCGGTGATCACCGCTAACGAAAATCCAGCGTCAGCCAAAGCTTTTACACCAAAGCCATCTCGCGTATGAAAAGCTTTCAACTCCTCTCCGTGGTTGCCTAAATAAATGCGTCCATCAGAAAACACGCCGTCAACGTCAAACACCACCAGTTTAATGTCGCTGAAACGGTCGAATAATGGCTGACTGATGTCGCCATACCAAGTATTGACATAGTCCATTATAAGACCCCCGCGCGCAATAGGTCGTGCATATTCAGTGCTCCTTGCGGATGCCCCTGCTCGTCAATCACAATCAGACCATTAATTTTTTTATCTTCCATCAGTTTTAACGCTTCTGCCGCTAACATTTCTGCTTTTGCTGTGACACAAGAACGAGTCATTACCTCAGAAATTGTTGCGGTGTGGATATCGATACGACTATCCAATACGCGGCGTAGGTCGCCGTCAGTAAAAATCCCTAGAAGGCGATTTTGGTGATCGACGATAGCAGTCATTCCCAACCCTTTGCGCGACATTTCTAATAAGGCGTCCCGCATTGGCGCGTCAGCAGTCACTGATGGCATTAATTCACCTTGGTGCATTAGGTCGGCAACTCGAAGCAATAACCGTTTGCCTAAACTGCCGCCGGGGTGTGACAACGCAAAGTCATCAGCGGTAAAGCCGCGCGCATTTAGCAACGCAACCGCAAGAGCATCTCCCAATACTAAGGCGGCGGTGGTAGAAGCCGTCGGAGCCAGGCCCAAAGGACAAGCTTCTTGTGCAACAGCACTGGAAATATGGATGTCGGCTAAACTGGCGAGCGTTGATTGCGGCTTGCCAGTCATCGCGATCAAGGTAACGCCCAAGCGTTTAATTACCGAGATGATGTGCAGTATTTCTGCCGTCTCACCGCTGTTGGACAGGGCTAAAACAACATCATCGGCGGTAATCATACCGAGATCACCGTGGCTGGCTTCTCCAGGATGAACAAAAAATGCGGGCGTGCCAGTTGACGCAAGGGTTGCAGCAATTTTGCCACCAATGTGTCCAGATTTACCCATGCCAGTGACGATCACTCGGCCTTTACAATCATACATTGCTTGACATGCGGCATTAAAAGACTCATCGAGGGATTGGTAAAGACCATCGATTGCCGCGCGTTCAATGTCTAAAACGCGCTCACCTAAAGCGGAAAAATTATCGGTCGTTTGTTTCATCTCAAGCCTGCCTTGCAAGTTGTAGGCTAATCATACGTGATACGCTAGCGAAATTCACCGCTTGTGCAAGCCCGACCGATATTGAAAAATAAGAAAAAGTAGATTACTATACCATCCAGACGGTTTATAAATTGGTTTAAGTATGGTCTGTCAGCGAAAATCGAGTGGCCGCCCAAGTAATCGAGAAGTCATTCTTGATGCTGCAGAAAGGCTGGTGGCAGAACGTGGCGCGGGGCATCTAACCTTTGATGCGTTGGTTGCCTGCACTGGCATTAGTAAGGGTGGATTGCTTTACCATTTCGGCAGTAAAGACGCGTTATTGGAAGCCATGATTGAACGCATGGTCGATAAAAAGCGTGAGCTCCGTGACAGTGCTTTGGCGCAAATCGGGGATGAACCAAACGCAGCGCTGAAAAGTATTCTTTTAGCAACACTCAATGCGCACTCTGACTCCGCAGCGCTTAATAGTGCGATGTTGGCAACAGCGGCCAACAACCCGAAACTTCTCGCGCCCTTGCGTCAGCACGTTGGTGAAATATTTGACGAGTTATCACAGTTTGGTGATGGACAGCTGGCAAAGCTATTGTTGTTCTCTGTTCATGGCGCTCGACTTTTTGAACAACTCGGTTTATGTGAGCACTGCTTAGACGAGAGAGAGCAATTTGCCGAGCGCTTGAAAGCGTTAGTTGATGAGAAGTTTGACGGTAAGCGCTGATGCACTTTGCAACAATTTTACAGTATCTGAGTGAACGGTTAGAGAGTAAAATGACTCGCATCTTAAAGGACAATAATGAATGAGGCACGGCACGTGAAGCCATTGGTTGAACTAAGTGGGGTTCACTTTTCCCACGGCGAGCGAACCATATACCGCGACCTAAACCTGAGCGTTCCGCGCGGTAAAGTTGTTGCTGTTATGGGACCCAGTGGTATCGGTAAAACGACCCTGCTAAAGCTTATCGGTGGTCAGTTACGGCCACAGCAGGGTGACATTCAATTCGACGGTAACAGTATTCCAAAGCTTTCTCGCAGCGAGCTTTATCGCGAACGCGAACGAATGAGTATGCTGTTCCAAAGTGGCGCACTGTTCACCGATATGAGCGTTTACGATAACGTCGCGTTTCCGTTGCGCGAACATAGCGCGCTGTCGGAAGAGCTGATTCGCTCAATCGTGTTGATGAAGTTAGAAGCGGTTGGCTTGCGCGGTGCACGCGATCTAATGCCCGCGGAATTGTCAGGTGGAATGGCACGCAGAGCGGCGCTGGCGAGGGCTATTGCTTTAGATCCTGAACTCATCATGTACGACGAACCGTTTGCCGGCCAAGATCCTATTTCGATGGGCATGATCGTTAAATTGATAAAAGCGCTTAATGATTCGCTCGGGTTGACAAGTATTGTCGTGTCACATGATGTCGATGAAGTCATGTCGATTGCTGACTACGCTTATATCATTGCCGAACAGCAGGTCGTTGCGAAAGGTACGCCAACAGAGTTACGCGAAAATGACAGCGCCATTGTTCAGCAATTTCTTCAAGGCCAAGCGGATGGTCCGGTACCGTTTCATTACCAAGCGTCTGATTTTACCTCAGACTTGCTGGGAGAGTGCTGATGATAGAATTCATTGAACGTATCGGTCGGCAAGTGATAGCAGCGATATCAGGTATCGGTTACGCCTTTTTTATTTTAGTGAACGCATTAATTGGCAAGCCGCAATTCCGTAAATCTTGGCCGCTATTAATTCAACAACTCTACGTCGTGGGCGTGCTGTCGCTGCTCATTATTATTGTTAGCGGACTATTTATTGGCATGGTTTTGGGGCTGCAGGGCTACACTATCTTAGTCGATTATGGTGCGGAACAAAGTCTAGGGCCGATGGTCGCATTGTCATTATTGAGAGAATTAGGCCCAGTGGTTACGGCGCTGTTGTTTGCGGGTCGAGCGGGCTCAGCGTTGACTGCGGAAATCGGTCTGATGAAAGCGACCGAACAGCTATCGAGTTTAGAAATGATGGCAGTCGATCCATTACGGCGGGTTATTGCCCCACGATTCTGGGCGGGCTTTATTAGTATGCCGTTATTGGCACTGATTTTTTCTGCAGTAGGTATCTACGGCGGATACTTGGTTGGCTCGGGCTGGTTGGGGGTCGACAAAGGTGCCTTTTGGTCAGTGATGCAATCAACGGTCGATTGGTACGATGATCTGTTGAACGGTGTCATTAAAAGCGTGATATTTGCCTTCGTTGTAACCTGGATAGCGCTATATAAAGGTTACAACTCAACGCCAACCTCAGCAGGTATTAGCGCTGCAACCACGTCGACCGTAGTAACAGCCTCATTGGCTGTATTGGGTCTGGATTTTATTTTGACAGCATTGATGTTCGGTGGATAACCATGGAATCAAGAAAAACACAATTTTTAGTCGGTATTTTTGTCATCGCTGGGGTTTTAGCCCTGTTGTTTTTGGCGCTAAGGGTGGCCAGTGGCAGTACGGTCACAGCGGGTGACACCTACAAGCTTTATGCAAAATTCGACAATATTGGCAGCTTAAAGGTGCGCTCGCCAGTTAAAGTCGGTGGCGTTGTCGTAGGGCGAGTGACGAATATTTCATTGGACGGTGATTACTACGAACCATTAGTCGAGATGGAAATCAGCGCTGCTTATGACAAATTTTCAGAGAGTAGCTCTCTGTCTGTTTTAACGTCTGGCTTATTGGGTGAACAGTACCTAGGTTTGCAGCCGGGTTTTATCGATGACAGCGTGCGGATGCTGAAGGATGGCGATTACATCACCGACACCAAATCCGCTCTGGTACTAGAACAGTTGATCGGGCAGTTCCTGTTTAGTCAGGGTGAAAAATAAGGAGTAAAAGAATGAAACAGTGGTTGATGGCAGGTGTATTGAGTCTTCTCAGCTTTCACGTGTTGGCTGACGACCTGATTCACAACGACGATCCTCATGCACTGCTGGAGGAAGTCGCAGATAAGACGTTTCAGCGCATTGCCGCTGACCGAGACAAAATTGACGCGGACCCAAACTACTTAAAAACCGTCGTTAAACAGGAATTGATGCCGTATGTGGATGCCATTTACGCATCGAAAAAAGTACTGGGTCGAAATTACAAAGATACCACAGAGGCGCAGCGACAAGAGTTTTATCAAGTGTTTGAAGACTATTTAGTCGCGACCTACGCGCGTGCGTTCACCCAATATAATGAAGAAAAACAGGAAGTGGTATTTGAAGAACCTCAGCCGCTTCGCGACAATGCACGGGTCGCTACTGTGCGAACGTTGGTAAAACAACAAGGTCGTCCAGATATCCATCTGGATTTTAAAATTCGCTATGATGACGACAGTAAACTCTGGAAAGCGTATGACTTGGTAGTAGAGGGCATTAGCCTGTTAAATAGTAAAGCTGCTGAAATCGCCGCGGTTATTCGTTCTCGAGGCATTGACGGTACGATCGATTTGTTACGCGAAAAGGCCGAAGAGCCTATTGTTATGGAGCAAGGTCAAAGCTAATGGATCTTAAGGTCGAACGCTCTGCCGAAGGAATACTGAAATTCCACGGTGACATGCTACGCAGTACAGTACCATCCGTATGGGCAAATAAAGCCCAATGGCTTCACGACGGTGGCATTAAACAGGTTGATGTGTCCCAAGTCGATATGGTTGACTCCAGCGGCTTAGCACTGTTGATTGAAATTTTTAAGGAACTGCATGTGCATAACCGTAGTCTCAAAGTGGAAGGCGCAAACACGCAACTGCGACAATTAGCGCAGTTAAGTGGCGTTGAGTCGCTGCTTTCGTTAAGCTAAGCGGATAAGTTCAACCAGTAGTCAGAGTTTTGGATGGAAGCGAAAGATATTGAAAACGTGTTGCGCGACGCCTTGCAACTGCAGGAAGTGCGCATTAAAACTGATGGCAGCCATGCCGAAATCATTGCGATCGATGCTCAATTTGAAGGGCTCAGTCGAGTAAAACGTCAGCAGCTGATTTATGCCCCCCTAAACGCGTTTATTGCTGACGGCAGCCTTCACGCCGTCAGCATTAAAACCTATACCCCAGAGGTATGGGAACGTGATAAGAAACTGATGAACCTCTCATAAACGGTATTTCAATGGAAAAATTTGTTGTTCGCGGTGGTCGTCAGTTACATGGCTCTGTCACTATTTCTGGTGCCAAAAATGCAGCGTTACCGATTTTGATGGCGGCGCTGCTACCGCAAGAACCCGTCACTATCTCTAATGTTCCAGCATTACAAGATGTTGAAACCACGTTGGCGCTATTGCAGCGCTTGGGTCTGGGTTATCAGCGAGATGATGTGCATAGCGTAGCGATTGATCCGCGCTCATTGAATGATCATAAGGCGCCATACGAACTGGTGAAAACTATGCGGGCATCGGTATTGGTGCTCGGCCCGTTATTGGCGAAGCGTGGTAAAGCCGAAGTATCGTTGCCAGGCGGTTGCGCCATTGGCGCACGCCCCGTTAATCTGCATATCGAGGGTTTACGCCGTATGGGCGCAGAAATCGTGGTCGAGAATGGTTACATTAAAGCGGCGGTTGATGGCCGCCTGCGAGGCGCAGAAATCTTACTCGATACGGTGAGTGTAACTGGAACCGAGAATTTAATGATGGCCGCCACCTTGGCGGAGGGTGTAACGACCATTGAAAATGCAGCACGTGAGCCAGAGATTATTGATTTAGCCAATTTTCTCAACGAGATGGGCGCCAAGGTGTCTGGTGCCGGTACTGATACCATTCGCATTGAAGGCGTAACAGAGCTTCACGGCGGTAGCTACCAAGTGATGTCGGATCGTATAGAAACGGGGACGTTTTTGGTGGCGGCAATGGTCGCGGGGGGCGAAGTCCGCTGCGAAAATACGGACCCACATGCCTTGGACGCGGTGTTGAAGAAGTTGGCAGAAGCTGGCGGTCAAATCAGTAAAGGTAACGATTGGATAACGCTGAAGGCAGATGCTCAACCGAAACCTGTGAATGTGATTACTGCACCGCACCCAGCCTTTCCGACTGACATGCAAGCGCAATTTACCGCGTTAAACAGTGTGGCTAATGGTACAGGCTGGATCCGCGAGACAATTTTTGAAAACCGTTTTATGCACGTGCCAGAATTGCGACGCATGGGTGCGAATATTGAGCTCGAGGGGAATACCGCAATTTGCCACGGGGTAAATCGCCTGACAGGTGCTGAAGTGATGTGTACCGATCTGCGTGCATCAGCGTCTTTGGTCATTGCCGGCTTAGTTGCCGACGGTGAAACCTGCATTGAGCAGATTCATCATATCGACCGTGGTTATGAGCGTATTGAAGAAAAATTGCGGCAGTTGGGTGCCGATATAGAACGGATTGTTTGTCAGTAACTTATTGGCGAGTTAACTCGGTGACCGTAACCGTTGTTTGCATGCGGTGATTGCCGCGATAAAACACTACTGGAATCTCTGTTCCAGGTTGGGAATTGGCAACCAAATCAAGCCCATCGGAAGCGGTTGACACTGGCTTACCATTCATTTCAACAATATAGTCTTTGGCTCGAAGCCCAGCTTTGTCGGCTGGGCCATTGGGTTCGACGCCGCTAATCATTAGTCCTGACTGGGTGCGTTGTTCGTTATAGTTAGGGTCAACACTGATACCGATATAACCACGAGTGACCTTTCCTTTGGCGATAATGGTTTCCATGATTTTTTTCGCTTGGGGATAAGGCGTAGCAAAGTAAATACCTTCGCCGCCATCACCTGTCAGTGAACTGTAACTCGCGTTGTTGATGCCGACCAATTCCCCCGCAGTATTTACAAGGGCGCCGCCGGAGGCACCTTCGTTAATCGTTGCGTCCATTTGAATCAGATCGGAGTAGGAGTTACTGACCCCGGTTCGACCACCAGTAGCACTGATTATTCCTTGGGTGATTGTTTGCCCGAGATTGTAAGGATTACCGATAGCTAAAACGATATCGCCGACGCGAGCCTGACGCTTCTCGTTTACAGGAATAACCGGCAAATTTTCTGCATCAATTTTGAGCACCGCAATATCTGTATAGCGATCGCTTCCTATGAGTTGAGCGCCGTAACGACGACCATCTTGCAGAGCCACTTCAATGAGATCAACATCCACCACAACGTGATATGCGGTAAGAATGTAACCGCGTTGATCCATTATAACGCCAGAGCCTAAACGCCAAATCTTGGATGGCCGCGGATTGTAATATGAACCTTGGATTTCACCCATACTATAGATGTTGACTACTGCGGGTGCCGCGCGGTTGACGGCATTAGCAAAAGATAGAATGCTCTGCCCAGAGTCCGGGTCTGATTCGTGGAGTATATTCTTGAGTGCGGGTAAACCCCAGAGAATGAGAGCGGCGACAATGAGTCCAAGTCCGACTGACTGTGTAAGAAAGGATAAAAGCTTACGCCATCTCATGCTGGTTAGTAGGGCTCCGAAAAATGGTGACTTCAGCATAACACTGAAGCCACCTAATTAGCTAATTTATCGCCACTATTTCATTGCAGGTAAGACAATATAGAGCGATGTCTGGTCACGAATGATATTCAGTGCGACAACACTTTCTGCAGCGTCTATGCGCTCTCTAAGCTCGGAAATCGAGTTAATTGGCGCTCTGTTAACTCCAGCGATGATATCGCCCTCTTTTAGCCCAATGCGAGCAGCAGGGGAATTACTTTCTAACTCACTGATTTTAACACCGTTGTGATCACCGACTGGCACTAACGTTGCGCCCTCTAGAACAGGATGGATTTGGTCAGCGCCAACAGCCGTATCGTCGTCACCCAAAACCACATCGATCGTCATTTTTTCGCCATCGCGGATTAATCCTAACGAGACTGTTTGCCCAGACCCAGCAGTACCGACCATCGCGCCAAGTTCGCGGAATGAGGCAATGGGATTGCCATTGAACTCAGTGATGACATCACCCGATTTCAATCCGGCCTTTTCGGCAGCGCTGTCTGGTAGTACTTGTGCAACGAAGGCACCGCGATTGACATCAATATTCATCGCTTGGGCAATGTCGTGATTAAGATCGTTACCGCGAACACCTAAAACACCTCGGCGAACTTCACCAAATTCTCGTAATTGCTCTACGAGATTACGCATAATGTCAACAGGAATCGCAAAACCGATACCGATGTTACCGCCATTTGGCCCTAAAATAGCGGTGTTGATGCCGACCAGCTTCCCGTTTAAGTCAACCAGTGCTCCACCAGAGTTTCCGCTGTTAATGGCTGCGTCGGTTTGGATAAAGTTTTCGAGATCTTCAATACCTAAGTTGGCACGACCCAGTGCACTGACAATACCTGATGTCACGGTTTGACCTAAGCCAAAGGGGTTGCCAATAGCTACCACAAAATCGCCGACACGCAATTGACTTGAACTGCCTAACTCAATCGCTTTCAAATCTTTGCCGTCTTGAATTTGAAGCAGCGCGATATCCGCACGCTCATCTGTACCAATCAGCTCAGCGTCGAACTCACGCCCATCTTTTAACGTAACAACAATCTCTGACGCATCGTCAATCACATGGTTGTTCGTCACTACATAGCCTTTCTCAGCATCAATAATGACGCCTGAGCCAAGACCTTCAAAGGGGCGTTCTTGAACTTGCTCGCGCGGCACCCGTGGACCGAAGAAGAAGCGCAAGGCGTCTGGTAGGCGCCGATGAACTTCCTTTTTGCCTTTGACGGAAATGTTCACAACTGCTGGCGTTACCTTCTCCAGCATTGGAGCTAAGGTGGGCTTCTCATCGTCATCAAAAAACGGAATCCCCGCATTTGCGGTTTGCATAGTCAGCACCAGAGCGGCGACTACAGCAACAAAAAAATGGGAAAATGACTTTGTCATCGCGTTCAACTCCTCGACAAAGGTTTAAGGGGGATGCGCGGCGCTAACTGTAGTCGCGCACCATACACTCAAAAGACCGTCAAATGTAGAGGTAAGTTCGGCGGGTAAATGTTTCAAGATGTTTATGAACGATCTTTTTTTCCGACAAACAATCCACTGCCATGCTCTGAATAGTCGCGCGGTGCATCTGTTGTAGCGGTACTATCGGTGTCGTTACGGCTACGCGAATCTTGTTGCATGGTGTTGGCAACCCGTAATTGCCGCAGTGTATCCTCAGAAAAGAACGGAAGATCGTCCTGAATCCCACTATTCTGCAATAGCTCAGCACTTTGGTTGAGATATTTTTGCAATTTCTGCTGCGTGTCGGCCAACTGTTCAACGAGGGCAGAAGCGGTGGCAAAATGTTCTGAAACTTCGCGCTGATAGTTCACTAATTGTTGTTGGCTTTGTTGTATTTTTTCTTCTAGCTCGTTAGCTGGTTGACTCTCGTCTCGCCAAAAGCGGGCGCAGAAAAAACCAATAATGGCGCCAACCAGCACTAATAAAATTCCAATGATCCAGCTCATAACGACTCCTTTGCTGCAATCCTAATCGCGCCGACAACCCATCAGTGGATTGCCGCCGAATGGCTTCATGCTAAAATGCGATATCCCTTAGGATAATCCAGAGCAAGGTGAAGTGGTAGTGCCGAACCGACAGAAAACACCATTCAAGAATTATCACAACGATTTGCAACGCCGTGGGTTTGTCCATGATACGGCGCAGGAAAATGCGGTAAACCACCTGCAGCGATTGTTCGACGAGTATGTCGCGTGGCAAACGCACCGACGCTTATCGCCGCTTAAGCGCTGGCTAACGGCAACGCCAAAAAAACCTCAAGGCTTGTATTTTTGGGGGGGCGTTGGTCGTGGCAAGACCTACTTGGTGGATAATTTTTACGACTGCCTGCCGTTCGAGAATAAGTGGCGCATGCACTTTCACCGCTTTATGCAGCGCATTCATAACGAATTGAAAAGTCTGCAAAACCAGTCCGACCCATTAGAAATTATTGCCAAGCGGATTGCTGCTGAGACCAGCATCATCTGTTTTGACGAGTTTTTTGTTCAAGATATTACCGATGCGATGTTGCTCGGCAAGTTGTTCGAATACCTATTCGCCTTTGATGTGGTGCTGGTGGCGACGTCAAATATTGTTCCGGACGAGCTCTATCGCAACGGCTTACAGCGTGAACGATTTATCCCAGCGATTAAGTTAATTAACGCCAATTGCGAGGTGGTGAATGTGGATAGTGGCACCGACTATAGACTTCGCACGCTCACCAAAGCCGATATTTTTCTTACTGAAGTGAACGAACAAACCGATCAGGCGCTATTCGATTACTTTTTTGAATTGGCTCCAGATCATCGTTCTCATTGTCGTGAAGGTACAATCGAAATTGCTGGGCGAAAGATCCCAGTGCGTTGCGAAAGCGACGATGTGGTGTTTTTTGACTTCTCGGCGATTTGTGAAAGTTTCCGCAGTACCTCTGATTATATGGAACTGGCCAGACTCTACCACGCGGTTATCATCCGCGGGGTGAAGCCAATGGGGCAGGGCAACGACGACACTGCAAGGCGTTTCATTGCCTTGGTCGATGAATTTTACGAAAGACGGGTAAAATTGGTGATGTCTAGTCAGGTTAAGCTGCAAGAGATTTATCAAGGCGGGCGCTTAAGCTTTGAGTTTCAGCGTTGTTTAAGTCGGCTGCAAGAAATGCAAAGTCGCGAATATTTAGCCCTTGAGCATTTGGCCTAATGGAATCGGAAAAAGTGCGTGATCTTTAAACGGGTTTTTCGTATAATCCGCGCAGCCCACGTTACAGTCCATTGCATCGGCGCGAGTCGGAGCACTGGTTGCAGCAAATAACTAAATGATTTTATTCATTTTTTTATTGTTGTGATTCGCGGGGAAGCCCGGAATTACTGTCCGTGAACATTTTTTTAAAGGTTTTAGGTAATGAAAACATTTGTAGCAAAGCCAGAAACAGTGAAGCGCGACTGGTACATTGTTGACGCAGAAGGCAAAACGCTAGGTCGTATCGCGACTGAAATCGCGCGTCGCCTGCGTGGTAAGCATAAGCCAGAGTACACGCCTCACGTCGATACCGGTGATTACATCGTAGTCGTCAACGCTGAGAAAGTTGCGGTAACAGGTAACAAAGCGAAAGACAAAATGTACTACGCGCACACCGGTTATCCAGGTGGTATCAAGTCAATCAGCTTCGAAAAGTTGATCGACAAGAAGCCAGAAATGGTCATTCAGAAAGCGGTAAAAGGCATGTTGCCACGCGGTCCTTTAGGTCGCGCAATGTTCCGCAAACTGAAAGTTTACGCTGGTGCAGAGCACAACCATACAGCGCAACAACCTAAACCACTGGATATTTAAGGCGGAGCAAGAATATTATGGCAGATACTCAATACTACGGTACTGGACGCCGCAAAAACTCCACGGCACGCGTGTTCTTGCGCCCTGGTAGCGGTAACATCCAAATCAACAACCGTTCATTGGAAGAATACTTCGGTCGTGAAACGGCACAAATGGTTGTTCGTCAACCACTTGAGTTGGTAGAAATGACAGATAAATTCGACCTGCACATCACCGTTTCTGGTGGTGGTACTACAGGACAAGCTGGCGCAGTTCGTCACGGCATCACTCGCGCATTGATGCAATACGACGAAGCGTTACGCGGCGAATTACGTAAAGCGGGTTACGTTACCCGTGATGCACGTCAAGTTGAACGTAAGAAAATCGGCTTGCACAAAGCTCGTAAGCGTCCTCAATTCTCAAAACGTTAATTTTACCGTTTTGTGCAAAAAGCCCGCGATTCAGCGGGCTTTTTTTATGTCTGTTCACGAACAAATTTACTGTCGGAATGGATTTTGCCTTGTAAAAACTAGGGCTTTTCTTTATCATCTCAAGGCATTTTCTATCACCCTCTTTATGGGGGTTGCAGCAGCAAATTCCCGATCCCGCGGCGACGCACCGCGGGGCGTCCAAAACGGAGAATAAGTGGATGAGCAATGCGCCCGTAGATAAAGGCCGTCGTCGCTTTCTGACCGTCGCTACTTCTGTAGTAGGTGCGGCCGGAGCGGTTGGTGTGGCCGTTCCTTTCATTGCATCTTGGAACCCAAGTGCACGCGCGAAAAATGCCGGTGCCCCGGTAGAAGTTAACATTAGCAAGGCTGAACCTGGTCAAATGCTCCGAGTTAAGTGGCGTGGTCAACCTGTATGGGTTGTTCGCCGCACCGACTCGATGCTTGAAGGTTTGGATGACCATGAGGATCGTCTACGCGATCCACATTCCGAAGAGCCTCAACAACCGCCTTATGCGAAGAACCGCTATCGCTCAATCAAGAAAGAGTATTTAGTTGCAGTGGGTATTTGTACGCATTTAGGTTGTTCACCGTCTTATGTGCCAACCGAGATGGAAGAGCATATTGAAGGCGTTCACGCTGGTTTCTTCTGTCCATGTCACGGTTCAATGTACGATATTGCTGGGCGAGTATTTGAAGGCGTTCCTGCACCATTGAACTTAGTGGTTCCTCCACACTACTATGAAGACGACGAGACCATTCTTGTCGGTAAGGACAAGGGGCAAGCGTAATGTTTAAGCGACTTCAAGAGTGGATGGATGCGCGCATCCCAATGACAAAAACGTGGAATATCCACCTCGCGCAATATCCTGCTCCCAAAAACTTTAACTTTTGGTATTTGTTTGGCGTACTGGCAATGCTAGTGCTCGTTAACCAAATCCTGACCGGTATTTGGTTAACAATGAACTATGTACCGACGTCTGATGGGGCGTTTGCCTCTGTCGAATACATTATGCGTGATGTCGACTATGGTTGGCTATTGCGTTATATGCATTCAACTGGAGCGTCGGCATTCTTTATTGTGGTTTACCTGCATATGTTCCGTGGCATGCTCTACGGTTCTTATCAGAAGCCGCGTGAGTTGTTGTGGTTGTTCGGTATGTTCATCTTCTTGGCATTAATGGCAGAAGCCTTTATGGGCTACTTGCTGCCGTGGGGACAGATGTCATATTGGGGCGCGCAGGTTATTATTTCCTTGTTTGGGGCAATTCCTGGCATTGGTGACGACCTCACGTTGTGGATTCGAGGTGACTACGTCATCTCTGGGGCGACGTTAAACCGTTTCTTTGCCTTGCATGTTATTGCCTTGCCATTAGTGTTGGTTATTTTGGTGTTCTTACACATCATTGCGTTACACGAAGTGGGTTCGAACAACCCAGATGGCGTTCCCATTAAACATCCGAAAGGGTCTATCCCAGACGACGAGAAACCGAAGTTCAAATTCCACGAACGCTTCACTAAGAAGTACGATATTGCCGATGCAATTCCGTTTTATCCGTACTACGTGGTGAAAGACTTAGTGGGTATTGGCATCTTCTTGTTCTTGTTCTGTTATGTCATCTTCTTTAACCCAGAAGTTGGCGGCTTCTTCCTTGAGCCACCTAACTTTGAACCAGCGAACCCGTTGAAGACCCCTCCGCACATTGCTCCGGTATGGTACTTCACACCGTTCTATGCGATTTTGCGTGCGGTTCCAGACAAATTGTTTGGGGTTATCTTGATGTTTGCTTCGATTGTGTTGCTGGCACTACTGCCATGGCTCGATCGTTGCCGTGTTCGCTCGATTCGTTATCGTTCGGCATTACATAAGCTAAATATTGCGATGTTTGCCGTGGCGTTCTTGGTGTTGGGTTATCTCGGTACACAACCGGCGACACCAACGTCAACGATGTTTGCACGAATCTTTACTTTCTTGTATTTCGCGTTCTTCGTGCTGTTGTTCTTTTACAGTAAACGCGAGAAAACCAAGCCGGTACCAGAAAGGGTGACCAAGTGATGAGACAGTTTTTACTAGCATTATTAGCGGTAATTCCCGCTCTGGCGTTCGCGTCAGAGTCGGATATTCCGCTCGACGAAGCAAAGGTCGATTTGCACAACAAGGCCTCCCTGCAGCGTGGTGCGCAATTATTTATGAACTATTGTTTAGGTTGCCACTCACTTAAGTATCAGCGTTATAACCAAACCTTTGAAGACTTAGGTATTCCCGAAGAGTTGGGACAAAAGTATCTTCAATTTACAGGACACAAAAAAGGTGACTTGATAACTAATAACATGCCTGCAGAAGAGGCAGGCAAGTGGTTTGGTAATCCGCCACCTGACTTGACTAACGTGATCCGCGTTCGTGGTAAAGATTGGGTTTATACCTATCTGCGTTCGTTTTACGTCGATGACTCTCGCCCTTGGGGAGTGAACAACGTAGTATTCCCGAACGTTGGTATGCCACACGTATTGCAAGAATTGCAAGGTGTGCCAACTAAGGCGTACGAAGAACGTATGGTCGACGGGGAAATGAAAGACGTTTACGTTGGCTTAAAATCGGATGGCAGTGGCCGTCTAAGTCCAAGCGAATATGATCAAGCGACACTAGATATTACCAACTTCTTGGTTTACATGGCTGAACCAATGAAATTAGAACAGCGTCGCATCGGTTGGTACGTATTCGGCTTCTTGCTGGTATTTACTATCTTGGCTTGGTTACTGAAAAAAGAATTCTGGAAAGACCTGAAATAACAATAGGTTAGTCTGGAAAAGTATATAAGGGGCGATTTTACGCCCCTTTGCTATTGATGAAATCTGGAGAAATGAATGGCGGTTGCAGCGAATAAGCGTTCAGTGATGACACTGTACTCTGGCAAAGATGACTTAAAGAGTCATCAGGTTCGCATCGTCCTTGCTGAAAAAGGCGTTGGCGTTGAGATTAGTTACGTTGACAGTGATAACAAACCGGAAGATTTGTTGCAGCTGAATCCATACTCTGACGCGTCACCAACGCTGGTGGACAGAGAGTTGGTGTTGTACAACGCGCATATCATCATCGAATATTTAGACGAGCGTTTTCCGCATCCACCGTTAATGCCGGTCTACCCAGTTGCCCGTGGTACCTCACGACTCATGATGTATCGTATCGAGCGCGACTGGTACGCACTCGCTGACCGTATAATTGCTGGTGGCTCTGATGCGGCTACAGCGCGGCAAGAATTGCAGGAAGGCTTATTGGCATTGGCGCCTGTATTTGCCGACGCACCGTACTTTATGAGTGAAGAATTTAGCTTGGTAGATTGCTACTTGGCACCTCTGTTATGGCGTTTACCGGCTTACGGCATTAATCTTGAGGGCGCGGGCTCGAAAGAAATCAAAGCTTACATGGTACGTTTGTTCGAGCGTGATTCGTTCCAGCAATCGTTAACCGATGTCGAACGCGAATTGGCGCGCTAAGCGCGCCTGTTAGCTACACTTGGAAGCTATGAAACCAAAACGTCCCTACTTGTTAAGAGCGTTATACGATTGGATTTTAGACAATCAGTTGACGCCACACTTGGTGGTCGATGCCACTATTCCGGGCACCAAGGTGCCGCAAGACTTCGTCTCCGACGGTCAAATCGTATTGAATATCTCCACCTCAGCGGTTGCTGGCTTGCAACTGCTCGACGACGAGGTGCGTTTTAATGCACGCTTTGGCGGCAAGCCGATGCAGGTCATCGTGCCTATGAGTGCAGCGTTAGCAATTTATGCGCGTGAGAATGGTGCTGGAGCAATGTTTGAGGCTGAGCCAGAGCTGGATGGCGCTATTGCTGTCAGCGAAGTGGATGACGCGGACGAGCAACAGCTATCATCGTCGCCTAATTTAGAAACGGTCGATGGCGGCGTCGACGACGAGCGTCCATCGCAAACGTCTTCAGAAGAGCCAAACAAAACGAAAAAGCGACCGAATCTCAAAGTAATTAAGTAACCGCGTTGTTGACTGTCTAGTGGTGGTCAACAATGGTGAATGCGGTAATGACGCGACGCACGCCATCAATATTTCGCGCCATAGCCACCGCTTTGTCGGCTTCGTCCTCAGTAACCTTACCTAATAGAAAAACTTCGCTATTTTCGGTAACCACTTTTACATTGCTGCTATCAAAGTCGTCATCGTTAAATAATGACACTTTAACCTTACTGGTTAGCCAGGCATCATGTGCGGACGTGGTTGCTGACACCTGATTACCGACCCGCAGCTGGTTGAAGACTTTGTCGACATTATCGGTATCGCGAGCAATCTCTTCCGCCTGTCGACTCAGTGAGGCCTCACTGACCTGGCCAACCAGCAGGATGTTACGATTGTAGGCAATAACAGAGATATTCTCCTGAGCTAGCGCAGGCGTTTGGTTATACACTTTGCCGATTGCCATTTCTAAGCCTTGGTCATCGATCTGTGAACCGATGCTACGCGGATCTTGCGCCGCTGACACACCCACCGCAGTAGCACCAACCAATGCCACCGCGCATCCTTGCAATTGTGATAAGGCCACAAGCCCAGCAAACAGCAAAGTCAGTTTATTTTTCATTAGCCTTCGTGCTCCTGTGGGAAAATTCGCGCTTCTACTAATTCAGCTAAACAATGCACAACTAATAGTTGGTTCTCAATAACCCGCGATGGATTCCGAGACGGAATCCGAATTTCTACGTCGTTGGCTCCTAATAGACCAGCGATGGCGTCATCAGTTTCGCAAGTTAACGCAACTATTACCATTTGTCGGCTTAAAGCCGCTTCCATAATGTTGGTCATGAGTTCTGAGTCTGGATGGTTTGCAACCACTAGCAGTACGTCGCCGGCCTGCCCGAGCGCATTGACTTGTCTAGCCTTAGACTGGTCGAGATGGATGGTCGGGAAAGGGGGCCGGTCAAGCTTCATTCCATCAGTCATCAATCGAACGAATTGGCTGGCAACGAATGCACCACCAGCTTCGCCACAGCAGTAGACACGTTGCCCCTGCAAAAGCCGTTCAACGAAGAGTTCGACCGCACGGGAAACCGGCTCTTGGAGGGTTTCTACCGCCGAAATTTGGGTTTGAATGCTTTCCGTAAAAAGCGCTTTCAGTGCATCATTGGTCATGAATTAAAAGGCATCCTTAAACCATTCAATATGTTCTGGCTCTACCGTTACCGTTATAACGTCGAAGCGAATATGACATAGGTGCTCAGCAATACGTTTGTTGAGCAAATAATAGCGCGCGGCTGTTTTTATTCGAGCCAACTGAGCGTGACTAATTTGGCTGAGTACTTCGGCAAAGTCGGCATCTTGGCGAAATTTTACTTCGATAAAAACCCAGGTGTCTTCGTCTCTAGCGATAATATCAATTTCTCCGCGTGGGGTGCGAAAATTGCGCTCAACAATTCGAATAGCTTGACTCTGTAACAACTGGCAAGCTCGTTGCTCGCCAAGGTTACCCCGCTTTTTATTGTGCACTCGGGTTGTCTACTGTTTCAATCATATGTTGTCCGAACTGTCCCCAAGCGAGGGTGCGGCCTACTACGTGGCTATTCCTTTGAGTGCCAATAGCGAGCTCCCCAGTTAGCCCTTGATAGTGGTAGCCAGGCACTTGTTGCATTAATGGTAGTCTTCGCCCTAAAGAGACTGCGTCATAACCCATTGCGGTTAGACGAGCTAAAGCTATTCCAACGCTTGGACGCAAGCGCATAAATGTTTTCAACTGCTCATAGCCATGCGAATTCGGGAGCAACGCGGGAATTTCGGTAAAAGTCACGCCGCGTAAATCGTTTTCGCTGAGCCGGTTAATGGCCGAGTCATGGCTAGCCGACGAGGCGAACACGGGAATCGGTGTCATAAACGGACTTACGTTGACATCAATAAAGGGCTTTAACAAGCGTGTTTGCTCGACCGAAGCAGGCGTGTAAATTGAACCAATATCAGCACGGCTTCGTGGCTGATTAAAAATTTCCTCTTCACCGGCGGCAATTTTTACTTGCTGGATGCGTGCTTGACTGGCACTAATCCCTAGGTGCTTTTGGACTTGTTGCTTCATGTCCTCTGTCGATTGGTAATATGCTGTCTCTGCGGCGTCATCGCCGAATTCCAAGCGAGTGTTTTGAAAGGCGGTGACTAGGCGTTCGCCAAACCCAGTTTTGGGAGCAAAAACCAATGGGTCGGCAAATTGCTGAGTTGCCAGTAACGTGCTCGCCTGGTTTGCTTCATCTTCTGGGTCCAAGGCATAGAACCACTGCGTTTGTGTCGCGGGGCTATCGCTTGGATAGTCATCAAGCTCGTTGAGCATAAGATGAGGTACGCCGACCACTGGCTGTTGCACCCAATGTCCGATTTGTTCTTTCAGTAACGGCCCAATAATGAGTTGTGGTCCTAGCGATTGGATGAGTTCGCGCTGTTGTTCGGTACCTTGTTGCTGGGTATCTACGAATTGCACTTCCACCCGCTCGGCGACGTCCGGATGGTCTGCAAGTGCTGCAACAATACCGTCGCGGATCATTTCTCCTTGGCTTTGGTACCGTCCGCTTAACGGTAGTAGTGCAACCCATTGCTGTTGTTGTACTGTCGGAGTGAGCCAATCGCCAAAACGTTGTTTCACAAAATTGGCCGCCAAGTGGTCGCTATAACTATCCAACCATTGTTGCAATAGCGTTGCGCGCTGTTGCGGCTGTTCAATGGCACGGTGAAGGTTGACCAGTAGCCGCCACCAACCCGCGCTATCGTAGTCGTTGGGTACGATTTCGGGCAGTTGCTTGCGGGTGACTTGACGGGCTATTTGCCAAAGCGTGATGAATTGTTGCTCGGCATCGTTATCTTGATAACGTTGCGCCTGAATTTGCCAGGTGAGTGAACGCCAGTAGTCACCACGATTAAGACTGGCAGAACTCAGCAATGCCAGAACTTCCGCTCGGCTTTGTTTGGTCAGGAACTGTTCCGTGCGCGGCGCTAATTGTTGCACAACCGTATCCCAGTCGCTTTGCGAATAGGCCCAACGCGCATAGGCTAGGTGGTAGCGGCTGGCATCGCTCGGACTCATACCGTTAGGATTAAGCTGTGACAGTACTGCCGCTGCTTGTTGCCATAAACCTTCGCTCTCGAATGCTAAGCTAGCTTCAACAAAGGCGTGATACTGCTGTGGTGAAGTGCTGGCTTGACGAGCTTGCTGCAACCAGTAATCACTGGAATAGTCGCTTGGTTGCTCAGCAACAGTGACCGTCGGAACGTTTTGCGGTGTCGACGTGACAATTGATCTGGGCTGCTGGCTACAGGCAACAATTACCGCAGAGCTCGCCAACAATAAAAGGGAATGTGATAAACGCATGGTCGAATTTAAGTTCCAGTCTCGCAGCCAATGGGTGTTACTATAAACGTCCAATGACAGTTAAACAAACAGGCAATGCTATGTCAGACGCTGGAATCCTCTATCTGGTTCCTACTCCAATTGGAAATATTGATGATATCACCGAGCGTGCCAAGCAGGTATTAGCATCGGTTGACCTGATAGCCGCAGAGGATACACGCCACAGCCAGACGTTGTTGCGGCACTTAGGCATTGAACGGAAATTGGTTTCCATTCACGAGCACAACGAGCAACAAAAGGTGGCGTGGGTATTGGAACAGTTGCAGCAAGGCCACAACATCGCGTTGATCAGTGATGCTGGAACCCCTCTGATCAGTGATCCTGGATTTATCGTTGTGCGTGAATGTCGCGCAAAAGGATTCAACGTAACGGCATTGCCGGGCGCTTGTGCGCTAACAGTGGCGTTATCAGCGAGTGGGTTAGCAACCGACCGGTTTTGTTTCGAGGGCTTTTTGCCTGCAAAGTCTGGACAACGAAGAAAGACCTTACAGAGCCTATTAAACGAACCCCGAACAATGATTTTTTATGAAAGCCCTCACCGTATTGTTGCTAGCTTAGAAGACTTGGCAGCAGAGTTTGGTAATGAGCGACAGATGGTCATGGGGCGTGAATTAACCAAACAGTTTGAGACTTATCTCACTGGCTCGATTGCAGAAGTAATAGCGCAAGTGAACGCGGACAGTAATCAACAACGTGGAGAAATAGTGCTATTGGTTGCTGGGTGCCCCAATAAGTCAGATGACGACGCGCCCAGCGCAGAGGTCATCGCCACGCTGAACGTGCTGCGTGAAGAGTTGCCGCTAAAAAAGGCGGCAGCGCTGACCGCTAAAATACATGGCGCTCGAAAAAATACCCTCTACCAATGGGCAATTGAGCAGCAATAGCGTAGAATGCGCGCTTGGAGTTGGCCAAGCAATCGCCGCCTAATGTATTAGGGGGAGGAAAGTCCGGGCTCCATAGGGCAGGGTGCCAGGTAATACCTGGGCGGTGTGAACCGACGACCAGTGCAACAGAGAGCAAACCGCCGATGGCTGCTTGGCAGCACAGGTAAGGGTGAAAGGGTGCGGTAAGAGCGCACCGCGCGACTGGTAACAGTTCGTGGCACGGTAAACTCCACCCGGAGCAAGGCCAAATAGGAACTCATTGGCGCGGCCCGCGTTGAGTTCGGGTAGGCTGCTTGACAGTTAAGGCGACTTAACTGCTAGACGAATGATTGCTCACGACAGAACCCGGCTTATCGGCCAACTCCAACTTTTCTATTCGCGATGGCTGCGCAGGAACTCAGTAAGTGCAGCAAGCCGCATTGGCTTGGCAAGGTAAAATCCTTGCACGTAATCAGCCCCAAGTTCAACCAAACGTTGATACTGCTCCTTGCGTTCAACGCCTTCGGCAACGGTTTCAATGCCTAAGGCATGAGCTACTCGTAACATAGCATCGATCAGTGCTGTTTGCTGTGTGTTTTCGGGAATTTGTTCAAGGAAGCTACGATCGACTTTAAGAAAATCCACTGGGTAATGTTGTAAGTAATTTAGGCTCGAATAACCAGTGCCAAAATCGTCAATCGCAAAACGGATGCCTGCTTCGCGCATTGAGAGGATCAAGCTTTTTTGCTTGTCTTTGTCGGTCATGAACAACGATTCTGTAATCTCAAAAACAATACGCTTAGGTGCAATGCTGTGCCTCAATAAAATGCTCAGCCAATGGTTACCGTCCTTTTGATGTGTAAATTCGCGCTCAGAGCGGTTTATCGAAATAACTAAACGATCGTCGGCAAGAGTTGTTAAGTCTTCACAAACCTGCTCAAGCACCCAGTCACCTATACGGTTGATTAACCCCGTGCGCTCAGCCACTGGGATAAACGTTGCTGGGGAAATGAGTCCTCTCTCAGGATGTTGCCAACGCAACAGCGCTTCGCATTTAGAGACGGTGCCCGTTTTCGGGTGGATGATCGGTTGGTAAACCAAATGAAACTGCTGCAGATCAAGTCCGAGTTTCATTTCGCTGTGCAATTGAATATGGCGTTCCGCGTCTTCGCGTAGTTGTTGGTTGAAAAACGAAAAGGTGCCTCGACCGGCCGATTTAGCAGAGTACATCGCCAAATCAGCATGCTTAAGGAGCTCGTCAACAGTACTCCCGTCTCGCGGGAAGTCGGCAATACCAATACTTGCTGACACGTACACTTGCTGCTGATGAAAACTAAAAGGGTTTTGCAGTGCTTGAAGAACGTGCTCAGCGCGGCGTTGTGCGCCAACATTGTCAACCTCACGACAGACAATGACAAACTCATCGCCGCCTAACCGAGCGACAATGTCATCGGCACGAATGAGTCGGCTCAAGCGCTCAGCAACACTTTGGATGAGTTGGTCTCCAATGTGATGACCCAAGCTATCGTTAACGTCTTTAAAGTGATCCAAGTCGATAAACATCACGACAAATTGGTCGGTATGTACATCTGCCCGAGCAATTAGTCGGTGTAAGGTATCAACAAAGCGTTGTCGGTTTGGTAGCCCGGTAATCGAGTCGTAATGCGCTTGGTAACTGATCGTTTGCAACGCATCTCGAATTTTTTGATGAGCCCGAAAGAGCGAGAAAAGGATACTAAGGATAATGGTTGTTAAGAATAACCCGGCACTAATAATGGCCCAATAACTAACTCCCCGTTTCGCCCATTGCTGACTCCCCTCAGGAGCATGAGCAAGAACCCAAGAGCCGCCTGGAACGGTAACATCAACGCGAACGGAGTCTTTACTCCAAATATCAGCGTTTCCATAAAACACTTTACCAATTAAACCTTCGCCGTCGGTACCACGAATTGACCATTGGTGCACATCATTGATGTCGGCGAGTTCGAGCAATCGGTTGATATCGATGACTTCGGCAATCACCCCCCACAACTTCTCGTCTGGACTAAAGATTGGCGCCCGAACAATTAACGCCCGTCCACCTTGGACGAGATCTAACGGTCCAGCCATTACAATATCTTTTATCGCAATGGCGCGAGATACCGTGGCAAACTGCGAAGCGGAGGTGCGATAGTCAAAACCGAGCGCATCTTCGTTGCCCGTAAGCGGAAAAATGTATTGCACCACTAAATCGGGTGCAAGCGCTATATGTCGTATCGGCAAGTTGGGTTTAATTAATTCCTTCGCCAATCGTGCAAATCGCCGCTGACTAAGTTCAGGAGTGAGGCTTATTTCAGCTTGGAGGGCCTGTACCACCACCAACGCCGCATTAATGATGCCTTCAATTTTCGCCCGCCGAGTGCTGAGATTCTGAAGCGCAGACTGTTTAGCTTCTGACACAGCGGCTTGGTGTTGACTTTCAGCAACAGTGACTGATGCGGAAATGAGAACGATCCCCAACAGTAATAATGCCCAAAAATGCTTATTTGACAACCGCTTTGCCGCCATGCCGTTCCATATGATTTCTCTACCGAGTTTTGATAGTCAGCCATACCCTTGATGAAATCAAGCATTGTGCAAAATTTATTTATCTGTCAACGGCTTGCTGGTCAGCCGACGATCGCGGTGCAAATTCCCTGCAAATAACGGGGGTTTTTGCTTGACAGTGGGAAGAACACACACCTAGACTGTCACATTGTGGGGATTTGTGGAAAATAGTGGATCACTATCGATCAAGTGGGGATCGTTTCGTATGTTCCGTGGTGCAACAGCAATCAATATGGATGACAAAGGCCGGCTGGCTATTCCAGCACGGTATCGTCAGTCATTGGCGTTAGATTGCGAAGGAAAAATGGTGTGCACCATTGATATTCAGCAACCGTGTCTATTGCTGTACCCTTTGCCTGAGTGGCAAATCATCGAACAAAAGCTCACCACACTGTCTAACATGAACCCCGCCGAACGGCGTCTGCAACGCTTGTTATTGGGCCATGCAGATGACTGTCTAATGGATAAAAACGGACGCTTACTGATTGCTCCAACGCTTCGCCAACATGCTGGACTAGAAAAAAAACTGATGCTGGTTGGTCAGTTAAATAAGTTTGAAATCTGGGATGAACAGGCGTGGCATAACCAAGTCAGCATGGATATGGCTGACGAGCAACAGCAAGACTTTTCCAATAACGAACGACTACAAGACTTCTCGTTATAATGGTAAACGACGCGACACCGCAACATATTTCGGTGCTGCTAGAAGAATCGATTGATGCATTAGCTATTCGACCTGACGGCACCTACCTCGACGCGACCTTTGGACGCGGCGGACACTCGCGTGCCATTCTTGCCAAACTCAATGAAAATGGACGGCTGATTGCGCTTGATCGTGATCCCCAAGCGATTGCAGCAGCCGAACTTTTACGTAGCGATCCGCGTTTCGAAATTTTCCACACCCCCTTTGCTGAACTTGGCTCGTTGATTGAGCAACAGCAATTAGAAAACGCCATCGACGGGGTCTTGTTCGACCTTGGTGTCTCCTCCCCACAATTGGATGACGCCGAGCGAGGCTTTAGCTTTATGCGCGATGGACCGCTCGATATGCGCATGGATACCAGTGCCGGCCCCACAGCCGCTGAATGGTTAGCCGAAGCGTCCGAGGACGATATCACTTGGGTATTAAAAACCTACGGTGAGGAACGTTTTGCGCGCAAAATTGCCCGTGCCATCGTGCATGATCGGCAGCAACAACCCTACACTCGCACCAAACCACTGGCCGACATGATCGCGCGGGTTGCGCCCAGTAAAGATCGGAAAAAGCACGCGGCCACACGCAGTTTCCAAGCGATTCGCATTCACATTAATGGTGAACTCGATCAAGTTGCGGCGGCATTAACGGCTTCACTTCAGGGCTTAAAGCATGATGCGCGATTGGCGGTGATAAGTTTCCACAGCTTAGAAGACCGCTTAGTGAAGCAATTTATTCGCGCCCAGAGTCAGGGTAAACCTATTCCTGCTGGATTGCCCATTACCGACGCAGAATGGAAAAAAGATATACAGCTCAATAGCATCGGTAAGGCCATTAAACCGTCTGCCAAAGAGCTGCAACAAAACCCGAGAGCTCGCAGCTCAGTGTTGCGAATAGCACGGAGGGTTAGACATGACTAAGCGTCGCACGCCGGCACTAATAAAGGTGGTTTATTACGACCTTAAACGGCAACTGCTGAACTTATTCTTGTTCTTGGCTGTGGTAACTACAGCCATGACGGTCATTTATATTGCTCACTTGAATCGTAACCTGACCAGTGAGCGTGACGAGTTGTTGTCGCACCGTGACCAACTTGATCGTGAATGGCGGCACCTGACCATTGAGCAAAATGTGCTAACTGAGCACAGCCGTGTGGAACGCTTGGCGCAAGAGCAACTAGACATGCGCAAACCGAAGCCTAGCGATGAAGTGGTGGTGCCATGGCCGTAAGAAAACGCAGACAAGGTGCGCAAAGAAAGCCGCAACCGGGGCTTCACATACGTTATTACGCGGCGTTGGTCATTCTTTTTACCGTATTTGCGGCACTGATTGGTCGTACTGCTTACTTGCAAGTATTCGACGCCAGTGCCTTGGTTCACCAAGGCGACATGCGCAGCTTGCGCTCTGAAGGCATGAATGTGCAGCGTGGTATGATCGTTGACCGTAACGGACGTGAACTCGCGGTGAGTGTACCAGTTGAGACCGTTTGGGCTGATCCGAAACGAATCAAAGAACAGCATGGCTTTGCCGATATGCGGCGTTGGCAAGCTCTGGCCGAGACATTCCGTATGAATAGCGAAGAATTACTCGCCAAAGTGGACGATCCAAGCCGTCGTTTTGTTTATCTTCAACGTAAGATTGCACCGAGCGAAGCAAACTATGTTCGCCAGTTGGACATTCCCGGTGTGTACCTGAAAACGGAATCACGCCGTTACTATCCGACGGGCGAGATTTCGGCTCATGTTGTCGGGTTGACCAATGTCGATGGTCAAGGTCAAGAGGGATTGGAATTACTCTATAACGATGTGCTAACCGGCACTCCAGGCGAGCGAGTTTACCGCAAGGACGCGCAAGGACGGGTTGTTGAAGAGGTGAGTCAACGTGCAGCGCAACAACCTAAACAGTTAACATTAAGTATTGATCAGCGCCTACAAGCAGTTGCTTATACCGAGCTGAAAAAGGCCGTGCGCTACAACCAAGCAACTTCGGGTTCAGTGGTCATTCTTGATGTGAAAACTGGCGAAGTTTTGGCGATGGTCAATAGCCCGTCCTACAACCCTAATAATCGCGCGGACTTACAGCCTTATAAAATGCGTAATCGAGCGATTACTGATGCTTATGAACCGGGTTCAACGATGAAACCCCTAGTGGTATTAACTGCGCTAGAGCAGGGCATTGTCAAAGTGAACGATACGGTAGACACCAACCCCGGTTGGTACCGTCTTGGTGGGCGCCGAATCAGTGACGCCCGGAATTATGGAAAGCTAACGATTTCGCAAATATTGGAACATTCGAGCAATGTCGGGGTCAGTAAGCTGGCGCTTCGGTTAGGTGCAGACAATGTCCTCCAAACCTTTTTTGATGTCGGTTTTGGTAGCGGTACTGGTGTCTCCTTACTAGGAGAAAGTTACGGTATTTTTGGCGGCCGCCGCAGTTGGTCTGATGCCGAACTCGCAACGCTTTCCTTTGGCTATGGCTTGTCAGTGACAACGCTGCAACTAGCCAAAGCTTACAGCATTATTGCCAGTGGTGGCATTAAGCGTCCGCTAACGATATTTCGCCAAGAGTCGCCGATGCCTGGCGAGCGAATTTTCTCAGAGAGCAATACTCGGGCTGTATTGAAGATGTTAGAAAACGTTGTACAAAAAGGCACGGCCAGCGAAGCCAAAGTACCAGGATATCGAATCGCGGGTAAAACCGGTACTTCACGTAAGTCAAAAGCGACCGGTGGTTACGGCGATGAATACGTGGCGTTATTCGCTGGTATCGCTCCCGTCAGCAATCCTCGTATTGTGACCGTGGTAACAATTAATGAACCCGGTGGTGATAACTATTACGGCGGCACGGCCGCAGCGCCGGTATTTGCCAATATTGTTTCAGAGTCGATGCGGATCCTTAATATCGCACCGGATAATTTAGATGATTCGCAGTTACGAATTGCGGGTACGGGGGGTTAGCTATGGCTAGTTTGAGCGAGTTACTTCCAAATTACCCGTTAATGCTGCCCGAGCAGACAATTACGGGGATTAAATTGGACAGCCGCCAAGTCGCTGGCGGCGATTTATTTGTTGCCGTATCCGGGTATCAAACCGATGGTCGCCATTTTATTGCACAGGCGATCAGTGCTGGCGCTGCAGCTATCTTAGCGGAAGCCGATGCTGTCGAGATTGAGTGGCAACAAGGCTGTCCGGTTGTCCATGTGCCGCAGTTGCGCCAACGGCTAAGCCAAGTTGCTGCGCGCTTTTACCAACAGCCGAGTGCAGGCATGCAGGTTATAGGCGTAACAGGAACCAACGGTAAGACCTCGGTTACTCACATCGCGGCCCAATTGAGCCAAATTATCGGCCACACCGCCGCGGTGGTAGGAACCACGGGTAGCGGACTGATCGGTCGCTTATTGCCAGAGCAGCACACCACGCCTGATGCGGTTACCGTACAGCAGCGTCTCGCCACGCTGAAGGCGGAGGGTGCCGAGCGAGTAGCAATGGAAGTCTCTTCTCATGCCTTGGTGCAGTGGCGCGTTGAAGCGTTGCAGTTTAGCTCCGTGGTGGCAACCAACATTTCCCGGGATCACCTTGATTACCATGGCACACTCGAGAATTACGCCAAAGCTAAAAAGCGGCTATTCGAAGACTTGCCGCATCAGCATAAAGTGTTGAATGCCGATGATCAACGGCTGGCAAATTGGCTTTTAGAGTGGCCAGAAAGCTGGAGTTTTGGGTTGTCTGGGCAACCACGCGAGCGCCACCTGTGGGCGACAGATATTGCCTACCATGATGGTCGCACAGAATTTACGCTGTGCTGTGGTGAACAACGCTTGACCGTTGTTTCGCCGTTACTGGGTGAGTTCAACATTTACAACTTATTGGCGGCAATGACCGCTTTGCATGCGCAAGGAGAGACGTTACAAGCGTTAGCTGCGAGCGCGAAGCAATTGTCACCGGTACCGGGGCGAATGGAAGCATTCCATGCCAGTGGTAAACCACTAGTGGTGGTGGACTACGCCCATACACCCGATGCGCTGCAGCAGGTATTGCAGGCAACTCGGCGCCACTGCCGTGGTCAGTTATGGTGTGTCTTTGGCTGCGGTGGCGACCGTGACCGTGGGAAGCGCCCTCAAATGGGACAAGTTGCAGCACAACTTGCGGATCAGATCGTCGTCACCGATGACAATCCGCGTACTGAGCCACCGGAACAAATCATCAAGGATATTTTGGCGGGAATCCCGCAGCAACAGCATGTCCGAGTGCAGTTGGGTCGCAAGGTAGCAGTGCTCGACGCAATTGCCAACGCTAGTGCCGACGATATTGTGGTGTTGGCTGGCAAAGGCCATGAAAATTACCAAGTTATTGGTCATCAACGCATCGATTATGACGAACGAGCGGTGGTGGCAGATATAATGCGGGGGGCGTGCGCATGATTTCAGTCACACTAGCGTGGATAGCGGAAGCAGTGGGCGGCCAATTGGTCAACCAATCAGTCACCGTTGACAAAGTATCAACCGACACCCGAGGCGACCTTGAAGGAGCACTCTTTATCGCCTTACGCGGGCAGCACTTTGATGCCCACCGATTTGTCAATCAAGCCGTTGAACGGGGCGCGAAAGCGTTGTTGGTAGAACAACAGCAACCGCTTTCTATACCACAAGTTGTGGTTGCTGATACTCGCCATGCCCTAGGTCTGCTGGGGGCTGCGGTAAAACGCGAAGTGCAACCGAAAACCGTGGCGATTACGGGGAGTAACGGTAAAACCACTGTAAAAGAAATGATTGCTACCATTATGCGCCAGAAATACTCCGTATTGGCGACCAAGGGTAACTTAAACAACGATATCGGTGTGCCATTAACCTTATTAGCATTGCAACCAGAGCACCAAATTGCAGTGATTGAAATGGGCGCTAATCATCCCGGTGAGATCGCTTATACCACGCAATTGGCGCAACCGGATGTGGCTATTTTGAATAACGTTAGCGCCGCACACATTGAAGGCTTTGGTAGCGTTTACGGAGTGGCGCGTGCAAAAACAGAAATTTTCAAAGGCTTACCTGAGCAAGGGATTGGTATCGTCAGCGCAGATTCCGAGTATCTGCCATGTTGGAAGAATGCATTAGCGAAACATCAGTTGCTCACCACCAGTGACCAGCAAGTCGCGGATGTCTATGGCTCGGAGATTGAACTCGGTGACGATGGCATGGTGCGCTTTACGCTCCACGCTAATCAGCAACATCAGGCTGTGGCGTTGCCGTTGCCCGGACGCCATAACGTGCGTAATGCTCTGAGCGCGGCAGCGGCGTGTTTAGCCTTAGGTTGTGATCTTGAAACCATTGCTACTGGGTTAGCAAGTATGAAGGCGGTACAGGGACGCTTGAATATCATCCAATTAATGCCTGGTGTGCGGTTAATTGATGATACCTACAACGCCAGCGTGGCATCGACCAAAGCCGCACTCGATTTGCTCGCTAATTATTCTGGCTACCGCATTTTGGTGTTGGGCGATATGGGCGAACTAGGTCCTGATGCGCGTGCGTACCACGAAGAAATTGGTGCTCATGGCATAGCCGTCGGCATCGATAATCTTTACACCCTAGGTGTTCTCAGCCAAAGCGCCTCGGAAGTGTTCAATGGTCATGGCGGCAAGCACTTCAGTACGTTATCGCAATTGATTGATGCGCTCAGTGAGCGTATCGCAGAGAAGCCAGAACAAGGTATTACGATATTGGTGAAAGGTTCGCGTGCCTCGCACATGGAACGTGTCGTCACCGTGTTGCAAGAACATTATCAAGAGAGTGAGGGGCAGCACGCATGTTAGTCTGGTTAGCTGACTATTTAACTCAATTCGAGTCGGCATTTAACGTCTTCTCCTATCTGACCTTGCGTGCCATCCTAAGTATTTTGACGGCGCTTTTGGTCGCACTGTTGTTGGGTCCGCGGTTGATTAAATCGTTACAGCGTCTGCAAATTGGCCAAACTGTGCGTGACGATGGTCCGCAATCGCACTTAAGTAAAAGTGGTACGCCGACAATGGGCGGGGTACTGATTTTGCTCGCAGTTCTGGGGTCGACGTTGCTTTGGGCCGATTTATCGAATCGTTACGTTTGGGTGGTGCTGAGTGTGATTACCGGATTCGGTATCATTGGTTTTGTCGATGACTACCGTAAAGTCGTGCGCAAAGACCCAAAAGGGCTAATCGCCAAATGGAAGTATATTTGGCAGTCTATTATTGCTAGCGCGGCAGCCATTTATTTGTTCTTGTCGAGCACGCATCCTGCGGAAACCTCACTATTGGTGCCATTCTTTAAAGACGTAATGCCGCAACTGGGTTTGCTTTATTTGTTGCTGACCTACTTTGTCATTGTTGGTACCAGCAACGCGGTGAATTTAACCGATGGTCTTGATGGTTTAGCGATCATGCCAACAGTGATGGTTGCTGCGGCATTGGGTATCTTCGCTTATGTCACCGGCAACGTAAATTTCTCCGAGTATTTGCAAATTCCGTACTTGCCATTAACCGCCGAGTTATTAGTGGTGTGTGCGGCACTGGTCGGTGCTGGCTTGGGATTCCTTTGGTTCAATACTTATCCGGCTTTGGTATTTATGGGAGACGTCGGCTCGTTATCGTTAGGCGCGGCGCTCGGCACCATTGCGGTCTTGGTGCGGCAAGAATTGGTACTGTTCATCATGGGCGGCGTGTTCGTAATGGAAACGTTGTCGGTGATGTTGCAAGTTGGCTCATATAAGTTGCGGGGTAAGCGCATTTTCCGAATGGCGCCGATCCATCACCATTACGAATTAAAAGGTTGGCCAGAACCCCGAGTTATCGTGCGGTTTTGGATTGTGTCGTTGATGCTGGTATTGGTGGGCTTAGCCACCTTGAAACTGCGGTAGGAAGCGATGAAAGCGGCAGAATTATTTGGCAAACAAGTGTTGGTACTGGGGCTCGGTAAAACCGGGCTTTCGGTGCTACGCTATTTGCACCGCAACAATGTTACCCCGCAAATTATTGACTCACGAGAACATCCGCCTGGACTCGCAGACGCCCAGGAATTATTCCCGCAGGCGCAAATAGATTGTCGCGAAGCGACCGTTGAGGATACATTAGCCGCCGACGTCATTATCCTTAGTCCAGGTATTGACCGCCGCACAACGGCGGTCGCACTGGCTATTGATGCAGGAGTACCGGTGCTTGGCGATATCGAATTGTTTGCCGCTGCAGTGACTTGTCCTGTGGTTGCGGTGACTGGCTCGAACGGTAAATCTACAGTCACGCGGCTAGTCGAACACATGGGCAAGAACAGCGGCAAACGGATTGTCGCTGCGGGAAATATTGGCGAACCTGCGCTAGATGTATTGGCTTTTGAACCACCAGCAGACGGGATTATTTTAGAACTTTCCAGTTTTCAATTGGAGTCTACTAGCCACCTGAAGCTCGCCTGTGCCGCGCTGTTGAATATTAGCGCAGACCATCTTGACCGGTATCAAGATGAACGAGAGTACGCCAGCGCTAAGCACCGTATTTTTGCCAATGCTAAACAATGGGTACTTAACCGCGAAGAGCAGCAAAGTTGGCCACAGCTACCAGTCAATGAGAAACGCGTTATTACCTTTGGTAAAGATGCTCACCCTCGGCATTATGGAGTTGCGGGATCGGGTAGCGAAAAGGCCATTACGCTGGCAGAACAGCCCCTGATCGATGTAAGAAAACTGCTGTTGCAGGGTGAACACAACTTACTCAACATTCAAGCCGCATTTGCGCTTGCCAACGGCCTCGGTATCGACAGTAAACACGCAGCGCGGCAGGCGTTAAGCTTTGTCGGATTGCCGCACCGCTGCCAACTTGTCGGCGAATACAAGGGAATACGTTTTATTAACGACTCTAAAGCCACCAATATTGGCGCAGCGGAAGCAGCGATTCGTGGTTTGCGACCGCTCACAGAAGGGCGTTTGATCGTTATCGCTGGGGGCGATGCCAAGGGAGCAGACTTCCGTTTAATGCAGTCAGCCCTTGAGTATGTTGATGTGTTGATCACCTTAGGCAAAGACGGCGAACGCTTGGCGGAACAGCACCATCACGCCACCTATGTGGAAAGTCTTGCGGTTGCAGTACAACAGGCAGCGGATATGGCCCATCAAGGTGATGTGGTGCTACTAGCGCCAGCCTGCGCAAGCTACGACATGTTCAACGGCTTTGAAGACCGTGGTGAGCAATTTAAAAAGTTGGTCGAGGCATATTATGGCAAAAACTGATACGCGCCAACTCGACTTGTCTATTGGTTCGCCAGTTAATCTCTGGCAGCGCCTCAGGGGCTGGTTCCGCAGCAGCGACGATGTGGTGCTGTACGACCGTGTGTTGCTATGGATAACTTTAGCGCTATTGGCGTTCGGCTTTATCATGGTGAGTTCAGCATCGTTACCGACGGCCGAACGGTTAACCGGAAATCCGTTCTATTTTATGACTCGCCACGGCCTGTACATCATTGTTGCAGTGATTGGTATGGCGATCGTATCGCAGGTGCCCCTGCGTTTTGTCGAGGAGCATAGCGGAAAACTACTGTTGGCGGGCTTGCTGCTGCTAGCCATGGTGTTGGTCATCGGCCACTCAGTGAATGGCTCAAAACGCTGGATCAAATTAGGCCCTCTGACCTTGCAGGCAGCAGAATTGGCGAAACTCTTCTTCTATGTTTACATGGCCAGTTACTTGGCTCGCCGCCAAGAAGAGGTGCGCGAAAACTTAAAAGGCTTTATTAAACCGTTGGTGCTGCTGTTTGTTGCTGCGGTGTTGCTATTGTTAGAGCCCGATTTAGGCACCGTCGTGGTGATGTCAGCTACAACCATTGCCATGCTGTTTCTCGCCGGCGCTAAATTATGGCAGTTCTTTGGCGTCGCCATGACCTGTATTCTTGCTATTATCTTGTTGATTGTGGTTGAACCGTATCGGATGCAGCGCCTGTTATCCTTTATGGAGCCGCAAAAAGATCCCTTCGGTGCTGGCTATCAATTAATGCAGTCGCTCATTGCCTTTGGTCAAGGTCAATTTGACGGTCTCGGCTTGGGCAATAGCATCCAAAAATTACAATATCTGCCGGAAGCACATACCGACTTCATCATGGCCGTGGTTGCTGAAGAATTAGGCTTTGTGGGTGTGGTAGCGGTCATCGCGCTGGTGTTGTTGTTAGTGTACCGGTTAATGCGTTTAGGCCGTGCCTGCATAATGAACGAACATTATTACGGCGGTTACCTTGCCTACGGTATTGGCGTATGGTTCGCAATCCAAGCGTTTGTAAATATTGGGGTCGCCTCGGGTTCGTTACCGACTAAAGGTTTGACGCTGCCGTTAGTCAGTTATGGCGGCACCAGTTTGATGGTCTCTTGCGCTGCCGTTGCGCTGGCACTGCGGATTGACTACGAATTACGCTTATCGCAACTAAAAGTCACTCCGCGCAGTGGAGGTGGCCGATGAATCGCGTGATGATTGTCGCAGCTGGAACCGGCGGCCATGTTTTCCCAGCTTTGGCAGTAGCTGAGCAATTGCTGGAACAAAACTGGCAGGTGGAATGGCTGGGTACCCATGAGCAACGCTTAGAGAGCAAAGTGGTACCTGCTGCTGGCATCAAACTGCATCAAATCACCATGTCTGGATTGCGCGGTCGCGGTGTAAAAGGCTTGTTAGCCATGCCGTTACGGCTGCTGCGCGCTGTCAGCGCCTGTCGCAAACTGTTCAAGCAATACCGTCCTTCTGTTGTCGCGACGTTTGGTGGCTACGTATGCGCACCTGCGGGAATTGCGGCAAAAATGCTGGGAATTCCTCTAGTGACTCATGAACAGAATGCAGTCCCTGGCACCACCACCCGATTATTGGCGAAATTCACTCCGCATGTGATGCTTGGCTTACCAGTGAATTTACCGCGGTGGGACAGGTTTGAAGTGTGCGGAAATCCGCTCCGTAAAGCTTTTGTAAAGGCAGCGAATAGCGTGACTAATACGCGGTCTGAACAATCAGCTAAGCCGTTAACCATTGCGGTTGTCGGGGGTAGCTTAGGGGCGCATAAATTGAATCAAGTGGTACCATTGGCATTACAACAATTGGCTCAGCCGCTAACGGTCGTGCACCAATGTGGCGAGCGCGACCAGCCAATGGTGCAACAGGCGTATCAAAACTGTGCACAGATAAAGGCCGACGTTGTACCTTTTATTGAAGACATGCTGGCGCTTTACCAACAAGCAGATTTGGTGATTAGCCGAGCTGGCGCGTTAACCGTGGCTGAAATTGCGGCTACCGGCGTTGCGTCGATTTTAGTGCCATTACCGCACGCGATCGATGACCACCAGAGAGCCAATGCGGAAGTGCTAGTCAATGCCGGTGCAGCAAAACTTATGCTGCAAGATCAGTTAACTGTCGAATCGTTAGCAGAGACTATCGATGCCCTATTGCAACCCTCCGGACAACTGTGGAAAATGGCGGCCGCCGCAAAGCAGGCCAGCTACCCCCACGCGACGCAAAGAGTCGCCACAAAGTGTCAGGAAATTCAACGCGAGTTCGGAGCATCATGAGTCACTATCAGCATCAACCTTTCACCATCGTCAATGTTCCCGAAATGCGTCGGGTACAACGTATTCATTTTGTCGGCATTGGCGGTGCTGGAATGGGTGGTATTGCTGAAGTTCTCTTGAACCAAGGTTACCAAGTGTCGGGTTCGGATATTGCTGAAAACGCCAACACCCAGCGTCTACGTGAACTCGGTGCGTGTATTAAAATTGGCCATCGAGCGGAACAGGTTGAAGGTGTCAGCGTGGTGGTGGTATCAAGTGCGATAAACCCAGAAAACGTAGAACTACAAGCGGCTAAAGCTCACCGTATTCCGATTGTTCGGCGTGCTGAAATGTTGGCTGAACTGATGCGCTTCCGCCATGGTATTGCTGTCGCAGGTACGCACGGTAAAACCACCACGACATCATTGGTGGCCAGCATTTTTGCGCAGGCAGAACGCGATCCAACGTTTGTTATTGGTGGCTTGTTAAATAGTGCTGGCAGCAATGCACGCTTAGGTAATAGTAAATATCTGATTGCAGAGGCAGACGAGAGCGATGCGTCGTTTCTGCATTTACAGCCGATGGTCGCGATTATTACGAACATTGAAGCTGACCACATGGATACCTACGAGGGCGATTTCCAACGCCTGCAAGATACCTATGTTGAATTCTTGCACAACTTGCCATTCTACGGCTTGGCAGTGATGTGTGTGGATGACGAGATCGTCCGTAATTTGATTCCTCGCATTGGTCGCCAAGCAGTGACTTATGGCTTTTCTGAGAGTGCCGACGTGCGTGCCGTTGAATTTAGCCAAAAAGCCGGTCAGAGCCACTTTACAGTATTACGCGATGGCCGTCCGCCGTTGCCTGTCGCGCTCAATATGCCGGGCCGCCATAATGTCTTGAACGCCTTAGCCGCAGTTGCTGTGGCAACCGACGAGGGCATTGAAGACCAGGCTATTGTACAAGCGCTTAACGAATTCCAAGGAATTGGCCGCCGCTTCCAACACTATGGCACTTTTGCTGCCGAGAATGGTGACGTGATGTTAGTCGATGACTATGGTCATCATCCGTCTGAGGTTGCGGCAACCATTAAAGCCGCCCGACAGGGCTGGCCAGATCGGCGTTTGGTGATGGTGTTTCAACCGCACCGTTATTCGCGTACGCGAGACTTGTATGAAGATTTTGCCGCCGTGTTGTCTGATGTCGACGTGCTGCTAATGCTGGATGTTTACAGTGCTGGAGAAGCACCGATAAGCGGCGCTGATGGGCGCTCGCTGTGTCGCACCATTCGTCTGCGTGGACAAATCGATCCCATTTTTGTCGCTACCCCTGATGAGTTACCAGCGGTGTTGGCCGATGTGATGCAAGGCAATGACTTGGTATTGACCCAAGGCGCAGGAAACGTGGGCGCGCTTGCGAAAGAATTGGCTGCGGCGGAATTGGATCCGGCGCGCTTATTGGCGCGGGGAGGTCAGCATGAAAGCCGCTGATTTCGGAAAAGTTGCGGTGCTAATGGGTGGCCGCTCAGCAGAACGGGAAATCTCGTTGAAGTCTGGCATGGCAGTGTTGAAGGCGTTGGTCAACGAAGGCGTTGATGCTCATGCCTTTGACCCCGCTGCACAGCCCATTACGGATCTGCTCGCACAGAATTTTGACAGAGTATTTATCGCGTTACACGGCCGGGGTGGCGAAGATGGCAGTATCCAGGGTGCACTGGACGCATTGGAATTGCCCTACACCGGAAGTGGCGTACTGGGTTGTGCCTTAGCCATGGATAAAGTGCGCACCAAGCAGATTTGGCAGGCAGCGGGGCTTCCTACGGCGCGCTCGATAGCGGTGGACAGCAGTCATATTGCTGAGCTTGATTGTGAGCAAGTACTCACTGAACTCGGTGGGCGAGTGATAGTGAAACCCGCGCAGGAAGGCTCATCGATTGGTATGGCTATCGCGGCGAACGCGGAAGAGCTGCGAAAGGCACTGCAGCAAGCAGCACATTATGACCAACGGTTATTAGTGGAGACCTGGTTGCAAGGACCTGAATACACCGTCGCGTTGTTGGACAATCGGGCGTTACCGGTTATCCGCTTGCAGACCTCACATGCGTTTTATGATTATGACGCTAAATATCAGGCCAATGATACTCAATACCACTGTCCTGCCGGATTAAGCGAAAGCGATGAGTTGGCCGTTCGTAGCCTCGCAAAGGCAGCCTTTTTAAGTGTTGCTGGCAGCGGCTGGGGACGTGTCGACTTAATGGCAGATAGCGAAGGCCGTTGGCAATTACTGGAAGTGAATACGGTACCGGGGATGACAGAAAAAAGCCTAGTCCCTATGGCAGCAAAAGCTGCAGGAATATCGTTCGGCGATTTAACGCTGAGAATTTTAGAACAGACAATGGAGTAGGCGCGGATGCGCGCGCAGTTACAGCATTGGCGAGAGTGGCGTTGGGGCTTTTGGCTCAGCTTTGCGTTCTTTGTCGCCATTATTCTAACTGCGTTGATTGGCGGTTGGCAGTTGTATCAGGCGTTATTAGACGAACGCCAGGCGCCACTTGACCAACTGAGCGTGCAAGGTGAGCTGCGCTATGTGCAACCAGAACAGGTTAGAGCAGCGCTGAATCGTGGTACAATTGGCAGCTTTTTTTCTGCCGACGTGAACGCGTTAAGACAGCGAGTAGAGCAACTGCCATGGGTGGCGACCGCATCGCTGCGGAAAGTATGGCCGGACCGCTTGAGTGTGTATGTGGTTGAACAACAGCCGGTCGCGCATTGGAACCACGACCGCTTGCTGAATGAGCAAGGACAAGTGTTCAAGGCGGCGGTGACCAAGGATCATGCGTTGCCATCGTTGTATGGGCCAGAAGATGCGGTAGCGGAAACCTTGCAACGTTATCGAGAGTTGCAGTCGTTGCTCAGTATTAATGGCTTTGCCATTGATGCGCTGCGGTTAAGTCCACGCTTTGCGGTGAACATAGTGCTCACCAATGGCATCGAATTAAGGCTGGGGCGAGAGGCTGCCGGCGAACGGGTAAAACGCTTTATTGATGTGTACGAAACAATAAAAAAGCAAAGTGACAAAGCCATCGATTATGTCGATTGCCGTTACGACACGGGCGTAGCGGTGAGCTGGCGAGATAAAGAGGAATAAAATTGAGCGCAATGTCTAAAACCACAGAACGCAACATGGTCGTCGGCCTTGATATCGGTACCAGTAAGGTCACGGCGTTGGTTGGCGAAGTGCTACCCGATGACGAGATCAGTGTTATTGGTGTTGGCGTTACCACCTCGCGCGGCATGGATAAGGGCGGCGTAAATGACTTGAACCTGGTGGTGCAAGCGGTACAACGTGCGGTCGACGAAGCTGAGTTAATGGCGGATTGTCGAGTGGCCTCAGTTTATTTGAATATCTCTGGTCGCCATATCGCCTGCCAAAACGAGAATGGCATGGTACCGATTAACGAGGCGGAAGTGACGCAAGACGACGTGGATAGTGTCATCCATGCCGCGAAATCGGTTCCGATTGCGCAAGAGCGCAGAATTTTACACGTATTGCCGCAGGAGTTCGTGATTGACTCGCAAGAGAGTATCAAGAGCCCGATTGGCATGTCAGGCGTGCGCATGGAAGCGAAAGTCCACATCATTACCTGTGCGAATGATATGGCGAAGAATATTGTAAAAGCCGTCGAGCGCTGCGGTTTAACCGTGGATAAGCTGATTTTCTCAGCGTTGGCTTCGAGCATCGCAGTGCTGACCGAAGACGAAAAAGATTTGGGTGTTGCTTTGGTCGATATGGGTGGTGGCACCATCGATATTTGCATTTACTCGGGTGGTGTGTTGCGCCACACCGCAGTGATTCCGGCGGCTGGCAACCAAGTGACCAGTGATATTGCGAAGATTTTCCGCACCCCAATTAATCATGCGGAACAGATTAAAACACAGCATGCATGCGCATTACGGCAAATGGTTAGCATGGAAGACAACATCGAAGTGCCGTCCGTTGGCGGTCGCCCTTCGCGGGTGATGTCACGCCATATATTGGCGGAAGTGGTCGAGCCGCGGTACCAAGAATTGTTTGAATTAGTGCGCGAAGAGATTAAGCAAAGTGGTTTAGATGAACAAATTGCAGCTGGTGTCGTGTTAACCGGTGGCTGCGCCAAAATGGAAGGCGCTGTTGAGTTTGCTGAAGAGATTTTTCAGATGCCAGTACGGGTAGGACAACCGATTGGTGTCAAAGGATTGAAAGATTATGTCGAGGACCCGGTTTATGCGACCGCAGTTGGCTTGTTACGGTATGGTCAGCAAGACACCGCACAGCAACAAAACGGTCGAGGGTCGACTGACGTTATCAGCCTCTGGCAACGCTTGCAGAGCTGGTTTAAAGGCGAATTTTAGTGCTGAGACAGCACCAAAGTAATAAAAAAGCAGGTAGGAGAGAACAACATGTTTGAACTAATGGATAATTACGAAAGCGAGGCGGTGATTAAAGTCATCGGAGTCGGTGGTGGCGGTGGTAACGCCGTCCAGCACATGGTTAAAGAGTCGATTGAGGGTGTGCAATTTATTGCGGCGAACACCGACGCGCAAGCACTGCGCAATCACTCGGCAGATGTCACTATCCAATTGGGTCACGATGTGACCAAAGGTTTGGGGGCAGGCGCTAACCCTGAAGTCGGCCGTCAGTCGGCGGAAGAAGACCGCGAAAATATCAAGAAGCACCTGCAAGGTGCGGACATGGTATTCATTGCTGCCGGCATGGGCGGCGGTACTGGTACAGGTGCTGCACCAGTGGTCGCCGAAGTCGCTAAAGAACTCGGCATTCTGACCGTTGCGGTCGTCACTAAACCGTTCCCCTTTGAAGGTAAAAAGCGGATGGCGGTCGCGGAAGATGGGATCAACGCGTTGGGTCAAAACGTCGATTCACTGATCACCATTCCAAACGAAAAACTATTGAAGGTAATGGGCAAAGGCACTAGCTTGCTGGATGCCTTCAGTGCCGCCAACAACGTGCTGTTAGGCGCGGTCCAAGGCATCGCCGAATTGATCACGCGCCCAGGCTTAATCAACGTCGACTTTGCCGACGTGCGCGCGGTAATGAAAGAAATGGGTACCGCAATGATGGGTACGGGTGTGGCTAGCGGTGAGGACCGTGCACAAGAAGCGGCAGAAATGGCTATCAATAGCCCGCTACTGGAAGACATCGACTTGTCCGGCGCGCGTGGCGTGCTAGTGAATGTTACTGCAGGTATGGACATGAGTATCGATGAGTTCGAAACCGTGGGTAATACCGTTAAGGCGTTTGCTTCTGATAACGCCACTGTAATTGTGGGAACTGTTATCGATACTGAGATGTCGAATGAATTACGCGTAACCGTTGTCGCAACAGGCATTGGCGCAGAACGTAAGCCCGACATTTCGTTGGTCAATAACAGCGCACCGAAGCGCGAATCAGCTCAGCAGTACAGCGCGAGCCTAGACCGCTCTGCAGCTGCACCGCGGTTAGACCAGCAGGAACAGGCGCAAACTGAGCGCAAGCCTGCAGAGCAAGCGCGTGCTAAGCCGGCGGCAAAAGAAAAAGAGTCGCCCGAGTTGGATTATTTAGATATTCCGGCATTTTTGCGCAAGCAAGTGGATTAACTGGCTGACTTAATAAGAAAATTTGCTTGCAAACTAGCAAATGTCGTATAATATTCCGCCGATTTTTGGGAACGGGTATTTCCGTTTGCCAACAGAAGAGTAGGTGAGCACTAAGTAATGATTAGACAACGTACACTGAAACAAGCGATAGCAACCACTGGGGTTGGCTTGCATAAGGGCAATAAGGTTAACCTGACCTTGCGTCCTGCGCCGGCTAATACTGGGGTTATCTTTCGCCGTACCGACCTTGAGCCAGCAGTGGATATACCTGCCCGGGCTGATTGGGTGCGCGATACGCAAATGTGTACCTGTTTAATCAACGACAACAATATTCGTGTGTCGACTGTTGAGCATTTACTAGCGGCCGTTGCTGGATTGGGAATTGATAACCTGATTGTGGAAGTTGATTCACATGAAATCCCGATCATGGACGGTAGTTCGCACCCGTTTGTTTACCTGCTACAAAGTGCGGGTATCGAACTACAGAATGCGGCGAAGAAATTCGTTCGCGTTAAGCGTCCAGTGCGTGTAGAAGAGGGTGACAAGTGGGCAGAGTTGTTGCCGCACAATGGTTTTAAAATCGATTTCGCCATCGATTTTAATCACCCCGCAATTGCTGACACCAACCAAGTGGTTAGTATGGATTTCAGCAGTAAGGGCTTTGTCAAAGATATTAGCCGCGCACGTACCTTCGGCTTTATGAAAGACATCGAGTATTTGCGTGCGAACAACTTGGCGTTAGGCGGCAGTTTCGATAACGCCGTGGTATTAGACGAGTTTCGGGTCATGAATACCGATGGACTGCGTTACGACGACGAGTTTGTTAAGCACAAAATCTTAGATGCGGTGGGCGACTTATATATGTGCGGGCATAGCCTATTGGGTCACTTACGCGCATTTAAATCAGGTCATGCATTGAATAACCAGTTATTACAAGCGGTATTCGCTGAGCAAGAAAACTGGGAATTTGTCACCTTTGAAAGTGAAGCTGACCGCTCTCCAATCGCCTATGCTGCGCCGGTATTAAGCCAGTAATCATTTTTTGTCGGCGCTGGCTGCTCTCTCCGCCAGCGCCAACAATTGTTCCCGCAACGCCCCAGTACTTCCCTCTGCCAATTTTCTCAGCCGTTTTGCAGTGTCACTTTCATCGTTTTTCTGTTGCTCTTGCCGGGCAAATGCTTCAGGATGAATTCTAATATCAACATGGCGAAGTGGCGCAATCGTCGCGTCTTTCGAAAAATGCGTTATAATGGCGCCTTGTTGAAACTTTAATCGGGTTGCCCAAGCGGCCGAAGAAACACTGACAATTAATGTGTCGCCCTTAATGCGTACAACCCGACAATGATTTGCAAGTTCGTTATCGAGGCAATCCACTAGCTGCTTTTGCCAGCGTTTAAATTGCTCGGCGAAGCTTTGGTATTGGCGTAACTGGCTACTGTTTTCGGTAAGTCCAGTAGCGACTAACGCACTTGTAGTTTTGGGACGATCGGCCATGGGTAAGTTTAGGTCGCTTAGAAGACAGTATAGAGAATTAGCATGAGTTTATCAGTCTTGTACAGAGGCTCCAAAATTCGTTTCAAAATATCGCTCAGTCGGCGACGCTTACTGTCATATGCCGGAATCGTTGCGGTAGGGCTCATGGTCTATTGGCAACCTTGGGCATACAAGGGGCTCGATAGCGACTATGCGCAGCAGCGCATCAGCAAGGAGCAGCAGCAACTGGTGTTGCAGCAACAAGCATTGAAGTCATTACGTGCCGAAACAGAAAAGAAGCTTGGCGCAATGACACTCTATTTGGGGGAATTGCGTGCCCAAATGCGTCGTCTTGACGCGCTTGGCCAGCGTTTGGCGTCGGTGGCTGAACTCGACAACGGCGAGTTTGACTTCAGCCAACCCGTTCCTGCTGGGGGGCCAGAACTGGCCGTTGCAGACTTACCGAAAGCCACTGGTGGCGAAGTGCTCAGCCAAATCGACCAAATGTTGGCAAGAATTTCTGACAAACAAAATCAGCTATCACTACTTGAGTCTGTGATGATGAATCACAATATCAATAGTGAAAGCTTCATTGCTGGGCGTCCCATCGACTCGGGTTGGTTGTCATCGCAGTTTGGCGTGCGTAAGGATCCCTTTACCGGGGTTCCAGCAATGCATGAAGGTTTAGACTTCGCCAGTTACGACGAAGACGTTAAAATTAAAGCCACCGGTGCGGGTGTAGTCACTTGGGCTGGTGAACGATATGGCTACGGCAATCTGGTAGAAATTGACCATGGCGGCGGTTTAAGAACCCGTTATGGTCACAATAAGAAAGTTTTAGTAAAAGTGGGTGACGTGGTTACCCGCGGCCAGCAAATTGCGGAAATGGGCAGTACCGGACGGTCTACTGGACCCCATGTGCACTACGAAGTGCTTCGCAACGGTCGTCAAATAGACCCTTATAAATTTGTCTATCGCAAAATAGACGACAAATAATTATCCGCAGTAGTGGCTGCAGCGGTACCTCCAGGTACCGTTTTTGTTTTATCACATTGACACGATAGGAAAGATCAGGCGCATGATTGGCAGTTTGTTTCGTAAAGTATTTGGTAGCCGCAACGATCGGATTCTGAAATCGCTACAAAAAAAAGTAGAACAAATCAACGCGTTAGAAAAAGACTTCGAAGCGCTGAGCGATGAACAGTTACGTGAAAAGACCGCAGAGTTTCGCAAGCGGTTGTTGCAGGACGAGAGCATTGAACAGCTTCAGGTAGAGGCTTACGCGACGGTACGTGAGGCTTCTAAACGCGTGTTTGGGATGCGCCATTTCGACGTTCAATTGGTCGGTGGTATGGTGCTTCACGACAATAAAATTGCTGAGATGCGTACCGGTGAAGGTAAAACCCTTACCGCAACCTTACCCGCTTATCTCAATGCATTAGCCGGCAAAGGCGTGCACGTGATTACCGTAAACGACTATTTGGCCAAACGTGATGCTGAATGGAATCGACCGTTGTTTGAGTTCCTTGGCATGACAGTCGCGTTTAACATTCCGGGGATGTCGCCGGAGGATAAAAAAGCCGCCTATCAAGCAGATATTACTTACGGTACTAACAACGAATTCGGCTTCGATTATTTGCGCGATAACATGGCGTTTTCACCAGAAGACCGAGTTCAGCGCGAATTGCATTATGCGTTAATCGATGAAGTCGATTCAATCTTAATCGACGAAGCGCGGACCCCACTGATTATCTCAGGTCCAGCGGAAGACAGTTCAGAGCTCTATCGGCAAATGAATGAGTTAGTGCCATCATTGGTTCGTCAAGAAAAGGAAGATACCGAAGAAGAACGCGGTGATGGCGACTTCACCATTGATGAAAAAGCCAAACAGTTGCATTTAACCGAAAATGGTCAGGAGCATGTAGAAGAGCTGCTCAAAGAAAAGGGCATGTTAGCCGCCGATGATTCGCTCTATTCAGCCGCCAACATTACTCTGTTGCACCACGTGAACGCGGCATTACGCGCACATCACCTGTTCCAAAAAGACGTCGATTATATTGTTAAAGACGACCAAATCATCATTGTTGATGAGCATACGGGTCGTACCATGGAAGGGCGCCGTTGGTCAGAAGGTTTACACCAAGCAATGGAAGCGAAAGAAGGCGTTACCATTCAAAATGAAAACCAGACTCTGGCGTCAATCACGTTCCAGAACTATTTCCGTTTATACAATAAACTGGCCGGTATGACCGGTACAGCAGATACTGAAGCGTTCGAATTCCAATCAATTTACGGCTTAGAAACCGTGGTTATTCCGACCAACCGTCCGATGGTGCGTGATGACCGAGCTGATCTGATTTATCTAACCACACGGGAGAAATACGAAGCCATTGCTGAGGACATTGAAGAATGCCGTAAGCAAGGGCGACCTGTGTTGGTGGGTACGGTCTCGATCGAAAACTCGGAGCTGCTTTCGCAACTGCTAAAGCAAAAGAAGATCAAGCACAGCGTACTTAACGCAAAATTCCACGCACAAGAAGCGGATATTATCGCGCAAGCGGGTCGCCCTGGTGCCGTCACCATTGCAACCAACATGGCTGGTCGCGGTACCGATATCGTCTTGGGTGGTAACTGGCAAGTTGAAGTCGAAAAACTGGAAGATCCGAGCCAAGCACAGATTGATAAAATCAAAGCCGATTGGCAAAAAGTACATGACGAAGTGATTGAAGCAGGCGGCTTGCATATCGTCGGTACCGAGCGTCATGAATCACGCCGTATTGATAACCAGTTGCGTGGTCGTGCGGGACGTCAAGGGGACCCAGGTTCATCGCGCTTCTACTTATCGTTAGAAGATCCACTGATGCGTATTTTTGCCTCAGAGCGGATGGCGTCGATGATGAAACGCCTAGGTATGAAAGAAGGCGAAGCGATTGAGCACCCGTGGGTTACACGCGCCATCGAAAACGCACAACGTAAAGTTGAGGGACGCAACTTCGATATCCGTAAGCAGTTGTTAGAGTACGATGACGTGGCAAACGACCAGCGCACAGTCGTGTACGAACAGCGCAACGAGCTGTTGGACGAAGGCGACATTTCTGAAACCATCGACGTGATCCGGGAAGATGTGGTCAATGCGGTAATTGATGAATACGTGCCACCACAATCGTTGGCAGAGTTGTGGGATTTACCCGCGTTAGAAGAGCGCTTAGTCAGCGACTTCCACATTCAGTTGCCGCTGCAAAAATGGTTGGACGAAGAAGACCATTTCCATGAGGAAGTATTGCGAGAGCGCGTTTTAGCGGCGTTGGTAGAAGCTTATAAAGAGAAAGAGCAGATGGTCGGCGACCAAGTAATGCGTCGATTCGAAAAATCTATCATGCTACAGAGCTTAGACCAACACTGGAAAGAACACCTAGCGGCAATGGATCACCTGCGCCAAGGTATTCATTTGCGTGGCTATGCACAGAAGAACCCAAAACAAGAATACAAACGTGAAGCGTTCGAGTTGTTCACCGAAATGCTGGAAAACTTGAAGCTAGACGTGGTGACGATTCTGAGTAAAGTAAAAGTTCGCGCGGAAGAAGACGTAGATGCGGTCGACCAGCAACGTCGTCAAGCCGATAGCGGGCCACGCGAATTCCGCCATGAGCAAAGCTCTGCCACAGCAGAACAAAACGATGATGCTGCACCGCAGCCGCGGCGAGTACAAAAAGTCGGGCGTAACGACCCTTGCCCTTGTGGCTCAGGCAAGAAGTTCAAGCATTGTCACGGCCAGCTATAGGCTGTCGAGATAATCATGTCTAAGACGATTCATGTTGCCGTGGGGGTTATCGAAGACGCCCACGGTCGTATTTTTATCAGTCGTCGTCATCAGCAACAACATCAAGGTGGCAAATGGGAGTTTCCCGGCGGTAAAGTAGAGCCAGGAGAGTCTGTGCATCAAGCCCTGTGCCGAGAATTGCAAGAAGAATGCAACATCACCGTGCAAGATTGCGCGCCATTGACCGTGATTGAACATCAGTATGACGATAAACGGGTACGTTTAGACGTTTGGTGGGTACAGCGCTTCACGGGCGAAGCAAAGCAGCTTGAAGGGCAAGAGTGGCGTTGGGTAGAAAAACACCAACTCGATGCCTTTCAGTTTCCCGATGCCAACAGAGCGATCATTGAACGTATTTTAATGACCGCGCAAAACTATCAATAACCTTCATCGTTCTCGGCGTCCGGCAAAATGACCTGTTCGCCGGGAATGGCTTTCTCTTCGTTGGCCCATTCACCGAGATCGATCATCCGGCAACGTTCGCTACAGAATGGTCGAAAAGATGATTCGGCTTGCCATTTAACAGGCTTGCCGCATTCTGGGCATTTAACGGTTAAACTCATGGATGATGTCCTTACACTATTTGTCTTGGCAAGTGGCAACGCGGCACTCAACCGTATGTGGGTAGGATGAGCTATTGGCGTTGCTGTCAGCATTGATAAAGCGAATGGTATAGCGTTGTTTGTGGCCACTCACTACCGGATAAGCCGAAACGGTGGCAGGCACCTCTATACGCAGCAAGATCAACCCCTCGCCGCTACCTTGAATGAGACCATTAACAGCGGTTAAGGGCGCCAACTCAGCATTTTCCCGCAAGAATTTCAACGCCATCATAACCGCTTGTTGTAATGGCTCAAAGGCTTGTGCCCATTGCTGCCGTTGCTTTACTTTCACTGTATGCGGCTGCGCACACCAATAGTTCAACTGCGGCAGATCAAAGTAGGCAGTGATTCCCGGCATGCTAAAACGTTGGCGTAGGCTTGCCAGGAATTTGTCAGATTTCAGCGCGAGCGTGGCTTTGACACTGTCTTGTAACGCTTGTAATAGCTGCTGTATATCTTTAACCGTGGCCGCCAAAGCAACTTTATCGACACCAGGATGTGACTGCCATTGCTCAGCAGCCGCTAGGCGTCGCTCTAAGTCTTTGATTAAGTCGTTACGGCAGTCGCTGCGCTCGACCAACTCAAGCAAATTAAACAGCACGGTAAAATAGTGAAAACTATCGCCGCCTTGAACATCACAACATTGCTTTAAGCGCGCACTGAGCTGTTCTAAACGCAGGTAGTTACGCACTTTTTCCTGCAACGGAAATTCATACAGAATTGGCTGTTCAAATAGTGATGCTTGGCTGCTCATTGCGATGTTTTCGTGGTTGCTAGCTCGAATAATTGCCGGTGAAGGCTTTCAACATGCCGTTTTAAGTCGGCAACAGTGCCTGAATTATCAATAATATAAGTTGCTGCTGCCTGTTTTTCCTGGCGCGACCATTGCGATGCCATTATCGCACGAACTTGCTCGGAACTCACCCCGTCACGCTTTTGCGTGCGGCTAATTTGCAGTGCTTCTGGCACGTCGATTAATACCGTTGCTTGGCATAGCGCATCCAATCCATTTTCGAATAGTAGTGGCGCGACAAGCACTACATAAGGACTTTTGGCTGCTTGTAATTGCTGAATGATCTGTGCCCGAATTAACGGGTGCAATAGGTTATTTAGCCACGCTTTCGCATCATGGTTGGCAAATATTTTTTCCCGTAACGCGGCGCGATCTAGGCTGCCGTTAGCGCGAATAATCGAGGCGCCGAAATGCGCGGAAATTTTTGCTAACGCCTCCGACCCAGGTTGAACCACTTGGCGCGCGACGACATCGGCATCAACAATATCAATGCCACATTCCGCAAATGCGGCACTGGCCGCAGATTTGCCACTGCCAATGCCACCTGTTAAACCAATAATCACCATCTTAACTCAATAACCATTGCCAATAGGCCGTTAGCATAGGTTGACCGTAAAAGTAGCTGATAATTCCCGCTACAATTAAGAAAGGTCCAAAAGGAATGGGTTGCGAACGTCCGTTCTTAATCAGTAGTAGGCCGCCAAACAATGCCCCGACCACTGAGCTAAGAATAATGGTCACGGGCAAAAGCGTAATACCGGTCATCGCGGTGATCAGCGCCAGCAATTTGAAATCGCCAAAGCCTAAGCCGTCTTTGCCTGTTAGCGCTTTAAATAACCAATACACCGACCATAACGACAAATAGCCAGCAACGGCACCAATGATGGCTTGTTCGGGAGCGATCGGGCCACCAATTGCCGACCACCACAGTACTAACCACAATAGCCCTAGGGTTAATACGTCGGGAAGCAGTTGGTGCTCGGCATCGATCATGAATAACAGCAGCAAGCCAAAGCCAACAATGGCGAAGCATATGCTGTCGAGGTTAACCCCTTGATACCAAGCAAGCGCACCGAACAATGCAGCGCTCAGCGCTTCGATAATGGCGTAACGGGCGGCAATCGGCGCTTTACAGTGGCGACAGCGACTACCGAGCAATAACTGGCTGACTAGTGGAATATTATCGTACCAACTGAGCGTTGTTTGGCAGTTGGGACAGTGAGAACGAGGAACGGCAATATTAAATGCTTGTTGCTCGGGTTCTGCTAATGGCTGTTCCAGTAGCAGCTTACAATCGCGCCGCCATTGTCGTTGTAGCTGTTGCGGCAAACGCACAATAACAACGTTGCCAAAACTGCCAATTACAGCACCAATAATGGTCGCCAAAATGGTACCGATGATGGATCCCTGAATTAACCACTCAGCCATTTTCCCTGCCTCAATAAAACGCCATTCCAAGTTGTAATAACGGAATGTACATTGCCAATAAAAAGCCGCCAATCAACGCACCAACAACCAGTAACAGCATGGGTTCAGCGAGCTTTTGTAAGGTTGCTAATTGCTGTTGTTGCCGCTGTAGGTAATCGTCAGCCAGCTGCTGCATTGCTCGGTCGATAGTTCCAGAATGCTCGGCCAACTGCAATAGTTGGCAATCCCAATGGCTACCCAGTTGACTCTCGCTAAAAGCCTCAGCCCAAGAGCTGCCCTCACTGAGGTGTTGGTGAGCGCGATCCATCATAGCACGCTCGGCTTTTTCCTGACTAATAGCGCCGACCATCGCTACAGCCTTCAAGGCAGGTATTCCAGTTTTTAGCAGCACCGCCAACAGGTAATAACGCCAATAGCGCTGGTCATTTACCAACCAGCGTCGCAGTAGTGGCTTTACTAGCCACCACAAGCTCTGACTGTGATAGTGCCACACCAGCCGTAATATTCCTGCAATCGCCGATAAAGCGGCCACTATTGTACCGTTATGGGAAACAAAGTACTCGGAGAGTCGAAAAATCCATCTCGTCAGGCCAGGTAAAGCGGCTGGATCGTGGTTGCCATTTAAGCTAAACAGTTGCTGGAATTGCGGTGTAATCCACTGCAACATAATGGCGAATACCAAGGCACTGACGGCGAGTAGAATTTTCGGGTAGAGTAATGCTTGGCGTCGCTGTAGGGTTCTTTTATCTGCGGCTTCTGCAAGCTCCACTAAGCGCTGTAACATCAGGGTTAGCTGCCCACTTTGCTCAGCAACAGCGAGTAGTTGTTGGCTAAAACTGGAAACAATGTCGGTATAAAAGCGTAGTGCTGAGGCTAGGCTCTCGCCTTGCTCTAGTTGCCGTTGTAAATCCATTAATAGCCAACTTGGCCGTTGCGCGCAGCGATGTGTAAGAAGTTGGAGCGCTTGCGCTATTCGCACGCCGCCAGCAAGCAGTTGCTGCAGGCCTGCCAATACCGCCGTCCATTGTTTCTGGCTACAGAGTTCACCATGGCGCCAGCGTCGATAGCGAGTTAATTTAGCGTTAGCGAGGTTGGCGCTAACTAACTTCTGCCGTGCTTTAAACGCTGTTGCCGCATGAACGATGCCGGATTGCTGTTGATATTGGTAACACCAACGCTGCTCAGTCATCAATACCTCGCCAGCGCTGCAAGTCGTCTACGGAAATTTCGCCGTTGCGAGCAGCCATTAATAGGCTGTTGGATAACGGCGCGAGCCCCCATGGAGCGAGCCATTGCTGAATGTCGGCATCGCTACTCAACTTGCTGGCCGCCCCGTGCGCTGAATGCGTCGGTACCACTTCAAAGAATGCCTTGCGCTGACGGTAGCCGTAACGACAGCGCGAACAACCAATAGCTTGCCAAAAGCCATCCTCACGTTGTTGCCGGCAGTGTTGGCAAAGCACGCGCACCAGCCGCTGACTGATAATTAACTGCAGGCTTGCGGCTAGGTCGGCTTCGGCAATACCGAGTTGTTGCAACCGTTGGAGAGTATCGATAGCGCTCTGCGTGTGCACAGATGCCAGTACCAAATGACCGGTTTGCGCCGCTTGTACAGCAATACACGCGGTTTCAGCGTCACGGATTTCGCCAACCAGAATAACATCCGGATCTTGCCGTAATAATGCCCGTAAAATGGTCGCGAAACGTAACCCAATGGCGTCATTGACCGTGACTTGCTGAACGCCAGCAAGTGCCATTTCTACTGGGTCCTCGACGCTACAAATGTTTAGCTGCTCGTGGCTAAGAGATTGCAACGCAGCATACAGTGACGTGGTTTTGCCACTGCCAGTAGGGCCGGTTACCAAAATTAACCCTTGGGCGCGCTGTAACTGCTTAACCCATAATTGATACTGCGGTTCAGTTAGGCCTAACGCGGCTAATTGCGGGAGTTCGCTGGCGTTGGCAAGCTTCCGGAGAACCAGTTTCTCTCCCCATAGGCTGGCTAAGCTGCTCACTCGAAACTGCCAACTCTGCTGGCCGACGGTGTGTTGTAAACGGCCATCTTGTGGGCGCCGCTGTTCACCGATGTCCAGTTCAGCGGCAACCTTAATACGGGTGATTAACTTGTGACCCTGTTGTAATGACAGTTGCGTCACGCGCTGCAACTTACCTTGTAGTCGCTGCCGAATATTGGTACCAAACTGCTGCGGTTCAATATGTATATCGGAAAGTTGTTGAAGCTCAGTTTGCTGCAGCAGTTGCAGTAGCGGGTCGTCAGCGGCTTCGCTTGCGCCGGGTGAGATCGCTTTTGGCTGGCTTAACATTTCCAAATATTGCTCTACGGCATGACTATCGCTACAGACCATCAGTAGCTGTTGGTAGCCGGCAAAGCGCAGTGTTTGGCGTAAACGTGGCAACATTTCAGCAGCAGCGGCAACCACGATGAGCTCGGGATAGTCTTGGAGCACCACACAGGGCGTTTGCTGCAAAAAATTATGGCTAAAGGGTTGTGGCGGAAGTGCTCTTGCATCCCATTTCTCGAGTAAGCAAGCACTCACTGAGAGCTACCGTCAAGGGGTCCTTGGCAGTTACTGACTACCGATTGTCCAGCACTATAATCAGAACAGTGTTTTTGCCATTGTAACCCTGCCGCGTTGAGCTGTGGTCGCCAGCGAATAGTGAGTGCTTGCTGGTCGCTGCCGAGTAGACTAAATTGCGCAGTAATGCTGGCATCGTTGGGATCGATCGTGAGTGTGGTTAAGGGCTCGGCAAACAACGTCGGAAGCGCTGGAACGTCATGCTGGCCCGGTTGACCGCACTGAGTGGCTTGCCCATACAATTGTAGACAAACGCCAATACCCAATTGCCAAGGTTTCACTAACTGTTCCGCATTCAAGGATCTGGCACGTGCGGTGTAGTGCTGATACGCGGGTACCGCGATGGCGCTCAAAATACCCATAATGGCCATGACGACCATCAACTCGAGTAAACTGAACGCTTGGCTTTTCCGGTACATGGTTCGGGCTCCTTAACCAATAAAGTGAGCCCGAAACTGTTGAACAGATTACTACCTGCGTAAAGTGGAAGCCACTGTAAGCGTTTAGCCCTTGGCTATTGAATCCGCAATGACAAATCTACTGCGGTAACGTGTTTGGTCAGTGCTCCAGAAGAGATAAAGTCAACGCCCGTTGCGGCAAGTTGGCTAAGCGCTTCGGCAGTGATATTACCGGAAACTTCTAATTTCGCGGTAGCGCCCTGAAGCCGGTTTTCCGCCACCGCCGTTTCGATATCAGCCAAGCTAAAGTTATCCAGCATGATAATATCGGCTTGCGCAGCGAGTGCTTGGCGAAATTCGTCTAACGACTCGACTTCCACTTCTACCACCACGCCCGGTTTATTGTTGCGGGCGGTGGCAACGGCTTCGGCGATACCGCCGCAGGCGTGGATGTGGTTTTCTTTGATCAAAAAGGCATCGTAAAGGCCGATGCGGTGATTGGTTCCGCCACCACAGCGAACCGCATACTTTTGTGCCAAACGCATACCAGGCAAGGTTTTACGGGTGTCGAGCAATTGCGTTTTAGTACCTTGCAAATAGCTCACATATTGTGCGGTTTGTGTCGCTGTACCAGACAGCGTTTGTAAAAAGTTTAGCGCCGTACGTTCGCCCGTGAGGATGATTCGGGCTGGGCCGCTTAGTTCGCACAGTACTTGGTTGGCGGAAACCTGCTCGCCATCTTGTACTAGCCAGTTAACCGTTACTTCGCCGCCCAATTGTCGAAATACTTCTTCAACCCATGCGCGACCGCAGATCACAGCGTTGTCTCGAGTGATAATGGTAGCCCGGCTATGGCGCTCTGCGGGAATCAGTTGCGCCGTCAGATCATGCTCTGCTACCAGACCGTCTAAGTCTTCTTCTAGCGCTATAGTGACAGCCTGAACGATGGCCTGTTGATTCATAGGGCTTTACCTTTAATGCTTCTGTACCGATACTAGGTGGCAAACTTTACCTGTTTGTCGCTGAAGTGAAAAGTTATTGTATCGAAAATCATTGTTTAACTGGCGTTGAGCAACGCCCGTCGCCACATTTTGATCAACGGCCCAATACCGATGACATTAGCTTGTTGGTGATTCATAGCATCAGTTTACCGGCCGGTGAGTTTGCCTTACCGCATATTGACGAGTTGTTTATGGGGCAGCTAGACACCGGTCCGGAGTCTGGGTTTGAAGCACTGGCGGGGTTGCGAGTGTCGGCACACCTAGTGATTCACCGTGATGGCCGGGTGGTGCAATATGTGCCCTTCAATCAACGCGCCTGGCATGCTGGCAAGTCGCGTTACTGCGGGCGCAAACGGTGTAATGATTATGCGATTGGAATTGAGTTGGAAGGGACCGACGACACACCATATACTGAACAGCAATACCAAAGCTTAATTGCGGTGAGTAAAGCGCTGCTGGCGCACTACCCGCAACTGACACGGCGCCGCATTGTTGGGCACCAGCATATTGCTCCAGGGCGGAAAACCGACCCCGGCCCGGCATTTAACTGGTCGCATTATTTAGCGGCATTATAAAGGAATAGACGCTATGCAATTATTGGTCATTTTATTCGCCCTTGCTATAGAGCGCCTGTATCGGGCAGGCCCGCGTTGGCATTGGCAGCACTACCAACGAATTTGGTTGCTGCGGGGTGAAGCGATGTGGCGTCGTCGACATGCCGAGCAATCGCCAGAGCCTTGGCAAGAAGCGCTGTGGATGCTGTTACCGGCGCTTGCCGTGTTAGTCATTATTGCACTGGCAAACCATGGATTGGTGGAGTTCGTGCTCAGTATCGTGCTGTTATTTATGGCGATAAACTGTCAACCGCAGCGCGCGCTGTACCGTCAGTACCTGCAAGCGGCAAATCGCGGCGAACAGGATTTATGCGACCAATACGCGCAACAGGCACAGCAACAGCTCGATGCAGTTCCTATTGAGGGAATGCGTAGCGTGTTGATTTGGCAGCATTATCAACATTATGCCGCCGTCGTGATCTTCTACTTGCTGTTCGGCATCGTCGGTGTAGTGTCATACGCGACCGTCAGAGAAACCGCGATTTTAGCCACACGCTATCCTAGCCAATTCCAACTCAATTGGAGCCGCGTGTTGTGGGTGTTAGATTGGGTGCCAGCGCGAGCAACGGCCGCTGGGCTCTTATTAGTCGGACACTTCAGCCAAGCGCTGGGTGTTTGGACGCGATTAATCACTCAGCCGCAACTCGGTGGACATGAGATATTGTTGCAAACTGCAGAAGCAGCGATGGACCCGCATGAAGATGATGATAATCACTCGGGGCGGCTAACCCATGCGATTGAATTGTTGAAGCGTAATTTACTGTTATTGGTGTGTCTGGTCGCTATCTTGACGCTGTTTGGCCACTAGTCGCAAGGTTTTCTTTACTGTCTGAACTGATCGTACCACCCAGAAAAAATTTGGGGGCGTTGGGTAAACTGATCTACAATAACCACTTCATTTGGTAAGACCAATTTACCGAGAGGGTGGATGGCCTACGAAAGGGTAAAGCAAACCAAGCTGTCAGATGTTATCGTCGAGCAACTCGAGGCGATGATTGTTGATGGCCGTTTGCAAGCTGGACAGCGGTTACCCTCAGAGCGCGATTTGGCGGCACAGTTTGATGTGTCGCGGCCATCTTTGCGTGAAGCCATCCAGAAATTGGAGGCGAAAGGGCTAGTTCAGCGTAAACAAGGTGGCGGAACCTACGTTACTGAGGGCTTCTCGCCAACGCTTTCTGACCCACTGTTCGAATTACTGGCGCAACATCCAGAATCGCAATTTGACTTGCTGGAGTTTCGCCATGCCCTTGAGGGTATCTCTTCGTTTTATGCGGCTTTACGCGGAACAGAAGCGGATATCGTTAGAATTCATGAAAGTGTAGAAAACATTATTGCCAGCCAGCAATACGACGCCAACAAGCAGGCGCAAGCGCTGGTCGACTTTTACATTCGCATCGCCGAAGCGTCACATAATGTGATCTTGTTGCACGTGGTGCGCGGTATGCAAGAGTTACTGGCAGAAAATATTTACCAAAATTTAGCGATGCTGGCGGGTCATGACGGCATCCTGACACAACTAAATGCCCATCGCCAACGTATAGTGAAAGCTATCGTCGACGGTGAACCGGAGCAGGCGCGCGAAGCCTGCCACCAACATTTAGCCTATATTGAACAGGCACTATTGCAATTGAGCCAAGAGCAATCTCGCATTCAACGCTCACTGCGACGTTCCTGAATTGAGCTGAAATAAAGGAATAGATATGAGTGATCAAGCAACGCACGATATCGATCAACAAGAAACGCAAGAGTGGCTAGATGCCCTCGAAGCGGTACTTGAGGCCGAAGGCCCAGACCGTGCCCATTATCTGTTAGAACAACTGATTGATACAGCGCGCCGCAACGGGGCTTATTTACCGTATAAGCCAACCACCGCCTATTTAAACACCATCCCAGCCAGTAAAGAACCGACCATGCCGGGCGACCAGAGCATGGAAGCACGGATTCGTTCAGCGATTCGCTGGAACGCATTAGTGATGGTGTTGCGGGCTTCGAAGAAAGGCTTAGAGCTTGGCGGCCATATCTCTAGCTTCGCCTCATCGGCAATGCTGTACGACGTGGGTTTTAACCACTTCTTCAAAGCACCAACCGAAAAAGACGGCGGCGATTACCTCTTTATTCAAGGCCACGCATCGCCAGGTATTTATGCGCGTGCCTTTATCGAAGGACGCTTGAGCCAAGAGCAGTTAGACAACTTCCGCCAAGAAACCCAAGGTGACGGCTTGTCATCATATCCGCACCCGAAATTGATGCCGGATTTCTGGCAATTCCCAACGGTGTCTATGGGTCTTGGCCCGATTCAAGCAATCTACCTTGCGCGCTTCCTGAAATACATGACTGACCGTGGCATTAAAGACTGCTCAAATCAGCGCGTGTACTGCTTTATGGGCGACGGTGAAACCGATGAGCCAGAAAGCTTGGGAGCGATCAACCTTGCGGCACGTGAAGGATTAGATAACTTAACCTTTGTTATCAACTGTAACTTGCAACGCTTGGATGGTCCGGTTCGCGGTAACGGCAAGATCATCCAAGAGCTCGAAGGCACCTTCCGCGGCGCGGGCTGGGAAGTGATTAAGGTGATTTGGGGCCGCTACTGGGATCCATTGCTTTACCGTGACACCGAAGGGAAGTTGGCGCAGTTGATGGAAGAAACCGTAGACGGTGACTATCAAAACTTTAAAGCCAAAGGTGGTAAATACACCCGCGAGCATTTCTTTGCCAAATACCCAGAAACCAAAGAAATGGTGGCAAACCTGTCAGACGAAGATATCTGGCGTTTAAACCGTGGTGGTCACGACCCGGTGAAAATGTATGCGGCTTACCACAAAGCAGTCAATACCGAAGGCCGGCCACAGGTTATCCTAGCGAAAACCGTTAAAGGTTACGGCATGGGCGCCGCAGGTGAGGGCAAAAACGTCGCTCACCAGGTGAAGAAAATGGATATGGAAGCCATTAAACACTTCCGTGACCGTTTTAACATTCCGTTTAAAGATGAAGAGCTGGAAGATTTGCCGTATTACCAGTTCGATAAAGACAGTGACGAGTTAAACTATCTTAACGAGCGTCGCGAGAAGTTAGGCGGCTATATGCCGGTGCGCCGAGCGAAAGCCGACGTTGAGCTCGAGCTACCCGCATTGAAAGCGTTCGATGCGGTACTAAAAGGCTCAGGCGACCGCGAAATTTCTAGCACCATGGCGTTTGTTCGAATCTTAACCGCATTGCTGAAGGATAAACAAATCGGTAAGCGGATTGTGCCGATTATTCCGGATGAGGCGCGTACATTTGGGATGGAGGGCTTGTTCCGACAGGTCGGTATTTACGCTCACCACGGACAAAAATATACCCCACAAGATGCGGACCAAGTGGCTTACTATCGCGAAGATAAAAAAGGCCAAGTGATTCAAGAAGGCATCAACGAATTGGGTGCGATGGCATCGTTCGTGGCAGCGGGTACCAGCTACTCACTCAACAACGAACCAATGATTCCTTTCTACATCTATTATTCGATGTTCGGTTTCCAACGGGTTGGTGATTTAGTCTGGGCCGCCGGTGATAGCCAGACCAAAGGCTTCTTGATTGGTGGTACTGCAGGGCGGACAACGCTAAATGGCGAAGGCCTGCAACACCAAGATGGCCACAGCCATATTTTGTTCGGTACTGTGCCTAACTGTATTACTTATGACCCAACCTACGGTTACGAAATTGCGGTCATTGTACAAGACGGCTTGAAGCGCATGTACGGCGATCAAGAGAACGTGTTCTATTACTTGACGGTGATGAACGAAAACTATCAGCAACCAGAACTACCTGAAGGCTGTGAAGAAGGCATTCTGAAAGGAATGTACTCATTGGACAAGGTGAAGGCGAAGAACAAAGCCAAAGCCGATGTGCAGTTAATGGGTAGCGGAACAATCTTGTTGCAAGTGCGTGAAGCGGCGAAGATTCTTGCTGAAGAGTACGACATCAATTCGACCGTATACAGCGTAACCTCGTTCAACGAACTGGCCCGTGATGGTCTGGAAGTCGAACGCTGGAACATGTTGCACCCAGAGAAGAAAGAGAAAACGGCGTACATCACCGAGTTAATGAGCAAGGCAAAAGGTCCTGCGGTTGCCGCAACCGATTACCAGAAACTTTACGCTGACCAAGTTCGAGCGTGGGTTCCAACCTCATATCGAGTGTTGGGTACTGATGGCTTCGGTCGCTCAGATAGCCGCGAGAACTTGCGTAAACACTTCGAGGTGGACGCCAATTACATTGTCGTCGCTGCGTTAAGTGAATTAGCTAAGGCCGGTGATATCGATAAGAAAGTGGTCGCCAAAGCGATTAAATCGTTTGGCATCGACGTTGACAAGATCAACCCATTGCACGCGTAAGGAGACCCTGACATGGCAGATTTAAAAGAAGTCAAAGTCCCCGACGTCGGTGGCGAATCGGTCGAAATAATCGAGGTGTTGGTCAGCGAAGGTGACAGCATAGAAGCAGAAGACTCGCTGATCACCGTCGAGAGTGACAAAGCCTCGATGGATATTCCAGCGCCGTTTGCTGGCACTATCGATAGCATCAAAGTAAAAGTCGGCGACAGCATCAGCGAAGGCGATTTATTAGCGATGGTGAAAGCAGCGGATGATTCCGCGGACAGTGCCGCTGATAAGGACGACGCAGAAGACAATTCATCTGAAGAGACGGAAGAAAAAGACGGCTCAGCCGAGCAGGAAGACAAGGCAAAAGCGGAAGAAGACGATAAACCGCAGCAATCGCAAAGTAAATCTGCGTCTGGTGGTAGCGAAAAAGTGATCGAAGTCTCGGTGCCTGACATTGGTGACGCCAGTGACGTGGAAATCATCGAAGTATTAGTTAGCAAGGGCGACAGCGTTGCCAAAGAAGATGGCCTGATCACCCTAGAAACTGATAAAGCGACCATGGATGTACCTTGCCCCGAAGACGGTGAGATTGTCGAAATGCTGGTCAGCACCGGTGACAAAGTTAGCGAAGGCTCGGTCATCGCGAAACTTAAAGTGGTCAGCAGCGAAGGTGAAGGCGACGCGGCCGACGACGATAGCACGCCATCTAGCGAAGCGAGTCAAAGTGAAGCTAGCCAGCAAGATGACAGTGACGATGAACATCCGAAGCGCGATTCACGACCCACTAGCGAACGTGAACCGCCAGTGCCTGACCATCCAAGCCAGCGCAACGACCGCAAACAAGGGCTTATTCACGCGTCGCCGGCGGTACGTCGTGTTGCTCGTGAATTTGGCGTCGACCTGTCGCAAGTGAAAGGTTCTGGTCCGAAGAACCGCATTCTCAAAGAAGACGTGCAGGAATATGTGAAGTATGAACTGTCACGGCCAAAAGCGGTTGCCGGCGCTGCCGGTCAAACCGGAGGCGGCGGTTTGCAGGTTATTGACCGTCCTGCTGTCGACTTCAGTAAGTTTGGTGAAGTGGAAGAAGTACCACTCACGCGAATTCAGAAAATTTCTGGACCTAACCTGCATCGTAACTGGGTCACCATTCCGCACGTCACACAGTTTGACGAGGCGGATATCACTGAGCTAGAAGCGTTCCGGAAAGCCGAAAACGAAGTGGCGAAGAAGAAAGAACTAGGCTTCAAGATCACCCCGTTGGTGTTCATTATGAAGGCATGTGCGAAAGCGCTGCAGGAATTCCCGGTTTTCAATTCTTCGCTTAGTGAAAGCGGCGAATCACTGATTATGAAAAAATACATTCATATCGGTATAGCCGTGGATACCCGGAATGGCTTGGTGGTTCCGGTTATTCGTGATGTCGACAAGAAAGGCATCTACGAACTGTCAGAAGAGTTGGTTGAGATCAGTGGCAAAGCGCGTGACGGCAAGTTAAAAGCGGCCGACATGCAAGGTGGCTGTTTCTCAATTTCAAGCTTAGGTGGTATTGGTGGTATCGCGTTTACGCCGATTGTCAACGCCCCAGATGTTGCCATTCTCGGCGTATCGAAGAGTGAAATGAAACCGAAGTGGAACGGCAAAGACTTTGAACCGAAGTTAATGTTGCCGTTATCACTGTCATACGACCACCGAGTTATTGACGGTGCCTTAGCCGCCCGCTTTACCAGTTACTTGAGCAGTGTAATGGGCGACATTCGGAAATTGATTCTGTAAACAGGACTTAGCGACAATTTCGCGCTACAATAGCGCGCAATTGTTACAAGCCGTTTTACGCATTGGATACATCCTGCTGTGAGCTCGCACAGCAGAGACTGAAACAGAGGTGATCATGAGCAAGACGATTAAAGCGCAAGTCGTAGTCTTAGGTGCAGGTCCTGGTGGTTATTCGGCGGCATTCCGTGCTGCTGACTTGGGCTTGGATACGGTATTGGTAGAACGTTACAGCACCCTTGGCGGTGTTTGTTTGAACGTTGGGTGTATCCCGTCGAAAGCGTTGTTGCACTTGGCCAAGCATATTGAAGATGCGAAAGTGCTAGGCGACGAAGGTATCGACTTCGGCGAACCTAAAATCGACCTCGACAAAATCCGTAAGCACAAAGAAAAAGTGGTTGGCCAACTGACAGGCGGTCTTGGACAAATGTCGAAGATGCGCAAAGTTAATGTAGTCAACGGCTATGGTAAATTCACTGGCGCTAACACCCTGAAAGTTGAAGGTGATGACGGTGAAACCACGATCGAATTTGAACATGCGATTATTGCCGCTGGTTCACAACCGGTGAAGTTGCCGTTTGTACCACACGACGATGAGCGCATTTGGGATTCAACTGACGCACTAGAGTTGAAAGAAATTCCAAAACGTATGCTGCTTTTAGGTGGCGGTATTATCGGCCTAGAAATGGGTACGGTATACAGTGCCCTAGGTTCGAAAGTAGATGTTGTCGAAATGACCGATCAGCTGGTTCCACCAGCGGATAAAGACATCATCAAAAACTTTATGAAGCAAATCAAAGGTAAATTCGACAATGTTATGTTGAACACCAAAGCGGCAAAAGTGGAAGCCAAGAAAGATGCTATCCATGTGACCTTTGAGGGTAAAGATGCGCCTGAGAAGCCGGTCAAATATGATGCAGTGTTGGTGGCTGTGGGTCGTACCCCGAACGGCGGCAAACTAGATGCTGATAAGGCTGGTGTCAATGTTGATGAACGTGGCTTCATCAAAGTCGATAGCCAAATGCGCACCAACGTGAACCACATCTTCGCTATTGGGGATTTAGTGGGTCAGCCGATGTTGGCACACAAAGCGGTTCACGAAGCACATGTTGCAGCAGAAGTTATTGCGGGTAAGAAACACTTCTTCGAGCCGAAGACGATTCCTTCAATCATGTACACCGACCCAGAAATGGCTTGGGCAGGTGTGACCGAGAAAGAAGCGAAAGAGCAAGGCATTGAATATGATGCCGTGACCTTCCCGTGGTCTGCTTCGGGTCGGGCAATTGCGTCAAATGCGCAACAAGGCATGACCAAGCTGATTTTCGACAAGAACAATCGCATTATTGGCGGTGCCATGGTCGGAACCAATGCCGGTGAATTACTGGGCGAAGTTTGCCTGGCCATCGAAATGGGCTGCGATGCGGAAGATATCGCCTTGACGGTACATGCGCACCCAACCTTGCATGAGTCAGTTGGTTTGGCGGCAGAAATCCATGAAGGTTCAATCACCGATATGCCAAATCCGAAAGCGAAGAAGAAAAAGTAAGCTTTCTCGCCATTTCATCGACAAAACTGCCGCATCGGTCGCCGATGCGGCAGTTTTTTTTGTCCGATAATTGCGGTTTATGCGGCTATACCGTATGGTAAATCTTGATTTTCTATATTCGTAAAGAGCAACACAGGGAGTCGTCATGGCGGCCACACGATCGGGGCGGTTTATTATGGGGTTAAGTGCCGTACTGATGGTGGCAGCAGGAGCAATATTGCTCTTTGTGCCCGAGCAAGTGGCGGCAGCATTTCACCGTGACGCTTACCCACGGGAATTAACCTCCGTATTGGCGGCAGTTTATGTGGGCATGGGGTATGGAAACTGGTTGGCCAAGGGGCAATTGATTGGTGGTATTTATGGTCGCCCACTATGCGTCGGAAACTTTTTCCATGCCATGGTGGGGGCGCTGGCACTCATCGGAGCGTTATGGAACGGCGTGCCATCGTTAGCATTGCTGATCACCTGTGCAGTTTACGCGTTGTTCGCGTTGCTGTTTGCTTGGCTATTACTGCGTATGCCTCCGGTGGTGAACCGTTTGTAACTAATGTTTACAAACTTGTTTTTGCCCTGCGGCTACAACAAAAATAATATATTGGGTCAAACCTACAAACTTGAACAACAAGGTATTAGTTATGAAAAAACTCACAGCAGTTGCGCTGGGTGTCTCTATGGCGCTAGCACTTGGCGCCTGTTCACCGCAGAACAATGCCGAGCAAAACAACACAAAAACCGCACAAGCTGAACAACAGCAAGCACTAGAGTCGGGGGTTATTTTAGAAAACTTCGACCACAGCGTTCGCCCTCAGGACGACTTCTATCAGTACGTTAACGGTACGTGGATGAAGAACACTGAAATTCCAGCGGACCGCTCAAGCATTGGCGCATTCTATGACTTGTATCAACAAAACCAAAAGCGCCTGCGCGACATCATTGAAAAGTCCGCCAACGGTTCGCCTGAAATGGGCACTAACGAGCAGAAAGTCGGCGACTTTTATAACGCGTACATGGATGTAGAAACCATAAATAAGAAAGGTTACGACCCGATCAAAGGCGACTTGTCAGATATCCAACAAGTGGATAGCTACGAGGGTATGGCGGCTGAAATGGCAAACCTATACCGTATTGGCGTAACCATCCCGTTTGGTTTTTACGTTTACCCAGATGCGAAAAACCCAGAAGTTAACACCATGTACGCCTCACAGTCTGGCCTTGGTATGCCCGATCGTGACTACTATTTGAGTGATGACGAGAAGTTCCAAAAGTTCCGTCAAGAGTATGTGAAGTATGTACAAGACATGCTGGCTAAAGTGGGTTACGAAGACCCTGAAGCGGCAGCAAAAAATGTCATGGACATTGAAAAGCAATTAGCAGAAATTCAATGGTCACGCGTCGAAAGTCGTGATGCGGAAAAGACCTACAACCGCAGAACGGCTGCAGAAGTTGCCGAAATGCTAGGTGATTTTGATTTCGGTGCATGGCAAGAAGCCGCCGCATTATCGAACGTTAACGAAATGGTTATTAGCCAGCCTTCATTCTTTGAAGACCTAGGCAAACTGTATAAAGACGTCGACTTGCAAGCATGGAAAGACTATATGACCTTCCGTGTGATCAACGAATACGCGAGCGTGCTGAGCGAAGATTTTGGTCAACGCCGTTTCGAATTCTATGGCAAAACCTTGCGTGGCGTTCCAAAACAAGAACCGCGTTGGAAGCGTGGCGTGAATGCGACCAACTCAGTGTTGGGCGAAGTGCTTGGCCAAGTCTACGTGAAGCAATACTTCCCACCAGAAGCTAAACAGAAAATGGAAGCATTGGTGGAGAACTTGCGTAAAGCTTATGCGGCATCGATCAAAAACTTGGATTGGATGAGCGAAGAGACGCAACAGGAAGCCTTAGAGAAACTGGAAAAATTCACGCCAAAAATCGGTTACCCGAACAAATGGCGTGATTACAGCGACTTAAGCATTTCTAAAGACGACTTGGTAGGTAACTACAAAGCCTACGCCGAGTTCAACTACCAAGAAGAAATCGGCAAAATTGGTGGGCCAGTTGATGAAGAAGAGTGGGGCATGACACCACAAACTATCAACGCTTACTACAGCCCAGTGCGTAACGAAATCGTATTCCCAGCGGGTATCTTGCAACCGCCATTCTTTGATATGAATGCGGAACCAGCAGTTAACTACGGTGGTATCGGCGCCGTTATCGGCCACGAAATGGGACACGGTTTTGATGACCAAGGCTCGAAATACGATGGTGATGGTAATCTGAAGAGCTGGTGGACAGAAGAAGATCGCAACGCTTTTGAAAAGCGTGCAAATGAACTGGCAGAGCAATACAGCAGCTATGAGCCGATTGAAGGACTAAACATCAACGGTAAGCTGACTCTAGGTGAGAACATCGGTGACTTGGCAGGCCTAACAATCGCCTATGAAGCCTACAAAATGTCGCTAGACGGTAAAGAAGCACCAGTCATGGATGGCTTTACCGGTGACCAACGTGTCTTCATTGGCTGGGCACAAGTTTGGCGCTCTAAATACCGCGAAGACGCAATTCGCGAGCAAGTCATGAGCGACCCACACTCTCCAGCAGAGTTCCGCGTAAACGGCACAGTAACTAACGTACCGGCGTTTTACGAAGCGTTTAACGTGAAACCAGGTGACGACATGTACGTACCAGAAGACCAACGCGTCTACATCTGGTAAACTGCACGCCATGCGAATTTCATTATTTGTAATGGCGTTAATTATGATGCTGGTGGGGAGTTTTTCTCCACCAGCGTTTTCTTCTATGGCTGCTGACAGTGGTGTAACCCAAGCGCAGCATAAGCCTTGCTGTGAAATGCAGGAGCAACTTGGTTCGCAGGAACAGCAAAACTGTAACCAAGAAAATGCTAAAGCTGAGCAATGCCAACATTGTCAGGGAAAGTGCTCAGCACAGGTGGCGTTGTTTCACTATCCTAAGGTGGCATGTATTGCAGCTTCGACCGAACGGGTTTTTGTTAACGAAGCCAATCCAATTACCTTCTCGGAAGTCCTTATTCGACCGCCCAAAAGTTTGACCGCTTAATCACGTTTTATTTTTAAGTTGTCATTATTGAGGCGTTTATCATGCGAGCAGTGTTTCTTGCCGTGCTAACCTTTGCACTGGCTACTCCTGCCTATTCGGCAGGCTTTACAGCGATCCAAATTACCTTTCATCCGCAACAGGCGGCTCAGGGCAAAGTGTATATGTGCCCTATGCACCATCACATCATTCGTGATGAACCAGGAACCTGTCCAATTTGTGGAATGGCTTTGGTCGTTAAACAGTCACCGGTAAACAAGCCAGCAGCGAAACGCTCATTTTCACTAAGCGAAGAGCAGCAACAGGCGATAAATATTGCTACTGCAACGGTTATAAGAATGGATTTGAAGCCGTTTCTGTCACTCTCTGCTCAGGTTAATTGGAATATGAGCGAAGTGGTGAGTGTTCATCCACGCGCGTCTGGATGGATTGAGAAGCTTTATACCAAAAACCCTGGGGACTGGGTGAATAAGGGCGATAAGCTATACCGAATTTATGCCCCCGACGTGGTCGTTGCCCAAGACGATTATCTCCAACTTTTGCAGAATCTCCAGAGTATCCAGGGCGCTGAAGAACAGCGAATGATGAAAATGCGTGGTAAACAACGGTTACGCTTATTAGGGATGACCGACGAACAAATTTCTAAGCTTCAACAGCGTGGAACATCCGAGTATCAGATAGATTATTTTGCGCCCCAAGCTGGTTATCTGACTGACTTAAACGTCCGTGAGGGAATGTATGTTAAACCGAGCACGCGGGTTCTGACGCTCAGCGGTTATGAGCGGCCTTGGGTCTTGTTGGATATTCCTACTCAGCACGCGAGCCAAGTAAAGGTTGGTCAATCCGTAACGCTTTACTCCGGCTCTTATGGTGAGCGGCTAGTTGGCAAAACGTCAATTAGTTATCTCTATCCACAACTTGATCAACGAACCCAAACGTTAGTGGCACGAGCCGTACTGAAGCGGCTCCCTGAGACGCTTAAAGTGGGAGACTGGCTGACTGCGAGAGTGGCACTGCCGGAGCAAAAGAATGTGCTGGTGATACCGGTGAGCAGTGTAATACGGGAAGCCAACATTGACCGAGTGGTGGTTCAAGATGCGAACGGGAAATTCACGGTAAGGGCGGTCATTCTCGGGGATAGATACGGTGATCGATTTATTGTTGACTCTGGGCTGACGCAGGGTGAACGCGTTGTTACTAATGGTCAATTCTTAATTGACTCAGAAGCGACACTTCGTGGGTTTACTCTTCCAGCGGCAATGGAGAGCAACTAATGATCCGTTGGCTGATTAATACGTCACTGCAAAATAAAACGGTCGTGTTGGTAGTGGTGGGACTTTTAACCGTTTTATCAGTCCAAGCCCTTCAGCAAACGAAGCTCGATGCGATTCCTGACCTCTCGGACGTTCAAGTCATCGTTAAAACAAGCTATCCAGGTCAAGCACCGAGTGTAGTCGAACAGCAGGTAACTTATCCATTATCAAGCGTAATGCTGTCGGTACCGCAGACTCAGTCGGTTAGAGGATATTCGTTCTTCGGCGACTCATATATCTACGTGATATTCGAAGAGGGTACCGATCCTTACTGGGCACGTAGCCGAGTGCTCGAATACTTGCAGCAAGCGCAACAGCAACTGCCGGAGTCTGTGCAGCCTAGTCTTGGACCCGATGCGACAGGTGTTGGTTGGATTTACCAGTACGCATTGGTTGACCGCACCGGTAATCACGATTTAGGTGAGCTAACGCGACTGCAAAATTGGTTTTTGCAGCAAGAGCTACAGACTGTAGAGGGAGTTTCCGAGGTCGCCAGAGTGGGCGGCATGGTTGAAACCTACCAAGTGGTTGTAGAACCGCAAAAATTGCGCGAGTTTGGGTTAACGCTTATTGACGTTAAACAAGCTATTCAAACCGCAAATGCCGAAGTTGGAGGCTCGGTGGTGCAGATGGCGGAAGCGGAATATATGGTTCGAGGAACAGGGTATCTGCAATCGATAGATGATCTCGAACAGCTTCCGTTACCCAAACGCTCGGCGCAAAACGGCATACTCCAGCTGAAAGACGTGGCAACGGTTCGTATCGGTCCGCAGGTAAGGCGTGGTGTCGCTGACTTAAATGGTGCGGGTGAAGTGGTGGGTGGCATTATTGTGATGCGTTACGGTGCAAATGCCTTGGACACCATTAATGCGGTGAAGGAAAAACTGCAACAGCTTAAGCAAGGACTACCTTCGGGTGTCGAAATAGTGCCAACCTATGATCGTTCTAACCTTATAAAAGCTTCGGTTAATAATCTCACCGAAAAGGTTATAGAAGAAGTCATTTTGGTAGCGTTGGTGTGTACGGTTTTTCTTTGGCACTTCCGCTCCGCTCTTGTGGCTGTGATTAGTCTGCCTCTCTCTGTGCTATTTGCTGTTGGTATCATGAATTTGTTTGGCGTCTCTGCAAATATCATGAGTCTCGGGGGAATCGCGATTGCGATAGGGGCTTTGGTCGATGCCGCCATTGTGATCATCGAAAACGTCCACAAACACTTGTTAGACTTTCAGCAAGCCAACGGTGAGCCGGCTCGCGGTAAAAACCGTTGGCAAATAACGGCTCAAGCAACGCTTGAAGTGGGACCCTCGTTATTCTTTTCGCTAATCGTGATTACGGTAAGCTTTTTACCCGTTTTCGCGTTGCAAGGGCAACAAGGCAGACTGTTTGAACCGCTGGCGTTAACCAAAACGTTGGCAATGGCCGCAGCAGCGCTACTCTCGATCACGCTCATTCCAGTGTTGTGTGGTTATTTTATTCGCGGAAACATCGTACGTGAAGACAAGAACCTGTTAACCCGCGGGTTAATTTGGCTGTATCGACCGCTACTGCGTTGGGTGTTGCGGTGGCCAAAGCTGACAATTGTCGCCGCGTTAGCCATTGCTGCTTCTGCGTGGATCCCATGGCAACAAACGCAATATGAGTTAATGCCCACGCTTGATGAGGGCGACCTAATGTATATGCCAACAACATTGCCGGGGATCAGCGTTGATGAAGCGGGTGAACTATTGCAGCAAGTCGATGCAATTATTAGTAAGCACCCGCAAGTAGAGCGAGTTTTTGGCAAGATCGGTCGAGCGGATACAGCAACGGATCCATCGCCCATGACCATGATTGAAACAACGATCTCGTTAGCACCAAAAGCGCGTTGGCCAGAGGGAAAAACACTTGATGATGTGATTGCCGAATTAGACAGCATGGTGACTGTTCCAGGAATTAGTAATGCCTGGGTAATGCCAATAAAGACGCGTATCGACATGCTCGCGACGGGCGTTAAAACACCGCTTGCAATTAAAGTCAGTGGTAGTGATTTTAACCAGCTACAAAACCTCAGTACCACTATCGAAGAAGCGCTGAATAATGCCGAAGTCAGTGCTGAGGTGATTGCTGAACGACCGGCGGCTGGACGTTACATTGAGATAACGCCTCGAGTTGTGGACGCCGCGCGATACGGACTGACGCAGCAGCAGGTACAAGATTATATTCGCTATGCTATTGGTGGCGAAAACGTTGCGATCTCGATTCAGGGAAATGAGCGGTTTCCCATTAATATCCGTTATCCGCGGGGACAAAGGGACTATCTCGACGCTATTGAAAATCTGAGCATTGTAAGTGCTTCGGGTCGTTGGTTGACGCTGGGAGATGTCGCCTCCGTGACGCTAACGAATGGTCCAGCGGTGATGAAAAGCGAAAATGCCCGGTTAAGTAATTGGATCTATATTGAGCCTCAAGATGGAGTGACCGTCAGTGAATATATCGACGCGGTCACGCCCACGGTTGAGAATATTCAGTTGCCACAAGGCTATAGTTGGAGTTGGACTGGCCAATACCGTAGTTTGCAGCAGACCAAACAACAGCTTACGGAAATTATCCCGTTAACTTTACTATTAGTATTGTTGCTACTGTATATGACCTTCCGTTCCATGGCGCAGGCTTTGTTAGTGCTGTTAACCTTGCCGCTAGCGGTGTCTGGGAGTTTGTGGCTAATTTACCTATTGCAGTATAAGTTATCGCTAGCGGTGATTATCGGCATGATAGCGCTCGCGGGCGTAGCGGCTGAATTTGGTGTAGTGATGTTGTTGTATCTAAACAAGGCATGGCAAAGCCATAACCAACAGTCAGAACAATTACTACAAGCCATTGAGTCTGGCGCGGTGTTACGGGTACGACCAAAGGCAATGACGGTACTCACCATTGTGATCGGGTTATTGCCCATTATGCTTGGCGGTGGTGTTGGCAATGAAGTCATGCAGCGTATAGCTGCCCCGATGCTGGGGGGAATGTTACTTGCGCCAATGATTTCGATGTTTTTAATACCTGCGGTCTTTTATCTTTGGCATAAAAGCCGTCGTTAACAGGGTGTTGTCACTCAAGCGCATTGAATGCGCTTGAGTGCAGCCGTTAAGCCTTGACGCGTTGAACGATGGCGTACATCACTGGCACGACGAACAGGGTTAGTATGGTGGCGAAGCCTAGGCCAAACATAATGACCACTGCCATGCTAGCGAAGAAGTCATCGAATAGCAGTGGTAGCATCCCTAAAATAGTGGTGATGGCTGCCATGCTGACGGGCCTTACCCGACTCACCGAGGCGTCGATCAGTGCTTGGTAAGCAGCTTTGCCTTGGCTGAGCTCAACGTTAACTTGTTCTAGCAGCACCACGCCATTCTTGATCAGCATGCCCGACAAACTCAGGAAGCCTAATAGTGCCATAAAGCCAAAAGGCTTATCGAGAACCAGCAGACCGAGCGTCACACCGATGATGGATAGCGGCACGGTGGTCCAAAGTACACCGGCGAGGCGCAAGCTATTAAACAGCAGCACAGTAATAATAAACATCGCTAAAAAGCCGAGCGGTAACGCGCCAAATAGGGCCTTTTTTGCTTTTGCTGACGCTTCGTGCTCGCCGCCCCAAGTTAATTGGTACCCTATTGGCAGTGGTATAGCCTCCAACTTTGGTCGGACTCGGTTGAATACTTGCGCGGCGGTTTCATCGGTCAATATATCGTGGTCTGCCATTACGGTAAGCGTACGTTTACGATCTCGGCGCATAATCAGCGGGTTTTCCCAATCCACTTCTATGCGTTTCACTACTTGCGATAGCGGCACGAAATCTTGCAGTACTGAACTGTAAACCTGTAAATCTTGCCAGTTATCTAAATCAGCGCGTTCTTGCGCGGGCGGCCGTATCAAAATCGGCAGCAAATCAGTGCCATCGCGGTAGATCCCCACGGTGCGACCAACAAAGTTGGTAAGTAGCAGGTTGTTAACATCTTCCTTGGTAATACCCAGCTTGCGAGCTGCCGCTTCGTGGAAAATGGGTCTTAGCACTTTTGTACGTTGGCGCCAGTCATCTCGAATATTTACCGCGCCGCCATCTGCACGCAGAATATCCTGCGCTTTGCCGCTAAGTTCTCGAAGTACTTTGGGGTCAGGACCACTAAAGCGAGCTTCAATCTTCGCCGGTGTGGCAGGACCTATCTCCAAGCGAATCAGTTTATCCTCAACATCTGGGTGCTCTTGCGCAATGTAACTGCGCACCCGGGGTAAAAGTTGTTCCAATTGTTCGGTCGACTGCGCTCGAACGATCAGCTGCGCATAACTCTCGTACTGCTTTTCCACTAAATAAGTGAGGGTAAAGCGAGGAGCCCCTTGGCCGATAGTGGTGGATACATTTTCCACTTCTGGTTGCGCCTTCATAAACTGCTCGGCGCGTTTAACATCCTCGCTGGTCGCTCGAATATCGGTACCTTGTGGGTACCACATATCGACATAAAATAGTGGCGTGGTCGACGGCGGAAAGAACGACTGTTTCACTTGGCTAAAGCCAAGCACTGCCACTACCAGTAGCCCCAGCATGCTGCCGATAGCGATGGCACGATGACTCACGCACCAGGTTAGCAGCTGCCGGTAACGCCGATAAATCGGGTGTGCGTACAAGCTTTCGCTGTCGTTATTCTGTTGTTCCGCAATATCTTTATTGGAGAACAGCCGGTCAGCCAAAAATGGCGTGAGTGTGAGTGCGGTGAACCAGCTCAATAATAACGAGATTAATAATACCCAAAACAGGCTTCCCGCAAATTCACCGGTGGCATCTTTAGAGAGGCCTATCGGAGCGAAGGCAATAATAGCGATGATTGTCGCACCCAGTAACGGCCACTGGTTTTGGCGGGTGACATTCACCGCAGCTTGTAGTTTAGACATGCCTTGGCGCATGCCCATAACAATACCTTCGGCGATAACAATGGCATTATCAACCAGCATCCCTAAGGCAATGATCAGCGCCCCGAGTGACACTCGCTGTAGGTTTATTCCTTGTAGCAGCATAAAAATAAAGGTGCCGAGTACGGTGAGCAACAGCACTACCCCAATCAGTACGCCGCTGCGAAAGCCCATAGTGAGTAGCAGCGCCAGAATGACGATGGCGACAGCTTCTAACAGGTTGAGCAAAAAGCCTTGTACAGAATTTGCGACTTCTTTGGGTTGGTCATAAATCGCATGCAGGGTCATACCGGCTGGACGTGCGTAATCTAGCTGTTGCAAACGTTGCTTGATACGTTCACCCACTTCCACCACATTCACATCGTTAGCAAAGGACAGCCCCAACCAAATAGATTGCTCGCCATCAAAGCGCACTAAATGTTGCGGAATTTCGCCGTAGTCACGATAGATATGCGCAACATCGCGCAAGTAAATACGCTCTTCGGCTCCAGGGTTACTGATAACGAGGTTAGCCAGCTCATCGACACTGGTAAATTCGCCACTGGTGGCGAAGCGCATGGCTTCTTTATCGACCATGACCCTGCCTGCATCGGCGACCGCATTTTGGGTAGTCAGTAGTTGGGCAATGCGCGCTGGTGGAATTCCTACGTTTGCCAACTGACTGCGGGACACTTCCACCATCACTTGCTCTTGCTGTTCGCCCGACAGGGTGACCTTGCCAACCCCATCGATCAACACTAATTCACGGCGTAAGTAATCGGCGTAGTCGGCAATATCTTGGTATTCGTAACCATCGCCGGTAATGGCCATTAGCACGCCATAAACATCGGCGAAATCGTCTTTGACGATAGGCGTGCCGACCCCGGGAGGTAACATGCCTTGCGCATCATGAATTTTACGTCGTAATTCGTCCCAAATTTGTGCCAGATCATCGGCGCGATAGATACTTTTCATCTCTACCGTAATCTGTGACAGACCCGGTTTAGAAATCGACGTAATATGGTCCACGTAGCTAAGACTTTGGATCGCGTTTTCCAAACGATAGGTCACTTCCTCTTCGACCTGTTGTGAGGAGGCGCCAGGGTACTGGGTGATGACCATTGCTTTTTTTAAGGTAAAGTGGGGGTCTTCCAAGCGACCCAGTTGCAGTAACGATACCACTCCGCCAATGAGTAAAATAAACAGTAGCAACCAGCTACTGGTTTTGCGCCGGATACTGTATTCAGCAATATTCATTACAGCCCCCGCTCACGGGTCCATTCACGAACCTGTTGTCCGTTTTGTAGTTGGTGTACCCCAGCAATCACCACCTTATCGCCGGGATTCAACCCAGCGCGAATCTCGATGCCTTCGTTGGTCATTGGACCCACTTCAACGGCCACTTTATCAACGGTATTGTTAGCAGTGACACGCCATACATAACGCTTGCCGCCATCGGTGGGCGAAAACACCGCTGATGCAGGAATGACGATCGCTTGATCACTGTGCTGAATGATTTCTCGAAGATCGACCACCACGGTCGCTGACATTCCCGGTAAAACATTGAGGTTCTCCGGTTTAGCCATGGTAAGTACAACCTTGTAGGTGTTCGTTGCCGGGTCGGCTTGGGTATCCCATTCTTTCAAGGACGCCGAAAAATGTTGGTCGGGAGCGGCATCGAAAATGACAACAGGTTGATAGTCAGGTTGACGACTGACTTTGGCGAACAAGTTTTCAGGCACTTGAATGCTCACGTCAATGGCGTCGCTAATTTGCAGCGTTGCGATAGGCTGCTTGGCCTGAATGTTCTCGTAATTCTCCACGTATAGGTGTGCAATAGTGCCGCTAAAAGGTGCTCGCAACTCGCTGTAGCGTAAATTCGCTTGGGCCGTTTCGTAGTTCGACTTGGCCACGGCTAATTGTGAAGACACCTCATCAAATTGCGCCTCAGACATAAGCCCTTGGGCGACCAAATTTTTGCTCCGCTGGTATTGCGATGAGGCGAGCTGATACCGCGCTTTTGCTTGGTCGACTACCAGTTGGTAATCGGTAGGGTCGAGCTTTGCCACCAGTTCGCCTTGCTTCACATGTGAACCCGCGTGAACCGGAAGCTGTTTAAGTTCGCCCGATACTCGGAAGGTTAGCTGCGCCACTTCTGACGCCTCAAGCACGGCCGGAAACTGGCGCAGTTTTTTACCCGCTGGGTCAGCGACAGTTATCCATTTTACCGGACGAGCGGGTACGGCGTTATCTTCGGCTACTGGCGCCGGTTCAGAGCAAGCCGTTAATAAAACGCTGAGCGCGATAACACTCAGCAGGGAAAGGGTACGAGTGGTAAGTGGCATAGTCGGCCTTTGGTTTAGCAACGAGTAGCAAATAATACGGTGTAGTGTAGACCACAATGATGTACAGTTATATTGAAAATAAATTTAACACTAGTTAAGAAAAGCTGAATGAATATCACCCATTTGAAAATGTTTGCGGCCGTTGCTGAACTCGGAAGTTTGCAGCGCGCTGCGGAATCATTGCATCGCACCCAATCTGCAACCAGCATGGCATTAAAGAAGCTTGAGCAAGAGGCGGGTTTTGCGTTGTTCGAACGTGGTGCCTACCGTTTAATGCTGACGGAACGGGGCAGCCATTATTTGCGCCAAGCTCAAGAAGTCATTCGTCAGCATCAACGCTTAGCCAGTTTAAGTGAACAGCTACGGTTTGGCGCGGAGCCGTCGATAACCCTGTGCTATGACCATACCTGTGACGCACAACTGTGGTTGCCGCATGTGCGCAAAATTCAGCAACAATTTCCGGCCACCGAAGTACGCATTGAAGGTGAGTCTCAGTTACGCGCATTACAGCGGATTGCTGAAGGGTCGGCAGATCTTGCTATTAGCCCATGGATGCCATTATTTCGCCAATATGGTGATTTTGAAACGCTGACGATATCGCCATTTTCTTTAGTGGTGGCACTGACGCCGCAATTGTACCGAGAATACGATAAACCGAGTACCCGCCAACAGTTACTGGAATTGCCGATGCTGGTACCGCAAAACTTAGCCATCGGGATTGATTTAGATACGATTCTTAAATTGCCAAATCAGCGGCGTATTCGCGTTAATGATATCGCGTCGCAAAAGGAATTATTGCTAGCCGGTATGGGTTGGGGGGTCATCCCAAGACCACTGATTGCCGATGCTCTGGATGAAGGAGTGCTAGAAGAAATTGTTATACCCGGATTTATTCAGCGAGTGGATTTAGCGGTGCACCTAATTCGCTCAGCCAACCAAACCCTAGGTCCTGCCGCCTCTATAATTTGGCAGGATTATTTACCCGGCAAATGAGGAGAAAAAATTGAATGCCTAACACGCAATGGTATTAGGCATTCAAACAGTCAGCCATAACCGCTTAGTTTTGCTTTTACGGCGCGTGGAAATGCGCAACAGCATTGGTTTCATACGCGTATCCTAATTGCGCGGCAACTGCGTTAGCAGTGGCTTCTAAATGTTGGCGATTCATTTGCTGGTTATTGACCAACAACTGTTGATAGGTTTGCCGTTGCATCAGCTTGATGGAACCGCGAATCGTATCTTGATAATGTGCGCTATTGGCGGTGACTAAATAGTGCGGCATGTTCTCTGCTGAAGGTACTTCAGCGAGAGCACTAAAGCTACACAACATGGCTACTGCAATAATTAGGCGTTTCATGATGAGGCCCTCCCTCGTTTGCCCGTTCATTAGTTTAGTCGTCAGCAAAATAGAAAAGGTTGTGTTGGCGAACATTCAGTTGTAACCAAGTATGTCGCTGCTACCATTCATCACACTTATGCCAGATATAGCCCTCTGAAGCCGTGACTGTCATAGGAATTTCACGGAAAACCCCCTATAATTGCGCGTAAATTTTTTCGTCCTTAACGAAGAGGTAGTGAGAGTGCTTAAAGAGTATCGCCAGCACGTAGAAGAGCGTGCCGCAGAAGGTATCCCACCAAAGCCACTAACAGCAGAACAAGTGGCCGATCTGGTTGAGCTTCTAAAAAATCCACCTGCGGGTGAAGAAGCGTTTTTGGTTGAGTTGTTAGCAGAGCGTGTACCGCCGGGTGTAGACGAAGCGGCCTATGTGAAAGCAGGCTTTTTAAGCGCTATTGTAAAAGGCGAAGTAAACTCCCCGGTTATCTCAAAAGAGCACGCCGTAAAATTGTTGGGCAATATGCACGGCGGCTATAATATCGAAACCCTAGTGGCGTTATTAGACGACGCAGAACTTAGCCGTTTGGCGGCTGAAGAATTAAAGCACACTATTTTGATGTTCGATGCTTTCCACGATGTGGAAGAGAAGATGAAAGCTGGCAATGAGCTGGCAAAAGAAGTCATCGAATCTTGGGCCGAAGGCGAGTGGTTCACTGGCCGTGACAAGATGCCAGAACAAATCAAAGCATCCGTGTTTAAAGTGACCGGTGAAACCAACACCGATGACCTGTCTCCAGCGCCTGACGCTTGGTCACGTCCAGACATTCCTTTGCACGCCAAAGCCATGTACAAAATGCCGCGTGAAGGCGTGACCGATGCGGCAAAACAGATCGACGAACTGAAGCAAAAAGGCCATCCTGTGGCGTTTGTTGGTGACGTTGTCGGTACTGGCTCGTCGCGTAAATCGGCGACTAACTCGGTACTATGGTACATCGGTGAAGATATGCCAGGTACACCAAACAAACGTGCAGGCGGTATCTGCATTGGCTCTAAAGTTGCGCCAATTTTCTTCAACACCATGAAAGACGCTGGTGCGTTGGTGTTCGAAGCCGACGTTGAAAAAATGAACATGGGTGATGTGATCACCATTTACCCGTATCAAGGTAAAATTGAAAACGAAGCAGGCGAAGTGATCGCAGAATACGACTACGCCTCTCGTGTGATCTTAGATGAAGTGCGCGCCGGTGGCCGTATCAATCTGATTATCGGCCGTGGGTTAACTGAAAAAGCACGTGAGTGCTTAGGTTTAGGAGCTTCTGAGCTGTTTTTGAAACCTGAGCAGCCCGCAGACTCAGGCGCAGGCTATTCTTTAGCGCAGAAATTGGTGGGTAAAGCCTGTGGTATGGAAGGCGTTCGTCCAGGCACATACTGTGAACCGAAAATGACGACCGTAGGCTCACAAGACACCACCGGGCCAATGACCCGTGACGAGTTGAAAGACTTGGCTTGCCTGGGCTTTAACTCAGACTTAGTGATGCAGTCATTCTGCCACACCGCGGCGTATCCAAAACCGGTAGACGTTGAAACCCAACACACCTTGCCAGACTTCATTATGAACCGTGGTGGTGTATCGTTGCGTCCAGGTGACGGTATCATCCACAGCTGGTTGAACCGTATGTTGTTGCCAGACACCGTCGGTACAGGTGGTGACTCACACACGCGTTTCCCATTAGGTATCTCATTCCCAGCCGGTTCGGGTTTAGTCGCGTTTGCGGCGGCAACAGGGGTGATGCCATTGGATATGCCAGAGTCTGTATTGGTACGCTTTAAAGGCGAAATGCAGCCAGGCATCACGCTGCGCGACTTGGTTCATGCAATCCCTGCATTTGCCATAAAAGAGGGCCTATTAACCGTTGAGAAACGCGGTAAGAAGAATATCTTCTCTGGCCGTATTCTTGAAATCGAAGGTTTGAACCACTTAACCGTAGAGCAAGCATTCGAACTGTCAGATGCATCAGCAGAACGTTCAGCAGCGGGCTGTACCATTGATTTGTCAGAACAATCAGTGGCCGAATACCTACGCTCTAACATCACCATGCTACGTTGGATGATCAACGAAGGTTATGGCGATGCGCGCACACTTGAGCGCCGTGCACGGAAGATGGAAGAGTGGTTAGAGAACCCGCAGTTAACCCGTGCCGATAAAGACGCGGAATACGCAGCGGTTATCGAGATCGACTTGAACGATATCAAAGAGCCAATCGTTTGTTGCCCGAACGATCCAGACGACGCCAAATTCTTGAGCGAAGTTGCTGGCGATAAAGTTGACGAAGTCTTCATCGGTTCGTGCATGACCAACATCGGTCACTTCCGTGCCGCAGGTAAGTTGCTGGAGAAGAACAGCGACCCATTGAATACCCGCTTGTGGATTGCGCCGCCGACCAAAATGGATAAAGCGCAATTAGAAAGCGAAGGCTATTACGATATCTACAGCCGCAATGGCGTGCGTACCGAAATGCCAGGTTGTTCATTGTGCATGGGTAACCAAGCACGAGTAGAAGCCGGCGCCACGGTATTGTCGACGTCTACCCGTAACTTCCCAAACCGTCTCGGTGACGGCGCGAATGTTTACTTAACCTCGGCTGAATTAGCCGCAGTAGGTGCAATTGTGGGTCGCTTGCCGACACCAGAAGAGTACTTACAATACGCAAGCGATATCAATGCAATGGCAGGCGAAGTTTACCAATACTTGAACTTTGACCGCATGGAAGAATTCCGCAACGCCGAAAAAGCGGCGAAGGAAAATATCATTCCTACCATTAACGTTGCTTAAGCGTAAGCACTAAGCAAAAAGCCCGCAGCCGCGGGCTTTTTTGTGCCTGCCAATTCTTTACTGCGGCGGTTAACTTGGGTTCGCGGCATCGTCAGGGTTGGGGGAAGGCTCGGGGTGTGGGCGCTAGGGTGGTGAGTGCTTAGCGTCCCGTCGGTTCACGGTGCCTCCGGTAAAAAGACGCTCGAGCCATCCATGGCCGCTCAGTCTCTGGCCCTCCCTGGCCAGAGATGCTTTTTACCGGAGCCCCCGCGCCCCAACGAGACGCCAATCAATATCGAGGTAAACGCGCCCACACCCCGAGTCAAATAGGTGCGGAGAAGCGATGCCGCCCACCATCGAGGAAAGCCGCAGTAAAGAAGTATCCGCCTTTATCTACTCGCTTCTATCTATTAGCTTCAGACAGCCTGTTTGGGGTTGGTTGTTCTCTGCCACGGCGCGCTCGGTGTTGTATCGGCATCGCTTCTCCGTAGCCCTAAGCTTGGGGTGTAGGCGCGACTTCTCCTACATTTAACGCACAACGTTGGGGCGCGAAGCTGGGGAAAAAGTATCTCCGGCCATGGACGGCCGGAGACTAAGCGCCTCATGGATGAGCTTGAGCGGCTTTTTCCCCAGCTTCGTGAACCGGCGGGGTGCCGTGCAATGACTCTACCAAGCGCCTACACATCAAGCGCCCTCCAGCCCCTCACGATGCCGACCCACCCAAGCTAATCGCCGTGGTAGAGAGCAACCAATCCCGAGCCTGCCGCGAGCCCAAGCCCCGGCCGCAGTAAAGAATTAGCGGCCTTGGCGGGACGAGTGCGCTACCGAGTTACGATGCCGCTACGCGGATTTTTGCTTTGCGATCCACTGGCGGATGTGTTGCTCGAGCATTTGCAGTGGAATACTGCCGTTTTCTAGCACTGCGTCGTGGAAATCACGCACATCAAAGTCTTCGCCGAGCGCTTCCTCGGCTTCGTTACGCAAGCGTTTAATGGTGAGTTCGCCGAGTTTGTAAGACAGTGCTTGCGCTGGCCAGGTGATATAGCGATCGATTTCTGTGGTGCAATTGTGCAGTGATAATGCGGTATTTTCTGCCATGTAATCGATGGCTTGTTGGCGGCTCCAGCCCATAGCATGCATACCGGTATCTACCACTAGCCTTGCGGCGCGCCACATTTCATAGCTTAACCGCCCGAAGTTGCTGTACGGGTCTTGGTAGAATCCGGCCTCTAAACCTAGGTACTCGGCATACAGACCCCAACCTTCACCGAAGGCCGAAATATAGGTGTTCTGCCGGTAAGCGGGTAGGTCATCCATTTCTAGCGCGAGTGATACTTGTATATGGTGCCCGGGCACTGCCTCGTGGAAGGTCAATGCTTCCATTTGGTATAGCGGCCGGCGATCTAACGCGTAGGTATTCACCCAATACATGCCGGGCTCATCAGCGCGGGTAGGATCTTTATAACGGCCAGTAGTGTATTTCGGTGCGATTTCTGCCGGAACCGGCTCCACACCATACGGTTTGCGCGGTAATTTATTGAACAGGGTCAATAGCTTACCGTCCATTTTTTTGGCAATGTAGGTTGCCGTGCGCATCAATTCATCAGCGCTTTGTGGGTAGAAACGTTTATCGGTTCGCAAGAAATTAACGAAATCAGCAAAGCTGCCTTTGAAATCCAGTTTTTCAATAATGGTATCCATTTCTGCACGGATGCGTGCCACTTCTTGCAGACCAATTTGGTGGATTTGTTCGGCGCTTAAATCCAATGTGGTGTAATGCATGATGCGGTTATTGTACCAAGCGCTTCCGTTAGGTAACTCACTGGCACCAATGCTGTCGCGGCAGTTTGGCAAATATTCGGTAACCATAAAGGTAAAATAGTCGTCATAAGCCGGCATCACTTGGTTATCAATGATATCGGCGGCCTGTTCTTGCAGTAAGGCCCAGTCTACTGGGTTAATGCTGTCAGGGCGTTTTTCGAAGGGGTCGTAAAACACGCTATCTTGTGGGCGTTGCACAATATAAGCGGCAATACTTTCTTCAAAGCCTTTCATTGCTGCCGCTGGCTGGGTAAAACCTTCTTCAATGCCCTTTTTTAACCACGCGGTTTGTTGTTCCATATAACGTGGAATGGTTTGTAGCTTAGCCAGGTAGTCCTCATAGTCTTGGCGCTTATGAAAGGCCGTTGAGCTTGGCATAAATGCCAACTCGGTATGAAAACCGCCCTCTGAAGTTAATGGCATGTAGTGGTCATGAAAACGATAACGGTCAACCGCATCGGCCAACGCGTAACGAATCATCGCGTAATTCATTTGGTTCTGTTGGCTCAGCTTGGTGGTATCGATACTGTCGAGTTTATTCAACCACGCCTGATTGCGCTGAAATGTCTGTTCCAACGTCGCCGCTGACATATCGGGAAGTGCACGCGGGTCGCTCTCGCTCAGTCCGTCCCAAATGCGGTCGGCAAGTTGGCTAAATTGGCTGTCTAGCGACTGCTGTGTGGTTGCTTTCGCAGATGAATCTTGGCTTGTTGTGCTGGCACAACCCACCATGCTGAGAGGTGCAGCAAGGCACAGTAAAACCATCAAATGGCGCATAGTATTTCCTTGAGGTTCCGTTAGTCATAACATCATTGTATGATGCATTGTTTGCTACGCAATGTACAAATGGAGATGCGATTTGCAAAAGGCGCAAACTGGCGTGTGTGCTGAGCCAAACCTACACGGGCTTACGTTGTTGTGCAATGTTATGACCGACGATGTCGATGGACTACGGCGAAAACTCGGTAGAATGCCGATCATCCTCGACGAACTGGACGAACGTTTTTCCGAGGCCATGCTTAATGGCTTTGTCGCGATCGGCAGTGACTATTGGGATATCGTCTACCCAGAGCAGCGCCCGCTGTACCTACAAGCATTTCCAGAACTGCGTGACGACGACCGCGAAGCGCCACGGCAACCCTTCGATATTCTGTTACACATTCGCTCAGACCGCTTTGATGCCAACTTTCTTGCGGCAAGAGCCCTCATAGAATGGTTTGGACACGATATCGAGATTGTTGAGCAAATCCGCACCTTCCGTTATTTAGACGGCCGTGATCTGTTAGGTTTTATCGATGCGCCAGACAATCCGCGTGGCCTGCGTAAACGCGAAGTTGCGTTAGTGAACGCCAGCGAAGAGCCAGCGTTTGCGGCTGGCAGTTATTTGTTGTTGCAGAAGTTCCGCCATGACCTGCGCCGGTGGGAACATATTGGTCCGCAACGTCAAGAACAGTTGATGGGGCGGGAGAAAGTCTCGGGTGAGCGTTTGTCTGAGGCGGAAATCGAGAGTGTGACCCATGCCTCGAAAACGCGCTTATTGGACCAAAATGAACAACCTATTCCGCTGTTGCGGCAAAACATGCCGTGGGGTGATCTGCGTGAACAGGGTCTGCTGGCAATGTATTGCAGCAACCAGCCGAAAAAAGTGGTGGAGTGGCTGAAGCGCCGTTACTACGCCGACAGCCAGGGCGATTACGATCCGCTACTGGATTTTACCCAAGCAGTCACCAACGCCAGCTTTTTTATCCCTTCGCCGACCTTTTTACTGAAACATGGTCAACCGGCGACAGACTCAGAAAGCCAGACGGCTTAGTGCGACACACCACGCTTTTTAAACAACTCGCGAACTTTTTGCAGGGTAAAATCAATGTCCGCGACCTTAAGCGGTGCGATAAAAATGGTGTCGTCACCGGCAATGGTTCCCAACACTCCCTCTTTTTTACCCACCGAATCTAGCAATCTAGCGATCAATTGCGCGGCTCCTGGGCTCGTGCGAATGATCACCATCACGTCGTTGTGTTGAATATCTAACACCAGTTGGCTCAGTGGTGCTTGAGTAGAAGGAATACCCAACTCGGGCGGCAAGCAGTACACCATTTCCTGCTTCGCGTTGCGTGTGCGTACCGCGCCAAACTTGCTCAGCATCCGCGATACTTTCGATTGGCTAATATTATCAAAGCCTTGTTGGTTTAAGGCATTCACGATAGCCGACTGCGAACCAAACCGTTCTTCTTTTAATAATGCTTTAAATGCGTCAACAAGCGCATCTTGCTTAGTTGTTGGCATGTGCCGAGCCGTCCCTACAGGTAATGGAGTGATTCACCGTCATATTCGATTCTGCGCTAGTCTAGCGCATTTTTGTTGCCAATTCGACGATTGGCTAATGCCCGTGCAAGTTGTATTTTTAGGGGGATTAGAGTAAAGTTTCGGCACATTTAGAAGCATAACGGAGTCTGAAATGAAAGTTGCCGTTCTAGGAGCTGCTGGCGGTATTGGCCAAGCATTATCATTGTTGTTGAAAACTCAATTACCGGCAGGTTCTGAGTTATCGTTGTACGACGTTGCCCCAGTTGTCCCGGGTGTTGCAGTCGATTTAAGCCACATCCCAACCGACGTTAAGGTACAGGGCTTCGGTAAAGACGATTTAGCTTCGGCATTGGTCGGTAGCGATATCGTTCTAATCCCTGCAGGTGTACCACGTAAACCGGGTATGGATCGTTCAGACTTGTTTAACATGAACGCAGGTATCGTGAAGAACCTGGTTGAAGGCATCGCCGATAACTGCCCAGACGCCTGCATCGGTATTATCACTAACCCAGTGAACACGACCGTGCCAATCGCGCGCGAAGTATTGAAGCAACGTGGTTGTTACAACAAAAACAAATTGTTCGGTGTGACGACGCTAGACGTTATCCGTTCAGAAGCGTTTGTTGCTGAATTGCGCGGTTTAAACCCAGCGAATGTCACCGTGCCAGTGATCGGTGGCCACAGTGGTACAACTATCTTGCCATTGTTGTCGCAAGTGGAAGGGGTAAGCTTCACTGATGAAGAAATCAAAGCATTAACACACCGCATTCAAAACGCCGGTACAGAAGTGGTTGAAGCAAAAGCCGGTGGCGGTTCTGCAACCTTGTCGATGGGGCAAGCAGCGGCACGCTTCTGCTTGTCGTTGGTTAAAGCCTTAGAAGGCCAATCAGTGGTTGAATGCACCTATGTCGACGGCGGTAGCGAACACGCAGAATTCTTCGCACAGCCGGTACGTTTAGGTAAAGGCGGTGTAGAAGAAGTCTTACCGTACGGCGAAATCAGCGCCTTCGAAAAACAATGCATGAACGACATGCTAGAAGGCCTGAAAGGCGATATCCAAAAAGGCATCGACTTCGTCAGCTAAACCCAAACAAGTTTTAGCCTTAAAAAAGCCCGCTATAGCAGCGCAATGCTGATCAGTTAAGAAATAATTTAGCGATCCATTGACCGATCAAGTGGAGCTGTCAAACTCCAGTGATAGTAACTGTCACTGGAGTTTTTTTATGTCTCTCAGCCGCGCGCTACGCGATTCA
>NZ_PIQH01000005.1 GCF_003987475.1 Idiomarina tyrosinivorans | reverse complement strand
AGAGGAAGCCTAGGTATGTTATTCAAAGAAAACCGACCGAGGCCATCAAGACCAAGGTCGGTTAAACTATCCAAAACCCGCTATCCGGTGAATCGCAATGCTGCTCCGCTTAAGTGAACAGCATTGCGCGGTTAGGCGGGCTTTTTTGTGCCTACTATTTGAACAGTTCTTGGCGCCTCAAAATAACAACGCATACTAATTTACCCTTGATAATCCTCATAATATGGCTAACCTTGATGTCAGTGGAAGCATTTCGTAAATAGGGATAAATAATATGGACGTATCAAAACCGCTGTCTAAAAAGCGGGTTGCGAGCATTGCTGTGGTCGTTGGTGGCATTGTCGCCTTAATAAAATATGTGTTGGAAGGGCGGCTTTCGGAAACGGTTGTTGACCCTCAGATGGGTTTATTTTCGCTTTACTCGCTTATCTCTAGCATTGCTATCGGCGTATTGCTGGCAGCCGCCATCTATCTGGCCGTAAGGACTTGGCAGAACCATTACAGCTGGGTCGCTGCGGCCTTTACTGTTGTTGCATTAGCACTGGTAGGGTTCAGCGTTAAAACAACGGTCGATACGCTGCAAATTAATACCGCGTTGCTAGATGCGGCGAACCCCGATACACCAACGGAGCGTTTGCGGGAACTCGCGCAGTCGCATTTGAATGTTGGCTACGAGTTACAGAATCGCCTAGCGAAAAATCCGAATACACCGGCAGATGTATTACAAGCATTGTTTACCGAAAATACCGCTATGTCGACCCGACTGATATTAGCCAGCAACCCGAATACACCGAATTCAGTGCTCATAAGCTTATCCGAAAGTCATCCACGAAAGTGGCACGATAGAGTGATCGCAGCACTAAAGAGCAACCCAAAAGTGCAAAGCAATGAACTCAGTTTTACTCCCTCAATGACGCTTCAGGAGAATAAAGACGGTAAAGTGTAATCGCGTTGTGCTAAGTGGATGGCAGCCCAGCGGTGAAGCTGGTAGATTGGGACTAACATTTTTAATCAGCTTCACGCCTTTTACATTATGCAGCAACGCCGTTCACAATCTTCCTCAGCTTTCAATGCCGATACGTCCGACAGCCCCGCGCAGCGGGATCGGGCGCGGCTGATTCACTCGGCGGCCTTTAGGCGCTTGCAATCAAAGACGCAGGTGCTGAGCGTTGGCGAAAACGACTTTTATAGAACGCGTTTAACCCATACCCTGGAAGTAGCCCAAATTGGCTCGGGCATTAGCGAGGCGTTGCGCGATAAATATCAGCAAAGCAGCGCAATAACTCAGGCGCTGCCGTCGTTCTTTCAAATAGAAGCTATCTGCCTAGCGCACGACATCGGTCATCCGCCGTTTGGGCATGGAGGCGAGGCCGCGCTGAATTATTTTATGCACCGCCACGGAGGCTTTGAAGGCAATGGCCAAACCTTGCGTATTGCTGCGCGTCTTGGCGAATATTCACAAAATCACGGCTTAGATCTAACCCGTCGAACCTTGTTGGGTCTACTTAAATATCCGGTATTACATCGGCAGGTGGCTAAACAGCCAGAGCCTTGCGCCAGTACGGTAAATTTAGACGCCTATAAACCGCCGAAGTGTATTCACGACGACGAAGAGGATATTTTAGCGTGGATCCTTGAGCCGTTTGCCGCTAAAGACCGTGAGCGTTTTTGCCAAGTGCAAAACGGCCGTTCCCAATACAAAGCATTCGATACCTCAATCATGGAGCTGGCTGACGACATTTCTTATGGCATTCACGATCTCGAAGATGCGATAGCGTTGCAGTTGTTAACCGAAAGGCAGTGGCAGCACGATGTGATTGCCCAGCTTCCGGCTACGGGACCACTCTCCGAGAACCCTCAGTGGTATACCGAGCAATTGTTTTCCGGTTGCGAGAATCAACGGAAATACGCCATCAGCAGGTTAGTCGGACAATTTGTGCCCGCCATTGAAGTGCGCGAACAAGGACTGTTTGGCTCGGCATTACTGGATTTACAAGCGTTCTTACCAGAATCTTTTGAAACCACTCTGGCGTTATTGAAAACGGTGGTATTTGACCGCGTTATAAAAAGTCCCTCGGTGCAAGCGCTGGAATACAAAGGGCAACAAATGGTGTTGCGATTGTTTGAAGTATTGCGCGAGAACCCGAGTCGACTTTTACCAAAGGCGGTGCTCGCCGAATTCGAACAGAGCCATAATCCGTCTCGAGTGATTTGCGATTACCTTGCGAGCATGACCGATCAGTATGCTAACCGCTTATTCACAAAACTGTTTAATCCAGAGATGGGATCAGTATTCGACCGCGTGTGACTACAGCCAACCGTTTTGATGAGCAATTCGCGCGGCATCAATGCGATTTTCCGCATGCAGTTTACTGATAGCATTGGAGAGTATATTGCGGGCGGTGTCTTCGGCGACAAATAAGGTCGCGGCAATTTTGCTGGTGGTCAGGCCATCGCTGGCGAGTTTCAGTGCTTTGCGTTCTTTTTCGCTTAGCGGATCGCGGTTACCCAGCGCTTGCAATAGTAATTCGTTGTTAATGACCCTTTGCCCAGCAAGCACACTGCGCAATGCCTGCAGTAGTTCTTCTACGGGGGCGTCTTTCAATAAAAAGCCTTTGGCACCAGCATCTAAAACTCGCTGTATATAACCGCTTCGATTGAAGGTAGTAATAACCACTACGGGGGTTTGCGGTTGGTATTGCTTAACCCACTGAGTCAGCTCAATACCGCTGATTTCAGGCATCTCAATATCGGTGAGCACTAAGTCGAACGCCTGTGCCTTTAGCTGTTCTATAGCCATTTGGCCATTTTCTGCTTCAATCACTTGCGTATCGTCTTGTAAGCGCAATAGGTTGGCTAAGGCGTTGCGTACCATGGTCTGATCTTCGGCAAACAGAATTTTCATCGTTTAACCCTCGCTAGCCAAAGCAGTTGAGTGCATGCGGATGGTGAATGTGTAATGCCGACTGTCGCGCTCAATCGCTAAATCTCCTTGTTGCTCAGCCAGGCGCTCTGCTAACCCGGTTAATCCATTACCGGGAATAATTTCAGCGTCGCAGGGGCCATCATCGGCTACAGTGATGGCATGTTCAGCACCATTTTGGCTAAAGCTGATCGTGAAATGCTTTCCACGACTATGGCGCAACGCGTTTGTGGCGAGCTCTTTCAAGGCAAATATAAGAGTTTGTTCTTGTGCTTTAGGAAGTTTCGGCACGGTGCCCTGCACACCTGTGATAAAGCCCGCCTCTGCGAGCGTCGCTTTCAGCGCATCAAGCTCCTCTTGCAGGCTGCGATGGCGATACCCAGCAACACTTTGGCGTACCTGAGAAAGCGACTGTCGCGCCACGCTGGCTAATTCTTGTAGCTGGGTTTTAGCCGCCGCCGTGTCATTACGCTTAAGTAATTCTTTCGCTAAATCTGCTTTGAGAATAATCGAGGATAGCGTGTGGCCGAGCACGTCATGCAGGTCGCGGGCAATACGTTCACGCTCTAGGGTACTGGCTAAGCGTTCTATTTCCGCATTACTGCGTTGTTCACGCTGGCGGTTCAAGCGTTTGCTGCGCTCAACCATACCGAATATCGATACGCCAGCTACCACCACCACGCCGTACTGCAAGAATAGTTGCCAGCGCACACCAATAAATTGGTCAAAGATGAGGAGTAGCGCTAATAACGCAGCAATGCCGACAATTGCACTACGCGTTCGGTAAGCAAAGCCCATAAAAAAGCCAGCGTAGGCAAACAAGGCAATAGAGCCGCCGTTTAACGGCGTCATTGCACAGGCGATGGCTACCATTATAAGGATCGGAAGCCACATATTTTCGCTACTGCATCGGTAAGCCCAAAAATACACGGCAACAAACGCTCCCAACGCAGCTAGCATAATGACTAGCTGCATAGCACTGTAGTCGAAAAAACCCAACGGCAGGAGGAAGAAGCCAAGGTTAAACAGGTAAACCCACGCCAGCCGATTTTCTAATTTCAATGATGCGTTCATAGCCTCGATTATGCCCAGCCTTTATTGCTCTTGCTAGTGACAATTGTCACGGCAATTAACTGACATCAGGCACTGCCACTAAGCCTTGAGCCGTTCCACAATACTGGAACCGAATGATCGAGCGAACAGCAAAGGAAAGAACATGAAAACCCTTTTAGCGGAAATGCAACAACTCAATGCCGGATATGGCTCACAGGCGGTTTTAGAAAACGTGAATCTGACGATCGCCGCGGGTGAGGTTGTCGCCGTTTTAGGTATTAACGGTGCTGGAAAGACCACCCTCATCAAGAGTCTACTTGGGCTCATGCCTTACCAGTGTGAACACTTTTCGTTGTTGGGATACCAGCAACATGACCAACGGCGAGCTGCCAATATAAAGCAACAGTTAGGCGTCATGCTCCAGCTTGGCTCGGTATCCGCAACACTAACGGTTGCCGAGCAGTTATTGGTTTTTCGCCATTATTACGCCAACCCAAAATCGTTAGCAGAGTTGCTTGAGATTGCCGACCTTGAAGCGGTACAGCATCACCGCTGTGGAGATTTGTCCGCTGGCCAGCAACAACGGCTGTTACTTGCACTCGCATTGTGCGGCAACCCACGCTTACTATTTTTAGACGAGCCTACGGTAGGTATGGACATCCATGCGCGCCGTCGCTTGTGGCAACAAATCGCCGAATTACGACAGCAGCAAGTAGGAATGCTATTAACCACACATTATTTAGAAGAAGCCGAGCAGCTTGCTGATCGTGTTGTGGTTCTCCACCAAGGTCGCGTCATTGCCAACGATAGTGTCAGCTCACTCAAGTCACGACTGAATTACCAACGCATTCGTTGTCGTTCGAGTTTATCGCAGCAACAGCTTTGGCAATTGCCCGGCGTGGTAGATGTCAGCAGTGAGCGTTTACTAACAATTACCAGTAAGTCAGCACCAGATACGTTGCGAGCGTTACTAAATCAAGACCCGGATTTACAAGATTTAGATGTGCAGATGTTGTCGCTAGAGCACATTTTTTTACACCTCACAGGAGGGCAAGCGTAATGAATACCGTATATTTCAGCGAAACGTACTATGATCTTAAAAGTCTGCTACGGACACCGTCCTTTTTTATTCCGTCGCTGGCATTCCCGTTAGTTTTCTATATTTTCTTTGGCATTATTTTGCACTTCTCCCAAGGTCATCCAGGCTATTTGTTGGTGGGATATGGCTGCTTCGGAGTCATTGCGCCGGCATTGTTTAACTTTTCGGTGTACGTGGCTACCGACCGAGCTAAAGGCTGGTTAACACTTAAGCGCTTATCGCCCATGCCGATGACCGCGTACTTGTGCGCTAAGTTATTGAGCAGTTTGGTGTTTGCCGTGGTCATCTGGGCGTTGTTGTTGCTCCTTGCCACAACTGCTGGCAAGGTGACGCTTGCTCCGAGCCAATACCTGCTGTTAACTGCTATTTTATTGCTCGGCGTCATTCCATTTGCGTTGTTGGGGCTGTTGCTGGGGTTAACCTTTGCCGAGCGTTCAACGCCAGCCATCGCCAACCTCATTTATTTACCCACAGCATTTTTTGGTGGGCTGTGGATCCCGATCATGTTGTTCCCTGAAGCGTTACAAAATGTGGCCCTATGGTTGCCGACATTTCATTTTGCGCAATTAGCGTTCGCGGTGATTGGTGCGGATGAGGGGATTGCATGGTACTGGCATGTCGGTTATTTGCTGCTGTTTAGTGTGGTTATGGGCGCTGCAATTCGCTGGCGCTGGCAGACACTTTCAGGCGATTAGGCTACGCTTAGTTTCTAGAAAATAATAACGGCCAATAGCGGCGACAAAATCCGGAGAAAAGTGATGGCAAAAGTACTAGGGATAGGTGGCGTTTTTTATACGGCTAATGATCCAGAAAAGCTGGGGGCGTGGTACAAAGAAGTGTTAGGAGTGCCGTATCAACCTTGGGGAGCGCAATTTAACACCGCGGATTACCCGCAGCAGGCGTATAACGTTTGGTCGCTTTTTCCTAAGGATACGAAGTACTTACAACCGTCGCAACAACCATTCATGGTGAACTTTGTGGTTGACGATGTTGATGCGTTACTCGATAAGGTCGAGGCCGCTGGCGGACAGAGAGTTGACCAACCGCAACAGGATGAGTTCGGTCGTTTCGGTTGGTTTCTCGATCCGGAGGGCAACAAAGTCGAGCTTTGGCAACCACCGGTCTAGGAGGTGTTATGAGAATTTTAGCAATGTATGGCAGTGCGCTACTCGTTGTCGCCAGTGTAGCTGCTTGTAGCACCACTGACGAGCAAGCCGAACTCCACAAGGAGGCAGTGCAAAAGTGTCAGCAACTGCCTGAGCCCGACCGCACAGAGTGTATGAAGAGTATTCCCTCCAAATACGACGAAAGTGCGCAAAAATAAGAGCGTTAGAAAGGGCTAGCAATAGCCCTTCTTTACAAAATCATGTACCATTCTGTCTCCTTTAACCAGTCGCAAACCTCATTCAACATGATGGATATGCCGTCGATAAAAGCACTGACGCATGAAGACATGCAAGGTGTTAACCGAATTATTGCCGACCAACTGCAGTCGGATGTCGCGTTGATCAACCAACTTGGCCTTTACATTATTAATAGTGGCGGCAAACGCTTGCGCCCATTGTTGGCGGTATTGGCTTGCCGAGCATTGGGTTATCAAGGCTACGACCATTGTAAACTGGCGACCATTATTGAATTTATTCATACCGCGACGCTGTTGCACGACGATGTTGTGGACGAATCTTCATTGCGGCGTGGACGCGAAACCGCGAATGCGGTATTCGGTAACCAAGCCAGCGTGTTGGTGGGAGACTTCCTCTACACCCGAGCGTTTCAGCTGTTAGTCGAGCTAGATGATCTGAAAATTCTTAAGGTGATGGCCGACGCGACCAATGTCATTGCTGAGGGCGAGGTGTTACAGCTAATGAACTGTAACGATCCTGAGACCACCGAAGTGCGCTATTTTGATGTGATTTACGGTAAAACCGCGAAGCTTTTCGAGGCTGCGACAGAACTGTCCGCCATGCTAACGCAGCAATCTGAACAAACCATCCAACAAATGGCGGATTATGGGCGCTATTTAGGTACGGCTTTTCAGTTGGTCGATGACCTCCTGGACTATGTGTCGGATAGTGAGGCAATGGGGAAGAATGCTGGCGACGATTTAGCCGAGGGCAAACCGACGCTACCGTTACTTTACGCCATGTGGCACGGTTCGGATGCTGAGCAACAGCTCATTCGGGGTGCGATAGAACAGGGCGACGGACGTCAGCACTTGCAGACGATTTTGGCAGCGATGGAACGTACCGGGGCGCTCGATTACACCCGCGCTAAAGCATTGCAAGCAGCAGAGCAAGCGCGGCAAAGTATCGAGGGTCTGGCGGAATCTGAACATAAACAGGCACTGTTGGCGTTGACCTATTTAGCGGTCGATCGGGTGGCGTAAAAAGCGCTTGCGATCATTCTGGGGATTGCGTACAATTCGCGCCCTAAATTTGAATTTAGTCCCCTTCAAGGGTTGTGGAGAAAGACTATGTACGCAGTATTCCAAAGTGGCGGTAAACAGCACCGAGTGTCTGAAGGCCAAATCGTCCGCCTGGAAAAACTGGAAGCAGCTACCGGTGATGTAGTTGAATTCGACCAGGTATTAATGGTGTCTAACGGCGACAGCGCAAACATTGGCGCTCCGTTTGTAGACGGCGGTAAAGTAACGGCAGAAGTGGTAAATCACGGTCGCGCAGACAAAGTGAAAATTGTTAAATTCCGCCGTCGCAAGCACTCTCGCAAACAGCAGGGTCATCGTCAGTGGTTCACTGAAGTGAAAATCACTGGTATCAACGGTTAATTAAGGAGTAACGACATGGCACACAAAAAGGCTGGTGGTTCAACCAAAAACGGTCGTGACTCAGAAAGTAAACGTCTGGGTGTTAAACGTTTCGGTGGTGAGTCTGTATTAGCTGGTAACATCTTGGTTCGTCAACGTGGTACTCGTTTCCACGCGGGTGACAACGTAGGTATCGGTAAAGACCACACCTTATTCGCAACTGCGGAAGGCAAAGTATCTTTCGACGTGAAAGGTCCGCGCAACCGTAAGTTCGTAAGCGTCATCACAGACTAAGCCCGATAGGCTAGGTCAAGATAGCGTAAGACCCCGCCAATCGGCGGGGTTTTTTCTATGTGCTACGCTGAAATACAGTCACAATTAAGGGTTAGTGAGCAACCTCGATGAAATTTGTAGATGAAGTAGAAATTCGTGTTGAAGCAGGCGATGGCGGTAACGGCTGCGTTAGCTTTCGGCGTGAAAAATACATTCCTAAAGGCGGACCTGACGGCGGCGATGGTGGCGACGGCGGTGACGTATACCTCGAGGCAGACGAAAACCTCAATACCTTAATTGACTACCGTTTCGACCGTTTTCACCGTGCTGAGCGCGGCGAAAACGGTATGGGAAAAAACTGTACCGGTAAGCGTGGTCAAGATTTAGTGTTAAAGGTTCCAATGGGAACGCGCGCCACCGATATCGATACTGGCGAAGTGTTGGGTGATCTAACTCGCCACGGGCAACGCTTAATGGTTGCCAAAGGTGGTTTCCACGGGTTGGGTAATACACGCTTTAAAAGCAGCGTGAACCGCGCACCACGACAGAAAACCGAGGGCACGCCGGGTGAAATTCGGCCGCTAAAGCTGGAGTTGATGCTACTGGCAGACGTTGGTTTGTTAGGCATGCCGAACGCGGGTAAATCGACTTTTATTCGCTCCGTCTCTGCGGCGCGCCCGAAGGTAGCGGATTATCCGTTTACCACTCTGGTACCAAACTTAGGGGTGGTGCGTCCTGCAGCGCATAATAGTTTTGTTATCGCCGATATTCCCGGATTGATTGAAGGTGCAGCCGATGGCGCGGGGTTAGGGATTCAATTCCTAAAACACTTAGAGCGTTGTGGCTTGCTGTTGCACTTAGTCGATTTAGCCCCCTACGATGGCACTGACCCGGTTGAACAAGCCAAAATCATTATTTCTGAGCTTGAGCAATACAGTCCGAAGTTAGCGCAAAAGCCACGTTGGTTAGTACTGAACAAAGTCGATTTATTGTTAGAAGAAGAACTGCAAGAAAAAGTCGATGAATTGGTGCAAGCGTTAAATTGGGAAGGGCCTGTGTTTACCATCGCGGCGTTGGAAAGTCGCGACACCGATAAGCTCTGTTTAGCAGTGATGGATTATTTAGAATCGTTGCCAAAAGAAGACGAGCAACAAGCGGTGACTAACGAGCCGGTCGACTTCAAGTGGAACGACTACCACCAAGAGGTACTTGAGGAATTCGACGACTTCGGAGAAGATGAAGACGACGATGATGATGACGATGACGACCACGGCGTAGAAGTCATTTACCAAAAATAATCAAGGAAGCGCTATGACTACGGTGTCGTTGATCGCGGCGATGGCTGCTGATCGAGTGATTGGCAAAGATAACGATATGCCATGGCATTTGCCTAATGAGTTGCAGTACTTCAAGTCCATCACTATGGCTAAGCCGATTATCATGGGTCGTAATACCTTTGAATCGATTGGAAGACCTTTGCCAGGCCGAAAAAATATCGTCGTGTCTCGCTCGCAACCGAGTCACGACGGTGTAATCTGGGTTTCTGGCGTCGAGCAAGCGTTAACGGCCGCCGGCCCGGTTGATGAAGTTATGATCATTGGCGGTGGAAAATTATACGAAGCGTTTATTGAGCGTGCCGATAAGTTATACATCACAGACATTGAATTAACCGTGGCTGGAGATACTTTTTTCCCTGATTACCAAGCGTTAGCTGAATGGGACGAAATTGAAAGTCACTATCACGCAGCAAAAGATGTTAATGATTTAAGCTTTACTACGCGCGTTTTACGCCGTAAACGTTAACAATTTGTTATTAAAAATATATTCAATATCAAGCAGTTAGAATAATTTTATGTTTGCTGAACTTGCCAAGACGTAGTATTATGCTGGTGAAAAAGTGAACAGTAGTAAATGGGGGCATCATGAAAAAACTACTTACTGGCGCAATCGCGCTTAGCCTAGTGGCGGGAAGCGTTGTTATCGCTAAGCCTGCTAAGGCTGACCAACTGGCACTAAGCTTGTGCACATACGTCCAAGGTGACGACACTATGCGTATGCGAAAGAAATTACGCGACTCACGTGTTCGTATCCGCGACATTTATTCTAAAATCCAATGTAATGGACAAACCTTGTTACAATTTGCGATGAGTAATGGTTCGAACGACATTGGCACCTTTATGGTGGGTCGTTTATCAGTAGACGATTTGAAAGCAATGAATGATTACCAATGGGCACAGAGTAACGGTCATGCAGGCTCGCCTATTGCTGCCGCAATTAAAGAGCGTGCAGGTCTGTAATCTTAGCGACTTGATTGCGCGAAAAACGCTGGGCCTGTCCCGGCGTTTTTTGTATCTGTTAACAGTTTATTTACAATATTAACTTGTAAATCTTCACTTAAATCCGTACAAATAGCCTATCTAAACAAGCAGGCTATTTCTCATGAAAAAATTCGGGCTGCTGATCATTACCATTGTGATTAGCGTCTTTACAATACCAGTGTTCGCTCAGTCTGAAACAGCGCTAAAGAGCATCACTGAGTCATGTTTTGTGAAGGGCATAGACGACCGTCTTCGTTGTGGAAAAATCACCGTTCCTGAGAATTATGAACAACCGAACGGGCGGTTGATTCCTATTAATTTCGTTATACTTCCAGCAGTGAAAGAGGGCGCTCAACCGGACCCACTGTTGATTCTTGCCGGAGGGCCCGGTCAAGCTGCAACAGAACTCACGCCGATGATCGCGCGTATTTTTAAACGCATTCGTGAGCGTCGCGACATCCTACTGATCGATCAAAGAGGCACAGGTCAAAGTCACCCGTTGTCATGTGACATTTCCCATCCAGATGAATTGGTGACTGCTGATGATGACCAGCAGTTGGCAGAGATGGCGAAAGCCTGCAAGCAGCAATATCCTGATACGGATTTTCGTCAATATAATACCGTTAATGCGGTACGCGATTTCGAACGCGTCCGACAAGCGCTCGGCATTAAGCAGCTCAATCTTTATGGCGGCTCATATGGTACCCGCGTGGGGCTAACCTATTTACGTGAGGCGCCTGAGGCAATACGTACCGCCACTCTGGATGCCGTTGTACCTAATACGGCGGTGATTGGTCCATTTGGCAAAAATGGATCTCTCGCTTTTCAACGGATGCTAGAAGATTGTGCCAACAGCCCACAATGTAATGCGACCTTTCCAACGCTAGCTGAGTCCTACCAAGAGGTAATGCAGCGTCTGAACGATGAGCCGGTGATGCTAAATGGTCGCGATCCACTCACCAATCAGCCACAGGATCTATTACTGACCGCTGGACGGTTTTCTTCAATGGTGAGAATGGGGTTGTATAGTCCGTCCACTCGCCAACTATTGCCATTTGTTATTGATTCAGCGGCCGAGGGTTACTATAAACCAACGCGCGGGCTTCTCGGTAGCTCGATAAATGAATCTACGCTGTATTTAGGCTTAACCTTATCTGTGGTTTGCAGTGAAGATATGCCACGCGCAACCGAACAGTTGTTGGCGGAAGATGGCGATAATACCTTTATAGGTTCACGCACAGCAGATGCCTTTATCGAATTGTGTCGCTATTGGCCAAAGTTTGATGCACCTGCGGCGTGGGCAGAGCCTGTCAGCAGTGACAAACCGGTACTGTTATTATCGGGCGAGCTCGATCCAGTGACGCCGCCACAATGGGCCGCCAAAGCTGCTGAAACGTTGCCGAATAGCATCGAAGTGATTGCCCCTTACGGCGGCCATACCATTGCTGGACACACCTGTGCAAACCAAATTGTCGCGCAGTTTGTCGAGCAAGGAAGCGGCGCCAAACTCGATACCCAATGTTTGAGCAAGGAAAAAATGCGCCCTTTCGTGTTAAACAGTAACGGCGCAGGCTTATAGCCCTGCGCTGGCTCAGAGGTGCCCCGTGATAGACGTACAACAATTATCAAAAAGTTTTAAAACGGTTAAAGCGCTGGACGAATTAAGCTTCACTGCAGCGGATGGCGAGATCACAGGATTACTCGGTCCCAATGGCGCGGGTAAAACCACGTGTTTGCGAATCATCTACGGTTTGCTTAAGGCGGATACTGGCACGGCAAAAATCCAAGGCATTAATGCCAGTGTGGAACCTATTGAGGCGCGTAAACAACTCGGCATTTTTCCGGATAAGTTTGGCCTTTATGAGCGCCTGACGGCGCGCGAGCAAGTGCGCTATTTTGGCGAATTACAAGGTCTTACTGGCGCCAAGCTGACGAACAGTGTTAGCGAAGTCATCGAACGCTTGAAAATGAACGACATTGCCGATCGTCGATCTGCAGGTTTTTCTCAAGGGCAACGGATGAAAGTGGCGTTGGCGCAGGCGATGGTGCATCAGCCAGGACACTTGATTTTGGATGAGCCGAGCCGTGGTTTAGATGTGATGAGTACCCGTATCCTGCGTGACATGCTAAGAGAATTACGCGCGCAGGGAACCTGCATTCTATTCTCCAGTCATGTGATGCAAGAAGTTGCCGCGTTATGTGACCGTGTAGTTGTGATGGCAAAAGGCAAAGTGGCTGCGGTTGGCAGTCCGACAGAACTATGCGAACTAACTGGAGAGTCGGCGCTTGAGGATGCGTTCGTTAAAATTATTGGTAGTGATGAAGGAATTGCGGCGTAATGAGTACCTTACTAACAATTTGGAAAAAGGAATTACGTGACGCGATTCGTGACAAACGCTCAGTGCTTGCAGCGATGTCTTACGCGTTTTTTGGCCCAGCATTAATGGCGGTCGCATTCTTTTTTCTTATTAGCCAGCTAACTGATAAGGAAGATATTGGCATTAACATCCATGGTGCGGATGCTGCACCGGAATTTGTCCAGTATCTGAATCAACAGGGAATTGTTGAACGGGAAAAGCCTTGGCCGAGTGGCACAACCCCCATCGATTTAACCATTCCGGCAAGTTGGGATGAGGATCTACGCCAAGGTAGCCCTGTTGAGCTGACCTTAAAAGCAGACTGGTCTGCACAGAAACAACAGTCAGATTTGGAGCGGGTAGAACAGGCTATTCGTAGTTATGGAAGTCAAATCGCTGCGTTCAGACTATTGACCCGTGGTATCGACCCGCGGGTGGTCACGCCGTTACAGGTAAATAAGCAAGATCTAGCCACTCGTGGCTCCAAAGCTGCACTTATTATGGGCAGTGTGCTGGTGTTTATTTTGATGTCAGTATTTTGGTCAGGCATGAACGTCGCAATCGATATCAGCGCCGGTGAACGAGAACGTCACTCACTGGAGTTCTTGTTAACGCAACCCACGTCTTCATTTAATATTGTTACCGGTAAAGCGCTAGCTGCTTCAACCTTCGCGCTGTTTGGTGCTTTACTAACACTGGTGATAGTGCCGGGGGTATTTGCCTTTGTTCCGCTCAGCAAAATTGGGATGAGCCTATCGTTTGCGCCGCATATGTTATTGACCATGTGGCTGTTGTTGGTGCCTTTGGCATTGTTAGCTGCGGCGTTACAGTTATTCGTGTCGTTCCGCGCGAAAAACTTCAAAGAAGCACAAACCTACATTAGCTTTTTGTTGATTGTGCCAATGGCCGCGGCCTTCGGTGTGGAGTTTGCTAAAGTGAAAACCCCCGCACTGTTTTATCTCCCGCTTACCGGTCAGCATCAAGCGTTTTTGTCGATGATTCGCGGCGAGGATGTGAATTGGCAGGCGGCGTTGATTTGTTCCGTAATCACCCTTGCTGCAGCAATCGGCTTATATCGAGTGATTGCGAAGATGCTGCGCAGCGAAAAAACGGTATTCGGCTTGTAATAGACCGACGCTAGCGCCAATCGCCGTCTTTGATCCGGCCATAATGGTAGAATAGCCATTGTCCGAGCCTACGAAAACGTGCCATAGGGAAGCGTTTGAGTGGGCTTTGATAATAGGGTAGCGCCGGTAACCGTTGTGCCATTGCAGCGTCTGCTAGGCGCTCTCCGGCAACACTGGTAAAACTAACACCTGCACCACAGTAGCCCATTGCGGCGTATAGGTTATCGTCAATTGCGCCGATCCGCGGGTAGTCATCCAGTGATACGCTAACCCAACCACTCCAAAAGTACTGCCACTCGGTAATGCGGCGCAACATTGGAAAGCTCTGCCACATGGCGTGCAAGAGCCGTTGCGCAAACACTGGGTCGTCAGCGTTTTTGCCCTGAATAGCGCCGCGCCCTCCGAACAGTAAACGCCCGTCAGGTAACAGTCGGTAATAGTATTTGAGTTCGCGGGTATCCATCATCACGTTACCAGGAACTAACCCCGTCGCAGCAATTTCCTCAGCGGTTAAAGGCGCGGTCACAATAACACTTGAGAGTACTGGCAAGCTGCGGTTATCTAACCGTGCACAGAGACCCTTCGGGGTATAGGCATTCGTCGCAATACACACTTTGCCCGTCTGTATAGTGCCTCTCGAGGTCGTTACACGATAGCCTTCGGCAGACCTATCAAGCGCGATCACTCGCGTATTATCTACCAACTGCGCGCCACTGGATGCCGCCTTTCTAGCCGTTGCCGCAGCCAGCAACAACGGGTTTAAGGCAAAGCAATCGCTAAAGTGCAACGCGGCATGGGCCTGCTGCGAATGAATAACACCGTTAATCTGCTCCGGCTCAATAAATCGTACCGCAGGATCGAATTGGCGTAGTGTTTGATATTGCTGCCGCAAAGCTGCAACCGCTTGTGGCCGGTGCGCAAGCTTATAGTAGCCTCCTAGTTGCGCTTGCAATTGCTCAGGGCATTCGCTGCGGCGTTGCTGAAGTTTTTCTAAGCCATATTCATGCTCGGTCAATATCTGCCTAGCTGTGTCGGTGCCATAACGCGTTTGCCAGTCGGCCAGACCTAAGCGGCCAGTACTTTTCATCACAAAACCCGCATTGCGACTGGAACAGCCCCAGCTCAGATGGTTGGCTTCAATCACCACCACGCGTTGTTGATATTTTTCCGCAAGCGTAATCGCAGCGTTAAGACCGGTATAGCCCGAGCCGATAACAACAACATCGGCGCTATCTGGCAGGTTGCTGGTCTTTGGCCATTGCGGTTGGCTGTGGTGATGCCAATAACTGTCGGCTAATGGCTGGGCTTCTCCGGGGCTGGCATCAATGAGTGGATCGTACATAATCAGAAGGTCAGTAGCATTTCGCCTGCCGTGCAAAAACAAACACCATCGCACACAGGGCAATAATAACCATCTTCGATAGACGCTTTATACCAGCGCTTATCGTGTTCTTGAATCAGCTCACCGCCGCACTTGGTAAAGTATTCATAGGCACTATTTTTCGGGCTTTGCATCCAGATATGCGCTAACCCCGCTTCACAGCCAAGCGCTTTTGCGCCATCAATGCTGTTCATCAGCAAGGTTTTGCCAATACCTAAGCCGCGACGATGTTCTGCAACTGCGGCACATTTGAAGTAGCAGATCTTTGCTAATGGAATATTCCATTCTTCGGGCGTACAGAAATTATCAATTTGCCATTGTCCCGGTGCAAAGGTTAAGCGGATACCAGCAACTTCACCTTCAACCTCCGCTAACCAGCATAGGTTAACGCCTTGCTGTTGACCCCGTTGCAGATAGTCAGCTAAAGATTCTTCGGTGAGGTAGTTGTCACCGTGAACTTGGTTGCCCAATGCAATAACGGCTGCAGAATCAGCAGCCGTTATTGGACGATAAATCACTTCACTCATTAGTAGCGATACTCGTCAGTTTTAAATGGACCATCAACGTCTACATGGATGTAGTTTGCTTGGTCTTGGGTCAGTTTGGTGATAACGCCACCGAAACCTTGAACCATATACCGTGCCACTTCCTCATCCAATTGTTTCGGCAACACTTCAACGCGCAGTAATTCCGTTTTGCGCTCAGCAGACTGTGCCGCATACGCTTGTTCGAACAAGTGAATCTGCGCCAAAACTTGGTTGGCAAACGAACCATCCATTACTCGGCTTGGGTGACCGGTAGCATTACCCAAATTCACTAAGCGGCCTTCGGCCAATAGCAATAGATAATCTGCAGGGTCATCCGAGCGATAAATCTGGTGCACTTGTGGTTTAATTTCTTCCCAACGCCAGTTTTTGCGCATATAGGCCGTGTCGATTTCGTTGTCAAAGTGGCCAATGTTACAAACCACGGCTGTCGATTTCAGTGCGGCAAGCATGTAACGGTCACAAACATTCATGTTACCCGTCGTGGTAACAATCAGGTCCGTATTCGCTAACAAGGCTTGGTTAATGCCTTCACCATTACCCTTGTTCACTCCGTCAATGTAAGGCGATACGACTTCGTAACCATCCATACAGGCTTGCATCGCACAAATCGGATCGATTTCTGCAACTTTTACAATCATGCCTTCTTGGCGCAAGCTTGCCGCAGAGCCTTTACCCACATCGCCATAACCAATCACTAACGCTTTTTTGCCTGACAATAAGTGGTCGGTAGCACGTTTAATCGCGTCATTGAGCGAGTGACGACAACCGTACTTGTTATCGTTCTTAGACTTGGTCACTGAGTCGTTAACGTTGATAGCGGGCACTTTTAGCGTGCCTTGCTTCAACATGTCTAACAAACGATGAACGCCGGTCGTGGTTTCTTCGGTAATACCGTGGATATGCTCCAGCATTTCCGGGAACTTGTCGTGGATCAGTTGGGTGAGGTCGCCGCCATCATCCAAAATCATATTGGCATTCCACAGTTCGCCGTCTTTTTTACAGGTTTGCTCTAAGCACCACTCGTATTCATCTTCGGTTTCGCCTTTCCAAGCAAATACCGGAATGCCGGCGGCTGCAATAGCGGCTGCGGCGTGGTCTTGGGTCGAGAAAATGTTACACGATGACCAACGAACTTCTGCACCCAGCTCTAACAAGGTCTCAATCAGCACCGCGGTTTGAATGGTCATGTGAATACAGCCAATGATGCGGGCGCCAGACAATGGCTTGCTTTGCGCATACTTGCGACGAATGGTCATCAACGCCGGCATTTCTGATTCCGCAATCGCAATTTCTTTGCGACCCCAGTCAGCCAATGAAATATCAGCGACTTTGTAATCGTGTACTGGATTATTTAAACTCATGCGTGATTCATCTCTCTTCGCTAAATCAGTTCTATGGCGCAGCTAAGGGTTACGCCACTGTCTCGTTGAACAGGCGTGATAGCAGTGCCTGTTGCCGTTCTTTGCTCAAGCGCGCACCGAATTCGGTAACGAGCTCTGCAGCCGCATGGCTCGCCAGTGTTCCAGCGTCGGCCAGCGACATACCACGGGTTAGTCCGTAAAGCATAGCACCGGCGAACATATCTCCGGCGCCATTGGTATCGATAGCTTTTACGCGCACGCCAGGAATATGGACTTGTCTGTCGCCATCACTCAGCAACGCGCCTTCGCGACCTAAGGTAATCGCTACCGTGTTTGCCTTTTCTAGCAGCTTAGGCAAGGCTTTTTGCGGATCGGTCTCGCCGGTAAGGTGCTCGGCTTCTTCTCGGTTGCAGAACATCACGTCTACGCCACCGTCAAGAATCTCGTCGATGCCATCTTGAAAATACTTCACCATTGCTGGATCAGAACAGGTCATCACAATCTTAGTACCGTGCTCGCGTGCTACGGCTTTCGCGCGTTTAATGGCTTCGCGGGCGATCGGTGAGGTGATCAAGTAACCCTCAATATACAGGTACTGTGCTTGTGCAATCGCTTGCTCGTCGAGTTCTTGCTGCGATAAATCCGCAGTTATACCCAAGAATGTGCGCATGGTGCGTTCGGCATCGGGTGTTACCATAACCAAGCACCGTCCGGTCTTGCCGTGGTTATCCTGTTGCTCAAGATTGGTACGGATGCCAACCGTTTCTAAATCGTGTTGATAGAACGCGCCGGGCTCGTCGTTAGCTACTTTACAGCAGTAAAAAGCTGAACCGCCGAACTGTGCAAACGCTACTAAAGAATTTGCTGCCGAGCCGCCACCACATTGCTTCTTTAACTCGCCGTTTTGGCTAAGTTCTGCAATAAGCTTGTCTTGGTCTGCTTCATCAATAAGGGTCATTACGCCTTTTTCGATGCCATGCCGCTGCAGGAATGCTTCCGACACTTCAAATTCTTGGTCAACGAGCGCGTTACCAATTCCGATCACATCAATGGATTTCATAATATTCGTGTGTTGCCTATTAAGGTGCATAGTATACCCAAACCTTAGCCTCGGGTCGATGCACGATCACGCCGCTTTGTTAAGCTTGTATAGATCGCAAAAGCAATTCAACGAATAGGGCGCTGGCGGCAAGCAGCAGCAGTAAAACATCGCTGAGCCAGGACCACTGCCAAAGTTTACTGGCTGCTTGTTCTGCCGAGATACCGGCAAAACGTTGCCGCCAATAGCGATGACCGCGATATTTGAGCGGCCCCCCCAAGCCAAGTTGTGACACTCGGCTAACACAAAATAGTAGCCATGCTTGCGGCCTAAACCAGCCGTTATGGGGAATGTGTTTAAACCGCACAGGTTTGCGCCCGCGAAGCAGGGCATAAAGCCACAACAGCATAGCGACAAGGGTGTAGGGAATAGCGTGTAGTAAGCGGAAAAGGATTTCATTGGCGAGCGAAAATTGCCGAGTAAGACTTTGCTCATAAGGCCACACTCTGCGTAATTCGCTGCTCAGCCGAACCACAAGCACCAGTAGTGGCCCACCACTGAGCCAACCTAGGGCGACTGCGAACTGCTTTTCGACCACCCCAAAAACGCGTAACTCCGCGCAGGTTTTAATTAACCCTTGCGCACTCAGGCTGTCGGTATCGCGTAACACTTCGCGCCCTAATAGCGCCCGTGCGGCGCGCTTGTGGCCTTTTGCTGTTGCTTGTTCTACCCAACGTAGCTGTTTGCGCTGATGTTGGTTGCGCAGACACATCCACAACAATAAAAAGCCAATGGCGTCAGGTAATTCTGCGCCCAACCAAATAATCACTAAGGGTAAAACTATCAGCAATAGCACTAACAGTAATGCCAACAGTCCGGCAAGGCGTTGTTGCGCCGCGCCGTGTTCGGCTTTATTCACTTTTTTGCCAAGGTATGTAGCAAACAATCGCACCCAGGTCAGTGGGTGCCATTGTTCAGCAATCGGTATTAAGCGTTCTGCTAGAAGTGCCAGCACAAGCAGTGCGGGCATGGAGGTCAACAACGCGAAGCTGGATTCGGACATAACGGAGTTAGCAGGTCACAGTAGGCCAACATAGCGTTGATTGTGCCACGCCTACTGTGCAGACTCCAACATCGCTGGCGGATTTTACGCAGCAATCGCCGGGTTATGGTTATTGTCAACGTCGTGTTGGCTCTCCGCCCTCTGCTTAGGACGCGGCACTGCCGCTTTAAGGTGTTCAGCCTGACGAATTTTGCCGTTGATATAATCGTGTAGGTCGGCTACGCGATAGCCTGGTTTGGCTTTAAAGCGAAAGAACGGCACACCGGCAGCGCTCAATGCATTTTTCAAGAACCAGTTACGCTTCTGTTGGTTTGACGAAGGTGTTGCAGGCTCTAATTCTATCGCCGCTTTTACGGCCATGGTTTGCCGATCGCAGAGTACAAAGTCCAATAACTTTTGCCCAGCTTTAGCTTCGGCATCGCGCTTAGCGTTGCGGGATAGGCCTTTACGTACCGTAACAATATCGTTTAACCGAACTTTCACAAAAATTCGATAGTCTTGCCCAACCGCTTTTTCCAGTAGTGTCAGGAATTGGTCTTCATGGGCGCTGCATAGCGTCGCTTCGCGCTGCTTGTAAGGGTAGGGAACGTAGTTCTCCGATAATCGGCTGGCAACCACAGCAACAGCGATTAACGTAACAACGAACAGCAGTAAAAGAATTTCCATGATGACACCTCAGCAAAAATTTGACAGAGCACTTGCTAACTACCGTTTAACTAAGCAAGTGCTGTGCCAATTCGGGCGTCAAAAATTCTTCGTTACGAGGTGAATCCGCCAACCACACCTTTGGTGGTAATGCTAACGGCATCGTGCGCGTGCAGTGATTCGTAGTGATTGACGCGAACCCAAAAGTCCGTGAAAACGGGCTTACTGTTTAAGGTGTGCTGTAACCGTCGACCTGCGTCCTCACAGAACATCAAGTTTTGACCGTTTAAGCGAGCAAACTCTTGTTCATCTTCGCGCTTAACCGCCGCTTGCACAGGGGTTTGCAACGCATCTTCTATGGCATCGATGAGTTCAATAATCGGGAATTCCGATAGGTCATCGCTTAATGCTACCTTCACTTCCGCAACAGAGCGCTGGCTGTGAGGCGTGGCAACGATACCCTCGGTTGTGCCTAGCCACTCATAAATTTGTTCAGCGTCGACCGCTTGCTCACCCTCGAAGCGTTTAGCAAAAGCTTCTTGGATCAGTTGCCGTGCTAATGCGGCAGAACACGGGCAGGTTGATGAATACGGCACATCAACTTTCAACTCTAGCGACAAATGGCCGTGGTCATAACGCCCGACCAGCGTAACGGGGTAGGCTTTCCAGCCCTGTTTTTTACTGATTAACGATTTACGACGCAAGTGGTAGTCAAATTCGAATTTGACGTAGGCTTGGTCACTAATATCTTCGTGGCTAGCAATAAAGTCGAGTAATAGCTGCTTCAAGCTGTCGTGACTTAACTCACCTTCATTAGACATTTGGTCTAATAGCAGGTAAAGCCGTGACATGTGAATGCCTTTGGTTTTCGGATCCTTAAGATTGACGAACGCCTCAACGTGAGCGCCAACCGGTCTTTCCGGGGCGCCAGAAGCGGCAATCAATAAAGGGACTTCGATATTGCTCATACCAACCCAGTCCAGGGTTCCCTCTGTTTGGGCCTTGGCTTGATTGGCAACGTCGGGCATGGTTGTAGGCATTCGTTTAGAACTCCGAGAAATCGTCAGTGTATCAGGCATAATTGCAAAACCGCCATTATAACGCAGTTGGGAGTGCAGTTTCACTTCGAATGGCAACTTTTTAATCAAAGTCGTCATTCCATCCGCTTTGCGGTACAGTGCACTCTTCGGTAATCGCAGGGATGGTTGCCAACTTTTACGCTGTAAAAATTTATTTGGATCCACCGAGTTATTGAGAGAGAGCAAAACATGACGCAAGCAACGGCTATTGATACCGAACTACTCGAACAATACGCACAGGCCTTGGGCGTCGAGGGTTTAGCGCAAACGCTGGAGACTTTTGATAAGGTCATTGAGGGTTATTGGGCGATTTTGCTGCAAAGCTTTGAACAAAAAAATGATCAAGCACTGCGCCAGCAGGCACATAAAGTGAAAGGCGCTTGTCGTTCACTGGGAATGCTAGGATTAGCTGAACCGATGGAGGCAATCGAAAAGAACGATTGGCAATGGCCAGAGGCTGAAACGCTATTACAGACATTTGATAGTCGCCTCGCACCGCAGCGCGAGGCCGTCGTGAAGTGGTTACAACAGCGTTAAGTGTCGCTGCTTACATCACCAACAAAGCGATAACCTTCACCGTGGATAGTGGTGATCAGGTTTGGTGTCTGCGGGTGTGATTCGAAATGGCGACGAATACGACGAATCGCAACATCCACGGTACGGTCATTAGGTCGCAATTCGCGGTCTAGCATACGTTTAACCAGAGTCTCGCGGTCGAGAATTCGACCTGGATTCGATAAGAACAGCTCGAGTGCACGATACTCGCTTTTCGGTAACCGGAACATTTTTCCGTCAGGTGAGTAAAGGCAACGGCTGTCACCATCTAGGCGCCAACCATTAAAGTGAAACTGGACACTGCCGGCTTCAATAGATGCCGGGCTCTTACTGGCTTCAATCCGCCGGTACAAGTTACGCACCCGGATGGTCAGTTCACGCGGATTGTAAGGCTTGATCAAATAATCGTCAGCACCGAGCTCCAGTGCCAAAATACGATCTTCTTCACTGTCACGACCGGTGAGGAACACCAACCCGATGTTATCACGTTCACGCAGCGATTCGGCGAGTTCGATGCCGTTTTTGCCTGGCAAGTTAACATCCATGATCACCAAATCCACTGCTTCTTGGCGCATGATATTTTCCATCTGCAAACCGTCGGCTGCATCAAAAACTTCGTAACCCTCTTGTTGGAAAAGACGGGTTAACGTTTGGCGAGTTATGACTTCGTCTTCAACAATTAGCAGTTTGGCGCTCATAAGTGTGAATTTCCTAACCAGTGTCATCTGCCGCGAGGCAAGCTAAATCCATTATTGATAAACCTAACATTATGACTTTTGTAAGGTATTTTGCAAGCAAAGTCGCTTTACTTGACGTTTATTAGCAATAATTTATTGAATTTCCGCTATTTCCAAAACCTGTGACGTTAACTGCACATCGCTTAATTTTAACAAGTTGCCATTAACGACCATTTTTATCCCTTGATTTAACGGCTCAAGCGCGATTAATCCACCGAACGACAGGAAAGCACGATTTTGACCCACCGTTAAGGTGCGTCGACTGAGGCGCTCCAACTGGCTGCGCCAGCTATGATCGATCTGCGGCGCTTTAAAATAGGCAATGGCGCAGGCATCAGCATTCTCGAATAGCTCGGCGACTGAGGCAAACCGTTTTATTGTCAGCCGCTCGGCTGTTAATCCAGGTGCGCTGTCGGCTGTTGCAACCATGCACAACTGAAAAGGCTTGCTTGGCGTTTTGTGTTGCCAGCTTAAAAAGTGCGCGAGGCGTTTGATATGAGCGAGGTAGGGGTCGATTGTATCGGCACTACTGGCTAATGGCGTTAGACTAAGACAAGCGAACATTGCAATAATCAAGCGTCGAATCATCATTAACTGGCCTCGCTTGCATGCTCAACAACAGTGACGGGAAAGCGAATAATAAACTCTACCCCGTGTTCCTCCTCACTGAACAAGTGAATATGCCCACCAAGCACTTGCGTCACCAAGTTATAAACTAAGTGCATGCCTAATCCGCTGCCGCCTGAACCACGTTTGGTAGTGACAAATGGGTCGAAAATGCGGCGCCGGATATTGACCGGAACACCGCGCCCATCATCTTGATAAACCAATTCAAGCTCGCCGTTGTTGATAGCGAAGCTAACATGGATCTTACCTTGTTGGCGGCCATCAAAACCATGCACCATCGAGTTCAAAATGAGGTTCATCATAATCTGATTCAGTGGGCCGGGTTTAGTCTCAATAACGAGGTCATCGGCACACTCAATTTCAATCGGAAAATTCTCAGCGGGCTTCAAACGAGGTCTTAATGACAGTAAAACGTCATCCATAAACTGACAAAGGTTGATTTCTCGGTCGACTTCGGTTGATTGGTCCACCGCCACTTGTTTGAAGCTGGTAATCAGTTCCGCCGCACGATTCAGGTTGCGGTATATAATCGCCAAATTATCATCGCAGTCATTGAGGAAGCGCTCGAACTCTTGCGTCGAGATTTTGCGCTCATCGAATTTCTCTTGCATCACTTTGAGTTTATCTTGCAGCAGAGTGGACGCCGTTACAGATAGGCCGATGGGTGTGTTTACCTCATGCGCAATACCCGCCACCATATCGCCCAGAGAGGCCATTTTTTCTGATTCAACCAGATGGCTTTGGTATTGGTGAAGCTGCTCTAAGGTTTTCAACAATTCCCGGTTTGCTTCTTTTAACGCTTGGGTACGCTGAGTAACCTGTTGCTCAAGCTCGGTGTTTAAGGTCGATGCCTCTTGTTCAGCCTTGCGTTGCCGAGCGATATGTTGTTGTACGCGATCAAGCATGGTGTTAAACGCTTGGCTCATGCTGTTCAGTTCGAGTAATGCCGAGGCTGGCAAGCGTAGCGAGTAATCTTTATCGCGCGCCACCTGCTGGATAACGCCTACCATTTTATCTAACGGTTTAGTAATGGAACGGCGCAGTTGCAGGGTCGCTAACACGCTCAGGGTAACGGTTAGTACAAACACCAGCATTGCCACCAACAACGCGTTTTGCCAAAAGCTACTGACTTCGTCCATAGAGCCGCGCAAATAGACGTAGCCAATAACATTATCATCAAGGGTAATGGGCTCGGCTACTTCCACGTAATTATCTTCGATGTTTGCCTGCGTTAGTTGTTCTATTTGGGCGAACTTCGCTGGGATGGGAGCAAGACCTTGTTTGTTGTAACTGGCAAAAAAGCTCAAATCGCTGGTGACATCATCCACTCGATAGATGTGCACATGTTCAATAAATGGACTATTGCTAAGCGATTTTAACCGTTGTTCCTCAGTCGATGTGTCGTCGAACACGACGCTACTGACCGCGTTAAATGAGGTGATTTTGGCATAGGCTTGGGCGCGCTGAATGATCGACTGCTCATAACGTTCGACTTGGCTTAAAATATTGATGCTAAACGCGAGTAACAAAGCACATGATGTCACCAATAGGACAATCATGAGCAAACTGCGTTTAATCGAACTAAACTGCATGATAGTGACGCAACCTCGGCGAATTGATATTTTTAGAATAGAAATGTTAGCAAAAAGTTACAACCTTTTGTTACTAAGCACATCACTTTTTTACACCGTATACGGCAAAACGTGGATTAACTGCGATAGTATCCACCGCACCAAAGGTTTCCGCGAGCTTTTCTGGCCATGGCAAAAACCGGTTTGCCACCAGTAATAATTGGCCACCTTTACGTAAGCGCTGGTGCGCCGAGTGAATCAGTCCTTCGGCAACGGAGTAGTCGGTGGCAAGCCCTGTGTGAAAGGGCGGGTGGCTAATGATCAAGTCGACAGTGTCCAGCGTTGGGAATCCGTCTCGTAAATAATATTCGGCGCTAATACCGTGCTCGCGCAGGGTGTGCTGTGCGCAATGTAACGATAACGGATTAACATCGGTCAAGTGCAGGTCAAGCGTTAGTGCCGCGTTCTTTTTTGCTAACGCCAGGCTGAGCACGCCGTTGCCACAGCCAAAATCTACCACTTTTTGTGCCTTTGAGAGCTGCGGTAAATGTTCAATGAGCAGTGCCGAACCTTCGTCGAGTTGTTTTTGCGAGAACACCCCCGGGCCAGAATAAAGGCTTCCTACTGTGGTCTGTATGCGTTGCATGGGGTATTGCGCTGGCGTCGGCTGTGATTGTTCAAGGCGGCACTCAAACAATTTACTGTGCTCGCCGGAGGCGATAGCACGGCAAGTACTGTAGGCTGGCGGTAATTTTTTCACCAAACTTTGCACGCCGCTGCGTTTCTCGCCAACCAACCAAATAGTGGTCGCGGCCGGGAGCTGCGCCAGTTGCGCTAAAACCCACTGATTGACCTCGCGCTCTTTCGCCACATACACAATGACATGTTGAACCTGACTTTGCGGCAGCTCGACACAACAATGGCTGGTTCTACCATTTTGTTGCCAGAGTGCGGCAACGCCCGCATGAAACCCCCAATAATGGCAATGCGCAGAAGTGGCCAGGGCATCGTCTAGAGGATTAACCACAAGGCAGGCTTGCTCAAGCCACGGGTGTTCAGATTGGCGCAGAAGTAATCGTGAAGGGGCAGATGGTGACACAACAAAATCCTATGTTGAGACAGCGAACAGTTTAACGCTGACTAGCGTAACACATCCATGCGTAATTCGGTGTCTTCTAATAACACCAGCGTCGCATTCCGCTTTTCTTTAATTCGTAACAGCTTGTCGTTGTATTTAAATACGCTACCGGGGAATGCCTGCCGGTTAACAAAGGTTCGGATGACCTCGTGTTCGACGGGCGTATTACGTAATTTTTCGATTTTACCGCGTAGTAAAGCAATCTGTTTTTGCGTCGTTTTCAGCGAGTCGAGTAGGCGTGAAGCATAGGCCTTGCGTTTTACCGGATCACTTATGGTCGCGAGTTGCTCTTTGCCTCGGCTAACTTTCTTGAGCAATTCTACCTGGCTGGCGAGTTGCTGCTTTAATGCTTTTAATTCACGGTCTTGTTCTGTTTCTTGGGTCGGCAGGCTGAAAACGATTTGCGTCCGCGAACCGGCTGGCGCGCCCAGTTGGCCAGTATAAATATCGGCGCTGGTTTCTATTAAGCCGCCAATGAGCTTGCCGCGGGCATTACGTCCTTCACCACCTATACAGAGCGCGCCGTTGGTAATTACATGACAATGGGTTAATTGCTTATCGGCAATAATGCCGCGGGTGCCGTCCAACAACGCATATTGTGCATAGGCGCACCAGATGGTGCCTTGCGCATTGATTTCAGTAGAAAGCTCGGGCACTTCTTCAGTGTAATCTTCGTTATCGTTGAGTTGCTTACCAATAATCCCTTTACTGACCGTAATGTTGCCCTTGGCAATGAGGTGCGCGGAGTCGACATAGCCGCCCACCGTAATATCACCGCTGGCGGTAACGCGCATGCCCTCACCGACATTCTCGGTAATGATCACGCTGCCTTGAAAGTCTACGTGACCGGTCGAAACATCAACGCTTTTCATCGTTAGCACTTCATCGACTTGTACGGAATTCTCTGAGAATGACGGTAAACCCAGCCTTGTCGCTACCAAAATACTGGGGTTCTCAGGGTCAAAGTCGCTGCCTTCGCCTGGCTTCATCGGCTTGTCTTCACCATCAGACGCTTTTAGCACTTCACCTTTTACGGTAAAGCCATCGCGGCCTTTAGTCGGTGGTAATTTTTCTAATAGCGGTTGGCCATTATGGACACTGATCAGCTCGCCAAGATTACGCATATCGACGGTGCCATCTTCGCGTTCCTGCGGCCGTAGTATACGTTTTCGTGCATCGTCAACGAGCGGTTTGAAGCGCGCGTTAAGGCCGTTAACCGGCTTTCTGCCACGAGCTACGCGGTGTGACAGCGATGAACCTGGTACGCCGTGCTTGGTGTGTTCAATTAGCGCTTCAATCGCCTGCCGGCGAATACCGGAGGTGACACCTAGCGCCTTTAACTGATTGATAATGTCAGCAAACCCGAGTGCTTTACCGCCATTCGGCGCAGTCACAAGTGCTACCGCTTCCATCTGGTCATCGTCGATAGATACATCGAGTGTCGCGTCGTCGAGATGGGCGATATGTAAGTGGAAGGCGTGTTGGGTGGCTGAGCGTTCGGCTAATTGGTTGGCGGCTTGGGTGAATATCGATCGGTCAATCAAGCGGGCATTGCAAAATTCGGAGTGGTCAAAGGCGCGTTTCAGCTCTTCCGCTGAGACAGCATTAGCCGCGTCGCTCTGATGTACAATCAGCAACAGCTTATTACCTTCTGTCTCAAACCGAATTGTCGCTGCCATAGCCGCCGCGTACTTGCCTACTCATTATTGTTTTTATCGGCGTATGTTAACGAACTTTAACTAAACTGTGTATTTTTTTTGCGCGGCTAACGCCATTCGTTAACGTAGGCGATCACCCTTGCTAACATCTGGTTAATAATGTCCAATCGTTCACGTTGCTGTGGCGGCGACAGCGTTGGCCAATCTAGCTGCAATTGCTTTGCTAAAGCACTCAATTCGTCGGCACCAATGGTTGCGCTCAATCCCTTGAGTGTATGTAACTCGCGAATGGACGCTTCATGACTGTCGGCGCTGAGTTGCTCGAAACTAAGGCCTTGCGCGTATTGCTGCTGATATTGTTGCAGCACCGCTTGATAAATTTGCCGATTGCCATCGCAATGGCGCAATCCTTTATCGAAATCAACATCCATGTCTTTTCCTCATCACAGGGGTGTGGTGGAAACAAACTGTTCGGTGAAATGGTCAATGTTATCTTCCGCTTCACCCAGTTCTTCTGCATCAAATTGGGCAATATTAAAAAGCGCCTCGCCCTCATTGGCAACCGGAATATTACTCAAGCCAATAACAATACCGTTGACTGAAGCAACAATAGGTTCTGCGTCATCGCCATGAGGACTCACGCTTGCTGCGACGTGCTGACCTTTTTTCACGGTTTGCCCCAAACTCACTTGGGTCACAATCAGGCCGTCGTGTTCCGAGCGCAGCCAAGTGGAGCGACGCGCAATAACCGGTACCAAGCGTTGGCGCTTTTTGCGACCACGTGCCATTTTTAAATGCTTCATGACATTTTCTACCCCATCAACCCCAGCGCTGATGGCGGCCTGATCAAAGCGCAAGGCTTCGCCGGCTTCGTACAAAATTAGCGGGATTCCCCATTCATTGGCGAGTGAACGGAGTGAGCCGTCACGTTCTTTAGCGTGCAGTATCACCGGTGCTGCGAAGGCTTTGGCCATGTTAAGCGAAGCTTCATCATCAACGTTGACGCGAATTTGCGGCAAGTTACTGCGATGGATAGCGCCTGTATGCAGGTCAATAATGTGGGTGGCTTTGCGCACCAGTTCTTGACTAAAAAGATACGCCATGCGGCTGCCGAGTGCACCCCGTTCGGAGCCAGGGAAGCAACGGTTTAAGTCGCGACGGTCGGGAAGGTAGCGTGACTGCTGAATAAAACCAAGTAGATTTACAATCGGCACCACAATCAGGGTGCCGGAGAGCTTACTGGCATCGGTTCGTTCAACGAGGCGCCGACAAACGTCAATACCATTGAGCTCATCACCGTGAATCGCCGCACACACCAGCAACACAGGGCCGGGGCGACTGCCATGAAACACCTCTAAACGCAGGTCTAAAGGGGCATCGTTGTATAGCCGCGCAGCGGGTAGGGTAATGTGTTGTCGAGTACCTGGAGCAATGCGCTTCCCAGCAACCTCAAAGTCACTCATCTTGACCATGTTAGCCGCGCCCTTTAGTGCGGGTTTTGTGAACTTTTGCGGTTTTTTCAATAAAGCTAATAATTTGCCCTGCAACGTCCTTTTCTGTTGCGGTTTCAATCCCCTCAAGCCCCGGTGAGGAGTTAACTTCCATCACTAATGGTCCATGATTAGAGCGCAGAATATCCACCCCTGCGACGTTCAGCCCCATGGTTTTCGCGGCTTTGACTGCGGTTGCTCGTTCTGCTGGGGTCAATTTGACCAATGAGGCGCTGCCGCCACGGTGCAAGTTAGAGCGGAACTCTCCGCTTTTTGCTTGGCGCTTCATTGCTGCAATCACTTTGTCGCCAATAACCAAGCAACGAATATCGGCACCACCGGCTTCTTTAATATATTCTTGCACCATAATGTTGGACTGTAAGCCCATAAATGCCTCGATGACACTCTCTGCCGCTTGCCGAGTTTCGGCGAGTACCACGCCGATCCCTTGAGTGCCCTCTAGCAGTTTGATTACCAATGGCGCGCCACCAACCATCTCAATCAAGTCTGGAATATCTTGCGGTTGGCTGGCGAAGCCCGTGGTTGGGAGGCCAATACCTTTCCGCGATAACAGTTGTAACGAACGAAGTTTGTCCCGGCTGCGGGATATTGCGACCGATTCATTAAGCGGGTAGGTTCCCATCATTTCAAATTGTCGCAATACTGCTGTGCCATAAAACGTTACCGAAGCGCCGATCCGCGGAATGACGGCATCATAGCGCGGCAGTTCGGTACCTTTTTTATGAATCGAAGGCTCTCTTGCGTTAATGTTCATGTAACAACTTAACGGATCTAAAACGTCGACCTCATGGCCCCGTTCTTTGGCAGCTTCTACTAGCCTTTGGGTCGAGTAAAGGCGGCTGTTCCGCGATAAAATTGCAATTCTCATGCGCGCTCTCCTAATAAGTGCGACGCTTCGGGGTTGACGATGAAGCGACCTTTCATTGCTTGGCGTCCCAACAGCATCCGAAATTTCATGCTGTCCCGATTAGTCAGTGTGAGTTCAATGTCACCGTCAAAGTCACCTAACACCAAGCGCGTTTTGATCACGTAACGTGATTCGGTATGGCCACCTGAATCTGTGACATCGCGTTGCGCTAAAATTTCCGCTTCGCAAACGTGTTCATGCAGTGAATCTTGTTGTGGATGGACGAATATTCGTAACCAAGGCTTGCCATGGTGAGTAAAGGGTTCTAACGCAAAAGCGTGTAGACACGAGGTTTTGGCGCCAGTATCAACTTTCATATGAATAGTGTCGATGCCGAGTTCGGGCAAGGCTCCCCATTCTCTCCAGCCAAGTGTTTGCATATCGGTTTCCTAATTCCATGCCATTGGGCGCACTATGTACACCAAACGAACAATAAACGGTAGTAATTTTTCATAAATGTTGATCTTTAATAATGGCAACCTACGTTTTTAAGTCAAACCGTTCGAAAAAGGGAAACAGTACTATGTCCGCCTGTCCATCGTGTGACTGCCAAACAGGCTTAGATTTTGGCGTGAAAATGGCGTTTCAGCCAATTGTTGATGTTGCTCGTAAAGAGGTGTTTGCCTTCGAAGCATTGGTACGAGGTGCTAATGGCGAAGGAGCCGGCGAGGTACTTTCTCGTGTAACCGAAGCCAACAAATATGCGTTTGACCAAACCTGCCGCATGGCCGCCATCGAGACCGCCGCACGCATTGCTTTGCCGTCGCGGCTGAGCATTAACTTTATGCCAAACGCCATTTATGAACCAGAAACCTGTTTAGCACAAACGCTAAAAACGGCGCGGAAAACCGGGTTTCCTCGGGAAAATATTATTTTTGAAGTCACCGAGCACGAAAAGGTAGAAAACCATGACTTGTTGGTAGATGTGTTTAAAACCTACCGTAAGCATGGTTTTTTAACGGCCATTGATGATTTTGGTGAGGGCTACGCTGGGCTTAACCTGCTAGCCGACTTTCAGCCCGATATTTTGAAAATCGATATGAAATTGGTTCGAAATATTGATAAGGACAGAATCAAACGCGCATTGTTCGCAGCAGTTCAACGCGCCAGTGAAGAACTCGATATTACGCTAGTAGCCGAAGGCATTGAAACCATCGATGAGTTCAACTACTTGCGCGACAACGGTGTCATTTTTATGCAGGGCTTTTACTTTCAACGCCCTACCATTGAAGAAGCCATCATTCCGGTCTTTGCTTAAGGCTGATTGCGGCTCGCCTGTAACGCTCGCAGGTGAGCACAAAATTCTTCAGGCTCTCGGTCCAAGGCACTCGCGCTGACATACAAGTCATAACCGAGTAATTCTCGTAATTGCGCTGTGCGTAATGCAAATGCGGCTTTTAGCCCCCGATAATGAGAGCCATTAGGGCTCTCATAATATTCTGGTAACGCAAAAAAGTCGCTGTAATCGTCTAATTCTGGATGTTCATGGCGCAATGCCAAAATCAACAGGTGACGCTGTTCAAACAGCAAAAACGAGGCTAAGCGCGGCGACAGCGACGCCAGCACTGGGTCCATATCGTCGACTTTAAAGCCAACATACGGCAGCGTTTCTAATTCACGTCCTCGATGAATTCTCGGCACGTCGTAGCGGACCAAATTATCCCACTGTATTTGCCAGCCGCCGCGCCGGTGTAAGTAGCGAATCGACTCTGGAGTAATAGCGAGCGATACAGGCGGTTCAACCACTTTACCCACACCCAGCAACATCAGCATTGCGGCAGTCGCGCCGAACAATATCCACAGCCCCAGCGGCATTGGCACCGCAGCCAAATACCCCAGCGTGAGGAGCGCTAGCAAGGCAACCGCCACAGCAATAAAACTCAGCCCATGACGTTTGTTTTGTGGTTCTATCAAACGTTGTTTAGCAGGCATTAGTGAAGGTTTCCTGCAAGATTTGCCGGGTAAAACGTTTTTTCAGGTAAAAACCCCGAGGGCGGACGCGAATAATCCTGCCGTCGGGACCGACGGCATCGGTCAGCGCGTTGCCATCAGCGGCTTTGGGTCGCACTTGCAACCACTCACCTTGGCGTGCAGTAATGGCTTCAACCTGGCCGAGTGCAATACGATCCATGTGTTCTTCCCAGTCGGCACGCAACTGTTGCTCCTGTGCAGTGCTGGGGCGCCAGAAAAATGCAGTACCCACTACGCGCTCGGCAACGCCGATGTCGCGTCGGCCATCAATCGGTAACCACAACACGCAACGTAATTTATTGCGGACATTGCTACTCAGCCAATCAACGCCAGTGGTGTGCGTTAATGGCGCACTGCAAACGAAAGTGGTTTCTAGCGGTTCGCCTTCTGGAGTGACTGGCAGGGTTTTTAGTTCTACCCCCAATTCCGGAAAATCTTGCAGCGGCTTAGAGCCGGCAGTAGCGCCCAAATGGGTCTCCAGCAACTGTCCGACCCAGCCTTTAGCATGGCGAAGATCGTCCGGAATGGCTAATCCTGCAGCGCGCGCAAGTTCAGCAAAACTGCGTCCAGCCAACGCTAAGGCGCGGTCGTATAGTTCATCAATCGTTTGTGGGCGACGCGGTTCTAGTTGCATAAACACTGCTCAAATACACCGTTTTCGCCAGTATATCATAGTGAATTAGCCACGCTTTCATTTGCTCGACCGCTACCTTTGTGGAAGAATCGAAGCTAACAGTAAAAATATTGAGGATGCTCGCGTGATAGATGCAGAAGGATTCCGAGCAAATGTGGGAATCGTCATCTGTAACGGGCAAGGGCAGGTATTTTGGGCTCGCCGCTATGGGCAGCATAGCTGGCAGTTTCCGCAGGGCGGAATTGACGAAGGCGAGACCCCTGAGCAGGCAATGTATCGAGAGCTTTGGGAAGAGGTAGGACTCAAACCAGAGCAAGTCGATATTCTGTATACCAGCCGCCATTGGTTACGGTATCGCTTACCTAAGCGATTGATTCGGAAAGAACAGCGGCCAATGTGTATTGGCCAGAAGCAAAAATGGTTTTTGCTTAAGCTCAAATGCCGTGAAGAAGATGTCGATGTGTTGCAGTCTGGACACCCCGAGTTTGATGGCTGGCGCTGGGTAAGCTTTTGGTATCCAGTACGGCAAGTGGTGTCGTTCAAGCGTGATGTGTATCGCCGAGTGATGAAAGAATTCGTGACCTATGCGATGCCACAAAACGCGGTCAAGTCCAGTGCTCGCGGACATCGTGGGGGAGGGCGCCAAGCGCGGCGTAAACGCTAACTATGTTAGGCACACTGCGACGAATTGTCGAAGCGGTTAACCAGGCACCGGATTTTCCAATGGCATTGGAGACCATGGTGCAGCAGGTCAAACAAGCAATGGCGACAGACTGTTGCAGTGTGTTTTTGGCCGATCATGAAAACCAGCAGTTTGTGCTGGGGGCAACTGACGGCCTGAAATCGGACCCTAACGACCCCATCCGGGTCGATTTCGGCGAGGGTGTGATCAGCTTAGCGGCGCAGCGTGAAGAGCCACTCAACGTCGCAGATGCACAACAACACCCGAAGTTTAAACCCCTCGAAGACGCCGATGAGGAGCAATATCTGGCGTTGCTCGCGGCACCGATTATTCATCGCCGAAAAGTGTTGGGTGTGCTCGCAGTGCAGCATAAGGCGGCACGAGCGTTTACCCGCGATGAAGAAGCGTTCGTCCTGACCTTAGCGGCACAGCTAGCCGTCGTCATTGCCCATGCCGAGGTTAAGGGGTTACTGCGTAACGAACACTCCCCTTGGTTACACAGCATTCGCGGATTGCCAGGCTCGCCCGGCGTCGCGATTGGTGAAGCCTTCGTGGCCCGCCCTGAAGCTCGGCTGGATGAAGTAACGCCCAAACGGGTCGATAAGCCATGGCGTGAGATTCGTAAATTCCGCCAAGCGGTGGCGCGCACTCGGCAAGAATTGAAGCAGCTTTCTGCGCGGATGGAAGGCCAAGTGCCACAAGATACTTTGGCCATTTTTGATGTTTACCAAGGCATGCTTGATGCCGCGAGCTTGGGGGATGCGGTAGAACAAACCATCCAACAAGGTTGGCGCGCGCAAACCGCCCTGCGCAAAGTTGTAGAAGAGTTTGTCGCGCAGTTCGAAAGCTTGGATGATGATTACATTCGCGAACGCGCCGCTGATGTTCGCGATTTAGGCCAGCGAGTGCTGTTCCATTTGCAACAGCGGCAGCGCAAACGCCAGCCATTCCCCGAGCGCGGCATATTGGTCGCGAAGGAAGTGACGGCTTCAATGTTGGCGGAGCTGCCGCAAACCCGTATTGATGGGATAATCTCTTTAACCGGTTCGAGTAACTCGCACGCTGCGATCATGGCGCGTAGCATGGGAATACCCGCAGTACTCGGCGTTGACGACATTCAGTTGCACTACTTTGAAGAGCAGCAATTGGTGGTCGATGGTTACACTGGAGAAATCTACCTTAATCCGCCGCAACAAGTGCTCGAGCAATATCGGCAATTGGCGCAAGAAGAAGACGAATTGCGTGAAATCGTCAGTGAGCACAGCGATTTACCGGCAGAAACGCAAGACGGCGAGCGGGTGAGCCTGCAACTCAATTTGGGGGTAAGCACCGAAAACCAATACCTACAGCAGTTGAATGTTGACGGTGTTGGGTTATACCGCTCCGAAATTCCCTTTATGATGCGCGAACGCTTGCCTACCGAGGATGAGCAAGTAGAAATGTATCGCCAAGTGTTAGACCAGTTTCCTGACCAACCAGTGGTGATGCGCACCTTGGATGTGGGCGGTGATAAGCCATTACCCTATCTGCCGCTACAAGAAGATAACCCGTTTCTTGGCTGGCGCGGTATTCGGCTTACTTTGGACCACCCAGAAATTTTTCTAATGCAGATACGGGCGATGTTGCGAGCCAGTATTGGCCGCAATAATTTGCGTATTTTGTTGCCCATGGTGACCAGTACCAGTGAGGTCGATGAAGCCTCGCGGATGATTCATCAAGCGTACTTTGAGGTTGCTGAAGAACAAGGCTGCGAAGTGGGAGAAAACTTGTTCCAGCCGCAACTGGGGGTCATGATTGAAGTGCCGGCAGCGATTTACCAGTTGGAAGCGATTGCCGCAAAAGTGGATTTCTTCTCAGTGGGAAGCAATGACCTCACCCAGTATCTACTGGCGGTCGACCGCAATAACCGCCGTGTTGCGAGCCTATACGATGCTTACCACCCTGCGGTACTGGCGAGCTTAGATGAAATTGCTAAGCGCTGCCGTGATCTGAATAAACCAGTCAGTGTTTGTGGTGAATTAGCCGGTGATCCCGGGGGCGCGTTATTACTGGTTGCCATGGGCTATCGTACCTTGAGTATGAACTCTTTTAATATCGATAGAGTGCGCTGGATACTGCGCAATGTGCGTTCCAGTACGTTGCAGGTGATGTTAGCGAAAGCGCTGCAAGCACGTTATCCAGAGCAAATCCGCAAAATGATCACCGCCAAGATGGAAAGTCTTGGCTTGGGTGGCTTTGTTCGAGCAGGGAAGTAGTAACAATGGATATGTTGTCGATTATCGAATGTCTCATTGCCGGCAGTTTTGCTGGATTGTTAGCGGGATTGCTGGGCATCGGCGGCGGTCTTATTGTTGTACCGTTGCTCATGTATTTATTGCCTAATGCTGGGGTGGCGCCGGAATTGGTGATGCCAAGTGCCATTGCAACCAGTTTGGCGACCGTGTGTATGACCACGTTAAGTTCCTCCAGAACCCATGCCAAGCAAGGCCTCGTGACGCCGCAGCTCGCCTTATCGGTGTTGCCAGGACTATCGCTGGGGGCGCTGTTAGGCGCGCTACTGGTTACCGTTGTTGACCCATTTTGGCTGCAACGCATTTTCGCCACCATGTTGGTGTTGCTGGCGTTGCGTATGCTGCTACGTAAGGCAAAGCCGCTAGAACCTGCGGAGCATGCTGGCGGCTGGATCATTCGTTTGGGAACCTTCGTTATCGGCACAATGTCTGCTTTGGTAGGTATTGGCGGTGGTGCGCTGACGGTGCCTTTTTTACAACGTCAGAAGATTCCCGTTCGCACAGCCATTGCCGTATCATCTATGGGCAGTTTTACCATTGGCGTGAGTTCGGTCGCCATGTTCATCATCTTAGGCTGGGTGCATGAGGATAAATCCACCAGCGAGTTAGGATTGATTTTTTGGCCTGCATGGTTAGCGATTTCTTGTGCCTCGGTGATTGCCGCACAACAAGGCGCCAAATTGGTTCAGCGGTTGCCAGTGAAACGTTTGCAACAAGTTTTCGCACTGTTTTTGTTAGTCGTTGGTGGCAAATTACTGCTGTTATAACGACCTATCGATGTTTAACAAGGAGTAGACATGCCCCAAGGTTATTGGGTTTTCCCACATATTGACCCGGTCATTTTTAGCATTGGTATCTTCGATGTCCGTTGGTACGGGTTAATGTATTTACTGGGCTTGGCCTTTGCCTACTGGTGGGGAGGAAAGCAGGCTGAGCGTTTGCCAAATTGGAACAAGGACCAATTCGGTGACCTGCTGTTCTGGTGCTTCGTTGGCGTTATTTTGGGTGGTCGAATCGGTTATGTGCTGTTCTACCACTTGGACTATTTCCTCGCCGACCCACTGTACATTTTTGATATTCAACACGGTGGTATGTCTTTCCACGGAGGCTTATTGGGTGTCATCACGGCAATGTTTTTGTATGCCTGGCGCCACAACCGGAAGTTTTTGGCGGTCGGTGACTTTATCGCACCACTGGTTCCGGTTGGCTTAATGTTTGGTCGTTTTGGTAACTTTATTAACGGTGAGTTGTGGGGGCGTCCTACCGACGTACCTTGGGCTGTCATCTTTCCTTCAGGCGGTCCTATTCCGCGCCACCCATCACAATTATACGAGGCAGGTTTAGAAGGAATCGCACTGTTCTTCCTACTCTATTGGTTTACGCGCAAGCCGCGTCCAACTGGGGCCGTAGGGGGACTATTTCTGATCGGTTATGGTGTCGCGCGCTTTACCGTGGAGTTTTTCCGCGAGCCTGATGCGCACTTGGGACTGCTGTCGTTGGGGATGTCGATGGGGCAATGGTTAACGCTGCCTATGATCATCCTCGGGGTCGCATTAATTGGCTGGGCGTATTATCGTCAGCCTAACCAGCAAAGCAAAGAGATGTCATGAAAGAATATTTGCAACTGATGCGCCACGTGCTTGAGAACGGCGTAGAAAAAACCGACCGCACCGGGACGGGGACAAAAAGTGTGTTTGGCTACCAGATGCGCTTTGATTTGCAACAAGGCTTTCCGTTGGTCACCACTAAAAAATGCCATCTGCGTTCGATTATCCATGAATTATTGTGGTTCTTAAAAGGCGACACCAATATTGCCTATTTGAATGAAAATGGCGTAAGCATTTGGGATGAGTGGGCGACCGCTGAAGGCGATCTGGGTCCCGTTTATGGTGCACAATGGCGCAGTTGGGCAGCGCCTAACGGTGAAACCATCGACCAAATCGCGGATGTGATCGAAGCCATTAAAACCCAACCTGACTCCAGACGATTGATTGTCAGCGGCTGGAACCCAGCGGTGTTGCCTGAAGCGGGGAAAAGCCCTAAAGAAAATGCGGCGGCGGGTCGTCAGGCATTGCCTCCGTGCCACACATTATTCCAGTTTAACGTTGCTAACGGTAAGCTCTCGTGCCAATTGTACCAGCGTAGCGCTGACGTATTCTTAGGTGTACCTTTTAACATTGCCAGCTATGCATTACTTACCATGATGGTGGCGCAAGTGTGTGACTTAGCCGTGGGTGAATTCATTCATACCTTTGGCGACGCGCACCTTTATTTGAACCACTTAGAACAAGCGCAAACGCAACTGCAGCGTGAACCGTATCCGCGGCCGACAATGAAAATAAATCCGCAGGTGAAAGACATTTTTGCGTTCAGCTTTGATGACTTTAGCCTCGAGAATTATCAATCGCACCCGCATATTAAAGCGCCTATCGCGATTTAAGCTGAGTAAACCATGACTTTACGCGTAACCCTTTGTGATGATTCCGGTATGGCTCGTAAGCAACTGCTACGAGCCTTGCCGCAAGATTGGGATGCGCAGATGCATATGGCCGAGCACGGTGAGCAAGCATTAGAACGTGTGCGCGCTGGCCAGGCAGAAGTGCTCTTTCTTGACCTCAACATGCCGGTAAAAGATGGCTACCAAACCCTAGAAGCGATTCAGGCGGAGCAGTTGGAGTGTCTGGTCATTGTGGTTTCCGGAGATATTCAACCGCAAGCACGCCAGCGCGTGCTGGCGCTAGGCGCTATGGCGTTTGTGAAAAAGCCTATGGCCGCGGGCGAAGTGCGAGAGTTATTGCAGGCATTTGGCTTGTACCAAGTTGCCAGTGGCAAACTGCAACTGGTTGAGCAAAACAAGCCTGCACTATCGGCAGCAGATAAACGGTTAGATGTTTACCGCGAAGTGGCCAACGTCGCAATGGGTCAAGCGGGTGAAAAGCTGGCGCGGATGCTCGATACCTTTATCGATTTACCCGTACCCAATGTGAACTTCATTGCGCCTAGTGAATTGCACATGGCCATTCAGGCAATCGATACCGAGCAAGCTATTTCGGCTGTAAGCCAGGGGTTTTACGGTGCGGGTATTACCGGCGAAGCGATGGTGTTTTTCACCGACACCTCGGTTGCTGGGCTCTGTGATTTGCTGGGCCAGGAGCTGAGTGGTTCGCCGCGGCAGCAAGAAATAGAGGCACTGATGGATGTCGCCAGTTTGCTAACCTCTAGCTGTATGCAGGGTTTAGCTCAACAAGTGCACATTGATTTTGCCCAAGTGCAACCAATCTTGGTGGGGCAAGATCAGTCAATCAATGACATTGTCCAAGCCAACCAGCAGCGTTGGCAGAATGTATTAGCCATTGAAATTGGTTACCGCTTGCAGCAGCCGGCCATCACTTTTGAGTTGCTGATTTTGTTCCCTGAACATGCGCTACCCATTCTTGATCGCCATCTGGCGCATTGGCTAGAAGAACGGGCGGAGGACTCGCATGATTGACCATGAATTAGAAGAAATGCATTGGCGCATGAGTATCCTCGGCGCCATTGACGTTGGGATTGTGGTGCTCGATAACGCTGACCGGATCGTGATTTGGAATGAGTTTATGGAGAATCACAGCGGTATTCGCCCTAGCCAAGTGCGCGATAGAAACCTGTTCCAATGCTTCCAAGAAATCGATAGTGACTGGCTAAGCCGCAAATTACAGCGCGTAAGAGAGCTAGGAAGTCGGGTATTTATTACCTGGGAGCAACGAGCCTATGTGTTTCGCTTTCATCATCATCGGCCCGTCACAGGGCGTTCTGAATGGATGTATCAGAACCTGACCTTATTGCCTCTGAAGAATCCGCGCGGAGAAATTTCTCACGTTTGTTTAATTGTGTATGACGTAAGTGAGCAAGCCACGTTACAATTAGCACTGGAGCAAATTGAGGATTAGTAGTTGTGACCAGTGTTGATCCCCGTTTTGGGGGCATTGCCCGAGTATACGGTGAAGCCGTCTTATCCACCTTTAACAATGCCCATGTAGCCGTTGCTGGCCTTGGTGGGGTGGGTTCTTGGGCGGTTGAAGCGCTCGCCCGATCGGGCGTGGGCAGCTTAACCTTGATCGATCTCGACGATATCTGTACGACCAATATTAACCGCCAATTGCCGGCACTTGATAGCACTATAGGTCAGTTGAAAACCGAGGTGCTTGCAGCGCGGGTGCAAGACATCAATCCTCACTGTCAGGTGCATGTGGTTGATGATTTTCTGTTGCCAGAAAATTTTACTGAATATCTCACTGGCGTTGATATTGTGCTCGACGCCATCGACAGCGTGAAAACCAAAGCGGCGTTGGTGGCGTGGTGTAAACGGCAAAAACTTTCCCTTGTGACCTGCGGTGGAGCCGGCGGACAAATTGATCCGCAAGCCATTCGCTGTGCCGATTTAGCCAAGGCCAAACAGGACCCACTATTGGCCAAAGTGCGCTCAATGTTACGTCGCGATTATGGCTTCTCCCGCAATCCGAAGCGCAAATGGGGAGTAGACGCCGTCTATTCTGAGGAGCAACTGCGCTATCCCTTGGCCAGTGGCGAGCAGCAAGGCAAGGTGACTTATGCCAAGCCAGGCTCTGGATCTATGCGCATGGACTGTAGTAGCGGTTTTGGTGCGTCGATGGTGGTAACGTGCAGCTTTGCCATGATGGCAACTAGCCTTGTGCTCAAGCGTCTGCAAGCAACTGGGCCTGACGCGTTAATTCCTTAGCAACTGCGCTAAAGCCTTGAATTCTTGCCGGGCTGAGTTGTTTATCCAACTGTTGTTGTGCCAATAGGTCGTCCACTGCTAAAGCGGCAACATCGTGGACGGGCTGTTGATCGCAGGCTTGCCATAATTGATAGAGTAAGCCTTTAACGACCCGTGAGTCACTGTCTAGAAATACCCGTAGCTGACGCTCTGGAGTGGTCTCTAGAGCCAACCAAACCTTCGCTTCGCAGCCACTCACTTGGTGTGCTTGGTCTCGATATTGAGGCGGATATTCGGGAAGCATTCGGGCGTGTTTTACCAACTCACGAAATAAATATTCCCAACCTGTCATCGAAAAACTCCAATCATCAGTAATGAAATAATTCTCCCATAACTTGTGACTTGGACGCCAGTTTTGGATAATAGGGGGCTAAATACAGTAAAAGTCTCGGAACATTCCAGAAGAGGAAGGACGCATGAAAGTATTAGTCGCGGTCAAACGCGTGATTGACTACAACGTCAAAGTTCGCGTGAAGCCAGATCAGTCCGATGTCGACCTTGCCAATGTAAAAATGGCATTGAACCCATTCTGCGAAATTGCAGTGGAAGAAGCGGTTCGTTTAAAAGAGTCAGGCGTTGCTGACGAAGTCGTAGTGGTATCCATTGGCCCTAAAGCGGTACAAGAGCAGTTGCGTACAGCCTTGGCGCTGGGTGGTGACCGCGCAATCCACGTAGAGACTGAGAGCATGCCAGACTCATTGGTTGCGGCGAAAATTCTTAAGGGTGTGGTAGAAAAAGAGCAGCCTGACCTCGTCATTTTAGGTAAACAGTCGATCGACTCAGATAATAACCAAACGGGGCAAATGCTCGGAGCGCTAACCGATATGCCGCAAGGCACATTCGCTTCTAAAGTATCTGTGGAGGATGGCAGCGTAGAAGTGACCCGTGAAATTGATGGCGGTCTACAAACGGTTAAGTTGCAATTGCCAGCCATCGTTACCACCGATTTGCGCTTGAATGAGCCACGCTATGCATCGTTGCCGAACATCATGAAAGCGAAGCGTAAGCCGTTAGACACCTTGAGTACGGACGAACTGGGTGTAGAAGTGAAAAGCACGGTGAAATTGCTAAAAGTCGAGCCCCCTGCGGAACGCTCTGCGGGCGTAAAAGTGGCAGATGTAGATGAGTTGGTAGACAAATTGAAGAACGAGGCCAAAGTACTATGAGCATTTTATTAATCGCCGAACACGATCATCAAGCGCTCAACCCGGCCACGGCTAAAACCCTAACAGCTGCCGCTAAAATGGGTGACAATATTGATGTGCTGGTGGCTGGTGAAAATTGCCAGGCAGTAGCAGACGAAGCCGCTAAGCTAAGCGGTGTGAGCAAAGTTTTGGTCGCCGATAACGCGGCTTACGGCCATCAGTTAGCAGAAAACGTGGCAGCGTTAGTGGCTGAACTGGGCAAAGATTATGGCCACATTGTTGCGCCTGCAACGACAACCGGTAAAAACTTTATGCCGCGTGTTGCTGCCTTATTAGACGTTGCGCAAATCTCTGACATTATTGCGGTGGAGAGCGCGGACACCTTTAAACGTCCGATCTACGCCGGTAACGCTATCGCAACCGTACAATCGGAAGACGCCATTAAGGTTGTTACCGTACGTGCTACGGCGTTTGATGCCGCAGAACAAGGTGGTAACGCTGAAATCAGCGCGGTTGATACGGTGATCGAAAACACCAAATCACGTTTCGTGGGTGAACAGCTTGCGGAATCTGAGCGTCCCGAATTGACCAGTGCAGAAATTGTGATTTCTGGCGGTCGCGGTATGCAAAACGGTGAAAACTTCAAATTACTCGAAGACGTCGCTGATAAACTCGGCGCTGCGGTCGGTGCCTCGCGCGCCGCTGTCGACGCAGGTTTTGTTCCGAACGATATGCAAGTTGGGCAAACCGGTAAAATTGTCGCGCCGCAATTATATATTGCCGTGGGGATTAGCGGTGCCATACAACACTTGGCGGGTATGAAAGATTCGAAAGTGATTGTCGCCATTAACAAAGACGAAGAAGCGCCTATTTTCCAAGTCGCAGATTATGGCTTAGTCGCTGATTTGTTTGATGTATTGCCGAAACTTAACGAAAAACTGTAAACCGCAGTAGTGACGTTAGGTGTATCAACGGGGAGCCATTTGGTCTCCCCGTTTTTTCTTTGATTCTCCCGCCAAAATGGCTATCTTTTCTCCATCAAGCACTTGCATAATTGCAACTCATCGGACATGATTCAGGAATTACCGCCGAAAAAAGCTTGAAGGGATCAGGTGGCTCACAATGAAAAGAAGAACAACTATGCTAAAAAAACTACCATTGGCTGCAGCAATCGGACTGACATTGGCTGCATCGTCTCAAGCTGCAGAGTTTGAGGCTGGCGACTTTATGATTAAATTCGACTCTATTTTATCGTATGGTGCTGCTTGGCGCATGGAAGATCCGAATGCGCGGCTCTACGCACCTGGAAACCGTGCGGGTGGTCTTGCCCAGTCGAGCGTGGGAGATGACGGTAACTTAAACTTCGACAAGGGCGACTTGGTTGCGTCCGTGTTCAAAGGTGTACACGACTTAAGCATCGATGGTGACGATTTCGGCGCGTTCCTACGCTTCAAATATTGGTACGACTATGTGATCTCTGAACAAGAGATGGCTCATGGCCACCCTGCCAACAATTATTACCCAGACGTGACGCTAAACGACGATGGTTTTGATGATTATTCGGCGGGCTCAGGCTTTGAATTATTAGATGCATTTGTTTATGCCAACTTCGAAGCAGGTGACACACCGGTAAGCTTACGCGTGGGTCGTCAAGTATTGAGTTGGGGCGAAAGTACGTTCATTTTTAACGGCATTAATGATGTCAACCCCATCGACGTCAACGCTGTGCGCCGTCCGGGCGCAGAAATCAAAGAAGCATTACTGCCCGTAGGTATGGTCACTGCTAACATCGGTTTAACCGCTAATCTCAGTATGGAAGCCTTCTACCAGTACGAGTGGGATAACACTAAGCTTGATGGCTGCGGTACCTTCTTCTCAACTGTCGATATCGTCGGCGGTCCTGGCTGCAACAAAGTCACCCTGAACCCAACTCTTATTCCTGGTGATAGTAGCAGTCAATTGAGCGACCGCGAGTCGGTACTCGCTGGTGCTTATATTGGCAGTAGCCCTGCGATTGAAGCGGACGATAATGGCCAGTACGGTGTGAGTTTCCGCTATTATTCATTGGATTTAGATGCAGAGTTCGGCGCTTACTACATGAACTTGCACAACAATACTCCAGTGATTTCTGCCTATAACTGGAAGTATGATTGGCAGAACGATCCACAAGGGTATTTGCCGGAAGGTTATGAGACCAATCCAAATTATACCTACTCGACTCCAGCGGGTTACCCAGTGGACGGTCCGCGTTTGGTTATCGAATATCCAGAAGACACAGAAGTTTTTGGTTTGAGCTTCAGTACTAACTTAGGTTTGTGGTCTGTTGCTGGTGAATACAGCTACCGTAATGATATGCCGGTGCAGATTAATACCACGGAAATCTTGACTGCTGGCTTGCGACCGAATGTTCCAAGTACCTTCTCTGATCGCGTGACGGCAACAGAGCCAGGTGGCTTAGCCCACGGTTATGACCGGTTGGACGTTAGCCAAGCGCAAATGAGCTTTATCCGCTTTGTTGACCGTCTTTGGGGTTCCGACCGGATGACCTTTATCGGTGAAATTGGTACCAACCAAGTGCACGACCTGCCGTCGTTGCAAGAGCAACGTTATGGCCGCTTACCACTTTATGGTAAATGTTTAACCGCAGGCGATACCGGCGCATCGGCCGATGTAAACTGCGACGGTTTCGTTACCGAGAACTCTTGGGGCTATCGGACACGGTTTGTGTTTGAATACTCAAACGTATGGGGCGGCTGGGGCTTGAACCCAACTATTGCCTTCGGACATGACGTTAGCGGTTATTCTCCAAACAGCAACTTTATTGAAGGGCGCAAGAGCCTTGGCATCAACTTGGTTGCTGATTACTTAGCCAAGTATCGTGTGAGTGTGGGTTATACACAATATTCCGGTGGCGACTATGATGCCAGCACCGACCGTGACTTTGCATCTGTGAGTTTCTCTTACGCGTTCTAAGTCGTGTGTGTGAGACGTACAAGCAAAAGCCGCCCTCTGAGGCGGCTTTTTTCGCCTTAGTGGTGGGGTAAACCAGTGTAGAGGGGTAAACCAGTTTTTTATGACAGCTAGCATTCGCAATATCAGTAAACCCGGCACGTTAATGGCGTTCGTAGACGCTGCGATTAATTCGCAACAGGCCAATGGCGCACTCTGTTTGCCTGCGGCTTGGTCGGCGGCAACCGATTTAGAACCGTTACAACCCGCGGTGTGGTTAGGGCTTGAACAAACGGAACGCCACTACGCGGTGCTTGCGCAACTGTTAGGTGATGAATTAGCAGAGCTGCCGCTAGGGCAGTTGCTGGCGGCGTTGGAATTACCCAACGAAACTGTGACGTTGAGCCATGACCGCTTTGTCGCTGAGCTATTCCATGGGCCAAGTTTCGCTTGGGCAGATTATGGTGCACGTTTGCTTTCAGCATTACTGTTCGTGGCGAAACAAAAAGGTACCCTGGTGGTTGCGGGTGATAACGATTTAGCCGCTGCCACTGCAGCGGCTTGCTATCAACAGCCTGAGATTGGAGCGCTATTGTTATACGCCAAGCAGTCGGTCACACCGATGCAAGAGCGGCAACTGCAGTGTTTAGGCGAAAACATTCTGGCGTTAGCGGTTGCTGCGTCAACGCAACAAGTCAGCGGGCTCGGTGCCGCGTTAGCCACCAATGCCGATAGATTAAACCTGACCAGTAATAATATTGCCCATATTTATGCGCAAGTATTGAGCTATTTTGATGCCTTTGCGCAGTTACCCGAGCATGCGCTGAATGAGGTGACGCTGGCGCTACCAGAGGGTGAACCAGGAACGCTAGTAGCGGGCTTGATAGCACAAGCATTAGGCCTACCGATAAAGCGTTTGCTCTATCCCGAGAGCATGCAACAGTGTGCCGCTTGGCGGCTGCTAGAGGAACTGTTAGCAAATGGCTTAGTTAGCGCTGAAACGATCCAAGCTTACCAGACAGACGACGAGGAACGCCTGTTAGGTATTACCCGCTGTTACCAAAAGTACGGCTATTTGGCAGCGCCCAATACTGCGGCAGCGTACCAAGCCATCAGCCATTGGTGTGAGGAGGGTGACATAGGTCTGATTATCGCTGCCACTCACCCGGGCAAATACCGAGCGGCGATTGAGAATAGCTTAGGCACGCCGATTAAATTGCCCCCAGAGTTGCAACAAATCAGCGATTTACCGATGCAGGTAAAACACGTTTCGGCCAGCCAAGAAGCACTGGAACAACAACTTAGCGAGTGGCAAAAAGAGGCATAACATGGACTGGCGGCAACTCATTGGTGCGGAGAAGCAACAGCCTTACTTCATTGAACTTTTACAAAAAGTACAACAGCAAAGAGATAATGGCGTTGCCATCTATCCGCCCAAAGAACAAGTGTTTAACGCGTTCAGGCTGACTCCCGCGGAGCAGGTGAAAGTAGTGATCTTGGGTCAAGACCCTTATCACGGGCCGGGGCAGGCACATGGCTTAAGCTTTTCCGTTCCTGAAGGGGTGAAATTCCCGCCAAGCTTGCGCAACATCTATAAGGCTATTGCGCAAGACTACCCCCAGGCACAGTTACCACGCCACGGCGACTTGAGCCATTGGGCAGAGCAGGGAGTGTTACTATTAAACACGGTGTTAACCGTTGAACAGGGTAAAGCCCACTCACATGCCAGTTGGGGCTGGGAAAGATTTACCGATAAGGTGGTAGAAGCCATTAATGAACATTTGAGCGGTGTTGTGTTTCTGCTGTGGGGAAGTCATGCACAGCGTAAGGCTGCGATGGTGGACTCAACCAAGCATTGTGTTTTGCATGCACCGCATCCTTCACCGTTATCAGCACACCGCGGATTTTTTGAAGCACAGCATTTTATCAAGGCTAACGAATACTTAACATCACAGGGTAAAGCGGCGATAGTTTGGGCAGAAAACGCGCCTTAGTTGATGCTTTCATGGGTAGTTAGTCAATTGATAACAAAAACGTAACAAAAACCTTTTATTCTCCTTAGCGCTATGGTATTTAATAGTGGTGCTGGAAATTTCAGCATGTGCGCTAATAAAAGACATAATAACGTCGTAAAGGGGAATACCCATGGATCATTCAGAAGAACTGAAATCAGTGAACGAGAAATCCACTAAAGGGCGCGCCAGTAAGCGAAAGTGGCGTGAAATTGAAACCATCAAAGAAAAGTATCGCCTTCGGCAGGAACTCGCCGAAATGGATATGGCCTTCGAAGATGACCTAGACGACTTCGACTTCTAAATAAAAAAGCCCGCAGCAGCGGGCTTTTTTGTATCCGTCGTTTTATAAGCGCAGGCTTTAGCTCATATTCTTCGGTAAGTGAGGACGGATAGTGCTGAGCATTTGCTTCATCACTTTCGGTGCGCCAGCGACGATGTGACCGCTGTCCATATAGCCGTGGCCGCCGCTGAAATCGGTAACAATGCCGCCGGCTTCACGGACAATCAGTTCGCCTGCCGCTAAATCCCATGGCTTTAAGCCCATTTCCCAGTAACCGTCGTAACGGCCCGCAGCCACGTAGGCGAGATCCAAAGCTGCCGCTCCGGCACGGCGCATATCGGCGCAGTGCTCAAACAGGCCATTGAACATGGCTTGGTATTCTTCTAAGCGATGTTTCATTCGGAATGGGAAGCCCGTTGCTAGAATGCTACCTTTCAATTCTGTTTTAGCAGAAAGGCGTAAACGACGGCCATTGAGTTGAGCGCCAGCACCACGGCTAGCGGTGAATAGCTCTTCGCGAATGGGATCGTAAACCACGGCTTGTTGCACCGAACCTTTGTGCAGAAGCGCAATGGAAATACAGAAGTGGGGAATACCGCGCAGGAAATTGGTGGTGCCGTCTAATGGATCAATAACCCACTGATACTCTTTTTCAGAGCCTTCTTGAACACCGCTTTCTTCCGCCACGATGCTGTGGTTCGGAAAAGATTTTTTGATGGTGTCGACAATCGCCTTTTCTGCTGCGCGATCGGCTTCTGAGACCCAGTCGTTAGGTCCTTTTGCTTGTATTTCAAGCGGTTGTGCTTGATCGAACTGCTTCATCAAAATTTTACCGGCCGCACGCGAAGCGCGCACCGCGATGTTTAACATGGGATGCATACCAATTACCTGTGCTGTGAAAGAACAATTTCAGGTCGCGGATAATAGCAGTATTGCGGTATCATGCCAATCGTTTTGCCAAAGTCGTTGATGATTTTTTACACAAGGTGCCGCATGCTAGAAAACATACGTATCGTCTTAGTGAACACTTCCCACACCGGGAATATTGGTTCCGTAGCCAGAGCGATGAAGACCATGGGCTTGTCACAGCTCACCTTGGTCGACCCGGTACAACAACCTGACTCTCATGCGTCTGCGCTGGCGGCCGGTGCGACCGACGTACTGCATCACGCAAAAATTGTCCCGACCTTAGCGGAGGCCGTCGCCGATTGTGGTTTAGTGGTCGGCACCAGCGCACGCAACCGGACGTTAGACTGGCCGTTACTGAACCCCCGTGAGTGTGGCGCTAAGGTCTTGGACGAATCACCAAAGTATCCTGTGGCGATGGTATTCGGTCGTGAGGCGAGCGGCTTAACCAATGAAGAACTGCAGCAGTGTCACTTTCATGTACACATTCCCGCCAACCCCGATTACAGTTCATTGAACTTGGCGATGGCGGTGCAGACCTTGTGCTATGAAGTCAGAATGCAGTTTCTTGAACAGAATCAACACTCCGATGATGTTCCTGAGTACCCACGCTCCGAGGATCTTGAGCGTTTTTACCAGCATTTAGAGCAAACCTTAAAAGACACTGGCTTTATTATTCGCCAGCATCCTGGACAGGTGATGAACAAGCTACGACGGCTATTTACACGGGCTCGCCCAGAGGAAAATGAGCTCAATATTTTGCGCGGCATTCTGGCCTCCGTCGACAAGTCTATCGAGCGCTCATAATACTTGACTAAAACAGTCAAGAATGCGATCATTTCTCTCAGTAACGAGAGGAATATGCTATGCGCCTAACATCAAAAGGCCGCTATGCGGTGACAGCAATGCTCGACGTAGCTTTGAATACAGCCAAAGGCCCCGTGCCGCTGGCAGACATTTCCGAGCGTCAGGGCATTTCCTTGTCATATCTTGAACAATTATTTGCGCGCTTGCGTAAAAAAGGTCTGGTGCTCAGCGTTCGCGGCCCAGGCGGTGGTTATCGATTAGGCTCTGAAGCCAGCACAATTTCGGTAGGCGCAGTTATTAGCGCTGTCGATGAATCCATTGATGCCACCAAATGCCAAGGTAAAGCAGATTGCCAAGGCGGTAGCCGTTGCTTAACCCACTCTTTATGGGAAGGCTTAAGCGACAGAATTGCCGACTTTCTGGCCAATATCACCTTGGGTGAATTGATGCAGAATCACGAAGTTCATGCGATTGCAGAACGCCAACAGCAGGCGAAGCAGCAGCGTGACCAACAAATCGCGTTAAATTGCCAGTTATAGTGCTGGTGAGGAGTGGAGTAGAATGAAGTTACCCATTTATCTTGACTATGCAGCCACAACACCAGTAGACCCTCGTGTTGCGGAAAAAATGATGCAGTTTTTGACCCCAGATGGTGTGTTTGGGAACCCTGCGTCGCGTTCGCACCGCTTTGGCTGGCAAGCCGAAGAAGCGGTTGATGTTGCGCGCAACCAAATTGCTGAGCTATTGAACGCCGACCCACGTGAAATTGTTTTCACCTCGGGTGCGACAGAGTCAGATAACCTTGCCATTAAAGGCGCGGCACAGTTTTATCAGAAAAAAGGTAAGCACGTTATCACGGTCAAAACCGAGCACAAAGCGGTGCTCGATACCTGCCGCCAGCTAGAGCGTGAAGGCTTCGAGGTGACCTACCTAGACGTGCAAGAAGACGGTCTTATCGATTTAGACGCATTTAAAGCGGCATTGCGCGATGACACAGTGTTGGTGAGCGTAATGCACGTGAATAACGAAATCGGTGTGATTCAAGATATCGAAGCAATCGGTAATATCTGCCGCGAAAATAAAGTGGTGTTTCATGTTGATGCAGCGCAAAGCGCGGGTAAATTGCCGATTGATGTGCAGGCGCTGCCAGTTGACCTAATGTCGATTTCAGGTCACAAAATGTACGGTCCGAAAGGTATTGGCGCGCTTTATGTACGCCGTAAGCCGCGAGTTCGTTTGAACGCGCAAATGCACGGTGGCGGCCATGAGCGTGGTATGCGTTCAGGCACACTTGCGACGCACCAAATTGTCGGCATGGGTGAAGCCGCACGCATCGCTAAAGAAGATATGGCCAAAGATGCTGAGAAAGCACGCGCCTTGCGTGACCGTTTATGGAACGGTGTAGCAGATATCGAAGAAGTGTATGTGAACGGTAACGATGAACACCGGGTGCCACACATCTTCAACATCAGCTTCAACTTTGTGGAAGGTGAGTCGCTAATTATGGCGTTGAAAGACTTGGCGATTTCATCAGGTTCTGCCTGTACATCGGCCAGCCTCGAACCGTCTTATGTATTGCGAGCATTAGGCCGCAACGACGAATTGGCGCACAGTTCGTTACGTTTCAGCTTTGGCCGCTTTACTCAGCCAGAAGAAATTGATTACGCGGTAGACCTTATTCAGAAGTCTATCGGCCGCTTGCGCGACATGTCACCACTTTGGGAAATGTACAAAGATGGTGTCGATTTAGAAAGCGTTGAATGGGTCGCGCACTAGCGCAAAACAGCATAGAGAAGAGAGGTGAGTTCTCATGGCATACAGTGAAAAAGTAATTGACCATTACGAAAACCCACGCAACGTTGGTGGTTTCGACAAAGACGAACACGGCATTGCTACGGGTATGGTCGGCGCACCAGCTTGTGGTGACGTAATGAAGCTACAGTTGAAAATTAACGATGATGGTGTGATTGAAGACGCACGCTTTAAAACCTATGGCTGCGGTTCTGCCATCGCTTCAAGCTCACTGATTACCGAGTGGGTTAAAGGTAAAACCTTAGAGCAAGCGGCTGAAATCAAAAACACCAAGATTGCCGAAGAATTGGCATTACCGCCAGTGAAAATCCACTGTTCAATCTTGGCAGAAGACGCTATCAAAGCGGCTATTGCGGACTACAAAAAGAAGCAAGCGGCTAGTTAATCCATCGCACAGACACGAAGTAGGAGCCTGTGAATGGCAATTACCATGACAGAGGCTGCGGCACAGCGCGCCAAAAGCTTTCTTCAACAGCGCGGTAAAGGCGTTGGCATTCGGTTAGGTGTGCGCACCACCGGCTGCTCTGGCTTGGCTTATGTGCTGGAGTTTGTGGACGACGTGGAAGACACTGATACCGTGTTTGAAGACAAAGGTATCAAGGTGGTCATCGACGGTAAGAGTTTAGTGTACCTCGATGGTACAGAGCTCGACTTTGTTAAAGAAGGCCTTAACGAAGGATTCGAATTCCGTAACCCTAACGCGACAGGCGAATGTGGTTGCGGCGAGAGCTTTAACGTTTAACAACGGGGCTTAATGATGAATCATTTTGCGTTGTTTGATTTGCCGGTAAGCCCAAATCTCGACCTTGACGAGTTGCAGTCGCGCTATCGTCGGCTGCAACAGGCCTTGCATCCCGACCGTTTCGCCAACGCCGGCGAGCGTGACAAGCTGTTAGCGATGCAAAAGACCTCGCAACTCAACGATGCTTACCAAACCCTAAAACAGCCACTTTCGCGTGCCGAATACTTGCTACAGCTGCAAGGCGTAGACCTGCAACATGAGCAACAAACCATTAAAGACACAGAGTTTTTAATGGCCCAAATGGAATGGCGCGAGCGCTTAGAAACACTGTCATCGGCGGACGATCCGTGGCAAGCGATCAGTGCCGCGCACAACGACCTCAAGCAAGAAACTCAGGCGTTGCAGCAGGCTGTCGACAGTGCATTAGAAGACACTAGCCAAGCTGACCTTGAAGCGGTGGCTGAAGACATCCGTAAACTCAAATTTCTCCACAAGCTGGCGCGCGAAATTGATGCGATCGAAGAACAGCTTCTGGATGACGTATAACCAAGAGACACACTGAAACTATGGCGTTATTGCAAATTGCAGAACCCGGTCAAAGTACCAATCCACACGAACACCGCTTAGCCGCTGGTATTGACTTAGGCACCACTAACTCGTTGGTTGCCTCAGTGCGCAGCGGAGAGGCTAGCGTATTGGTTGACGAACAACAGCGAGGCATTTTGCCGTCGGTGGTGCACTACGGTAAAGCGCAGGTGTCAGTAGGGCACGATGCGTTAACTCAGCAAGACGACACCGCAGAAAATACCATTGTTTCAGTGAAGCGTTTTATCGGCCGTACCGTGGCAGATGTAAAACGCTCAATCAAAAATCTCCCGTATAAACTCAGCGAAACCGATAACGGTGTGCCAGTTTTCCACACCTCTGCCGGCGAAAAAAATGCGGTCGAAGTGTCAGCCGACATTTTACGGGTGCTGGCGACTCGTGCAGAAGCAACGCTCGGTGGTGAGTTAAGCGGCGTAGTGATTACGGTGCCGGCCTATTTTGATGATGCACAACGGCAAAGCACCAAAGATGCCGGCGAAGCGGCGGGGCTGAAGGTATTGCGGTTGCTCAACGAACCAACCGCTGCCGCCATCGCTTATGGCTTAGACAGTGGCAAAGAAGGTACCATCGCGGTGTATGATTTGGGCGGTGGAACCTTTGACGTGAGTATTTTACGACTCGATAAAGGTGTATTCGAAGTACTCGCGACCGGCGGCGACAGTGCGCTAGGTGGCGATGACTTTGACCAACTGCTCGTGAACGAATTAAAACAGCGCTGGGAAATGCCCGATGACGTGCCAGCGAAGCTAGAACGCGCACTCATTAATGCGGCAAAACAGGCAAAAGAACAGCTCACCGACACCGATGTTGCTAACATCAGTGTAAAAGCCAACGGTAAGCAATATGAAACAGCACTGAGCCGCGAGCAGTTCGACCAACTGATTGAGCCGTTGGTGAAAAAGACCTTGGCGCATTGCCGTCGGGCGTTAAAAGACGCTGGTGTGAGCGCAGACCAATGTCACGATGTCGTGATGGTTGGTGGTTCAACCCGCGTGCCGCGTATTCGCGAAGCGGTTGGTGAGTACTTTGGCAAGCCCCCGTTGACCCACATCAACCCGGACGAAGTGGTGGCGATTGGCGCGGCTATCCAAGCTGACATCTTGGCCGGAAATAAACCCGACAGCGACATGTTGTTGCTCGATGTTATTCCATTGTCTTTAGGTTTAGAAACCATGGGTGGCTTGGTGGAGAAGGTGGTGCCAAGAAATACCACCATCCCGGTAGCAAAAGCGCAGGAATTCACCACCTTTAAAGATGGCCAATCAGCAATGATGATCCACGTGGTACAAGGCGAGCGTGAACTGGTCGATGACTGCCGTTCCCTCGCGCGTTTTGTGTTAACGGATATTCCGCCGATGGCTGCGGGCGCTGCGCACATACGCGTAACGTTCCAAGTCGATGCCGATGGTTTGTTAAGTGTGAGTGCGATGGAAAAATCTTCCGGAGTATCCGCGTCGATTGAAGTGAAGCCGTCTTATGGTTTGGAAGAAAGCGATATCAGTAAAATGATCGAGTCTTCTATGACTAACGCCAAAGAAGATATGGCTGCGCGCATGTTGCGGGAACAACAGGTAGAAGCCGACCGTGTGATCGAGGCGCTAAGCCAAGCACTTGCGGCTGATGGCGAATTGCTTAACGACGCTGAACGCGCGCAACTCGATAACGCAATGGATGCCCTGCGCGAAGCGCGCATGGGTACTGACAAAGAAGCCATTGAACAAGCGATTGAAACCGTTGACCAGGCAAGCCAAGCGTTTGCCGCACGGCGGATGGACCAATCGATTCGCAAGGCCCTTACCGGCCAATCTATTGATAAGGTGTAAAAGGAAACGACAATGCCAAAAATCATTTTTTTACCGCATGACGAACTTTGTCCAGAAGGTGCGGCAATTGAAGCTGACTCTGGCGTGTCTGTACTCGACGTTGCCTTGCAAAACGGTATCGGCATTGAACACGCCTGCGAAAAGTCCTGCGCTTGTACTACTTGCCATGTGGTGGTTCGGGAAGGCTTCGACTCGCTTGCAGAGAGCGACGAACTCGAAGACGACATGCTCGACAAAGCCTGGGGTCTCGAGCCCGAATCACGACTCAGTTGCCAAGCCATCATCGCCGATGAAGACCTAGTGGTAGAAATACCCAAATACACCGTCAACATGGTGAAAGAAAACCACTAACAAAATCACCACAGAGGGGTTTACCACAGAGGACACAGAGGACACAGAGAAAACCGTATTGTTGTTGGAGCCTTTTTGTGTTGAGGTTTTGAATTCGGATGCTGTTCATCTTTCCGATTCATCTCCATTCAGTTCGTCTGATGTCAATTGAACCGGAAAAAGCCGCTAAGCTCTCAGACAACGATTCAATAAAAAAAGGCTGCAACAATCATTCCCTCTGTGCTCTCTGTGTCCTCTGTGGTAGGTCCCTCTGTGCTAAACCCCTCTGTGGTAGCTCAATCACTTGAGCTTGGCGGCGAAGGTTTTGCGGAACTTCGCGAGCTTGGGTGAGATGACTGCTTGGCAGTAGGCATTTTCTGGATTTCTGCGGTAGTAGTCTTTGTGATACTGCTCCGCTGGGTAGAATACTTCTAGTGGTTCTACTTGGGTAACGATTGGCTCTGCAAACACCTCGTCCTCGGTGAGTTCGGCGATCATCTGTTCGGCCTGCTGGCGTTGCTCGTTGTCGTGATAAAAAATCACTCCGCGGTACTGCTCGCCGATATCGTTACCTTGACGGTTCAATTGGGTTGGATCGTGCAAGGTATAAAAGATTTCTAGAATTTCGCGATAGCTTATTTGCTTGGGATCGTAACTAATTTGCGCCACTTCAGCATGGCCGGTGTTGCCTTCGCAGACCTGTTTATACGTCGGAAATTTTACCGTTCCGCCGCTATAGCCCGATTCCACATCTAAGATGCCGCGTACTTGGATAAAAGCTGATTCGATGCACCAGAAACACCCGCCGCCGAGTGTTGCTTGTTGCACATCTGATGAATGTTGTGTCATGGATACCTCTAAATAGCCATCTAAACGTCTATAGTCTTTTGCATGCTAGCAGAACTAGTACGCAGCAAGCAATTAACTTCGATTAGTTTTTTTTCTTGATTTCGCGTATAATTCGCGCGGAAATTTTCCCCTTATTTAACGTTAACTAAGCAAATCCCTGAAGGGATGGAGTAATAACATGGCATTGGAACGTACACTGTCTATTATCAAGCCAGACGCGGTTGCGAAAAACTTGGTAGGTGCTATCTACAACCGTTTTGAAAGTGCAGGCTTGCGCATTGTTGCAGCAAAAATGATGCACTTAAGCAAAGAGCAAGCAGAAGGCTTCTACGCAGAACACAAAGAACGCCCTTTCTTTGGCGCATTGGTTGAGTTCATGACCTCTGGCCCAATCGTTGTGCAAGTATTGGAAGGTGAAGAAGCGGTACGTAAAAACCGTGACATCATGGGTGCAACAAACCCAGCCGAAGCACTGGCGGGAACGCTGCGCGCTGACTATGCTGAAACTATCGACGAGAACGCGGTACATGGTTCTGACGCAGTAGAATCAGCAGCACGCGAAATCGCTTACTTCTTCAGCGACGAAGAAATCTGCCCACGCACTCGCTAAGCGATTGCACGGATAACGCGCGCCTTGCGGTAAGCTCGGTAACACCAGCTTCTGTAACACCAGCTAAAGGAGTCTCATGACCAACGCTATCGACAAAAAAGTGAACCTACTCGACCTGAACCAAGAAGGGCTGAAAAGCTTCTTTGAGGAGATTGGCGAGAAGCCGTTTCGTGCCCAACAGGTCATGAAATGGCTTTACCACTATTGCGTGGATAGCTTTGATGAGATGACTAACCTTAACAAGGCGCTGCGTGAAAAACTCAAAGCGGTTGCTGAGATTCGTGCGCCAGAAGTACGGATGCAACAGCAATCAAGCGATGGCACTATCAAGTTCGCGATGACATTGTTCGACGGCCAAGACGTCGAAACGGTATGGATTCCGGAAAAAGATCGCGCCACCCTCTGTGTGTCATCGCAAGTCGGCTGTGCATTAGAGTGTACTTTCTGCTCTACCGCACAGCAGGGCTTTAATCGTAACTTGCGCGTGGCTGAGATCATCGGTCAGGTATGGCGAGTGAATCAGTTGCTGGGTCCCGTCGGCAAAACGGGCATGAAGCCAGTGACTAACGTGGTAATGATGGGTATGGGCGAACCCTTGTTAAACTTAAATAACGTTGTGCCAGCAATGGAATTGATGCTCGACGATTTGGGTTTTGGTTTGTCAAAGCGGCGTGTCACTCTCAGTACCTCTGGGGTGGTGCCTGCACTAGATTTATTGCGTGAACGCATTGATGTAATGTTAGCCATTTCGTTGCACGCGCCAAACGATAAGTTGCGTGACGAAATTGTGCCAATCAACAAGAAATACCCCATTGAAGAGTTTCTCGCTGCCAGTCGCCGCTATGTCGAAGTGTCTAAAGCACAACACAAGGTGACGGTGGAGTATGTGATGCTAGACCATGTGAATGACTCGATGGAACAAGCACATGAGTTAGCTCGTACCCTAAAAGATACACCGAGCAAAATTAACCTAATCCCTTTCAATCCATTCCCGGGTTCGGATTACGGTCGCTCTAGTAATTCGCGTATCGACCGCTTTGCGAAAGTGTTAATGAGCTATGGTTTAACGGTGATGGTACGTAAGACCCGTGGCGACGACATTGATGCAGCCTGTGGCCAATTGGTCGGCGATGTGGTCGACAGAACTAAACGAATTTTGAAGAAGCAACAGCAACAGCGTGGTGGCGAAGCTATCGCAGTAAAAACCGTGTAAACCGGTTACAGCTCCGCTTTACGCATCACACAAGGAACGTGTATGCGCTTGGTTGTTACATGTCTTTGCCTGCTAGCGTTGCAGGCTTGCCAAACATTTCCTGCACCAATGACGGCTGCTGCCCGTGCTCGTTTGGCACTAGGAATGGCTTACCTACAGCGGCGTCAGCTCGATTTAGCTTATCCGCAATTACAAAGAGCGTGGGAATATGCGCCGGGCCATGTTGATAATGTGCTAGCGCTGGCGCATTATTATCAGTTAGCGGGACAGCCGTATGCCGCGCTGGCGCTTTACCAGCAAGGAATATCATGGCATCCTGAGGCTGGCGATTTATACAATAATTATGCAGTCCTGCTGTGTCAGACAACGGGATACGCGGAAGCTCAAGCAGTGTTTTTACAAGCGCTGGCGTTACCACGCTATGCAGCCCGACAACGTACTTACAGGAACTTGGTGCGTTGTGCACAGTCACACGGAGAGCGCCGGCAAGCCGAGAAGTTTAGCGCGTATCTAGCGCCTAAGCAGATTGATGAAGTAATTAGCGGTGTGAAATAGAGGACGCTTGGCGCGCTTTATGGCACACTAAAGAAAACCTTTGGAACGACGTGAACAACATGACATCGGAACACAACGAGCGCGATCAAGAATCAGAACAACAAGCGCCAGAGCAAGTCGAGGCAGCGCCTGCACCGTCTAAGCCAAAAGGCCCGACGCCAGGAGAACTGCTAACGAAAGCCAGAGAAGCAAAAAAACTGAGCCAGCAAGATGTTGCTGACCGTTTGCGACTGCGGCGTAAGCTCGTTGAGTTAATAGAAGATGACGACTATCGCGATTTTGCCTCGGCGACTTTTGTTAAAGGTTATCTGCGAGCTTATGCCAAGCTGCTAGAAATCGACGACCGCGAGGTATTCGAGGCTTATGGCAACCTAGGCTATGAAGAGCCGCAAACCATTAATATGCAAAGTTTTTCGCGGCGTAAAAATCGCGAGCGCAGCGAAAGTCGGTTAATGATGATTACCTACGCAATCTTAGTGGTGGTGATTGGCGCGGCGATCACCTGGTGGTGGCAAGAGCCAGACCTAAGTTTGCAGCAACTGTCCGATAGAATGGAACAAAGCTTATCGCCAGAGCAAGATAGCGAAACGGCAGCGCAGGACGAGGGGATACCGCTCACTGAACGGGTCGATACGCCATCTGATTCGGCAACAGCGCAGCAAGCTCAGCCGTTATTAGAGAGCGAGGTATCAGCGGATGATGCCAGCACGGCTTTAACCCGCAATGATCCAGCACAGCCAGAAGATACTGGCGCGCAACAGCAGGGCGCAGAACAACCACCGGCGGACGTCACAAACGACAACGTTGAGCAGACCACAGACACCAATAACTCAACAGCTGCAGAGCAGAATAACGAGGCAGTAAAGCAAGAAGATTCTGATTCCGCGCCTGTGACCACTGAGCCAACAGCGTCTGATGCAACCGCAGAGCAAACGGCAAGTCAGCAGCAGAGCCCTGCAGCACCGTTGGTGCTCACTTTCAAGGGTGATTGCTGGGTCAAAATTGAGGACGCCACAGGCGAAGTGGTAGCGGTTGGTGTTAAGCCCATGGGATATGAGATGCCGGTACAAGGCAAGGCACCATTCACGCTAACCTTAGGGGCGCCAGAAGTGGTAGATATTACGTTTAATGAGCAGAGCGTGGATATGTCACAGTTCCGGGTTGGCCGCGTAGCGCGCTTTACCTTGCCATTAAACGCCAACGAGTAATTGTAGAGGCAGTTAGTTAATCATGATGGAAAACCCGATCAAACGTCGTCCTTCCCGTCGCATCTATGTGGGGAATGTTCCGATTGGGGATGGTGCACCGATTGCGGTGCAGTCAATGACCAATACCGAAACCACCGATGTCGCCGCAACAGTTGCACAAATTAAAGCGCTGGAAAAAGTTGGCGCTGACATTGTGCGGGTGTCGGTACCCACCATGGAAGCCGCCGAAGCCTTTAAGGCCATTAAACAACAAGTGGATGTCCCGCTAGTCACCGATATTCACTTTGACTACCGTATTGCCCTGAAAGTGGCTGAATATGGCGCCGACTGTTTGCGGATTAATCCCGGTAATATCGGTCGTGAAGACCGCGTGAAAGCCGTGGTGGATGCCGCTCGTGACCGCAATATTCCCATCCGTATCGGTGTTAACGGTGGCTCGCTAGAACGCGACTTGCAAGAAAAATATGGCGAACCAACGCCGCAAGCACTGGTAGAGTCTGCGATGCGTCATGTCGAAATCCTTGACCGCTTAAACTTTGCCGACTTTAAAGTGAGTGTGAAAGCGTCAGACGTGTTTCTTGCGGTGGAATCTTACCGATTACTCGCCAAACAAATTGAACAACCGCTGCATTTGGGCATTACCGAAGCAGGTGGCTTGCGCAGTGGCTCAGTGAAGTCATCCATCGGTTTAGGCATGCTTTTAGCGGAGGGGATTGGTGATACCCTGCGGGTTTCTCTAGCCGCTGATCCTGTGGAAGAAATCAAAGTCGGTTTTGATATTTTGAAGTCGCTACGTATTCGTAGTCGCGGCATTAACTTTATTGCGTGCCCAAGCTGCTCACGTCAAGAGTTCGATGTTATCAATACGGTAAACCAGTTAGAGCAACGCCTAGAAGACATTACCACGCCGATGGATGTTTCCATTATCGGCTGCGTAGTGAACGGTCCAGGGGAAGCCTTGGTGTCGCAAATTGGTTTGGCTGGTGCGAAAAATAAGAGTGGCTTATACGTGGATGGTGAGCGCCAACGTGAACGGTTAGACAACCAAAACCTGGTAGATGAGCTGGAAGCGCGGATCCGTGCCAAGGTAAAAAAAGCCGAAGCTGAGCGCATTGAAATTAAACAGCGGGATGCCTAACTCCGGCATCTCGCGATCCGATTTTACCCCTCGCCCGAAAGTACATATAATACGCGCTCATTACAGAATCCTGTCTTATTAACACAAACGAGTAAGTGGAAATCCCGTGGCAACGACCATTCAGGCAATTAGAGGTATGAACGACCTGCTTCCAGACCAAAGTCCGGCGTGGCAGCAGGTAGAGCAGGTATTACGCCAAGTGGCAGCCGGTTATGGCTACCGTGAAGTGCGCACGCCTGTGCTAGAGAGCACGCAGTTGTTCAAGCGTTCTATCGGTGAGGTCACCGATATTGTCGAAAAGGAAATGTACACCTTCGATGATCGTAATGGTGAGAGTGTGACCTTGCGCCCAGAAGGCACAGCGAGCTGCGTCCGTGCGGGCAATCAGCATGGCTTGTTGTACAACCAAATTCAGCGTTTGTGGTATATGGGACCAATGTTCCGATATGAGCGTCCGCAGAAAGGTCGTTACCGCCAGTTCCATCAGTTCGGTATCGAAGCCTTTGGTATGGACAGTGCAGATGCGGACGCCGAGGTTATTCTGCTTTCGGCGCGCTTGTGGAAGCTGCTCGGTATTGCCGATGACGTAGAATTACAACTCAATTCATTAGGCTCGAACGAGGCGCGTCAGCGTTATAAAGCCGCGTTAACCGAGTACTTGTTGGACTATAAAGCGCAGCTCGACGAGGACAGCCAGCGGCGTTTAGGTAGCAACCCGTTGCGCATTCTCGATAGCAAAAATGAACAAACACAAAAGATTTTGGAAAACGCCCCAAGTTTGTCTGACTATTGGGACGATGAGTCCAGTGCGCACTTTAACCAATTATGCCAGCGCTTAGATGCTGCTGGTATCCGTTATACCGTAAATCAACGTCTAGTGCGTGGTCTGGATTATTACAACCGCACTGTGTTTGAATGGGTAACCACGGCGCTTGGGGCACAGGGTACTGTCTGTGCCGGTGGTCGCTATGACGGCTTAGTGGAGCAGCTTGGTGGTAAAGCGACGCCAGCGGTAGGCTTTGCGATGGGCTTAGAGCGCCTAGTGCTGTTGTTGCAAGAGCGAGAAAAGCTCGCGCCGCGGCGCGATGTTGATCTCTATTTAATGCCTATGGGTGAAGCCGCGGAACTTCGCGCGGTCACGGTTGCCGAAGAGCTGAGAGATAATTTGCCGGAACTGCGTTTGGTCGTACATTGCGGCGGCGGTTCAATGAAAAAACAAATGAAAAAGGCCGATAAATCGGGTGCCGAAATGGCGCTGATTATTGGTGAGGAAGAGTTGGCTGAACAGCGTTACACGGTAAAACCGTTACGCAATCAAGACCCCCAACAACGTTTAGATTGGCAAGCGCTGCTAGAGCGTTTGCAGCCGTTAACGAGAGGATAGTGCGGTGGATAATACAGAAGAACAACAGGTAGAGCGCCTCAAAGAGTTTTGGCAAGAGCACGGCAAAGGCATTATTGCTGGCGCAGTTATTGGGTTTGGTATTTTTTACGGTTGGCGTTATTACGACCATTACCAAACCGCGCAAAAAGAGCAGGCCTCAGCCGCTTATCAAACGTTGTTAGATAGTGTCGCCGAAGCGGAAAAAGACAGTGATGCCTTGGCATCGATTGAAGCTTTTGTGAAATCAACACCCAGTGATGCCTACCGGTCTTTGGCTCAATTGAACTTAGCCAAAGCGGCAGTCGAAGCGGGCGACTTGGATAAAGCCAAGGAGGCGTTGCAAGACGTAGCAACAAACAGTAGCCACTCAGCGTTAGTGGCGATTGCACAGTTACGTCTAGCGCGGATTCAGGTCGCTGAAAAGCAATATGACCAAGCGTTAGCGACCTTATCGAAGTCTTACCCAGAGTCATACAACGGCTTCGTTGCTGAACTGCAAGGCGATGTTTATGCGGCTCAGGGGAATATTGAAAAAGCGCGTGAGGCCTATACCAAGGCAGCCGCGTCGGGTGAACAACTAACCCCGGTACTAGAAATGAAAATTAACCAATTGGCGATGTTGTAATGGCTTTATTTAAACGGCAACAATGGTGGTTAGCAGCCTTGATGGGCTTGACCCTCAGTGGTTGTTCAATTTTTGGCGATGATGAAGAACCAAAATTTGCAGAGTTGCAACCGATTCAACAGCAAGTTCATCCTAGAGTATTGTGGGATGGCGATGCTGGTGATGGTATTGGCGATTATTATTCAAAGCTAAGCCTAGCGATAGACTATGGCAAGGTGTTCGCGGCCGATCGTGAAGGCATTGTCAAAGCCATGGATAAAAAGACGGGTGAGCAAATCTGGCAAGTGGATTTGCACGACTTATATAAAATTGGCGTGGAGTATGACCGCGGTTTTTTCGGTAACCTGTTTGCGCCAACCGAACCCGCACGTATTTCTGGCGGTCTGACAGTTAGCTACGAAACACTATTCTTAGGAACTGAAAATGGTGAAGTTGTAGCACTCAATACCAATGACGGTAGCTTAAAGTGGCATACCGAAGTAGGCAACGAGGTCACCGCAAAGCCCGCAGTAGGAGAGGGCAAAGTGGTTGTTCATACGTCTGCGGGACGAGTATTTGCGCTCAATGCAGAAACCGGTGAAGAACTTTGGCGCTATGATGGTTCATTACCGCCACTAACGTTACGCGGTGTTTCTGCACCAGCGGTTGAAGCTGGTGGAGCAATAATCGGTGATAGCAGCGGTCGAGCCATGGTGTTGATCATGGAAAATGGTCAGCAAGCCTGGTCAGCACGTGTCGGCATGCCCAGTGGAGCCTCGGAATTAGAGCGCTTATCGGATATCGACGCGACCCCAGTGATACGTGGCTCAATCGTATACATGGTGGCGTACAATGGCGACTTAGTTGCGCTAGATTTGCGTTCTGGTCAAGTGCGCTGGCGCCGCGAGTACTCCTCATTTGAAGACCTCACAGTAACGGAAAATGCCATTTACCTTACCAACGATCAAAGTCACGTATTTAAAGTGACAAGAGAGGGTGGTAATGAATTATGGAGTTCGGCAGAGCTATTCGGCCGAGAATTAACCGCGCCAGTGGAATTCGGCAACTATGTGGTCGTTGGCGACTTTGAAGGCTACCTGCATTGGTTTGACCAAGACTCGGGTAAGCTCGTTGGACGTATGGATATCGGTGGTGATGGCATTTATGCGCATCCGGTGGTCGATGACAACGTGTTGTATGTACAAACACGAGATGGTGACGTGGTTGCCATTACTCAGGATTAAGCGATAAATGTTACCGGTTGTTGCGCTAGTCGGGCGCCCAAATGTTGGAAAATCGACCCTTTTTAACAGACTCACACGAACGCGGGACGCGCTGGTTGCCGATTTTCCGGGGCTCACCCGTGACCGTAAGTATGGCCAAGCCAATTATGATGGCTACCACTTTATTGTGATTGATACCGGCGGTATTCATGGCGATGAAGAGGGTGTCGATGAAGTGATGGCGCGGCAGTCGTTGCAGGCCATCAACGAGGCTGATTTGGTGCTGTTTCTGGTTGATGCGCGCGACGGTGTAACGGTTGGTGACCAAGCGATTGCCGACCATTTACGCAAGCAAGAAAAGCGCGTTTATCTGGTCTGTAACAAGATCGATGGCATCGATGCCGAAGTGGCAATGGCGGATTTCCATTCGTTGGCTCTCGGTCAGCTCCACGGTATTGCCGCCGCCCACGGGCGTGGCGTGGAGCAGCTACTGAACGATAGCTTAAAACCGCTGGCTGACGACTATCCGGAGTTATTGCCGGGCAAAGCAGAAGACAGCGAAACGCTTGAACACGACGAGATCGATTACGACGCACTGCCGCTAAAACTGGCGATTGTCGGTCGTCCTAACGTCGGTAAGTCAACACTCACTAACCGTATCCTCGGTGAAGAAAGGGTTGTAGTTTATGATATGCCGGGTACCACGCGCGATTCGGTTTTTATTCCGATGCAACGCGATGGTCGTGAGTATATTCTGATCGATACCGCAGGTGTGCGTCGCCGGGGACGTATCGGCGAAGCCATCGAAAAATACTCGGTAGTGAAAACCCTGCAAGCCATTGAAGAAGCCAACGTGGTGTTGGTGGTGATAGATGCGCGGGAAACGGTTAGTGACCAAGACCTGAACTTGATTGGCTTTGCCCTAAATGCTGGGCGTTCTATCGTGATCGCGGTGAACAAATGGGATGGCTTGAAACAAGACCATAAAGAAGAGATTAAGCGCGAATTAGATCGGCGCTTAGGTTTCGTCGATTTTGCCCGCGTGCATTTCATTTCGGCATTGCATGGTACCGGAGTCGGTCATTTATTTGAGTCGGTCGAAGAAGCCTATGCCAGCGCCACGCGCCGTGTTGGCACCTCAAAACTCACGCGAATTATGGAGATGGCGCAAGACGAACACCAGCCGCCATTAGTCAGTGGTCGTCGGGTGAAACTGAAATACGCGCACGCCGGTGGTTATAATCCACCGCGGGTGATTATTCACGGTAATCAGGTGAATCAGTTACCAGGGTCTTATCAGCGGTATTTAGTTAACTATTTCCGCAAAGCATTAGGCGTAATGGGAACCCCGATTAAAGTAGAATTTAAAGAGTCGGAAAACCCCTACGCAGGGAAAAAGAATCAGCTAACGTTATCGCAACAACGCAAACGCAAGCGATTAATGAAATTCCTGAAAAAAGGAAAGAAATAAAAAAAGCGCCGTTAGGGCGCTTTTTTATTGGTAGTGTTTACGCTTGACCGAAATCTTCCGCGCTATAGCGGTATTCTGTTAGGCAGTAGTCACAGGTCATTACTACTTCGCCGTGCTCCTGCAGAATCGATTGGATCTCTGCGGGTTCTAGTGAGGCCAATGCTTCTAGCGTTTTTTCTCGTGAACAACCACAAACAAAGCTTACCGGTTGAGGCGGATATAAATGGACTTGCTCTTCATGGTAAAGACGGTGCAATACTTGTTCGCCAGGCAGAGCGTAAACTTCTGCGGCAGTCAGGGTATCGCTGAGCACGGTTAAGTGTTCAAACCCTTCCTCTGTTGTCTCTCCCGATGGCAATTTTTGTAGCAGCATTCCCGCAGCGTGTTCACCGTCGGCAAAAAGCCACAATTTGGTGGCTAACTGCTCCGATTGCGCAAAATAATTTTCGATTAACTGCGCCACGCTGTCGGCATTGATATCCACCACACCTTGATAGCGTTCGCCATTATCAGGCGTCAGGGTAATAATTAGCGCACCTTTACCGATCATTGCTGGCAACGATTCGTCGATAATTTCACTGCGGACGCGCGCAATACCACGAAACTCTTGGCGATGGTTGCCGTTCACTGCGACAAAGTTCAGTGGCCCGTCGCCCTGAATCTGCACCGCAATATGGCCCTCAAATTTTAGCGTGGCCGTTAGCAATGACACTGCCGCAGTTAATTCACCGAGCACGCGTTGTACTGCCGCAGGATAACTATGCCCTTGCAGTAGCCGTTGGTAGCTGGTGGTCAGTTGCACCAGCTCGCCTCGAACATCATGTTCAGCAAAGGTGTAGCGAAGTAGTTGGTCATTTACGGGCTGCGTCATGGGGTCTCCCTAATCATTGCCGGAGCTGTCGGGCTTGGCTCGTTCACTTTTCATGCGTATCAGTTGGCGCCGTTGCTTTTTATCGGGGCGGCCGTCGGGGTGCGGATTATACAGCGCATTGAGTTTTCGTGCTTGCGCATTTTGTTCGCGCTTTTCAAGGCTCTGCTCTGTTTCACGATAAAGTGTTTGGGCAATATCGGCACCACGGCGCTCGTCACTGAGTTGAACCACCTCGACTTCGCGGCTGTCATAGCCTTGGCGAAGGGTGATGATGGCGCCGACTTGCACAGTCTTAGACGGTTTACTGCGCTGGCCGTCGTAATGCACTTTGCCCGCTTGCACCATTTGCCGAGCCAGCGCGCGAGTTTTGTAGAAGCGCGCAGCCCATAACCATTTGTCGAGGCGGATTGCAGCGCTATCAGAAGAAGCTTGCTTTGTCATAGTCTCGCAATTTTATGCCATTAAACTGTCGTAAATGTGAAAAGAATTGTGTTAACTGATTGTTGACTTTGGTTGCTCGCGTTAGAATGCCTTGAAGCCAACGTCTAACAGTCTAACAAGAATTAAAGAAACGTGGTCGCCCAAATTAGGTCTTTTACTACAGCAATTAGCCCGCAATGGCTCACTCGTGCGATGTATACCCTAACCATTATTTGTTGGGTCATCGCGCTGGTTCTGCTTGCGCGCATTACCTGGTGGTTAGTCGCCCCCGCACCGGTTGCAAACAGCGTTAGCGTTTCGGCTCAGCCAACCAGCGCTGCTAGTAACAGCGAAGTGAACCTTAACAAACTGTTGGCACTTAACTTATTTGGTGCTGAACAATCACGCCAACAACAACTCAGTAGCGCGCCAAAAACCACGCTGAATGTACGTTTAGTCGGGGTGGCTGCGAGTAACGTACCAGAACGTTCGGCCGCCATTATCCAGCAGGGTGCGGCACAAGAAACCTATATTGTTGGCGATCGGCTTTCCAATTCCTCGGTAAAAATCGCTGAAATTTATGCCGACCGAGTGATTCTGGATAACGGCGGACGTCTAGAAACCTTGCAATTAGAGGATGTTGGTGAAGACCGCCCGGCTTTAGCGTTAACGGTTGACGAGCAAACAGATTCGACCACGGCTCAGCAAGGTAGCGTTGAAGGTGCTGTGCAGGCAACTAGGATTGAAGCGGTCGATGACCAAGCAACGCAACAACAATTACGCGAAATTCAACAAAACCCAGCAAACCTTTTTAATTATTTGTCGATCTCGCCGGTGCGCGAGAACGGCAATTTAATCGGTTATCGGCTATCACCGGGTAGCGACCCAAGCCTATTTAAGCAAGTGGGTCTTGAATCGGGCGATTTAGCGGTCGCCATTAACGGATACGATTTAACCGATATGAGCCAAGCGATGTTGGCAACCGAAGAATTACAGAACAGCGAACATGCGCTGATAGAAATTGAACGTAACGGGGAACGGCTGGAAATCGATTTCAGCCTGTCGCAGAAACGGGAACGATAAAATGATACGAGTAGTAAGACAGTGGCTGATACTCGGGTGGTTAACCGCGAGCATGACGCTGCCAGTGGCACCCGCCCACGCAGCAGACTATGCGGCCAGCTTTAAAAATACCGACATCACTGAGTTTATTCAGGTGGTAGGCCGCAACCTAGGTAAAACCATCATTATCGACCCTGATGTACGCGGCAAAATTGATGTGCGCAGTTACGACGTAATGAATGAACAGCAATATTGGCAATTCTTCTTAAACGTCTTGGAAGTCTACGGCTATGCAGCCGTTACTATGGATTCGGGGGTTATTAAAGTCATTCGCGATAAAGATGCGAGTAAGGGGCCGATTCCAGTTGTGGATGGTGATGGTGCAGTGGGAGACACTATGGTCACGCGCGTGGTACCCGTGAAAAATGTCTCAGTGCGCGAGTTGGCGCCATTACTGCGGCAGTTAAATGACCAAACCGGCGGCGGGATGGTCACCTCTTATGATCCGTCGAATGTGATCATGATGACTGGACGTGCTGAAACCGTGCAACGGTTAGTCGAAATCATTGAACGTGTAGACCGCGCTGGCGACCAAAGCGTCGAGGTGATCAAGCTAGATTACGCATCGGCATCAGAGGTTGTGAATATCGCTAAAAGCCTTTATGAACGTGGTCAGGACAACAGTACACCAGAACTGCTGATGCCAAAAGTGGTCGCAGATGAACGCACCAATAGCGTGATTGTAAGTGGCGAGCCGAAAGCACGCACTCGTGTGGTCAATCTGATTAAAAAGCTTGATCAAGATCTTAAAACCCGAGGCAACACTCGTGTGTTTTATTTAAAGTACGCCAAAGCCGCCGATATGGTGGAGGTGTTGCAAGGCGTTAGCCAATCCATTCAAGCGGAAGATGAACAAGGCCAAGCCAATACTAACATGCGCCGCACGCGCAGTGGTGGCCAACAGCCAGTATCTATCAATGCTCATGAAGATACTAACGCCATCGTTATTACGGCTCAGCCCGATATACTAGCGTCGCTGGAGGGCGTTATTCGTCGTTTAGATATTCGCCGTGCGCAGGTTCTAGTGGAAGCCATTATTGTCGAAATTCTCGAGGGCGACGGGATTAATTTTGGCGTGCAATGGATCAGCAAAGACGGTGGTCTGGTTCAATATAACGATGGTAGCCAAGTGCCCATTGGCAGTTTAGCGGCGGCGGCTTACCAAGCGCGTCCTAAGGAAGGCTCGAGTATTACTCGAGTCGATAATGCGGGTAATCAATATACCGAAACAGAACCAGACGAACCGGGTGATGTTACGTTGCTGGCACAATTGCTTGGCAGCGTGAATGGCATGATGTTCGGCACCATCAACGACGATTGGGCGGCGGTCGTTCAAGCGGTGAAAAACAACACCAACTCGAATATTCTAGCCACGCCAAGCATTGTTACCGTGGATAACGAAACCGCAAGTTTCTTGGTGGGTCAGGAAGTTCCGGTAATCACTGGTTCAACCGCGGGTGCGAATAATGAAAACCCATTCCAAACGGTTGAACGGAAGGAAATCGGTATTAAGCTAGAGGTAACACCGCAAATTAACGAAGGTGATGCCGTGCAATTATTGATCAATCAAGAAGTATCAAGCTTGAGCGGCGCGACAGCGGTCGATATCACCACCAATAAACGCGAATTAAAAACGACGGTAATGGCGCAAGACGGGCAGACGATTGTGCTGGGTGGATTGATTGACGACAACGTGCAAGAGTCGGTATCAAAAATCCCGTTATTGGGTGATATTCCAATTATTGGCAATTTGTTTAAGTCAACCAGCACCACTACCCAAAAGCGCAACTTAATGATCTTTATTCGCCCAACCATCATTCGCGACGGTGACCGACTGGGTGAAATCAGTAACGATAAATACAATTATATGCGAGCCCTCCAACTCGATCGAAGAGCGCGTGGGGTTAGCCTAATGCCAAATACCGACACGCCGGTCATGCCGGAGTGGAACGAGAAATTGGCGTTGCCGCCAAGCTTTCGCGAATACATGGATAAGCAGCAAGAGAAGCAGCAACCAAAAGCCGAGGCTGAGGGAGGCTCGCAGTGAGTGAAGTCGCGGAAACTATCACGCGTTTGCCGTTTGCTTTTGCAAAACGTCATGGGGTAGTTTTACAGACCTCGGAGCAAGGTGAGCCAATATTGCATTGTCGCGAGAATGTGGCAATGGATGCACTGTTAGAGGTGCGGCGCATTCTGCGGCGACCGTTCAGTTTGCATAAACATTCAGCAAGCGAGTTCGAAAGTTTGCTTACCAAGGCTTACCAGCGCGACTCGTCAGAAGCCAAACAGCTAATGGAAGATATCGGTAACGAGTCGGATTTATTTTCTCTAGCCGACGAATTGCCACAAACCGAAGACTTGTTAGAAAGCGAAGATGATGCGCCAATCATTAAGCTGATTAACGCGATGCTTAGTGAGGCGATTAAAGAAGGCGCTTCGGATGTGCACATCGAGACCTTCGAAAAAGACTTACTAATCCGCTTCCGTATTGATGGCGTGTTACGCGAAGTGTTACGACCGAATCGCAAGCTGTCGTCACTACTTATTTCGCGGATTAAAGTCATGGCACAGTTAGATATTGCGGAAAAGCGGGTGCCACAAGATGGCCGTATTTCGCTGCTGATTGCAGGGCGCGCGGTAGATGTGCGGGTTTCGACCATGCCTGCCAGCCATGGCGAACGCGTGGTGCTGCGTCTGTTAGATAAAAACAATGCACGCTTGAGTTTAAGCCAACTGGGCATGACCGCAGAAAACCGTAAGACCTTTCAGCAGTTGGTGCACAAGCCTCACGGGATTATTTTGGTCACCGGTCCGACGGGCTCGGGTAAAAGTACCACGCTGTATGCCGGCTTGAATGAAATCAATTCCAAAGATCGTAATATTTTAACTGTCGAAGATCCTATCGAATATGCCATTGACGGCATTGGCCAAACTCAGGTGAACCCGCGGGTAGATATGACCTTTGCGCGCGGCTTACGGGCGATTTTGCGGCAAGATCCCGACGTCGTGATGGTGGGTGAGATCCGCGACGTTGAAACGGCACAAATTGCGGTGCAAGCATCCCTGACTGGTCACTTAGTGTTATCCACTTTGCACACCAATACGGCGGCTGGCGCGTTAACGCGGCTGGAAGATATGGGCGTGGAGCCGTTCTTGTTGTCTTCAAGCTTATTAGCCGTGCTGTCGCAACGCTTGGTCAGAACCTTGTGTTCCGACTGCCGTGAAGGCCATGCGCCGGATGCCGAAGAACGGCAGTTGCTGGACTTATCGCCGCAGGACGACGTGACCATCTACCGAGCGAGCGGCTGCGAAAAATGTAATCACACCGGTTACCGCGGCCGTACCGGCATTCACGAAATGTTGATTGTTGACGACACTATTCGTGAGCTGGTGCATAACGGCCACGGTGAGCAAGCCATCGAACGCCATTTGCGCAAATCGGTTCCTAGCATTCGCGATGATGGTCTGCGTAAGGTACTCGAGGGCCAAACCACACTAGAAGAAGTGTTACGGGTTACCCGTGAGGAATAGTTGTGGCAGCATTTGAATATCAGGCGGTTGATGCCAAAGGAAAACGCAAAAAGGGCGTATTAGAGGCCGATACGGTCCGCCAAGTACGGCAGTTATTGCGAGACCAAGGGCTGATTCCGGTTAGCGTGGATGCCGCTGCTGATGAAGAGCGTGCTAATCCGAGCAAACCGGGTACACGCCGCTTTGTTCGCAAAGTAAAAGCCAGCGATTTAGCCCTGATTACGCGCCAGTTATCGACGCTAGTAAGCTCCGCTTTACCGATTGAACAGGCGTTGTTAGCGGTCGCTGACCAAACCGATAAACCGCGGTTGAAAAAATTACTGATGGCGGTGCGCTCAAAAGTGGTCGAAGGTTATTCTTTGGCGGAAGCTATGCGCGACTATCCGCGAGTGTTTGATGATCTCTATACCGCGATGGTGGGGGCAGGCGAAAAATCCGGCCATCTGGATCAAGTGTTAGACAAGCTCGCAGACTACACCGAACAACGCCAGCACATGAAAAGTCAACTGACGCAGGCAATGGTGTACCCGATTATGCTGACCTTGGTGGCGTTATCGATCATCATCTTTTTGATGGTCTCGATTGTGCCACAAATTGTAGAAAACTTTGCCACCATGGGGCAAACCTTGCCACCCACAACCACGGCAATGATCGCCATCAGTGAGTTTTTGCAGGATTATGGTGTGCTCATGCTACTGCTGATTATTGCGGCGATTGCGGGGTTTCGGTTTTGGTTGCGAAAACCCGAGAACCTCGAACGTTATCACCGTAAATTGCTGCAACTCCCGCTGCTTGGTAATGTCATACGTGGCGTCAGTACCGCACGTTTTGCTCGGACGCTGAGCATTCTCAGTTCCTCGGCGGTTCCGCTGCTAGACGGCCTGCGAATAACCGCATCGGTGATCGGTAACTTGGCGATTCGCCGTGCGGTTAACGAAGCTGCCGATAGGGTTCGCGAGGGCAGCTCGCTACGGGCTGCACTGCAGCAAACCAAACTGTTTCCGCCAATGATGCTGCACATGATTGCCGCGGGTGAACGCAGTGGCGAGCTGGAGCAAATGCTAAAACGTTCCGCCGACAACCAAGACCGAGAATTCGAAAACTTGGTGAACGTGTCACTGAAAGTCTTCGAACCGGTGCTGATAGTGACCATGGCGGGTATTGTATTTTTTATCGTACTGTCGATTATTCAACCGATTTTACAATTGAACAACAGCGTAGGACTTTAACCATGAAACGCACACAACAAGGCTTCTCACTGGTAGAAGTAATGGTCGTTATCGCCATTATCGGCATTCTGGCAACCATGGTGTTGCCCAATGTTTTGGGTAACCAAAAGAAGGCTAACCAACAAAAAGTCATTGCCGATCTGGTCGCATTGGAAAATGCTTTGGCCCAGTATCATTTAGACAACGGCATGTTCCCGACCACCGAGCAAGGCTTGGAAGCGCTGGTACGCGAGCCGACGGTTGATCCGATGCCACGCTCGTATCGTGAAGGCGGCTATATCAAGCGTTTGCCGCAAGACCCGTATGGCACTGACTACTTGATGCTAAACCCTGGCGAATATTCTGATGTTGACATCTTTTCCGCCGGGCCAGATGGCCAACCGGGTACTGAAGACGACTATGGCAACTGGATGATTGGTCAAAAAGACCAACAGAATTAATGCGTGAAACGGTGCGGCAACGCGGGTTTACCCTATTAGAGATCATGTTAGTGATGGCCATCATTGCTTTGATGGCCAGTGCCGTGATGTTCACCCTGCCGCGCCAAACCGATGATGACGAAGCTGCCCAAAATTGGGCGGTGACACTCCAACAACAACTGCGCTATGCGCGTGAGTTCGCGATGGTTCGGCAACAGTTGGTTGGCCTGCGCATTAATAGCGGTGAATACCAGTTTATGCAGTGGCAACAGGCGCCAACCGAACAACAGCAACAGCAGAGCCGCGGGCGCCAACAGCAAAATCCACAAAGCCAGCAACAGCAGGGTGGCAGTTGGCAAGCGTTAAGCCAAAAAGGGCTAGCCAAACAACAATGGCAATTACCGTTAGCGGTAACCCTAGAACGCAGCGAACTGCAGCTACTAGAACAAGACGAAGCGCTCAATGCGTCGCTGTTCGATAGCGATCAAGACCAGCAAGAGCAGTTACAAACCCCACAGATTTTTATCTTGCCAGACGGCGATATGAGCGTATTTCAACTGCGCGTTGCCAACACCGATAGCCCTGATGACGGGGTTTGGGTGAGTAGCGGCGATGGCTGGAACGTGGACATCAGCCAACAGGCGCCGGAGTTGAACCCATGATGCGCCGTAACGGTTTTACCCTGATTGAAGTGATGGTGGCGCTGGCAGTGTTTGGCGTGGCAGCTTTGGCCGCATTGCAAGCCGCCAGTAGCCATTTGAGTAACCAAGGTTACCTGCAACAAAAAGTGTTTGCGCGCTGGGTGGCAGCGAACCAACTCGCCGAATTATCGCTGGGGGCGGAGTGGCCGCTGAAGGATAATAAGCAGGGTAAAGTCGAACAGGCGGGGACCGAATGGTATTGGCGGCAGAAGGTGGTGGGAACCGCAACCCCTAATGTGGTCGCCGTAACCGTTAGTGTGGCAACCAAAGCCGATGGCAACCCGGTGTACCAGCTCACCCGTTATTTAGGTAAACCGCAATGAAAGCGCGCGGATTCACCCTTGTAGAAGTGCTAGTCACCATGGTGATTTTTGCCATTATTGGTATTGCCAGTTTTCAGGTGCTGGACCAAATGGTCAGCACCAAAGAGCAATCAGAGAAAGGGACAGCACAACTAGAAAGGTTGCAGTACTTAATGCTAGTGCTGGACCGGGATTTTCAGCAAATGGTTGCCAAGCCGGTAAGGCTGAGCAGTGGCGAACTGGCACAAAATTATGTCAGTAACGACAGTGCGATGGTGGAAAGCGATTCTGGGGGGGTGGCGTTTGTGCGTTCCGGTTACCAAAACCCCGGAGCAATTTTACCGCGTGGCGAACTGCAGCCTGTGATTTACCGTGTGCGTGACAAGGTGTTGCAACGGGTCAGCTTTCCCTATGTGAACGACCGTTCACGCGAGCCGAATGTGCGGCAATTGATCGACGGCGTAAAAAGCCTGCGGTTTCGGTTTTATGTGCGTGCGGGGGATAGCAACGAAAACCTTGGCGTTAGCAGCGGTTGGCGTAACGATTGGAACTTACCAGAAAAGCTTCCGGCCGCGGTGGAAATGGTATTAGAGCTAGAGGACTATGGCGAAATACGGCGAGTGTGGTTAGTCGCGGGGGGCGTTGCCAATGCAACCGAGCAAAGCGAATAAGCAACGCGGTGTCGCACTAATTATGGTGTTGCTAGTGGTGGCGCTGATCGCGGTAATTGCCGTAAACCTCGGTAGCCGCCTGCAAATGCAGGTGTTACAAACCGCCAACTTGCAACAAGCTGAACAGAGCTACTGGATGTGGCTAAGTGCCGAAGAGGTTGTCGGTGAGGTTATTAAGGCAGAATTGCAAGACAGTGATGGGGTAGTAAACCTGCAACAAAACTGGGCCCAACAAACCGGTCCGTTTCCGGTAGAGGGGGGAACCATTGCCGGGCAGATCAGCGACCTACACGCGTGTTTTAATTTGAACGCGTTGGCCGCTCGCAATGAACAAGGAACAAACAGTAATAACCGCTCACCCGCGCGCTATCGGCCAGAGTATATGGCGTTGCTGAAAAGTTTGAGTATTGATGATTATACCGCACAAACCCTAGCCGATACCTTGATTGATTGGCTGGATGCCGATACCGTACTGACAGGAACCTATGGTGCTGAAGATCCCGACTATTTAGGGCTACCACACCCCTATTTAGCCGCTAACAGCCTGTTGTTAGAAAAATCAGAGCTGCGGCAAATACGGGGCTACAGCCAAGAGGTTTATCAAAAGTTGGCACCCTATGTGTGTGTCATACCGGGCAGTACCGAGTTAGTGATTAATGTGAATACCGTGGACCAGTCGCAACCACAGCTATTAGTGGCTGCTGCCAGTGGTGAATTAGATTTGGGGCAGGCCACAAAATTTCTGCAAAATCGCCGTGCAGACGGTTATAAAGATAAAGAAGCAGCGTTAGCCTCGCCTATATTGTCGGGGCTAGAAGGAAAGAACAACGTGAATTTAGACAATTTCGGTGTGAAAAGTAACGACTTCTCACTGTTAGCGACCATTCAATGGGGCGACCTAACACTCAAAGCGACATCAGTGATGCAGGTCACCGATAAGCGCGCGCGAGTGACGTTTAGGTCGTTCGGAGAGTAACCCATGCAAGAACGGCTGATTATTCGGTTACCCGCCACAACCACAGAACAAGCGCCGATCCATTGGCTGGTATGGGATAGCCGCGAACAACACTTAACCGCTAGTGGCGTACTTGCAGGGCCAGCAGAGCTGGCGCAACTCAGTAATCGTGCGGCACGCTGCGAAGTGAGTATTTACTTGGCAGGACAAGCAATACGCTTAATCCAGCTCACGTTACCCGCTGGCGCGCGCAAACACCTTGAGCGGGTAGTGCCATTCGCGTTGGAAGAAGACGTTTCGTCAGATATCGAGCAATTACACTTTGCGTGGCCACCAAGCAGCAAAGACGAAGCGCTACCAGTTGCTATTGTCGACCGCGACTGTTTGCAGTTTTGGCGCCAAGCGCTGCGCGATGCCGACATCGATAGCGATGCGATATATCCCGACATTTTTATGTTGCCCTGGCAGCCTGGGCAATGGCAGTTGGCAACATTTGGCGATGATATTGTTGTTAGAACCGGGCAGTGGCAAGGCTTCAGTGTCGAACGAGAACTGTTTAGTGTGCTCCAAGATAGCTTAACCAGCGAATATGAGATGCCGCAAGCTATCGTGGTTCACGGCGATATCGATTGGCCCCAGCCGCCGGCACCCATTGAACACAGCGAGCAAGAAATCCCGTTGGCCGCCGCTGCTGGCGCAAGTGGAGGGATTAACTTATTGCAAGGGCAATTCCGTGGCCGTCGCAAGCGCCAAAGCAAGCAGCTTCCTTGGCGCCCGCTCGCGGTTGCAGCGGCTGTGCTGGTCGCTGTAGTGTTCGGCGGAGAAATTATTCGCTATGCCCAATTAAGCAGACAAGTGTCGGCGTTGCGTGAACAGACCGAGCAAGCCTATCGTCAGGCATTTCCTAATGACACGCGCATCGTTAATTTGCGCACCCAATTGCAGCGCCACTTAGATGAAGTAGCTCCGGGTGCTGAACGCGATTCGATCATTCGCTTACTCGCTCAGCTCGAGCCGGTTTTTAGTGCCTTGCCGGAGCTAAAAGTGAGCCTTATGCGCTATCAAGATAAGCAGTTGCGGATGCAAATATTAGCCGATAACTTCCAGCAGTTTGAACAGTTTCAGCAGCAAGCCGAAGCACTACAGTTGAGCGTGCAACAAGGACAGTTGACCAACCAAGGTGAGAAAGTGTCAGGAACGCTGACCGTGAGTTCAGGAGGTCGTTCATGAGCCGCGTGCAAGAACTGCGACAAAAGCTGCGCCAACATCCCTTAGCGCAGCGTGCGGAAAGTTACTGGAACAGCCTGCAGTTGCGTGAACAACGTCTGATTGCGGTGCTTGGCGCTGTTGTGGTGGTCGCGATTATCTATTTTGCTATGTGGCAGCCCATACACAACGCGGTACAGCGGTTAGAAACCCAAAAGGGCGCGGCGCAGCAACAGTTGTTATGGACGCAACAGAAAATCGCGCAATATCAACAGTGGCAAAGTCGCAATCAGAACAAATCAAGCCCTAGTGGTTCTCCGTCGCAGCGGATCAGCACTGCCGCCAATAGCTTCGATATTGAACTCAGTAGAATTCAGCCGCAAGGCGATGCTTATTTAGTGGCGATTGATCAGGTAAGTTTTAATGCGTTGTTGCAGTTTATCCAAGCCTTACAGAGCCGAGAACAACTGCTGGTAAGTGCATTGGATATCGCCGAGTTATCGACCCCAGGAGCCGTGCGAGTGCGTAAGCTGCTGGTTGAGGAGGCGCGATGAAGCGCTGGCAATGGATAACCTCAGCCATTTTGGTGTATTTGCTTGCCTTGCTGGTGTTTATCCCGGCACAGTTAATTTATTGGCTGCCACTGCCAAAGTCGATTTCGGTCACCGGCGTATCAGGCACCTTATGGAACGGCGAAGCAACGCAAGTCGTGGTCGCCGGGCGCGAGTTCCGGCAATTGCAGTGGCAATTAAATCCGGCATATCTGGTTACCGGCGAGCTGGGCCTTGAGCTGCGCTTACCCGCGTTTAGCAATCCACGGATTTCGGGCAACCTCTCGGCAACATTGGGGATGTCTGAATTATCCGTATCTGAACTGAACGCCCGTGGCGAATTAGCGGAGCTGTTAGCCCTAGGACAGGTGCACTTACCGTTAGCGAGCCAAGGACAGTGGCGATTGTCGATCAGCAATTACCAAGTTTCCGCACCTTCACTACAGCACTGGTGTGACACGCTGCGCGGCACGGGGGAAGGGCGCAGCATACAAACCCAAGTGAATGGCCGTTGGTTACAGTTGGGCACTTATCCGGTGAGTTTAAGCTGCAAACAGGGCAGTGTGCAGCTAGCAATGAACGGCGATAATGTACTAGGGTTACAACTAGATGCCGATCTAAATGCCCAACGCGTGCGTTTACAAGGAAGCTTAAAGCCAAAAGCGGCAGCGCCAATAGAAGTCAGAGAATTATTGAAGTCAATGGGTAATCCCGACCGCGAGGGCCGTTACCCGTTTAACTTCTCGTTGTAATGAATTAATCACTAACAGGAAGCCATCATGGAAAACATCACTCAGTGGATCACTAACAACCAAGACCTCATTATTGAATATGCGATTAAAGGCGTGGTTGCTATTATCATCTTGCTTGCTGGGTTATTTGTTGCCCGTTTAGCCACGGGAATGCTCGGCAAAGCAATGCGCAAGCGCGACACCGACAATGCAGTTATCAGCTTTTTAAGCGCTATTCTTAAAACGGTGATTGTTATTGCTGCGTTGCTAATGGCGTTGTCGCATGTGGGAGTGCAAACCACGTCGTTCATTGCCATTTTAGGTGCTGCTGGCTTGGCCATCGGTTTAGCGTTGCAGGGGTCGTTGTCTAATATTGCATCGGGTGTACTCATTATCTTGTTTCGTCCGTTTCGTGCTGGCGAGTATGTTGATGCGGGTGGGGTATCAGGCTCCATTGAAGAAATTAATATTTTCCAGACCATTATGAAAACACCCGATAACAAAGTGGTGTTTGTGCCCAATGCGCAAATCACCGGTTCGCCCATTACCAATTATAACCGCGAAGAGTTGCGTCGGATTGATATGGTAATTGGCGTGAGTTATAGCGCTAACTTACAAAAAACCAAGCAGGTACTCATGGACGTTATCACCGCTGATGAGCGTGTGCTGAAAGATCCGGCACCGGTGGTTACCGTGACTAACCTAAACAGTTCGTCAGTAGATTTTAATGTTCGTCCGTGGGTAAAAGGCCCCGATTACTGGCCTTGCCGTTGGGACTTGTTAGAGAAAATTAAAGACCGTTTGGATCAAGAAGGTATTGGCATTCCATTCCCGCAAATGGATGTGCATGTGAAAAAGGACACCTAAGTGCAAGACGTACTGACCGTCTCGCGGCTTAATGCCGAAGTCCGGCAGTTATTAGAAAAGGGCTTCGGCTCGGTGATGCTGGTTGGCGAGGTGTCGAACTTCGCCGCGCCCAGTTCCGGCCATTGGTACTTTACCCTTAAAGACGAACGGGCACAGGTGCGTTGCGCAATGTTCCGTAATGCTAACCAACGTGCGCGAGTACGCCCCGCCAATGGTGTGCAAGTAATGGTGCGCGCCAAGCTAACCTTGTATGAGCCACGCGGTGACTACCAGTTAATTGCCGAGCACATAGAAGAAGCCGGTGCTGGATTACTGCAACAGCGTTACGAGCAACTAAAAATGCAGCTTGCTGCAGCCGGGTTATTTGCGCAAGAACATAAACAACCGTTACCTGAAAATGTTCGTACTCTAGGGGTGATTACGTCGCCCTCGGGTGCAGCAATCCGCGATGTATTGGCGGTATTGCGCCGCCGCGACCCTGCTATGCGGGTAATCATATACCCCACAGCGGTACAAGGCGAGCGGGCGGCGACGGAAATTCGTCAAGCCTTAGCGACCGCGGTACGGCGCAATGAAGTCGATGCGTTGTTGTTAACACGCGGTGGCGGTTCGCTAGAAGATCTCTGGTGCTTTAACGATGAAGCCCTTGCGCACGACATTTATCAGTGCCCGATTCCAATAATCAGTGCGGTGGGTCACGAAATCGACTTCACCATCAGCGACTTTGTAGCAGACGTGCGTGCGCCAACGCCATCGGCTGCGGCTGAACAAATCAGCCAAGACCAACAACAGTGGTTAGAACGCATTCAATACCTGAACCAACGCAGCCAAAGAGCGCTTGAGCGTTATCTTGTGCAGATTCGGCAACGCCAACAAACCCTGCAAGCGCGGTTGCAACAGCAGCACCCACAACGGCAATTACTACAACAATCGCAGCGTGCTGACGACGCACTGCGGCGTGCGCAACAAGCGCTGAGTTATCGCTTACAGCACCATAAAGCCCAACTGAATGGGCTGCTACAGCGATTGCCCGCGGTTCACCCACAGCGAGAACTGCTGCGCCAACAGCAAAACCTCAAGCAACAGCAACAACGCTTGCAACAAGCCATGCAGCGGCTACTGAAACAACAACGCCAGCGCCTCGCCGATGCCTCCCGTGCCGCCCAGCTAGTGAGCCCGCTTAATACTCTCGACCGCGGCTATGCCATCGCCCGCAAAGACGACGGCAGTGTGGTGCGCAGCGCCGAACAAATAGCCAGCGGCGAAGAACTCGAGCTCCACTTAGCCAACGGCAAGCGCCGCATCCGCGGAGTTTAAGCGCCAATGTTTACCACAGAGGGCACAGAGGACCACAGAGAAAACATTATTATTGTTGTAGCCTCTTTCTGTTTCGGTGTTGTCTGAGGACTTACCAGGTTTTATCTGGCTCACTTGCAATCAGACGAACGGAACGGAGATGAATTGGGAAAATGAGTTGCGTCCGAATTCAAAACCACACTCAAAAAAGCCTGCAACAATCACTCCCTCTGTGGTCCTCTGTGCCCTCTGTGGTAAACCAGTTTTAAGGGTTGCTTTTAACGGGCTAAACGAGTAAAATCTCGGCGCAACATGAATCTAGCGAGAGATTGTTGCCATGCTACGAATTGCCCAAGAAGCCTTAACCTTCGACGACGTTTTACTTGTTCCCGGTCACTCGACCGTTTTGCCTCACCAAGCCGATTTACGTACCCAGCTTACCCGTGGAATTTCGTTAAATATTCCAATGGTTTCTGCGGCTATGGATACCGTCACCGAGTCTGCTCTAGCGATTGCGCTGGCGCAAGAAGGTGGCCTTGGCTTTATCCACAAGAACATGACTGCGGCTGAACAAGCGGCGCATGTGCGCAAGGTTAAAAAATACGAAACGGGGATTGTATCTGACCCAGTAACCGTCACTCCGAATACAACCATCGGCGAAATCAACGCACTGACGGCAGAGCATGGTTTCCAAGGCTTCCCTGTAGTGCAAGACAATGGTGAGTTGGTAGGCATTGTCACCGGCCGTGATACGCGTTTTGAAGACGATGCAAGCAAACAAATCTCCAACGTAATGACCGGTAAAGACCGCTTAATTACCGTAAAAGAGAATGCCAAGAGCGAAGAAATCTTGGGCTTGATGCACAAGCACCGCATCGAAAAAATCCTCGTGGTCGATGATGCTTTCAAACTGAAAGGCATGATCACCTTAAAAGACTTCGAAAAAGCCGAAAACAAGCCAAACGCCTGTAAAGACGAACGTGGCAGCCTCCGTGTAGGCGCTGCTGTCGGTGTTGGCGAAGGCACGGAAGAGCGCATTCAATTATTGGTTGAAGCAGGTGTGGACGTATTGCTTATCGACACCTCTCACGGCCATTCACAAGGCGTTATCGACCGCGTGACGAAAACCCGTAAAGCCTATCCAGATTTACAAATTATTGCCGGTAACGTGGCAACCGCTGGGGGCGCCAAAGCGCTGGCAGATGCCGGTGTTGATGCGGTTAAAGTGGGTATTGGCCCGGGCTCTATTTGCACCACTCGTATCGTTACGGGTTGTGGGGTACCACAAATTACCGCGATCGCGGATGCGGTAGACGCCTTGAAAGGCACCGGTATACCGATCATTGCCGACGGTGGCATTCGTTTTTCTGGCGATATCGCCAAAGCATTGGCTGCTGGCGCAAGCTGTGTGATGGTCGGCAGCATGTTAGCCGGTACTGAAGAATCGCCAGGCGAAGTGGAATTATACCAAGGCCGTTACTACAAATCGTATCGTGGTATGGGCAGCTTAGGAGCGATGAATCAACGCCATGGTTCTTCAGATCGTTATTTCCAAGCCAGCAATGAAGCGGAAAAACTCGTGCCTGAAGGGATTGAAGGTCGCATCGCTTATAAAGGTCCTATTTCTGCCATCATCCACCAACAAATGGGTGGCTTGCGTTCAGCAATGGGGCTAACAGGCTGTGCCACAATCCATGACTTAAATACCAAACCACAATTTGTAAAAGTGACCGCCGCAGGTATGGGTGAGTCGCATGTTCACGACGTGCAGATTACAAAAGAAGCACCTAACTACCGCAGCGCATAGGGCAGTATTGGAATGACACAAGATATTCACCAGCACAAAATCCTGATCTTAGACTTTGGCTCGCAGTACACCCAGCTAATTGCTCGCCGTATTCGTGAAATCGGCGTTTACTGTGAGTTGTGGGCTTGGGACGTTGATGAAGCGGATATCCGTGAGTTTAACCCGAACGGTATTATTCTTTCTGGTGGCCCAGAGAGTGTGACCGAAGCGAACTCGCCGCGCGCACCAGAGTACGTATTCCAAGCGGGCGTGCCAGTGCTGGGCGTATGCTACGGTATGCAGACCATGGCGCAACAACTCGGCGGTTCGGTGCAAGGTTCGCTGGAACGTGAATTTGGTTATGCGCAGGTTGAACTGGTAGAAAAGTCGCCATTGTTTGCAGCAATTGAAGACGCGGTAAGCGACAGCGGTAACCCGTTGCTAGATGTGTGGATGAGCCACGGCGATAAAGTTGAAGCCATTCCTGAAGGCTTCCATACCGTTGCGAAAACCTCTTACTGTCCGTTCGCCGCTATGGCAGACGAACAGCGCCACTTTTATGGTGTACAGTTCCACCCAGAAGTGACCCACACGCGTCAGGGTAAACGCATGCTGGAACACTTTGTGGTAGATATTTGCCAATGCGAAACCAACTGGACCGCGGCAAAAATTATCGAAGACGCAGTAGAACGCATTCGCGAGCAGGTCGGCAGCGATAAAGTGATTTTAGGTTTGTCCGGTGGCGTAGATTCATCGGTCACTGCAATGCTGCTGCACCGCGCCATTGGCGACCAACTAACCTGTGTTTTTGTGGATAACGGCTTGCTGCGCTTAAACGAAGCCGAGCAAGTGATGGAAATGTTTGGTGACCATTACGGCTTAAACATTATTCCAGTGGACGCCGAAGATCGCTTCTTAAACCGCTTGGCAGGGGTGGACGACCCAGAGGCAAAACGTAAGGTTATTGGTAACACCTTTATTGATATCTTTGATGAGCAAGCGGCAAAAATCACCGATGCAGAATGGTTAGCTCAGGGTACCATTTACCCCGACGTGATCGAGTCAGCCGGTTCTAAAACCGGCAAAGCGCATGTGATCAAATCGCACCACAACGTTGGCGGCTTGCCAGAAGACATGAAGTTGGGTCTGGTAGAGCCATTGCGCGAATTGTTCAAAGACGAAGTTCGCGAAATTGGCTTAGAACTGGGGCTACCTTATAACATGTTGTATCGCCACCCATTCCCAGGTCCAGGACTTGGCGTACGAGTGCTTGGCGAAGTGAAAAAGGAATACTGTGACTTGTTACGCCGCGCCGATGCAATCTTTATTGAAGAACTGCATAAAGCCGAGTTGTACCACAAAGTTAGCCAAGCCTTCGCAGTATTCTTACCGGTGCGCTCTGTCGGTGTAATGGGTGACGCCCGTAAATATGACTGGGTGATCGCCTTACGCGCGGTAGAAACCATCGATTTCATGACCGCCCGTTGGGCGCACCTGCCGTACGAGCTACTCGAAACCTGCTCTAACCGCATCATTAATGAAATCGACGGGATTTCCCGCGTAGTTTACGACATCAGTGGCAAACCCCCAGCCACCATCGAGTGGGAATAACCCAATCGCCGCAGCCTGCCGCGATCTAACCGTAGCCTGCCGCGATCTAACCGTAGCCTGTCGCTATTGCGGCAGGGATTCCCCGAAACCTGCCAATGCCTCTCCGAACCTGTTGCAATAGCAACAGGCTACAGCGCAGGGATTCCCCGAAACCTGCCAATGCCTCTCCGAACCTGTTGCAATAGCAACAGGCTACAGCGCGGGGGTTGACCTATACCCTGTTGCAATAGCAACAGGCTACAGCGCAGGGATTCCCCGAAATCTGCCAATGCCTCTCCGAACCTGTTGCACAGCAACAGGCTACAGTGACGTCTCCCCTTAAAAACGAAGGTTCTATTCGACAAATTGTCCTATCGGTACCACAAACGCTCCTAGCAAACCAAAGCCATATAAGATTTAGGGCTTAATCAGCTAAATAATGATGCTAGGACGCGCTATGGACTATCAAGAATTAGATGATTTATTTAACGAGTTATGGCCCATTCCTCGCTCGATTACAGGCCCCGGGATTACTCAATCACTAAAGATCTTGCAACGTCACATTCCTTTTGAAATAAAAGCGGTGGCTTCCGGCACCAAGGTTTTCGATTGGGTTGTTCCGCCAGAGTGGCAACTCAATTCAGCAACACTGTACACAGCAGACGGCGAGAAAATATTAAGCACTGAAGATAGCAATATTCATATCCTCAATTTCTCTGAACCTTATTCAGCAACTATTAGCTATGAGGAACTTGAACCACACCTTTATACCAACAAGACGTTTCCTGAAACGGTCCCCTATGTAACAAGCTACTACCAGCGGCGTTGGGGTTTTTGTCTTTCTGAAGCACAAAAGGCAAGGCTAGATAAAACCAAAAAATATCGAGTCGAAATCGATACGAAAATTTACCCGGGTAACTTGCGTTACGGCGATTTAACGTTGAAAGGTAAAAGTGAAAAAACCGTGCTGCTTACGAGCTATCTGTGCCATCCCAGTTTAGCAAATAATGAATTATCGGGGCCGTTAGCCCTTGTTGCGCTATACAAAGAGCTTAGTAAACAGAAAAATCGTTATTATACCTATCGCTTTCTTGTGGTCCCGGAAACCATTGGTTCCATAACTTTTTTGGCAAATACAGAAAAATCTGAGTTAGACAAAATTTGTGCCGGTATAGTACTGACTTGTTTAGGAGGGCCAGCAAAGAAGGTGACTTTTAAACATAGTCGTCGGCACTGGGTGGGGGAGCCATCGGAAATTGATGAGTTGGTAGAATCGTTGTGTATGCACGATAGTGAATGCTTCGAACAGCGGCCATTTGAACCTACCAGTGGTAGCGATGAGCGTCAGTTTTGTTCGCCAACTATTAATTTGCCCGTCATCCAAGCTGCTCGTACACCGTATGGTCAGTACGATGAGTACCACAGTAGTTTAGATAATAAGTCGTTCATGCGAATTAGCGCTGTATTAGACTCTATTAGCAAGCTGTGCATGTTTATAAGAGTTTTTGAATTAAACCGTGCAAATTTGCTTCCAATGCTTGCGGGTGGTGAGCCGATGTTAGGCAAACGCGGTCTATACCCAACCATAAACAGCGCACAAACCAAACGAATGTCATCCGACAAAATTGTCGATGGGCGTGAACAGCTTAATATATTATTAAACGTAATATCTCTTATCGATGGTAAACGCACTGTTAAAGAAATCGTCGAGTTCTTAGAGATCTCTTACGATGATATCTTGTCTACCCTCGAACCTCTGCTCGAGCAAAATTTGGTGCGCGTGTAATGAATGACATTTGTTTGATCACCGGTGACCATCCTCGTCATCTATATTTTGCGAAAAGCTTGGCGGAATCGGGACGCATAGCGTGCTGGGTAATAGAAACAAGAGAACATTTCGTGCCAGCACCGCCAGCCAATATCGACCCGCATCTCCGTGACTTATTTGATGAACATTTTGCCAAGCGCGAAAACACGGAAATGAAATTTTTTGGGAATACAAGAATCAGTGACGTAGGTATTCCTTATATGCAAGTGACTAAGGAATCACTTAACGCTCGCCAAACTGCAGAGTTCATTGCTAAGCACCAGTCAAAGTTAGTGATTAGTTATGGTTGCCATAAATTGCAACCTAACTTTATGGCGGCGGTGTCCGCTACTTTTTGGAATACCCACGGGGGGCTATCGCCGCAATATCGAGGAGTCGCTACGCATTTTTGGCCCAGTTATTTTTTGGAGCCGCAAATGACTGGAATGACGCTTCATGAAACGACTTCGCAGTTGGATGGAGGAGGGATTCTCTTTCAAACTGCTGCGCCGCTGGTGCGAGGTGACACTCTACACGCATTAGCAGCGCGAAACGTTGAGTACTATGCAATGCAATTAAGCGAAAAGCTTAACGCATTAGACGTGTGTAATTTACCATCACCTATCAAGCAAAAGACGTATGGTAAGGTCTTTATGGCGAAGGATTGGCGTCCTGAACATCTGCGACTGATTTACGACGTATACGGCGATAGCATCGTAGACCTCGTTTTAGATAGCGAACTACGCGGACGTGAACCGGAACTCTTATCAGCATTTGATGAATAGCCCGCCCCATACCGTAGCCTGCCGCTATCGCGGCAGGGATTCCCCGAAACCTGCCAACGCCTCTCCTGACCTGTTGCAATAGCAACAGGCTACCGCGCGGGGGTTGACCTATACCCTGTTGCAATAGCAACAGGCTACAGCGCAGGGATTCCCCGAAACCTGCCAATACCTCTCCGAACCTGTTGCAATAGCAACAGGCTACCGCGCGGGGGTTGACCTATACCCTGTTGCAATAGCAACAGGCTACAGCGCAGGGATTCCCCGAAATCTGCCAACGCCTCTCCGAACCTGTTGCAATAGCAACAGGCTACGGCGCGGGGGTTGACCTATACCCTGTTGCAATAGCAACAGGCTACAGCGCAGGGATTCCCCGAAATCTGCCAATACCTCTCCGAACCTGTTGCAATAGCAACAGGCTACCGCGATCTAATCGTAGCCTGCCGCTATTGCGGCAGGGATTCGATCGAGCCCGACCCATGTCGTAGCCTGCCGCTATTGCGGCAGGAATTCGATCGAGCCCGACCCATGTCGTAGCCTGCCGCTATTGCGGCAGGAATTCCCCGAAATCTGCCAACGCCTCTCCGAACCTGTTGCAATAGCAACAGGCTACCGCGATCTAATCGTAGCCTGTTGCTATTGCGGCAGGGATTAGCCTATACCCTGTTGCAATAGCAACAGGCTACGGCATAGCAACAGGCTGCGGCATAGCAATCGGTTATAGCTGGATGTCGAGCCAGACTAAGCGGTGGTCGGAAGAGGCATCACGGGTTTTCATGAGGTTGTAGCCCGGTTCGCCTTGTGCTGGCCAGAAAATGCCAGTGTCTTTGACCTTTAGGTCTTTTGACGGCAATACGTAGTCGGCGCGTTTGCGCCACGCGGCGGTATGGAATTTGGCATCTGGATTGTTTGGCGTGTGCGCCGCGGCAGCAGCACTTTGCGGTTGCGGGTCTTGCACCCGCGGATGCTCTAATAGCTGTTCTATTGCGCCGGGTAAGTTCGCGCCTTCGCCAGGTCCGGCGTTCATATCACCCACCAACACAAATGATGCACTAGCAGCAAGGCCACCTTTATTACCGGCATCGTCGTAAATGTAGTCGGCTTTATTTGGCGACAAATAGTCTGCCCAAAGGCGGATTTCATCAAAGTTGCGAATACCGTTGCGATTTTCTTTGCCATCGAAAACAGGCGGCGTTGGGTGCGCGGCTAATAGGTGAATGACCTTGTTACCCACCTTAACCGGCACGTCCCAATGCGACTTAGAACTTAATGGAAATTGCGCCATGATCTCGTCGCTATACCACGGCTGATCAGTGACCGGATCGATAACACGATGGTGATTAGGCATGTCTTGCCACAAAAAGTTTTGGAACGTTCGCACCTGTTCCGTGAGGATAGGGTAGCGCGACAAAATCACCATGCCGTATTGGCCTGGATACCAACCAAAACCCCAAGCGTCGTCACCTTTGCCCGCGGCTTTACCGTCATGGTTTAAATCAAATGGTGAAGGCTTACCAGTATTCACCGTAGCGGTATAAGCATAGGGGTAGTCAATTGCTGGCTCACCGTTTTGCGGTGTTTGCAAAAACTGTTCACGAAAAATATCGACTGCCTTATGGTCGGGGTAATAATCGAATTCATTCAGCAGTACGATATCTGGCCGCACGCGCTGCAGAATTTCGGCGATGCCTTTAATTTGTGGGTGATGGGCATTTAATGCGTCCAGTAATGCGTGGTCGCCATTGCTTGCCCACTGATCTTCCGGCAAATAGTTGCTGGCATCCATACTAACGTTGAAGGTAGCTATTCTGAGCGTCTGTTGATCAGCCGCGGTACTGGTTGTCGTCATAATCAAGGCCCCGATAAGGCAGCTAAAAGCGAACAATTTGCAGATTGGGTTAGGGAACATCGCGGAGAGCCTTTTAAATGGGTAGCTGGGACAGTATTTAAGAATAAAGGTTCAACTTCGACTAGGCAAATCTATTCAAAATGATTAAAATGCGCGCACAAAAAATGACAAAAAAATGTCAAAAGACACACAAATGCAACTATTTGATGTTCTAGCGCAGTACAAGTTAGTCAATCGTCGCTTATACAGAGGTCAGGAAAGTCGTGCTGAGCGAACGTGGCGCAAGCCCGTTAGCGTTCTGTCTATCCCGTTGTTTTTCATAAAAAACTTACTTTCCCCTCTTCGTGTCATTGTTTCGTCACATGTTCGCGTTTTAATAGCGCAAATCAGCATAAGCTCGAGCAGTATTGAGCAATTCAAAGCAGTTTTTTTTCGTCCGTTAAACTCAACATCAGGGAAAACTCAATGAAATTCAACGGCAAAGTGAGCCGCGTTTCGGCTGCCATTGCGTTAGCAATTGGTATGTCTACCAGCGTAATGGCTCAAGAAACTTCATCAGCCATGCGCGGTGTGATCACCGGACCTCAGGGCAACCCTGCGGCCAACACCAAGATCACTATCATCCATGAGCCTACTGGTACAGTTAGCGAATTCGTTACTCGTGCCGATGGTAGCTTTACTGCCAAGGGTTTGCGTGTCGGTGGTCCTTACAAAGTCGTTATCGATTCTGATAAGTTCCAAGACGCAGAACTAGAAAACCTTTACTTGGCGTTGGGTGAAACCTTGCGCGTTAACAACCAATTGAAAGCTTCTCAAGATGTTGAGCGTATTGTTGTTAAAGGTACTGCTTTAGTACTTGAAAGTGGCGGTGCTAACAGCAACTTCGGTGAAGAAACCATCGATAACATGCCAAGCATCAACCGCGACTTGAAAGACATCGCGCGTATCAACCCGTTAGTCACTATTCGTGGTAACGGCGAAATGAGCATTGCCGGCGGCAACCCGCGTTCAAACAGCATCACTGTAGACGGCATTGGCCAGAACGATGACTTCGGTTTGAACTACGGCGGTTACCCGACGCAGCAACCACCTATCTCATTGAGTGCCATCGAGCAAATCTCTGTCGACGTAGCACCTTTCTCTAGCAAAAAAGGTGACTTCTCTGGCGGTACTATTAATGCGGTAACCAAAACGGGTACTAACGAATTCGAAGGCGAAGTGTTCTACGAATTCTCTAACCCAAGCATGAAAGGCGAGTCTAAGCGCCTTAACCGTACTACGGGTTCATCAGGTAACGACCAAGGTTTCGCTGAGTACGAAACGGCTGATGTCGAGCCGATCTTGAAAACCTCAACCTTCGGTTTATCGCTAAGCGGACCTATCATCGAAGACACGCTGTTCTTCTTTACTAACTACGAAGAATGGAACAGTACGCTTGATTACAACTACGGTTTCAGCGGTAGTGGTGCGAGTAACGAATTCTACACCACGCGCGAGAACTTCGATGAATTCTTACGCATTTTGAACGACACTTATGGTATTCAAGATTCGTTGCCTGGCGCGCCAGAAGATAAAGACCGTAAGTGGTTGACTAAACTAAGCTGGAACATCAACGATGACCACCGTTTAGACTTCACTTACCAGTGGCAAGATAACTCTGACATGCGTGGCCATTCGAGTGGCGGTAACACTGTAGTACTGAACTCTGCAATCTACGACTACCACACGCGCATGAGCAACTTGAGTGCACGTTTGTACAGTGACTGGTCTTCTAACTTCATCACTGAAATGGGCATTACCTTCAAAGACGTAGTGAGTGATTCAATCACTAACTCTGACTTTGGTTCAGTAACTGTTGAAGAATTCTACCGTGGTCCTTCTTACCAGTTCGGTACAGACCAATATCGCCACGCCAACAAAGTGAAAAACCAAAACTTAACCTTTAACTTCGATGCGACCTACTTGCTGGGTGAGCATGAAATCGGTTTTGGTGCGGAGTATGAGCGTCTGCGTTTATACAACAAGTTCGTTCCAGATAGCTTAGGCCGTTGGGAATTCGATAGCTTCGAGGGCTTTGAGAACCGTGAAGTGGGTAACTACAACGGTACCTATGACTTCTGGTATCAGAATGCTTACACCAACAACCCTGAAGATGCTGCCTATGATGCAGTACGCAACACGTTGGCGTTGTACGCAGAAGACACCTTCTTCCCAACCATGGATTTGGAAATCACTGCCGGTTTACGCTATGAGCGTTTGAGTTCAGACGACAAGCCTGCACTGAATCAAAACTTTGTGGATACTTATGGTTTCAGCAACCAAGAAAACTTGGATGGTTTAGACATCATCATGCCGCGCGTTAGCTTCAAGTACTACTTGAACGAAGACATAACCTTACGTGGTGGTGTTGGCCGTTTTTACGGTGGCGTGCCTAACGTATGGTACAGCAACCCGTTCACCAAAGACGGTTTGACGCTAGTAGCTGCGACACCAGACGACATCAATGATTACTTTGCGAATACCAGTGAACCAGCGGATTTCACTCGTGTACCACAAGCAATCAAGGATTCGTTAGTACAGGGTAACGGTAGCACTAACTACACCGATCCAAACTTCGAATTGCCGAGCGACTGGCGCGCTCAGGTAGCGGCGGATTACAGCTTCGACATTCCTATGTTGGGTGACGACTTCCGCGCGACAACGTCATTGCTTTATATTAAAGAGCAAGACGAGCCGGTATGGTTAAACACCGCAATCGAGCCAGTGGGTACTGCTGCTGACGGCGAGCGTGTTATCTACGAGTCTATCTATAATGGTGAACTTGAAGGTAACTTTGACATCATGATGAGCAACGCAGAAGACAGTGGTCGCAGCTTTATCTTTACGCAGTCTTTGGCGAAAAAGTGGGATAACGGCTTCAGCATGACTGCTAGCTACACTCACCAAGATGTTGAAAAAGCCACCTCGGGTTCTTCTTCTCAGGCGGAAAGTAACTACAAGCACTACGTAATCAAAAGCCGTAACATGCCTTTCGCGGCACGAAGCGACTACGAAATTGAGCACAGCTTCAAGTTAACCTTAGGCTACGAGCAAGAATTTATTGATGGTTACAAAACCAATATCAACTTGTTCTACTCACGTCACTCAGGTCGTCCATTTAGCTACACTATGAGCATGTATAAAGATGGTGACTTCGGTGATAGCGTGCAAGGCGGTTTCTACAGCCAGTCTGCTTACCTAGCATACATCCCATCAGGTCCTGATGACGCGAATGTAGACTGGGATAACTCAGTAAGCTGGGAAGAGCTAAGCCGTGTATTAGACAAATTTGGTATTACGCCAAGCGGTTCTATCATAGACCGCAATACCGGTACGCAACCTTGGGTAACGCGCCTTGATCTGAGCGTTCAACAAGAAATCCCAGGCTTTGCTGACGGCCAACACGGTGAGATTTATTTCACCATCAACAACTTAGCGAACCTGATCAACAGCGATTGGGGTGTTGAGAAGCGTTTGGGTTACCCGCAGTTAGACCTTTATGATTTCGGTGGTCTGTCTGCTGATGGCAAGTACCAAATCGACCGTCTATTTAACGGTTACCCACAAAACAACTGGGATGAGTACGAGATCAGTGCATCATCTTGGTCAGTTAAATTGGGTGTGCGTTACCAGTTCTAAGCAACGCAACAAACTATTCAAAAAGCTCCCAAACACTGGGAGCTTTTTTTTTGCCTAAGACAAAAAAGTGTGACTAAAATATGACCAAGCTTTAGCGAAAGTCGTACTGCGGTTGTCACAAAAAGTTCTTTTTACTGTTCACAAAATTGTCACAAGTATTCGCTAAAACAGCATCGTTCAACAAACTACAACATTCAGGAATCAAACCATGATGTTCAATTCTAAGGTCAACCGCATCGCCGCAGCAGTCGCTCTTGCTATTGGTGTGTCAACGGCCGCTTATGCTCAAGAAACGTCTTCTAGCTTGCGCGGCGTCGTTCGCGCTGAGTCTGGCGAAGTAGTTGCTAACGCGACTATTACGCTAACCGATACCCGCACGGGCTCGGTAAAAACCTTACAATCGAATGCGCAAGGCGGTTTTTCTTTGCGCGGTTTGCCAGTCGGTGGCCCTTATACTTTAAAAGTTGTAGGACCAGACGGGCGTGCGCAAACTATCAACAATGTTTTTCTTACGCTGGGTGACTCCGAGTCGGTGAACGTTAGCCTAACGCAACAAAACATGGAAACCATCGATGTAACGGGTACAGCGATGAGCAACTCGTTATATGGCAGTAAAAGTCCAGCAGCAAACTTCAACCTAGAAGATTTGCAAGATATGCCAGCCATTAACCGCGATCTCAAAGACATCGTGCGAATCGATCCGCGGGTCTACGTGGACGAAAGTTACGGGAACGGTGTGCAGTGTGTGGGCGCTAACCCTCGCTTCAATAGCTTAACGGTTGATGGTGTGCGCTTAAACGACAACTTCGGTCTGAACTCAAATGGTTATCCGACAGAGCGGATGCCGTTCTCGTTCGATGCGATTGAACAAGTATCGGTAGAATTTGCACCATTCGATGTGAAATACGGCGGTTTTACTGCATGTAACATCAACGCAGTGACCAAGTCGGGTTCGAATGAGTGGTCTGGTTCCGTATTTTACGACTTCACCAGTGATGCACTTCGTGGTGATAAAATCGAAGATACCGATATCGATAACGGTAACTACACCGAGAAGCGCTATGGTTTTACTGTCGGTGGAGCGTTGTTAGAAGACAAACTCTTCTTCTTTGGTTCTTACGAGAAATTTGAAGGCGTGAGTAACTTCACTCGTGGCCCAGCCGATGGTTCTGCGGGCACCCCAGTTGCTGGTGTTAGCCAAGCGCAGTTAGATGAAATCGCCCAGATTGCTCGCGATGTTTACGGTTATGAGCCGGGTTCGCCAATTGCTTCATCACCGGTCGAAGACGAAAAATTCTTAGCCAAATTAGATTGGTTTATTACCGATAAGCACCGTGCGGCGTTTACCTACAACTACAACAAAGGTTCGTCGTTGACTGAATCGGATGGCGATAATGACGAGTACGAGTTCTCAAACCACTATTACGACCGCGGAGCAACACTGCGTTCTTATGTGGGTCAGTTATTTTCTGACTGGACCGACCGTTTCTCGACAGAGGTACGAGTAGGTTATTCCGAGCTCGATAACTCGCAAGTTACCCGCGGTCCGAAAGATTTCGGTGAAGTGCAAATTGATACGTCTTTCGACGCCGAGAACGACGGCAATTTTTCTGATGCGACCATCTACTTGGGTTCCGATGATTCTCGCCAAGCTAACAAACTGAAGTACGACACCACCTTCTTTAAAGTTGCGGGTACCTATTTTATGGGTGACCACGTTTTATTTGGCGGTTTCGAGCGTGAAGAATACAACGTTTTCAACAAATTTGTTCAGCATGCAGTGGGTGAGTATCGCTTTGGCAGCATCGAAGAGTTTCGTAACGGTATGCCAGACGTGGTTTATTATGGCAGCGGCGCGGGTACGAATGACCCAGACGACGCAGCAGGCGAGTTTAGCTACGAAATCAACACTGCGTACTTGCAGGATGAGTACTACTACGCACCAATGGATATGACCCTAACGTTCGGTTTGCGTTATGACTGGTATACCAGCTCAGACCTCCCCACGGAGAACCAGAAATTTATCGACCGTTATGGCTTTAGCAATGCGCAAAATCTTGATGGTAAAGGGCTGTTGCAGCCGCGCTTAGGAGTTAACTGGCTGGTGACGCCACAGTTAGAATTGCGTGGCGGTGTTGGCCTGTACTCAGGGGGTAACCCGAATGTATGGCTAGCGAACAACTACCAGCAGAATGGCATTTCACAGGCTCAGGTCCGTGCCTACGATGTGGATTTGTTTAATATCGAATTAGCGGGCGGTGACCGCCCAATTTATAATCCACCACAGTCGCTTTACGATGCAGTCGCGAATGCCGACGGCGATAGTGCAGTGAATGTGTTAGATCCAAACTTTGAAATTCCAAAAGAATGGAAATATGCGCTGGGCGGTACTTATACCTTTGATAGTGGCTACATCTGGATGGCCGACTTAATGTATACCCGCCGTATGAACGAAGCGGTAATTTCAAATATCGCGGTTGAAAAAGTCGGTGAATTCGCTGACGGTCGCCCGATTTATGGTGAGAAAGAAGCCGGTCGCAGTGAAGATTTGATGCTGACCAATGCGAATGACACCACAACCGCACTATCGGTATCGACCTCGGTCAGTAAATCTTACGATTTCGGCTTAAGCTGGTCACTGGCTTACGCTTACACCGAGTCAGAGGATGTGAATCCAATGACCAGTTCGGTGGCATACTCAAACTACACATTGTATGCAACGGATGATATTCAAAATCCGCAAGCGGCGACGTCGAATTATGAAATTCCGCATCGCTTCACCTTCCGTACGACTTACAAGCATGACTTTTTTAGTGATTACACCACGACGTTCAGCTTGTTTGCGCAGCGCAATAAAGGTCGTCCGTTCAGCTATACCTTTGCAGAGGATGGTGACATCGATAGCATCTATGGGGATATTACCGATGGTCGTCAGTTAGCCTACATCCCAACAGGCGCAGACGATCCAAATGTCGTATTCGCTGATGGTTTTAACCAAGAGGCTTTCTTTGCATTCTTAAAGAGCTCAGGGTTAGACCAGTACGCTGGCGGCACAGCACCTCGGAACGAGTTCTATAGCAAGTGGTGGACGAAAGTGGATATCCGCGTAGAGCAAGAGCTACCGGCATTCTCAGATAATCATAAAGCCAGTGCGTTCTTTGTTATCGAGAACGTTGGTAACTTGCTGAATAGCGACTGGGGTGTGCTGTACCAAGCAGGCTTCCCGCAGTTCCAACCGATTGCTGAAGTGGTGACTAACGACCAGAACCAATACGTGTTCAACCGTTACATCGAACCACGCGCCCAATCGCGCGAAACTGGCCCATCGCTATGGGAAGTCCGCCTAGGCGTAGAATACAAGTTCTAAGAACGTAGCCTGTTGCTATGCTGTAGCCTGTTGCTATCGCAACAGGTTCACAGATGAACCCCCCGGTATCGGGGAATCCCTGCCGCACAGCGGCAGGCTACCCACCCCGTAGCCTGTTGCTATCGCAACAGGTCAGGCTCGATCTAATCCCTGCCGCACAGCGGCAGGCTACGGCACAGGTCACAGATGAACCCTCCGGTATCGGGGAATCCCTGCCGCACAGCGGCAGGCTACCCACCCCGTAGCCTGTTGCTATCGCAACAGGTCAGGCTCGATCTAATCCCTGCCGCACAGCGGCAGGCTACGGCACAAAGGCATAAGGCATAACCACTAGCCCCTTTCTTTGCGATGGGGGCTAAGTTATTATCGACGCTTCATTTTTATAAAAACGTCGAACCTATGGACAACGCCTGGCTTAGCTTACTCCCCTCCATCCTCGCGATCATTTTTGCTATTGCTACACGTAGAGTGTTACTCGCTTTGGTGGGCGGTATTGTATTAGCCAATATTGTGTTGTTCTGGCCCTCACCGCTAGACATGTTCAGCGGCACCATAGCCAGCGCTTGGGATACCCTAATAAAGCCAAATAACCTACTTATCTGGGCATTTACTCTCGGAATAGGCGCACTATTCGGCGTGTTGGAAAGAGGCGGCACGTTTAACCAATTCGTCGCCACCCTCGAACGCAAGCAACTGGTCGAAAGCCCACGCAAAGCGCGTCTGCTTACTTGGCTACTTGGCGTTATTGTGTTTATTGAATCGAATGTGACCATCATGATAGCCGGCACCACCTCGCGCCCGCTCTACGACCGCTTGGGTATTTCGCGCGAAAAACTCGCTTACCTCGTCGATTCAACCTGCGCCCCGATATGTATTCTTATCCCACTCAACGCGTGGGGGGCATTTAACCTGAGCTTGATCAGTAACCAAGGGGTTGAGCAACCGCTGTGGGTATTCATTCAATCGATTGCGTTTAACTTTTACGCCATTTTTGCGGTACTGCTGGCGCTGTTTGTCGCGCTGTTCAACTGGAACATCGGCCCGATGAAGCATTTTGAACAGGCCGCACAACCACAAACAGCCTCAAAGAACCAATTTGCTGCTGAACAGCCCACCCGCGAAGGTAAGTCTTCACTCCGCTCTGGCACCTCAGTGGTCTTTATTAGCTTGCTGTCGCTAATTGCCGCCGTGCCAATAATGCTAATGGTCACCGGCAACGGCGTAATGGTAGAAGGCGACGGCACCTTTAGCGTATTCGTGGCGATTTTCTTGGCGCTAGCCATCGCCATTATCGGCACGCTGCTTACCCAACCAACATCCATGGCCCGGGTATTTGCTCATGCCCTCAAAGGTGCCTGGAATATTTTGCCGCTCGCTATCATTCTGTGGCTGTCGATCACCTTGGGTAACCTTACCGACGCCCTTGGCACTGGCGAGTTCCTTGCTTCAGTACTCGATCAATCGGTCGCCAGTTGGCTGCTATTGCCGCTCATTTTCTTGCTCTCAGCGCTCACCGGGTTCTCAATAGGCTCGAGCTGGGGCACCTTCGCCATCATGCTACCGTTAGCCATTCCGCTAGCGATATCACTCGGCCTACCACCCGCGCCATTCATTGCTGCGGCGATCTCCGGTGGTATTTTCGGCGACCACGCCTCGCCAATTTCCGACACCACCATCATCGCCTCCATGGCATCCGGCTGCGAACACATCGACCACGTTCGCACCCAGCTACCATACGCACTCATCGCCGGCATCCTAACCACCATCGCCTTCGCCTTCACCGGCGCCGTGCTGTGAATCACTGGGGATCTACCACAGAGGACACAGAGGGATCTACCACAGAGAACACAGAGGACACAGAGAAAACATAATTATTGTTGCAGGCTTTTTCGTTGTTGATGCTGTCTGAGAGCTTGTCGGCTTTCTCCAGCTCAGTCGCAGTCAAACGAACTGAACGCAAATGCGCGGGGATGATGATATGCGCTAAAATTCGGAGCTTCACAGCAAAAAAGCTCCAGCAATCAATCCCTCTGTGTCCTCTGTGTTCTCTGTGGTAGATCCCTCTGTGGTAGATCCCTCTATGGTGTTAATATGCAACGCGTTTTATGCCGTTCTTTAGTCGGGTTTCATTGAAGTTGATTAACAGACCGCGCTTTAGGTGAGAGAGTTTTAGGTAGGTGATGACCTGTGCTAGATGAACTGGGAGTAATGAACTTACCGATTTAAGCTCGACAATAAGCGAGTCCTCAACCAATAGATCAATTCGAAAGCCGAAGTTAAGGCGAAAGCCCTTGTATATAACAGGCACTGGCACCTCTGTTTGAATACAAAGTCCACGCTCTTGGAGCTCAAAAGCCAAACATCCATGATAAGTGGATTCCAATAACCCTGGGCCAAGATTTTTATGGACCTCAATCGCCGCGCCTATTACTTCGTGAGTTAGTTCATCCACCATTACTTTCCCCATCGTTCAACTAAACAGCAAACCTAATCCATGCACAGAAAGCCGCCAGTCAATAACTGCCGCTTAACACGTAAGTTTCCCCAACCTCTCTGTGTCCTCTGTGTCCTCTGTGGTTAAATCGCTTTCTCTGTGTCCTCAGTGCCCTCTGTGGTTAAATCGCTTTCTCGGTGGTAGAATGATTTTATGATGGTTAAGGATGTTAATTCATGGCGTTAGGTTCGCTAACTCGTTGGATAACTGCGGTTTTTTTGTTGGTGCTGATGGCGGCTTGTACCCCACAACGAGAGCCTGACGCGCTGACTAAGGTGCGTGAGCGGCAGGTTTTGCGAGTCGGCACCTTGATGAACCCGACCAGCTACTACCTTAACCATGACAACGAAGACGGCTTTGAATATGACCTTGCCAAGCGCTTTGCCGCCCGACTAGGGGTAGAGCTAAAAATGGTGCCGCGCTATAACGTTGACGACTTGTTCGCGTTGCTAAAAAAAGGCGAAGTGGATTTGTTGGCGGCTGGATTAGACCGCACCAAGAAGCGCGATACGATCTACCGCTTTGGCCCACCGTACCAAATTATCAGCCAAAAACTGGTATTTAAGCAGGGCTCGCGTGAGCGCCCGCGTGACTGGCAACAAGTGGATGACGGCGAGATAGTGGTAGTGAAAGACAGTTCGCACCACGAATTTTTAAAAAGCTTAGGGCAACGCTTCCCCGATCTACAATGGCGAGCCACTAACGAACATGATGCCAACGAATTGCTACGCATGGTCATGGACGAAGAAATTGCCTATACCATCGCCGATTCCAATACCTTAGATGTGCAACGCCGGTTCTACCCCGGATTGAGCGTGGCGTTTACCGTGCGTGATGATCAAAGTGTTGCTTGGGCGTTGCCGCCAGGAAACGATGACTCGCTCTACAGCGCGGTGCTGGAATTCTTCGGTGAACTGCGTAGCAGTGGTCGCTTGGCATACATTGTGGACCAGCATTTTGGTCATGTGCGGCAGTTCAACTACGTTACAACACGGCTATTTATTGACGCGGTTAAAGAACGTCTGCCAGATTACGTAGAAATGTTTCGCCAGCATTCAGGTTCGTTAGACTGGCGTTTACTGGCAGCGATTTCATATCAAGAGTCGCTCTGGAACCCGCGCGCGATTTCGCCAACCGGGGTGCGTGGAATGATGATGCTAACCCTGCCCACGGCCAAGGCGATGGGAGTTCGCAGCCGCCTCAATCCTGAACAAAGCATTCGCGGTGGTGCCCGCTATTTAGAGCAAATGCTTACGCGTATTCCCGCACGGATTCCGGAACCGGACCGCGTCTGGTTTGCTTTAGCGGCATACAATATTGGCTTTGGCCACTTGGAAGATGCGCGCATATTAACCGAAAAACAAGGCGGAAACCCAGACCGGTGGTTAGATGTAAAACAGCGTTTGCCATTGTTACGGCAGAAAAAATTCTACCGCCAAACCGAATTTGGCTTTGCCCGAGGCGACGAACCGGTGCGCTATGTAGGCAATATTCGCCGTTTCTACGACACCCTGAAGTGGTTAGATGAACAAGGGCAAATACCGTAAATGGACGCTGAGCAACAGCAACAACGTTTTATGCAGCGCGCGCTAGAGCTGGCTGCGCAAGCAGAGCAAGCCGACGAAGTGCCAGTGGGTGCGGTCGTGGTAAAAGATGGGCAAATTATCGGTGAAGGGTTTAACCAAGTGATCACCTTAAATGACCCTTCCGCCCACGCCGAGGCGCAAGCCATTCGCGATGCAGGCAAGCGCTTGGGCAATTACCGTCTGGTCGATTGTGACCTCTACGTAACCCTAGAGCCTTGCGCGATGTGCGCCGGGCTTATCACCCACGCGCGGATAAAGCATTTATACTACGCCGCCACCGACCCGCGTACAGGCGCCACCGGCACAGCCATAGAAGTGCTAAACCACAGCAGTATGAACCACAAAGTCGACGTTACCAGCGGCATCCTAGCCGACCAAAGCGCGGACATCCTCCGCCGCTTCTTCCGCGCCCGCCGTTAACAATACCGTAGCCTGCCGCTATTGCGGCAGAGAATAGATCATCTGCGCCCTGTTGCAATAGCAACAGGCTACGACATAGCAACAGGCTTCAGTGATCCCTGTGGTAAGCGAGGGTTTTATGCTACTATTTTTGTGGGCTTTTAGCGGAGGGCGATATGAGAGGTTTCAAGAAAAAGCGCGCAAATGACAATGTTCGTCGCGCCGTTCTGAGCCGTAGACGTCGGAGAGTGGTTGAACGTCGGCAAAAGTGGTTTCGGCTGACGCAAAAATATGGCTTCCCGCGTTTACCTTTTGCCCACCACGCCTCACCACGGAGTAGTTAAATCATGGAAGAGTGGTTTGTCGTAAAGACCAAACCTAAACAGGAGCAGCGAGCACTCGCTAACCTTGAACACCAAGGCATGGAAGCATTTTTGCCGAAGCTATCGCAACAACGAGTCCAGCGTGGAAAGCGTAAGGTGGTGTTAGAGCCGATGTTTCCAGGCTATTTATTTGTGCAACTGCCAAATTTTGATGAGCAGTTTTACAAAATTAAAAATACCTTTGGTGTCGCAAGCTTGGTTCGCTTTGGCGATCATACCCCTACAATTCCTGACAGTTGGGTGCAGCAGCTAAAAGCGACGACCACAGAGCGTGATGATTTCGCACCCAAGGTCGGTGACACCGTAGAAATTGAACAAGGCCCATTCGCTGGTCTCAGTGCCAAAATCGTTGGCCTAGACGGCGAAAGCCGCTGCATGGTGCTACTCGAATTCCTACAAAAACAAGTCACCGCCAGCTTCGCCTACACCGACATCCGCAAACCCTGAACCATCGTAGCCTGCCGCTATCGCGGCAGGGATTCCCCGATACCGGAGGGTTCATTTGCGAACCTGTTGCAATAGCAACAGGCTACGGGGGTGGGTAGCCTGCCGCTATCGCGGCAGGGATTCCCCGATACCGGAGGGTTCATTTGCGAACCTGTTGCAATAGCAACAGGCTACGGGGGTGGGTAGCCTGCCGCTATCGCGGCAGGGAATCCCCGATATCGGAGGGTTCATTTGCGAACCTGTTGCAATAGCAACAGGCTACGGGGGTGGATAGCCTGCCGCTATCGCGGCAGGGATTCGATCGAGCATGACCTGTGCCGTAGCCTGCCGCTATCGCGGCAGGGCATAGAGCATCTTCGACCTGTTGCAATAGCAACAGGCTACGGCATAGCAACAGGCTACGGCATTGCGATACGCTGCGGCGCGGGGGTAGCAACGCATGGTGGCTTTGGGGTATAATCTTCGCGCAAATTTTCGCCGTATTTGACGAAACATCCGGAGCGTAATGTGAACATCCTGCGCGGCGCACCAGCGCTTTCAGCTTTCCGTATTGCCAAGAACCTCGAACTGCTTCAAAAGCACGATATCCCTGTCACTGGCTTATATGCCGAATACCGCCACCTGGTAGACCTGCATGACGATTTAACCGCAGCCCAGCAAGAGGTATTAGCGCAACTACTAACCTACGGCCCGGAACTACCTGGGCACGACCCTGAAGGGCGCTTGGTATTGGTGGTTCCGCGCATTGGCACCATCTCGCCGTGGGCCTCTAAAGCCACTGACATCGCGCACAACTGCGGGCTGACCAATATTCACCGTATCGAACGCGGCGTAGCCTACTTCTTGCAAGGCGACTTGTCCGCTGCCGAGGTGAAACAAGCCGCAAAGCTGTTACATGACCGGATGACAGAAAGCGTGTTGTACGACGAACAAGACGCGAAACAGCTATTCCGTAGCCAACAGCCGCAGCCGCTCAACAGTGTTGATATCTTGGGCGAAGGCAAAGCCGCGCTTGAGCAAGCTAACAGCAGCTTAGGGCTCGCGTTGGCCGATGATGAAATTGATTACCTCGTCGAAAACTTCAAAAAACTGCAGCGTAACCCCAACGACATTGAGCTGTACATGTTTGCGCAGGCAAACTCAGAGCATTGCCGACACAAGATTTTTAACGCCGACTGGACCATCGATGGCGAACAACAGCCGAAGTCGCTGTTTAAAATGATCAAAAACACCTTCGAAAAAGCCCCAGAACATGTGTTATCGGCATATAAAGATAACGCCGCGGTGATGGAAGGTTACGAAGCTGGGCGCTTTTATCCGCACCCGGAAAGCCATAACTACCAGTATAACCACGAAGCCGTCCACATTTTGATGAAAGTGGAAACCCACAACCACCCAACCGCTATTTCGCCTTATCCTGGCGCGGCAACCGGTTCCGGTGGCGAGATCCGTGATGAGGGTGCAACAGGCCGTGGCTCTAAACCAAAAGCGGGCTTGGTCGGTTTTAGTGTATCGAATTTGCGCATTCCAGGGTTTGAACAACCGTGGGAAGAAGACTTCGGTAAACCGGAGCGCATTGTCACCGCCTTAGACATCATGTTGGATGGCCCATTAGGCGGGGCGGCGTTTAACAACGAATTTGGTCGCCCAGCACTCACCGGTTACTTCCGCACCTATGAAGAACGGGTGACTAGCCACAATGGCGAAGAAATACGCGGCTACCACAAACCCATCATGATTGCTGGCGGTATGGGAAATATCAGCGAGCAACACGTACAAAAAGGCGAAATTCCGGTTGGCGCCAAACTCATCGTGCTCGGCGGTCCAGCCATGAACATTGGCCTAGGCGGCGGTGCGGCATCATCAATGGCGTCTGGCGAATCTGCAGAAGACCTCGATTTTGCCTCGGTACAGCGCGACAACCCAGAAATTGAACGGCGCTGCCAAGAAGTGATCGACCGTTGCTGGCAGCTAGGTACAGCGAACCCGATTGCCTTTATCCACGATGTCGGCGCGGGCGGTTTGTCGAATGCCATGCCAGAGCTCGTAAGCGATGGCGGCCGTGGCGGTATTTTTAACTTGCGCGACATTCCTAACGACGAACCGGGCATGACGCCGTTAGAAATCTGGTGTAACGAATCGCAAGAGCGCTATGTGTTGGCGGTAGCGCCAGAAAATCTTGAGCAATTCGATGCCATTTGCCAGCGTGAGCGCGCACCGTACGCAGTAATCGGTGAAGCCACCGAAGCAGAACACCTAACCCTTAACGATGGCGTGTTTAAGAACCAGCCAATTGATTTACCGTTAGACGTACTGCTAGGTAAGCCACCGAAAATGCACCGCGATGTCAGCCGCTTGCAAGCGCAAGGTAAGGCGTTACAGCGTCACGGCATTAGCGTAGAAGATGCTGCAGAGCGGCTATTACGGTTGCCGACCATCGCCGAAAAAACCTTCTTAATTACCATTGGCGACCGCAGCGTGACTGGGCTTGTGGCACGCGACCAAATGGTCGGGCCGTGGCAGATTCCGGTGGCAGATGTGGCGGTGACCGCGTCGAGCTACGACTCTTACCACGGCGAAGCGATGGCGATGGGTGAACGCACACCAAGCGCGTTGCTCAACCACGCAGCATCGGCTCGGATGGCAGTGGCGGAAGCATTAACTAACTTAGCCGCAGCAGACATTGAATCGCTGCAACGGGTGAAGTTATCGGCGAACTGGATGGCAGCAGCTGGGCACCCGGGCGAAGATGCGGGCTTATATGAAGCCGTCAAAGCCGTTGGTGAAGAGCTTTGCCCGGCATTGGGGATTACTATCCCTGTGGGTAAAGACTCGATGTCGATGAAAACCCAATGGCAAGAGCACGGCGAAGACAAAGCCGTAACCGCGCCATTAAGCTTGGTGATAACCGCGTTTGCACCGGTCCAAGACGTACGCAAAACCTTAACGCCTCAACTGCGTACCGATAAAGGCGACAGCCATTTATTGTTGATCGATTTAGGCCAAGGCAAGAACCGTTTAGGCGCATCTTGTTTGGCACAGGTCTACCGCCAGTTGGGTAGCGAGGTGGCTGACATCGACAATGCCGAGAGCTTGCGGGCGTTCTTTGAAACCATCCAGTACCTCAATACCGAACAAAAGTTATTGGCGTATCACGACCGTTCAGACGGTGGACTTTTTACCACCGTGGTCGAAATGGCATTTGCTGGCCATTGTGGAGTGGACATTGATATTGCTGCGCTAGGTGACGATGATTTAGCCGTGCTGTTTAGCGAAGAAGCCGGGGCTGTTATTCAAGTCGCTGATGAGCAATTAACCGAAGTGTTGGAGGCTTTTCGCCGTGCAAACTTAGGCGCAGCGGTGCACCAAATTGGTAGCTTGAATAACAGCGATACCATCAGCTTTACCCGCAACGGTAAGGTGGTATTGGAAAACGAACGAGGGTATTACCGTGCGGTTTGGGCGGAGACCACGGACCAAATGCAGCGTTTGCGCGATAACCCTGTGTGTGCAGACGAGGAATTCCGTAACAAGCAACGCCAAGATGATCCTGGCCTGTCGACCAAGCTCACCTTCGACGTGAACGAAGACGTGGCTGCGCCATATATTGCTAAGGGCACAATGCCCAAAGTGGCGATTTTGCGTGAACAGGGCGTGAACTCACATTATGAAATGGCCGCCGCATTCGATCGTGCGGGTTTCGAAACCGTGGATGTACACATGAGCGACATCCTCTCGGGGCGGAAAAAGCTAGAAGGCTTCCAAGGTTTAGCGGCGTGTGGCGGTTTCTCCTACGGCGACGTGCTCGGCGCGGGTGAAGGTTGGGCGAAGTCTATTCTATTTAACCCACGGGCGCGGGAACAGTTTGAAGCCTTCTTCAACAACCGTGACACCTTCAGCTTAGGCGTGTGCAACGGTTGCCAAATGCTATCGACCCTTAAGGCATTAATTCCAGGCACCGAGAACTGGCCAAAATTTGTGACCAACCGTTCCGAACGTTTCGAAGCGCGTTTTAGCTTGGTCGAAGTACAACGCACAAACTCGTTGTTCTTTGACGGCATGGCGGGCTCAAGAATGCCAATTGCAGTAAGCCATGGCGAAGGCCGTGCGCAGTTTGCTAACGCACAGCAACAGCAGGCATTGGAGCAGAATAGCCAAGTAGCAGTGCGTTACATCGATAACTGGGGCAAGGTAGCAGAGCAATATCCGGCGAACCCCAATGGCTCGCCAGCGGGTATTACTGCAGTAACCAGCGAAGATGGCCGAGTAACGGCAATGATGCCGCATCCGGAGCGGGTGTTCCGCACGGTGTCGAACAGTTGGCACCCAGATACCTGGGGTGAAGACTCAGCGTGGATGCGAATGTTTAGGAATGCAAGGAAATCAGTCGGTTAAATATTTTTACAAACCTATTGCATTCACCTGCGAATTTGTTATCTTTCAAGGTAATCCACCGAGGAATCGGTAGATTGGCCAATCGAAAATAAAGGATGATTTGGAGTAAAAATATGAAAACATTATCTGCTTTGTTCGCAGCTGCAGCGTTAGCTTCAGCTCCTGCAATGGCGCAAGACGCTGGTTCTGCTGGCGGTTCAGGCATCGGCGGCATGTCTGTTGGTGCAGTCACTTTTGGTGTTGCAGCAGCAGCAGTTGCTATTACTGCTTCAACTACTGGTGACGCAGATCCTACAGTTGATCCAACTGAACCAACAGAACCAACTAACCCAGGTACTACTACTGGTACTAACTAAGTGAGTAGTAAAGGTGTTGAAAAGCCGCTGATTTCAGCGGCTTTTTTTATGTCTTTTTGTCACATATCCCCTACTCAAAAAAAGGTGCCTGTGTTATTGTGCAAGGCTTGATATTTCTGACGTGCAGACACTAAAAGGACCAGCATGCATCTGCCTGTTGCAAGAAAATTTGTTATAGCGTTAGGGCTTTGTTTATTGCTCAGTAGTTGCGGTAGTCGCTATCAGGCCATGCGCGACATGGTTACTTATGCCATCGACGGCCCCCCCGACATCGTTTTATCAAAGCAACAGTTAGACGACTTGAAATATGCAGCGCAGTACGTTCGACTTGGAAGCGAGCAGCCACAAGCCTTGTTAGGTTTGGGGTATGACGATGGCGCACGTTACCAGTGGTTGTCTGGCGAGCACGAGTCGTTACAAACGGACTACGGCAGAGTGGTACAAACTAGCCGTCTACCCGCCAATATCCACTTTACCTCAAACTTGGCAAATGACCCGCTTCGCTGTTTGCGAGGTTCGTTAACAAAAAAATGTTTGCACCAGTGGCAGCGCCAAGTGATCAGTGGAGACGCAGAAAATACGCAGTTATATACACTAATTTCTGACTTTGAATGGGCAGAACAGGAACCATTGATTGCACCGGATGGTAGCAAACTGCAAACACAAAAAATCATTGAGAATGTCACGCAGCAATGGCCCGAAAGCATTAACCAATGGACCAACACGTATTGGCTCGAAGTCGGTACTCACCGTGTTGTGAAGTCCGAACAAATGGCTGCGCCAAATTTTCCCAATATTCGTTTGGTAGAAGCGAAGCCCTACCAAAAGGATTTACAACCAGCCGCAACCGCCGAACAAGCGCAAGTCGAACCGACAACAGACGCCGTGGCGAGTGACAGCGCCGCAATAACCGTCGAGGTGCGTTGGTTAGGCGATTCTGACGATTCCACAATGCTATATTTTGCCAAGCCTGTTCGATTGAGCACCATATACAACCGCTTAAGAACGGAATTCCCGCAACGCTACAATAATGTCTACTGGCCGCTCGCTAGGCTGGGCGGAGAAAATGCCTCGCGAAAACTGGAACAGCACCGAGCGGCAGTGGTCCGTGCCCTTCAACAGCAAGACACTTCGCAAGCAACTACACTGGCGCGGCATGTGAAGAACTGGCCGCTGTTCGCCAGCTACCGACTCAATTTATCGCCCTATGCCGCACGACTTACATTAGATAGCAATCCTGTATTAAATCCGCGAGACGAGAAACATTTTGTGCTGCAACTGCCGGTATTCAGCACCGTAGTGCCACAGCGAGCTTATCTTGCTGGCGCGGGTCAGCAATTAGGAATGGTGCAACCTACCTTGGCAAAAACCTATAACGAGTGGCAACAGGTTGTTGGTACTAAGCGTTACGGTACGAGTGATTATTTATGGCAAATTAGTCCCGACGGCACCGTAATGAAACGTCCTGTGGCATTATATAATAGAAATCAAGAAGCGCTTTGCTGGAATACTGACACAGTACTTGCTAGCCATTTGGGCGAACCTCGCGAGTGTAAACCGACAGCATCGGTAACAACGGGGAATGCACTGTATCGGCCGTTTGATAATGTGCCCGCCGAGCTACAACGGCAAAGTATAGCGTTGCTGCGTTATCTAAGTCCGGAGAGTACAAAATGAAACGTTATTTTGCATGGATGCTGATATCGGTATCAGGGCTCGCGGCGGCACAATCAGCCCCTGCACTGGCTCAACAGACCTACGGCAACGTTGAACCTACTCTTAACGATTTGGGAGGTGTGGGTCTGTTGCAGATGCCATCAGCACGCCATGCCGACGAAGGGGAATTCAGCCTGCAGTATTACGATAACCAAGAGTACCGCCGTATGTCGGTAAGTTTGCAGCTTTTTCCATGGTTGGAAACGGTTATTCGTTATAACGACATTCGCACCCGCTTGTACAGTTCGGACCCAAGTTTCAGTGGCGATCAAACCTACAAAGATCGCGGCGTAGATGTGAAATTCCGTTTGTTGGAAGAATCGTACTGGTTGCCAGAAACCAGTATCGGTTTACGCGACCTAGCTGGCACAGGCAAATTCTCCGGTGAATTTATTGCTGCGAGTAAGCGGGTAGGGCCTTTAGATTTTACTCTAGGTCTGGGTTTTGGTTATTTGGGCAGACGAGACAGTATTGGCAATCCATTTTGCCAAGTAGCGGATAAATTCTGCACCCGCCCAACTGGAACAAAAGGGCGTGGCGGTAGCTTTGAAGTAGATGAATGGTTCCGTGGAAACTCGGCGCTTTTTGGTGGGGTGGAATATCAAACACCATGGCAGCCACTAACGTTGAAACTCGAGTACGACGGAAACGATTACAGTGACGAGCCGTCGGGCACACCGATCATTCAGGATTCGCCTTGGAACTATGGTTTGCATTATCGCGTTAACGACTACGTAAACGTGCAGCTAAGTTATGAACGCGGCAACACGTTGATGTTTGGTTTTAGTATTCGTACAAATTTTAACGACATCTCGCAAGTTAAGAAACCTGACTCGCCCCAGCCACCCAAAATGGCGAAAACCCAGTCGTTGCAGCAAGTACCGACTGAGCAATTAGTGCAGCAGTTATATCAAGACGCGGGCTGGGCAATTCAGAAAGTCCGCGCAAGCAACAATGGTAAAAAAGTTGCGGTTTACGGCACACAGCGGAAATACCGAGATAAAGATAAAGCACTCATTCGTGGTAGCCGAGTGTTGGCTGGCGAACTACCGAACTCTGTAGAGCAGTATGAGTTTGTAGAAACCAGTTTAGGAGCCGAGCTATCAAGTTACCAAGTGGATGCCCAAACTACCAAGCAAGCGTGGTTTAAATCAGATCTTACCACCGTCGCAGAAGACGCTTACCAACAACAAGAAGTCCCGTCGATGGACGACAGCCAGGTATTATTTGACCACCCCCATACCATTAAATGGCCGAATTTTGGCATCCGCCCTAGGCTCGACCAGTCGTTCGGGGGACCCGAAAACTTTTATGCTTACCAGCTATTAGCACAAATTGATATGGGGTGGTTACTGCAACCAAACCTCTATGTTGATGGTCGAATAGGAGTAAACCTATTAACCAACTACGACGAGTTTAACTATTTAGTTGATAATTACGAAGCGTCTCTACCGCGAGTAAGAACCTATGTTCGCGAATATGTGACCTTCTCTGATGTTTGGTTAGCACACCTACAAGCAACTTATGTGAAGCAATTATCGCAGGATTGGTATGCATCGGTGTACGGTGGTTATTTTGAGCGAATGTTCGGTGGTGCAGGAACGGAGTGGATGTACCGTCCGCTAATGGAAAACTGGGCCGTGGGAGTAGATGTGAACTGGGCTAAGCAACGTAGCTTTGAAAGCTATACCGGCTTCCGCGACTACCATGTGGTGACTGGCCATTTAACCGGTTATTGGCAACCGAAATTTTTAGAAAAAACCACGGTGCAACTGGCTTTAGGGCGTTTTCTTGCCGGTGATGAAGGCGTACAATTAAACGTTTCTAAGCAATTCGATAGCGGTGTGATTGTGGGCGCTTATGCGGCCAAAACTAACGTATCTGCTAGCGAATATGGTGAAGGTAGCTTCACTAAAGGTTTTTACATCAGCATTCCGTTGGATTTGTTCCAGCGTGATTACACCCGCGGGTACGGCACCATTGGTTGGACGCCATTAACGCGAGATGGCGGGCAAATGTTAGAGCGTCAAACGCAGTTGTTTGGCGTCACTAATGCAAGAAGCGACTTTTACGCTGAATAACAGCAAGTTAGCTTTGCACATACTCAATAATAATAAAATAACCGGACTTTAGGGCACCGCAACCTAAGGGCGGTAGCGTAAAAAAATACGGACACTAGCGATAACTATGAATACAACACCTTCCAATTACCGACCCGATTCGGATTTTCCTTCACCACACTATGGTCCAGCAGAAGATGAGATCGACTTAAAAGAACTCATTTTGGCTATTTGGGCCGGGAAATGGTGGGTGATAGCCATTACCTCGGTGTTTGCCGTGTTGTCGGTGGTCGTCGCCTTATCGATGACCAATCGTTACGAAGCCAGCGTGACGCTTGCGCCGACAGAAGCGTCTAATGGCGCGGGCAATCTAGGACAGTTGGGCGGATTAGCATCCTTGGCTGGACTAAGCCTTGGTCAGCAGCCCGTCGATAAATCGGTGATGGCGTTAGAAGTCCTTGAATCGCGAAAGTTTCTGATGAACTTTATAGACAAACATCAGTTAACCGACGAAATCATGGCGGTTAAAGGGTGGGACCTAGTCACTAACACGCTGCACTACAACAGAGAGCTTTATAACCCGGAAACGGGAGAGTGGTTGCGTGAAGCAACCCCTCCGCGCCAACCAAAGCCATCATTACTGGAAACGGCAAAAGTATTTCATGAAATGCTAACGATTGAGCCGGAAGGCAATACTGGTTTAACCGTTGTGACCTTGGAATATTTTTCTCCTGTGTTAGCGAAGCAGTGGGTAGACTGGTTAGTGTCAGACCTCAACCAGACCATGCGTGAGCGTCAACAACAAGAAGCACAGCGAAGCATCAACTATTTGAACGAGCAGCTTACGAAAACACGAGTTTCTGAATTTAGGTCAGTGCTCTACGATTTAATAGAAGAACAAACAAAGACACTGATGTTCACTGAAGTACGGGACGAATATGTGTTTCAAACAGTGGACCCAGCGGTGGTAGCGGAAAAACGGTCGTCACCGCGCAGGGCACTTATTTGTATTTTAGGCACCTTTGTTGGTGGAGTGTTGGCAGTGATGTTTGTAGTCATCCGCTATTTTTGGAAGAAAGGGTAAACAACGGTGAAAAGCATGTTCGTAAATAGTCAATTCAGTCGTTTTTTGCAGAGAATGAGTGGCGCATTATTGCTAATGGCTTCGTTGTTTATGGTTGCCGTTGTTCCCACCGCTGCGCAAACCATGCCGACCCAACAGCAACTTGAACAGTTTAAAAAGCTTCCCAGAGCGCAGCAGCAGGCGTTGGCGCAGCAGTATGGCATTGACTTATCCCAGCTTAGCCAAGATACCGCTCAACAAACGGGTCCAACACAACAAACCACCGATACGGTAAATCCGCGGTTAGAAGATCAGCAAGATGCCATGGGCATGAATATCCCGTTGGACCAATTGACGCCGGCCCAACTGGCTGAACGCCTAAACGAGGAAGATCGCAAATTAAAGCCGTTTGGTTACGATATCTTTGCGGGTCAACCGAGTACCTACGCACCTGTGAGTAACGCACCGGTGCCAGCGAATTACTTAGTGGGTATCGGAGATAGCCTTCGTGTGCAACTGTTTGGTAAGGAAAACAACCAATACGTGATTCCAGTCACGCGCGAGGGAACGATCGTTATTCCCGGCCTTGCCCCCATCAACGTGGCAGGGTTGCACTACGATGAAGTGAAAGCGTTAATTAGTAGTACCGTAAAAGAACGGATGATTGGTATGGATGCCGCGGTATCTATGGCAGAGCTACGCTCAATGCAAGTGTTTGTTGTGGGCGAAGCCTATCAACCGGGGGCTTACACCGTTAGCTCGTTAACCACCATTAGCCAAGCACTGTTCCTTTCGGGCGGTGTGTCTGATATTGCCTCGTTACGTAATATTCAATTAAAACGTAACGGCAAAGTGGTGACGAACTTTGACCTATATGACTTATTAACCAAAGGCGACAATAGCCACGACCTATTATTGCGCCATGGTGACGTAGTATTTATTCCTGCTCGTGGCCCCATGGTCACTGTTGCGGGTGAAGTTACGCGGCCAGCGCTTTATGAGATTGTCCCAGGCGAAACGTGGGGCGATGTCTTAGCGTTTGCTGGCGGCGTGCTACCATCAGGTTACGAGCAAGCGGCGCAATTACTGCGTTACAACGGTGGGGAGCGCACGGTAGAAACGGTGAACCTTACTAAAAATGCGGATGAACTAGTCGCCAAAGGTGGCGATGAACTGATGGTCAATGCGGTTTCGCAACAAGTGAATAAAGGGATTAGTGTAATAGGCGCTGTCAGCCGTCCTGGTTATTACGAATTCAATCCGGGCAAAACGATCCAAGATATTTTACCTTCGGTAGAAAAAAGCCTACTTCCCATTACCGATCTTGGTTATGGCTTGGTGGTGCGGCAAGGAAAATTGCACAGGATAAGCGTACTACAGTTTAATGTGGCAGAGGCCATTGCTGGCAAACCAGGGGAAAACTTAACGCTGCAAGCGAACGACAAAATATTATTGTTTAGCCGCTACGAAGCGGCTGATGCCGAAAAGAATCAGTTAGACCAGTGGTTGAGAACAGAGTCAGACATCGCCAAGGAAGAACGCGAGGAAGTTATTAAGCAGTATCGAAAGAACTTTCTTGCCGGTTTGTTGCAGTCGGACGAAGAAGCGTTAACGCTTGACGAAAACGATCAACCTCAGCGGTTAGAAAGCTTCGACCGCGAATTAGAATCGATTTTTGATAATCAAACGGAAGAAGAAAAAGCGGTTAAGCAAATGGCCGAAGCGCAACGCGGCCCAGACTATTATTCTAAATATTCACGCCATAACTTGTTGCAACCGGTACTGTATAAACTGCGAAATCAGTACTCTTCTAGTGGCACACTGCCGCTGTTTTATGTTGATGGTGAAGTGCAAACCCCTGGGGTTTACCCACTGGCTGAGAACAGCAATGCACAACGTGCCGTTGAAGCGGCAGGCGGTTTGAAAGAGTCAGCATATTTGAAACGCGCTGACATCACGCGCACAGAAATTATTGATGGTGAAGCAACAACGCAGTATGTACCCGTTGATTTAGCCAAAGTCATGAATGAAGAGACGACGGTGCCCGTTCAAGGGCGCGATCAAATTAATATTTTAACCATTCCGTCGTGGCAAAACACCCTAAAAGTGACGTTAGCGGGCGAGGTGAAGTTCCCTGGTACCTATAACATTCGCCGTGGCGAAACGCTGAGCGAACTGATCAATCGTGCCGGTGGACTCACCCAATACGCGTTTGAACGGGGTGCCGTATTTACCCGCGAAGATTTGCGTGAAACCGAACAGTTGCAGCTAGAAAACTTAGCGCAACAACTGCGCCGAGAAATCGCCTCTAATATGCTCACCGACAATGGTGCCAACGTGTCTTACAGCGAGCTGAATAAACTGTTGGAGGATATGACCCGGATAGAGGCAGTTGGCCGTTTGATCATTAACCTTGATGATGTATTAGCGGCAAACCCCAACTCGCCGAATAATATTCAATTAAAAGATGGCGACCGCCTAATGGTACCTACGGTGAAAAATACCGTGAGTATTATTGGTGAAGTACAGCTACCGAGTTCTTACCGTTATCAAGCGGGGGTAAGCTTAGAAGACTACATTGCCAAAGCGGGCGGTTTGCGTGAAAAAGGCGATGAAGAACGCATTTATGTGATCAAAGCCAACGGCGCCATTGAGCTACCGGATTCGTCGTGGTTTGCAGTAAATCAAGATCTGGTGGAACCGGGCGACACCATTGTTGTGCCACTGGACTCACAATACGTGAACAATATCCAGTTGTGGAGCACCACCACACAAATTATGTACCAAATTGGTGTAGCCTTAGCCGCGTTCGCCAACCTCTAGCACTAACGTAGCCTGTCGCTATTGCGACAGGCATTAACCAGCACCAGAAAAAGCATGGACGACAAAAAACAACCAGAACCCGTGATCATAGAATCCGAATACTTGACGCTAGACGCCACTTACCAAGGATTATCGCTACAGGAAATAGCGGATTACGGAAAAAAAGTCTTACCCGAAAATTTCGACCACTTACGCGAACAACTGCTCAAAGGCGAATTTGAGAACCGGTCAGAAGGTCGTAAAGTGACCCACTGTTTAGCCCGCAGCATTCACAACGTAGTGACCGCTCGCGAGGGTAAAAACCGCTTTTGCGAAGTGGTGCAATTACTGCGCTCAGGGCGTTGGCTGGGTGCTACAGGCAAACCTATTACCGACGTGGTGAATATTGGTGTCGGAGGTTCGGATTTAGGGCCAATGATGGGCAGTTTTGCGCTAAAAGAATTTGCCGATGATGCGCAGTTACATGACTTGAATGTACACTTTGTGTCGTCGATGGACGGTGGCCAACTCTATGCGGTGCTGCCCATTATCGACCCAGAGACCACGCTGTTCATTATTGCCTCTAAGTCGTTTACCACCATCGACACGTTTGCCAATGTAGATACAGTCCGCGCTTGGATAGAGCCAATGCTGAGCCAAGAGCAATGGTTGCAGCGGCACGTTATTGGCGTATCGGCAAGCGCTCAAAAAATGACAGATTACGGTATTCCCCCTGCTCAGCAGTTTACCTTCGACGAAGGCGTAGGGGGACGGTTCTCGATGTGGACTGCGATAGGCCTAGCCATTGCGCTTAGTTGTGGCATTACTGTGTTTAAACAGATGCTGGAAGGCGCTAGAGCCATGGATGAACACTTCGGCAGCCAGCCGCTAGAACGCAATATTCCGTTACTGATGGCGCTGTACGGCGTTTATAACCGCTGGGAACGTGACATTAACAACCTGGCGATACTGCCTTATGACGGGCGCCTTAGGTATTTACCCAACTACCTTCAGCAGTTAGACATGGAGAGTAATGGAAAAAATTATACCTACGACAATAAGCCGATAGATTATCCAACAGGCCCAATTATCTGGGGTGGATTTGGGCCTAACGGGCAACATGCTTTTTTCCAGCATTTACACCAGGGAACGGAAGCGTTTACGGCGGATTTTGTGGTGGTGCTAGATAGAGATTCGAAGAAGTTTAACAAAAAAGTGGTGGCAAAATTAAAGCAACAACAACGGCTAGCAGTGGAAAACTGCTTAGCTCATCGGCAGTTGCTTTACTTTGGCGCTGAGGCAGCAGCGCAGCGACCGGATTTGGCTTACGCCGGTGGGCACAAGAGCAGCCTGCTGGTGGTGGAAAAGCTCACACCAAAATCGTTTGGTGGTTTAATTGCGACATACGAGCATAAAGTTTACGCCCAAGGGTTAATTTTTAAAGTGAACTCTTTTGACCAGCCCGGGGTGGAGAAGGGGAAAGTAAATGCAGTGGACTTGGGGCGAACTAGTCTTCTAGTTGGGACGTCTAACGTCAAAATTGTCGACTGCTCAACAAGATACAGTCTAGAAAAATTACATAAATTAATGTGTGGAGAAGTGTGATGGATTTCTGTAGTCAGCTGTGCGAAAGGTTAGACAAAAAGAGCGCAGTTATTGGTATCGTCGGTTTGGGGTATGTCGGTTTACCATTGATGTTGAGATATAGCGAAATCGGATATCAAGCTATAGGGCTGGATATTGACCAGTCAAAAATCGATGCGCTGAATAGTGGTGAGAGTTATATTGAGCATATTCCTGCAGAAAAGGTTCGTAATGCAGTTCAATCAAGTTTTAAGGCATATTCAGATTTTTCTAAGGCTAAGGAGTGTGATGCCCTGATACTTTGCGTGCCTACCCCTTTAAATAAATATCGAGAACCAGATCTGAGTTATGTTACCAATACGATTGAAGCGCTTTTGCCCCACATGCGAGAGGGGCAATTGATTTCACTCGAAAGCACGACTTATCCTGGAACTACAGATGAAGAGATAGTTTCTCGATTAGAAAGACAAGGTTTCACAGTGGGCAAGAATATATTTGTTGTTTACTCCCCAGAGCGCGAAGATCCGGGTAATCCAAATTTTGAGACTAGAACTATACCAAAAGTTGTAGGTGGAGTTACGCAGCAATGTCTTTCTGCAGGAGTGCGGCTATACGGTCAGGCAATAGATCAAACAGTTCCAGTCAGTTCAACTAGAGCTGCAGAAATGACTAAGCTACTCGAAAATATCCATCGAGCGGTCAATATTGGTCTAGTAAATGAGATGAAAATCGTTGCTGACCGCATGGGGATTGATATTTTTGAAGTAATAGATGCTGCCGCCACAAAGCCATTTGGTTTCACGCCTTACTATCCAGGACCGGGGTTAGGGGGGCACTGTATCCCAATTGATCCGTTTTATTTAACGTGGAAGGCGCGTGAATATGGGTTAAACACCCGTTTTATTGAGCTTTCGGGTGAAGTAAATCGCGCAATGCCAGAGTACGTTGTCTCGAAGTTAATGGATGGGCTAAATCACCATAAGAAATCCTTGTATGGGAGCAAGGTGCTCGTTCTAGGCATAGCGTACAAGAAGAACGTTGACGATATGCGTGAATCGCCATCAGTAGAAATTATGGAGATTTTACGCCGTAAAGGGGCGAACGTTGCTTACAGCGATCCTCACGTGCCGAAATTTCCGAAAATGCGGGAACACAATTTTGACCTAACAAGCATTGCGTTAACGAAAGAAAGCTTAACGGAATTTGATGCGGTAATTATCGCTACAAACCACGATAAATTTAACTACGAAGCAATCTATGAGCACTCGAAATTGATTATCGATTCCCGAGGCCAATTCCGAGGAAAAAATGGCAAGGTAATTAAAGCGTAATGAAAAATAATAACTGTCCTACTAAAAATTTTGCGCTAATCGGTGCGGCGGGTTATATCGCGCCACGCCATATGAAAGCAATCAAAGAAACGAATAATCACTTAGCTGCTGCATACGATATCAACGATTCTGTAGGAATTATCGATAGCATCTCACCGGCAAGTGAATTCTTTACCGACTTCGAGCGTTTTTACGAATACGCTTGGAAATTAAAGAGAACTGATAACTCAGCTCTTGATTACGTTTCTGTGTGCTCGCCCAACCATATGCATTCTGCTCATATTGCAGCAGGGCTGCGATTAGGGTGCAATGTGATTTGTGAAAAGCCGCTGGTACCAACATCTGCAGACTTGGACGAACTGCAACGTGTAGAAAATGAAACAGGTAAGCGAGTCTTCAATATCTTGCAGTTACGGCATCATCCGGCAATTCTTGAATTAAGAAACAAAGTAGCGAAATCTAATAAGACTGAAAAACACAAAGTAGAGTTAACGTACATTACCTCTAGAGGCCGTTGGTACTTAGAAAGTTGGAAAGGCGACCCAAGAAAATCATTTGGAGTAGCAACCAATATTGGCGTGCACTTTTTCGATATGTTGCATTTTATTTTTGGCAAGCTTGAAAAAAATATATTGCACTACAGTGATGAGCTTAAGGCATCAGGTTATTTAGAGTACGAGCAAGCACGAGTAAAATGGTTACTATCAATTGATGCTAACGATTTGCCGGAAGACGTGAAAGGTAAAAGGCCGACGTTTAGAACGATCAATTGTGATGGTGACGAACTCGAGTTTTCTGGTGGATTTACGGACCTCCACACTGTCAGCTATCAAGAAATATTAGCGGGTAACGGCTACGGGATTGAAGATGCTAGGCATTGTGTTGAGACGGTTGAGGCTATTAGAAGCCAATCGCCCAAACAGCCTGCTCGAAACGAGGCTCATCCTTTTTTAACCAGCTTGATAAATCCCCGGCGTTAACGGTATGTCTTTGAATTATTTTAAACACGATTCGGCAATTGTAGATGACGGCGCACAAATCGGCGTTGATAGTCGCATTTGGCATTTTGTTCATGTTTGTAGTGGAGCCAAAATTGGTAAAGGGGTTTCCTTGGGACAAAATGTATTTGTTGGTAACAAGGTGGTTATTGGCGACCACTGTAAGGTACAAAATAACGTATCGGTCTACGATAACGTGTATTTAGATGAAGGCGTTTTCTGTGGCCCTAGCATGGTATTTACCAATGTATACAATCCGCGCTCGCTGATTGAACGCAAAGACGAGTATAAAGATACTGTGGTTAAGAAAGGGGCGTCGTTAGGTGCAAATTGTACGATTGTTTGCGGTGTAACGATTGGGGCCTATGCGTTTGTTGGCGCTGGAGCCGTTGTGAATAAAGACGTGCCAGATTATGCTTTGGTCGTGGGCGTTCCAGCGCGCCATGTAGGCTGGATGAGCGAATACGGAGAACAGTTAGAATTACCTCTGAAAGGCGAAGGTTCTGCCGTGTGTTCGCATACTGGTGTTGTTTATACCTTGAAAGATGGTTGTTTGATTAAAAGCTAAGAGCGTATTATGGAATTTATAGATTTAGCGGCACAACAGGCGAGAATCAAAGATCAGATCGATTCAGGCATAGCGCGTGTTCTTGCTCATGGCAAGTATATTCTAGGCCCTGAAGTACAAGAGCTAGAAGAGAAGTTAGCTGATTATGCTGGCACAAAATATTGCATTACTGTAGCGAACGGAACCGACGCACTGCAAATAGCCCAAATGGCTTTGGGAATAGGGCCCGGCGACGAAGTCATTACGCCTGGCTTTACCTATATCGCAACGGCAGAAACGGTCGCGTTATTGGGTGCAAAACCTGTTTATGTAGATATTGATCCCAAAACCTACAATCTTGACCCAACATTAATTGAAGCGGCGATTACTGATAAAACTAAAGCAATCATTCCTGTATCGCTTTACGGGCAACCAGCAGATTTTGATAAAATTAATGCGATTGCAGCTAAATACAAGATTCCAGTAATTGAAGACGCAGCACAAAGTTTTGGTGCGACTTATAAAGGTCGTAAATCGTGTAATTTAAGCACTATTGCTTGTACAAGTTTTTTCCCTAGCAAGCCTCTTGGCTGCTATGGGGATGGTGGAGCGATTTTTACGAACGATGAAGAACTTGCTGTTGTGATGCGACAAATAGCCAGACATGGCCAAGATCGCAGATATCATCATATACGAGTAGGCGTTAATAGCCGTTTGGATACCATTCAAGCTGCTATTCTGTTGCCAAAGTTGGCAATATTGGATGATGAAATTCGACTTCGCAATGAGGTTGCTAAAAACTATGGAGTGCTATTATCGGAGGTTAACGTAGATTTGTTGCCCCAGGTTGACGACCAGAGTATATCAGCATGGGCGCAGTATACTATCCAAGTTAATGACCGAAAGGCAGTACAGGAGGCATTCAAATCTGCAAATATACCGACGGCTGTACATTATCCAATTCCTTTGAATAGACAACCAGCAGTCGCAGATAACAGTAACATCTTAAATATTGGTGACAGTCTTGCAGAAAAAGTACTTAGCCTTCCAATGCATCCTTACCTCAAGAGCAGCTCTCAGTCTCAAATCAAGGAATTCTTCTTAAAATGAGAATATTGGTAACTGGTGGTGCCGGTTTTATAGGCTCTGCGGTAATTCGACATATAATCAATGATACTGAATATAGCGTTATAAATGTTGATAAGCTAACGTATGCAGGAAACCTTGAAAATCTTAAAGAGGTAGAAAAAAGCCCTAGATACTCCTTCGAAAAAGTAGATATCTGCGACGCCGAAAATATAAAGCGTATATTTAGAGATTATGAACCTGATGTCGTAATGCACTTAGCTGCAGAATCTCATGTCGATAGGTCAATTGATGAACCTATGGAATTTATCAATACGAATGTAATTGGCACGTTTAATCTTCTTGAACAGTTTAGACGTTATTATGAGTCTATTTCTGTAGATAAGCGCAGAAAACTAAGGTTTCATCACATATCCACCGATGAAGTATATGGCGACTTACCTCATCCTGACGACGACCCTGATGCGTTATTCTCGCTATTTACAGAAGAGACTTCTTATTCCCCTAGTTCGCCATATAGCGCATCTAAGGCTAGTAGTGATCATTTAGTCCGTGCTTGGGGGAGAACTTACGGTATTCCTATAGTCATTACGAATTGTTCAAATAATTATGGTCCGTTTCATTTTCCAGAAAAGCTTATCCCATTGATCATTTTAAATGCGCTAGAGGGTAAGCAGCTACCGGTTTACGGCAAAGGAAATCAAATACGGGACTGGCTACATGTCGAAGATCACGCTCGCGCATTGGTAAAAGTAGCCATGGAGGGTCGAACAGGTGAAACCTACAATATTGGTGGGCATAACGAAAAGGAAAACTTAGAAGTAGTAAGCACGATTTGCGACATACTTGATGAGCTAGTACCGAAAAATAGCTCATATAAGGAACTAATAGCCCATGTTGAAGATCGGCCTGGCCACGATATGCGTTACGCTATTGACTCAACCAAAATTAAAAGTGATTTAGGCTGGATGCCTGAAGAGACCTTCGAATCAGGTATTCGAAAGACGGTTCAGTGGTACTTAGATAACCAAGAATGGTGCAAACGAGTTCAAGATGGAAGCTACCAGAAAGAGCGGCTAGGAAGCGCACATTCAGGAGAATTGGCATGAAAGGAATAGTATTAGCAGGCGGTTCAGGAACGCGTTTGTATCCGATAACAAAAGGCGTATCGAAGCAACTACTGCCAATTTATGATAAGCCAATGATTTATTATCCGCTATCGGTATTAATGCTGGCCGGTATTCGTGAAATTCTCATTATTTCGACGCCTGAAGATCTACCGAATTTTGAAAAGTTGCTAGGAGATGGTTCGCAGTTCGGTATTGAACTGTCTTACAAAGAGCAACCAACTCCAGATGGTTTAGCACAAGCTTTTATTATTGGTGAAGAGTTTATTGGTAATGATCGTGTTTGCTTAGTACTTGGCGACAATATTTTTTATGGTCAGGGTTTTAGTCCTAAACTACAGCATGCTGCAAGGCAAACATCGGGAGCAACTGTATTTGGCTACCAAGTAAAAGATCCCGAGCGCTTTGGGGTCGTCGAATTTGATGACACTAAGCGCGCCATTTCAATTGAAGAAAAGCCTGCCGAACCTAAATCAAATTACGCGGTTACTGGACTATATTTCTATGACAATGATGTTGTCGAAATAGCGAAGCAAGTAACCCCATCAGACCGAGGAGAGCTTGAAATTACCAGTATAAATCAAGCTTACCTAGAGCGTGGCGACTTAAATGTAGAGCTTCTAGGAAGAGGTTTTGCGTGGTTGGATACCGGCACACATGAGAGCTTGCTAGAAGCTGCACAGTTTGTTGAAACCATTGAAAAACGTCAGGGTTACAAAATTGCCTGCCTAGAAGAAATAGGCTACCTACAAAATTGGTTGAGTTGGGGGCAGGTGCAACAGACCGGTCACGATTTGCAAAAAAATGGTTACGGTGAATATCTTCTTAGTCTTAATTCGAAGAAGTCGTCAGTATGATACCTGTTACAAAGCCTTATCTTCCTGACCGTGAAAAGCTAGATAAGTATATCGATGGTATTTATGAGCGTGAATGGTTGACCAATAATGGTCCTTTAGTACAAGAGTTGACCAAACGTTTAGAAGAATACCTTGGTGTTGAAAATTTAATGTTAGTTTCAAACGGGACGCTTGCACTGCAAATTGCCTACCGCGCGCTTGGCGTTAGCACAACTAACCGAGACGAAAAACCTGAAGCTATAACGACGCCATTCACGTTTGTGGCGACGGCAAGCTCTCTAAAATGGGAAGGAGTAGAGCCTGTATTTGCTGACATAGATAGCGATACTTGGTGTTTAGATCCTAAAAACATCGAAAAAGCTATAACACCGCAAACTAAAGCTATTGTGCCTGTACATGTATTCGGTAATGCCTGTGAAGTAGAAGCCATTGATGAAATAGCTAAAAAACACGACTTAAAGGTAATTTATGACGCTGCTCATGCTTTTGGAGTTAATTATAAAGGCGAAAGCTTGTTGCAGCATGGCGACGCAGCGATATTGAGTTTTCATGCGACTAAGTTGTTTCACACTATTGAAGGCGGTGCTATTGTTTTTAAGCGAAAAGAAGACTTAGAAACAGCTAAAAGAATGATGAGCTTTGGAATTACTGGCCTTGATAATACTATTGAAGAGCTTGGAATTAACGCAAAAATGAATGAGTTTCAGGCTGCTATGGGGTTAGCAAATTTGGAGGACATCGAAGCGATAATTATGACTCGAAGGCAAATTAAAGAGCTGTATAATAGAGAACTAGCTGGTAGCTGCATACTCCAGAAAGAATGCCCTTATATTACAGGAAATGGCGCTTATGTACCAATCGTATTGGATAACGAAAAAGAGTTGTTAAATTTAGAGGTTAGCTTAAAAAGTATAGACATTTATCCTCGTCGCTATTTCTCTCCATCTTTAGACTCGTTAAAAATAATTACAAATAGTTCAACTCAAAAATATTCGAACTATATAGCTTCGAGAATTTTATGCTTGCCGATTTATGTCTCGTTAAGTCAAGAAATTATTAATTTAATTATTAACGTAGTGAAACGCAGGGAATAAGCAGTTATGGCTTTTTTAAGTCAATCAGAACTAAATAAATTAGGCTTCAAGAGCCTAGGCTCTAATGTATTAATCTCAGATAAAACTTCAATTTATAATCCCGCAGGAATTTCAATAGCTTCAAACGTCAGAATAGATGACTTCTGTGTGCTTTCAGCTGGTGTTGGAGGGATAGATATTGGTAGCAATATTCATTTAGCGGTATTTTCATCAATAATTGGAGAAGGAAGAGTTATACTCTCCGATTTCTGTAATATTTCCTCGCGAGTAAGTATTTACAGTAGTAACGATGACTACTCTGGAGCTTCGATGACTAATCCAATGATTCCAGATGAATACAAAAAGGTTACTGTAGCTGATGTACGTATAGGTCGCCATGTAATTATTGGTTCTGGCTCAGTTATTTTGCCAGGCGTGAATATAAACGATGGTGCTGTTGTCGGAGCTTTAAGCCTTGTTAATAAAAATTGCGAAGAAAATAAAGTTTATTCTGGTGTTCCTGCGAAATTTTTAAAGGAGCGAAAGCAAAATTTCCTTGAACTTGAAAGGAGCTTCTTGAATAGAATATGAAAATTCTGCATTTGGCAACTGACAGTAAGTTCATAGATCATGCAAGTTTACTGTTTGAAAAAGCCTTTCCTGAATCAAATGATATATATATATTTTCAAGATCGAAAAAACTTAAATATGTAAATCAATCTGTTGATAAGATAATTAAGCCCAATAGAATATTGAAAAGACCAACTTTAAATTCTCATGACTACGCTGAGTATGATGTTATCGTTTTTCACTCTTTAAGTGGTTTACTGTGCTTGGAAGTTTTTTCAATTCCAGGTGAAATTCCAACAATTTGGTTCGGATGGGGTTATGATTATTACGATCTGATTACCTCTCAGGAATCATTGCTTTTAGCAGGGACTCATAAGCTGAAAAATAATGTCAGAAAAAAAAGTTATGTTTCATTCATAGTAAGGACATTTAGAACTGTATTTGAAAAGCTAAAAATAAATAAAACGAAAACGGCCGCAATTGAAAAAATAACTTTGTTCTCACCGGTATTGCCTCAAGAGTATGATTTAGTTAAAAAATCAATGCTCTGGAAGAAGTTCCCAGAATATTGCCAATGGAATTATGGGACGATAGAAGATAACTTTGTAAGAGGATATGAAAATACCGAAATTGATTCAAACTCAGTTTTAGTTGGAAATAGTGCTTCGTCAACGAATAATCATTTAGAAGCGCTTAGTTTACTTAGAAAGCTAAACGTGACTGATCGGGACGTTGTAGTACCTTTGAGTTACGGTAATAAGGAATATGGTAATAGAATAAAGCAGTTAGGCTACGAATTATTCGATAAAAAATTTTTTCCTTTAATAGATTTTATGCCGGTTGATGATTACGTACGAGTTATCAAAAAATGTGGCTTTGTTATAATGAACCATAAAAGGCAGCAGGCTGTCGGAAATATCGTGATAATGTTCTACTTTGGTGCTCGTATTTTCCTTAGAGAAGAAAATCCAGCTTATATTTTTTTTAAAGAAAATGGGTTAGTGTTATCGTCTGTTCAAGAACTTGAAAAAGATCCATTGTTAATAGGTAAGCCATTGTCTCTCATAGAAAAAAGGATTAACCGAAGACTAATTGTAGACTACTGGTGTCGTAAAAAAGGAATTGAAAGAACTAAAGATATAGTGAAAAGAGCTATAAAGTTGAGTCTACAGCTTAATAAACCAGTAAAAACTCAAACGTAGATATTTAAATTGACACCAAGAAACATCCTTAGTTTTGCAATAGGCCCTGTTGGCGGGGCCCTCCTTGGGCTTATAACCCTACCTCTAGTCACTTGGTTTTTTTCCCAAGAAGATGTGGGGCGCCTGTCAATGCTTCAAGTGACTTTAAGTTTTGGCGTGCTATTATTCAGTCTTGGACTGGATCAAGCTTATGTAAGAGAGTTTCACGAGCGGGAGGATAAACCTGCACTGCTGAAACAAGCTGCCTTACCAGGATTCTTATTGCTTACATTTTTTATTGCGGTCTTTTTATGCTTTGGAGAGTTATTTTCAGACTTATTGTTTGAAGTTCCTGCGGTTCATCTAAGCCTGCTGGTTGCGCTTGGTTTGCTAGCTAGTTTTACGTCGCGTTTTTTATCGCTAGTTTTGCGCATGAACGAACGTGGATTCGCTTATTCAATGAGTCAGCTTTTACCCAAATTGTTATTAGTTATTCTAGTTAGCTTATACGTATTACTTGGAGCTGATAAAACCTTAACAAACCTAGTAGCGGCAACTATCGTTTCTCTCGTCGCTGTAACATTGGTATTTGCGTGGAATACTCGGGAGGAGTGGGTCAAGGCAGTGTCTGCGCCTTTTGATTTAAACGAAGTTAAATCGATGCTGAGGTTTGGTCTTCCGCTAATTCTAGGAGGACTTGCTTTTTGGGGGCTAACTGCACTTGATAAAGTGTTTCTTCGTGCCCTTTCTAGCTATGAAGAATTGGCGGTATATTCGGTTTCCGTAAGCTTTGCTGCGGTAGCTACAATATTTCAAACGGTTTTCTCAACTCTTTGGGCTCCAACAGTATATAAATGGGCTAGCTTCGGGGAAGGCATTGAGAATATTAGTAAAGTGCAACGTTATGTAACATTTGTCGTTGTTACTGTTTTTTGTTTAGCTGGTCTTCTATCATGGCTGATTCCTACGGTTCTTCCAGAAAGTTATGACGATGTTCAGTGGATAATGGTTTCTTGCCTTGGATTTCCTTTGCTTTACACTCTTTCTGAGACTACTGTTGTTGGGATTGGGGTTTCTAGAAAAAGCTTGTTCTCAATGATAGCTTCTATATCCGCATTCATTATTAACATCTTAGGTAACTTACTACTTATTCCCAACTTTGGTGCAAAAGGCGCAGCAGTAAGTACATGCCTATCATTCTTTATATTCTTTGTTCTTCGAACAGAATTCTCTAACTATCTTTGGATAAAATTTAGTAGAGGATTAATGTACAAATTTTCATTCTTATCGGTTTCTACTGCTGTTTCATATACATTGTTTGGTGAAGGAAATATTGGGGTTTTTTCTCTTCTGTGGTTTTTTATACTCTTTTATGCGCTTCTTGAATTCAGGCTTGAGCTTAAAGACGCAAGCTTGTTTGTATTTAATAGACTAAGAAAGTTTCTCCCTAAATTCAGTCAGTAGATGTAAGAAAATTCATAGTTAAGAGATTCTGTTTTGAATATAATTTTTCACTATCCTATGCCATTGGAAAAAGAGTCAAAGTCAGCTAGCGGTATCCGTCCGATTCGCATGTTAGAGGCTTTCAGAGCTCATGGGTTTAATGTAGAAGTCATTTCCGGTTACGGGTACGAACGAAGGCGATCAATTAAAAGATTAAAGAAAAAGATAAAGTCAGGGGAGAAATACCTTTTTGCTTATTCGGAAGCAACAACCATGCCGACAACTCTCACGGAAAAGAATCACCTTCCAAGTTACCCCCTGTTAGACTTCTTTTTTTTTCGTTTTTTAAAAAAAGAGAATGTTCCTATAGGACTTTTTTACAGAGATGTTTATTGGCGCTTCCCGAACTATGGAAAAGGTTTAGGTTTTTTTAGAAAGTACTTGGCAATCATAGCGTACTTAACAGACTTAGCCTTTTATAGAGTAACTTTAACCCGATTTTATTTGCCGTCGACAGAAATGTCTAGTTATATACCGGTGATAGATAAATCAAAAATTTCTGTTTTGCCTCCAGGTTATAGATTCAGATATACAGAATCATTAAATAACAAAGAATACGAAGACACAGATAAAAAGTTAAAGTTATTTTACGTTGGGGGGCTGTCAGAACATTATAGATTACACAAATTGTTTTTAGCCTTATCTAACTTGCCGAATATCGAATGCACTGTCTGCACGAGGGAAGATGAGTGGCACATAGTCAAAGAACAATATGGGACCTTGCCTTCGAATATTAGTATTATTCACGAGTCAGGAGATGCGATGTACGAACGGTTAGATGACTCAGATATAGCTCTCCTCTTTGTTGAGCCTCATATCTATTGGACGTTCGCCTCTCCTGTAAAATTGTTTGAATATATAGGTTTTGCTAAACCTATAATAGCTTCAAAAGGCACCCTTACAGGTAGCTTTGTAGAAGCGAATGATATCGGGTGGACGATTCCTTACGAAGAAAATTCTATAAAAGAATTACTATTGGATATCTGTCAACGTAAAGCACAAGTAAGTGAAAAAGTTGAAAGACTTAAGAAAATTCAAGCTGCTCATACGTGGAAGAGTCGAGCAAAAAAAGTCATTGAGGATTTAACACCTTGAAAATAGTTTTACTAGCTGCCGCGTCTTCAATACATACATTAAAATGGGCCAACGGTTTATGCGAACGAGGTCACGAAGTATACGTATTTAGTCAACACAAAGCACTTGAAGATTTTAATCAAGGCGTCACTGTCTATACATTTCCGAATAGAGGTGTACTTGGGTACTTCTTGATGGTTCGTCGTGTCAGAATTTTAGTGGATAAAATCAGACCAGATCTGGTTAATGCTCACTACGCTAGTGGCTATGGCACTACTGCGCGGCTATTGAATTATCGACCATGGGTGCTATCAGTTTGGGGGAGCGATGTATATGACTTCCCCAAAAAATCGTTTTTACATAAATATTTGGTTAGGGGAAATTTGCAATCTACCGACGTGATTTGCTCGACAAGTAAGTGTATGGCAGACGAGACAATGAAACTTATTTCTGAAACAAAAGAAATTAGTATAACTCCCTTTGGAGTTGATCTAAAAACTTTCAAAACTAAAGCGGAAATCGGACCAGCTGAAAATAAGGTTGTGATTGGTACGATAAAATCTATGCAATGGAAGTACGGGGTTGATACGTTAATTGAGGCATTTGCAATATTAAAAGAAAAAATAAGGTTAACTTCTAAAGCCTCTGATATACAGCTCGAGTTAAGACTGATTGGTGATGGTGAGCAAACTGAAGAATTAAAAGGCTTGGCCAATAAACTTGGAATAGGGAAAAGTGTAAAATTTGTCGGTCGCATACCACACAGTAAAGTACCCAGTGAATTGTCTAAGCTAGATATTTTTGTTGCTCTCAGCAGGCTAGATAGTGAAAGTTTTGGTGTAGCAGTAGTAGAGGCAAGTGCCTCAGGAATTCCGGTCGTTGTATCGGATGCTGGTGGTTTACCCGAAGTAACAATAAATGGCAAAACTGGCTTCGTTGTGCCAAGAGAGAGCCCAGCTGATGCAGCGGAAAAATTGGAAATGTTAGTCAGAAACTCTCGGCTTAGAGCTGAGATTGGCTCAAACGGTAGACTTCATGTCGAAAAAATGTATTCCTGGAAGAGTTGTTTAGACAAGATGGAATCGGTATATAACGATGTGATTGAAGGTAAAAGAGTTCTTGGCAAATGATAAAAATTTTCACTGTAATAGGGGCTAGACCTCAATTTATAAAAGCCAGCGTGGTTTCTAAAGCAATACAGCAAGCTTCTAGTATCAAGGAAACAATACTGCATACGGGTCAACATTTTGACAAAAATATGTCAGATATCTTTTTTAATCAATTAGGTATTCCTAAGCCGTCAATTAAGCTCAACGTTAACGGTGGTAATCATGGGCAAATGACCGGACGCATGCTCATAGAGATTGAAGAAGCTCTACTGCATGAAAAACCAGATAGGGTTCTTGTTTATGGTGATACAAACTCAACACTTGCTGGTGCACTGGCAGCCGCAAAGCTTAATATCCCCGTAGCTCACGTTGAGGCGGGGTTAAGAAGCTTTAACAATCAGATGCCCGAGGAAATAAATAGAATACTGACCGATAGGCTCAGTGATGTGCTTTTTTGCCCTACAGAACTGGCAGTTAAGAATTTGAGAGATGAAGGAATCGATAAAACTTCTAAAAAGGTTTTCAAGTCTGGTGACGTCATGCAAGATGCCGCTCTATTTTTCTCCCGTGAACTTGACTCTGAAATAAGTAATTCAGGTGATGGAAACTTTGTTCTGGCGACCCTCCATCGAGCAGAAAATACTGATAATCCTAAGCGACTGGCTAGCCTTGTTCGTGGATTAAATCGGGTTCACAAGCACGTGTCCCCTGTTGTCCTTCCGCTTCATCCAAGAACCAAAAAACTGATTCAAAAACAAGGCTTGTCTCTAGATGTAGATATTATTGATCCTGTTGGGTATTTTGAGATGTTGAACCTTTTAAGGCGTTGCCAGCTAGTGTTAACTGATAGCGGAGGCGTACAGAAAGAAGCTTTCTTTTTCAATAAGGCTTGCGTGACAATGAGAGATCAGACTGAATGGGTAGAGTTGATTGATATTGGTGCAAATGAACTAGTTGGAGCTGATGAGGAACTTTTGTTTTTAGCTGCAAAAAGTAGTTTAGGGCGTTATGTTGAGGATGACGACAATCTTTACGGCGGAGGGACTGCCGCCAAAAGAATTGTGAGACAGCTGTTGGACTAATTAATATTAAGAAATAGGGAGCTACTATTCTGGTAGTCTTTGGTTAGTAAATTGTCTAAACCTTTATCAACGATAAGTTTCGGTAATTTTGTCTGGGGGGCTTTCTTAATTATAGCCTTGTTTTTCCCATACAAAAAAATAGAACTTTATTTTCTGACTTCATCAGTTTTTTTACTGTTTTCTTTTATGGTAGTTTTGCCACATTTGAATAAAATAAGCTTATTCCCTGTGGTCATACTATTTTTAGTAAGTATTAGTGCCGCCGTCGGGGTTTTTTTTGAGGGGGGAACCGTTAGGAACTTATCCGAGATCGTTAGATTTATTCCTCTTTTGCTTATGTTTTTAACTCTTCCTTCGTTAAATGTAAAGACAAGGAATTTGGTTAAAATACTTGTTTTCTTTTCTGTGGCTAATGCGGGTTTGACTATACTACAAGTCTTACATGTTCCGTACGTTGATTTTATAACGAGTATTTATGCCTCTGAAAATCACCAGAAGGTGTCGCTGGGAGTTAGTTCAAGAGGTTTGGGTTTTAGTCAGGGGCCTGGACAGAATGGAGCTATTGCTGCAGCCTGTCTCTCTATATTTCTGCCTTACATTCTTAATCGTGACTATGTAGGAAAAATACCTTTATTGAAAACTGCTACTACTGCATCCCTCTTATCTATCATCTTAGCTCAGTCACAGACAGCATTTCTGGTTTCTTTAGGGATAATAATATATTCGTTAATCTATTATTTTATTAAATATCCCGAAAGCCGAAAAAAGGCTGCAGCTTTAGGTTCTTTAGGAATGTCGTTTTTTTTCGGTTTTTTATGGTATATGTGGGATTATCTTTCTTATCTAGTGTCACTTTTTACGCTTGGATTAGAAAGAAACTCATTTCAAACGAGGATTGAAAAATCGGAAACCATACTCAATAGCCTTTTCAATGAGCCTTATTTTTTTATTACAGGAGTAGGGAAGGATTATTTCCAATATTCCTCTGCTATGGATAATGAATATTTGTTTGTTTGGGGTGTTTGGGGTGGTTTTGTATTGCTCATATATATTTTCATAATATTTTATTTCAATCTAAAAATATGGAACCGACGTCCGAAATCTAACGAACATTGTTCGCTCGCATTTCTATTCTGTTCAGGAGCTGTGCTTGCATACCCTACGTCATTTTTGAGTGACGGGCGTTTAATGTTTTTAGTTACAATATTTTATTTTTTGTCTGTTAAAGCGACCAAAGAAATCAATGAAAAAAAGAATATGGATTATCAATCAATACGCTTCAACTCCTGACGTTGGATTCGGGGGGAGACACTACTACTTAGCACAAGAGTTGAACGAACTGGGTCATAGTGTTTCTGTGATTGCATCGGGGTGCCACCATTTATTACGGACTCCTGTAAAATTTAAAGGCAACACAAAAAAAGAGCTAGTAGGTCGCGTTGAATACGTCTGGATGAAGACTGTTAAATACGTTAAAGCTCACTCTCTACTTAGAGTTTTTGGTTGGTTTCAATTCTCTCAGAAAATTTCTAAAGCGGATAAACTTTTAGGAGATAAACCTGACTATATTATATATTCCTCACCATCGTTAATTGGCTATATTGGAGCAAGAGAGCTAGCAAAGCGAACTGGAGCTAAATTAGTTTTCGAAGTTAGGGATCTTTGGCCGCTAACTTTAGTGTCGTTGGGGAAAGCATCTAAAAATCATCCGCTAGTATTACTTTTATCTCATTTAGAAAGAAGTGCATATCAACACTCAGATCTGGTTGTTTCGAACCTTAAGTATGCAGTTGACTACATGATTGATAAAGGCCTGGATCCCAAAAAATTCAAATGGATTCCAAATGGGTTTTCCAAGTACGAAGTTGAATCTCAAAAAGAGTCGCTTTCAGAAAGCGTGGTTGAAGAATTACCGAATGACAAATTTATAGTTGGCTATACGGGAACGTTAGGTTTTGCTAACAATCTAGGGGAACTAATAAAAGTAGCTAAACTGTTCGAAAAGGATGCCGAACTTCATTTTGTTCTTGTAGGAGGAGGGCAGGAAGAGGAGAGCCTTAAGAGACTAACCGATAGCCTGAAGTTAGACAATGTTACATTTATTAAACCGATACCGAAGCGTCAGATTCAATCGATTTTGGAAAAATTTGATCTGCTTTATATCGGCTTACCTAAAGACGATTTATTCAAGTTTGGAGTGTCGCCGAATAAACTTTTTGACTACTTGTACGCTGGCAAACCTATTTTGTATGCTGTCGATTCAGGTCGCTACAACCCAATACACGAGTCTAAAGCTGGAATTTCTATAGAGCCATCTAACCAAATGGCGCTATATAATGCAATTTTAAAGTTGAAGTCTATGAGCCCAGCAGAGAGAATGGAAATGGGTCAAAACGGACGAAATTTGGCTGAAACGGACTACGAATATTCGCAGTTAGCCCGAATGTACTCTGATTTAATGCGTTAGGTGGTACAATATCAATCACTCTGGTTAGTATAAGTTGAGAATTTTTTGTATAGTTGTAGCGTTACACGAGTGAGTGGCATGTTATGAATCTTTGGGTCGTATTGACATCTTCAATTATTCTCTCTGGAATGCTTTGCTATTTCCTCATTCCAACCGCTTGGCGCTTAGGGTTAATTGATAATCCGTGCCAGCGTAAACAGCATCTTGGACAAGTACCATTAATTGGTGGGCTGTCAGTATTTTTTACTACGATTATTGTCTTCGGTTTTGCTTTCAACTTAGACCTTCATTTACGACTCTTTATTCTTGCTTCATCGCTAATGGTTGCTATTGGTGTTCTTGATGATAAGTTTGATTTAAGTGTTAGGCTTCGTATTGTTGCGCAACTTACAGTTTCAGGAATCATCGTGTTTGGTGCCGATACCTACATTAGACATTTGGGCAATGTTTTTGGTTTAGGTAATGTTGAGTTGGGTTGGTTTGGAGTACCATTTACATTATTAGCAATAATGGCTGCTATAAATGCGTACAATATGATAGATGGAATTGACGGGTTACTTGGTTCAATGGGGATCGTGTCTTTTTCAGGAATTGCGGTATTAGCAGGCGGCAATGGTCAAACATTCGCCGTAGCTGCTGCGACTACCATTATTGGTGCTCTCCTTCCCTTCTGGGCAAGAAATACTGGTATACCTTTTAAAAAGGCTCGTAAGATTTTCATGGGCGATGCCGGTTCTATGTTTATAGGACTGAGCGTTGTTTGGCTTCTAGCACTAATTATAGATCCGGCGCAATTTAATGATTCAGGAAATGCAGTTCGTCCCGTTGCAGTACTTTGGTTAATTGCTATTCCTTTGATGGATATGCTCGCAATTATGGTACGTAGAGTTTTGAAAGGGCAATCACCTTTCAGACCTGACCGAGACCATTTGCACCATATTTTTATGAGAGCCGGATTTTCTCCGAGAGAGGCTCTTATATGTATTACAGCTAAAGCAGTAATTTTAGCATTATTCGGTATTGCTCTAGAGGTATGGAAGGTGCCAGAGTCAGTTGTCTTGCTATTGTATACGATTGTATTTATTTCCTATTGCCTAGTACTAAAATTTGCATGGCGATTTGTTTCTTGGGTTCGCACAATGCGCGGCATAGAGTGACTGGTTTATAGATTACATATGCGAATTTCAGTCGTTGGTGCTGGCTATGTCGGCCTATCATTATCGGTTCTTTTAGCTAAAAGACATCAAGTTAAACTCTTAGAGTTATCCAATGTTCGCGTAACAAAGTTATCGAACAAAATTTCTCCAATCATTGACTCCGAGATCTCTAACGCCCTCGCCGAAGAGCCGCTGAATTTAACGCCTGTGCTAGCCACGCCGGAAGCAAGTGCAGAGACCTACCGTTGGGCAGATATTGTATTTATTGCGACGCCAACGAACTACGACGAGAAGACCAATAAATTTGATACGTCTTCAGTTGAATGCGTGGTGCGAGATGTCCACGCGGCAAACCCGAATGCCTTGATGGTGATTAAATCCACTATTCCTGTAGGATTTACTCAGGAGTTTTCTGCCGAAGTAGGTACTCACAACCTGCTATTTTCGCCGGAGTTTCTGCGCGAAGGGCAGGCGTTACACGACAACTATTATCCGTCGCGAATTATTGTCGGTGAGCATTCTGAACGGGGCCAGATGGTGGCCGATTTGTTGCGCGAGGGCGCGAAGAAGTCAGACGTTGAGTTATTGCTCACGGGCTCTACCGAAGCCGAAGCCATTAAGTTATTTGCCAATACGTATTTGGCTATGCGCGTGGCGTTCTTTAATGAACTCGATACCTATGCCGAAACCCACGGTTTGGACAGTCGCCAAGTGATTGATGGCGTGAGCTTGGACCCGCGAATTGGCAGCCATTATAACAATCCGTCGTTTGGTTATGGTGGTTACTGCTTGCCGAAAGACACTAAGCAGCTTTTAGCGAATTATGATGATGTGCCGCAAAACCTGATTCGTGCGATTGTGGATGCAAATACCACGCGTAAAGACTTTGTCGCGCAGCAGATCATCAATCGCGGTCCGAAAGTGGTGGGCGTTTACCGCTTGGTGATGAAGAGTGGTTCGGATAACTTCCGTTCATCGGCCATTCAGGGCGTGATGAAGCGCATTAAAGCCAAAGGTATTGAAGTGGTAGTGTATGAACCGGTGCTGGAACAGGATGAGTTTTACCGCTCACGCGTTATCCGCGATTTAGACGAATTTAAACGCTCCTGCGATTTAATTATCTCCAACCGCTTGGCGGCCGAGCTCTCGGACGTCGCCGATAAAGTTTACACCCGCGATTTGTTTAATTCGGATTGATGTAGCAGGGTATAGATCGAGCCTGACCTGTTGCAATAGCAACAGGCTACGGCATAGCAACAGGCTACATTAGGGCTTTGCGGATTTGTTGGTGCTGCTGGGTGATGCGCTTTATGGTTTGTGGTCTCACGCCAAGGTCAGTGGCAATCTGGGCAAACTCCGCGACTACGTCGAACATCTCCTCTATAGCCTGTTGCGCGATTGACCAACGTGCATAGCCGGCACTATCGGCGAGTTGTTTTAGCGCTTTTAGCGGTGGCTGTTTGCCATAGCCTGCATACGATGTGGCGTGCTCATCGAATGGGTGTGGGCTGTAGGTTACATCGTAAAATGGCGCGGGTTGCCACTGGCCATTATCGTTAAGCATAAATGCCCAGTTTTTGCTGTGGTCATCTTGGTTGGCGACCAATAAATTAAATATCGCGCGCCTAAATTGCCGTTGCGCGGCGGCGGGTGATTTACACAGTATCGCTGTTGCTTTTATCAGATCTTGGTAGTCTAGGCTCGGCGCTCGAAAATCCGCATCCAACAATCCACAAGCGCTATGTAAGTGCATTCTACCGGCTGAACCTTCCGGGTTGCTGACGTAATCAAAGCGTTTTAGTGCCAGCCACTTTTGCGCTTGTGACGGTTGGGGGGCATCAATTAGTCGCCATTCTGGCGGTTGTAATCCGGCACGCGCCGCCATTGTTAAATAAGCGGCTTCACACATTCCTTCCTCATGTCCCAACGCTAAATTTGCGGAGGTAAATTTTACCAACCATGCTTCATCTCCGGGGTTGGGGCGGGTTCTGCAATTTCGCGGATCGTTCGGGTTAACGTAGACGTTGGCTTTCGGCCGTGCGCCGCCAGAGCTGCCCGCGGCGACCAGTTGCGCCAGTACTTCGTCGGTCTGGCCGTCAAACAGCCGCTGGGCATTTAGGCCTAGCTCCGCGATACTGGTATCTTGTTGGCTTGCTATGTTGTACTCGGACATAGGGCTAAATGTCAGCGCGCCGAGTGCTGAGTCTCCAACAAATGCCAACCTATCCATGGCAGTGATCCTTTCCGGCGCTATATCACGCTGCCTGAACACCCTGTTCTGTAATAACAGCCCCCAACCATCTGGCAGCGAATCGCTAAAAACGCCATGTAAGCCCTGATGTGGACTATCAGGAGCGCGTTGAACTGATGTGTCGGCGACCAGCGAGAACGGCGATAGATTATGAAACTGCTTAAGGTACTCGTCGTGGTACTGAAAATAGACGCCGTGCTTGTTTTGCGCCAATACGCCCACACTGACTTTACGCCCTGACGTTAAGGTACGAGAGACATCAAGTTTCTGAATCGGTTTATTGGTCATTTCGCCACACCTCTGCTATCGAAAGAGGGTTAAACGGTTGTTGTGTGTTTTGGGTTAGCGCATATAGGCGCTTAATGTCGTCGAGCGTTTGCCACAGTGATAGTAGCTGGCGAAATGATATGTTCCCGGTGAGTTCAAACCGTTTAATAGTGGCTGCGGGCACGCCGCTACGTTCGGCCAGGCTGTCACGCGAAAGCTTCGCTTGTTCACGTAAGCCTCTTAGGTGTTTTGCGAACGCATCTTGAATATCACGTTCTGTGAGTAGTTGATGTTTCATATCGCGAGAATTGGATAATATTTTATCCATTGTATACTATTTTTGCTTTATTTGGATATTATATTATCCATTTTGTGTTTTTGGTAGCCTGCCGCTGTGCGGCAGGGCATAGATGATCTACGTCCTGTTGCGATAGCAACAGGCTACCACCAACCTTTGTAGCCTGCCGCTATTGCGGCAGGGAATAGATGATCTACGTCCTGTTGCGATAGCAACAGGCTACGGCGCAGGGCATAGATGATCTACGTCCTGTTGCGATAGCAACAGGCTACGGCGCAGGGCATAGATGATCCACGTCCTGTTGCGATAGCAACAGGCTACGGCGCAGGGCATAGATGATCCACGTCCTGTTGCGATAGCAACAGGCTACGGCGCAGGGAATAGATGATCTATGTCCTGTTGCGATAGCAACAGGCTACGGCGCAGGGCATAGATGATCTACGTCCTGTTGCGATAGCAACAGGCTACGGCGCAGGGAATAGATGATCTACGTCCTGTTGCGATAGCAACAGGCTACGGCGCAGGGCATAGATGATCTACGTCCTGTTGCGATAGCAACAGGCTACCACCAACCATCCAACCCTTGATATTTGTCATAGACGGCGTATCTTGGTATGCCCAATGTTAAAGAGGTATGCTTTGGCTATGACGAAGGTGTTGGAGTTGAACAAGTTGGCTGAAATTGCCCGCGCTGCTGGGCAGGCGGTGATGGATGTTTACCAATCTCCCCACCTTGGCGTGGAATACAAAGCCGACAACTCTCCCCTAACTAAAGCTGATTTAGCTTCTCACGATATTATCTGCGCCGAATTGGCGCGTTTTACTCCCAACACGCCCATACTTTCCGAAGAAGAAGTTAATACGCCGTGGTCCACTCGCAAGAGCTGGGAGCGTTATTGGCTGGTAGACCCGTTAGATGGCACCAAAGAGTTTGTGCGTCGTAACGGCGAGTTCACGGTCAATATTGCGCTCATTGAGAAGGGTGAACCGGTATTGGGTGTGGTATATGCACCGGCGAAAGATAAACTCTATCTTGGTGGTGAGGGCGCTACTGCCACGTTAAATGGTGAGCCAATCCGTGTGCGTTCACGCCCCGATGATCAACCGCTCCAGGTAGTGGGTTCGCGTTCGCACCAGTCTCCACATTTAATTGACTACGTCGAGAAAATGGGTGTGCCTTACGAATTGGTGGGCGTGGGTAGTTCGCTGAAAATTTGCTTTATTGCCGATGGCACGGCGGATCTTTATCCACGTTTGGGCCCAACCAGTGAATGGGATACAGCGGCCGCGCATGCTATTTTGCGTGCTGCTGGCGGTGAAATTTATACCCTCAAAGAGGACCTCCCGCTGCGCTATAACCAAAAACGCACCCTGATGAACCCCAATTTTGTTGCGCGTGCGGTGTTGTCGATCTCGTAGCCTGCCGCTGTGCGGCAGGTTGTAGATGATCTAATCCCTGTTGCAATAGCAACAGGCTACGGCGCAGGTTGTAGATCGTCTAATTCCTGTTGCAGTAGCAACAGGCTACGGCGCAGGTTGTAGATCGTCTAATCCCTGTTGCAATAGCAACAGGCTACGGCGCAGGTTGTATATCGTCTAATTCCTGTTGCGATAGCAACAGGCTACGGCATAGCATCAGGCTACGACATAGCAACAGGCTATGGCGAGGCGTTGTCTGGAGGAATTTGCTTTTACGAGCTGTATATATAATAACCAGTTCAGTATAATTTGGAGTGAACTGGCGATGGAAAAGGAACTTCTAGTTAAAGAGGCGCAAGATCGTTTCCAGCGTCTCCATGCTGCAATTTTTGCAGAAGTAAGCGCAATGTTGCGTAAAGCCAAACTGATGCCGCTGGTTAAGTTAGAAAATCATAAACCGACGTTTGCGGAACTGGTAGATGAACTTCGCAACTTACGGAATGTTGTTGATAAGCTCTCGCAAATGATTAATGAGCGGGTAAACCTTGCCGATATAGATCAGTATATCGGTCTAGCCGATAAATTGGCTAAAGCGATCGATAAAGGGTGTCACGATAGTTTGGGCGCTGCTATTGCTGAATTGGACGAAAAGCCTTATATATAGGAAGTGTTGAGTAGAGGTACTGGGAGGGGATAATGACTATGACTGAACTAAAACAAGTGTCTGGTTTGTTAGCGGAGATGGAGTTATGTCTCGGCAGAATCAAGACGCTTAACCAGCGTTTGGATGCTGACTTAACGTTACCATCAGCAGCTTAACGAATGAATGATCTAAGAGCCGCGCTACTAGCGCGGCTTTTTATTTTGCGGCAGGGATTAGCTCGAGCGACCCATGTCGTAGCCTGCCGCTGTGCGGCAGGTTGTAGATGATCTAATTCCTGTTGCAATAGCAACAGGCTACGGCATAGCAACAGGCTACCATCTAGCCAGAACTTGTAGTAACTTGGTTGGGTTGGATGAAAAATAGTGCAATGGAATGATGGCGAATCGGCGCATAAAGCAGCTTGTAGAACAATTAAAGCCTTACGTCATGCACCCGCAATTCGATGAAATGTTTCAGAAAGTCGCTGGGAGCTTGTCTGGGCCTGAAAAGCTTAAGCTCAAAATGGAGCTTAAAGACCTTACTAAACCCGTAAATAAGACAGTCGATTTGCGGCGACGGGTTAATGGGGTGGTCGAACCATACGAACATGAAGGGCGAACGCACTATCTTGATAGCGTTGCTCGTGAAATTTTTGAGCAAGGCCTTAAGACCTTTCGTGGTACCTTCACCGAAGAAACCTACCAACGCATTCTTAGCGCCGAGAATAACTACCGCGTGCTTGGCGACAAGCAATTGCAGCAAGTGCGCGAACAGTTGAACGATAGCGTCGCTCCTGTTGCTCCGCTTACTCCCGTTGCGGAGGAAGCCCTAACGCCGATTGAGCGCTTTACCCTAGGTCAATATCAAGCGCGTAGTGAAGAGCGGATGAACTTTGTGGTAGCGACCAAAATTGAAGTATTGGACAGCAAGGGCGATTGCACTTGTGAATTTATCGCGCTAACCACAGACATTTCGTTCCAAGGCGTCCGCCTAAAATTTGCTGAGCAGTTAGCGGCTGTGGCAGCGGTTCCAGCGAATACTGCTATCGCTATTCGTTATGTTGGCTTGGCCGATGAGTTTGTGTTTGATACCCAGCATCGCGAGTATTACACGCTGCGCCATATTGAGGAGCAAGACCAAGCGGTTTACTGGCGGCTACAACGAACCGGCAATGAAAACGATACTGATAGCCCTCTGTTGAGCCTGCTGCGCACGCTAATGACAGGCTATAAACGGCGCTATAAAGTCGATGTTGATAACGTTGCAGAATCGGTTCGGAATAAAGGCCATGAGCAATTATGGCTCGCCAACCACAGTAATATCCCGCTGTTATTTCATCAGCACGATTCGGGGGAACACTGTGTTTTGGAAACCCCGGCAAATGGCGACGCTATTGCGGCTTGGTTGAACGAAAAAAACGAGTTGGTGATTAATGCGCTATGGAAAAAGCCATTTGTCGCTGATGCGTTAACTACCATTAAGCAGCAAGGTGGCACGCACGTAACCCAGCTCAGTTTTTACCGTGTAAGTATGACCTTGCGTGGGCAGGTAAAGTTTTATGTTATTCCCACTGAACAGCTAGCACAAAAGCCACAGCTTAAATTGTTGTTAGGGCGCCTAGCCCAACAGCCAGGCGCGGTAGCATTACAGCAACTCAGTATTGCTAATCTACAACCGCTTAATGACACGTCACTAACTAGCCTGCCTGAATCGTTATTGGGCGATGCCGAAAAGGCGTTAAAGCAAGATACTGCGGCACGGATGGAAAAGCTTTATCGCTCGATGACCTTTGTCGGCCAATTGGTCACGGTACCATTAACGCTGCCTGCTAGCGACATACCGCTAAATAAAGAAAGCTTAATGTTGCTCAAACCCTTTGCTTTGCAACGCTCTGAGCGCACCAAGTCGATGCATCGGATCAGCCCCTCTTTTGTAAATGTTCGGGGTGAAGACCGTTTTAACTACCGCACCCAAGCGCTCATTAAAGTCGGTGATCAAAAGCTCCTAGGCGTGCTGAAAGACTTTTCGGTCAATGGCTTGCGGATAGAGTTAGAAGCCCCTTGCGACGTGAGTCAAGAACAGACGGTCATGGTGGCGTTGCCGAACATGGAAAAATTATCTCGTCAGCACCGCTTACGGGATATGCCATATCGCTGTGTCCGCCTCGCCGGCGATGGTCGGGTTTTGCATTTAGTGGCTAGTGAAAACGCTCCTTTAGGTCATGTTGGCGTTCAGTTTTTTACTGACCTAACAGCGAATAATGCGGAAAAGCTCTATCGGGTTAAACAGGCGGGTTTGAGTCCGCAATTGTCTTTGTTAGTCCGCAACTTATATTGTGGTTCGGCTTTACCCCATGTGCTATTTGCCCATGGCACACGTAAGCAGGCACAGCTTGACCTGCTGGCGAGTTCGCCTTTACTGACACCGGTTGCAGCATTTATTGCACGCAATCAAGCGCTGCTCGTGGAACCGGAAAAATTGCTAGGTGGCAAAGCGGTTGTGGGGCGGCTTTTCCAACCACTGAAAAATGCGAGCCGCGAGGCGCGGTTAGATAACCAGATTGTGCTGATTGCGCGCGCCCCTTACGAGCAGCAAAAAGTGCTGAAATTTTCGGTGTATTCACAACTCACCGAGGCAGAACTTCAGGCGTTTCGCGAGGACTTGCCAGAACAAACGGAGCTGCAAGCTCTGCTGGTGTGTTGCAGTCAAGGTCGGGCGCCAGATATGGACTTTTTGTTGGATGAGCTGAACTATGTTTATCAATATCAAAAGCACCGCGCAAGGCAACTAGAGCGGCAGTTGCGCGAAACGCCGTACATTATTGAAGTCTCGGATATCACGTCAACTTTTGCAATTTAACGTCAGTCTTAACACGTTTTGTAACAAGGATAGACGAAAAAGTACTTTCAAACCCGCTTGTAATGTTGATATTTTGTTAATAAATCGATGTGTTTTGGCACAAAATAATAACAAAGCGAGGTAATAATGATCCAGCACACTTTTACTCGAACGGCGCTCTTGGCTGCTATTATGGCAACGCTAAGCGGCTGTGTAGGCGACGATGACGACAATATTGCGCCCCAAGTTGAAAACGTTACTGTAGCCTCTACTACTCAGTTTCAGCCAACTGAAGGGCAGGTTCCAGCGAATGATCCTAACCGTGATGACTTAACCTTTACTGCAAGTGTAGTTGCAGATACCGATGGTAAAGCACCGGGTGAAGTTACTATCGATAATACTGGGCATTTTGTTTACACACCATTTAGCAACGAAGCGGCGACCATTAATGTCACCGTTAGTGATGGTGAACTTGAAACATCGAGCACTATAACTATTGCTAGCGTTGCTGGTGACCCACTCGCTGACCAACAATGGCACATCCGCAACACCGGGCAAAAAGCCTTCTCGCAAAGCCAAGAATTCTTAGATTTCTTAGTTAACGTATTGGGTTATCCAGAAGACGTAGCGCTGGCGAATTTCTTCGACGAGTCAATCTTAGTTGCTGGCGAAGACATGAATGTTGTTGCAGCCTATCAACAAGGTGCTCTGGGTCAAGGCATGGTTGTTGGTGTTGTCGACTCTGGTTTAGAAATTACCCACCCAGACCTTGATGGCAACATCGAACCTGGCTTGTCACTAAACTTGCGTGACGATGCAACCAATCTTAACGATCCAACAAGTTTGGAAGAAACTGGCGACCATGGTACCTCTGTTAGCGGTTTGATTGCTGCTGAAGCGGGTAACGGTATGGGGGGTCGTGGGGTAGCACCTGAAGCTAAAGTGTTTGGTGTTAATTATCTTGGTGGACCAACTACTCAAACACAATTCAACGAGTTGTTGTCTCACGGTGTTCCCGGTAGTGGCGTAGACGATTCAGTGAACCTGATCGCGTATAACCGTAGCTATGGAATTTCAGTGCCGTTTGCACTGTATTATTCCGACACCACATTGGCGGCTGAACGTTATGTGAACCTTGAGCTACGCCAAGGCAAAGGTGCGGTAAACGTTAAATCGGCAGGAAACGCGTTTGATTACACCGGTAACGCGGGTTACTTTGATGGTATCTGTGAAGCGTCAGGTGCTACTACGCTTGGTCTAACATGCTTGAACGGTAACACCGATCCTGAAAATGCATCTTTCTGGACGGTATCTGTTGCTGCGGTTAACTCAGATGGTCGCCATACTAGCTATTCAACGGCTGGTGCTAACATCTTTGTTTCAGCTCCGGCGGGTGAGTATGGTTATGCTGCTCCTGCAATGGTCACGACTGACCAAGCAACATGTTTGCGCGGATACAGTAGCTTCCCTGCGCAAGACAATATAGATGCTAGCACGGGTATTCCCGGTTATTTCGCTGGCCTGTTCCCATTCAATGCACCAGGCTACGAAGCAAACCCTCGTTGTAACTATACCTCAACTTTTAACGGCACGTCATCCGCAGCGCCTAATACCTCTGGTGTCATTGCGTTGATCGGTTCTGCGAATCCACAGTTATCAGCGCGTGAAATTCGCCACATCATTGCTAACACAGCCGACCAAGTCGACCCGAACGATGAGCCGGTAGTTATTACTATTGGCGATGGCGCGTTTGTTGCTGATCCAGGTTGGGTTGAAAACGCCGCGGGTTACCACTTTAACCTTAAGTACGGTTTCGGACGCATTAACGCGGGTGAAGCCGTTAAAATGGCTAAAGCGCAAACCGCAGGTTTTATGCCAGCGCTTATCGAAGGCCACTGGATGGATGTTTCTCCTGCTACTGCGCTTGACGTTCCAGACAACGATGCCGATGGTGCTTCACTCGCTTTCGAAGTGACTGACGACATGGTCTTAGAAGGTGTTCAATTCCGTTTAACAGTATCGAACGCGGACTTGAATGGTTGTAATTTTACTACTGCCGGTAACGACCTCGCTATTGAAGTTACCTCTCCTTCAGGTACTACAACGCAGTTGTTGAGCGGTGCGCAAGCATTGAACCTTGGTGCTGATGGCTACTGCAGTCAGTACATTTTAGAAGATACATTGTTCTTAGCGAACGCCTTTTATGGTGAATCTGCTGTTGGTGAGTGGACTATTCGTTTAGTCGACGTAAATGGTGATGATTACCAAGCGAGTGGTTATCCAATCACTAACAATACTGAAACTTTCGCGAATAACAGTGTTCCAAGTCAATTAGAGGCGGCAAGTGTGCGTTTCTATGGCCATGCGGAATAAGGGGGAAAGCATAATGAAAACATTAACTTTGAGTATCGCTGTTACGAGCTTGCTTTCTATCCCTGCTCTGGCGCAGCAGCACGGAAAGCTTTTGCCGCACCAGAATGCGAATAAAGTAAGTCCATTTCAGGCTATTCAGCCAGGGGCTATTAAGGGCGCTGATTACAAAGGCTATAAGTTTACGCGTCTACCGATGGGGGTTGATGCCTCAACCTTAAACAATGCCAACGAGAAGCCGTTGTTTGCAGGTACTGAAATGGTGAATACTATTACCGGTAAACCTGCTTATGTTTCAGGTGTTATCAGTGTTGTATTGACTCAGGCCGATCCTGATGAAATTGCAGCGCAACTGGGGCTTGTTGTTGATAAGCGTTACGACCGCATGAATGTGGCGTTATTACGTGCTCCAGAAGGAACCGACATGCTTGCGCTTAAGCAACAGCTAAAGCATATGCAAGGTGTTAGTGGTGCAGACATTGAAGTTGTTGAAGAACTTCGTCAGCCAGACTAACGATAGCTTTTAACGCACCAAAAAAACCCGCTCAACTGAGCGGGTTTTTAGTGTTACGCCTATGTTAATGGTTAATCACTAACGGTGCAGATTTCGTCTTTCCTAAAAAAGAAACCCGATCCACTTTTCCGGCAGGCATAGCTTGCCCACTGGAGGCTGTTGCGCCCGGGAATGCTGAGTTTTCAATACCTTGCGGGAATTCAAATGGAATCGAAACGGTAACTCGCGGGGTAAAGCCACTTACCAAATTTACCGGTGTGCTTGGATCTCTATCCACAAACACGCTTTCTAATAAGGTAATCTGACCATTTTCCGCTTCTTGTAACGGGATATATTCATACGCCGCACAGTTAGCATCAACTTGGTTGCCTGCACCAAAACACTCAAAGTTGTAAGCCATTTGTATGCGCTGCTGCCCTGAACTGTCTTCAATAACGCGGTAATTCCTCGTTGAGTTATTTAAGACGACCAAGGTCGAGTCATAGGTACAGGTGCCATCGATATAATACTCTTGGCAACCAACAGAAGTCCTATAGGCTTTACCAGCTTCGTCGAACTGCCAGCCTAAAATGGTGAATACCGAAGGTAAGTTCTCTGCTTGATCCCATTGTGAGGCATACCAAATATTTGGATTGGTCAGCCACATAGTCGCTGCGGTATTCACTAAATCCGCTGGGTCAATAGTGTATTCAGGATCGCGCGGTGCTACCCAGTCATACCAAGTGGCGTTTGCTGCTTCTGATGAGACCTCAACAAATGCGGTGTACACCCCATTTTTAGTCGAGACAATCTGTACTTTTTGTTCAACATCGCCAAACTCTTCCGAGGTATAGCTCATAGAGATAATGCTATCTGTAAGCGACCACTCGCCATCAACGCCTGCGTAGTCAGAGCCGAAGCTACCATCGCTGTTAAAGGTGATTAGATCCGGTTGCAGCGCTTCATGCATATCACCCGGAGCCGCTAAACCCACAATAGGGAGTACCCATTGCTGAGTGGTTAAGTCCGCTTCTGTTCCAGCGATTTTTGGCAACGCATCACCATTCAAGTACGAATACTGGAATTTGCGAACGCCTTGCGCGGTTGGGATTTGGTAGGTTTTTCCATCCACGCCATTTAATGGCTGGTACACTTTCGTGTAGGTTTCTTTGGCTTGAACAAGATCAACCGTTTTACCATCAACCAACAGCTTAAATGCTAGTGCCGACACCGAAACTTCCGTCTCGACTTGATAAACACTGGCATCATCGTAGGCCGCAAGAATAGTGGCATCGTCGGTTTCATCGGTTACCGCTGGGTAATCTATGTAAACCGCTGGAGTTGCAAAGTCTAACGCATAGTAACCATTGTCATCACGACTCCATGTAAAGTCGGTTTCGTTTTCTAAACCGAAAAAGCCGTTGATATAAACCCCGGTTCCATCGTCGTTAAAATATAGTGTGCTGTCGCCGCGAGCGATAAAGCCAGGCTGCGTTGTTGGCAGCTGAATATAAAACGCCGGCAACTTGAACTGTGTGCTAGCCACGGTCAGTTCTTCATCTTCGACAATGGCATCAGCGGCTGCTTGCAACGCCGTTGGATCGGTATTCTCGACATAGGCTACGTAGTCGTTATAGGCGGTTTCGTCATTAATCAGTTCACCGATAGTGCTCACACCATCAGGTAAATCGAAGTCTGGGTTATCGACAATGACCTTAATGACCGCTGCTATTTCTAGTACTTTGGTACCATCAATATTCGACTCTGCGGCACTAAGAGTATTCTCATCGGCAGGGTCTTCACCACCATTAGCCTCTTTGGTCAGTACATAAGAGGCAGTGGTAACGTTGGTAACGTTAGTACCACCGGCTTCGCTGCGCTGCACTATTGCGTCATCACCTGCTAGCCCTTGTAAGGTGGCTAATGAAGGCATTAAACTGGTCAAATCCACGTGGTCTTGCTCGTTATCAGCTGAGCCAACGGCTTCAATTTTTACCAGCTTGGTGCCATCGGTATAGAACACTTCTAGTGTGTAATTGCCATCCTCATCGGCGGTGGTGGTGAATGTGTCCTCGCCAATAGTAATAGTAACGGTGGCATTAGGTATCGCGGCGTCTACAACTTTACCTGAGAACGCTAATGCTTGTTGCACGGTTAGGCTCACGGTCGCGGTGTCATCAAGCTCCCCGTCGCTAACCGTATAGGTAAAGCTATCATCACCGAGCGTATCGCCAGAGGGTTCAAAGCTCAATGTACCATCTGAATTGATGGTTACCGAACCTGAATCAGGTTGGGTGACAGCAGTAACACTGAGCGTATCTTTGGTGTTTTCATCACTATCGTTCGCTAGCACGTCAATAGTGTTGGTCGCACCAACTGTAGCGGTGTAAGAGTCATCTGTTGCTATAGGTGCGACATTTTTTTCATCGTCGCCGCCACAGGCAGAGAGCGCCGCAGCAACCGCGATTGCCGTAAGGGAGTGTAGAAATTTCATTAGGTGTATCCTTAGCAGAGGCTAATATTGTTGTTCTTATCCGCGGTCAAAAACTAAACAGCTGGCCGTGATCAATTTTATTAGAATGTAATATGCATAAAGTAACTATGACATAAAGCATATTCGCGAAAAAATTCTTAATAGGTTTGTCATAAACCCTTTGCTAAAATTTGATTTTTTCTAATGAATGGAATTTTGGTATGCGATTAACGCGTTGGATTTCTGCCGCAGCATTCGCTGCAGCGAGCTTTGGTGTGGTTGCGGAACAGTCGGCACCCAATATCATCTATATTGTTGGAGACGGCATGGGCTTTGAGTACATTAGTGCTTACCGTTATGCCTACGACGATCCCAATCAACCCGGCTTGAGCGCTACGGAGTTTGATGACTTATTGCGCGGCTCGGCAACCACTTACCCGGATGACGATACCTTGGTCACCGATTCCGCGGCTGGGGCAACCGCGTTATCAACCGGAACCAAATCCTATAACGGCGCCATTGCGGTAGATTCACAACACCAGCCATTGCAGACATTGATGCAGAAAGCGCGTAACCACGGCTGGTCAACGGGCGCGGTTGTAACGTCTCAGGTTAACCATGCAACACCGGCAGCGTTTTTTACTCATAACGTTTCGCGCCGTAATTACGACGCCATTGCCGACGAGATGGCAACCCAAACCGGTGAAAACCAATGGTCATTCGACGTGATGCTTGGTGGTGGGTTGTCGTATTTTAAACGCAACGATAAAGACTGGATATCGGTGTTACAGAACCAGGGCATGACCGTAGTGACTGACTTTGCCGATTTGACTCGTGTGCAACAGACGCCGGTTTTAGGGCTATTTGCCCCTGTGGGCTTGCCGCACGCGATTGATGACGATGTTAACCGCTTGGCTTATATGACGTCGAATGCGTTGCGTTTATTGTCGGCAAAGGACAAGCCATTCGCCTTGCTAATTGAGGGTAGCCAAATTGATTGGTGTGGTCATGCCAACGATATTGCCTGCGCGGTACGCGAAATGGATAGTCTGAATAGAACATTGCGGGTGGTGCGTGAATTCCGCCAGCAGCACCCCAATACTATTGTGGTAGTCACTGCAGACCATTCAACTGGAGGCTTAACCTTAGGGCGCGATGGCGAATACGCGTGGTTTGCTCAGCGAGTGATGAAAATTAATGCGTCTATTGAGGTGATGACGGCGGATTTGTTGGGGATGCCGGGAACTGAATGGAAGACCTATTTGCAGAAGCAAATGCCGGGGTTAGCGTTCACTGCGGAACAATGGCAGCAGCTATTGGCACCGGCGGGCATCAAAGACGTTAAGGCACGTAAAGCCGCTATTAGCGATGCCTTAGTGGCTGTTACCGCTGATGTCACTGGCACCGGCTGGACCACCCACGGCCATACCGGCGTTGATGTGCCGGTCTTAGCCGCCGGCCCCACCAGCGAGCAACTCCAGGGCTACATGAACAACACCGACATCGCCCACCACCTGTGCGCGCTGATCCGCTAACGCGCGCCGCTCCGCCCGCGGCTCCGCCGTAGCCTGCCGCTACCGCGGCAGGGATTAGACGATCTTCGAACCTGTTGCACAGCAACAGGCTACCGCGGCAGGGATTCCCCGAACCCGGAAAATTCCGCTCCGAACCCGTGCCGTAGCCTGCCGCTATTGCGGCAGGGATTAGTCCACCTCCGAACCTGTTGCACAGCAACAGGCTACCCCGGTCTGGCCGTAGCCTGCCGCTATTGCGGCAGGGATTAGTCCACCTCCGAACCTGTTGCACAGCAACAGGCTACTGCGCAGGGGGTTAATCCATCTCCAAACCTGTTGCACAGCAACAGGCTACGTAAAACTTTGTCTTTATTTTCAATGGGTAAGCTTGGTTGCTTAGTTTTTGGCTTGCGCACTCGACGGTTTAATTTATTCTTAAGTAAAGATTTTGTAAGCATTTAGCGAATAGAATAATAAGAAAAGCATACTTTAATGGATAATATATCGACCAATACCGCGTCCAAACAGCCCGTCGCGACAGAGAGCTTTTGGCGCAAACTCGCGCGAATAATTGTTACTGTAAGCTTGCCACTCATTGCCTTAGGTCAGTGGGTTGATACCCGCGATCTCCTCGTTGATAGCTACAATGGCTTCATTACGCACTTTACCGACAAAGTTGAACTGCAACAGCTAAACCAAGTCCGTGTGGGTGCCAATATCGACTACTTAGAGTCATTTCTGGGCACACCGCAGCTGATAAAGCGCAGCACTACATTAGCTGGCCAAGAGTTTCGTTACTATCACCAAAATAAGTACCTACTAGGCCTTGCCGTTGATGGCACACGAGTATCTATGTACAGCGTGACCGCATTAACACCCTCGCTCACCGTGGCGATACCCTTTGCCGACGACAAGAGTTTGTTAACTCAACCACTGTTTCAACTCGAAGACTTCATGGGCGATTTTACCCTTGATACCGGCAATCTGACCTTCTTTTACGAACAGTTGCCGTTAGGCAAGCAAGGCTTATTCTTCAAGCGCCAGCTAGGTTGGGTTGAGTATGGTGCGATGCCAGAACAAGCCGCTCACTCTCATCAGCAGATTACCCAACAAGTAACACGCTTAGACAAAGCTTATGTGTTAGGTGACCAACAAGCCATGCAAGCGGCATTGACGGACTTACGCCGCGATACTGTGCCTAACACCTTTGCCGTAGGTCCATACGGCATTGAAAGTGCCGCAGAAATGTTACTGACGCGGTATGAATATCAAGCCTATTTTGGAGATACTGGGTTATGAAGTACGCCATTTTTTCGCTGATGTTAATGATCGCAGGGTGTGCTTCCGCTCAGGATTGGTGGCAACAACCACCGGCAGACGACAGTAACCACCTTTACGCAATTGGCGAAGGCAAAACCATCAACCAAGCACGGCAAGAAGCACTCGCCGCCTTAGCCGCAAAATTAGGCACAACTATCGCCTCAACCATGAACCGCTATACCCAAGATCTCGGAACCGTGAGCACAGACGACATTAGCCGTCAGATCACCTCTAACAGCGATGATGTAGAACTCAGCTACTTCCGTGTGCTGCAGAGCCGTAACGTGGGTGACAGTGTGCGAGTGTTACTGCAACTCGATCGCGCCAGTTTAGCGCATAAATGGCAACAACAAATCGCCCACAAAACCGCGATATTCGAAAGCCGCTTGCCACAGCCCGCGAATAATTTAGCCGATGTCTATCAGTTGTATCAGTTGACGCCAAAAGCTAAGGCGATAGACCGCTTGGCGCTACAATACGCATCGCTAACTCAGCAATCGCCAGCGCCTTCACTGACTGAAAAGCTTATGAAGCTGCAACAGCAGCACGGTGTGACGGTGCAATTATCTGGTAATGATGCGGTTATTCAACAGGCACTGGAGCAGCAACTCATTAATCACGGGGTGAAGCTTTGCCGCAGCCAATGCCAAAACACAGTGGCGTTTACCCTGCAAGAACAGCAACAGCAAATGTTTGGTAAACACGTCAGTATTCAAACATTGAATGTTGAAGTAGAACAGGCGGGTCAGGGTGCTGCAGCTAAAACGCTAAAAGCGCAAGCCAGTTCTGTTACTAGTCAGCAAACCGCTCATCAGGGAGCGACCGAGCAGTTAATTAAACAACTAGAAAACCAAGGTCTGTGGCTTACGGTGGGGTACTCATCGTAACGAGCAGATGTAAAGCAAACTAAGGACAAAAAAATGACTAAACGAAAACTCAATACGCTCATTGGTATGGGGCTTTCAGCAATGTTGATTGGCGGATGCATGTCAACAGGAGGCCACCAAGTCGCCAAATCACAGGAAGTGAACCTGCCAAAAGCCACCATTATGCCGTCGGCCCAACAGCTATCTGGCGAGGGTATGAGCGTTGTGGTGTTGCCTGTAGAAACCGGCTCTGATATCGACGCGAAAATTGGCGAAATTGCCTATGACCAGTTTGAAGGGGCCTTGTTAGGCGCAGGTAACCGTGTTATTGAACGCGATCTCGCTACAAAAATGCAAGATGAATTGCGCGCTGCAGAGCTTTCGGGCCGTTATAACACTGATGGCATCGCTGCCGCCGACATCGCACTGTTTGCCAAAATCTCAGGCACCGACTTTAACCGTGAGTTTACCGAGCGCTCGGTGTGGTACGACGATGACGGTGACCGCCACGTGGTGCCACCTAAATGTGAATACAACGGCCACGCCAACATTAATGTTCGTGCCTATAAATTACCGGATATGACACCGGTTGGTACCTATGTTTATGACGGTGCAAGCAGTTTTGAACGTGAAACCAGCAATAGTAGTTGCCCGGTTTCTGCTGGCGAGATTGACGGTCTGAAGCAATCAGCCACGCGCAATGCTATTGATGCCAACCTTCACGAGTTGCTTACCTCTATTGCGCCTAACTTTTATGTAATTGCGCGCCGAGATCTCACCGAAGACAGTGGTACTAGCTTGTTCCGCGTTAATTTAGGCTCACGTAAAGGCGCCCGTGAAGATGCAGAAGTGACGTTCTACCGTATGGAAGAACGTGTACACCCGATTACAGGCGCAAAAACGCTTGAGCCTGTAGCAATTGGTAACGGTACCTTTACCGCGGATATTGGCATGGACTATGGTTATGTCTTAGTTGATGAGCCTGAAGTACGCGACCAAATTCGTTTAGGCAACGTGGTTCGTCTTGTTCACAGCCGTTGTGGCAACCAGAAAGAAGGATGGCTTGGCGTGTGCTGGCCAGGAATCAAACTATGAAAAAATTCCGATTAATTTCAGCGGTCAGCCTGTTAATTCTAGCAGGCTGTGCCAGTAACGGTGGACGTACGTCTCTCGAATACGCATCTTGTACCTTTCCTGACGCGCCGGAGAAAGTTGCTCCTACTTGGGTCTGCGACCAACCGGTGAATGACGTATTCATGCAAGCGGTAGGCTACTCTAAACCTAAGCAGTCGGGCGTGGGAGTTATGAAAGACATCGCCGCCCAGGAAGCGCGTAATCGTCTGGCGCAAAACTTTGCTCAGACTATTGCTTCTGAATATTCGCGGTTTGTGAAAGAAGAGGCCACTACCGATACCGAAGTATCGGTCGACAAAGTGGAGCAGGTTATTCAAAGCAACGTTGCGATGAACTTGGTTTATAGCCGTATTTACCGCACCCAGGTTAGCCCGAGTGGTGGTATGTATGTGTTAGTGGGTATCAATAAAGAGGCTTACGACGAAAACGTCAAGCGGCTATTTAACAACCCGATGGATCCAGAACACCCGGAGTTGTTCCAGCAGTTTATGGTTGAAAAATCACAAGCGACGTTGGACGAAACCCGGGAGCGGATGCAATGAAACACCCAGCCATAGGCGCAGGGTTAGTAATAGTAGGGCTGCTTGGCAGCCCTTTTACTAGCTACAGCCAGAGTTATGAAGAGTTTGCCAAGCAACAACGGCAACAATATCAAGACTTCGCTGCCGCTTACGTCGCGGACTACAACGCCTATAAAAACAAACTGTTAGCACAATGGGGAACAGCGACAGAGCTGCCTTCAAAAACGGCTTATGTTGCTTACGATGAAAAGCTAGAGCAAAAGACCGTTGTCGATTTTGCTAATGATGAAATTCGTATCGAACTGCTAGAACCTGCGGTTGATGTAGACACCTCCGCAGTTGTGAGTAAGGTGCTTGAGCAACTTGCATCGAATTCTGTTGCCGAGGTGGCCAAAAAAGATCCCTTGCTAAAATCGGTGCCGATTAACGATGAGCAACCGCTGCTAGCAAGCTGGGCGCCCAAAATGAGTGTCGAACAGGTCACCGAAGCTGCTCAGGTGAGTACGGAAGAGGTGACTGCCGTTGTTGATAAACCTGCCACAATGAAAGATGCCAGTCAAAAGCGGGTGAAGCGCATTACCTTAAGGTTAGGGGATGTATCAGTTTTTAGCCGTCGCGCTGAACCTTTCCGTGATGAAGTGGAAGATGTTGCGGCACAGACCGGTGTATCTGAAGCGTTGATTTTGGCTATTATGCAAACGGAGTCGAGTTTTAATCCTTTAGCTCAATCACCTATTCCCGCCTTTGGTTTGATGCAAATTGTGCCTAACTCAGCGGGCTTAGATGTTAACCAACGCGTGTTTGATAAACAGCAAGCTCCGGCAGTAGATACTTTGTTTAATCCGCAACAGAATATTATTTATGGTGGCAATTACATTAAATTGCTAGAGCAGGTGTATTTGCGAGGGATTACCGATCCGGTCAGTAGACGCTATTGTGCAATCGCGGCCTATAATACCGGTGCAGGTAACGTCGCCAGTGTTTTTCACCCACAACACAAACGCGTAATAGGGCCGGCCATCGCGGAGATTAACAAACTGTCCGCAGACCAAGTATACAGCCGCCTGCACAGCGACTTACCTTATCGCGAAACCCAAGCCTACCTCGAAAAAGTCACCACCGCCCTAAAAGCCTGGTAGCCTGCCGGTCCGATGTAGCCTGCCGCTATCGCGGCAGGGATTCCCCGAACCCGGGAAATTCCGCTCCAAACCTGTGCTGTAGCCTGCCGCTATTGCGGCAGGGATTCCCCAAATCCGGAAAATTCCTCTCCGAACCTGTGCCGTAGCCTGCCGCTATCGCGGCAGGGATTAGATGATCTATGACCTGTTGCAATAGCAACAGGCTACGGTGGTTTATGTCGTATCTTCTCGTGGGGTGTGGCTTGGTGGCTAAATTTGGTGGATGCGAAACGTTCGACGATACTTTGAAAAAGGTGGATACTACTTTTTCACTGTTAACACCTTTCAACGCCAACCCGTGTTGCTAAAGCCAGCTGTGCAAAAGGCTTTCTGGCAGGCCGTTCGGCAGACTATGGAAACCCATCCGTTTGATATTGAAGCATGGTGCATGCTCCCCGACCATTTTCATTGCGTGATTTTCTGTGAGGATGAAAAGTTACCTCAGCGTTGGGCAAAAATTAAAGCACTTACTACTCGAGCGCTACCCGAATTTGCGCATAACGCGATCAATGCGAAAACTGCTAACGACAGTAGAATAATGCGAAAATCAGGACGATTATGGCAAAAGAGTTATTTTGAACGCACCATTCGTAACGATCGTGAGCGTTATATGTTGATGCTTTATACGTTATTTAATCCGGTTAAACATGGCTATATTGAAAATGCCATCGAGTGGCCTTATTCAACATTGCGTAGCGGTTTAGCACGCGGCTTTTACCCTTCCAGCTGGCGCTCCATAGACACCACCTGGCTCCAACAACAATTCGGCAATTATTTCGAATAACCTATACCGTAGCCTGCCGCTATGCTGTAGCCTGCCGCTATTGCGGCAGGGGTTAGATGATCTGCAACCTGTGCCGTAGCCTGCCGCTATTGCGGCAGGGATTAGATCGAGCCTGACCTGTTGCACAGCAACAGGCTACGGCGGTCTGGATGTAGCCTGCCGCTATGCTGTAGCCTGCCGCTATTGCGGCAGGGATTAGATCGAGCCCGACCTGTTGCGATAGCAACAGGCTACGTTATTAGAACTTATACATGGCCATGAGCTGGAGGCGATTTAGGTCGCCGCCGATGCCTGCTTCGTTTTCGCGGTGGGCCTGGCTGATTTCCGCACCAAAGGTTAAGCTTTTGGTCGGTGAATACATCAGGTTGACACCATAACGTTCGGTAAACTCGGTTACCGCCGCGCCGGTTAGGTCAATATCATTATCTGCCCAGCCGCGTGAATAAACGAAGTTTGAACGTACTTTATCGTTCCAGAAGTGACGATATGCCAATGATACGCCGGTTGAATCGATTGCTTCTAATCCACCGTTGCCGTCAATCACTGCACCATTAAAGGTGTTTAAACCTAAGTAGCGGCCTAAGCCCGAACCTGTAGTGCCAGATACGCGTAAGTCATCCATACCCAATTGGTATTTCAAACCGATGGTTACCCCGTAACCGGTAGTTGTTTCGTCATTACCTGTTTGCGATACGTCGTATGCCAGCTGACGCACAATAGCGGCAAAGCTATAGGTTAAATCTTCTTTTGCGCCTTTGTATTTCAGCACCACGTCTGGAATATAACCGTCGCTTGAGGTGATACGGCCGCCGCCACCATACGGGGTTACGGTCGTTTCTGGCGTTTCAATAGAAACGCTAAAGCCGCCTTGGGTATAACGGATCTGTGCTTGGCGGTTAAACACGATACCGTCGGTAATACCGATAAAGTCCACCGACTCTGCCAAAATTGATGTGTCTTGGAAGTTTGACCACGTTTGCCCAAACAACCAGTTACCGTAGGTAATATAGGCATGGCGCAAACGCGGATTGTAGGAGTTAGAAATCCGTTGGTCACCTTGTGGCGTCAACATAAAGTCCATCTCGATGTGGGCGCCCAACGTCTCGCCATTATCTAGCATGGTTTTAGTATCTAGGAAGAAACGCGATTGGCGTGCATGAAAGTCGATAACTGGGTCATCGCCTTCACCACCAATGGGCGTTAAGCTAGGAATATATATTTGCCGACCAATGTTATCGCTGGACGGTGCAGGGCCGTCAGCGTAATCAGAAATCATGGTATCGAGTTTAACGTAACCCCCGAATTTGATTTCGGTATCGTCGGCGTTTGCCGCTGCGCTCATGGCTAATGCCGTAGCAACGGCACCGGTCACTAATGAGCGAGTAAAGCGTTTAGATAATTTGCGATTGACCATGGTTATTGTTCCCCTTGGTTTTCCTTTGTTATTTGTGTTCCGCAATGCTTAGGCTTACAACGAGTATAGCGGTTATCTCAATAAGTGTCGGAAATCATGTGGTTTTAATCAATCTAGACTATGGTCTAATAGTGAACAGAAGGTGTAATACGTACAACAATAAGCATCTTGCGCAAAGGAGGAAGTGAGAATGTCGCAACAAGTTTATCCTGTGCCCGAACAGACAAAAGCGCGCGCCTTTATTGACGCAGCGCGCTACCAATCTATGTATCAAGCCTCTGTTAAAGATCCTGAGAGCTTTTGGGCCGAGCAAGGCGAGCGCATTACCTGGTTTACGCCCTATTCGCGAGTGAAGGAAACCTCGTTTGCGCCAGGCCATGTGAACATTCAATGGTATGCCGACGGCACCTTGAACGCCTGCTATAACTGTGTCGACCGGCATTTAGCCGAGCGCGCGGACAAAACCGCGATTATATGGGAAGGCGATTCGCCCGACGTTGATAAACATATTACCTATCGCGAGTTGCATAAAGAAGTCTCGCGCTTTGCCAATGGCCTGAAAAAGCTGGGTGTCGGTAAAGGCGACCGTGTCGCTATCTACATGCCGATGGTACCAGAAGCGGCTTATGCGATGCTTGCTTGCGCCCGCATTGGTGCAGTGCATTCAGTGATCTTTGGTGGTTTCTCACCGAATGCTATTACTGACCGCATCAACGACTGCCAAGCCAAAGCCATTATTACTGCCGACGAGGGACGCCGCGGGGGCGGTACCATTAGCTTAAAAGATAATGTCGATAAAGCGCTTGCCGACGATCGTTGCCCGACCCTGGAACACAGCATTGTCTGTCGCGTGACTGGTGGTGATGTCGATTGGCAACAGGGCCGCGACGTTTGGTGGCATGAGTTAGTCGCTGATGTACCAACAGAGTGCCAAGCGGAAGTGATGAATGCGGAAGATCCGCTATTTATCCTCTACACCTCGGGCTCTACCGGTAAACCTAAAGGTATTGTGCATACCACTGGTGGTTATATGGTGTGGACGTCGATGACCCACCAATACATTTTTGACTACCACGAAGACGACATCTACTGGTGTGCCGCCGATGTGGGGTGGATTACGGGGCACTCGTACATTGTTTATGGGCCGTTAGCGAACGGCGCAACCACACTCATGTTTGAAGGCGTACCGACGTATCCTGGCGTGGGACGGATAGGCGAAATCGTCGACAAGCACCAAGTGAATATTCTTTACACCGCGCCTACGGCAATTCGCGCGTTAATGGCTAAAGGCGATGCCGCGGCCAAAACCAGTAAACGCGATTCGCTACGGCTGTTGGGGAGTGTCGGTGAACCGATTAACCCAGAAGCGTGGGAGTGGTATCACCGCACTATTGGTAACGGCCAATGCCCGATTGTTGATACTTGGTGGCAGACCGAAACTGGCGGCATCATGATCTCGCCGTTGCCGGGTGCGACCGATTTAAAACCGGGTTCAGCAACTCATCCGTTCTTCGGTATTCAACCAGCGTTAGTGGACAGTGACGGCAAAGAGTTTGATGGCGCTTGCGATGGCAACCTGATTATCAAAGACAGTTGGCCAGGCCAAGCACGTACCATTTGGGGCGACCATGAGCGTTTTGAGCAAACTTATTTCTCTGCCTACAAAAACGTTTACTTTACCGGTGACGGAGCACGCCGCGATGAAGACGGTTATTATTGGATCACCGGCCGCGTTGATGACGTATTAAACGTTTCCGGCCACCGCCTTGGTACTGCGGAAATTGAGAGCGCGTTAGTGGCACACAAGTGCGTGGCAGAAGCCGCCGTTGTGGGTTACCCACACGACATCAAAGGGCAGGGGATTTATGTGTATGTGTCGGCAGTTTCTGGCACCGACATTGACGATGAATTGACCAAGGAGCTGCGCGATTGGGTCCGTTCAGAGCTCAGCCCCATCGCTACGCCAGACTTCATTCACTGGACCGATGGCCTACCGAAAACCCGCTCGGGCAAAATTATGCGCCGTATTCTGCGCAAGATTGCCGCGAACGAGTTTGAGAACCTCGGTGATACCTCTACGCTTGCCGATCCAGGTGTGGTAGATTCATTAATAGAGAATCGATTAAACCGTTAATGAACAACCACCTAGGGGTTTAGCTTGCGCTTATGGCAAAATTTTTAATTGCCGATGATCACCCGTTGTTTCGCGAGGCGCTACAAGGCGCACTCGCGAACCATTTTGATTCGCTTAAACTGCGTGAAGCGGGCGACTTAGAGCAAACCTTGGCGGCATTAGCCGAAGACGATGATGTGGATTTGCTGCTGCTGGATTTAAACATGCCCGGCAGCGGTGATCTGTACGGTCTTATTCGCGTTCGTGAGGACTATCCGCTGCTCCCCGTAGCGATTATCTCTGGCAGCGAAGACACCAGCGTGATTGCCAAGTGCATTGGTTTTGGCGCCATGGGTTTTATCCCTAAATCGCTGGCTTCAGCAAAAATTGCGCAAGCTATCCAAGCTATCCTTGAAGGAGAGACCTGGACCCCGGAAGAGTGCGAGGCGCAGTTAGAAGCGGTTTCTAACGAAGACCAAGATTTGGCCCGGCGAGTGGCGGAGCTCACGCCGCAGCAATATCGAGTGCTGCACTATTTGCATGAAGGCTTGTTAAACAAGCAAATTGCGTTTCAGTTAAACATTACCGAAGCCACCGTAAAAGCGCACATTACTGCGATTTTCCGCAAGTTAGGTGTTTACAGCCGCACCCAAGCCGTCTTGGTGGCGGAACGCCTGCAACTGTAACTGGGCGGCAACGATGAGTTGGTTGCTGGTTTTTGCCGCGCTTGCCTACATTGCCTTTTTGTTTACCGTCGCCAGTTATGGCGACAAAGTCGGATCTTGGGCTAACCGCATTAGCTATCGGCCGTTTGTCTATGCGATGTCGTTGGCTATCTACTGTACCTCTTGGACCTATTACGGCGCAGTAGGGAATGCCGCCGTGGACGGCTGGGCGTACCTTCCCATACTCTTGGGTCCGGCATTATTGTTCTTATTCGGTCTGCCAGTGATGAAAAAGCTGGTGTCGGTGAGCAAACAACAGAACATCACCTCAATTGCCGATTTTATCTCCTCACGTTTTGGTAAGCGCCGCCGCTTAGCGGTGTTTGTTACCCTCATTGCTACGCTAGCAACCGTTCCTTATATTGCTTTGCAATTGAAAGCGGTGGGCAACAGTTTTGCTGTATTAACCGAGTCATCGGGTGTGTTAAACACGTTTTCCATTAACGAGTTCGGTGCCGCCGCTATTATGGCGGTATTCGCCATGCTATTTGGCACTCGCCATGTCGAAGTCACTGAATACCGAAGCGGTATGATCCTCGCCATTGCGGTAGAGTCGATGATTAAGCTCGGGGCGTTGCTGTTGGCCGCTATTGTCGCGTGGTGGCTACTGGCCGAGCATAACGCAGCGGCGGTTTGGGAACATCTGCGCGACGCGCAAACCCAACAGTGGTCGTTGGCGTCGTTCAGCGAATTTGATTTTATTGTGCAAACCTTTATGGCTGCTGGCGCTATTTTGTGTTTGCCAAGGCAGTTCCACGTTGCGGTTGTCGATAACGTGGACGTTAAGCACCTGAACACTGCACGTTGGGGCTTTCCGCTGTATTTGGCGCTAACGGCGTTGGCAATTATTCCGATTGCGTTAGCGGGCAATTACTTTTTTGCTAGCCCATCCGACGGTTCCACATTCGCGCTGCGGTTACCGCTTATTGCCGAGCAAACCTGGCTGTCGGTGCTAATTTTCATCGGCGGTATTTCTGCTGCGACAGCGATGGTGATTATTGCTTCGGTCACTCTCAGCACCATGATCACTAACGACGTGATCATGCCGGTTCTGCTGCAACGCGAGTCGCGTCGGCCAATGCATGAACGCCGCCGAGAATACGGTAAAGCGCTACTGCTGCTGCGGCGTTTGGCCATTGCTCTGATCATGCTGTTAGCCTTCGCCTGTTATTACTTTTGGGCGGCGCGGACAAACCTCGTCAGTATTGGCTTATTGGCATTTTCCTTAGTTTTGCAGTTGCTACCGGCCATTATTGGCGCCTTGTACTGGCGTCATGGCCACGCCCGCGGCGTTTATGCAGGCTTAACCGCAGGTTTAGTGAGCTGGGTATTGAGCGTATTGGTACCCCTTTATTTACCGCATCCAGAGCAAACGCTAAGCGACACCAGCATCATCACCCAAGGTACGGTGATCTCCATCATCGCCAACGCGCTAGTGTTTGTGTTGGTGTCGATGATGGCAAAAACGCGTTTAGTCGACCGCATACAAGCCACCGCATTTGTGAAGCCCCGTGCGGCGCGGGAGGAACTCGCCCATAGCCGCCATCATAAAGTCACCGTGGCAGACATGATGCTGTTACTTCGCACCTTTTTAGGCAGCGAGCGAGCGCAACAGATCATGCAGTATTACAATGCCAGAGACGATGAATCGTTGTTATCTGAGGCGGTCGCCAGCAAAGGGTTGATTCATTATGTTGAACGCGCCATCGCCGGCGTCTTAGGGGCGGCAACCGCGCGTTCGCTCATTCAAGCCGCGTTGCGTGACAAGCAGCTAAACCTCGAAGAAGTGGTGCACTTTTTTGACGACACCACGCAGGCGTTGCAAACTCAGCAATCGATTCTATTTAGCTCGCTGGAAAATTTGGCACAGGGCATCAGTGTGGTCGATGCCGACCTGCGTTTGGTCGCTTGGAACCGTCGCTACTTAGACTTGTTCGATTACCCTGAAGGCATGGTGCAACCGGGCCAACCGATTGCGACATTAATTCGTTACAACGCTGAGCGCGGTGAATGTGGCCCCGGGGAAATTGATGAGTTAGTGAGTAAACGCTTACGCTACATGCAAATGGGGTCGCCGCATCGCTTTATTCGCCGTCGCGGCGATGGGCGCGTGATTGAAATGGTCGGTAACCCGCTACCACGGGGCGGTTTTGTTACCAGCTTTACCGATATCACCGAACACGTAGAAACCCAGCAAGCCTTGGAAGAGGCGAATATTGACTTGGAGCATCGGATTGATGTGCGTTCGCAAAAAATCCGCGAAATAAATAACGAACTCACTGAAGAAATTGAGCGCCGCCGCCAAGTCGAACAGCAATTACAGAAAGCTAAGGCCGAAGCCGAGGCTGCCAACGCCTCAAAAACTCGCTTCTTGGCCTTGGCTAGCCACGATATTTTGCAACCCCTAAACGCTGCGCGCTTATATTTATCGGCGGTCGATGAACAGCAAGCCGGTGCAGCAAACCAGCAGTTACTCGCTAAGTTAGATACGGCGTTGGGGTCAACGGAGCACTTACTTTCTACCTTGTTATCCATTGCGAAAATGGAGCAGGGCGCACAGCAGCCGAAGTTTCGCCATGTGAGTTTAAACAGTATTTTGCAGCCACTGATTCAAGAGTATTCAGTGCTCGCCGAACAACGCTCGTTGCGTTTTAGCGTGCACTACCAAGATGCTGCGGTGTATACCGACCCGACATATTTGCGCCGTATTGTGCAGAACTTCCTATCGAACGCCATCAAGTATACCCCGCAGGGTAAGGTGCTTTTGGGCGTGCGCAAACGCGCCGGTCAGCTACAAATTGGGGTGTGGGATACCGGCCCTGGGATTCCTGAACAACAGCGCGCGAAGATATTTGATGCGTTTTATCGGATAAAAGATCAAGCCGTTGACGGTGTTGGTTTGGGGCTAAGTGTGGCTCAGCGAATGAGCGAACAGCTCAATTGTAAATTGCGGGTAGATTCTATTGAAGGCCGCGGCTCCTGCTTTTCTGTATCAGTGCCTTTGGGCTCAGCAGCATTGGTGAAGGCAGCACGACAAGCTAGCGCTGATGACAGTTTGGTGTCACCGCTAACCATGGTTTGCGTGGATGATAACCCAGAAAACTTATCCGCTATGTCGGCGTTACTGAGCAAATGGCAGTGCCGAGCGATTACCTTTCAGCGAGCCAGTGATGTGCTGGCTTACGCCAAACAACATCCAGCTCCCGATGGCTTATTGATTGATTACCAACTAGGGCAGCAACTCGATGGTATTGCGCTTACTGCCGAATTACGCAAGTTGTGGGGGAGCACGCTGCCAGCCGCCTTAGTTACAGCTATGCAAGAGGATGCGGTAAAGCGTGCCGCGCGGCAGGCCAGCATGCACTTTCTGACCAAACCATTAAAGCCCGCCGCACTCAAAAGCTTATTGAAATATATTTCATCAAAAAGAAATTGAACTCTGTCACAACTTCGGTAACATACGTCCCTCTTATGATAAAGGGGATATATAAATGTTAATCAAGACAGGGAAGTTGGTGTTGCCAGCTTTGACGCTAATGCTGGTGGCTTGTGGTGGTGGCGATGATGCGTCATCGAACGACACGAGCAGTATGAATCAAGCGCCAATTGCAGGCGCCGATGCAGCACGAGTAAAATCATCAGTGGCGACTGAGATTGCGGTGTTAAGCAATGACTCAGATCCAGATGGTGATGTGTTGGCACTCGCTATTACTGCTGAACCCGAACATGGAACAGCGAGTGTTTCGGGGGATGTGATCAGTTACCAGTCAACAGACGGCTATTTGGGCTCGGACAGTCTCAGCTATGAAATTTCCGATGGGTCAGATAGTGCTTCTGCAACACTGGATATCACGGTTTATAACGAAGTTGCTCTGCAAGGTCAGGTTACTGATAGCCCCATTGCAAACGCTACTGTTGTAATAACAATTGACGGTGAGGAATACACCACAACAGCAGATGCCGAAGGTAATTTTACGTTACCAGTGCAGTATGTTGCACCCGACGCTTTGGTTGTTGTTCACGCGACAGGTAGTGCCGATAACAACCAGCAAGCAATTAACTTCACTAGTTATTTAGATACAACATCTAGCTTACAAGCTATGGCTGGCGATGACGGTGTGTTGTCCGCTGAGGAAAATAACGAAGTCAACGTGACGCACGTCACAACAGCGAAAGCGAAGATTATTGAGCGCGCTGCGGGCGGCGAAATCACTGATGCAACGGTCCTAAATGACGAAAAAGCTACGTTAGTCCCGGACGATGTGTTCCTTTTGGCTGCCGTGATCCAGTTAATTGTCGACGACCCTAATTACACCCTACCCAGTGACTACGATAAGCTTTCAGATTTTCTAGAATCGGATGACGCGGTAAGCGCATTTGTCGAACAGGTGAATAATGATGATCCTGAGTTACTAGAGAATAAAGCAGACGATATTCAGCAAGCAGAAAGTGCATCGTTGAATATTGATGAAAGTGCTTTGGTAGGCACCTACACGTGGGCTATCGCCTCACGCAAAGGGTTGCCGATGTTAAAATCTTCCACTTATGCGCAAGACGGGACGACATTGCAGTTGAAAGAGGACCATACTGGGTTGTTCTTCAATGCCTATGTCCAAGATGAGAGTCTGACGCCAATTACTTGGGAATTAACGGATAGCAATAATCTGGTTGTGACCTTTGTTGATCCTACCATTGGCTTCACTATGCCATATAAAGTGGGTGGGGTAACTGATAACGAGGACCTTATCGCTAAATGCGGCGCTGATACCTCTGTGTTAGGCGATATTCGGCCAAATACTGTGACATTTAAACTGCTCGATGAAGATCTAAGCCATACTGTGGTGGAAGAGTTTGACAATGATGTTGCTATTGCGCGACCGCTCGATTGCGGTGGTGAAACGGTAGAACTGGGTGTGGTGGAAGAATTCAATTCTTCCGTTACCGTGGCTTTGCGAAAAGTTGATGAGTCTTATGAGTCATTTACGCCAGAGCAGTTGCCGGGTCAGTGGGTGTTTCCTATCCATAGTATCGAAAATGGTGTGGTAACGACTGATGCAGATACTGTGACTTTTGCTGATGATGGTAACTTTAATACTGCTGCGGGTGTCTCTGGTACATGGATGTTGAGCGATGACAATAAAGTGCTGGAATTGGATTACCCTGCAGGAACGCAAAGGTTAAAGCTGTTTGGCCAGCAGAAACATATATCAACCGTCATGTCATCGTTTACGGCTAGCGATAAGACCGTTATTTACGTCGATTGGGCGGCGAAGATAGAGGACGTCCAGGTAACCGCTGATGACGTTATTACCGGGGAAAAACAGAACTGGCTCCGTGGATATGCGAATTCAGGTTTCTATGCGAATGCGTACGATACACTATCTGACACTTACGCTGAGTCTGTGTTAATCGGTTTGCAGTTATTAGCCCAACCTGACGCATTTTTAGTGAGCGGCTTGGATGCTGACACAGGTGAGTATCGTCAGTTCTCATCTTATGTTTGGTCTTTAGCATCTGAATCGATGCTCAATGTCTATCGCGATAGTTCGTGTGATGTTAGTACTGATTCCAATTGCTTGGTTATTGGCGCGAATATTTTATTTATCGACCGTGAGCAACACTATATGGTCGTAAATAACGCTGTTGAAAATACTGTTGAGCTATGGATGCTGCATTCACCCAGTGATGTAGAATAAGTTTAACAACGACACATTGTTCTCAAAGCCCGCCAGATTTGGCGGGCTTTTTTATTACACCGAACTCTTCTTACACAGATTGCGCCAACGGGTGTTGTCGTTGCCCACTTCGAAAATGCCAAGTTCTGTCTCGACTGGCTCGGTCACTGCTTCGTCGGTATTAAAGTCAGCCACCCAAACCTTCACTTTTTTGTCTTCGCGCTGATATTTAAAGGTGTATTCCGCACCACCCTCTAACGTAAACTGAAACGGAATAAAAGCGACTAGCTGTCGTGGACTATTCTCATGTTTCCACACCATACGTGCAATAATGTTTTGCTCACCCGCTGGGAATGTGCGGGATGCGATATATGGTGCCATCTGTTGCTTGTAACAGCCCGCGTAAACCACGGTTAATTGGTCGGTTTTATTGTCGCGAGCACTTTTGATTGTCGCTTCGTCGTTGTCTGGAGTGTGGTTGATGGGGAGCACTCCACAAGCTCCTAAACCGGTTGCAAGTAACGCGACACATAACGGTTTTACAAATACACGCATAATTTCTCCTTAGCGTTCTTCAACTTAGTGTAAGACAGCCGAGATACTAATCGATTCCCTTCTGTTGAATATTTATACGACCAAAGTCCTATTCCTCGATCATAAAAAGCGGACTAGATTCGACATTGACCCAATAAATATAACATGTTTTTAACAGGAGGGGACGTTTATGGCATTTCAAAGTGCAGAACATGCCAAGGCGTATTGGCGCGAAAACCTTGGGCTCATGCTTAAACTGCTGGTGGTCTGGTTTGTCGTTTCATACGGGTTCGGGATTCTTTTGGTAGATGCCCTTAACCAAATTACCTTTTTCGGCTTTAAGTTGGGCTTTTGGTTTGCTCAGCAAGGCTCCATTATCACCTTTGTTGTGCTGATTTATGTCTATGTCAAAGGCATGGAAAAAATCGATAACAAATACAACGTGCACGAAGACTAGGGGGCGCTATGGATATTCAAACGCTTACGTTTATCATTGTCGGCCTTACTTTCGCGCTTTATATCGGTATTGCGATTTGGTCTCGTGCCGGCTCAACCAACGACTTCTACGTGGCCAGTGGCGGCGTTCATCCAGTATTAAATGGTATGGCGACTGCCGCGGACTGGATGTCGGCGGCGTCATTTATTTCCATGGCAGGGATTGTTGCGTTCGCGGGCTATGACGGCTCGGTTTACCTGATGGGGTGGACTGGCGGTTATGTGTTGCTGGCGCTCTGTTTGGCACCATATTTGCGTAAATTTGGTAAGTTTACCGTGCCAGACTTTGTCGGCGACCGCTATTATTCGCGAGCGGCGCGGATCATTGCCGTATTGTGTGCAATCATTATTTCCTTTACCTACATTGCGGGACAGATGCGCGGCGTTGGGGTAGTGTTCTCTCGCTTCCTCGAAGTTGACATCGCGACCGGCGTTATCATTGGCATGGTGATTGTGTTCTTTTACACCGTACTCGGCGGTATGAAAGGCATTACCTACACCCAGGTGGCGCAATACTGTGTATTGGTATTCGCTTACATTGTTCCAGCCGTGTTTATCTCGCTGTTAATGACCGGCCACGTGCTCCCACAAACGGGCTTTGGTGCCACCCTCGCTGATGGCTCCGGGCAATACCTATTGCAGAAACTCGATGGCTTATCGGTTGAACTCGGCTTTACCGAGTATACCGAGGGCGCTCGTAGCATGGTGGATGTGTTCTTTATCACTGCTGCTTTGATGGTGGGTACAGCAGGTCTACCACACGTGATTGTACGCTTCTTCACCGTGCCTAAAGTGCGCGATGCACGCCGCTCAGCGTTTTGGGCGTTGGTGTTTATTGCCGTGGTGTACTTAACCGCACCAGCAATTGCTGCGTTTGCTAAAGTGAACCTGTTCAACACCATTAACGGTCCAGAGATGACCGGGGTGTCGCATGAGCAAGCACCGAGTTGGGTGAAAAACTGGGAAAAGACCGGTTTGATCCAGTGGCAAGATAAGAACGGTGACGGCAAGATGTTCTACTCGGGCGATGAACGCAACGAGATGAAGATCGATCGTGACATCATGGTATTGGCTAACCCTGAGATTGCTAACTTACCAGCTTGGGTGGTCGCGTTAGTGGCCGCGGGTGGTATCGCTGCTGCACTATCAACCTCAGCAGGCTTGTTACTGGTGATTTCAACTTCGATATCCCATGACTTGTTAAAACGTACCTTGATGCCAAATATCAACGACCGCCAGGAACTGATGTATGCGCGCTTTGCCGCAGCCATTGCGATCCTGTTGTCTGGCTACTTCGGGGTTTATCCACCGGGCTTTGTGGCGCAGGTGGTCGCTTTCGCGTTCGGCCTCGCGGCATCGAGTTTCTTCCCAGCGATCATCTTGGGCATCTTCCATAAACGGATGAACCGTGCCGGTGCTGTCGCGGGTATGGTTGTCGGTATTGTTTTCACTCTGGCTTATATCATTTACTTCAAGTTTATTAGCCCAGAGTTGAATAATCCGCAGCATTGGATACTCGGTGTATCACCAGAGGGTATTGGTACGCTCGGTATGATCATTAACTTTGTGGTTGCCATTGTGGTGCATAAGCTAACTGGCGATGCTCCCGATGACATCCAAGAAATGGTTGAATCGATTCGCTACCCTAAAGGTTCGGGAGCGGCCTCTTCTCATTAACCTCCCGTTTTGCCGCCGCAGTTTCTCTGCGGCGGCCTTTTCTTTTTTTGGTTGGACGGCTAATTTCTGATCATGAAAGACTTTCTGCAACAATGCCCACCCTTTGACCAACTGAAGGCCGACGAACTCGATTGGGCGATTAGCCAATTGCAGTCGGTTTACATGAATGAGCAAAACGCCAACGAGGTTTTACGCGACTGTCGACCGGCACTTTTTATTGTCCGCTCGGGAGTGTTTGATTTACGTTCCCAACAAGGGCGTTTACTAGAGCGTTTAGAGGTGGGCGATCTATTCGGCTATCCGTCGTTGTTAAGTGGTCGGCCGATTACCAACCATATTGCAACGCAACAGGATGGCATTGTCTATGTGTTATCGGGCGCAGCTTTTGATCGGTTACGCAAAGCTAACCGTGACTTTGAGCAATATTTTATTCAAGCCCATGGGCAGCGTTTACTGGCTGAGCAGAACAACAAAGAGAGTGGCAGTGACTGGGTCAATCAGCCGATTCAACAGATACTGCAACATGCTCCGGTCAGCATTCCCAGCACAACCACCATTGCCGCAGCGGCGAGGTTGATGTCTGAACAACAGGTGTCATCACTGTTGGTGGTTGATGACCATCACCTTGTTGGTATTCTGACCGACCGCGACATACGCAACCGCGTGGTCGCTAAGGGCTTGAGCTACGAGGTGGCGGTTAATGTGGTGATGACGCCGTTACCCGCAGCGGTAAACGCTCGGCGTTCGGTATTAGAAGCCCTCACCACCATGACTTCGCATAACGTACATCACCTGCCCGTGGTGGATGATAACGAACAGCCGGTAGGCATGATTACCGCAACCGATTTAATGCGAATACAGCGCAGTGAACCGGTGTATTTGATCAGCGCACTGCATAAAGCCGAGTCACGCCAACAACTCATTGCCGAGGCGGAAAATCTTCCAGAATATCTGCAACGCTTTGCCGACCGAGTAAAAGATACTTCGGTGGTCGGGCGGTTGATGGCCTCGGTTACCGACACTATGACCCGTAAACTCATTCAACTGTATGAACGAGATTATGGCGTTGCGCCGGTGGCGTACCATTGGTTGGCCTTCGGTTCGCAGGGCAGGGAAGATCAAACGCTGAGTTCCGACCAAGATAATGGCTTACTCTACAGTAGCGCGCCGACAGCCAGCCAAGAACAATGGTTTGCTGGCTTGGCTGCCTCTGTGTGTGAAGGCTTGCACGACTGTGGTATTCCGTTGTGCCCTGGCAATATCATGGCCAGTAACCCTGAATATCGGGGAACCGAGCAACAGTGGTTAGCACGGTTTCGCGGCTGGACTGAGAGTCCAACACCAAAAGCCCTAATGTATTGCCAAATCTTTTTTGATAGCCGTTCGATCATGGGCTCGGGGCGTCATTACCGCGAGTATCGACAGAAGGTCGCAGCGCTGGGGCAGCAATCGGTGTTTATAGCGAATCTTGCTATTCTAGTTAACCAAATTTCAGTGCCACTCGGACTCTTCAACCGTTTGCGTACTCGCTCCAGTGAGCAAGGCGAGCTGATCGATATCAAACGGTATGGCATTGCGGTAATTAACGATATCGCACGTTTGTACGCACTCGAAGCCGGGCTGACGGACGCCGCGACGCCACAGCGGCTAAATGCCTTGCGCGGTAACCGCTTACTTAATCGGCAGGATAATCAGTCGTTACTCGATGTTTGGCAGTTTCTCACCCAGTTGCGGTTACAGCATCAGTTAGCAGTGTGGGGAACCACGCAAGCGAAGAACGCGATTGACCCTGAACAACTCAGCCCAATGATGCGGCGCCAGTTAAAGTCGGCATTCCGGATAATTAAACAAGCACAGCAAGGCGTGGGCTTGAAGTTCGGACGCCAGGGGTATTAATTGTGGGCTATTGGCTCAATCGCTTAGCCAGTTGGTACCAGCGCCGCACGCTGTTAAATAGGCCGTGGCAACAGTTACGTTATGTTGCGCTTGATATTGAGACTAACGGCTTAGACCCAAAGCAACACGATATTTTAGCCATAGCGTGGTTAAGTATTAACCCGCCGTTGATGGACATCGGCCACGCCGAACACCATATCTTCCCCGCTGATCACGTAGTTTTGGGACAAAGCCCTGTCATTCACGGGTTAACCCGTAATGATTTTACTGCTTGCTCAGCGCCAAAACAGGTGTTGCAACAGTTAGCTATCGATTTACAAAACGCTGTATTGGTTTGTCATCATCGTCGGCTGGACTGGGCTTTTTTGCAATCTGCCGCTAAACACTACGGTATTTCGCTCAAGCCCTTGGCGATTTTTGATACCCTTGCGTTTGAGCAACAGCGCCTCCAGCGGCAGCCGCAATATCAGCATGGTTTACCGCCAGCGCTGCTGACGCTATCGGCTTGCCGTGACCGATACCTTCTTCCTCAATACACCGCCCATAATGCGTTAGATGATGCTATCTCCTGTGCCGAGCTTTTTCTTGCCGAGGTTTATCAAGCAGCGGATGAAAACGCCCAAGTGGGTCAACTTTTGCGACGCTTTTTTAATTAACCACATCTAAATAACATTTAGCTATGCAGTTTCGGCGAAATTTTGCGCGGGAGAAAAACGCAAAGAATGTAAAAAAAAATGTATCTGGGACGTGATCTTTGTGATTAAAGGTGGTAAAACTGTGATGAATGCAACAGTATTTTACATGCATTTAACTTGTTGCTACATTTGTCGCGTTGCTGTGGCAGATGCAACAGCAAGAAAAACAATAACGTTCCAGGGAGTTTTAACTCATGAGAAATAAATTCTTTAAGCGTACGCTAACAGCTGCCGCTGTTGCTGCAGCGATGGGAATCTCAGCGGGTGCTTTAGCGCAAAGCACCACCGGTAGCATTACAGGTAAGGTTGTTGGTACTAACCAGCAAGCTATCAGTAACGCCACTGTTACTATCCGCAACCTTGAAACAGGGTACACTCGTACCATCGAGGTTGGTGAGGAAGGTCGCTATCGTTTCCCTTCATTACCATCAGGTCGCTACGTAGTGACTGCTAATGCAAGTGGTTATGAGCCAACTAAAACTGATGAATTCACTATCAGTGCTGGTAGCTCACGTGAAATGACTGTTCCACTCGCTAGTGGTATTGAAACGATTGACGTTTCCGGTTCAGCTATCTCTATGGTAGATACCTCTACATCTGGTAGCTCGTTAAACATCAGTGAAGCGCAAATCGACCGTATTCCAGTTCCACGTAACGCAACATCTGTTGCTTTGTTGGCACCAAGTACTACAGCGGGTGATAGCCGGTTTGGTAATCTAGCATCATTTGGTGGTTCATCAGTTGCAGAAAACCAAGTGTATATTAACGGTTTGAACGTAACGAACTTCCGTAACGGTACTGGTTTCTCTGACGTACCTTTCGAATTCTACAAGGAATTCGAAGTATTAACGGGTGGTTACTCTGCAGAATTCGGGCGTTCTACTGGCGGTGTTATCAACGCAGTAACTAAGTCAGGTACTAACGAATTTGAAGCTGGTGCTAGCGTTTATTATCAGCCAGACAGCCTTCGTGAAGACTCACCTAGCACCTATCGTGCAAATGGTGAAGCACTGTTGTACAACGGCGCTGATTCACGCCGTGATCTTGAAGCAAACTTATACGTATCTGGCCCAATCATTGAAGATACGTTGTTCTACTATTTGATTTATAACCCACGCGATATTAAAGCAGAAAACGCGGGCTCTGAAGGTGGAAGCTTATTCGTAGATTCATCTGACGATGCATTCTGGGGCGCCAAAGTTGATTGGCAAATTAACTCAAACCACCTGTTAGAGTTCTTAGCATTCTCAGACTCAAGCACTACTGACACTTTGAGCTACAACTACGATATCGACACAGGTGTTGATAACTCGGTTGAACCTGCTGATTCGTATCAAGAAACAGGTGGTGACAACTGGTCAATTAAATACACTGGTTATTTAACTGATGATCTGAGTGTTACAGCCCTTTACGGTAAGAATAAGTACTCAATTACTTCAAACTCTGGTTTGTTCTCGCAATGTACTCTTATTCAGGATACTCGCGAAGTTAAGCCTTACGGCTTGAACTTGGGTTGTGCTGATGCCTCTACCTACTTTGGAGAGGTTGGTGAAGACGAGCGTGAAGCAATGCGTATCGACTTCGAATGGTATTTAGGTGATCATTTGCTACGTTTCGGTTTAGACCGCGAAGTAAACACCTCATTCAGCCAACAAGCATACTCTGGTCCTGAAGGTGCTTACTACTTGATTTACGATGCCGAGGCCGGTGCTGAACTTCCTAATGGTGCTGAGATTCCTGCGGGCGTAGATACGTATGTGTCTAAGCGTGTTCGTACTGTTGGTGGTAATTTTGAAACAGTTGCTTCGGCTTTCTATGTAGAAGACAAGTGGTCAATTACACCAAATCTTACTGCAACCCTTGGTTTGCGTAACGAGCGTTTCGAAAACAAAAACGCTGCGGGTGATGCTTTCGTTGAAATCTCTGATATGTGGGCTCCGCGTTTGGGCTTAGCATGGGATGTTAACGGCGACGGTGAATCTAAAGCATTTGTTAACGTGGGCCGTTACCACTTACCAGTAGCTAACAACACCAACATTCGCTTGTCAGGTAACGAGTTCGATCAGCGCACTTATTATCTGTTAGATGGTGTTACGCCTACAACGATTGCTGGTCGTGACGTTTATGAGTTGAACTTGGGAGACCAATTAGGTGGTCCATCTACTAACGCAGATGGTTCAGTACCTGATACTCGCTCAGTTGTTGACTCTGAAATTAAAGCGATGTACCAAGATGAATTTATCTTGGGTTATGAATCAGCTATCGCAGATAACTGGTCATGGGGTATCCGTGGTATCCATCGTGTACTTAACGGTGCTATCGACGACATGATCGTTGACCACGCTATTCAAGAGCAGTTCGGATGTAGCGAAGATTACGCTGATCTTAAATACAACGTTTACGGTCCACAGTATGTTTTGGGTAACCCAGGTGAAGACATGCGCGTGTTCACTGACACTAACTGTGATTTCGTAGATGATGCATTTGCGACATTGAAAGCTGAGAACCTTCGTTATCCAGACGCTGTTCGTAAGTACAACGCTGTTGAAGTGACTCTTGCTAAAGCTTGGGATGCGAAGTGGTCGTTCAATGCATCGTACACTTGGGCACACAGCTACGGTAACACCGAAGGTTTGGTTAAATCAGACATCGCTCAAGACGATGCTGGTATTACTCAGGACTTCGACTTCCCAGAGTTGATGGATGGTGCTTACGGTAACCTTCCAAATGACCGTCGTCATACCTTCAAAGCGTATGGTGCGTATGCGTTAACTGATAACTTGACGTTAGGTGCTAACTTCAACCTAACATCGGGTCGTCCGACTAACGCGTTCGGTATTGGTCATCCAACAGGTGTTCCTCCTTACGGTGACACATGGTATGTATGTTCGTCAGACTGCGGTACCGACGATGCAGAGTATCAATTCTTCCCACGTGGTACCTACGGTTCTACACCATGGACTGCGCGTTTAGACTTGAACGCTACTTACACCATGAACATCAGCGATTTCGAAACGAAATTCCGTGTAGACGTGTTCAATGCTCTTGATGCGTCAAGCGTACAACGTATCGATGAATTTGCTGAATCAGGTACTCCAGGAGTTCGTAATCCAGACTTCTTACTACCTACTTCATACCAGACTCCTCGTTACGTTCAGTTGAGCGCTTCAATCCGCTTCTAATTGAACCTTCGAGAAGGTATCGAAATGCAAGCCCCGCATCTGCGGGGCTTTTTTTATCCCTCAAATAGCTGTTTTCATCACGCAAACTGTTAAGTAGCAATCAATTTGCAACAACTCCGTTAACAAACTCCTACATTCGTATGCGTCGGAAATTCATTCCGATCAGCTGATAATAAATACGATTCAGGGAGTTTTAACTCATGAGAAATAAATTCTTTAAGCGCACGCTAACCGCTGCCGCTGTCGCTGCGGCGATGGGTTGCGCAGTACCTGCTCTTGCGCAGAACTCTGGCGGCTTTTTGTTGGGCCAGTCAGTTAACCGCCAAGGCGAAGTGATTTCCTCAGTTGAAATTACTATTACTAACTTAGAGACCGGTCTGACCCGTACGGTAACTTCTGGTGAAGACGGTCGCTATCGCTTTCCATTATTGCCGCCCGGTCAATATTCCTTAAAGGCAACTAAACCAGGCTTTGGCACTTTGAAAGAAGAGTTGTTGAATGTTCGTGTGGGTGGTCGTACGAATATCGATTTAACCATGGTTGCTGAAAATGCAATGGAAACTATTGAGGTTTCTGGTTCTGCGATTTCAATGATAGATACCACTTCGGCTGAATCCGAAATGGTTATTGGCCAGGACTTCCTTTCTAAAATTCCAGTACCTCGTGACTTGTCATCGGTTGCATTGTTGGCGCCTGGTACTACCCGTGGTGACTCTGCTTTTGGCAACTTGGCGTCATTCGGTGGTGCTTCGGTTGGTGAAAACGTCTACTACGTTAACGGTTTGAACGTCACGAACTTTCGTAACGGCTTAGGTGGAACTGAACTACCATTCGAAATGTATGAGACCTTCGAGGTGAAAACGGGCGGGTATTCAGCCGAGTATGGCCGTTCAACTGGTGGCGTGATCAATGCAACCACTAAATCTGGTACTAATGACTTCCATTGGGGAGCTAGTGCGTATTTTGAACCTGCATCTCTTCGCTCAAACGCGCCAGATTACGTTCTAACCGACCAAGATGCTATCGACGAAAACGGCTCTAAATATTGGCTGACCAACGGCAACGACGAGGTTGGCGAAAATAACTATAATATTTGGGCTAGTGGTGCATTAATAGAAGATAAATTATTCTTCTTTGGTTTGTTGAATTATAAAGATCGTATCAGTGATTTCTCTACCGCGACAGTTGACTACGATCGCGATGCCGCAGACGTATTGTATGCAGCCAAAATCGATTGGTATGTTACGGCTAACCATATTTTAGAGTTCACGGGCTGGGATAACTCAAGCTCATTAGATGCCGCTAAATACGATTTCGATTACGGAACCGACAAGCGAGGCCGCGAATTAGGTCAATACGTATTGGAGCGCGGCGGTCAATCTTATGCTTTAAAATATACGGGTATTTTGACTGACGATTTAACGTTGAGTGCGCTTTACGGTGTAAATAAAGCGAGTTACAGCAACTTAAACACTAGTGAACCTCAACCTCCAGTGGTTGAATATTATTCAGGCATTCAGTTTACCCAGTATGGTTTGACTTCTCCGTCTATTCAAAACGATAAGCGCACGGCATATCGCGTGGATATCGATTGGTATGTTCATCCAGATCACACTATTCGAGCTGGTATTGACTACGAAGATCTCGAAGCGTACGAAGACACCAGTCGCATCGGTGATTCGAATACTTTATACCAATATTATGGTTGTGATCCTGCCGCAGTAGCGGCCCTTGACCTAGAAAATGCGAATTGTTCGAATGTTTTATTTAATACCTATGTTAACAAAGGTAGTTTCGAAACAAAGTCAAACGCATTTTATGTTCAGGATACTTGGTATATCACACCAGATTTGGTTGCTCGTTTAGGTCTTCGTAATGAAACCTTCGAAAACTATAACAAAGCTGGTGATAAATTTGTTGATGTCAGCGACCAGTGGGCGCCACGTTTAGGCTTAAGCTGGGATGTTAATGGTGATGGAACAAGTAAAGCGTTTTTGAATTATGGTCGCTATTATTTGCCGGTTGCAACCAACACTAACATCCGTCTAGCAGGTGATGAGTTATATACCGTTACAGGCTATGCCGTTCAAGGACTAAACGACGATCTTACGCCTATCGTTGATGAATCGGCGCCTTTGACAACAACGGTATACAGCGATGGCACATTAAAAGGGACTGATGAAACCGTAAATGCTAATCTTGACCCGATGTATCAAGACGAATACATCATGGGTTATGAAACGCTACTCACTGAAGGCTGGACCGCCGGTATTAAAGCAACTTACCGCGACCTCAAATCCTCTCTTGAAGATGTCGCTATTGATGCAGGCTTTAACAGGTATCTTGAAGATGAGTTTAACGCAAGCTGCACAAATTGTGATGGATTTCATTACTACGTGCTGACCAACCCTGGTAATGACGTAACTATTACGACAGACCCAGATGGTGCTTCTGGACCATTAGAAGATCAAGCGTACACAATTCCTGGCAGTTACTTAGGCTACCCAGATTCGGTGCGTAAGTACATGGCGGTTGACTTAACATTAACTCGCGCATTTGCTGATGACTGGATGTTAGATGCTAGCTATACGTGGTCGCACAGTTGGGGCAACAATGAAGGTTTTGTGCGTTCAGACAACGGCCAGACTGATGCCGGTTTAACAACCAACTTTGACCAACCTGGATTGTTAGATGGTGCATACGGTAACTTACCAAATGACCGTCGCCACATGGTTAAAGTTCGTGGCTCATATTCGTTGACTGACAACTTTAGCCTAGGCGCTAACTTCACATGGGAATCTGGTCGTCCAAAAAATGCTTTTGGTTTCCATCCTACAGACGCGTTCGCTTCACTTTATGAAGCCGAATCGTTCTATCGTGATGGTGAACTAGTGCCGCGCGGCTCTCTTGGAAGAACACCAAGTAACTGGCGCTTAGATATGAGTGCTCGTTATGCAACACAAATTAACGGTGCTGATGTTGTATTCCGCGCTGATGTATTCAACGTATTTAACAACGACGAATACACGGAAATCAACGAGATATCTGAAGTATACGGCGGTGGTCGCGCAGACGGCGGGTACGCAGGTATAGCAAGTAATTTGTATGGCTTACCTACCTCATACCAGACTCCACGCTATGTTCGTTTGAGTGCAGAAGTGAAGTTCTAAGAGAAATATGACTTTGTAAGAAGTCAGATAGATAAAAACCGGAAACAGGAAACTGTTTCCGGTTTTTTTATCTAAACTGCTGATGCCTCAAACCTGTCCCGCCCCAAGTGCATTAACTTTTTAGGTCTGATAAGCAGACTCGTGTAACGGTTTGAACTGTTCATCACAAATCGAACAGCCACTGGCGAATCACGGCACAATAACTATGCACTTGTAGATTCCCTGGAACGGATAAACAGTGCATTGCGGGGGCTTCGGCTCCCGCTCCTTCTTTAACCGTACGAAAGTATGGCAACGAAATGTATATGCCGATAAAACGCTATAATCATGGATTGTAAAAATATTGTTGTTTTGTCGGGGGGCGAGTGTATCAAGACGCGCTATTTGTACATTGGATTGCCGCATTAATCACAAATTCTCCAGCCTGTTGCTGGCTGTCATACGATGTCCTACAAGGCAGTGTGGCAGAGGATTCCCGAGTGTCCCGCAAAATTGATGTATGGATGCAAAACAATAAGCCGTTAACAAATGGGACCTTTTTTCCTGCGGAGCTTGATGACAGTGCTTTACTCGCTGTATCTCGGCAGTTCGATTCATTGGAACATTTACACGAATTGAGTGGTAAAGCCGATGGTCAACTACCAGACTGCGTATTCCTGACAACAGACTTGCTCTCCGGACAATTCGAAAAAGATATTTTCACCATCTTATCATCGGGTATTCAATGTTACTTTGTGGTGGGTGACTTCCCTTCACATCAAGTCTGTCAAATTGAACAGCAATACCTGCACCTAGTTCCTTGCGACCATTCCTATAACGATTGGTTAGATTTATTATTGTGGCTACAGTCGTCGCTTAATAAAGGCTATCAGGGTAATGGCATAGCAACGGATAATTACTCGAAAGTCATTCCCGTCCGTTCGGTCGGTCGAATTAAATTGGTCGCGGTGGACGACATCATGTGGATTCAAGGCGCGGCTAACTACGTAGAGCTGCATTTAGCCAATCAAATGTTACTGCATCGCGATACCATGAGTTCGCTTGAACGGCGTCTGAACTCTGACAAGTTTATTCGGATTCACCGTTCCACTATCGTTAACTTAGATTATGTTCGCGAAATCAGCAGCGAACTGGGGCGTTACACCTTAGTGGAAATGAACAATGGTAAAGAGCTAAAAATCGGTAACGCCTATCGTAAAAGTCTATTTAATGCGCTCGGAATTGATGCTGCTTCTTAACCAAAATGGCTTAACTTTTTCTCAAGTCCGCCGATAACGGCTATATCAAGCATTATTGGAGAGAGACATGGGTTTGAAGCCACTGATTTTTGCGCTTTGTGCCTCCGTAAGTGTTTGCCTTAGCGCCGCTGCTGGCGTTTGGGTGAGTGAGCAGGGCACGGGCCAACAACGCCTAGCAGAAAAACTCGCGCAACAACTCGCACCGCAATTACACCGCCAGCAACAAACGCATCAATCACTGGCGTTTACGCGGTTAGTAATGGCCGATACCTTGCAACCCCCGATAAAAGCGGATTCATTGTATTCTGTCGGCTACGGCCTAACAGAAGCGCTCGCCAATGAATTGCAACGTTACTACTCGCCCATTGTCGAAGTTCGCTCGCGCGCTTATTTAGAGATTAGTGACAAAGGCGTGACCAATCTCAGTAACGATGCCGATGAGTTGAATGATTTTCCCAACGTTGACCGCATTTTAGTGGGTACCTTGAGCCGTGAGCCGCAAGGCGTGAGAGTGCGCGTGAGTGTGGTTGATCGCCGTAGCCAAAAAGTGATCGCCAGTGCTGATAGCCTGCTGCCGAAAGCCGCCTACAATGGTAATCGTCAGCTTGAGTTAGTGAACGGTCACTTACAACGGGGAGTTACGCCATGAAAGCATTAACAGCGGCTGTTGTGGTTACGGCACTACTTTCTGGGTGCGCCATGACAGCCAATCAAACGATGCACCAACAAACGCAGGCAATGGTGGCAGCACAGCAGCCCGCTACCGCGCCATATGCGGACGAGATTGCAAAACAATTAGCCGAGCAAAGCAAAGACCACCAAGCCGATTGGAAAGTCGGGCTAACGCATTTTATTCGAGTGGATGGTGATTACTACCAGGCGACACCATTGTCGAAAGTGCTTTCCGAAGAACTCTTTGTGAGCCTGTATAACAATGGTTTTACTGTATTGGACTATAAAGTACCCAATATGATCCGGGTGACGAAACACGGTGACTTTGCGCTCAGTAACGACTATTTGGAACTTAATGAAGTGGTGCCGATTTCTCACGTGCTGGTGGGGACGTTGGCGGAGCATGAGAACGGCACTATGGTGACGGTGCGGTTGGTTAATTTAAAGAGTAAAAAAGTGGCCGCTGTGGCACAAACCTTAGTGCCCGATAGTGCGTTACGCGCGATCGATTTAACCCCCAGCAAACCGCTATTAAGAAAAGCCGCACCGTAAAGGCGCGGCTTTTTTTGCCACTTTAACGGCTTACTTAAGCTGTTGTTGTAACTGTTCTAAGAAGTTACGAATGCGTTCGGCGTTTTTGCCGACATCGCTTTTACCGACGCGCGACACACTGCGAACATCGACATTGGTCGCGCCATTGTCTGGACTAATCCGAATAACCACGTCGTCTTTAAAGCCAAACCACGTGGTGGTGTCAGTGGCTTCAATACGCCCTAACGGCTGATTAGCGCTGACTAACTGCCAACCCATAGCTTTTACCACTTGCTGCGCTGCCTCGAATACTTGTTCGGCACCTTGCTGCAGATGCAGGGTTTTGATATCCGGATAGGCCTCGAGTTGTTGCTGAGCGACCGCTTCACCACCATAGTGCGCATCGTTTGGTGCATTCATACGCAACGGCAGAATAGCGACAAACTCAGGAGGGTTTTGGGTATCGGTGGTGATGTCGTGAATCGGTGGTACCGACTTCGCTTTCTGCATCATTTGGTATGGCATGTAAAACGAAATAAACCCGGCTAACGCTGCTAGCGCAACCACTGAAATGTGTGGGCCATCTTTTTTTCGAAGCAGCAGCAGAATAATATTCAATATCACCGCCGCTGCTCCCAAGTATGCCGCCCAGCGGAACAGCAAAAACGCGGTGCCGAGATCAACCAGTTCAAAACGGTAAACTGGGCCAGATACCAACAGCAGTGCCAGCGAGACAAACCCTAACCACAAAATAAACGCATGAATGAATTTCATTGGAGTTCCTATCTTGTTATTTTCCAACCATTATTTGTAAAAGCACTCTTTGCAAAAACATTATTCGGCAAAAAGTGAACAATGGTTCAACTTTGGCAGTACTATTTTCTGCACGGATATTTTGAGTTTGGCAAAATTCCGTAAGTTTTTGAACCTTACCCGGTCATTATAGGCACTGTTAAAAAAATAAAGGATTATCACGCGTGAAAAACTTTCCGCTCAGCCGCATTGCTGCGGCACTATTGTTTGCCACTTCCCCATTGGTGTATGCCCAACAAGCTGAGCAACAATCGCAAGATGTTGATGAAGTCATAGAAGTGGTTGGTGACCCTTCACAACAGCCCGTAGCGGCGCCTGATGAGCAGAATGTGAAAGGGCTATTTGGTAATAGCCAATCGATTGTCGATATTCCTCGCGCAGTCACAGCGCTTGATGAAGCCATTCTGAGGCAAGCCAAGATTAACGACCTGCATGACCTGAAACGCGTCACGGGTAATGCCTACGGTGCATCAGGGTTTGGCACCCCGAGTCTACCAACATTCCGGGGCATGTTAGGCGAGATCTTTGAAGCCGGTATGCGCCGTCAAGCTGGAAATAACGGCTTGGGCTTTCCGTTATCGTTTAACGCGTTTGGTCAAATAGATGTGGTTAAGGGCGCGCCACCGGTGATGCTCGGAACCACTCAGCGTGTCGGGGGCTTTGTTAACCTGCACCCGAAAGAACCGTCACTGGATAACAGCTTCGGTCACTTAACCCTGAATGTCGGTGAGTGGCAAAAGCGCCGCGTGCAATGGGATTACTCGACCCCCATAGATAGCAAGCAGGCCCTACGAGTGAGTTTGGAAGCGTTGGATCAAGACAGCTTTTACGACTATGCCGGGCAACAAAGCCAAGACCTGTTGCTGGCCTACAAAAGGCAACCGGATGCCAACAGCGAGTGGAACCTGGCGTTAGAGTATTACAACGTTGAGTGGACCGATAATGCCGGTATTAACCGCCCAACCCAAGCGTTGATTGATGATGGCTTGTATATTACCGGGCAAGGGGTGCAACCGAACGGTTCTACGGTACCTGGTCCAGGTGCGGTGATCAGCCCCACAGGACAAGTCAAGATCGACCGTAGCACGGTGCTCACAGATCCCAAGGATATTAACGAGGGCGAAACTCTATTACTGCATTCCACCTATGAAACACAGTGGAACAGCCATGTAGACTTTATTAACCGCACCTATTACCAATACCTGACGCGCGAAGGTATTAACCAAAATAGCTTCGTGGAAATCATCGATGGCGCTCACACTTTGGAAAACCGCAGCGAATGGCATATCGATACCGGCTCGGTGATCGGCGTGAATGTACGCTATAACGATGTCTTGGGTTACAGCCAATTCACCACCGAGGCGGACTTGCCAAGCGACCTTACCGGAACCTTGCAGCAACGCCGCATTCCGTTAACCGCTGAGCAAAAGGCACGGTTGGTGCAGTTGCGCTCGGGCTTGTATGTCTCTCCCGGCGGTCAATACGATGTAAACAACGATGGGGTGGGTGATTACTCACTGTCCGATACCACCGATTCCATAAGCTGGCAGGCCGGACTATTTGGCCAACACAAGTGGGATATCTCGGAAAGGTTCTGGATAACACTGGGCGGACGCTTAGATTACTACTGGGTAAAGGCGCAAGATCCATTGCCCCCGCAAGGCGTCAAGGCAGCGGAAGATACTTACAGCGACTGGCTCAGTGCATACAGCGGCGCGGTGTTTTATCGTCCAATTCCGGCACTGACCTTTTATACCAGTGCTTACAAAAACGATTCGACCTCGAACAGCATGGCCGGTGGCAACGTACTTAACGCGGATAACATGATTGATCCGCAGAATTTTAAAACCGAGAACTCGCTGTATGAAGTGGGTATGAAGTATGCGCCGGACGGAAGCCACTGGTATGTCGACGCCGTATTGTTTGATCAAACACGAAGCTTGCGCAATCGTGATGGCAGCAACAGTGGTATCGCTAGCCAGGGTGCAGAGCTACAGTTGAGTTACAATAATGAATCGTTATGGTGGCGTTCGGCGGCAAGCTACAATGATGTGCACTACGATAATTCGGCGGCAAGTCAGGATGTGCGCCAAGTTGCCGATGCGTTTGATAATTCGCGCCCCGATATTATTGCCGGCACCGGTGTTGGCGCTCCCAGCTTTACCAGCTTCCCAGCATCGAACAATCGGGTTCAAGGCATTCCACGTTGGCAGCTTTCCTCCGCCTTGGGCTATCAGCTAGGTGAGCATTGGTCTATTGGCGGTAACGCTATTTACACCGATAGCTATCCGTTAGATTTCTTACAAACGGTGATGATCCGCGACCAAATTAATCTCAACGCCTTTGTCGCGTACCGCTTTATGGGGAATAACGCAGAAGTACGGCTAGACGTGTTTAATGTTACCGACGAAGAAAACTGGTCGCCGGTGTTTGAAGGCGGTTATTTTGGCTCAACCTTGGTGTTCCCAGAGCTACCGCGGCGCGCGGAGCTTAGCGTCACTTATCGGTTTTAGGGCAGGTTATGAAAATCACTAAGCTATTACTGCTTGCCGTTATCGTGGCAGCGATTGCCGGTTTTTTTGCGTTCGATTTAGGCCAGTACCTTAATTTGCAGACACTGCAGGAGCAGCAGCAAGCCTTGCGTGGCCTTTGGCAGCAAGAGCCGTTGCTGGTATTTGCCAGCTTTTTTGTGATCTATGTACTGGCAACGGCGCTCAGTTTGCCGGGTGCAACGGTACTGACGCTGGCTACTGGATCGATTATGGGTTTTGGCTGGGGCTTGTTACTGGCATCGTTTGCCAGCAGCATCGGCGCTTTCTTGGCGTTTTTAAGTGCCCGCTTTATTCTGCGCGACTGGGTGCAAGCGAAGTTCTCAGAACGCTTAAAAGCTATCAACCAAGGCATGGAAAAGGATGGCGCGTTTTACTTACTAACCTTGAGGTTAGTGCCGATTTTTCCATTTTTTGTGATCAATCTGGTGATGGGGCTGACCACCATTCGTGGCTGGACCTACTATTGGGTATCACAGCTTGGCATGTTGGCGGGTACGGCTGTTTATGTGAACGCGGGTACGCAACTGGGCGAAGTCTCTTCTATGGGCGATATTTTCTCTGCCGACCTTATTTTATCGTTTTGTTTGCTCGGCGTTTTCCCGCTGCTTACTAAATGGGTCGTTAGCCAAGTGCGGCGCCGCAGAGCTTATAAAGGTTGGCGTAAGCCTAAGCAGTTTGATGCCAACCTCGTGGTGATTGGTGCGGGCTCAGCGGGGCTGGTTTCGGCGTATATTGCCGCGGCGGTGAAAGCCAAAGTAGTGTTAATAGAAAAAGCCGATATGGGCGGTGATTGCCTTAATACCGGTTGCGTGCCCTCTAAAGCGTTGTTGCATGTTGCTAAAACCATGGCCACGGTGCGCAAAGCCTCAGAGGTCGGTATTACTGGCGTTCAAACGGATAAACTAGGGGTCGATTTTGGCCAAGTGATGCAGCAAGTGAAACAAGTGATTGCACGCATTGAGCCCCATGATTCGGTAGAACGTTATCAACGCCTTGGCGTTGATGTGGTGCAGGGCACAGCAACCATTGAATCGCCTTGGCAGGTAAATGTGGCGACCGCCGCTGGTGAGCAGCAGCAAATCACCAGTAAAGCCATGGTGATTGCCGCTGGCGCCAAACCCATTGTACCGCCTATTCCGGGATTAGCAGAGGCGCAACCACTGACCTCAGATAACCTCTGGAACTTAACCGAATTACCGCCGCGGCTAGCCATTTTAGGCGGTGGTCCAATTGGCTGCGAAATGGCGCAGGCTTTCGCGCGGCTGGGTTCGCAGGTTACTGTGGTAGAAATGCAGTCGCAGTTGTTAGCGGGTGAAGACGCCGATACTGCCGTCCTTGCTGATAAAGCGTTACAAGCCGACGGGGTAACTACCTGTTTGGGTTATAAGGCCGTAGCGGTCAGCGCAGATGAGCAAGGTTACCGCTTACAGGTCGTCAACGTCGAGAATGAAAACGAGACCCACGACATTGTTTGCGATCGCATTCTCGTAGCGGTGGGTCGCCAAGCCAACTTACAAGGCTATGGACTGGAAAAGCTCGGTATTGCCGAGGGCAAAACCTTGGTCAGTGACGCGTTTTTGCAGACCCGATACCCCAACATTTATGCTGCGGGTGATGTTACTGGACCGTTTCAATTAACCCACGCGGCTAGCCACCAAGCGTGGTATGCCTCGGTGAACGCGTTGTTTGCCCCATTTAAGCGCTTCCGTGCTGACTATTCGGTAATACCGCGAGTAACTTACACCTCGCCGGAAATAGCCAGTGTGGGATTAACCGAAAAGCAGGCGCAGCAACAACATATCGACTACGAAGTGAGTGGTTACGACCTTGCAGAGCTCGACCGCGCAATTGCCGAACGCCAAGCTAACGGCCGTATTAAGGTATTAACGGCTAAAGGCAAAGATAAGGTGTTGGGGGTGAGCATTGTTGCCGACCAAGCCGGCGAGCTGCTGGCCGAGTGGGTATTAGCCATGAAGCAGGGGGTTGGCTTAAACAAGATCCTCGGCACCATTCACAGTTACCCCACCTTAGCCGAAGCGAACAAATATGTGGCTGGGGAATGGAAGCGTGCGCATGCGCCTGAAAGTGTTTTACGTTGGGTTGAACGCTTTCATCGCTGGCGCCGGGGAGGGCGGTAATGCGCTGTTGGGTTCGGATTTTACTGCTGGCGTTAACGTTCCTTGCTGGTAGCTTCAGCAGCCAAGCGCAAACAGTGTACTTTGCCGCGTGGGGAGGCTCACCGGCAGTTAATCAATATCTGCAGTGGGCGGCTGAACAACTGCGCAGCCAAGGTATCGTGCTTAAGCAGGTGAAAGTGGCCGACATTGCCGAAGTGGTAAAGGCCATCCAGCAAGGGGCAGGCAGCGACTACGACTTGCTATGGTTAAATGGCGAAAACTTCCATGCGCTGAAAGCGGCGGACGCATTGCAACCGAACCTCTGGCAACAACTGCCCGAGGTGACCGCGGCATTGGACAAAGCGTTGCCGCTACAAAGTGACTTCGGCGAGGCGGTTGATGGCTTTGAAGTGCCTTGGGGCATTGGCCAGTTTATTGCGCTATCCAGCAACGACGAGATTCTGGCACAACCGTTAACGGCCGAACGTTTGCTGCAGTTAGCGCAGCAGTATCGCGGACGCTTAAGTTACCCAAAACCGCCAGAATTTCATGGCACTACTTTGCTAAAGCAGTTGTTGATATCGCTTACCGATGCCGACCCACGGCTTTATCAACCTGCGAGCGAGAGCGCTAAGCAGCAATTATTGCCACAGCTTTGGCGCTACTTAGATAAGCTCCATCCACTGTTGTGGCGTCAAGGGCAAGCATTCCCAAGCAGCTATGGTGAACAGATTCAATGGCTGGCGAATCGGCAGTTGGATATTGCTTGGAGTTTTAACCCCAATGACATCGCCAGCTTAAAACGTCAGGGGCGGTTACCGGCGACGGTAGAGCGTAACTATTTTGCCGCTGGTGCTATTACTAACGCGCATTATTTAGCCATTCCAAAAGCCGCAGCACACCCACAGGCGGCGTTAACCGTCATCCGTTTTTTACTCTCGCACAACGCCCAACAGCGCAAGGCCGATCCGCAATATTGGGGAGACCCTAGCGTGCGTAACGATCTCGCGTCAGCGACGGCACGGCTACCCAGCACCAAAGAGCTGCATGCCAGTTGGGAGACAGCCCTGGAGCAAGGATGGCTAGCGCGTTACCAATAGCGGTGCTATTACTGCTGTGCTTGCTTCCCACCGCGAGCGGTTTATTGGGTAGCCTATTGGCGTGGCCTCCAGCTTTGACAGTAAGCGACGCATGGCCGCAACAACTTAGCTTATCGCTGTTGCAATCGCTATGGGTGGCGCTGGCGTCCACCACCGTCGCGTTATTGCTGGCATTGCTGCTCGCTCGCAGTGGGTTTATTCAGCGCCAAGGCTTTTTACGCCACCGTTGGGTCGCGCCATTACTGTCGTTGCCTCATGTCGCCTTTGCTATTGGGTTACTAATGTTAGTAGGCGATGCCGGCTGGTTGTGGCGGATATTGCCAGATAGCGTTAGCACCTGGGCGATGCCGAATAAATCGTTAACGGCACTGATTACCGTGTTAAGCATAAAAGAAATGCCCTTTCTGCTGTTGATGTTAGTAAGCCAGCGCAACCTGTTTGCCGCCGAGCAGTGGCTTGCGGTTGCCACGCGGCTGGGCTATTCGACGAACCAAAGTTATTGGCTGTGTGTAGTGCCAGAACTGTTAAGGCGGGTGCGATTACCGATTGCCGCGGTGCTGATTTACGGTCTGGCCGTGGTCGACGTAGCGTTATTGGTCGGGCCAAATACTCCGAGCACTTTGGCCGTTCGGGTTTACCAATGGAGCTTACAGCAGGGCGAACTGGCGTTAGCGCAAACGCAGCTCGGCAGCGTGTTGTTGATTGCTGCGGCATTGTTACTGTTGATGTTGTTATATGCTGCGGTCGAGGGCTACCAATTTTTTGCCACTAGGCGTCTGCGTCGAGGTCCGCCTGCAGCGGTTCCACGTTTTAAGGGATTTTCCGACAAATTCATTTCCGCGCTGTGGTTGATATTAACCGCGGCAGTATTGCTATTGCTGATATTACAGAGTGTGGCGTTTGCTTGGTTTTACCCGCAGTGGTGGCCGCAACAGTTTTCTTGGCAAGCATGGCAGGGCATCCCACAGCCGTGGCTGTTGCTTGGCAGAACCGCCGTGTTAGCCTTGTTAACAGCGTCACTCGCGGTCATTTCGGTGGCGTTAATCAGCGCGTGGCGGCAACAGCTTCGTGCACGCCAACGGGGTATAGTCGATGTACTGCTGTTGCTACCATTATTGTTACCCCAAATTAGCCTGGTGTTAGGTTGGCGCGCATGGCTGCCTAGCGGCTTGGCGAGTATGATCTGGGCGCATTGTGTATTTGCCGAGCCCTACGCCTTTTTGGTGTTAATAGGCCCTTACCAACAACTTACCCCGCGCTGGCGCTGGATGCTAAACAGTCTAGGCTATGGGCGCTGGCGAACCGAGTGGTTGCTGGTGCGCGGTAAACTGATGCCGGCATTAGGCTTTGCCTGGGTCATCGCGTTTAGCGTAAGCGTGGCGCAGTATTTACCCACTCAGCTATTAGCCGCTGGGCGGTTTCCCACGGTCACGACTGAGGCTGTTGCTACCGCCAGCGGTGGTGCAGCAAGCCAAACCGCAGCAATGGCGCTATTGCAGGCGCTGTTGCCCTTATTGGCGTTTGTGGGTTACCGACTTTATGATGCTAACGTGGCGAAACTGGGCAAAGGAGCCAATGCCGATGTTTGAATGGCGCAATGTGACCTTTTACCAAGCCGGGCAACGCTGGTTTCAGTTACCCGATCTAGCTTTGGCGGCAGGGCAAGTGGCGACGGTTATGGGACCCAGCGGCAGCGGCAAAACCAGCTTATTACGCTGGATATTGGGCGAACCCATCGACTACGCCCGTGGCGAGGGTGAGCTATTGTTAGTGGGGCAGCCACTGAAGGGGCTCGACGCGAATCAGCGGCGCGTTGGCTTGGTGCAGCAACAGCCGCTATTGTTTCCGCTCCTCACGGTGGCTGACAATATTGCTCTTGGGCTAAGAAACGAAGCCACGAAAGAAAATCGCCAACAACGCATTACTGAGGCACTGCAGGAGGTGGGGCTGGCCGATAAGTTGTCGGCGTTCCCAGCCCAACTCAGTGGCGGGGAAAAAGCGCGGGTATCGTTACTGCGGAGCCTATTAAACCAACCGCAGCTGTTACTTATGGATGAGCCGTTTAGCGCTTTGGATAAGGCCCGTCGACAACAAGTACGAGAGTGGACCTATGAGCAGTTAGCGCGCTACCAAATCCCTGCCATTCTGGTGACTCACGATGTTGACGATAGGCCAAGTGAGCCACAGCAAGCCGGTATTTTTCAGCTTGAACAGGAGTATTAGCGATGTTTGACCCGCTACTAGCGCCACTGTCGCGGAAAATCTTACAACCGCTAGCTCGCTATTTGGTGAGCCGCCAAGTCTCGGCGAATCAAGTGACCCTTGCCGGCTTTGCTGTAGGCATGTTGGCTTTGCCTGCACTGGCGCTGGGTTGGTTTGGCTTGGCGTTACTCTGTATTCTGCTCAACCGCTTAGCGGACGGTTTAGATGGCGCGGTGGCGCGGCAAACGCAGACCACTGATGCCGGCGGCTATTTGGACATCGTGTTGGATTTTATTTTTTATAGCGCCGTGCCGTTTGGTTTTTTACTCTATGATCCCGCGCAATTTGGCATTGCCGCAGGGCTACTGATGCTCACATTTATGGGCACCGGGGCAACCTTTTTGGCGTTTGCCAGCATTGCCGCTAAGCACGCCATCGATAACCCGGGCTATAGCAATAAAGCGCTACACTATATGGGCGGACTAACCGAAGGGTTTGAGACAATACTGGCGTTCGTGGCGTTTTGCCTATGGCCACAACACTTTACTGTACTGGCGCTAACCTTTGCTGGACTGTGTTGGTTGACTGCGCTCACCCGCTTGTGGGCTGGCTACCGAACCCTGCGGGAATTGCCGAAAAGGCATAGTGAGCAGTCCCCATAGGCTGGCATGATCCTGTTCACGGTTAATATTAGTTAAGCCAATATCAACACCGTCTGAGCCTTTTTCCGCGGTTGCGGTAAAGCTGGCAAAAAGATGATCCCACCACGACACGCTGAAGCCGTAATTGCTATTGGTTTCGGTTATTTTACTGCTGTGATGAATGCGGTGCAGCTCTTGGGTAATCAGGAGTTTACGTACCAGCGCTTCCAGCCGCGCGGGTAAGGCATAATTGGCATGGTTAAACATCGAGCAAGCGTTTAACAGAATTTCGAATACCAAAATCACACTCGCTGGAACGCCTAATGCCAGCACCATCACCGCCTTCCAGCCTAAACTCAAGACAATTTCTAGTGGGTGAAAACGCACTCCGGTACTGACATCAAAGTCTTTGTCGGCATGGTGTACGCGGTGCATGCGCCAGAGTAATGGAATGCGGTGAAATAAGCGGTGTTGCCAATATAAGCCGATATCAAGCGCTATAAGCCCAAGCAGCCAGACGCTCCAAGCGGGCAGGGTGACGTTATTAAATAGCCCCCACTGCCATTCGTCGGCAGCCAGAGCCACAGCTGCAAGGCCAGCCGGTGCGACCAAGCGCAACGCAACGATATCCACTAACAGGATACCAATATTGGCTTGCCAACGTTTACGCGTGGAGATACGCGGCTGGCGCTTAGGCGCAAGCCATTGCAGTATCAGCATCAGGGCGGTGATGCCGACAAAAATCGAAAACCGCCAGAGAGAGTCGCTCATTTTAACCGAGCAACACCCAGCGAATGGCAAAGCCAACAGTGGTTACCGCCAACACCCCGGCGCACCATAACGCAATAAACCACAACCAGCGCTTCCACAACCTTGCCTCAGCCAAGTTAGCCTCCGAACACCGAGCATAAAAATGCTGACCCATACGGTCTTCATAGTACAAAAAGCTGGGTATCGATAACAGGCAAATGCGACAGTTCTGTCATTTGTATTATATAAACGTTAAAAATAACTTGTTAAACGCTACAGTATTGTATACTATTTGCGCGCTTTAGCTTGTGGCCTCATTCCGCAATCGCTTACAAGTTAAGAAAATTTAAATGGCAAACTGCATCGAAAGGGCAGGACGCAAAGCCGCTGGTCTACAAACTTGCTGGATCAAGTTGATGATGGCAGTGGCTACAATAAGCTTAACGCGATCAGCTTTTTTGTTCCTTCCTACGTTGTGTTGTCTTCAGTTTTGCCGAAGCTGTCTAGCGGTCCGTCATGTCGGCTGCAAAGGTTTAATGTTCAGGGAAGATTAGCAGTCGTGATTAACGCACAACCGAGCGTTCTTAAAACGCTCGTTCTCGTAGTCAATTTGTTAACGCTATTTTGTGGCTCTGCGCAGGCACAGAATCTGTCTGAATACGAAAAACTGCTGAAGCAAGGCATGGACAGGCTTGAACAGCAAACAGCCCCTTTAAAAGAACGTCCGGATGTTCGCCTACCTCGTCCAGAGCCAGTGAATACCAACCTCAGCGCTTTAGACGACTCAGATAAGTGCTTCGAAATTAATGAAATAGTCATTAAAGACAGTAAAAAGCTCAGTGGTAAAGTCACGAATAGGGCGGTCAGTCCGTTTATCGGACACTGCTTAGGCCTTGAACGAATTAATGCGTTAGTCGGTGTTATTTCGAATCTCTACCTTGAGCAGGGTTTCATTACTAGCCGTGCTTATATCCCCCCTCAAGACTTGTCGGATGGCAGTTTAGATTTAGTCGTGGTTGAGGGCGTTATAGAAGATTTTGCTTCTTCTGACAATTCGATAACCGCTCAACAGTTACGCCTCGCGTTTCCTTCTCAGACCGGTGAAGTATTGAATATTCGAGCCCTTGAACAAGGGGTCGAAAACCTTAACAGCGTGTCCAGAAACAACGCACGGTTGGATCTCAGACCTGGCAGTCAACAAGGGCAGACGTTGGTTGCGGTAACCAATCAACAGTCGCGTGGTTGGCGGGGCTCAGTCGGTGTTAATAACTATGGCGTGCCGAGCACAGGTGAGTACCAATTGGATGGTAACGTCGTGGTCGATAATCCACTCGGCTATAACGATACGGCGTTTGTTTCGGCTTCTTCTAATGTTGGTGGGCATGATCTGCCGCATGCACAGTCACGAAGCTACTCCGCCTCTTGGTCGATGCCTTTAGGGTATTGGCACTTTTCGTTTAACAATAGTTATTACGAATATGAACAAACTGTGGTGGGGGATGTAACCAATTTTTCTATCTCCGGTTCATCAACGAATAATGCGCTTCAGTTGGGGCGAAACATATTCCGCAGTCAGGCCGACAAATTGGATCTGACGTTAGGATTTACCCGTAAGGTCAGTAAAAACTATATCGAAGACGTATTTTTAGAGACCTCTTCTCGAACGCTCTACGTCTGGGATCTTACTATCGACTATCGGCGCTTTTTAGAAAACGGCACTTTCACGCTAAGTGCCGGAGCGGTGAAAAGCGTTCCATGGTTTGACGCAAAGCGCCAATTGGTGGCAGAAGAAGACAACTTTCAATTCTCGAAATATCACTTAACGCTAGGCTACAACACCCAGTTTGATATCAAGGGGCAGCGGTTTTTCTATAACGCCTCAGCGGATTTTCTTTATGCGCCAGAAGTTATTTTAGCCTCAGAGGGCATTACTGTCGGTGGTCGCTACTCTGTGCGCGGGTTGTCACAAAGTAGCTTATTTGGTTACCGCGGAGGCTACCTGAGAAATGATCTAAGCCTACCTGTGCCAGTGAACAGTGCGGTGGTTAGTCAGGTTCAATACTTTGCTGGCCTTGATGCTGGCTGGACCAATTTACCGGAATATCCAGAAAAGCAAAATGACTGGGTCGCTGGTGCAATTGCCGGGTTAAAGCTCCTCGGTAACCGTTTTAGTTTGACGTTTTCCTATGCCAGAGCGTTACGCGTTCCCGATTTCCTGCCGCAACAGCAGCAAGAAATTGACGCCTCTGTCAGGTTTAATTTTTAATTCAGGACTTTTCTATGTTTACGTGTAAATGGCGAGCCGTTACTGCCCGAATATTGATTGCCGTGTTTGCGGGGAACCCCGTTTTGATGGCAGCCCATGGCATTGAACGTGCGGGAAGCCGAGCTGAAGAAAATATCCTGACCGTAGAACAACGGCAAGCGCAGGCAGCAACAACTGTGCAGTCGCAGCCGATGCAATTAGCATCTGGCCAACAAGCAGTGCTGCGTCGTTCAGCAAACGGCACCTTAGTGATAGATATTGTTACGCCAACCGCAAAAGGCGTTTCACATAACAAATTTAGCCAATTTAATGTCACGCCGAGCGGCGTGATTTTAAACAACAGCCAAGCTCCAGCACAGTCGGTAATAGGCGGTTGGGTTGATGGTAACCGTCGATTAACAGCAGGTACGGCGAAGTTAATACTGGCAGAAGTCACCAGTAATAGCCGGTCAAACTTATTAGGTTTTACCGAAGTATTTGGTGATTCAGCGGAGTTTGTTCTGGCTAACCCAAACGGTATTACCTGTGACGGCTGCGGTTTTATTAATACACCACGAGTGATGTTGACAACCGGCCGCCCAGATATGCAAGACGGTAATCTGGTCGGAATTGATGTCGCCGGCGGTGATATTACTATTACTGGCGCTGGGTTAAACGCGTCAAACGTTGATAAGTTCGATATTTTAACCCGAGCAATGCAGCTAAATGCGGCGCTTTACGCCAGAGATCTGTCTATTCGCACAGGTCCTAATTACTACGATTACCAGAGTTTAGAGAATCAGACCTCCAGTTCTGCGGTAGATGATTCAAAAGATTACGAATTTGCCCTAGATGCCTCACAATTGGGGGCGATGTATGCGAACCGCATTAGTTTAATTGGTACGGAAGCGGGATTAGGGGTTCGTAGTGAGGGCTTAATTACCTCTACCAGCGACCTGACATTAACCGCCGATGGCAGACTTCAGTTAAAAGACACCATAGCAAACGGCGAATTACAGATTGCTTCCGCGTCTTCGAGCACCGAAATTACCGGTACAGCATACGGCAACAACGTCCAAATAACGACCGATAAGCAACTAACCAACCAAGGTGTGATTGCCGCAGAGAATGACTTACAAATAAGTGCAGACTCAACCGTAACAAGTGAGCAGTCGGTCATTCAAGGTAATACGGTGTCGCTAACTGCGAATGATGTGAGCAACAGCGGTGTCATTAATAGTAACCGTCTATCGGTCATCACAAATAGTCTTACCAACGCAGGGCAGATACAAGCGCAAAATATGCTTGTTAACGCAGATACCCTCCGCCAAAAAAAGGGGGTGATCTACCAAACCTCAGTAGACGGTGGTTTACAGCTCAATAGCACCGATATAGCCGTTGAAGAAGGGTATGTTGTCAGTAATGGTTCAGCGCAAATTACGGCTGCTGAGACTTTAGATAACAAAGGGGTTTGGTTTGCGGCGGGTAATACCGAGATCGCTGCTAGTGACCTGAATAACCAAGGCGTTTTGCAGTTTGGCAATAATGCCTTATTAACAACTGAGAGTGTAAACAACAATAGTGGTCAGGTTATTCACAATGGCGCAGGCGCGCTATCGGTTATTGCTAACGACAGTGTGACGAATGTAAGTGGCCAAATTGTCGCTAACAGTAACGTGGGCATTGCAACGCAGAATCTTGATAACGGCCATGGAATTGTTTCTGTTGATGGCCAACTTTCAATTCTTTCGGATCGGTTAACGAATGGTGAGGCGGGGGTTATTACCGCAGGATTACTGCAGGTCGACACCGCGACGTTAAGCAATGGCGAGAATGCGCGGTTAGAAGGGATCTACGCGAACCTCGGCGCTGATTCTTTTGAAAACCTGGGTACGCTACTGACGGTTGGAACCAACGGCCAGTCACTGCAGCTTACAACCGATGAATTAACCAACCGCGGTGTTATTGAAAGCCATGGTGAATGGTTGATGCTAAGTGACCTTACGCTAGATAACCGTTATGGCCAAATTATCCAGCAAGGTACTGATGGGTTAGCACTTTCTGTGCTTGGTGATTTAGCCAACAACGGCGGCGATATTTATTCTGCTGGTGACTTACACATTAACAGTGCCAACGTTGATAACACGCAAGGTGCCATTCAGGCAAAACAGGCGTTAAAAATAGCTACACGCCAAGTTATTAACCAGAAAGGCCAAATCAGTAGCGATGCTGATCTTGATATTCACGCTTTGTCTGTGAGGAATACCGAAGGGCTGATCGCAGCAAAAAATGCACAGGTAACCGCTGCAGAACTCATTAACACCGGTACGCTGTCGGCGACCGAGCAACTGGCATTAGCCGTGACCGACATCACCAACGATGCCCTGCTGTACAGTGACGCGAGTTTGGCTATCGACACCGATACCTTTACCAACACCGGTACGGTGGCGGCCAGCGACGTTGCGGTGACAGGCTTTGACTTGCTTGAGAATAGCGGCCGGATAGAAAGCGACCGCGGGAATTACCAAGGTCAGCAGCTGCTCAATACCGACACCGGGGTGTTGGTGAATGCCGATACCGGCGCAGAGACCTTAGTGCTGGATGTCGCGCAGCTAACCAACCAAGGCGTGCTGCATAACAGCAGCGACAGTATGAGCCTGGGCGGTGATCTGCGTAACAGTGGCCAACTGATCCACGCAGGCAGTGGCCAGTTGTTGTTGGGCAATCAGGGCACGATCGACAACAGCGGTGGCCGTATTGCCAGTGCCGGGGATGTGCGGATTGAAAACAGCGTTAATGGCGCGGGTAGCGTGTATGCCAAGCAGAGCATGACCCTGGCGCGCAGCAACGGCACCTTGGTCAATAACAGCGAGCTGTATACCGAAGGCACGATGCAGGTGAGCAGTGCCTTGAATAACCAAGGCGGCAGCTTACTCAGTGATGGCACCCTGACCATTGATACCCAAGGCGATGTGACCAACAGCGGGCAGATCCAAGGGCAGGCGCTGCAACTGCAAGCCAATACCCTGAATAATGACAATGGGGTACTGACCTCCACCGGCAGTGCTGCAACACTCATCGACACCGCGCAGTTAAGTAACCGCGATGGCGTGATACAAGCCACCAACGACCGCATGACCCTGCGCACCCGCAGTGGTGAGTTGGATAACCAGCAAGGCTTGATCCAAAGTATCGGTGTATTGGCGCTTGAGACTGATTGAATAACCAAGGCGGCAGCTTACTCAGTGATGGCACCCTGACCATTGATACCCAAGGCGATGTGACCAACAGCGGGCAGATCCAAGGGCAGGCGCTGCAACTGCAAGCCAATACCCTGAATAATGATAATGGGGTACTGACCTCCACCGGCAGTGGCGCAACACTCATCGACACCGCGCAGTTAAGTAACCGCGACGGCGTGATACAAGCCACCAGCGACCACATGACCCTGCGCACCCGCAGTGGTGAGTTGGATAACCAGCAAGGCTTGATAGCCCACTCAGGTGAAGTATTAACGGTGACCAGTGCAGGCGGTATTAATCAGCAGTCAGGATCAATTAAAGCTAACGGTAGCTTAGCTCTAGATACCTCCGGTGGTTTGGATAATCGCTCTGGTTCGATCATTGCGGGGCAGTTCGATATTGCTAGTAGCGGAAACGTTAATAATACTGATGGGTCTATCGTTGGCTTTTCGTCCGCTGACAGCCACTTGATTGCAAACGATCTGGCTAATGTAAATGGCTATATTGCGGCAAGTGGAAACGACTTGTCGATTGAAGCCGCTGCCGTGGATAATCGCCACGGTTCAATTCTATTGGGTGGCTCAGGAAGTCTATCGATAACGGCCTCTACGATTAACAGTGGCGGTAGTGATGCTTTGCTGTTGAGTAATGGGGGAATACTTCTTGATAGTGCCGGAGCCATTCAAAATGGCGGCACCGTCTCTGCTGCCGACACATTACTATTAACGGCAACGAGCCTAAACAACAGTGGGACCCTAGCCAGCCGCTCTGCTGGGGTCACAATAAACACTGACGGTACCCTCACGAACAGTGGGCTCACGTCAGGATTTCAAGCGCTCACAATAGACGCGCACACACTTAATAATAGCAATGGTTCTCTGCAATCTGATGGCACTGTTGGCGTTGACGCAAATGCGTTATCAGTAGGAACTATTCAAGCGCGAAATATCAATTTACGTAGTGGTCAGGATATTTCGTTAACTGACTCGGATTATATGAGTGCGGTAGGTGATATCAGCCTATCAACACAGGCCGATATCGACAATCGCGGCACGGTTGTAACCAATGGCCGTTTAGCATTAACGGCCTCCGATATTACTAACCGTTCAGGCGCGTTGTTGCGTGCTGGGGACAGTGCCAGTATTTCTGCTGACAATCTAGTTAATAGCGGAGTTATTAGCAGCAACAATTCGTTAACTGTTGACGCAACTACCGTCAATAATGGTGGCACCTTAGCTGCCGCAAATGTTCTAGATGTTAGCGGCAACATAAATAATAGCAATTTGTTGTTTGCCAGCAACTTACTCAATCTTGATGGCAATGTAACCAATACCGGTAATATCTATTCAAATTATAATGCGATAATCACCGGCGCGAAAATCACTAATAACGGTGGAACCATTGCCGCTGCCAACGATATGAGCATCAGTGGCGAAATCCTCAATACCTATGTGGGAACGTTCTCTTATTCTGCTAGCGACCCCGTAACTACCACCAGTTATCCCGATGGCTTCACGAATGTTGCTCCAGCATATAAAGAAATCGAAGTGTGGAAGGGACAACGAGTTACCGAGACAACCACGACTTATGAGGCAACCGTTGATGGACAAGTGGGTTTAATAGCGGCCGGAAGAGATTTAGCGTTAACCGGAACTATCACCAACGATTTTGGAACAATTTCTGCTGTTAGAAATTTAGTGCTTTCAGGAGAAAGTTTTACCAATAATTCAGCCGAAAGTAGAGATGAAACCTTTGTTGAGGTTTACGAGGAGAGGTGGACGGGAAGCTGTCCTGGAGCTGATCTAAAAGGATCGACAATTGAAACATGCTCTAACGAGGAAAACCTTGTTAAAACCAATGAAACCTTTGTTGAAGAATACACGGAAGTTAACTACGTAGAAGGCGAAAAATATGGCACCGTAACCGCGGGAAATATTAGCGGAAACTTATCCGGATCATTGGTGTTAAATGATGTTAGCCCGTCCGATACCCAAGCCTCTTCAGTGAATACCCAAGCGAGTGGTAGCAAAGGAACGGCTGCTCGTGGACCGTCTGCGCAAACTAGTAGTAGCCAGAATATCACCGTTTACCGCGATAATGGTAACGCGACTACAACAAACTCGGCGCAACGAGAAGTTAATCAATCCGGTAGCGGTACCGAAATAGCGAATACGGATGACGAGATTTCGAAAGATACAGGCTCAGCAGAAACGGTCACGATTGCCCGTAGAACGATCAAAGATCTGAGTACCGATCCGGGAACGGCAACACTGCCGGCGGTCACACGCGATGTAGGCGACACCCAAGAAGTTCCGCTCGTTCGCCGCGATATCCAAGATGTAGACACCGATACCGGTGTAGAACAGCCGCCCACGGTCACACGCGAAGTTGGTGACACTCAAGAGATTCCAATTGTTCGCCGCAATATTGAAGACCTTGGCGAGCAATCTGGCACTGGTGGCAGTGATAAACCCTCTGGAAAACTCTGGAAAAATAGCGGTGGAAGAGTCAACGGGCCGTTAGATCCGTCAATGGCACAAACTGTTGGGTTTACTGAGCTTAACCTCGCGGATAACAACCAAGTTCCTACTAATGCAGTGCCTTCAGCACCGGTCTCCGAAAACTCTCCTAGTGGAGTGGCGGAAATCGCCGATGCAGATGATGCGGATCAAAATCCGGATGTGATTTTTAAGCGTCTGGAAGACACACAAGAAAATACGATTGCCGAGCAACAGCAGGCACAAGCGCCAAGCAACGGGACTTATGCAAACAACGCACAAAATGTCTTTCTCACCGAAGAGCAGGTTCAAGTATTAACCGACGATCTTGGTTTTGATGGCGATGCAATCAATCAAGGGCAAGCTGGCCTATACAGTGCGATCAGTCAAGCGGACTTATTGGATGACGGCGTGACGTTGAGCGCAAGTGGTGTTGTCGATATCAACGCCGACTCAGGCTTATCTATCGATAGCGGCATTTCCGCAGGTGATGGCTTATTACTAAGCAGTGAAGCAGGCTTAGACCTAGGTACCTATGGCTTTTTTGATAGCGACAACATGCTTGGGTTGGAGCTCGGAGGCGATTTTACCAATACCCAATCGTTAACCAGTGACAACCTTTATCTGGATATCGGCGGCAACTTTACCAACCAGGGCGAAGTGATTGGTGGTGATGTTCTAAGTGTCAGTGCCGGCGAAGATTTAGTGAATGAGAACCTGCTAAGTGGCGGCAACGTGCTCCTGAATGCGGGCGGAGACATTATTAACCGCACTGAATTCACCCAACACACGCTTGAATTCAAAAATGGCGATAGCCGTACCTATACCGATATCGAAGATGCCCCGGAGATTGTTTCCACAGATAACCTGATGATGAATGCGGGTAACAATATCGACTTACAAGGTACCGACCTTGCTGCCGCTGGCGATATTAGTCTGCAAGCGGGCAATGATGTGCTGTTAAGCGCCGTCGAAGATGTCAGCGGTCATGAGTGGTATTTCGATGGTGGCTACGACATTGAAGAGGACCGTACTTACGACGTGGTGAGTATGGAAGCCGGCGGCAACCTTAGTGTGTCTGCAGGTAACAACCTGCAATCGGAAGGCGCTCAGTTCCTCGCGGGTGGTGATGTTGAAATGACGGCAGGCAATGAGATGAACCTGTTGGGCGTCGTTGAATATCATGAAGACCGCAAGCAACATACGAGTGAAAGTTTCTTTAAGAAAACGGTTACCGTTGATGAAACTTATAGTGCTGACCATCAAGGCTCGGTTGTCTTAGCGGGCGGCAATATTAGCTTAAATGCACATCAATCAGATGACGGTTTGGCATTATATAACTCTGGTGATGTGCTTTTAGAGGGAACTCAGTTACAGGCTGGCGGCGATGTTGTTGCTTATACCGATGGTGAGTTAAATATCGTTTCTGGCGAAGAATGGGAGGCAGAAACCCACTCAGAACAAGAGAGCTTATTTGGCGGGTTATTTGGCTCAAGTGAAACGACTGAAACAGATGTTCAATATCTAGGGCATTCAGAACTTAGCGCAAATGGTGACATCGCATTACTTGCGCAAAATGACATTAACGTTCTCGCAGGACGTTTGAGCGCGGAGAATATTAATGCGCAAGCCGGTTTTGGAAATGAAGATGCGCATGCGGCAGATATTAATATTTTAGGCGATACGGAAACCCGTTCGCTTTACCAAGAGAGCCGTAGCAATGGTTTGACCCTAGATTTCAGCGATAACTTCCTGTCGGTTGCTAAAGAAACAGCGTCTGAAAACCGCACCAACCAAACCGACTATGTTGGCAGTACTTTTAGGGCGACTGACAATATGGCACTCGCGGCAAGTCGCGATCTGAATGTTGTTGGCTCGGAACTGACCGCAGGAAACCTTCTTCAACTCGATGCTGACCGCGATGTCAACATAGCGACTGGTGAGAGTAGCAGCGCCAATTCTCGTCGTAAAACAGAGACCAAAACGGGCATCGGTGTTAGTGCAGATATTAATACCGCGAGTATTTTTGCCGGTGATGATACGCAAAAAGATACGATTTCTAACGAGAGTGTGACGCAAACTAGCAGCTTACTCACCGCTGGAAACACTGTTCAGATTAATGCAGGAAGAGACTTACTCATTTCTGGTAGCGACGTTGAAGCTGGGCAAGATATCAATCTGACCGCAGCCAATGACATTAATATTGTTACGGCACAGGAGCTGTTTAACCAAGAGACCGAGAGTAGCAATACACGTGACGGTTTAACTGTGAGTGCGAACTACAATATTGGAACTACCGTTGATGCGATTAGCAATCTTGGACAGGGAGGCGATGCTGTCAGTGTAGCGAGTTCAGTCCTGCAAGCCGCAGAAACGCTCAATAATGCAGGTCCGAGTGCAGGAGCACACCTAGGCCAAACAACCGAGACGACCACTGATACATCACAGCAAAGCCTCGCGAAGTCTAGCGGCCTCGCGGCAGGAAGTGACATCAACATCAGTGCTGGCGGGAACGCTTTACTTGAGGGAGCGAATGTAACCGCTGACAACGATTTGGCGATCAGCGCGAAGGATATCACTATTGCGGATGCCCAGAATAGCCAGCAGAGTGAATATGAAACGGACTACTTGCAAACTGGATTCAACCTTGATGCAAGAACCACCAATGTCAGCTTAACCGCAGGTTATAACCAAGCGGATAGTGATTTAGACAGCCAGCAGTCAAGTAGTACGGGAAGTCAGCTAAGCGCAGGCGGGAATGTTGACCTAAACGCCAAAAATGACTTAACGATTGTTGGCAGTGATGTTAATGGAGAAGGACATGTTTCGTTAACGGCAGCTAATGACATTGTTATAGAAGCTGCACAGAACCAGTACAGCAGCGATAGCGAAGATAGCCACTCAAGTGCTGGAGCTGGAATGAATTTCGGCTCTGAGGGTGTGGGTTTCACTGCTAATGTCGCTCTGGGAGAGGGTGATTTAGACCGAGAAGGAGTGACTAATGCGAATAGTCATGTTACTGCGGGTAATGCGCTAACCGTAAGCAGTGGTAATGATACGAGCATTGAAGGCGGCAACCTGGCCGGTACGGACGTGGCGATGGATGTTGGTGGTGACCTGACATTAGCTTCTGTTCAAGATACTGGCAAAGTCAGCGGAGAGCGTTGGGACGTTAGTGCGAACATCACTGTTGGTGCGGGAGCCACTGTGGGCGCCAGCGTCGGCTACGGCGAAACCGACGGCTCAAGCGCTTGGGTGAATGAGCAAAGCAGTATTACCGGCAGCGGCTCAGTGGACATTCGTACAGAAGGCCATACCCAGATAGACGGCGCGGTTATCGCCAATATCGACGAAGAAGGCAGCGACGGCGGCAACTTAAGCTTGGATACCGGCACGCTTGCCTACAGCGATATTGAAGACCACGACCAGGAAAAAAGCACCTATCTGAACGTTGGCTTCACCATGGGTGATGACAACAGTACCAACCAAACGGAAAGCGGCACAAACTATACAGCAAGCGGTAATTACAGCGACCGCGATAAAACGCAGACAAACCGCGCCACCGTGGGTGAGGGCACCATCGTTGTCAGAGACAACACTGAGCAGGACACCAGCGACTTAAACCGCGATACCGACCTTGCGCAGGAAGTCACCAAAGACGACAGCCAGAATACCAATCTGTACGTCAGCACCACGGCGGCAGAGAGCCTGACGAACTTGGCGGAAAACCCTTCAGAGCAGCTTAACCAGTGGAAGGATAATGTTGTCAGTGTGGCCAGCACGGATGCCTGGGGGCTGGTGGGTGAGAATACATCCGACGCACTGGAGGATACCTACAACGCCGGTGCAGCGGTTGCGACCAACAAAGACCTGGGCGTGGGCAACTTCTGGGTGTCACTCGACAGCACTCACAAAATGACGCAGCTGAAAAATGACCTGACGCGCACTGCCGAAGGTCAGGCGTTACTGGCACGACTGACCAGTGACGACCCGGACCAGCGTTTAGCCGCCGAGGCCGAGCTGGGCCATAGGGCGCAGGAAAAGTTCGGTATCGACCCGGGCGACATTCACTTCTACGCAGGCTCGGAAACCACCAGCGTTTCATTGCGGGACACGGTGCTGGGTGATGTTAAAGGTGCGACGGTAACCGAAGAAGGCCATAGCAAGCGCGGCACAATTTACGTGAATGTCGACAACGCCACCGACGGCAAGGACATGACCAACACCCTTGGCCATGAAGTGTATGAAACCGTAACCCTGCGAACCGGCGGTGAAAACGACGATGCACAGGAAGCCATCGCCAATTTGGTCGGTGGTCAGCTGGCCAACCGCATTGACCAGGCTACGGGCGGCGGGCTTGCCAATGTGGGTACGGATGACTTAGCGGGCAGCAATACCGTACGGCAGGGCACACAACACGCCAATGCTGTGGGCAATGCGCAGGTGGATTATCGTCAGCTGCAGTCAAAAGAAATGCAGGCCATTGAGGAAATGGCTCCGCTGATGGCAAAGAAAGAGGGGATAACCGAAGAGGCCGCAGAAAAACGCATGGCCGAAGAGCTGCTCAGCCATCTGGATGCCAGCTGGAGCAGTACCTTTGAAGAAAACGGCCGTGAGAGCGATGAGACCGCGCTGGATTATCTGGCGGCAGCGCTGATGGAGCAGGGTAGTGCCTATGCGGAATATTCCGACAGTGATGTGCCTGAATCCCCCGATACCGCTCCCAAAACTTACACGAAAGAAGAGGTGAAGCAGAGCCTTATTGCTTATAAGGACGAGCGCACCTCAGAGTACAATGACCGCACAAGGGAGGGTGAGGGCTTAACCAGCCAGTACTCAGAGCAATGGCAGTTCTACGATAAGAATCTTGCCGCCGATAAGTCTCTGTCCGATTATCGAGATGCAGCCTTAGGTGCCTTTGCCGGTTTCATGGATACCGGCGGTGGTATGGTGCAGGGAGTGGCTGATATGATTTCAGACCCGGCTGGCACGGCGCAAAACGCGTCGCTGGGAATGCAGCAGATGCTGAACGAACCTGAAGGCACTATCTCCAGCATTTTCGAGCAGCGGGAAGACGGCCAGATAAACGCCGCGCTGGATAACCTGCAGGGCGACGATTTCAGCGGCGCCCGTACCGGAATGAGTACTGACCTAGACTTTGCGCTGGATGCTGGGCTGTTGCCGGTTGGTCGGGTTGGTGGAATAGGTAAACTTTCTCCTGATAAAAAATTAACTCCGAATAATGGGGAGATTGATGTTTCGTTTGATCAAACAGGGGAAGGTGACTTTTATGCTGGAACGAATATTTATGGCGTAACGGGAGACTTTTACAAGCAGATTGATAATAAGGTTGACTTTGAAACAACAAGTGGCCTGGAGTTGGTTGCTAACCCTGATGCGACTACGACGATTCTAGGAAACTACAGATCTGATATGCAACATATTATTGATGACTTGAGATATCCTTCAACAATGAATTTTGAAGCTAAAGATGGCTCATTTAATATTTTGAACGCTCCCCCCGACTATTATCAAACTCCAGAGCAATTTTGGAAAGAAGTGAATCAACCATTTTTGGATAAAGCGATAAGTCGCGGGGATGATATCGTGCTTGCTACAGATCCTACTCCGAGTGTGTTAAATCGTGAGCTTGCAGATGGAACCGTTGAAAGGACAGGTTTTGGTCGAGAGTATGATTACTTAATTGAAAGTGGTTATGAGTATGATCCAGTTACTAAAAAAATGGTTAAGAAAGAGGGTTAAAAATGATTCCAGCTTACCAAGAGCATTTAAAGTTACTGTTAGAACGCTTACCGAAATTGGGGTTTCAGTTGACTAAGGACAATGATTACACTGCCGAATTTTTGGGAAACGATGGTTGGAAAATTATATTTGAAGGAGAGAGATATAATCATTCTCTCTATGGTTTGTGGTTAGTTCATACCGATTCTGAAGGTCACACTCATGAGTATGTCTTGTGGTTGTTATCCAGAGCTTTTCAAAAAATCGGGTATGAAGGTTATTCCGATGCGACGCTTGATGGACGTTTAGATTGGTTAGAGGAAAACACGGATAAAATATTTACTAGCTATAGGATATACGGGCAGGCTTACAACGAATTAAACAAGGTTAAAAATTAAACTGCTGACTTGGTTTAATGGAGACTGTAAAAGATTTTGTGTAAATGGCTGATTGCACGGTTAAATCCGATCTTGAGGGTGTTCAATATTCTGTGTCAACCAAGTTTTCATAGGTCGATGTGAGCATCCAGTCGGCCGTCGAAGCGGAGGTTAGTTGCGACAGGGTTAGGTTCCAGTTTTGCACCGGATGCGACCACCGGTCAGACGCTTTTAACATACCTGCGTAGAGCAGCTTGAGCTAGCTGTTATCGATAGTATTATTTAGAGGAAGCCTTGGTTGAGCAGGGTGATGTCTATGCGGAGTATCCCGACAGTGATGTGCCTGCATCCACCGATGCCGCTCCCAAAACTTACACGAAAGAAGAGGTGAAGCAGAGCCTTATTGCTTATAAGGACGAGCGCACCCCAGAGTACAATGACCGAACCCGGGAGGGTGAGGGCTTAACCAGCCAGTACTCAGAGCAATGGAAGTTCTACGATAAGAATCTTGCAGCCGATAAGTCTCTGTCCGATGTGGGAGATGCAGCCTTAGGTGCCTTTGCCGGTTTCATGGATACCGGCGGTGGTATGGTGCAGGGAGTGGCTGATATGATTTCAGACCCGGCTGACACGGCGCAAAACGCGTCGCTGGGAATGCAGCAAATGCTGAACGAACCTGAAGGCACTATCTCCAGCATTTTCGAGCAGCGGGAAGACGGCCAGATAAACGCCGCGCTGGATAACCTGCAGGGCGACTATTTCAGCGGTGCTCGCACCGAAATGAGTACGGACTTAGGCTTTGCGCTGGATGTGGGGCTGTTACCGGTTGGTCGGGTTGGTGGAATAGGTAAACTTTCTCCTGATAAAAAATTAACTCCGAATAATGTTGAAAACAGTCTTTATTTTGGAAATGATAGGCAGTATTGGTCATCTGATCCTATTACTTTTAGCGGAAACAAGGTATACCAACGGGACGATCTGATCGATTCAGCGCGAATAGATGTCCAGACTGGAATGAGTAATAAGCAATTGATGGAGAATGGGCTGGCTCCATATGGCCCAGACGGCCAAAAAATAAATATTCACCATATGCTGCAAACCCAAGATGGGCCAGTAGCTGAGGTGACACAAACTTTCCATCAGAAAAACTCTAAAACTATCCATATCAATTCAGGAACGGATATTCCATCGGGAATTAATCGAGCTGAATTTGATAAATGGAGAAAAAAAGTATTGGAAAGAAAGAGCTGCTGACTTTGATTAAGGAGACTAATGTATATGCCTACAGATATAATAAATGCTATTAACGAACTAAAAAAAAATAGAATTGTGTTACCCAAGGCTCAGACTCTTCCAAACGATGAGACTTTGGATCTATATGATAATGAATTAGGGTTTTGCTTCCCTGATGACTATAGGCTTTTTTTGAAAGAAGCAAGTGACAGTATTTTGAATGGTAAAGATGCTTTGAGGGTTACAGATGAAATGGATAGCCCAAGAGAGTTAATCAAAATAGCAAAGAATGCTTGGCAAGAGGGAGTACCTGAGAGTTGGTTACCAATTTGCGAAGATAATGGCAATTATTATTGTATAACGGCCGATGGGGACGTTCGTTACTGGTCTCATGATGGGCCGACTGATGAGCGTTGGCCTGATTTAGCTACTTGGATTGAGAGTGTATGGCTTAATGAAGAATAAGGTATTTCTTTCTAAACTCTCCGTTTATTTAGTTTGTACATTGAAAAATCAACTTGATTTGCTTGATATCAAGCGTAATTAAATTTCTGGTGGTTAAGAAAGGAACCTGAGGTTTACTTTTCAATTGCCCCCGTTGTCCCGTTCATATCGTTCGCATAGAAATGGCACTAAGATTCACTCTGTTTTTGCTTGCTATTTGAGCAAAGCTAAGTTTCTGGCGGTTAAAAAAGCATTCTTTGGTTTGTTTTTTTAATCACCTTTGTTCTTTTACAGCCTGGTTTTTTACTTTTCAGGCAGGGGAATGCAGCATTCACTATGAACGCTGTTTACCCTGCCTGAGAATCTTCACTTTTTACTCCGGAAAATAATAGCCACAAAGCACCCCTTGCCACGAGTTGACCCATTGTGCTCGATCTGCATTTTTATTCCGTTTGCCGTACCAGACTTCAGCCGGCGTTAAACCGCTGAGGTTAGAATGTGTCCGAATTTGATTGTACCAGGTGCGGTAGATGTTGAGTTCGGTTTGCAGATGGCAACGGGTGAAGTCCAACTGATATGAATAATATGCAGAGAAAGATATTGTTAGATATCAAGTTAGAGCTAGAGAAGGAAAATGATCCCTTGTTGGATAAGTTTGATAGCTTATTTAGTCAAGGGGATGCCAAGGTGATTTTTGTTTGGCTTAATAAACAAATTCGCTTAGAGAAGCTCCCTTACTCCGCTAAAAATCATATGACAGATTTATATTATGCCGTGAGGTAAAATGCTTATTTCGTTTTAGTGCATCATTAGACGTCCTTGCCAGCCAGGACACGCAACGCTCAGAAACCGATACCCAGAGCGGCAGTATGACCGTTGCGCAGACAGTCTGGGGTGCGGCCGGCGGGCCGACAGTGAATGCCAGCTTAAACAGCAGCAAGCAGCAGGACAAACAAACCACCCACAACAACAGCACGCTGATGGCGAAGACACCTCACTGGAAGGCGTTAACCGTGATGTCGCGGCCGTCAACAAAGAGATTTACGACGTTGACCGCCAGCAGGGCAACATCGACCTGACGGTCGACCACCGGCTGCTGAGTGAAGACGGGCGAAAACAGATAGCGGAAGACGCCAAATGCACCGAAATTATGGGCGATTCCATTATCGACGTGGTCGCGGACAGCGTGTCGCTAACCGGCTCTGGTGAGGGTGAAGACTCCCTGCGTGACCACATGGGTAACAAGCAGGACTACTTCACGGCGACCAAGAACTTCACTCAAAACCCGGCGAATGCTGAACATGTGAAAACGTTATCAGACGGTGATGCTACGTTCGAACAGAAGGAGGCGGCTTATACCGCACTGGTCAATGAAATAGCCGATTATATGGACGTTGACCCCACCGAAGCTAAAGTACTGATGTCGAACGACTCACTGTTTGCTGAGGTAGCCGGTGCTCACTCGCGCGACACCGACACGGTGTATGTGAACGACGCCGCTCACGACAACGCCTCAGACGCCGTAAACACCGTCGGCCATGAAACCCAGCATTATCTGGATAACCAGCAAAATCCGGATGCGGAGCAGACCGAAACGTACCATAAAAATCGTGACGAATACGCACGTATTATGGGTGATGCCACGGAAGACTATCTGGGCTTTAACTTTGCACAGAATGATACCAGTCTGGCTGACGGGAACAGTCATAGCTTCGGGACAACTGCGGATGATGTCCTGACTAACCTGAATTTAATATCGGAAAACCAAAAGGCCTATGACAGTGAAAATCAGGGTAGCCTCGACCACAATATTTTCGCTGCTGTTCCGGCTGCGGAAGCCGGCCTGGGGCTGGCCGCTCTGGGCATTGTGGCTGCGTCAGGCGATGAAGATGCAAAACGGCAATTTGCACAGGACGTAGAGCAGTTATTTAACGATATTAATGGGTTAATGGGAGGTGAAACGAACAGCCCTGACACTATTAATACGGAGTATGTGGTTAATGAGCTGATAGCGTTAAAGGTAAAAGAAGCTGCTCTGATTGAAGAAGGCTCAGATAATTACCATGCGTTCAATGAAATCTATGAAAAACGCGCCAGCCTGACACAGGGCTTACCGGCCGATTCCAGAGCCGGTATTAACGATACCGTTACGGCCTTTGTGAATGACTTTAACGAAGGAACCCTGGGCAATAGCGGCGGATTCCAGGCGGCGGATGAGCCAGCGGTAATCGCCATGCCGAATCCTGTACAGGATTCACCCGGCACGACAGTACTGGATAATACACCGCCGGAAATACCGGGGGAAGCCGGTGGTTATGAGCCCGGTGCGAGCCTACCCTCAGTTGAAGGCTCCCCAGTGCAGGACGGGCACTGGAGTGATCATTTGGTCTTTAATGATACTGTACAAGAGGCAGATCCAAACAAAATAAAATTCACTCAAGATAGCATAAAGAACTCATTTAAAGATGGTCAAAGCATTGAGAAACTAGTGGAAGGGCTTAAGTCAGGAGAAATTTCTGCAGAAAAGGTACCTGCCATTCGTGTTTTTGAAAAAAACGGGGAAACATACTCTTTAGATAATCGTCGTTTGAAGGCGTTCCAAGATGCTGGTGTGCCAATAAAGACGGTACCAGCAACCGCAGAGGAAATAGCAAATGAGTCTTATAAGTTTACAAGCAAGACTGACGGGAAGTCTATTCGAATTCGTGGAGGAAAGTAATGGACAATAATTTGTTGGGCGAATTAAATAAGGTGAATACGAAAGGTGATTTATCAAAATTTATTATGAGTTTAGTCCATGATTTGAAAAAAAATAAAGCTCAGTGGGAAAATGACGATTTGTCTTCATTTTTGGAAGCGATGTCTGCTTGGGTAGATGATATGGATGGTCTTTATGGGGAAAGGAAAAATCTAACTGTTGATGGTGAATACTGGAAACTCTTTGCCGAAATGTTATTTGCTGCAAAGTATTATGAGTGACGGAATGCGCTCAGATTCTAGGAGGGTGTTCCGTTTACGTCGCTCGCATGGGAATGGCACTAAAAACTAACTCACTTTGATTGTTATTTAAGCAAAGCTAGGTTTGATGCATTGGGTAAACGCACTGGAGTGAGGGTGAATACGTTGCTTGATTTATCTGATTTTCATGAAATGAACACAGACTTTATTCCTGATGATTCTACTTTACGAGAAAATCTAAATAACCTAGTCAATAAGGACGATGATGAAGGCGAGTGATTTTATTTGGCCCGACAAATGGATTCCTTTTAAGGTAAGAGTCTTTGTCGTTATTTTAGCCTGGACTTTGTGGCTTGTTGTTTCGTACCTGAAATACTTTGTTTTTCAGGTCGATGGTGTGCTTCAGTTTGTTGGGTTTTACGCTATTTTAATTATTTGGACCTACTTATTTAATCGATCGCTTTCAATGGCTACTGGGAGTGCATATTTTGATGCTAGCAATATGAGGCTTCAAGCTGCTCGCACCTGTATTTTTGTGATAGCCGTGATTGCATTTTTGAGCATACTTTTTGTTGGCGACTGGTAGGTATCCTGTTCACATGTAAGCGCAATTAAAAAACAACCTATGTCTGGTTTTTAATCGCCTTTGTTCTTTTAAAATCAGAATTTTTTTCAGGCAGGGCAAACAGCATTCATATCGGACGCCGTTTGCCCTGCCTGAGCATCTTCATTTTTAGCCGGGGCAGGCATTAACTTTGGCTCTGACGGCATCGGCTTTACGGCCAATATGGCCATGGGCGAAGGTGAGTTAGACCGCGAAGGCATCACTCACAGCAACAGCCACATTACAGCCGGAAATAACCTGAGCGTCACCAGTGGCAACGACACCGTGATTGAAGGCGGCAACCTGGCCGGTACGGACGTTGCGATGGATGTAGGTGGGGACTTAACGGTGGCCTGGGTGCAGGACACCGGGCAGGTGAAAGGCGATCGCTGGGATGTTAGCGCCAATATCACTGTCGGTGTCGGAGTGAGTGGCGGTGCCAGTGTCGGCTACGGCGAAACCGACGGCTCCAGTGCCTGGGTGAATGAGCAAAGCAGCATTACCGGCAGCGGCTCGGTGGATATACGCACCGAAGGCCACACGCAGATAGACGGCGCGGTTATTGCCAATATCGATGAAGAAGGCAACGACGGCGGCAACCTAAGCCTGAGCACCGGCACGCTCGGTTACAGCGATATTGAAGACCATGACCAGGAAGAAAGCACCTACCTAAACGTTGGCTTCACCATGGGTGATGACAACAGCACCAACCAAACGGAAAGCGGCACAAACTATACAGTAAGCGGTAATTACAGCGACCACGATAAAGCGCAGATAAACCGCGCCACCGTGGGTGAAGGCACTGTCGTTGTCAGAGACAACACTGAGCAGGACACCAGCGACTTAAACCGCGACACCGACCTTGCACAGGAAGTCACCAAAGACGACAGCCAGAATACCAACCTGTACGCCAGCACCACGGCGATAGACAGTCTGAGTAATCTTGCTGATAACCCTGAGCAGCAAGTCTCGCAGTGGACTGACAATGTGACAAGCGTGCTCAGCCCTGATGCGTGGGGAGAGGTTGAGGAAAATGCCAGTGATGCATTGGAAGAAGTTTCCGACGAGGTTTTAGCGGTAACCGATGAGCTTGGTATTACCGGTATGTCGGAAGAGGAGCGTTTAGCGCTGGCCGAGGAGATATCAGCAGAGCTCCCAGATGATTTGAACGATATCAATGCAAAAAGTGCTGAAAAGAAAGACGCAGATAAGCAGGCTTTTGCAGCGGAAATAGATGAGCTGCTATCAGCGGCAGGGCTTTCAGGTGATGAAGCGCTCTTTGGTGAAGATGGTGAGGGGCTTCCTGGTGAATTAATCGTATATTCAAGTGAAATTCGCTCTCTTATCCTGGCTTCTCAGGAGGAAGGAGTTGACCCTGTTAGAGCAATAATGGCGTTAGAAAAGCTAAAAGCTGACATTAACTCAATCCCCTCGTCAGATATTTCTAACCCTGAACGCAAAGCTGAAGCCGATGAAATCATTACTGGTTTGCAGGACGGCATTCTGGAGCGAATGGAGCTGTCCGATGCGTTAGGTATGGCAGGTTTACCGGTTGCGACGCGTAAGCTGGTTATTACGGCGAGTAAGGAAATTGTAGAAGGCGGTACCGAAGTCATAAGGCCGATTTACCAGAAACTGAAGAATCTACTGGTCAAAGAGAAAGGTTCGGAGACGTCTACTGCAAATAAAAATACGGATTTAGCTAATGGGGAAATGGATTTTTATCAATCAAACCAAGATGGTTCCTTTCATTGGCCTGGAAGTTTAGGCTTTCTAGGAGAACCTAAAGCTACCACACTGGAAAAAGGAGTTTTATTAGATCGTTATGGTAATAATGACGGTGCTTTTTTATCGCCCAATGGTACTCCATTTGAGCAAAGAGCCCTAGGTCCGGGGAATGGGGATAGGGTGTATCGACAGTATGAAGTTATTAAACCATTGCCAGTTATAGAAGGTGAGGTTGCGCCAGCTTTTGGTAAAAGTGGTGGAGGCAAACAAATCTTGCCAAATTTGCGCGATAGGGTTGATATCGATGAATTGATTGATAATGGTTATCTAAAAGAGAAGAATTGATATGGTTAGTATTGATGAGATTGTAAAAGAGGTTAGGAGTAAAGGCCGAATAATCGGCGCGCCCGAATCTTTATTAGTTGTTCATGATTCGCCTCAGAGTGATGGAACTCCTTATGTGAAAATTGTAGACGGCTTTTGTTTTTATATTTCTACTGAACGAGGTTTGGAGATTTCCAAGAAGAAAGCTTCAAACCTAGATCAAATTCTGTATTTTATCTTTAGCAGGATAACAAAGAGAATGGCTTCTGATTATGAGCTTAGAAACCGAATTCCTCATCAAGATTGTAGAAGAATCATTTTTGAGAAACAAATATCTCTTTTAAAGAAACTAGATGAGTCATGGGCTAGTAGGAGGCAGCAAGAGATAGTAAGCACGTTGATAAACCATCCTTACGATGATGAGTTATAGTGTTTGACAAATTGTCTCGTTCACATCGTTCGCATGGGAATGGTACTAAAAACCAACCTTTTTTGCTTGTTGTTTAGTCGAAATTAGGTTTTTGGCGGTTTAAAATTATTCATTGTTTTACGTTCTAATCGCCTTCGTTCTTTTAAAATCTGAACACCCTAACCGGCGAATTAGATGTCCTCGCCAGCCAGGACACCCAGCGCTCAGGAACCGATACCCAGAGCGGTAGCATTGTAATCCCCCCATTTTAAGCAGCAGCTATTCGTAGAATTAATGAACCGCTTGCGTTAATTGTTTGGGCGGAATGCCTCCGATGGCCGTGTTAGGCCGTTCGTTGTTATAAAGCCAAAGCCACTGAG
>NZ_PIQH01000004.1 GCF_003987475.1 Idiomarina tyrosinivorans | reverse complement strand
AGAGGAAGCCTAGGTATGTTATTCAAAGAAAACCGACCGAGGCCATCAAGACCAAGGTCGGTTAAACTATCCAAAACCCGCTATCCGGTGAATCGCAATGCTGCTCCGCTTAAGTGAACAGCATTGCGCTGCTATAGCGGGCTTTTCGTTGGCGAGTCGCGAGTTAGGCGTCTAACACCGTGTCGGTTTTCGCGGCCATAATAAAATCGTTCTTGTGCAGGCCATTGATAGCGTGCGTCCACCAAGTCACTGTCACTTTACCCCATTCGGTAATCAATTCAGGGTGGTGCTTTTCTTGTTCAGCAATTTCACCCACACGGTTGGTGAACGCCAGCGCTTGTTTGAAGTTTTTAAAGGTGTACTCACGTTGTAGCATCATCACCCCATCTTTGGTGACAGGTGTCCAATCTGGGATTTCCCGCAGTAGTGACGCTAACTCGTCGTCGCTAACCTTTGGTGCGTCGGCGTGGCAAGCTTCACACTTCATGCTGTCTAAATCAGACATTCGATTTACTCCTCGTTATGTTCAATAAATACGTTATGCCGCGTCTTTAGGCGGGAACTTCGGCTCAAACAACCCGAGTTCCATGGCTTCACGAACCAGCGCCATGATATCCATGTCGGCAATTTCGAATAGCTCATCTACACTGTGAATGGTGTAGTAGACAGGCTGAATAATATCAATCCGGTAAGGGGTGCGCAGCGCATCCAACGCTTTTAAAGGATGGCGCTCTGGCTTGTCGCTGTTCACCGCGTACTCGGTTTCCGCCGGTGAAGACAAAATGCCACCGCCATAAATGCGCGTACCTTGCTCGGTTTGCAGCAGCCCAAACTCAACCGTAAACCAGTATAGGCGCGCCAAGTAGACCCGCTCTTTCGGGCTCGCCGCATAGCCTAACTTACCGTACTGGTGAGTAAAGTGGGCAAACGCCGGGTTGGTCAATAGTGGGCAATGGCCAAATATTTCGTGAAAGATATCCGGCTCTTGCAGGTAATCAAATTCTTCCCGCGTACGGATAAAGGTTGCTACCGGAAACTGCTTATTCGCTAACAGGCGGAAAAACTCATCAAATGGAATGAGTGCGGGCACCGCCGCAACTTGCCACCCCGTTTCACGCTCTAACACTTCGTTTAGCTCGTGTAACTGTGGAATCCGGTCACGCGGTAAGTCGAGTAACTCAAGTCCTTTCATGTACTCATCACACGCCTTCCCTGGAATACACGCTAACTGCCGTTCAACAAGGTCGTGCCATACTTGGTTTTCCTCGTCGCTCCAATGAATGATGCCGTCGGCATCCGGCTGCTTTGAGACATATTTACTTTGTTTACCCATAAAGTTGCCCTGTTGCTTCCTCTTGTTGTTAGAAAATTATTGTTATTATTCGTTCAATATTTATTCAGGTTACCAAATTTTGCTTCTACTTTCCTGCTAACGCCTGCTGCAGATCATCAATAATGTCATCTGCAGCTTCCAGTCCGACGGAAATCCGTACCAGCGTATCCGAAATTCCTGCTTTCGCTCTTGCCTCTGGCGTGTACGGAGAATGCGTCATCGACGCCGGATGCTGAATTAAGGTCTCGGCATCGCCCAAACTCACCGCTAAGGTGATTAATTGTAGCTTATCGAGAAATGCCCTTGCGGTGGCTTCATCGCCTTTGAGTTCAAAGCCGATGACGGCGCCAGCCGAACGCATTTGCGGATTGTCGCCCTGCATCAGTTTCTGCCCGGCATGGTCACTGCACCCAGGGAAGAACAAGCGCTCTACACTGTCGTGATTACGCAAAAAATCGGCGACAAATAACGCGTTCTCACAATGCCGTTGCATCCGCACATCAAGGGTCTTTAAGCCCCGTAAAATTAACCAGGCATCGTGTGGGCTCATGGTGGCGCCCATATCTTTTAACGTGGTTGATTTGATTAACGCGATATCGTCTTCGCTACCACAAATAACGCCGGCAACCACATCACCGTGACCATTCAAATATTTGGTCGCACTGTGAATCACAATATCGGCACCAAACAGCGCCGGCTGCTGGTATAGCGGCGTCAAAAACGTATTGTCGACCACCATCCGAATATCACGGCCCGCAATGGCTTTTTTCACCGCGGCAATATCGACCACTTTTAAATGGGGGTTGGCCGGTGTCTCTAAGAACACCAGCTTGGTATTTTCCTTGACCGCCTGCGCAACGTTATTGGCGTCGGTCATATCGACAAAATCGACGCTAATGCCAAAACGGGTAAACAGTTCAGAGAATAGCGCAAAACTGCAGCCGTAGATTGCTTCGGAAATTACCACATGGTCACCGTGGCGCAAAAATGCCAGCATGGCAGCAGAAACAGCCCCCATACCGGTTGCTGTTGCGGCAGCCGCAGGCAACCCTTCGAGCGCGGCAACCCGACGCTCTAGCTCGGTCACTGTCGGATTCCCTAAGCGACTGTAGATATAGCCGTCAGCTTCACCCGCAAATCGCGCTGAGCCCTGCGCAGAAGAATCAAAAGTAAAAGTAGAGGTTTGGTACAGTGGCGACACTAAGGCGCCGTGCGGGTCATCGTGAACGGCGCCCGCGTGAATGACTTGAGTCGCTGCTTGCCATTGTGAATTATGATTATTGTTTTTATTGGCCATAATAGCGCTTAACCTACCACGTTATTGTGCTGAGAATCGGGCTAAAGATTGCAGTGTTGCGCAGCCGATAGCAATTCCTTTCAGCGTTTCCCTGTCAACAATAACTGTAACGGTTATTTTCCACTATTATCCGCGTTGCTACGCGCCCGCCAAACTTGCGGTAACGCATTTTTCAGCGCGCCCAAGAGTGATGTTTGCACATCTGTCAAACGCGCTCGGCGTTCTTTCGGCACCGGCAATGGTCGGCATAATTGCCGGGCAGCGTAGCCTAAACGTGCAGTCAATAGGCCAGCACCCAAGCCCTGCCCCGCACGCATGGACAACTTAGCGGCCAATTCAGCGCTAAGAAGCTGGCTTCCAGCATCCGTTAACAACTCGCTGACGCCGGCATAGGCGATATTGGTGAGGATCATTCGCCACAAACGAATGCGACTAAAATATCCCAGCTCAACGCCATAAAGCGCGGCAACCTTACTGATCATGCGCTGGTTGCGCCAAAGCATGATCACGGCATCTAACAGACTATTACCACTAACCGCGACTAACACCGCCGTTTCGCTCGCCGATTTATTGATCACTCGCTGCGCGTCGCGGTCGACATTTTGCATAATATCCTGTTGCAACCTTTCAGCCCGCTCTTGCGGTTGCCAGTAGTCCTCATCTATACGTTGCCATTCACGCAATAAATCCGTTCGCTGTAACTGCTTCACCAGAGCTTGTGCGTAATCCGAGGTGCATTCATCGTGGCGCTTCAATTGCCTCCGATGCTTTAACCGGTAAAGCAACACACACTCGCGAATGACCCAATAACCCGATACAACGACCAAAATCACAATCGCCGCTAACCATAGTGCGCCGAGCCACCAGTGCGATTGCCACGCCTGATAGATTTGTAATACCGACTCGGCCAAAATCGCTGCAATCAGCAACCCAACGCCGAGTATCAACCAACGCCCACGTCCTGATTTTTGCTTGGCTGTTAGCGGTTCTTCAGCAACGACAAGCGTTTCCTGCTCGGGCTCGACATCAATCTCTTGCATAGGCTGCTGTGGATTAAATTCAAGCATTTCCTGCTCATCACTCATGTCAATTTATCTCCCACAAGATACTGCAACACCTTGTCTAAGCGCTGATGAGGCAACGGTATCTGTTGGCGACTAAAGTTGGGGGCGAAACGTAAATATTGGAAGCCTTTCTGCCACTGCTGCGCCATCGGTGTTGATTGTGGCAAAGCCGACGGCGCCACCCGACGTGTTTGGCCATTTTCGTCAACCCCTTGCACCACTTGTTGGCCATCCACTTCACCCGCGCTTGTCGCCGCCAATGAGGCCACGCTGAACACCTCGTGAGGAACGTTATCAAACTGCCATTGGCGTCGTTTATCCAGCAGCAACTGCCGCAACAGTTCGGCTAACGCGTGATGCTGATTCGGCGGCACTTGGTCAGCTTTCGTCGCCACCAAGGCGACGCGTTCAATGCGTGCCGAGAACAAGCGGCGGAGCCAATGGTTTTCCCCATAGCTAAAGCTTTCTAAGAGAGCGGCAAGGGCCTCTTGTCGGTCGGCAAAGGCTTGTTCACCCGCCTGCAGGGCATCGAGTAAATCCACTAATATCACTTGCCGATTAAAATGGCTGAAATAGCTTTGATAAAATGGCTTAATCACCTGTTGCTGATAGTGTTGATAACGTTTAACGAGCAACCGTTGCCAATGCTCTGGGCAAGAAAACTGTTGCGGCCACGGGAAGAAATGTAACGCTGGTGCGCCAGCTAACTCTCCCGGCATTAACATTCGTCCAGGTTGTAAAAAGCATAACTGTGATTGATCACGACAGGCGGCCAGGAATAGCTGATATTGTTCAGCAATGCGGCGAATACTCTCGTCAGCAGAATGCTCAGAAGCCAGTTCACTGCGAATACTCTGCAGCCATGCCTGAGCGTGTTGTTCACGTTCAGGACGTTCCAGTAACGTGCTTTGTTGCTGACTCCACGCCTCATAATCTAGGCTTAATAGGGGTAAATCCAGGAGCCATTCGCCAGGGTAATCGACAATATCTAAGGTTAGATCGCGATATGATAGCCAGCGCGAATACCAGTGTCCGGTTGGCTGATAGCGCAGGGTTAAACGTATTTGACTGAGACTATTGGTCGATTCTGGCCAACGCGAAGGTTGCCCGCAAAGGGCTTCTATAGCCTGTTCGTACTTAAACCGTGGTATTTGCCATTGCGGCGATGGGGTTAACTGGCTCGCCACTAACCGCCCTTCTCTGACCACGTCAAAGAAGCCTAGCGCAGCGCCTTCGTTAGCATGCAACAATTGCTCAATCAGGCCGGTAATAAATGCGGTTTTACCCGCTCTGCGTAATCCAGTTACCGCCAATCTTACATGACGATCAAGCCCACGGTGCAGAGCATCGTGGGCTTGTTGTTTAATACTGTTAGCAGTGCTTGTTACTGTGCTCTTCACTACAGCTGTTTAAACTCTCTGTTTAAGGTGAATTCGCTAGAGGTGACATAACGTTCCATCTTTTGTAGCGATTGTTCCATCTCTTGAAAATCTTGATAGATTTCCTGGAACGCTTGCTTGGGCGGCTCACCGGCGGCCCAAATTTTGTCCTTTACCCGAATTGGGCCATGCCCTTCACTCTTGTTATCAAACACGCTAGGTCCTTTATCCAAGATAAACCATAGCGCGAAATAAAGTACTGCAAAGAAACCGCTAGAGAATATCAGGCCGGTAAAAAACACTACCCGCACTAACCAAGTTTCAATGTTAAAGTAGTCCGCTAAGCCTGCACATACACCAGCAATTTTTCCTTTGTCCTGACGCCGTCTTAACTCGCGTTTGGGTAGTTCAAAGTTCATGCTTTTTCCCTCCACTGTGGGGCCTCAGCATCAAGAATCAGTTCCAGCGACTTAATGCGTTCGCGCATTTTTTCAGCCTGTACCGCGAGTTCTCGCAACTGGGCGTGTTCAGACTCCGACAAGCCTTGGTTCACCTGGCGTTTACTACGGTAATGCATGATGACCCAAAACGGCGCGACAAAAATCATAAATAAGATAATTGGCGCAATTAACATGCCGACGATTGACTCGATATCCATACCCTTTCACCTTAACGCGAGTAACGCGTATTACTCTGATTTGTTTGATTTCATGCGAGCTTTTAACGCTGACAACTCGTCTTCAACTTTGCCTTCGTTTTCTAGCTCTGCAAACTCGTCACGCAACGACTTTTTGCCTAAATCATAAGCATCGACTTGGGCTTCTAGATCGTCAATCTTCGATTCATAACGTTCAAAGCGGTACATAGCATCGTCAACTTTGCTGCTATCCACTTGCTTTTTCACTTCCAAACGTGAACTCGCCGCACGCTGACGCATAACAATGGCTTTTTGCCGTGCTTTAGCATCCGCCAGCTTTTCTTGTAGCTGAGCAATCTCATCGTTCATTTTACCCAAGCTATCATCAATCCGTTGCTGCTCGTCTTGCAGTTGGCGCACCGCTTGCTCCGCTTGTTGCTTCTCGACTAATGCAGCCCGAGCCAAATCTTCGCGCGCTTTGCTGAGTGCCAATTCTGCTTTATCTTCCCAATCCTTCACTTCCTGTTGCAGGCGTGTTTGGCGACGTTCAAATTCTTTTTTCTCGGCCAAAAGTCGAGCTGATGTTGAACGAACCTCTACCAACGTATCTTCCATTTCCTGAATAATCAGGCGGACCATTTTTTCTGGATCTTCCGCTTTATCCAACAAAGAGTTGATGTTGGAGTTCACGATGTCACTAAAACGTGAAAAAATACCCATCGTAATTACCTCTCATAGTTAACTTCATTGCGATGAATTGAGACGGGCGATGCCTGTCTTTGGCATAGAACATTCAGGAATCACGCCAACTTTCATATTTTTGTAACCATATGAATATAAAAGATTTATCCAGAAAATAAAGAATGCTTTATTTGTAAAGAATAATGAAATAGACTAACTCTTGGTGAAAGATACTAATAATTAGGTGAATTAATGAGTCGGTTCCGTCAAGCGGATAACGTCATTGGTCAAGCCAACAGTTTCGTTGAAGTGTTAGAACAAGTTTCACAAGCGGCACCGCTCAGTAAACCGGTACTGATTATCGGTGAGCGCGGTACCGGTAAGGAGCTCATTGCCGCGCGGTTACATTTCCTCTCGCAACGCTGGGAGCAAAACTACATTAAGCTCAACTGCGCAGCATTGAATGAAAGCTTGTTAGAGAGCGAATTATTTGGTCATGAGGCCGGAGCATTTACTGGCGCCAGCAAACGCCATGAAGGTCGATTTGAACGAGCCGATGGTGGCTCGCTGTTTCTCGACGAACTCGCGACAACCTCGGCACGTATCCAAGAAAAATTATTGCGCGTTATAGAATACGGTGAATTTGAACGCGTGGGTGGCAGCCGCAGTGTTAAAACCGATGTGCGTCTTATTGCGGCGACCAATGAAGACTTACCCACCCTTGCTGAACAAGGAAAATTCCGCGCCGACCTACTCGACCGTTTGGCATTTGATGTGATTACCCTGCCACCACTGCGAGAGCGACGTGAAGATATTATGCTATTGGCGGAGCACTTTGCCGTGGCGATGGCACGTGAACTGCAGTTTGAATTGTTCAGTGGCTTTACCGAAAAAGCCAAGGCGACATTACTGGATTACGATTGGCCCGGTAACATCCGCGAACTAAAAAATGTGGTTGAACGCGCGGTCTACCGCGTCGCCAGTGGGCATATGCCGGTTAATGATATTATCTTGGACCCGTTCGATAGCCCTTATCGACCGAAGAACAGCGCGCCAGCAGCAGCTTCAGAAGAAGCGCCAGTTGCCGCTGACAATGCACCGAAAAACGCGCAGAGTGAACCCCAACAGACACCAACACATTCCGCTTCTACGCCGCAGTTAGCATTGAAAGACCCCATAGATTTCAAGCAACAAAGCCAAGACTATGAAGTGAAAATGCTTAATCAGGCACTCAAACTTAACCAGTTTAACCAAAAGAAGACGGCAGAATTCCTTGGCTTAACCTACCATCAACTGCGTGGCTATTTAAAAAAATACCAATTGCTTGAAGGAACGAATAGTTAAATGCGTGAGCTGTTAGCACATCAGCGCTTAGCGTTAGGCGCACTCACTATCGTCTTCGGACTCACGGGTTGCCAGCCGGACACACCGCCAGCACCGTTACAAAATGGTTTGATCTATTGCTCAGAAGGCAACCCAGAGAGTTTTAATCCGCAACTCGATGCCTCCGGTACCACTGTCGACGCAACGGCAGCACAACTTTATGACCGTTTGATCGATTACGACCCAGAAAGCAAACGTTTCGTACCGGCGTTGGCAACAAAATGGCAAGCCTTAGATAATGGTACCCGATACCGCTTTACCCTGCGCCAACACGTTGCCTTTCATAAAACCGCATACTTTACCCCTAGTCGCACCTTTAATGCCGACGACGTGGTGTTTAGTTTTAATCGTTGGTTAAAAGCTAGTCATCCCTACCACGATGTAAATGGTGGTACTTACCCGTTTTTTACAGCCACCGGCTTGGACAAATTGATCACCGACGTCGAGCGCATTAATGCATATACTGTTGATATTAAACTAGCTCGCCCTGACAGTTCTTTTCTGGCAAACCTCGCCACCGACTTTCCTATTATTTTGTCGGCAGAGTACGCTCAACAACAGTTGGATAAAGGCCATCCGGAAAATATTGATCGCTTCCCTATTGGTACCGGTCCGTTCAAATTTGTCGAATACCGTAAAGATATTCTTATCCGTTACCTGCGTAACGAAAACTACTGGCGCCAACCGCCAGAGATTGAGCAGTTGGTGTATTCCATTACCCCAAATGCCAATAAACGCATGCTGAAGTTGCTCACCCGTGAGTGTGACGTCATCCCCTACCCATTGGTGAACGAACTGACGGCAATGAGCCAAGAAGAAAATATTCGTGTGCTCAGCGAGGTAAGTCCCAATGTGGCATTTTGGGCGTTTAATACTCAGCATCCGCCTTTTGATGACCCAAGAGTGCGACGAGCGCTGAGCCACGCCATCAATCGCGCCGCGATTGTGCAAGCGATCTATTTTGGCAATGCGCAGTTGGCAAGATCGATTTTACCACCGACTTCCTGGGCCTATACCGACGTCAATGCGTCTTACCAGTATGATCCCGCCAAGGCTCGCGCCTTGTTAAAAGAAGCCGGCTACGCCAATGGCTTTAGTATGGACATTTGGGCGATGCCAGTGCAGCGAGTTTACAACCCTAACGCCCAACGGATGGCAGAACTGATGCAAGCCGATCTGGCTCAAGTCGGTGTCGAAGCACATATTATCAGTTATGAATGGAATACCTTCCGTCGGCGCTTGGCCGAAGGCGAGCACGACTCAGTATTGATTGGTTGGTACGCCGATAATGCCGATCCTGATAACTTCTTTCGACCATTGCTGAGTTGCGCCGCCGTGCGAACCGGTAGTAATCGTGCCAATTGGTGTAACAAGTCATTCGATGAACTGTTAATTAAAGCCATTAGCGTGAACGATAACGACGCCCGTGCTGAAATCTATCGTCAGGCACAGCAGGTACTGCGTGAACAACAACCGTTATTGCCAATCGCGCACTCGGTACGCTATCAAGCGCAGCAGGACTATATTCATGGGGTTAAATTACCCCCCTATGGTGGCATTAGCTTTCGTAACGCCAGTAAAGACTTGGTAAAGAAGGCGGAGGATAAGCCATGATACGCTATACCTTGCGGCGCTTCCTGTTGTTTCTTTTTACACTGTGGCTCCTGACAATAGTAACCTTTAGTCTGGGCTTCTTATTTCCCGAATTCAAACATAGTGATCCAACTGTTGGTTCCTATTTGGCCTACTTGAGCGCAATCTTACATGGCGACTGGGGGGTATCTATGAGTACGGGCCAAGACGTTACTGAGCAGCTGTGGATCCACCTAGGTGCGACGATCGAGTTGTCGTTTTTAGCCATGCTGTTGTCGCTGGTTGTCGCCATTCCGTTAGGGATTTTAGCGGCAATGAATCAACGCTCAATGTTTGATCGTTGGGTGGTATCAGCGGCGATGACTGGGTACTCCATTCCAGTGTTCTGGTTAGCACAGTTATTGATTTTATTGTTTGCCGTGCACTATGACTGGTTTGCCATTACCGGACAAATCACTCCTTTGTACGATATTCCGACTCGCACCGGTGCGGTGCTCGTTGATGTCATGCTCTCCGACTCAGCCAATGCCAGCTTGGCATTTTGGGATGCGGTAAATCATATGGTTCTGCCGGTCATTGTCTTAGCCATGATGCCGCTAACCATGTTAATTCGCATCATGCGTGATGCAACTTTAGATGTACTGGATAAAAACTATATTAAAGCAGCACGTGCGCGGGGCTTAAGTGAGCTCAAACTGATGCGCCGCCACGCCTTACCGAACGCCATGCAACCCCTAATTAGGCAATTGGGCCTACAATTCAGTGTGTTGATGACCAACGCCCTACTCACCGAAGTCATCTTTAACCGCTTAGGTATCGGCAGTTGGTTGGTAAAAAGCATTTATGAACGGGACTACCCAGTGCTGCAAAGCGGGTTATTGGTCTTTGCTAGCTTTATCCTGCTCATCAACCTGTTGGTCGAGCTCTATCACGCGTGGCGTTATCCGCAAGTAAGGCAGGAACTCTATGCTGAATACTAACCTTTACTACCAAGAGCGTAATCCGTCACCGACGCAACAGCTTTGGCGCCATTTTAGTGCTAATTTGGCAGCTATGATTGCGCTATCTTTTCTGGCACTGGGTTTGTTGGTCATGTTGTTTTCGCCTTGGTTAGCGCCCTATGATGCTAATCAACAGTTTGCTCAAGCGTTGTCGATTCCACCTTCGTGGACGGAACCTGGCGATATGCGTTTTATTCTTGGCACCGATGACATAGGCCGCGACCTGTTGTCGCGGATCATCACGGGGATGCGCTATAGCTTGGGTTATCCGTTAGTGATTGTACTGGTGGCCGCTATTGTCGGCATCACTATTGGGGCTTTCGCCGGAATTACTCGAGGACTGCGCGCTTCAGCGCTGAACCATTTGCTTGATGTACTACTCAGTATTCCGTCGCTACTGCTGGCGTTGGTGGTCATTGCTATCCTCGGACCGGGCTTAGAGAATGCGGTTATCGCAACCACGCTGGTGTTAATTCCCCAATTCGTTCACAGCGTTCGCAACAGCTTTCACGACGAATGGAACAAAGATTACGTGATTGCTTCACGCTTAAATGGCTGCCCGACGTGGTACCTGATGCTGCGCGTCATCATGCCAAATATTACGCCGATGATAGTGATGCAAATTACCTCCGCACTGTCGATTGCGATTTTGGATATTGCCGCACTGGGCTTTTTAGGATTGGGCGTACAAGCCCCTGCGCCGGAGTGGGGGACTATGCTCGCGCGGTCGTTGGATCAAGTCTATCTATCGCCTTGGTCGATGATTCTGCCGGGTATGGCACTGTTTGTTTTAGTGTTGTGTGTGAACGTTGTTGGAGACAGTTTACGCACCGCCATTAAAGAACGGACGGAAAACTAATGTACCTTTTGGATATTCGCAACCTCAGTATTGAAATGACTTCGCCAAAAGGTAAACGGGTGAAGATTCTAGACAAGGTGAATCTGCGCGTACACGCTGGTGAAATTCATTCCGTGGTGGGTGAATCAGGGTCCGGTAAAAGTTTACTGGCAAAAGCTATTCTCGGCTTTATTAACCCGCGTTGGACAGTGACTGCCGATCGCCTTTGGTGGAATGGTAAAGATTTATTGAGTTTAACGCCGAAGCAACGGCGCCAAGTGTCTGGCCGCGATATGGCGATGATTTTCCAAAATCCGAATAGCTATTTAGACCCGAATAGTACCGTTGGCGAACAATTAGCGGAGGCAATTCCTGCGGGCGACGTTCGCGGGACGTTTTTACGCCGGCGCGTCGATCGTAGAACTCGGGTTAAGCGGCTGTTGCACCGGGTCGGCGTGCGCGACCATGAAGGTATCATGGAAAGTTATCCGTTTGAGCTTTCCGAAGGCATTGCGCAAAAAGTGAGTATTGCAATGGCAGTCGCTCACCGACCCAAATTATTGATCGCTGATGAACCCACTACCGCGATGGAATCCAGTACCCGTGGGCAGATATACAAACTGTTAGCGCGGTTGAGCTATTTGCAGGACATGTCAGTGTTGTTGATCACGCAAGATATTGGTTCAATCATCCCAGAGAGCCAGCACGTGACCATGCTGTACTGTGGGCAGTTAATGGAGTCAGGACCAAAAGACGCAATTCTCAATAATCCGCGCCATCCCTACACCGATTCAATGATACGGATGTCGATGCAACGTTTAGACGATTTACCGCACAAATCGCGCTTACCCACATTGCCCGGCTCTATTCCTACCCTCGAGCATATGCCCATTGGCTGCCGTTTAGGGCCGCGTTGCCCCAAAGCTCGCAAAGAATGCGTGCAAGTACCAAGGGTCAGCAAACATGAACAACATAGCTTTCATTGCCACTTTCCGTTAGCGGAGGATGATTCATGAGCCCCCTGCTGGAAGTCAAAAATCTGAGTAAAAATTATACCCATAAGGCGCACTTCTTACCGGGCAAGCAAGTCAGTGCCCTCAGTGATATTAGCTTCACTCTGGCGCGGGGTGAAATCCTCGCCATTATGGGCGAAACCAGTTCCGGCAAATCAACCTTAGCGAAAATCGTTGCCGGTGTCGAAACCCCGAGTAGTGGCGATATTTGGGTCAACGGTCAGCGCTTGGAAAAGCATAATTACCGTCAACGCTGTCAGGTTATTCGCATGGTGTTTCAAGACAGCGATGCCTCTCTGAACCGGCAATTAACCATTGGCGAACAATTAGATGAACCTCTGCGTTTTAACACCGACTTAGTCGCGACTGAGCGGCGCCGACGGATCCGAGAAGTACTGCAACGCGTAGGACTGTTAGCAGAGCATGCGGAATTTTTTCCGCACATGCTTGCGACAGGACAAAAGCAACGGGTCGCAATCGCCCGCGCAATCCTGTTAGAACCACAGATTGTGGTCGCTGATGAAGCACTGGCTGCATTGGATCCATCAGTTAGAGCACAAATTATTAATCTGCTATTGGATCTTCAACAAGATATGGGAATTTCATACATTTTCGTTTCTCATTCGGCGGAGATCGTGAAACATATTGCAGACAAGATTTTAGTGCTTCAGCATGGTAAAATAGTTGAGTTCAAAGAAACAGCGGCCCTGTTTGATGCACCAACAGATGATTATATTGAGCGTTTACTGGTGACCAGTGGGCATATCAAACAGCAGGTCGATAAATACGCAAAAGAACAGTGACACGTGCGCTAGACGTCACTATCAGAGCAACCAAAACAGGAGTTTATTGTGGAAACAGGCACGCTTATTTCTTTAGCGCTGTACTTTATCGCGATGCTCGGCATCGGCTTATACGCCTATAAGAAATCAACCGACGATGTCTCTGGCTATATGCTAGGTGGTCGTGGTTTAGGGCCAGCAGTAACGGCACTCTCCGCAGGCGCATCTGATATGAGTGGGTGGATGTTAATGGGCCTACCCGGGGCAATTTATATTGCCGGGATATCACAGTTATGGATTGCCGTCGGTCTACTGATCGGTGCTTACCTTAACTACATCATCGTTGCACCACGGTTACGGACATATACCGAGGTCGCTAACGACTCCATTACTATCCCAGACTACTTTGCTAACCGCTTCGATGACCGCAAACGTCATCTACGGCTATTTTCGTCAGTGGTAATTATTATTTTCTTTACCCTATATACCTCTGCTAGCTTAGTCGCGGGCGGTAAGCTATTCGACAGTTCATTCGGCATGGACTACAGCACTGGCTTGTGGGTTACCGCGGGGGTAGTTTGTGCTTATACCCTTTTCGGCGGTTTCCTCGCCGTGAGCATGACGGACTTTGTGCAGGGTTGTATCATGTTCGTCGCCCTAGTGATGGTGCCTATCGTGGCATATATCCACCTCGGTGGCATTAGCTCAGTGAATGAACAGGTCAGCGCAATTAACCCGGACTACCTTAAGTTCTTTACTGATGCGTCAGTATCCGACCCGCTACTGAAAAACATCTCAATACTAGGCGTGATTTCACTGTTGGCTTGGGGACTTGGTTACTTCGGCCAACCGCACATCATTGTTCGGTTTATGGCTATCCGCTCGGTACGCGACATCAAGAAAGCGCGCCGTATCGGTATTAGCTGGATGTTCGTCTCAATTATTGGTGCCATGGCAACCGGCTTTGTGGGTATCGCTTACGTGGCGGAAACTAAAATGACACTCAGTGATCCAGAAACGATATTCATTATTTTTTCACAGTTTTTATTCCACCCATTAATCGGTGGTTTTTTGCTCGCTGCGATTTTGGCAGCAATTATGAGTACGATTTCTTCGCAATTACTGGTGACATCAAGCTCTTTGACAGAAGATTTTTACAAAGCGTTCTTGCATAAAGACGCGAGTCAGAAAGAGCTCGTTTTTGTTGGTCGTATTTCGGTGCTCGTGGTATCTCTGGTGGCCATTGCGCTGGCTTGGAACCCACAAAACACGATTTTAACCTTGGTTAGTAATGCGTGGGCAGGTTTTGGTGCCGCATTCGGTCCAGTGATCATCCTCAGCTTGTTCTGGAAACGCATGAATCGTCAAGGTGCAATGGCTGGTATGTTAGTGGGGGCAGCAACGGTCTTATTCTGGATCTATGGCCCAGTAATGATAGATGGTCATCCTCTATCTGCCTACCTCTACGAAATCGTGCCAGGATTTATCTTAAGTACAATCGCTGTTGTAGTCGTGAGCCGTATGACTGAAGCACCTAATAAAGACCTTCAGGATACCTTTGAAGAGATGGAACGCGTTATCGAAACGCATGCAAAATAACCATCTCGGTAGGCACTGAAAACAACAATGCCAGTCAGGTTTCCCTGACTGGCATTTTTTAATCGCCATACGCTAGGTTTAGCGAATGTAGCTTAACCTCGGCGCTCTCGGTAAAGTTCAATTTCGTCTTGAATAAGGTCCTTCATTCTTGTGGTGGTTTCATAGCCAATCTCGATACCCTCGTCTCCCCGCTCAAACTCCATAATACCAATATGGCCGAGTTTCGGTTGAATGAGAATATCAGGCGGATCACCCGCCATTCGCGCTTTGGTGATCCGCTCTTGCATAATATCAATCGCCCCTGCCATTACGCCAAACATACCTGGTGCCTTGTGCTCGTTGCTTTTGAATTTCTGTACGATATTCTCGTAATAGTGTTGGCTGTGCGCCCAGAAATTCCCGAACATCCCTTGTTGATCATTGTCTTCTGACTGATGCTCAAGTTCCGCCTGCTCTACTTCTGTTTGCGGCGGAATACTGCGCGCACGGCTTTCAAGCGACTTGGTGTTGAGTTGTGAGTTGAGGTGCACTGCTATTACAAAATCTGCTCCCAGCGCCCGACATAGTGATACTGGCACTGGATTTACTAATCCCCCATCGACCAACCAACGGCCATCGTATGCGGTTGGCGCCAGTACACCCGGCATCGCGCTTGAGGCACGAGCAGCATTAAATATGTCACCTTTGCGCAACCAAATTTCGCGACCGCTATACAAATCAGTTGCCACTGCTCCGTAAGTGATCGGTAAGTCTTCTATACGGGTGGCGCCAAATTGCTCACGTGCGTAGTTAAAGACCTTCTCGCCACCAATCAGGCCGCCTTGATTAAACCCGAAATCCAACAGGTTAAATACCTCCCAACGGTTCATGCCTTTAACCCACTGTTCCATTTCAGACAGACGCCCTGATGCATAACCGGCGCCTACTAATGAGCCAATCGATGTGCCTGCAACCATGTTGATTTTAATACCAAGCTCTTCGAGTGCCTTAATCACACCGATGTGAGCCCAGCCGCGTGCGGCTCCAGAGCCCAGAGCTAGGGCAACATTTACGTCTGACATAGAACTCCTTTCCATAGCATTGATTAGGAAGTATGATGAACAAAATAACACACAGCTAATAGTTAATAACAAAATTCAGGGTCACACTGTGTCATTTTATGTTGCGCGCCAACCGATATTAAAAAAAGACAAATCGTTGTTTGCGTATGAATTGCTTTTCCGTAACGGACCGGAAAATGCCTTTCCTGATATCTCTCTTGACGAAGCCACCCAAAGACTCGTCGAAGGCAGCGAATTTAACTCAGGCATTCAACAGCTTACAGGAAATTCGTTGGCGTTTGTGAATTTTACCGCGCGCTCATTGAAGCAACGCCTGCCATTGCTTATGCCACACGACCAAATTGTGGTGGAACTTCTTGAAACCATTACACCGACCGCTGCCGTTGTTGAAGCTGTGCTAGAACTAAAACAAAAAGGCTATACCATCGCTTTAGACGACTTTGAGTATAGCGACGCGTGGCAACCATTAATTGAAATAGCGGATATCATAAAATACGATTTCCAAGCGTTAGGTGCAAACGGGCTGAAGCAGCAAATGGATCTTTTGCAAGGCTTTAGCGGCGTTTATCTCGCTGAAAAAATTGAAACCCATGACGAATTTACGCGTGCCAAAGAAATGGGGTTTAGCTTATTCCAAGGCTATTTTTTCGCCCGCCCAGAAATGGTTAAATCGCGCACGTTAAATGCCTCTCAGCAGATATACACCCAATTATTATCGCTGGTGAGCCAAAGCAATTTCTCCATTCCTGACGTGGTGAAAACGGTGGAAAAAGACACCGGAATGTCTTTCAAATTATTACGATTTGCGAATTCAGCCGTTTACCAACGCCGACAAAAAGTGGAAACGCTCCGGCAAGCTATTGTGTTTCTTGGGCAAAAAGAATTACAGCGCTTTGTTGCCATTATAGCCCTTTCAGAGCTGGGTTCGGGAAAACCGGAAGAATTATTAAAGCTATCAATACTACGCGCCCGCTTTTGCGAAATGATGGCAAATGATCTCAGTACCGCTAAGCTCGACCCCAGTCACGCATTTTTAACAGGTCTGCTATCCAACTTAGACGCTATAATGAACGATACCATTGAAAACTTGCTTGCACGTATTGCTATCAGCGAAAAGATTTCCGATGCATTAGTGGCAAAGAAAGGACCGTTGGCATTCCTCATCAGTTTGATCAACGCCTTTGAGCGAGCCAATTGGCCGGTCATTAAGCAGGCGTGTGAACGGTTGCAACGTCCTGAAGTAGAGGTTGCTAACATTTATAAACAAGCCGCAGACTGGGTAGAAACACTTAACGATTAAGTAACGCTGGAGTAAGCTCTAGAAGTGTTAACTTGCGTTGTGGCTCTTCTTTGCGCAGGAATGCACCAGTATCGATAAACAACAAATTGTTGCGATAACGAGGGACATCAACAATACAGTGCCCAACCAGAATGATGTCAACATCAGCAACGTCTTGCTGTGGTTTTACCGCTTGAAAGCGTTCTCGCGACCAAATTGCCGTCTCTATAGCGGCGTCTTCCGCTTGTTGCAGTTGGTGAATGAATTGACGCCATGAACTCCGCAGCGGCACGTCGGCATGGACAATCCCTACTCGCCCCCACTCATACAATACATCAATCGCTAGTGCGGTGTTGTGCTTGATCAGTTGGCTAAGTCGCTGCTGTTCATGGCTCGCTAACTGGAAAAACCAATCGCCACCAAAGCTGATCCAACGTTGTTTTAACGCGTTCGACGGTGAACGCATAAAGCGCAATAGCGTTGCTTCATGATTGCCCCGACAGCAGAAAAACCAGGGTTGATGCAGCAGTTCGAGCGTTTTGACTGATTCTGGGCCTCGATCAATTAAATCCCCAACGGCGAATAAACGATCTCGTGTTTGATCAAACTCCACTGCCGCCAACTGTTCTTTAAGTTGTTGGTACTCGCCGTGAATGTCACCGACAACAAAATCACGTCCAACGGCGTTACCCTTTTTAAATAGAACGCTCAGAAAGCGCCTCCCAACGGCACCAGCGAACCGTTTGCTGAAAATGTTGGCGCAGATGCTGGTTAAATTCTGCAAACGTTGTCAGTGGTTCATCCCGGCCGGTTAAGCAGTGCCAAGTAAAACGATGACAATTATTGCTCAGTGGATCGTAACCTCGTAAGTGAAATACCCACTCTAGCGCTCGCTTGACGGTTTCTTCTGGACGTTGACGGAGAGGCGTAGAGGTCGCTGAACAGGCGACCATAAAGTGTTCGCCACTGCGTTGTTGAATAAAGCGTTGATAGCTAACACGCCGCACTAAGCCACTACCGTGCAATTCCACGATACTCTCGTGGTCTACCACAACAGCGCTATGGTCGAAAAAACCATATACCTCACAACTGACTATGGCTCCCGGATTCACGGGGCCACATACAACAGGCTTATCTAACAACATTTATCCTTTTACTGCCAAGCGCCAATAATCGCGCCCATCAGAGTAAAGCCAAGGCTCAAATAACCACCGTTAATCGCTACATAACGCCAACTTCTCTGCTCATAAAGTGCTAACAGTAGTAGCGCCAAGGTTACCCAACCAAACCCTGCTAATAAACCATATAGTGCACCTAATTGCCAGTTGACATCTGTGCCACCAATGAACATCGCTAAGTTGAACGCCATTAATACACACAACAACAACGTGCCCAGCATTAACTTCGCCATATTGGCTTGAGCAAGCTGCTGTTCGGTTAACGCACAAGCTTGCATCCAAGCTTTTGCAAACATTATGGGCGAATACCAAATGGCTCCCAACATATGCATGGCAATAGCAGCCACAAGCACAGCCCAAACATTTAGGCTTTCCATAAAATACTCCAGTTTCGTTAAAGGCTTTGCTTTAGTTATGCTAGATTATGGAAAAAAAGCAATAGCAGCAGAGGCTTTTCATGGCTTGGCAAGACCGTATCGATCATCAATCGCCGGACCGTCCTAACGACCAACGCACCCCCTTTCAACGTGATAAAGCTCGGATCTTGCATTCCGCTGCGTTTCGCCGCCTACAAGCGAAAACGCAAGTGATGTATGTGGGCATGCACGACTTTCCGCGCACGCGCTTAACCCACTCATTAGAAGCCAGCCAAATTGGCAGTGGTTTAGTAAGCTTTTTGCGGCAACAGAATCAACACCCTGAACTCACTGAGTTGCTCTCCGAGTCTTTAGTTGAGTCATTATGTCTCGCACATGATATTGGTCATCCACCGTTTGGGCACGGGGGCGAAATCGCATTAAATTACATGATGCGAGAACATGGCGGCTTTGAAGGTAACGGCCAAACATTTCGTATTGTTACCCAGCTCGAGCCCTACACAGAGCACCATGGTATGAACCTAACCCGACGTACATTGTTGGGCTTAATGAAATACCCGGTACGCTATTCGCAAGTGAAGCAACATCAATTACCTACTGCTGTTGAACATTTTCGCCACTTACCTTCGCGTCAATGGCTGCCGCCAAAAGCACTTTACGACGACGACTGGCATTTAGTGGAATGGGTGTTTAGCGAATTTGATCGCGCTACAGCCGAACAATTTCAGTCGCTGCAGCAACCGCCTAGCGATAGCCAACACGGCTCGAGCAGGTTTCGCAGCATTGATGCCGGAATCATGGAAATCGCCGATGATATTGCCTACGGCGTACACGACTTAGAAGATGCCATTGTAGTGGGACTTATTGACCAAGCCCTTTGGCAACAGCAGGTCCTACCGATACTGAACGATCTCGCTGGGGACATCGCCAATCTGCAGCCAGAATCGCTTACTCAACGTTTGTTTGCAAAAGAGCACTACAGTCGTAAACAAGCGATTGGGGGACTGGTTAACTTATTGCTGACGTCAGTGACCATCACCGAATCGGGCATCGATACCAAACAGCCGTTGGTGAAATACCAAGCCACTTTGGGCAGCGCTGAAAAACAATTGCTGAAAACCTTAAAACAGTTCATTTTCCGCTGGGTCATTCGCAAACCAGAGATGCAACAGCAAGAATTCAAGGGACAACAAATCGTTATGGAGTTATTCGATGCCCTATCAGTAGAGCCCGAACGGCTGCTCCCCTATAATACTCAGCATCGTTATCAGCAAGCCATTGCGGAAGGTAAAAGTGGATACAGGGTTATTTCAGACTATCTATCAGGAATGACCGATGCCTATGCAGCTAGGTTGTATCGCGAACTATTCAACGTCAACAACACACTGCCATTGTAGTCGCCCAATAAAAATGACCCATATTCATTTGCTTAAATGAACATGGGTCACATTTTCTACAGTTCGGTATTTTTTAGCCGTTCGCTTACGATAGCGACAAGTCTTCGTCAGATCCCGCCTCTACTGCAGCTTTTTCCCCTTTCTTCACTTTTTCAGGCTTCGCCAACAACATTTCGCGTAAGGTCGTCTCTACTTCGTTAGCGATGTTGGTATTCTCTTGCAAATACTTCATTGCATTCGCTTTACCCTGGCCGATTTTATCGCCTTTATAGCTGTACCAAGCACCAGCTTTATCAATCAATTTGTGCTTCACACCTAAATCGATCAATTCGCCTTCTTTTGAAATACCGGCACCGTATAGGATCTGGAATTCCGCTTGCTTGAAAGGTGGTGCCACTTTGTTCTTCACCACTTTCACCCGCGTTTCGTTGCCTACAACCTCGTCGCCTTCTTTTAACGCACCGGTACGACGAATATCCAAACGTACTGATGAATAGAATTTTAGCGCGTTACCACCCGTTGTGGTTTCTGGGTTACCAAACATCACCCCAATCTTCATTCGGATTTGGTTGATGAAGATACACAGGCTGTTTGACTTTTTAATGTTCGCGGTTAATTTACGCAACGCTTGAGACATTAATCGAGCCTGCAAACCTACATGGCTATCACCCATCTCACCTTCGATTTCTGCCTTCGGTGTCAGTGCTGCAACCGAGTCAACAATAACGACGTCTACAGCACCAGAGCGCACCAACATGTCACAAATTTCTAATGCTTGCTCACCCGTGTCTGGCTGAGAAACCAATAGATCGTCAACATTGACCCCAAGACGCTCGGCGTAAACAGGATCTAACGCGTGTTCTGCATCGACGAAAGCACAGGTTTTTCCCGCTCGTTGCGCTTCGGCAATCACTTGCAATGTGAGCGTGGTTTTACCGCTTGATTCTGGCCCGTAAATCTCGACCACACGACCAAATGGTAAACCGCCAATCCCTAGCGCGATATCTAGGCTCAACGAACCGGTTGATACTGAAGCGATATCCATGGCTTGGTTATCACCCAATCGCATGATTGAACCTTTACCGAATTGGCGTTCAATCTGGCCGACTGCGGCATCTAGTGCTTTTTGACGATCATTACTCATATTCTGCTCCAGTGATGAATACTGTGTTTTTGAACAGTATACTGTACATTGGTACAGTATCAAGCTGTTCCACGACTTTTTTTAAAGATATTAGTTAAGGTGCTGATTTAATTTCATTTATTAAGTTATCAAGAGCGTCAATAATGGTTTTTTCGCGCACTGTTTGGCGATCACCAGTAAATTGTTGCTTCCACTGTCGCTCGATGCCTGGCCCAGCCAGTGCAAACCACACTAAACCTACGGGTTTATCTATAGTACCGCCGGCAGGACCTGCAACGCCGCTAACAGCGATACTCCAGTCGCTCGCTGTTTGTTGTCGAATACCTGCGGCCATTTGTGCCACACAGTCCCGGCTTACCGCACCCTCTTGCGCCAAGGTGGCTGGCGTAACCCCCAACCATTGCTGTTTGAGCTGATTAGTATAAGTCACCATCGCGCCATGAAACCACGCTGAACTGCCCGCAATGGCGGTTAACCAATAAGCGATGCCGCCGGCGGTACAAGATTCTGCCGTTGCCACCGTTTGTTGACGGCTGTGCAATAGTTGCCCTAACTGTTCAGCTAGGACTGCACATTGTCGCTGCTGTTGGTTATGATAGGCGTTATCGGTCATGCTAAAAACACTCCAAAATAAGTAGAACGCAAATTATGGATGAAACCGCGAAGGCGAAACAAAAAACTACATCACATACGCCAATGATGCAGCAATATCTGCGCATAAAGTCAGAGCATCCTAACATTTTATTGTTCTATCGAATGGGGGATTTTTACGAGCTGTTTTTTGACGATGCCAAACGCGCTGCCGAACTGCTCGACATCTCACTTACCCAGCGCGGGCAAAGTAATGGGCAGCCCATCCCTATGGCTGGCGTTCCCTACCATGCGGTAGAGAGCTATTTGGCGCGGCTAGTGCAACGCGGTGAATCTGTCGCCATCTGCGAACAAATTGGTGACCCAGCGACCAGTAAAGGTCCTGTTGAGCGCAAAGTGGTGCGGATCTTAACGCCAGGCACACTCACCGATGAATCGTTACTCAGCGATCGCCAACAGAATTTGTTGACCGCACTGAGTTACCACAACCAATGTTATGGCCTTGCCAGCATCGAGTTAAGTAGTGGCCGTTTTGTCGTTACTGAAGTGCAAACTGAAGAGCAAGTTGCGGCTGAGTTACAACGTCTAACACCCGCAGAATTGCTCTATCCCGAGGGTTTGGATATTAGCACGCTGCCGCTTGCACAAACGCGTAGCCGACGGAGACCCAGTTGGGATTTCGACAGTCAGACGGCTGAAACCTTATTAAATCAACAGTTTAATACCCAACACTTAGCCGGGTTTGGCGTCAGTCACTTGCACACGGCACTGGGGGCTGCCGGTGCATTACTGCAGTACTTACAAGAAACTCAGCGCACTGCGTTACCGCATATTCAGCAAATCACCCAGGAACACAGCAGTGATGCGATTATTTTAGATGCCGCGACACAGCGCAATTTAGAGCTAGTAGAACCGCTCAGTCGCGGGTCTAGCTGTTTAGCTGATGTCGTAGATGAAACCGTTAGCGCAATGGGCAGTCGCCAATTTAAGCGTTGGCTACAGCGGCCTATCCGTGACCGCCAGGTATTGAATCAGCGTTACGACGCCGTTGCCGGATTAACCCACGCACAGAGCTATGAAACGTTGCAACAACAGCTACGCCAGATGGGCGACATTGAACGTATTGTTGGTCGGTTAGGACTGCGCAGCGCCCGCCCCCGCGATTTCGCACGGCTGCGCGACAGTCTAATGCAACTTCCTGAACTACAACAACAGCTCTCCCATCCTGCATTGCAGCTCTGGCAACAACGCTTGCAACCTCTGCCAGAGCTGGCCGAACACCTGCAACGGGCTATCATTGAACAACCGCCAGTATTAATCCGCGACGGCGGCGTGATTGCCGAAGGTTACGACTCGCAACTGGATGAATACCGTAATTTAGCCTCTGGGGCCGAGGACTTTTTACGCCAGTTAGAACAGCAGGAACGCGAACGCACCGGTATCGCCACACTGAAAGTCGGATATAATAAAGTTCATGGTTATTACATCGAAACCAGTCGTAACGCTGCTGGGCAAATTCCCAGTGATTACCAACGTCGGCAAACGCTGAAAAATACCGAACGTTATATCGTACCGGCGTTAAAACAACATGAAGAAGAGGTACTGGGCAGCCAAGCAAAGGCTCTGGCTCGAGAAAAACTGCTGTATGAGCAGCTGTTTGATTTTTGCCAGCCATTTCTGGCTCGACTTCAAGATATCGCGCAAACGCTGGCCGAACTAGACACGTTAAGTGCATTCGCTAAGTTGGCGGAGCAACGTCAATACCACCGCCCAGAACTCAGCACCACTGCTGGTGAATTACACCTAACTGGGGCGCGTCATCCAGTGGTTGAACGGGTCAGCGACAGTCCGTTTATTGCCAACGATACGGTACTCAATAAACAACGCCGCATGCTGATGATCACCGGCCCCAATATGGGCGGTAAATCGACTTACATGCGCCAAGCGGCGCTTATCGTGATCCTCGCACACATGGGATGCTACGTTCCGGCATCAGCCGCAGTGATTGGTGAATTTGACCGTATTTTCACTCGCATTGGTGCCGCTGATGACCTCAGCTCGGGGCGTTCGACCTTTATGGTAGAAATGACTGAAACCGCCAACATTCTGCACAATGCTACGGCTTCTAGCCTGGTATTAATGGATGAGATTGGTCGTGGTACTTCGACCTATGACGGTTTATCGCTAGCATGGGCATGCGCGGTACAATTGGCTAGCAAGGTGGGTTGTGCGACCATGTTTGCAACACATTATTTTGAATTAACCGAACTCGCAGAGCAGTATTCAAATACCCATAATATTCACGTCGATGCCCATGAACACGGCGACACTATCGCCTTTTTGCACCAAGTTAAAGAGGGTGCCGCAAGTAAGAGTTTTGGTATTCAAGTCGCAAAATTGGCGGGAGTTCCCAAAGACGTAATCGCGTTAGCACAACAACAGCTTAGCGCCTTAGAGCAGCAACATCAGCAACCAACGCAGTTAGCTTCAGAAACTGTAACAGGCGACACAACGCGAGATGGCACGCATACCCCCGAGCCTGCGACGCCGTCAATGGCTGAACAATTAGCCGGCGAGCTACAACGCTTAGATACCGATAGTTTGACCCCGAAACAGGCATTGGATCTGCTCTATTCGTGGCGCTCGCGTTATTCGTGAGCGCCACCAGTGGCACCAATTTGTGCGTATTACTGCGGCGAGAATAGCGCGTCTAATGACAGCCCCTGCTGACGCAGAAACTCTCGTAGTTTGCGCAAGGCCTCAACTTGGATTTGCCGCACTCGCTCGCGCGTTAGGCCTATTTCTTGGCCGACATCTTCCAAAGTCGACGGTTCATAGCCCAGTAGGCCAAAGCGCCGAGCCAAGACTTCACGTTGTTTCGGATTCAACGCATCTAACCATTCGGTAATGCGCAGCTTCAGATCATCGTCTTGCAGCACACCTTCCGGACCTTGGTCATTTTCATCGGCAATAATGTCCAATAACGCTTTATCGTTATCGCCACCAATTGGCGTATCCACCGACGAGACTCGCTCGTTCAAGCGCAACATCTTGTTAACGTCTTTGGTAGGACGGTTCAAGCTCTGGGCGATATCTTCTGCCGTGGGCTCATGATCTAACTTGTGCGCCAATTCACGTGCTGCGCGCAAATAAACATTCAGCTCTTTGACAACATGAATAGGTAAACGGATAGTGCGAGTTTGATTCATGATTGCCCGTTCGATGGTCTGACGAATCCACCAAGTGGCATAGGTAGAAAAGCGGAAACCCCGTTCTGGGTCGAATTTTTCGACGGCGCGGATTAGCCCCAAGTTTCCCTCTTCGACCAAGTCGAGCAAGGCTAAGCCACGATTAGAGTAGCGTCGTGCAATTTTTACGACTAAGCGCAAATTGCTCTCGATCATACGTTTACGCGCCGCTTCATCACCGCGCAATGCAAGTCGAGAGTAGAAAACCTCTTCTTCAGCGGTTAGTAAGGGGGAAAAGCCTATTTCACCTAAATACAGCTGCGTGGCATCCATCCGCCGCTGATACTGATTCGGTGCTGCTAATGCGTCTTCCAGTTCTGTATCGTCGTCAACAGAGTCTTGCGCCTCTTCCGTTAGCGCTTGGTCTTCAACTGCTTCATCGACAACTTCTTCCTTTTTCCGGCTCATAACGATATCTCCTCGTCCAGAAACTCGTGTAACGTAACACGTCGACCTCCTTATCTATTATTATTATTCCCACTCGAAAACTATCGAGCTTAAGGCAAGTAGCGTTTTGGATTCACCGACTTGCCACGAAAGCGCAATTCAAAATGTAACTGCACGCGTTGGGCATCTGAATCTCCCATTGTGGCGATCGTTTGCCCAACATCTACCCACTGCTGCTCTTTGACTAACAGCTCCTCATTGTGGGCATAAGCGGTAATATAATCATCGTTATGTTTCAAAATGATTAAACGACCAAACCCGCGCAGTGCGCTTCCAACATAAACCACTTTTCCGGCTGCCGCCGCTTTAACGGCATCCCCTCGCTGACCCGCGAAGTTAATGCCTTTATTGCCTCGTTCTGCCAATGAGAAACCTTCAAGAATGGCGTTCTCTGTTGGCCACTGCCACTCGATGTCCGCATTCCTAATCTGCGGTTCTTGGGCGCTTTCAGGCAACGAAACAGCGCTTTTATGCGGCTGTTTTTTAATAGATTTTTGATTACCCTTATTGGCAACATACTCTTTATGACTAGGCTTGGCAACGGGCTTACTTAGAGCATTTTGAGATTGAGAGTTGGCGTTTTTATTACTTGACGAACTAGCCAACGAAGAACTGCGGTCTCCAGTGCGACGACGAGAATCGCTGTCTGGTAAGGTCAGAGATTGTCCAGGGAAAATGGTGTAAGGTTCGGACAGATTGTTGAGCTGCGCCAACTCACGAACATCAGTATTTGCTCTGAAGGCGATAGAATACAGTGTCTCACCCTTTTCAACAGTATAAGAATCGGTGTGCAAGGAGTTGGACTCGAAATCTTCGAACGTCTTTCCGGTATAAAGTTTGGTCACCGGTGCAGGTGCAGTACGGCTACTACAGCCGCTGGCCACGAGCACCGTACTGAAAACTACAGCAACACTGAGTCGAATCGTTATTTTAGGAACTGATAAACGCCATAGCCGATAACGACCAACGCCACCAGTGCCCAACCCAATGTGTCTATCCATTGTTGTAACTTCGCTTCCATTTTCGCGCCACCAAGCTTCATTAAGCCTGCCACAAGATAAAAACGCAACCCTCGACTGATCACCGATGCCAACAGAAACGGAATGAACGCCACACTCATCATACCGGCCGTCACAGTAAACAATTTGTAAGGGATTGGCGAAAAACCGGCAATAAAGACGATTGCCACGCCCCACGTTTCAAACCATTGTTGCACTTGTACAAAACCCTGTTGGTAACCGAAAGTTTCAACCATCGGTTGGACAACAGTATCAAATGCCCAGAAGCCCAATAGATACCCCGCCACGCCACCAAACGCTGAAGCCAACGTAGCAATCAATGCATAGTGCCAAGCCTTTTGCGGGCGTGCCAATGCCATCGGTGCCAACATGACGTCTGGCGGAATAGGGAAAAATACCGCTTCAGTACAACTTAACGCGGCGAGAAAATAACTGGCTTTCGGGTGTGAAGACCACTTTAGTACGCGTTGGTACAACGCCGAAAATATTTTCACAATAAGGCCCCTTTAACCAACGGCACAAAGCGAACATCACCAATCTTTTGCTGCTCAAATTGGTCGCCAAAGCGGCGAATCACATAAAGCGTTTGCTGCGCCTCACCGACAGGTAAAATCATCACCCCACCATCACCGAGCTGTTGCAGTAATGCCTCGGGCACATTATTAGGCGCTGCTGTGACAATGATTCCATCAAACGGCGCTTTACTCGACCAACCTTCCCAGCCGTCGCCGTGACGAGTGGCAACATTGTGCAAGTCGAGTTGCTTCAAACGCCGTTTAGCTTGGTACTGGAGGGCACCAATACGCTCAACACTGAACACTTTTTCAACCAATTGCGCGAGAATGGCGGTTTGGTAGCCTGAGCCCGTGCCGATTTCCAACACCTTATGGCATTGATGCTGCATCAGTAGCTGCGTCATCGTCGCAACCATAAGTGGTTGCGAAATCGTCTGCCCATTGCCAATGGGGAGTGCGGTATTATCGTAGGCTTTATGAGCCAGTGACTCGGGCATAAAACGATGGCGAGGCGTCGTTTCCATGACCGCTAGCACTCGCTCATTACTAATTCCCTGCGCTTGTAGCGCTTTAACCAGTTTACTGGCGACACCTTGGAAGCCTTGCATTGTCGTCATCACGCCGATAACCACTCCGCCAACGTCTGTTGATGGCGATTTGCCGTCATATCTAAGCTTAGCGGCGTAATCGATACGTAGCCGTCGCGAATCGCCGCAAAATCCGTTCCCGGCTCATCATCCGCATGCGGACCCAGCGGACCGTACCAATAGATATCGCGCCCGAATGGGTCTTTGTCGTGCACCATGGCTCCAGCGCGATGGCGTTGGCCTAGCCGGGTGACTCGCGTACCCTTAATTTGCTCGTAATCACCGTAAGGGACGTTGACGTTAAGGATGGTATCCAATTTTAATGGTTGCTGTTCCATCGCCTGTACTAACTCAGCGACCACTTTCGCGGCAGTATGATAGTAGTCATGGCCACGATCTCCCATCGATACCGCAATAGACGGCAAGCCCATGAAGCGCCCTTCCATTGCTGCAGCGACAGTACCGGAATACAACACATCATCGCCCATGTTCGGACCATCATTAATTCCAGAGACGACCAAATCGATTTCCCCGGCTAAGCGCGAATTTGTGCCTAAGTGTACGCAATCGGTTGGTGTTCCGTTCAGCGAATAGAAGCCATTTTCTAAACGGTGTACACGTAATGGGTTATGTAGCGTTAATGAGTTACTGGCGCCACTGCAGTTACGATCTGGGGCGATTACCGTGACCTTGGCAATTTCGCTCAGCGCTCGATACAGCGCATGAATGCCTGGAGCGTGCACACCGTCATCGTTACTCAGTAGTATGTTCATCATGCTGGTTGTTCTCTGTAGTTATCAATTCATCTAAAAAGGTTGTTGCAAAGGCGCCGCTGGGTAACCTAAACGTTAGCACGACATCGCTACCTTCAGCGGTTGCAGTAAATGCTTCAGGACGTAACCATAACACGCGTCGATCGGCCCTGACACCGGCATCAGCGAGACCTTCAAGCAACGCTTTATGGGGTTCTAAGGCCTGCTGCTCAAAAGCTAACGCCTCCGCATCACTGCCCCAGCTACCACTTCCTGGTAACGGTGCGGTTAAGGCAATATCTCCCGCCGCCAGGCGTGCTTGTTCTTCGGCTCCCCACTGCTCAACACTAAATTGTGAACGGGAACCCGCCAAACGTACACAGTCACCCGCTAACAAGGTGTTTGTCCCCAAGCCTAAACGCGCCGCAACCACATCGTTAAATAAGTAACTGCGTATGGTCGATAGCCACAAACTTCGTTGTGCCTTTTTTATCCGCTTTTGTCCGTTCAACAACCAGTCACTGGCGCGTTGAAAGTTATTACCACCATGGCCGAAACGTTGCTCGCCAAAGTAGTTTGGCACACCTTGCTGCGCCACTGCGGTTGCCCGTTCAACAAACGCTTCGGGCGCTGCCACGTCGCGCAACCGAATAACGAAGGTATTGGCTTTGTGTAATCCCGTGGGCAGCTTTTTGCTACGTTGTATCGCTTGTTCTACCGCAAACTCCGAGTGCTGCAAACCTTGCCAGTCCAGTAACGGTTGCCCCGGTAGCTGAATAGAAAACCATTGCCACGTCAGCGCCTGGCGGTCTTTCATTCCAGAAAAGCTCACTTGGCGAGCGGAGACGCCGGCAAATTTTGCCAATTGTTCCGCAACATAACGGGTGTTTGCGCCACGTTTTCTAATCCATAGCCATTGGTGTTCACCAGCCCCCTCATCGGCAACATCGAGTTGCTCGATCACTTGAAAGTCTTCCGGTTGCTGTTTAAAGGTGGCTTGCACTAACGCCGCGTTTGACGCTCTAGGCCATACTTTCATGAATGCTCCTGTAGCAATACCACTGCCTCGCACGCAATGCCCTCTTCACGCCCCACAAAACCGAGCTTTTCGGTCGTGGTTGCTTTCACACTAACCTGCGACACCTTCACCGCTAAGCAGTCAGCAATAGCTTCTCGCATAGCCAGTATATGCGGTGCCATTTTAGGCGACTGTGCCATAATCGTCAGATCGGCATTCAGCAAGTGGAAACCTTGTTGCTTAATTAAGCGATACACCTGCTGCAGCAACTGACGGCTGTCGGCGCCAGCAAACTGCGCGTCCGTATCGGGAAAATGCTGACCAATATCGCCCAGCGCCAGTGCGCCTAACAGTGCGTCGGCCAGCGCGTGCAAGGCTACATCACCATCGGAATGCGCCTGCAATGAACGCTCAGACGCAAGCTCTACGCCAGCGATTCTTAACGGTTTGGTTTTTGCTTCCCAACGGTGCACATCAAAGCCATGCCCTATGCGTAACGTCATTGTTGCTGTCCTTCTTGCTGATGCGTTAAATACCAAGACACCAGCGCTAAATCCTCAGGGTACGTGAGCTTGATATTCTGTTCACTGCCTAACACTAACAACGGTGAACCTCCGCAGGCTTCTATGGCGGAAGCCTCATCAGTGATTAGGGGGTTATCGGTACCAACCTTGCGTAGCGCCTGTGCAAGTGTGCTAGCGCCAAATAGTTGCGGGGTTTGGGCGCGCCAGAGATTTTCGCGCGCTACGCTGGCAGTAATCTGCTTCTGGCTATTCCCACGTTTTATCGTATCGGCTACCGGCAAAGCCAGGATCGCGCCATCCTTTGCCGCTAGGCCCTCATTGAGTAAGCGTTGCAAAGCGGCTTGCGGTAGGCACGGTCGAGCAGCATCGTGCACCAATACGTGCGTGGCATCCAAGCGTAACGCCGCCTCTACCCCAGCGAGCACTGAGGCAGCGCGAGTTGAGCCACCACTCACACAGTGAATGTCCGGCTGCTGTAATTGCGGGAATTGTTGTAAAAGATGCTCAGGCGCCTGCACCGCGATGACAACCGCGGCCACGTTAGGGTGTGACCGCAGCGCGTTAATGCTGTGCTCTAACACTGAGGCACCATGAATCTGAAGGTATTGTTTCGGAGTCTGTTGCTGAAACCGTGAGCCCTGACCTGCTGCAGGTATCACGCCAATAATGCGTTGCTGAGTATCCTCAGTCACCGGAACTGTCCTCTGGCGTTGGGGGTTTCATCGGCACTATACGGAAAAAGACTTCGCCTTTTTTGATCAGGCCAATCTCATTGCGGGCGCGTTCTTCTAGCGCGTCTTCACCGGCGTGCAGATTTTTTATGTCGGCGTACAATAGTGCGTTGCGGCGAGCTAGCTTTTCGTTACTTTCGCGTTGATGAGCCACTTCCTTTTGTAACTGCCAATAGTCAGGAAGGCTATTTTTACCTAGCCATAAGCGGTATTGCAGAGCCGCAAGTATTCCTAACAAGATGACCGTAACGAGCTTCATATCGACCTCAGCGCTGAATTCACTTCATTATGTCGACTTTAGCCGCCGCTGAAAAGCGCCACCGCTAAATTTCTTTCGTTGCCGTCATGGGCTACTCGGGAATCCGTACAACGTGTGCAAAACCTTTCCAATCTAGGGTTGCCACCAGCAGTAACTCGCGCAAACTCAACGGCGTTGGCGATAACCGCCCCTGTGCTCCCCAACGATGGCCACAAGCGGCTGCCGTCATCACTTTTTTATCCGGTTTTATCAACCGACAGGCCGAATCTATCGGATCTTCCGCGATGCCGTCGAAGCTGAACCACCCCTGGTAGTTCAGCCGCACTCGTTGTTGCTCACGATCAACTCGATCAACACTGTCCAATAAAATGCGCTGTTCCGTCGCAGAATAGACCCACACTGGTAGCACTAACCCCAGTGCTGCGTGGCGCTTCAGCCATTGGTTTAGCGCTGACGCTTGCGCGGTTGCACGTTCTGCATTGGCTGGGCACTGCTTCGCTTGGCGCTGTGACCAACTGGCGTTTTGCACATCCAAGGCAAGCGGAGACTTTGACGCTAACGAGCCGCGCGCAGCTCGTTGAATATAGAAAGGTAAACTGGCCAGCCGCTTCTGTAACGCTGTAGCAGAGACGGCTGGTATTTGCGCAAGCTGCTGCAACTCACGCTCATACAACGCGGTACATAATTCAGCGTACTGACCCTGCTGGGCCAGCGGTTGAAAAATGTCCGTTTGATCACTCATCAGTGAGCTTGACGCTTATTTTGCTGCCAACACTTCGGCACGACCGCGATAGACTGCGCGCTCGGCCAATTCTTGTTCAATACGAAGCAATTGGTTGTATTTAGCAACGCGATCAGAACGGCACAGTGAACCTGTTTTGATTTGCCCGGCTGCGGTACCCACTGCAAGGTCAGCGATGGTGGCGTCTTCCGTTTCACCTGAACGGTGGGAAATAACAGCGGTATAACCTGCGTCACGCGCCATTTTGATAGCAGCCAAGGTTTCTGACAACGAACCAATTTGGTTAAACTTAATCAGAATTGAATTAGCGATATGCTTATCAATACCCTGCTGCAAAATTTCGGTATTAGTAACAAACAGGTCATCACCGACCAACTGGACTTTGTCACCGAGCTTTTCGGTTAGAACTTTCCAACCATCCCAATCACTTTCATCCAGTCCATCTTCAATGGAGATAATCGGATAGCGATCACACAATTCGGCTAAATAGTCAGCAAATTCTGCGGCGCTGAAGGATTTCCCTTCACCGCTCAAATGGTACTTACCATCACGATAAAACTCGCTCGCGGCGCAGTCGAGCGCTAAAGTGATGTCACTCCCCATCCGATATCCAGCGTTTTCAACCGCTTCAATGATCACTTGCAGTGCTTCTTCATTAGAAGCCAAATCCGGAGCAAAGCCTCCCTCATCACCAACTGCGGTGCTTAAACCACGCTTCTGCAGCACTTTTTTCAACGCATGAAAAACTTCCGCGCCCATCCGCAAACCTTCACGGAAGCTCTTTGCGCCAACCGGCTGGATCATAAATTCTTGAATATCTACGTTGTTGTCAGCGTGTTCACCGCCATTTAAAATATTCATCATCGGTAGCGGCATGCTGTACTCACCCGCCGTGCCATTAAGCTCAGCAATATGCTGATATAGCGCTTTACCTTGGCTAATTGCCGCCGCTTTGGCCACTGCTAGTGAAACCGCTAAAATGGCGTTTGCGCCGAGCTTATCTTTGTTTTTGCTACCATCTAACGCCAACATCACGTCGTCAATCGCTTGTTGTTGGGTGGCATCTTTGCCAACTAGGGCCGGAGCAATAATGTCGTTGACATTACTAACAGCCGTTAATACCCCCTTCCCCAAGTAACGCGCTTTGTCGCCATCGCGCAGTTCTAGTGCTTCACGTGAACCAGTCGAAGCGCCACTAGGTGCCGCCGCACGACCCATAGCACCAGAGTCAAGCAATACGTCGGCTTCAATGGTTGGGTTACCACGTGAGTCCATAATTTCACGAGCAACAATCTTGGCAATTTTTGTCATCTTTTCAGTCCTAGTTCGATAAACCTTGATTAACCGCGACGCGCTTTTTGGAATTGCCCAGCAGCCGCGATAAAGCCAGAAAATAGCGGATGTCCATCACGCGGCGTAGAAGTGAATTCCGGATGGAATTGCGCTGCTACAAACCAACGATGTTTGGGAATCTCAATAATCTCCACCAAACGTTTGTCGTGTGACAAACCGGTGATTTTAAGGCCGGCTTTTTCTAACTTATCCAAATAATTGTTATTCACTTCGTAGCGGTGGCGATGGCGTTCTTCAATGGTTTCTGCACCGTAAAGCTCATACGCTTTTGAGCCTTTAATCAGGTGACATTGTTGTGAACCCAAACGCATAGTACCGCCAAGGTCGGATTGTTCGTCACGCAGCTCTTTTTGGCCACTGGCATCCATCCACTCGGTAATCAAACCGACGACAGGGTGTTCTGCCTTATCGTCGAATTCAGTACTGTTGGCGCCTTTCAGGCCAGCGACATTGCGGGCGTATTCGATCAACGCAATCTGCATACCCAAACAAATACCTAGATACGGAATATCGTTTTCACGGGCGTAGCGCGCAGCAATCATTTTGCCTTCAATACCACGCCCACCGAAACCGCCCGGCACCAAGATGGCATCAACATCCGCCAGTTTGTCGGTTCCTTTGGTTTCTAAATCTTGCGCATCGATATAACGGATATTTACCGTTAAGCGATTTTTCAAGCCCGCATGGGCTAACGCTTCGTTCACCGATTTATAGGCATCGGGAAGCTCTACATATTTGCCAACAAAGCCAACCGTGACTTCACCGTTTGGATTAGACTCCTGGTATAACACTTGCTCCCATTCGCCAAGATCGGCTTCTGGGCAGTCGAGGCGGAAACGGTGTACGACAATTTCATCCAAGCCTTGCGATTTCAACATCGCTGGAATTTTGTAAATGCTGTCAACATCGCGCAGGCCGATGACCGCCCGCTCTTCGACATTGGTGAATAACGCAATTTTAGCCCGCTCGTTGGCTGGCAAGCCTTGATCCGAACGGCAGACTAATACGTCGGGTTGAATACCAATGGAACGCAACTCTTTCACCGAGTGCTGGGTCGGTTTAGTTTTTACCTCACCAGCGGCACCTAAGAATGGCACCAGCGTCAAGTGCATAAACAGGGTACGGTCGCGACCGACTTCAGTACCGAGCTGGCGAATTGCCTCCAGGAAAGGTTGTGATTCAATGTCTCCCACGGTGCCACCGATCTCAATGATCGCAACATCGAAACCCTCACCGCCTTCAACAATCCGGCGTTTTATCTCGTTAGTGATATGGGGGATGACCTGAATGGTCGCGCCGAGGAACTCACCTTTGCGCTCACGTCGAATGATATCCTCATAGACACGTCCAGCGGTAAAGTTGTTTTTGCTGGTCATGCGAGTACGAATGAAGCGCTCATAGTGACCGAGGTCAAGATCCGTTTCAGCGCCATCAACCGTTACAAATACCTCGCCGTGCTGAATCGGGCTCATTGTCCCAGGATCCACGTTGATGTACGGATCGAGCTTTAAGATCGTTACCTTGAGCCCCCGCGCTTCTAGAATTGCTGCCAACGATGCTGCGGCAATACCTTTACCCAGCGAAGACACAACACCGCCGGTAACGAAAATATAATTTGTAGCCATGCGAAACCTAAGTCGTCAGGTGATTTATGGGATTGATTTAAGACGGGAAAATAGTATACCCAAAAACCCGCGATACGACAATGAGATTATCGTTGTTTCACCTGCTGCCAATATTCCTCTAATTGCGCTAAATCACAGTCCGCGGGGCTTTGCTGTTGCTCCGCCAAAACCCTTTCTATGGCACTAAATCGGCGACGAAATTTTTGGTTAGCGGTCTGTAACGCCGCTTCCGGATTTACTTGCAGGTGGCGGGCGAGATTGATCACCGCAAACAGGAGGTCGCCGACTTCCTCTTCTTGATGCGCACTATCTCGCGCCGTTTTTACTTCTTCGATTTCTTCAAAAATTTTGTCATACACCGGCGCGGCATCCTGCCAGTCAAACCCTACCGACGCTGCGCGTTTTTGCAGTTTCGCGGCCATCAACACACTCGGTAGTTGGCTGGGAATATCATCAAATACCGAAGCTTGCTCCGACTTTTGCTGGCGTTCTTGCTGCTTAATCGCCTCCCATTGTTGTTTGATTTGCTGGTTAGAAAGTGGCTGCTGCTGTTGTTGCTCCGCGGCTTCAGCAAACACATGCGGGTGGCGCCGAATCAATTTGTTGCTGGTACCCGCAGCAATATCATGCAAATCAAACCAGCCGTTTTCCTCTGCTAATTGGGCATAAAACACCACTTGAAACAACAGGTCACCCAACTCGTCCTTCATTGCTTCGGGCTCGCCTTTCTGGATTGCGTCAACGGCTTCGTAAGTTTCTTCAATGGTATAGGGGATAAGTGACGTAAAGCTTTGTTGCAAATCCCACGGGCAACCGTGTTGCGGATCGCGTAATGCACGCATTACCTCACGTAACTGTTCGATACCTTTATTGTTCTTTGGCGCTTTTTGCACGCAAACTCCTCGTTGGTTAATGTTGCCGACGCTCGACCCGTTGAATACCATTCAGTTGGCGCAAACGGTTGATCACACGCTGCAAGGCCTCGACGTCTTTCACCTGAACCGTAAGCCACAATTCCGCGGCTTGGCGAATAGGGTCACTGTGACTATCCAAACGCAAAACTGCGGCCTTTTCATTGGAGAGAACACTGGTGACATCGTGAAGTAAGTCGTTCCGATCTAGCGCACTCAGCCAAATACCCGCCTCGTACTGACTACCAGTTTGCGTTGACCAAGAGACCTCGATACCACGCTCGGGATGTTGCTTTAATAAATTCTGCAATTGCTCACAATCGCGCCGATGCACCGATACGCCGCGCCCTTGGGTAATGAAGCCACGAATCGGTTCACCCGCAATTGGTTGGCAACACTGCGCAAACTGCATCATTAGATTACCAATACCGTCGACAGTCACCCGGCTGGTCGAGGCTTTTGCTTTACCAGACCGCTTTTGCCGTTGAGTCACGCGCTCAATATCGGCCTGCTTTTTGTCGGCTTCTGGCCGCAACCAGTTGACGATTTGGTGTAAGCGGATGTCACCCGCACCAATGGCCGCCAGCAAATCTTCAATATTGTGCAAATTGACCCGTTCCAATATCTTGTTGGCATCGTTTAATGGCACGTTAATTTTATGTAGTTCCGCTTCCAGCAATTCTTTGCCGGCCTGTACATTCTTATCTCGGTCTTGCTTCTTAAAGTAGGTTTGAACTTTTGCCCGAGCTCGGCTGGAATGCAAATAACCCAATTGTGGATTTAGCCAATCGCGCCGCGGCTGTGCCGTTTTTTGGGTCAAAATTTCAACCCGATCACCGTTTTGCAACTGATAGGTAAAGGGCACAATACGGCCGTCGACTTTGGCGCCGACACAACGATGCCCTATTTGACTGTGGATGTAATAGGCAAAATCTAACGGTGTCGCGCCCGCAGGTAAGTCGATAACCTCGTCGCGTGGGGTGAAGACATACACTCGGTCTTCAAACACTTGTGAACGGATTTCATCTACCAAACTGTCACTCGTGGCCATGTCTTCTTGCCAGGCCAAGAGTTTACGGAGCCAAGCAATTTTTTCTTCGTAACCTTGGCGTTTACCACTGCTGCCCTCTTTGTAAACCCAATGCGCAGCAACGCCAAGTTCAGCATCTTCATGCATGTCATGGCTACGGATTTGAATCTCGACGTTCTTCTGCTCCGGGCCCCGCACTACGGTATGAATAGATTGGTAACCGTTCGCTTTCGGCGTCGCAATATAGTCATCAAACTCTGAGGCAATATGGCGCCAACGGGTATGTACCACACCCAATGCCGCATAACAGTCTTTCAGTGACTGGGTAACAATACGCACCGCGCGAATATCAAATAATTGCTCAAAGCTCAGGTGCTTTTTCTGCATCTTGCGCCAGATCGAATATAAATGTTTCGGGCGACCATACACTTCGGCGTCAATATGTTGCGCCTGCAATGCCTGCTTTAAGTCGCTAACAAATCGGTCGATGTACTGCTCTCGGTCAACACGTCGTTCGTCAAGGTAGTGAGCGATTTGCTTATACGTGGTCGGGTGCAGATAGCGGAATGCCAGATCTTCTAGCTCCCACTTTAATTGACCGATTCCTAAACGGTTTGCTAACGGCGCATAAATTTCCGAACAGGCCTTTGCTGCCAACACCCGCGTCTCTTCGTCAGCACGCTTTACTTCGCGCAAATAACAGATGCGTTCGGCTAATTTAATTAATACCGCCCTCACATCCTCTACCATGGAGAGCAGCATGCGTCGTACGTTATCGATTTGCTGACCGTCGGGTGCACCATGCTGAAAATGGTGTAGGTCGCTGATACTTTGCATTTGCTTCACCGCGTGCAACAGTGTTTGCAATGCAGGAGAAAGCGCTTCAAATGCCGCCTGGGTAATCACCCCAGCATCAAAGAATGGTGTGTAAAGGGCCGCTTGCAGGCAATCGTCATCGAGTTGCAGCTCGGCCAGAATTTCGACCATTTCTTGGCCTTTCAGAAGGCAGCCTGGAGCCTGTTGTTCGAGGGGTGCTAACTGGCTAGCGAGTTGCTGTAAGCGCTCACGGCTTTGCGGCTGAGAAATTGCACTAAGCCATGAGCCCGTTTGATGCTCAGGATCATCAACATGGGTACTGCGAATATGAACCATGGCAAATTACTCACTCTCCTCCAACAACATAATGGTTTCAATGTGATGCGTCTGGGGAAACATGTCAACAACCGCACAGCGAGAAATCCGATAATTTCCTTGGGTTAGCGCTGCGACATCGCGAGCGAGCGTATCCGCGGCACAGGAAACATAAACAATCCGTTGCGGTCTTTGGCCTTTGGGCAACCCTGCCAGCTTCTCAGCCACCACTTTAGCGCCCGCGCGTGCAGGATCTAAAAGGACTGCATCTACCGCAAAAGACAGCTGTTGCAAAGCCTGTGGTTGCAACAAGTCGAGCGTTTTTGCATCGATATTGGACAGCCCCGCCGCGCTCGCGTTACGGCTCAACTGTGCGGTCATCCGGGTAATGCCCTCTACCGCTACAAGCTGATGGCAGCGACGGGCTAACGGCAAACTAAAATTACCAATCCCGGCATACAGATCCATTACCGTGTCGTTGCTGTTGGGGGCTAACCACGCCAACGCACGTTCAACCAACTGTTGATTAACCATAGCGTTCACTTGGAAAAAGTCACCTGGAGTCAGGTACAGTGGGTCGCCGTCAATACTTCGAACATATGGCTTTTGCTGGGTTTCTACCAGCAGTTGCGGTTGTGCCTGACCGTCATCCAAGGCTATTTGTACCGAGTGCTGGGTTTGCCATTGCGTTAAATCTTGCCGTTGACTGTCACTGACAACACCATCAATGCGCAGCAGAATGAGCGGATAGGGTTGCACGGCGAGAATATCAACATGACCCAGTTGACGTCCCAACCCTACGTTTTCGATCAGCGCTGCAAGCTTGGGAAGGTGGTCGTTAATCGCTGGCTCGCAAACCCAACATTGGTCAATGCTGACAATTTTCTTACTGTGCCGTTGCCGTAATCCGATTGTCAATTGCTGACGTTTGGCATGCCAATGCGTGGCCAACCTAACCCGACGCCGATAGCCACTCTCTTGCGCGGCCACCATTGTTTGCCACGGGAGTTGCTGCAACTGCGCAAATTTGTTGAAGAGTTCAGAGACAACCTGCTGCTTATGGCGACGTTGTAAGCTCATTGATGCATGCTGAAAATCGCATCCGCCACACGTTTGATAGTACTGGCAAGGTGGCGTTTGACGCTGTTCAGCGGAACACAAGCGCTCAATCAAAATACCGTCATATTTGCCTTGTGGCGCAAAGCGAATGCGCTCTCCTGGCAGCACTCCCTCAATAAAGCGCACTTCTGGGGTTCGGACAATGCCTCTAGCCTGATGGTCTAACGCTATCACCTGTGCCATTTGGTGGCGCTGTTGAGGCTGGGGTTTGGCCCGCCGCGAGGGCTTAAAAAATTGCGCCATCAATTAACCTACGGCCGTTTCTAGAATCACGTAAGCAAGCGCGTAATCTTGTTCATCCGAAATCGATAAATGACTGGCAACGATGCTGTGTTGCTCACACCATTGCTGAGCCACTCCTGAGAACTGCCAATGCGGACGACCGAGGTCATCATGCTCGACTTGCATATGTTGAAAAGATAACCCTTGGCCGATACCTGTGCCGAAGGCTTTGGCACAGGCTTCTTTCGCCGCCCAACGTTTGGCAAGGAAGTGAACATCGCGGGTGGTTTGCCATTGTTGCCATTCGTGTTCGGTCAACACACGACGAGCTAGCTGATCGCCACGCTCTAACACTTTCGCAATACGGGCAATTTGCACTAAGTCGGTGCCAATACCAAAAATCGCCATTAACGCGCTCGCGCCTGAGTCATCAAAGTTTTCATGTCCGCCACCGCTTGCGCGAGACCACTAAAAACCGCACGGCCGATGATGGCATGGCCAATGTTAAGCTCAACAATTTCTGGAATTGCCGCAATCGCTGCGGTGTTGTGGTAATGCAAACCATGCCCGGCATTCACTTGCAACCCTTGCTGATGTGCGTAATGTGCCATCTCTTCCAGTTTCAATAAAGCCTGCTGCTGCGCCTGCCCCTGCTGCTCGGCGTAGTGGCCAGTATGTAACTCAATTAATCTCGCCCCTACGGCTTTTGCTGCGTCAATTTGCGCTTTATCAGCATCAATAAATAACGATACCGAGGTACCCACGTTATCTAAACGAGTAATTGCATCGGCGATTTTCTGCTGTTGACCGACCACGTCTAGTCCACCTTCGGTGGTTAACTCTTCACGCTTCTCCGGCACAAAGCAACTGTAGGTCGGCGCAATACGTTCGGCGATCGCCAACATTTCTTCGGTCACGGCCATTTCCAAGTTCATTGGCACTGTCAGCGTTTGCGCAAGCAACTCGACATCGCGATCGACGATATGGCGCCGATCTTCACGCAGGTGAATGGTAATACTGTCAGCCCCTGCCTGCTCAGCGATCGCCGCAGCGGTGACAGGTTCTGGATATGCAACCCCGCGGGCATTTCTCAAGGTCGCGACATGGTCAATGTTGACCCCTAATTTAATCGGTTGCATTCCCTCTCTCCTTAAGAACGAAATAACTGTCTTGAGTGTAGTGGTTTTTCACCTAAATGGATCGCCAATTCCGCACGCATGATATGCTTGAGCAGCTTTAGTAAGCGGCTATCTAAACGTTCGAATTGTGCTAACTGCTGCACATCTTTGCTCGCCAGTTTGATCGCTTTTTCGCTCGATTGTTGCGCGTTAAAGAAGCCTTGACCGGCAACAAAATAGCAAAACTCACTTTGCCCCAACGCTTCACCCGTGGCAGCGTCAACTTGCCAATCGAAGGCGACGCCAAGATGCCACAACAAGCGCCATTCAAAATGGCGTAGTAATGGCTCCACTTCGCTACTGTGGTGGAGTAATTCAAGCGTTTTTGCATACTCTTCGTAAAGGGGCTCCGCTTCGCCTTGCGGTGGTAACAGCCGGGTTAACAGTTCGTTGAGGTAAAAAGCACTGTAAAGCGCCGTTCCGGTTAGTGCGGGTGTGGCTAATCCCGTTTGTGTCTCGGCACTGATCAGCGTTTTTAAATCGCCACGCCCACGCCAATCCAGCAGCAACGGAATAAATGGTTGTAAAATCGCACGCCATGGGCTGTTGTTTCGCTTTGCCCCTTTTGCCACGATCCGTACCCGCCCTTGAAGGCGAGTGAATACATCAATAATTATGCTTGATTCTTGGAAGTCCCAACGGTGTAACACGAACCCTTCGTGCATACTCACTAGTCCTCGCGATACCCCAAGCTACGCAGAGCACGCTCGTCATCCGACCAACCTGACTTCACTTTCACCCAGAGCTTTAACAGCACTTTTTGATCGAGCAGTTGTTGCAAATCTTTGCGAGCTTCGGTGCCAATGGTTTTCAATTTGCTCCCACCTTGGCCGATAACCATTCGTTTTTGCCCTTCTCGTTCGACCAAAATCAGTGCATGAATATGGCACGTGCCCGACTCTGCGGTGGCAAATTGTTCGATCTCAACAGTGGTTTCATAGGGTAATTCTTCGCCGGTAAAGCGCATCAATTTTTCGCGAATAATTTCCGCGGTCATAAATCGCACCGAACGGTCGGTTACATAATCCTCGGGAAAGTAATGGATACCTTGTTTGAGTTTTTGCTGAACCATATTGCGCAAGGTTTCTACGTTCTCACCCTTTTCCGCCGACAGCGGCAAAATTTCATCGAATTCGCGTTGTTCGCTTAACCATTGGATATGGGGTAATAAGCTGGATTTGTCTTTTACTTGGTCAATCTTATTCACCAATACCATGACCGGTGATTTCACCTCTTTCAGCTTGTCCAGCACCATTTGATCATCATTAGTCCAGCGCGTGTTCTCGACCATAAACAGCACTAAATCAACGTCTTTCACCGCTGCTGACGCGGTTTGGTTCATCACCCGGTTAATCGCACGCTTCTCTTCCAAGTGCATCCCGGGCGTATCAACATAAACGGCTTGTACATCGCCATCGGTATCAATACCAAAAATGCGGTGACGCGTAGTTTGCGGCTTATTTGAGGTAATACTGACTTTTTGCCCTAGCAGACGGTTGAGCAAGGTCGATTTACCGACGTTGGGTCGACCCACAATGGCGATAAATCCACTGCGTTGGTTTTCGTTCATGCGTTTTCCTGTAACTTTTCAAAGGCATCACTAGCAGCGGCTTGCTCTGCTTTGCGCCGACTGGTGCCGCGCCCCAAACAAGGCGTATCTAGTCCCTCAACCGTACAGCTCACAGTAAATTGCTGATTATGCGCTTGCCCTTGAGTGGCAACCACTTCGTAGTTCGGCAAGGGTTGTTGGCGTGCTTGCAACCATTCTTGTAAACGCGTTTTTGGATCTTTTTGGTTAATCCCTGGCTGGATGGTTTGCAACTGCTCTGCAAACCACTCGCGAATATGCTGTTGGCAGCTGCTCAGGCCGGATTCTAAATACATCGCGCCAATGATTGCCTCAACACTATCAGCCAAAATCGAGTCGCGACGATAACCACCACTTTTTAACTCCCCTTGACCTAAACGGAGAAACTCTCCCAAGCCAATACGGCGAGCAAACTTCGCCAGTGAACGGCCGCACACGATGGTCGCCCGCATTCTACTCAAATCACCCTCAGGCTCTTTCGGAAAACGTTCAAACAGCGCCTCGGCAATGACCAAGCCGAGAATAGAGTCGCCGAGGAATTCCAGCCGCTCGTTATGTTTAGCGGCCGCGCTACGATGGGTTAAGGCGCGTTCTAAAAGCCCTTTATCGCGAAACTCGTAACCAAGTTGTTGTTCAAGTTTAGCGATGGGTGGCTGCGGTAAACTCACTGCACGCCTCCAAGTCGCGACCAGCGAATTCCCGTCGGTACCCACTGCGGCAGCCAGCTACTGGCATCACGATCCATATCAAAACTCATCCAAATAAATACCGCCTGACCAACCAGGTTTTCGTCAGGGACAAATCCCCAGTAACGGCTATCAACCGAGTTGTCGCGGTTATCTCCCATGGCAAAGTAATGCCCCTCAGGCACAATCCACTCGTCTTGCTGAGTCCCGGGCTGATTAAAGTAATAAGGGATCCGTGGCGCTACGCGAGGATCTTTAAGGATTTTGTGGCTGACGCCAAACAGCTGCTCTTGGTAGGTATCCAACGCTGACGCGCCAGTAAAATATTGCTTACCTTCGGTAGGCTGCGACGCAATCACTTGCATTTTTGGACACTCTTGCTGCGCTTGTTGATCACAGGCTGGCTGAACGTAGAGTGTTTTGTTGCGATAAATGATCCGATCACCCGGTAAGCCAATAATACGCTTAATATAATCTACAGATGGATCCAGCGGATATTTAAACACCGCAATGTCGCCACGTTGCGGACTACCGGTATCGATCAGTTTGCTCTGGACTAACGGATCTTTGATACCGTAAGCGTATTTTTCGACCAGAATAAAGTCGCCTTCCAATAGTGTTGGCATCATCGAGCCCGAAGGAATGCGAAATGGCTCGTACAAGAAACTGCGTAGCACTAACACCACGAACAGCACCGGAAAAACCGACTGCGAAAACTCATTAACCCAGGGTTGTGCCATGCCCGCTTCGCGTTTTGGCGCCCACAGCCATTTTTCCAAGGCCCAAATCACGCCAGTGGCCAAGGTTACTAGGGTCAATATAATCGAAAAATAATTCGCCATGTCTTCGTCCCGTGGTTAAGATCCGTGGCTTATTTGCCCACTTTCAGTACTGCCAAGAAAGCCTCTTGTGGCACCTCGACACTGCCCAACTGCTTCATCCGCTTTTTACCTTCTTTTTGCTTCTGTAGCAGTTTCTTCTTCCGGCTTACATCGCCGCCATAACATTTTGCAGTCACGTTTTTACGCAACTGCTTAACCGTTGCGCGAGCAATAATGTGATTGCCAATTGCCGCCTGAATTGCGATATCGAACTGTTGCCGCGGAATCAGTTCACGCATTTTATCGACCAATTCGCGTCCCCGTCCTTCAGAATGATCACGGTGAGTGATCATTGCTAAAGCATCAACACGGTCACCGTTGATCATAATATCAACACGCACCATGTCGGCGGGTTGGAACTTTTTAAACTGGTAATCTAGCGATGCATAGCCACGACTGGTCGATTTCAAACGATCAAAAAAGTCCATCACCACTTCGGCCATCGGTAATTCATAGGTTACCGACACTTGTTTACCGTGATAGTTCATTGCGGTTTGCACGCCACGCTTTTCCACGCACAAAGTAATAACGTTTCCAAGAAACTCTTGCGGAACCAAAATGTTGGCTTCCACAATAGGTTCAAAAATGGTTTCGATGTCGTTCACCGCCGGTAAGTTCACCGGATTGTCGACTTTGACGATCTTTCCGTCAGTCTTCTCCACCTCATATACCACGGTTGGTGCGGTAGTAATGAGGTCGATATCATATTCACGCTCAAGCCGCTCTTGGATAATTTCCATGTGCAACATACCAAGAAATCCACAGCGGAAACCAAAACCTAAGGCCGCTGAATTTTCGGGCTCGTAGAACAACGAGGCGTCGTTGAGAGCGAGCTTCCCAAGCGCGTCACGGAAGGATTCATAGTCATCAGAACTGATCGGGAACATGCCGGCATAAACCTGTGGCTTCACTTTTTGAAAGCCTGGCAATGGTTTTTCCGCAGGACGCCGCGTAGCCGTTAGGGTATCACCCACTGGCGCCCCTAAAATCTCTTTAATACCGGCGATAACGTAGCCTACTTCGCCGCTTCGCAAAATACCGGTTTCCGTTTGTTTCGGTGAGAAAAAGCCTACTTTATCAATTTGGTACGACTGGCCTGTGGACATTACTGTCATTTTGTCGCCGGCGCGTAGCGTGCCATTCTTGACCCGCACTAACGACACCACACCTTGATAGTTATCGAACCAAGAATCGATGATCAGTGCTTGCAGCGGATCTTCCGGTTCGCCTTGTGGCGGAGGAATCTGGCGCACGATGCGCTCTAACACTTCGTCAATGCCAATACCGGTTTTTGCTGAGCACTGCACGGCATCGACCGCTTCAATACCCACGATATCCTCAATTTCCTGCGCTACGCCCATAGGATCGGCTTGTGGCAAGTCGATCTTATTGAGTACAGGAACCACTTCTAAGTCCATATCGATGGCGGTATAGCAGTTCGCTAGGGTTTGCGCTTCAACGCCTTGCGCGGCATCGACAACCAACAACGCTCCTTCACAGCCTGCGAGACTGCGCGAAACTTCATAAGAGAAATCGACATGTCCGGGCGTATCAATGAAGTTTAACTGATAGGTTTCACCGTCTTTGGCGGTGTAATGCAGTGTGACACTCTGCGCTTTGATGGTAATACCGCGCTCACGTTCCAGATCCATCGAATCTAGAACTTGCTCAGCCATCTCCCGATCGGTCAATCCCCCACAGTGCTGAATCAGACGATCCGACAGGGTCGATTTACCGTGATCGATGTGAGCAATAATTGAAAAGTTGCGGATATTACTTTGTTTAAACGCCTTTTCCGGCATTGACGATACCTCTATGTCCTAAGCGCATGAATGGGTAATGGGAGGATCATACTGATAATGCGAGTAACTACAACGTAAATCTTACCCAAATCGGTCGTTACGACAGGCGTTGAATGCCAACCACGCGGTTTACTTTGAGGTCTCGCCCCCGCAAACTTCCCTTCAATGCCGCAAAGGTCAGTCCAAAACATCCGAAAGAGAGCAGAATAACAATCCCTTCAGAGATACCTGGAATAGCACTTAACGCTATAGCACTGACTAGCAAGGCGACAATGGGTAAGCCATATACTAATAATGCAAAGCGGGTGAGCCATTCTTCTGCTATTGAGAGTTGCACGGTCTCGCCGAGCGCAAATTTATCGTCCGTTTCAACGGTTAACTCGGCACGCTTTTCGCTAAACACTTTGCTGATAATGCCGGCACCACAGGTAGATTGCTGCACGCAACTGCCACAACCGCTTTTAAGCTGGGTGGCAATCGTAATTACGCCACGACCTACCGCGGTAACTTCACCTAATTCACGAACCATCTGGGCGTTCCTCAACCACTTTCATGCGAACTTCAGCAGCGACGCGATGCGCTATCGCTAAGGGAATCTTACCCACAATGGTAACACGAAATTGATTTTTTAACTCGGTGTAAAGTGTCTCAGTTCCCTCAATACTCCACTCATGAACATCTCCCTGCTCCACTGGCGTAATATAAACCGAATAGTCACTTAGGCCATCAGAATAGAGGTAATAATCAACCGGATTGCCAGACAGTAATACGCGGTGGTGATCTTGGCGCAAGCGTTCATAGCCCTGTGGTGACCAGGTCGGTTCTAGCTGATACTGGGTTTCGCTTTCATGACTTGGATTCGTTAATTGTGGGGGTTTTGGAACGTGACTTAAGTCTGCCAAGTGACCGGGAAAGCCATCCAGTATACGCAAACTAGCAAGCTGTAACTGTTCTATGACCTCCCCTTGGGCTGAGACCATGGTTGCCTTTAACAGCATTCCGGTCTCTTTATCCACCCACACTGAATAACCATAGCGCACACCATCGTTACTCAACACACGAATGTACTGTGCTTTTCGATCAAGCACGCGAGCGCCGCCGACAGCGACCACATGGTAGTCATCAGCGATCTCTTCAAATGATTGGTAAAATGCCGGGGGGATTAAACCAAACAAGCTGCTGGCATTTACGGTATAGGAGTTGCCCGAAGGAATAAAATAAGACGCTGAGTCACCAATACGAATTGCGCGAAAATCCGGACCATTCAAACGAATAACGAGTTCGGTTTCTTCACCATTCGAGTCTGCTCCGTGTAACCAACGATAAGGCTCAACCTGATCACGCTGAACATAAATAATAGCGGCTTCAAAATTTAGTGACCGCAATGCAGCAGCCATTTTATTAAACCAAAACGCTCCTTCACGATTGCCTTGTTCAGGCTGGGCTTGCGCATAAACCTGAGGGACCATAAAAAACGCCAAAGCCACGATTAACGTGGCTAACTTCAGCGGATTGCCCATTAACGCATTCCTTCTCATATTCGTGATTAGCGAGGTTTAGCCTGCTTCTCACTCTCCTGCTCGGACTTATTCACATCAGCCTGTGGTTGCAATAACAACTGTTGTTGGTGATCAATGATGTACGATTGCATCTCACGCTGTTGTTGTTGCGTTGCTTGGCTAGGACTTGATGCTTGCGGCTCTGCAAAAACGGCGTTCAAGCTTACCGGGTTAAGGCCACCAATTGGATTAGTGATAAACGCCGGTTCGTTACTTTGTTGCACAGGATTCGGCTGTTGTACCGTATTGACGCTTAACACTGCCACCGCTGCGACGCCCGCTGCCACCGCCACTTTCGCAGCCGGTTGCAACCAACGCCACGCAGCACGCCCCATTGCGCCTTTTTGCGTAATCTGAGGTTGCACAACTTGCCCTTGTAACAGGGGTTCTTGCGCTACCTGTTCGGCCACGCGCTGACTAATATCTAACGGCGCGCCAACGTTCGCATCGGCTCGCATCACACCGCCTATTAATGCATAACGTTGCCAAGCGTCACGTGCTGTTTTGTCTGAAAGTAATTCGTCAAACTGACGTTGATCTTGGATATCTCCATCCAGCAACGCAGAGACCAATTGTCCTTTTTCTACAGACATACTTTGCCCTCTATACTTTCTACCGCTCAAGCAGCGGCCGCAGTTGATTGTCAATGGCTTCCCGCGCTCGGAAGATGCGCGAACGCACCGTACCTATCGGGCAGTCCATCTCAATCGCTATTTCTTCATAGCCCATACCTTCGATTTCTCGTAGCAAGATTGCTCGCTTCAGATCGCTAGGTAACTGGTCTATGGTTGTCATCACCACATCCTTGATTTCATCAGATAACAACTGACTTTCCGGTGATCCCGAATCTTTCAGTGCGCCTGCACTTTCTAAAAATTCGGCTTCCTCGGCATCAATATCTGTCGCTGGTGGCTTTCTTCCCTGCGCCACCAAATGATTCTTCGCAGTGTTCACCGCGATACGATAGAGCCACGTGTAAAATGCACTATCGCCTCGAAATTTTGGTAAAGCTCTATACGCCTTTATAAAAGCCTCTTGGGCGACATCTGCGACGTCCCCAGGTTGCTTCACATAACGCGAGATCAAGCTCATTACCTTGTGCTGGTACTTTTTTACCAGCAGATCAAAGGCTGTTGGGTCACCTTGTTTTACTCTCTCGACCAACAGCTGATCGCTTTGCTGTTCGCTCATTCGAGCCTGCTCTCCCTGACTACATCTGAACCCTACTGAGCCCGAGTCCCGCCACTTGGCTTACTGAATGTGACCCGTAAGGTAGTAAAAAGTTCGCAAAAAAAAATCTGAATGCGTAAAATCGTCAAAAATCTCAAATTGGTACTTTATGGAACCTACCGCAAATTATCAATGTGATGTGCTCATTATTGGCAGCGGCGCGGCCGGATTAACCACCGCACTGCTGTTGGCCGACCATGCCAATGTCATTGTACTCAGTAAAGGGCCATTAACGGAAGGCTCAACCTTTTATGCGCAAGGCGGCATAGCCGCCGTATTTGACGAAAGCGATAGCATCGAAAGCCACGTTGAGGACACGTTAGTTGCCGGTGCCGGGTTATGCGACCCCGCAGTGGTTGAATATACCGCGCGCAATGCGCGTGACAGTTTGCAATGGCTGATTGATGCGGGCGTAGGCTTTGATCGTGTGCCAGGCGGTTCTGACGAGGAACCACAGTACCACTTAAATCGTGAAGGTGGGCACAGCCATCGGCGCATTCTGCATGCCGCCGATGCAACCGGTCGAGCTGTCCAAACCACCCTGCTCGATAAGGTCATTGAGCATCCTAATATCCAGTTATTAGAGCGCTACAACGCCGTCGATTTAATCACTGGCAAGCACATTAATAAACCAAAAGGTTGCTACGGCGCTTATATTTGGAACCGCCAACACGAACAAGTAGAGACCGTAGCAGCCGGCTGCGTTGTGCTGGCCACCGGCGGCGCAAGTAAAGTGTACCAGTATACCAGCAACCCGGACATTGCTAGCGGGGATGGGATTGCAATGGCATGGCGTGCTGGCTGCAGTGTTACCAATATGGAATTTAACCAGTTCCACCCGACCTGTTTGTATCATCCCAACGCGCAAAGCTTTTTATTGACCGAGGCGCTACGTGGTGAAGGCGCTTTATTAAAACGCCCGGATGGCAGCCGCTTTATGCCTGACTTTCATGCCGATGCCGAGCTCGCGCCAAGGGATGTAGTGGCACGCGCTATTGACTTCGAAATGAAACGTTTGGGTGCAGATTGCATGTACTTGGACATTTCCCATAAAGACAAAGCATTTTTGTTGGAGCATTTCCCAACGATCTATCAAAAATGCTTGTCGGTCGGGATTGATATGGCAACACAGCCAATTCCCGTGGTGCCTGCGGCGCATTATACCTGTGGTGGAATCACCACCGGTTTGGATGCCAGTACTGATTTGCCGCGCCTGTATGCCGTCGGCGAGGTTGCCTACACCGGTTTGCATGGCGCCAACCGTATGGCCTCTAACTCGTTACTGGAGTGCTTGGTGTTCGCCCGTGCAGCAGCGGAGAGCATTATCAAACAACGTCAGCAATTTACGATTGAAGCGCGGCTGCCGGCGTGGGATGAGAGCCAAGTCGGTAATTCTGACGAAGAAGTGGTCATTCAGCATAATTGGCACGAGCTGCGCCTCTTTATGTGGGACTATGTTGGCATCGTTCGCACCACCAAGCGTTTAGAACGTGCCCTGCATCGGATTGAATTGTTACAACGCGAAATCCATGATTACTACGCCAACTTCCGAGTCAGTAATAACTTGCTAGAGCTCAGGAACTTGGTGCAGGTGGCGGAATTGATCGTTCGCAGCGCAATGCAACGTAAAGAAAGCCGCGGGTTGCATTACACCCTTGATTATCCCGATAAATCAGCAACACCGACACCTACTCGGTTAACGCCACAGCAAACTCCAGCGGCGTAACGCTGAAAAGTCACTAGCACTGAATTGCCAGCAGCAAAAATAGTAATAGCGGCGCCTGCCGCTATTCTCTATTCGTACAATAATCAGCCAATTGCCGACCACCCAAGGGGGATGAATCACGTCCAGTGCTCGGTTCGCGGTATCAATCTGCATCGGTTGTAGCCTTAACCCCAGCAGTTGTTGCCTGCGCTGGCGCGACCACACAACAGTTTCCACTGTGCGCGGTTAAACTTTGACGCGAGCCAGCATTAATTCAATCATCTCACTGAGTTCAGCGTCGGGACATTTTTGATGCCCCATAAACCATGCAAACAAATCAGGGTCGTCGCAGGTAATGAGGCGTCTAAAAACGGCCTTTTGCGGTTCGCTTAGTTCGTCGTATGCTTGGTCGACAAAAGGTTCAAATAACACGTCTAACTCCAGCATGCCTCGTCGGCAAGCCCATTTTAATCGACGCTTATCTTTTAGCGCTTCTTCAGATTGCTTTAATGGCAACATAACATCTCCTGAATTAATGCATAGCTCCCCTTGTAATTTGCGATATCGCCCCAATACTTTGAAAGACAGTCACAAATCAGCCAAGGGAGAAGTCGTGCTGACGTTAACGCAAGAGTTTACCAAAGCCTGTGAGGAATGCGTAACCGTTTCGCTGACAGATTATGGTATCATTGCTCTTAGTGGGGCAGATGCGCAAAGTTTTTTGCAGGGGCAGCTCACCTGTGACCTTAACCAACTGGAACAGCAAGGTTGGTTATATGGCGCGCTTTGTGACCCGACTGGGAAAGCGTTTTCGGTATTCTGGCTGACTCGTTGGAATGAGCGACTGCTGCTTATTCAACAGCGTGAAAGCATCGAAAAAGCACTGGCACAGTTACAGAAATATGCGATTTTCAATCAAGTTGAAATCCGTGATATTTCGGCTGATACCAAGATTCTCGGTATATTTGGTGAGTCTTGCAACAACAAGCTTAGCCCATTGCTCAAAGCTGAAATCGATGCTGCTGTCGTCAACCAGCCTGAGTGGGTTGCACTGCGGGTTGGCGAAGCACCGCAACAGTGGCTTGTTATTGGTCATTCAGGCATTGACGCCGAATACGACCAACGCTATTGGCAGGCTTTAGAAATTGAACGCGGTCGTCCCCAGATCGCTGCACTGACACAGTTGGCATTTGTACCACAGATGCTAAATGTGCAGGCGCTAAATGGTATTAGCTTTACCAAGGGATGCTATATCGGCCAAGAGACAATTGCCCGAATGAAGTATTTGGGCAAGCAAAAGCGCGCAATGTTTCGCCTGAGCGGGAAAGCGACGGCGCTGCCCCAACCGGGAGCTACAGTGGAAGTCGCGTTAGGCGAACAACGATGGCGTCGTGCAGGCACGGTAATTAGTGCAGTGAACCGTGCCGAACATCACTGCGATTTGTTGGCGGTATTGCCAGCAGATGCAACTGCAGAGCAAACGTTTCGGTTGCGTGATGACGAAGCCAGTCTCTTGGAAATACACTCACTGCCTTATCAATTGGAAACTTAACTTATGAGCGAAACTATCGCAGCAAACAAAGTCGTCTCTATCCACTACACTGTGAAAACAGCTGAGGGACAAACACTAGACCAATCAAAAGAAGGTCACCCGTTGAGCTTCATCCATGGTCGTGGAATGCTGATCCCAGGTTTGGAGAACGCTTTAGAAGGCAAAGGTGTAGGCGATAATTTCACCGCGGAAATTAAACCTGAAGAAGCTTATGGTGAACGTCATGATGGTTTAATCCAAACCGTTCCGCGTAGCATGTTTGGTGATAACGACGTAGAGCCTGGCATGCAGTTCCGCGCCAGCACCGACCAAGGTGACCAATCAGTGGTTATTGTTGATGTGAAAGATGACGAAGTAACAGTAGATGGCAACCATCCTCTTGCTGGCGTCGACTTAAACTTCGATGTTGAAGTCGTTGAAGTACGCGACGCGACTGAGCAAGAACTGGAACACGGTCACGTCCATGCTGACGGTCAAGATCATTAATCGTTAGCCTTAACGCATAAAAAAGCGGACAACATCTGTTGTCCGCTTTTTTATTTATTTGCATTATTTGCCTAGCGTTGATGATTCTTGTAGTAACAAATGTCTTTGCCTGTCAACGCCTGCGGCATAGCCTCTCAATTCCCCTTTTATGCCAGTCACTCGATGGCAAGGGATCACAATAATAAACGGGTTCCTAGAAATCGCATTAGCAACAGCACGAATACTAGTGGGCTTGCCGATGCGTTCTGCAACCTTTTTATACGACCAAGTTTCTCCTGGCCTGATATGGCTAAGCACTTCCCATACCGACTTTTGAAAAGCTGTGGTTTGCACTTTTAGCGGAATACTGAAGCGTTGTCTTTGACCGGCAAAGTAATCCTCTAACTGCTTTTTGGTTTGCAGCAAGACTGGATGACTATGATGTTGTTTAGAAGCAGCAAGAGACGGCTGTTTCGTTTGGTCTTTATAAAACAATCCTGTTAGGTGCTGATTATCGGCAATCGCGAGCATCGCACCTAGAGGCGTATCAAACTCTAAATGGTGCATAACATTCCGTATGATTAGATTGAATGGATTACCGCTAAGGATAGACGAAATTGAATGATTGTCAGTGATAAACCAATATTTTTTACGATTTTTTTGAATGGTTAAGGTCGATATCCCACCAATAGTACGCTTTAGTGGGATATCGAAGATTCATTCAATTAGGCTTTTGGACGCATGTGAGGGAACAACAATACGTCACGAATGGAAGCAGAATCGGTCAGTAGCATGACTAAGCGGTCAATGCCGATCCCCTCGCCTGCGGTTGGCGGCATGCCATGCTCCAACGCAGTAACGTAATCTTCATCAAAGAACATTGCCTCGTCGTCTCCAGCTTCTTTCTGTTCCACCTGTTGTTGGAACCGTTCGGCTTGATCCTCGGCGTCGTTCAACTCAGAGAAACCGTTGGCAAGCTCACGGCCACCGGCAAAAAACTCAAAACGGTCGGTAACAAACGGATTATCGTCGTTACGCCGAGCCAGCGGTGAGACTTCCGCAGGGTATGCGGTAATGAAGGTTGGCTGAATCAACTTATGCTCAGCGACTTCCTCAAAAATTTCGATTTGCACCTTGCCCAACCCCCACGACGGCTTGACGTCGATACCGATCGTTTTCGCTAACGCGGTGGCAGAATCCATCTCGTTCAACTGTGCCTCAGTCGCCTCTGGCATATGCGCCAAGATAGCTTCCAACACAGTCATACGCGCAAACGGCTGAGCAAAATCGTAGTCAACGCCTTGACTGGTGAATTGCAGAGTACCCAGCACTTGTTGGGCAACGCTGCGCAACATTTCCTCAGTCATATCCATCAAATCGTGATAGTCCGCATAGCCCCAGTAGAATTCCAACATAGTGAATTCGGGGTTATGTCGGGTTGATAACCCTTCATTACGGAAGTTGCGGTTGATTTCAAATACTTTTTCGAAACCACCAACAACCAAACGCTTCAGGTATAGCTCCGGTGCAATGCGCAGATACAAATCCATGTCTAACGCATTATGGTGGGTGACAAAAGGTTTCGCTGACGCGCCACCAGGAATCGCTTGCATCATTGGTGTTTCAACTTCGAGAAAGTCTTTGCCACTCAAAAAGCGACGAATGGCTTCAATAACTTTAGAGCGCGCCACAAACGTATTCCGCGACGCTTCATTAGTAATTAAATCCAAATAGCGTTGGCGATAGCGTGTTTCCTGGTCTGCTAGACCATGAAACTTATCCGGTAATGGACGTAACGCTTTGGTCAGCAGACGCACATCATCGACCAGTACACTCAACTCGCCGGTTCCGGTTTTGAATAGGGTTCCGCTGGCGGCAACAATGTCACCCAGATCCCATTTCTTGAACTCAGTGTTATAGAAGCCCTCTGGCAGGTTATCACGCGCCACATACAACTGAATTTTTCCCGACATGTCTTGGATAGTGGCAAAGCTTGCTTTACCCATAATCCGTCGAGTCATCATTCGCCCTGCAACCTTAACCCGCACGCCCTGTTGCTCTAGCTCTTCCTTGCTAGCCTCGTCATACTGGTCATGCAATGGCTTGGCTAGCGCATCGCGACGAAAGTCATTAGGAAAAGCGACGCCCTTGTCACGCATTGCAGACAATTTAGCTTTGCGCTGGGCAATTTGTTCATTAATGTCTACTTCGGGCGTTTGCGAATTATCTGCCATTAGCCAAGGTCCTCTTTCGGAAAGTCTGCTAGTTATAGTCCTGATTTCAAACTGGCTTCTATAAAAGGGTCAAGCGCCCCATCAAGTACAGCCTGAGTATTTCGATTCTCAACGCCCGTGCGTAAATCTTTAATTCGAGCATCGTCTAATACATATGAGCGAATTTGACTGCCCCAACCGATATCCGATTTGGCATCTTCCATCGCTTGCTTGTCTTCATTCTGCTTTTGCAGTTCAAATTCGTACAATTTTGCGCGCAACTGTTTCATTGCCGCATCACGGTTTTTATGTTGTGAACGGTCACTTTGACACTGCACCACAATTCCCGTCGGTTCGTGGGTTATTCGCACCGCTGAATCCGTTCGGTTAACGTGCTGACCACCGGCCCCAGATGCGCGGTAGGTATCAACCCGCAAATCAGATGGATCGATTTCGATCTCGATGTCTTCATCCACTTCAGGGTAAACAAATACCGAAGCGAATGACGTATGGCGGCGATTGCCAGAGTCAAAAGGCGATTTCCGTACCAGCCGATGCACCCCGGTTTCGGTGCGCAACCAGCCGAACGCATATTCGCCTTGAATGCGCACCGTCGCCGATTTAATCCCCGCAACCTCGCCCTCTGAGAGTTCGGTGATCTCAGTTTTAAAATCATGGCTCTCGGCCCAACGCAAATACATCCGCAGCAACATATTAGCCCAATCTTGCGCTTCCGTACCGCCAGAACCTGCCTGAATGTCTAGGTAACAATCTGAATCATCGTTTTCTTGCGAAAACATGCGCCGAAACTCTAACGCCTCCAATTGCGTCAGCCATTGTTCCAACTCTGTCTTCGCTTCGTTAAAGGTGTCCTCATCGTCGGCTTCTACGGCAAGGTCAACTAACCCTTCAACATCGTCTAGGCCTTGCTGGAGTCCCTGCAGCGTCTCCACTACGGTTTCTAACGCGGCACGCTCTTTGCCCAAACTTTGCGCTTTTTGCGGCTCATCCCAAACACTCGGATCTTCAAGCTCGCGGGTGACTTCTTCTAAACGTTCGACCTTTGCATCATAGTCAAAGATACCCCCTAAGCGCTTCGCTACGCTCGCGCATATCTTTTATCGCATTATAGGTGGCATTGGTTTCAAACATAGCGTGTAAGCCTGATAACTAAAAAAGGTCGGATATTCTAACGTAATGGACGCAATTGCTCTACCAGCAGTTGCAGCTGTTTTTTACCGCGGTATTCATTCACCTGTAAACGATATACCAGTTCGACCCTACGCACGCTGGCATTCGGCCACACCGATAGATCAACGTTGAAAGCGATAGCGTCGAGCAACGCCCTGCCTTGCTTTACCACCAGCTTCAAGTGCTTGCTCGCGACAATCCGCTGTTGCACTAGCGTAAATTGCCCGTCAAATAAAGGCTCTGGGAATCCCTGCCCCCAAGGTCCCGCATGTGCAAGCTGTTCAGCGGTAGCCAAATGCAGTTGTGAAGGGTCTAACTCGCCGTCCGACCAATACACCGTCTCACCGACGTCTAATCCCGGCCATTCTTCGATGACTTGCTGCACGGCTTGTTGAAACGCTGGCCATTGCGCCTCATCTACACTGAGCCCTGCTGCCATCGCGTGTCCGCCAAAACGCGTAATCACATCGGGATAGCGGCTTTGCACACGTTCTAGAAAATCACGAATATGAAAGCCCGCTATTGACCGTGCAGAGCCTTTTAGCAACCCACTTTGCCCATCTTCTTGCGCAAAAACTATCACCGGGCGTTGATGACGTTCCTTGATCCTTCCCGCAACAATGCCCACCACGCCGCTGTGCCATTGCGGGTGAAACAAGGTCAGGATCTTGGGCAATTCGCCGGCAAGTTGCAGATTATCTACTATAGCATCTGCTTCATCGCGCATGGTTGCCTCAATGTCTCGACGTTGTCGATTTAACTGGTCTAGCATTGTGGCATTTTCAAGCGCCTGCTGACGGTTGGTTGCTAACAAGCACTCTACCCCTAACGCCATATCGTCCAATCGACCTGCAGCATTAATTCGCGGACCTACGGCAAAGCCTAGATCCGGCGCCTGTAAGGTTGCTGGGTTACGACCGCTGACTTCGATCAGAGCAGCAATACCAGGGCGCGCTTTGCCAGCACGAATTCGTTGCAAGCCTTGATGCACCAAGATACGGTTATTGTGATCTAACGCAACAACGTCAGCCACAGTGCCAACTGCAACAAGGTCTAGCCACTCGGCCAAGTTTGGTCCAGCTTCGTCGAAGCGCTCTCGCAACGCCGCACGTAATGCCAGCAGCAGATAAAAACAAACCCCGACTCCCGCTAACGCTTTACTAGGAAACCGGGCATTAGGAAGGTTAGGGTTAACAATTGCAGTGGCCGCTGGGAGGCGCTCTGCGGGCAGGTGATGGTCGGTAATGATGACATCAATGCCTAGTTCCATAGCATGATCTACGCCGGCAAAGCAGGCAATGCCACTATCGACAGTAATGATTAGCTCAGCGCCTTGCGCCTGAGCCTGTTTTACTAAGCCTGGCGTCAGCCCATAGCCGTCGCTAAAACGATTGGGAATACAGTAATTGAGGTGCTGAAACCCCATTGCAGCTAGAGCACTGAGCATCAATGCAGTGCTCGTCGCACCATCGGCATCAAAGTCACCACAAATCACCACCGTTTGTTGCTGTTCGCGGGCAGCGATTAGCCTATCAATTGCTTGTTCGGTACCGTCTAATTGAGCCGGGGGAATCAGCGCCGATGCTGTTAACTGCAACTGTTGCGCTCGCTCTACGCCACGCGCCGCATAGATGCGTTGCAGTAACGGGCTCAAACTATCCGGTAACTGGTGGTGATGATTTATTTCTCTGCGACGGATGCGGTACGACAAAACCAACCTCTCAGGTTACTCAGCGTATTGCATCGCAGACTGACTTTGTTGTTTGAGCAGGTCCGCTAACTGCGCGGCAGTTTGATATCCTGGGATCATTTGTCCGTTCGGCAGAATTATCGCCGGCGTACCCGTAACGCCGATTACCTGTCCTAGCTGATAATGTTCGGCAACAGGTGCGTCACAATCAACATCGACATCAACATTCTCATGCTGTTCGATCGCATTAAAGGTTTGCCGCGGATCATCTGAACACCAGATCTGGCGAAGTTGATAGGCTCCTTTGGTTCGCATCCCTCCGCGAGGAAAAGCTAAGTAGCGTACGGTAATTCCTTCCGCCAAATACTCTGGCATAGCTTTATGTAGCTTTTTGCAATAAGGGCACGTGGGGTCAGTAAATATCGTAACGTGATATTTTTCGTTGTCCGCTTTATAAACCACCATTTGATCTTCGACGTTTTTTAATTGTTGCTGGCGTAATTCGGCCATGCCCTGATCCGTAAGATTCACTGGGGCATTTGAGCGGATATCAAATAAGTTACCAGCGAACAAATAATTACCGTCTGCCGAAACATACAATAGGCCTTGATTAGTCACTGCAGCGTAAATACCTTCAATCGGGGTTTTTTCTACCTTACTAACCGTAATTTTTAGCGCATTTAAGCGATCGGTATTAATCGGTAAATCTTGCGCATTACTCACTACGGAAAGACAACCTAACAACACGCCTAGCAGTAAAGACTTTTTCACCGGACAACTCACTTCATTTGCTTTCGTTACAATGCTTGAACGGTACGATGTTCGCCATAAAAAAGCAACGCTCTAAAGAAAAAAGCCATTACCCCCGCGGGTGGTGTTGCTGGTGCAAGCTGGTCAGCCTCTCGCGCGCTACATGGGTATAAATTTGGGTGGTCGATAAATCGCTGTGACCAAGCAGCATTTGCAGCACACGCAGGTCGGCGCCATGATTCAGTAGGTGCGTGGCAAACGCATGCCGCAGAGTATGTGGCGATAAATGCGAACGAATCCCCGCGCGCTCTGCATAGCAGCGAATACGGTGCCAAAACGTCTGCCGCGTGAGCGGACCTCCGCGATTGGTAATAAACACCCAATCGCCACCATCACGATGAATGCTGGCGCGCGCTTGACGAAGGTATTGCTGCAACCAACTGACCGCTTCCTCGCCCAAAGGTACCAAGCGCTCCTTATCGCCTTTACCGATCACTTTCACCAGACCTTGAGTGAGACTCAGCTGCGCAAATCGGAGCCCGACTAATTCACTCACGCGCAAGCCAGCGGCATAAACCACCTCTAACATCGCCCGATCACGTAACTCTATCGCTAAAGCTGTATCTGGCGCGGACAATAACGCCTCAACATCATATTCTGAGAGGCTATGCGGGATAGCTTGCGGTTGTTTTGGTCGAGCCAGCCGCTGTGTTGGGTCGCTCAACAGCCAGCGTTGCTTAACGGCGAATTGATAAAACTTTTTCGCCGCACTAAGGAATCTTGCCGTACTGCGTGGTGACACGCCTGCCGCCCGGCGTTGTAACAGGAAGTCCTCTAGATCGCTTTGCTGCACCGCGATGAGTCCCTGATGCGAAAGCCCGGAGAGGAACCGGCTGAATTGTTTAAGATCGTTGCGGTAGGATGCTTGGGTATGGTCGCTGACCCCTTGGTGTAGCCACAAGTGCTCGACGAACTGTTCAATTTTTTCAGCGTCAGCGACAGGCACTGGATGTTTTTCAGTCACGTTAGCAACCTAAGTTGATACAACGAATGTCACTATTATGCGGTGCGACCAGAATGAAGTAAATCGCCCTCTGCTGGACTGATGCCTAGCTGTTGCAGAATATGATAAAGCCCCGCGGGGTTACGGGGATTAGCGTGTTGCGATGGCTGCTCTCCCCGCACTCGTCTTTGTGCTTGCGGGCTTAGATTACTCCAGACCTCATCGCCGAGACGCTTGGGATCATCAAAACAGGCAAGCGGTTGAGGCCAAATAGCATCTGCCAGATATAGTTCAGTAAGACTTAACGGTGTTTGTTGTGGCTGATAAATGTGCGTTTGCGCAGAAGGCTGAAGTGGTCGTTGTGACTTAGCACCGATGCTTCGCTGCCAGTCTTTGTCTGCTTCCGAAGGCGCTCCCGCGGAAGTTTCAACCGCTTCAATGGCATCCTGTTGTGCCAACCACCAAGCGAACTCCCCCGCATATCCTCGCGCCAACGCCGACGCAGGGTCTGAACGCGCTGATACGTTAACATCATCAACGCTATGTGGATTGACCAGCTTTACCACAACCGAACTCCTAAATACGTTACTTACTAACGTATCGGCAGCTTCAACGGTAATTTAAGGGTGAATGACGGTTTCTGCTATTTCGTGCCGTTAGCTACGTACCGCTAGAATTAATTTCCCCATGGTGGCGGATTGTTTTAGCCGATTCAGCGCTTCACCGACCTCTCTCATTGGGTATATTTCATCAATCAGCGGCATTAGCGCACCAGACTGAAAATCCTCACCAAAACGTTGCATCAGCGCAGCGATAATTTCGCCTTTACGTTGATGCGAGAGACTACGTAACGTGGATCCTTGTAGGCGTTGGCGCTTCATCAGCAAACGGCCAAAATCGATCTCTCCGGTGCGTGCTTGCATTAAACCAATCAGTAAAATGCGGCCATCCGCGTTGAGAATCGTCTGATCACGTGCAATCGAATCACCCGCTACCGGATTAAGAATGACATCGACCGGCTTTTGACTCAGCACCTCGGTGTAGTCTTGCTGATGTCGATTAATGATTTCCGAGGCACCAAGCTCGCGACAGACAGCAGCTTTTTCATCGTTACTCACGGTTACTGCAATATCATTACCGGCGGCTCGACATAACTGAATCAACGCCGACCCGACACCACTAGCACCGGCATGACAAAATACCTTTTCTTGCGGCTGCAACTGCGCCAACATGAAGACATTTAAAAACGCCGTACTGAACACTTCCAACCATCCAGCAGCGTGCGCCATTGACCACGTTTCTGGAACCTTGACGACCTGTCTGACATCGACACATACATACTCAGCGTAGCCACCACCCTCAAGCAGCGCGGCCACCTTTTCACCCACCTTAACATCAACAACGTCATCGGCTGTGGCGATGACCTCTCCACTCACCTCAAGTCCCGGAATCTCCGATGCCCCTGGTGGTGGCGGGTATTGCCCGGCCATTTGCATTAAATCAGCGCGGTTCATTGCTGCATAATGCACGGCTATTTTTACCTGACCCGCGGCAAGTCGCGGCTCATCTGCCCCTTCACTCCATTGCCATTTATTCTGAATCTGTTGAAGCGCTCTCATTCCATGACCTCTTTTAATGGATTACTCAACGTCATACGAAATCTTGGCTGTTGTTGACCAAAATAGTCGGCAGATTTTTGCTGCTTCTCAAACCCGAAACTCTCATACAGCGCTATCGCAGGATTATCTGGATGAACCGTCAATGAAATTTCAGTCACGCCCTTCTGGCAGGCAGAATCAATGACCTCAGCCAACAACTGGCGCGCTAAACCGCGTTTGCGAAAGTTGGCCAACACCGCCAGCGACATGATCCAGAGTTGGTCATTCCGTTCCGCGGTGGCGGCCAATATGTAACCAACAACCCCTTGTTGCGAGTCTTCTGCAACTACTACCAAACGTGGCCATAGCTCAATCGCTTGGCGAAAAAAGAAATCAGGATAAACAGATTCACCGAACACAGAGGTTTCTACTTGATAAAGTGCACTAACATCTTTTGGCTCGGCAACACGGATCACCACGTCCATAACACACCCAATTTAACGGCTTATAAGCGAAATCATGCCACAGCCAATTGCTACGAAAAAGTCAGTTTCGCCATTGCATCGTGTTAAAAGATAGTTATTCTGTATCTTTAGTTGTACTTAATGAGCCATTCTTGTTGATGAAAAAGCTGGTTAATTTGCGTAAGAAGCGGTTTTTGATCATAGACGATCAAAAACCATTCCAAGTTATGCTCAAAGGCTTGTTACTCAGCCTTGGAGCCGGCGAAGTCGTCACTAAAACCAGCGGCGAAGCGGGCATCGCGGCGCACCAAAAACACCCATTCGACATCCTCATGGTGGATTATAACCTCGGCCGCGGCAAAAATGGTCGACAGGTGCTCGAGGAACTCCGAGCGCGCAATCTCCTGAAAGAAGATAGCTTATTTTTCCTCATCACGGGAGATAATACGCGGCCGATGGTTTTGAGCGCATTGGAGTTGCAGCCCGATGACTACCTGATGAAGCCGTTTTCTCATGGTACCTTGCGGGCGCGTTTGCAGCGCTCTCATAACAAACGGGAAACCCTAAAAGACGTGTACCAACCGCTATTGAAGCACGAATATTACGAGTGCATAGCCGCCTGCCAAAAACATATTGATGAGCAAGGGCGTTACGTCAACTTCTGCCGTAAGCTGCAAGCGGAAATGTACAATAAGACTGAACAATACGACAAAGCAGAAACCTTATTGATGGAACTGCTGTCAGAACATAAACAAGCCTGGGCATTACTGGTTCTGGCAGAAACACGAATGTTGCAAAACCGACCCTACGATGCATTAGATATTGCCAGAAAGGTTGCCCGTTCAACGCCCAACGCAATAGAAGCACATGACTTGCTGGTACGTGCCTACCTCGCTATTGAGGAATACGAAAATGCTTTAGAGTCTGCACGTAAAGCCATATCGTTGGCGCCATATTCGTTGGAACGGCAAAGCCTATTAGCCAACGTGGCACGGCAAAATGGTGACTTTGATCTGGCGCGTCAAGCAATGCAGCATATCGTCGAAATCACCCGTAAATCGGTACACCGCCATCCAAAACATTTATTGGCTTACTTACGCAGTATTTTAGACGCCGCCGAACATGGCGAAACGCGACAGCAAATCAGTCGTTACCAAACCGAAGCCTCGCTAGCCCTGCAACGTGCCAGGTTCGACGATAACATTGTTTATTCGGAACTCAGTTTCGACGATATTGAGAGCGTGGTTTCGGCCCGCATCGAAGCCTTTAACGGCCGTTTCCGCGAAGCTCAGAAACACTTAAATGATGTGGTCGGTACCCAACTCGCCAACGATGAGGAAATTTCCGACGAGCTACTACCCGATATCATGTGTGTGTTAATGGATTTGGGGGAATATGAAAAGGCTGATGAAATCGCTAAAAGACTGCAGCAAGCTGGCGGCGTCGATGAATATACCGAACGTTTGTTAAGCGCACGCATGAACGCCTCACAACAGCGCCAGAACAAGTTCTTTGAATGTCACCACCAAGGCATTAAATATTATCGTAACGGCAACTTTGGCCGCGCTTTGGAAAACTTCACTGAAGCGCTTAAACATGCGCCAATGAATAGCGGTGCTGCATTAAACTACATTCAAGCAGCTAGCCGTATCCTAGGCACCTCTGAAGAACCCAATCAACAACTGGTACAAGAGTGCAAGCGCTGTTTTAGGATTCTCGAAGGATTATCGCTAACCCCGAGCCACCAACAGCGCTACGACCAGCTTTACGAACAATGCCGCCGCTTCGGAGTCTAACTCGCGGTCAATTGCCCTGATTGATAGTCGCGAATAGCCTGTTCAACCTCTTGGTGAGTATTCATTACAAAGGGTCCATATTGCGCAATGGGCTCTGCGATCGGTTTACCCGCTAGCAGGATGGCTGCACCAGTACCCTGCAGCGCTAAATCAGACTGGCTATCAAGCTTGATAATTTCACCACGCTCAATCGCTTCACCATTAATCTGCAAACTGCCGCGATAGACATACATTAATCGAGCTGCTTGCTGTTGCGATGGGATGGTTAGCGAAGTATTGTCGTGCAGCACAATATCGGCCATCAAAAAGTCACGACCCTTAGCTTCAACCGGACCTTTCGCCGCAAATAACTCCCCCCCGATTACCCTCACTGTCGCATTATCAACGTTGACTTCTGGAATGGCATCAGCCGGATAATCCGCCCAGTCAGCGGGGCTCATTTTTTCCGCCGCAGGCAAATTGACCCACAACTGAAAGCCCCACATTAAACCAGACTCTTGTTTAGGCATTTCGGCGTGAATAATGCCTCGCGCAGCTTTCATCCATTGCACTCCGCCAGCTTCAACAACCCCTGTATTGCCCTCAGAGTCTTTATGCTCCATGCGTCCAGCCAACATATAGGTTAAGGTACAAAAACCACGGTGCGGGTGCGGAGGAAAACCGGCAATATAATCGTTTGGATCGTCCGAACGGAATTCATCCAACATTAAAAATGGGTCCTGATACGATAGTCCAGGCTGATTGATAATTCGGGTTAGCTTTACCCCCGCCCCGTCTTGGGCAGGAATTCCGCGATAACGGCCAATAATACTACTCATAATAAAATCCTCAGCTGCAATTACGCAGAAAAATCGATCACAGGTCCTTTGGGGACAATACCGGTTGGGTTAATGGTTTTGTGACTACCATAGTAATGCTGCTTTATATGATCCATTACAAGAGTGTCAGCAACGCCAGGCGTCGCATACAGATCAGCGACATAACGTTTAATGTTAGGAAAATCGCTGATACGTTGACGATTGGTTTTAAAGTGACTGTAGTACACCGCGTCAAATCGCACTAGCGTGGTAAAGAGTCGCCAATCTGCTTCGGTTAACTGATCGCCAACCAAATAACGCTGTTTTCCGAGCATCCCCTCAACCCGATCAAGTGCCGCAAATAACGCTTGGTAGGCTTCCTCATAAGCCTCTTGTGTGGTCGCAAAGCCACAGCGGTAAACACCGTTATTGATATCGCGATAAACCCACTCGTTAACGCCGTCGATAGCTTCACGCAGTGCTGCGGGGTAGAAGTCCTGATGATTGCCGGTGATGTCGTTGAACGCCTGATTAAAAATACGAATGATTTCAGCAGATTCGTTGTTAACGATGGTCTGGGTTTTCTTGTCCCACAACACCGGTACCGTTACCCGCCCCGAATAATTGGGGTCGACCAACTGATAAAGCTGGTAAAGATAATCTTTCTGATGCAATGCGTCATGCAACGGCGGTTGTTTAAATTCCCAGCCATTCTCCAACATTAAAGGGTGCACGACACTGACCGAAATGTGCTGCTCCAAGCCTTTCAATTGGCGGAATATTAATGTCCGATGAGCCCACGGACAGGCATAAGAAACGTACAAGTGATAACGCCCCGATTCGGGGGCAAACTCAGTATCAGGAGCAATTTGGTTGCGGAACTGCGATTCACTGCGAACGAATCGACCGCCATGCTTTTTGGTGTCATACCACTTATCGTGCCATTCACCATCGACTAATAATCCCATCGCTGACTCCTCAAATTTAACGGTTTGGATCAGTATATGGTTAATTATTTCGATTTATTAGTGCTAAATTTGGCTAAAAGCGTTCTATTTTTTAGAATATTCAAGCAGGTCGTGGGCTACGGTAGCGGCTGTTTGACTGGCGCCACGTTGTAACTGTTGGTGGAGCGTTTTAAAGCTCGCTAATAAGGCGCTATTATCATTGACCATGAGTTTCTCCAACTCGCTGACAATCCGCTCAGGATTCACTTGTTGTTGCTCTAGTTCAGGAACTAAGGGCCTCTTTGCCAATAAGTTCGGCAGTGAAAAAAACGGGGCTTTGAATAAGCGTTTAATCACTTGGTAAGTCAGCCAGCTAAAACGATAAGCCACCACCATCGGCCGCTTAATCAGCATTGCTTCAAGCGTTACCGTTCCCGAAGTAAGTAATAAGAAGTCGGCGGCCGCCATGGTTTTTCGTGATTCACCAACACGAATAGTGAGTGGCACTTCTGGGCACGTTTGTTGCCATTGCTGATGAAATTGCTGAGCCCTTTGGTTATTTACCATCGGCGCAATCACGGCCAAATCTTCGTGGCGCTGGTACAATTGCTTAATGGCCTCTAAAAATATTGGACCAAGCCGCTCCACCTCTCCACTTCGACTACCCGGTAATACGGCTAACCAACGTTTCGATTCACTCAATTCTAACGCCTGACGCGCGGGTAAAGCTGGCCATTGCAATGGAATATCGTCGGCTAAGGGATGACCAACAAAGGTTGCTGGAACGCCGTGAGCATCATAGAAGTCTTTCTCAAAGGGCAGTAAACACAGCATGTGGTCAACCGCCTTTTTAATTCCCTTAATTCGCCCTTCTCGCCACGCCCACACCGATGGACTGACATAATGAACGGTCTTGATACCTTGCGCTTTTAGGCGCTTCTCTACCGGCAGATTAAAGTCTGGCGCATCAATACCAACATAAAGATCGGGCTTTGCTGCAATCAGGTCGCTGAGAAGTTGTTTACGAATTGCCAGTAATCGCGGTAAGCGCTTCAATACTTCGAACAATCCCATTACCGACAACTCGTCCATATCGACAGAGGAGACTAGCCCTTGTTGGGTCATAAGGTCTCCACCAATACCGATGAAACGGGCCTGAGGATAGTGTTGTTTTAGCGCCGCCATCATGCCGGCGCCAAGGATATCGCCGGAGACTTCCCCGGCAACGATCGCGATGACAGGAGGACGGTCAGACATTAGGGGCGAATAATACCGCGCGAACTGCTTTTCACAAAGGCGATGAACTCGTCTAACTCACCATTATTGAGTTCTGCCAATTTCGGTAATGCCTCTTCGACCGTCAAGCCTGAACGGTACAAAGTTTTGTACGCTTGCCGAACCGTGCGGATTTGTTCAGCGGTGAAACCTCTGCGCCGCAACCCTTCGGCATTAATCGTGCGCGGGATCGCATTATGCCCTTGCGCCATAATAAACGGCGGAATATCTTGCACCACAATAGAGTTGACGGCAGCAAAGGCGTGCGAGCCGATATGACAGAACTGGTGGATACCCGTCATGCCCCCAAGAATCACCCAATTACCAACATGCACGTGGCCAGCAATGGTGACTAAGTTGGCAAAAATGTTGTTATCGCCAATCATACAATCATGAGCTACGTGCACTTGTGCCATCAGCAAGTTATTACTACCGATCTTGGTTAGACCTTGATCTTGCGTAGTGCCACGGTGGATGGTCACCGATTCTCGGATGATGTTGTTGTCGCCAATCTCAAGCCGAGTGGGCTCGCCCGCATATTTTTTGTCTTGGCAATCTTCACCAACAGAGGCGAACTGGTAGATGGTATTGTTTTTACCAATAACCGTTGGGCCTTTAATCACCACATGCGAGCGAATGTCACAATCGTCACCAATTTCAACATTGGCGCCAATGATGGTCCAAGGGCCTACGCTAACGTTTTTTCCAAGTTTAGCCGAGGGATCAATGATCGCAGTTTGATGAATCACTTAAAACTCTCTTCTGGCACAAATCAATTCTGCACAACACGCCAATTCCCCATCAACCTCTGCGCGCCCAGAGAACTTCCAAATGCCACGCCGTTCTTTATCGAATTCAACATGGAAGTGGATGGTATCGCCTGGCGTTACTTGACGCTTAAAGCGTGCATTATCAACCCCCGCAAACAAATACAATTCGTTAGCGGCAGCTTTTGACTGACTCATTTTAAAGCCCAACAGTCCCGCAGCTTGTGCCATTCCCTCGAGCAATAACACGCCGGGGAAAATTGGATTACCAGGGAAATGTCCCATGAATACGGGTTCGTTAAAGGTCACGTTTTTCACCGCGTGGATTTTCGAACTGGAGTCACAATCAATGACCCGATCGATCAGTAAAAACGGATACCGGTGAGGAAGGAGGTCTAATACACCTCTAATATCAAATCCATTTTCTTGTTCAGACAACAGCTTTACTCCCTAAAAAACGTTCGACACTAAGATTTAAGCTGTGATTCAAGCGATTTAACACGCTTGAACAGATCATCCAACTGGCGAAAACGCGCACCATTTCGGCGCCATTCTCTATGGTTTGTGGCGGGTATACCAGAGGCATAAACGCCCGGCTCAGTGATTGCCTTAATCACCATAGAGAAGCCACTGATTTGGACATCATCACAGATTTCAATGTGACCATTGATTGCTGTTGCACCACCAATCAAACAGCGCTTACCGATGCGACAACTGCCAGCAAGAACGGTACAGCCCGCAATTGCGGTGTCTTCATCAATAAATACATTGTGAGCTATCTGACACTGATTATCGATAATACAGCCGGCAGAAATAATGGTATCGTCTAATGCCCCACGGTCTACTGTGGTATTGGCACCAATTTCTACTCGATCGCCGATTAACACTCGTCCTAGCTGCGGAATTTTAATCCACTTTCCGTTTTCATTAGCCCAGCCAAAACCGTCTGCACCAATAACTGCACCGGCATGCAGCAAGCAATGTTCACCTATCTGGCAACGATGATAGATCGTAACGCCCTGCCAGATGGTTGTACCAGCACCAATTTTTACTTCCGCGCCAATGTAACTATTTGCCCCGATTGCCACATTATCGCCGATGACAGAGCCCTCCGAGATCACCGCATTCGGACCCACCGAGACGTTATTTCCCAAGCTTGCCGATGGCGCAATAGTCGCCGACTCAGCAATGCCTTCAGCAGGGCTTGGCGTGGTATCCAGAAGCTGAGCAATTTTTGCAAATGCTGCGTATGGATTATCGATAACCAAGGCCACCGCCACACTGTCGCTGTCGTCATCTTTCGGCGACACTATGACGGCGCTTGCTTGGGTCGTTTTCAACTGCGAGCTGTAACGACTGTTGGCTAAAAACGCAATTTCACCAGACTTTGCTGACGCGAGCGTTGCCACTGCTGAAATTTGCGTACTGTCATCACCACGGACTTTTCCACCAACGTGGTCCGCGAGCTCTGCGATGGAAAACGTTTTGGTCATTCTTACTTACCTGACTTAGACATCTCTGCGACAACTTCATCTGACAAGTCATTATCAGCCTTGATAAATACCACTGCGTTGCTTTGCAGCACTAAATCAAAGTTCTCTTGCTTCGCAACCACGTTAATCGCCTCTTGCACTTGGCCAAGCAACTTATTGCGCTCTTCGCCTTGACGACGACGTGTATCTTCTTGCAACGCCTTGCCTTTCAGTTGCGCTTCGGCAATCAGTTGTTCAAGATCTCGACTCAACTTGGTCTTCTCTTGCTCAGACATGATTGATGCATCACGCTCCTGCTTTTGACGTAATTCTTGGATTTTTTGTTCCATTTGACGCATTTCTTCAAAGCGATCGCTGAACTCGTCCTGCAGCTTCTGTGCAATGGCTTCACGTTGCGGCAATTCTTGGAAGATTTGCATCATATCTACAACGCCAATCTTCTGTTGTGCTTGCGCAGCATTAGCAACAAATACTCCAGACATAACAACGGCCAGCGCCATAGTTTTAACCAATGTTTTCAAAGTTTACTCCTTGATGCTCTTTTTTATTAGTAGAATTAAAAGGTTGTACCTATATTAAACGAGAAAATTCGAGTTCTGTCACCTTCGACCTTTTTAATCGGCCGCGCAAGCGAAAATACCAACGGCCCCATCGGTGAAATCCACTGCACAGAAATACCCGCTGAAGCGCGGAAGTCACCAAGCGAACTATAGTCCGTCAATGGTTGGCTGCCAGGTACCAAATCTAACGTTTTATAATAATCGTAATCGAATTCAGTATCCCATACTGTACCGACATCAACAAATATACTGGTTCGCACACTATTGCGATAGCCCTCGCTGATAAATGGGGTTGGAACGATCAACTCTGCACCAGCCGAGAGAATAGCATTACCGCCTAATGCATAACGACTAACCGAGATAGTATCAGCACCATTACCGACAGGATATCCCGGTGGGTTACCGGTGATGTCTGGCGGTCCATCAATTTGATTTGCCGCTGCCAGAACCGCCCTAGGGCCTACAGTATTTGACTCGAAACCACGCAAATTATCGGATCCGCTAATCCGGAAATACTCCCAGAATGGCATCAAATAATCGTTGTTATTATCGTCTTGTCCATAACCATTTCCGTAGCCAACGCGGAAACGACTCAAGAACGTCCACTGTTGATCATCCGATAATGGGATGTAGTTATTAAACTCGTAATTAAAGCGGAAATATTGCACATCACTGATTGGCGTGGAGATATTTACACTTGCCCTTTGCTCAGAGCCGTTTGTAGGAAACACTCCACGGTTCAGGGTAATCCGTGACCATCCAGCGGTTAATTCATAAATGTTAAAGCCAACTCCTGCTTCAGGGTTTTGCTCATCAATATATGGCGCATAGAAGGTACGAATTTGCTCATAACCATCAACATTTGTGACATGCTGATTACGATAGCCCACACCAAACGACAGGCTATTGATCTCGTCTACAGGAAAGCCGAGATTAGCACTTACGCCATATTCTTTTTGATTATAACGAATCAAGTTTTCCGCTTGCCCGGCGTCAAATTCACTAACATAGACGCGACCTGAAAGGCTTACACCGTTAATGGTGAAATATGGGTCAGCATAAGACAATGAAAAGCTTTTACTGAAACGGCTCGTATTAATATTAAAGGCTGCTCGGTTACCGGTACCTAGGAAGTTATTCTGCGATATACCGGCATTAAGCTGCAAACCGGAATAATCGCCATAGCCTATCCCCGCATTAAACGAGCCAGAGGGCTGTTCTTTTACCGTGTATGTCACGTCAACTTGATCACTTCTGCCGTCGACTTTTTCTGTCGAGCTCTCTACGCTCTCAAAGAAGCCTAAACGCTCTAGCCGTATTTTACCTTGTTCGACCAATGTGTCTGCGAGAGGCGCAGCCTCTAACTGTCGCATCTCGCGCCGTAAAACACGTTCCGATGTCGTCTGGTTACCCTCAAACTTTATCCTACGCACATAAATGCGTTGCCCGGGTTCAACCGAGAACGTGAGTTCAACCGTTTTGTCTTCTTCATTAATATTCGGAATGGCTTTAACTTCTGGATAAGCATATCCATATCGTCCGTAAAAACGACTGACCATATCCTCGATGTAAGTGATTTGAGCCGCGTTATAAAGTGTGCCCTCTTTGATTTTTGTCAAACGTTTGACAATCTCTTCTTTACCTTTCAGATCGCCTATTACGTCAGTCCCACTGATACGGTATTTTTCCCCTTCTGTGATATTCAGGGTTATATAGATACTTTCCTTATTCGGGGTCATCGAGACCTGGGTACTATCAACCTTAAATTGCAAGTAACCGCGATCACGATAAAAGGACTCTAGCTTTTCCAAATCACCAGAGAGTTGTTGCTTTTGGTAGCGCTTTTCACCAATGATGTTGTACCAAGCCAAATCATCTTTTAATTCAAACTGCTCGATGATTTTATCTTTAGGGTAAGAATGGTTACCAACGATATTGATTTGCGCAATTTCAGCGGCATCGCCCTCATCAAAGGTAATATCCAACGACACCCGATTACGCGGCAACTCTCGGACCTTTACCGAGACTTTGGCATTGTATTTACCAACACTGTGGTAAAAATCTTCCAAACCCTTTTCAATTCCGGACACCGTTGTTTGATCGAGCGGTTCACCGACAACAACATTATTATCAACTAAGCTACCTTCTAGCTGTTCATCTTTAATGTCGCTATTACCATCAAAGTTAATTTCTGCAATGGTAGGTCGCTCGTGCACTTGAAATACCAGCGTGTTGCCATCCTGTAAGGCGACAATATTATTGAAATGCGTTGATGAGTATAACGACTTTATCGCACTACGAATTTGCATCTCTGTGACTTCGTCACCGACCCGGACTGGAATATAGGTTAACGCCGCACCCAGCGCTACTCGCTGCAATCCCCTCACTTCAATATCTTTTACTACAAAATCATCAGCGGCAAAGGCCGGTGAAATAGTTGCCGCGATTAGCGTACTTAAAAACAGCTTTTTAAACGTCATTCTGTTCTACTTATCGTTGGTTCGTTTTGACTCAGAGCACAAATCGGAAAATGTCATTGGTGATGGCTAATAACATCAGCGCAAACACTAACGCACCACCTATGCGATAACAAACATCCTGTATTTTTTCCGAGACGGGTTTACCCCGAGCCCACTCGATCACAAAAAATAATAAATGGCCGCCATCAAGAACCGGTAATGGTAACAGGTTTATGATGCCGAGATTAACACTTAATAGCGCTAAAAAGCCGAGAAAATAGACCAAACCCTGGTTGGCGCTTATGCCAGCCCCCTCGGCAATGCTTAACGGCCCAGCCAAGTTCTTTACCGACACATCGCCAGTCAATAACTTGCCGATCATTTGTACGCTTACCACCATCAAATCCCAGGTTCTGGCTGCACCTTGTGCAACCGCTTCTACAGGACCATATTGGTGGTTAAAGCGGTAGGCCGCTGGATAAGGCTCCGCTTGCGGAACTACCCCAAGAAAACCTATGACTCCAGAACCTGTCTCGCGTTCCCCAATTTTTGCCTGAATCGTCATATTTTGTTGATCGCGTCGCACGCGAAATTCTAACGTCTCACCAGCAGCGGCGCGAATAGCAGCGCTGATAGTTTGCCAATCTGACACCGCATCGCCATTAATCGCGAGAATTTCATCGCCCTTCTTGAAGCCCGCAGCGGCTGCCGGCGAGTCGTTAGCAACGCTGGCGAGACGGCGGTAAACCTTCGGCTGAAAAACCTCAATTCCTAAACTGGTGAAGGTCGCCTGCTTTTCCGGATCAAATTGCCAGTCGCTTAATTGCAGCGTTCGTGTCTGTTCGCTGCCATCAGGATTGCGCACTACAATGGTCGCTTGCTGGTTACCTAATGCCGCCATTAAGCCAAGCTGGACACGTTGCCAGTCATAAGTTTCTGTATCGTTGATACGGACAATTTCTTGGCCGCTGTGCAGCTCTGCTTGGGCCGCAATCGACTGTGGTTGCACATCACCAATAATGGGCTTAATCGACGGCACGCCAATCACGAACATTAACCAAAGCGCCACCACGGCTAACACAAAATTTGCAACAGGCCCTGCCGCGACAACGGCAAAGCGCTTATACACCGACTGGGCATTAAAACTGACGGGGCGTTGCTCTGGACTGACATCATCAATACGCTCGTCAAGCATGCGCACGTAGCCACCTAACGGAATCAAGCCCAACTGGTAAACCGTTCCATCTTTGCCAGTGCGTCGCCACAGCGCTTTACCAAAGCCAACGGAGAAAGTCAGCACTTTCACTCCACAACGGCGCGCAACATAAAAGTGTCCCCACTCATGAAAGGTCACTAAAATTCCCAAGGTGACGACAAAGGAAGCGGCATACCAAAGCATTTCTAACATCAACAACCCTCTCTCATGCTAGCTCCCGAACACGCTGATTGGCGCGCCGACGACTGTCTTCATCGACTGCTAAAACCTGTTCAAGTTCAGTGCAGGGATGTAACGAAATATGTTGTAAAACATGGTCACAAACATTGGCTATTTGGCCAAAAGCGATCCTTTCTGCCAAAAACTCGGCAACGGCAACTTCATTAGCAGCATTTAACGCAGTCGTCGCCGCTTGCCCTGCCCAGCAGCAATCAATGGCGAGCTGCAGGCTTGGATAGCGCTGAAAATCCGGTGCTTCAAAGGTTAATTGACCCAGTTGACTAAAATCTAATCCTTTCACACCACTGCGAATTCGCTCAGGATAGCCCAAGCAGTGCGCAATTGGGGTTCGCATATCAGGTTCGCCCAACTGCGCTATCACCGAACCATCGCGATACTGTACCATCGAGTGGATGACACTCTGCGGGTGCACAATCACTTCTAATTGCTGCTGCTGGCAATTAAATAGCCAACGCGCCTCAATATATTCCAAACCTTTATTCAACATGGTCGCAGAGTCGACCGATATTTTCCGGCCCATCGACCAATTGGGGTGCTTGCAGGCAGAATCTGGCGTTTGATGGTAGAGGTCGTTAATGGGCAGTTGACGAAACGGTCCGCCAGAACCGGTTAACAAAATTTTGTCGATACCGTGTTCGGTTAAATCAGCAGAGCCGACTTGTTTTTGCGCGGTCTCTGGCAAACATTGGAAAATGGCATTGTGCTCACTATCGACAGGTAGTAGTTCTGCTCCAGATTGTTGTGCAGCGCGAATAAATAACTCGCCACTCATCACCAGCGCTTCTTTGTTCGCTAGCAACACTCGTTTTCCTGCATGCACCGCAGCAAGTGTCGGTGCTAAGCCTGCAGCGCCAACGATCGCCGCCATCACGACATCGACCTCAGCGGCAGCGCTCACTTGCTTTAAGGCGTCTGCGCCAACCAACACCTCCGTCAAGCTATCAACCGCTAAATATTGTTTTAGTTGCGCAGCTTTGTCGCTGCTCGGAACCACCGCATAACGTGGCGAGAAGCGCTGACAAATGTCAGCCAAGCCCTGTATTTGTTGAAATGCGGTGACGGCATAAAGGCGAAAATCATCGCTATGCCGGGCGATAATATCTAAGGTACTTTGTCCGATGGAGCCCGTTGCTCCCAACACCGTAACTTGTTGCTGTTTTGCCATTACAACAAGAACCCTAAGTATGACAAAGTGAACACCGGAACTGCCGCAGTAAGGCTATCGATACGGTCCAATATGCCGCCGTGGCCAGGCAGGATAGCACCGCTATCTTTTACCCCAGCGCAACGCTTGAACATGCTCTCGTTCAGGTCACCAAACACCGAAGCAATAACCGTTAATAGGCCGGTTAAATAGAATCCGGTAAATTGTGACGCTGGCACTTCGGCCCAATGAGCCACGACCATCATCACCACGAATGCAAGGGTGATTCCACCGCACAAGCCCTCCATGGTTTTGCCTGGACTCACTGCCGGCATCATTTTATTACGGCCATAACGTACGCCAGCGAAATACGCACCAACATCAGCAGCCCAGACCAACAATAATATAAACAGCACAACCCAACCGCCAAAGAACGGATAGATATCAATATTTAATGAGCGTACAGCAACCAGCGCCGCCCAGGTTGGAATGAAGATTAATATCCCGAATACGCCGACGATCATTCGTGTTCGAGACCAGAGCCGACGACTGCCTGGATAATTAACAATCAACGCCAGTGCAGCAATCCACCACACACCACCAGCGACGATACAGTAAAACAGCCAAGCGTTGAGTTGGTGTTGCTGCCAAATATTACTCCAAGGAACGGCATAGCTTAAGCCACTGATAATCGCCCCAATCAATACCGTATAGGCAATCCGGCTTGCTCGCCTGCGCAAGCCCATAAGCGGCGACCACTCCCACGCTCCTAGAATCAAAATAGCTTGAATGAATAACGAAAACCCCCACATTGGCAGCATAAACACGGCATATAATGCCAATGGGATTAAAATCAGTGCGGTTAAAATACGTTGTTTAAGCAAACGTTAGTCCTCAGATACCTGTGCTACGCGTTTTATTACATCGTTGATTTGCTCACTCGTCAAACCAAAGCGACGCTCGCGCGAGGCAAAATCTGCGACGGCTTCGGCAAAGACTTGTTCATCAAAGTCGGGCCACAGCACGTCGGTAAAATAAAATTCCGCATAAGCGACTTGCCAAAGCAGGAAATTACTGACTCGGTGTTCTCCGCCCGTGCGAATCAGTAAATCGGGTTGCGCTTGCTGCGCTAGCTGAATATGTTGTTGCAACAGCTTTTCATCAATCGCTTGCGGATGTAATGTCCCGGCAGCCACTTGCTCAGCAAGCTGACGAGCGGCATTAACGATATCCCAACGTCCACCGTAGTTGGCAGCAATATTTAATTGCAGTGCGGTGTTTTGTGCGGTTAATTTTTCCGCTTCTGCAATCCTTTCTTGCAAGCGTTTAGAAAACTGCGAAGTATCTCCGACCACATTTAAGCGTACGTTACGTTCATGCAGCTCCGGCACCTCACGCTTTAATACCGTCATAAACAGTTCCATTAGTACCGTAACTTCGGCTTTTGGTCGCTGCCAATTTTCGCTGCTAAAGGCAAACAACGTGAGGCTTTCAATACCATTTCTGCGAGCAAACGAAACCGCCCTGCGGACAGATTCCGCACCGGCTTTGTGCCCTGCCGTGCGACGCTTACCCCGCTTTTTAGCCCAGCGCCCATTGCCGTCCATAATAATGGCAACGTGCTTCGGCATTAACTGTTTTACTGTCGGTAATGAGTTCATTTAGCTACTTCAATAAAAAACGCCGTGCGAGTATACCTGACACGGCGTCTTTCACCAATGAATGGTCTGATGACCGGTTAAACTTCCATCAGGTCTTGTTCTTTCGCTTTCAGCAGCTCATCCACTTTAGCAATATAGCTATCTGTTACTTTCTGGATTTCGTCGACTGCTTTGTGCTCTTCATCTTCTGTGATTTCTTTTTCTTTCAAAAGTTCTTTCACATCGGCATTAGCGTCACGACGAATATTCCGAATCGCAATACGACCGTTCTCGGCATCAGCACGAACCACTTTTACTAAATCGCGACGGCGCTCTTCAGTCAACGGTGGCAATGGAATACGGATAACCGATCCAGCAGCCGCTGGATTCAATCCTAAATCAGAGGTCATAATCGCTTTTTCGACCGCTTGCGACGCCGACTTATCAAACACCGTCAGTGCTAACGTTCGGCTGTCCTCAGTGGTAATATTTGCGAGCTGCTTAAGCGGTGTATCAACGCCGTAATAGTTCACCATAACGCCGTCTAACAAGCTTGGGTGTGCACGACCGGTGCGCACCTTTGAAATTTGATTACGCAAGCTTTCTACACTTTTTTCCATGCGCTGCTTAGCGTCTTTTATAATGTCATTAATCACGTTACTTTCCTTTCCTAAACTTTTGTTGGCTGATTAGTCGGCCTGCTTGCTAATTAGTGTACCTTCTTCTTCGCCCATAATCACGGATTTCAGCGCGCCAGGCTTATTCATATTGAACACTTTGATCGGCAATCCATGATCGCGAGCCAGGGTAAATGCCGCTAAATCCATCACTTTCAACTGTTGCTGAAGCACATCATCATAGCTGATGTGTCGGTACAGGGTAGCATTTGGGTCAACATTAGGATCGGCAGAATACACACCATCAACTTTGGTGCCCTTTAATACCATCTCCGCTTCGATTTCGATGCCGCGTAAACAAGCCGCCGAATCGGTGGTAAAAAATGGATTGCCGGTACCAGCGGAAAAAATCACTACGCGGCCAGACTTTAACAAGCTAATAGCCTCAGCCCAGTTGTAACTGTCGCATACGCCCGTTAACTCGATAGCAGACATCAGCCGAGCGTTAACAAATGCTCGATGCAATGCGTCACGCATCGCCAAGCCATTCATGACCGTGGCGAGCATTCCCATATGGTCACCAACCACACGGTTCATCCCAGCTTTTGCTAAGCCTTCCCCACGAAACAAATTGCCACCGCCAATCACGAGGCCAACTTGCACCCCTAGTTCAACCAATTCTTTGATTTCCTGTGCCATGCGGTCCAACACTTTCGCGTCGATGCCAAATGGCTCATCGCCCATCAGTGCTTCACCACTTAATTTTAGAAGAATGCGTCGATAACCAGGTTTGGGATGCGTGCTCATAGTCCAATATCTTCCTTTCGTGGGTTAAAAAAAACCGCGTCCTGATCGCTCAAGACGCGGTTTCTATTACAAGTTGTTGGTGCTCTTTACCAACATAATCTACTTAGCCTTTTTTCGCAGCCGCCACTTGTGCTTGAACTTCAGAGGCGAAATCTTCCTCTTTGCGCTCAATACCTTCACCGACTTCAAAACGAACGAAGGTCACAACGTCTGCGCCCGCTTTCTTAAGCAAGTCGCCAACCGTCATTGAAGGGTCTTTAACAAATGGTTGACCCGTCAAGCTGATTTCGCCAGTGAATTTACGCATACGGCCTTCGACCATTTTCTCTGCGATTTCTTTTGGCTTACCGCTTTGCATTGCGATATCAACTTGGATTTGACGCTCTTTTTCAACAACTTCAGCATCAACGTCTTCAGGCTTAACGAATTGAGGGTTGCTTGCTGCAACGTGCATGCACAAGTCACGCGCCAACTCTTCGTCACCACCGTTTAACGCCACAGCTACACCAATACGGTTGCCATGAGTGTAAGTCGCAACGTTGTCGCCTTGTTCGATGGTTGTAACACGACGAACCGTCATGTTTTCACCGATTTTGGCAACCAAGTCTTCGCGAGTCTTTTCAACCGTTTGGCCACCGATATCGGTCGCTTTCAACGCTTCAACGTCGTTCTCTTTGCTATTGAACGCTGCGTCAATAACTTTCTCACCGAAGCCGAGGAAGTTTTCGTCACGGGCAACGAAGTCAGTTTCGCAGTTAAGCTCTACTAATGTTGCTTGGTTACCTGCAGATTTCACTAAGATAACGCCTTCAGCGGCAACACGGCCGGCTTTTTTCGCGGCTTTCGCTTGACCGCTCTTGCGCATCAATTCGATTGCTGCTTCTAAATCACCGTCGACTTCTTGCAACGCTTTTTTGCAATCCATCATGCCAGCGCCAGTGCGCTCGCGCAGTTCTTTAACTTGAGCTGCTGTAATCGCCATTTACTTGTTTCCTCTTATTCAGTTTCTTCGACGAAGTCGTCAGCGTCTTTCGCTTCAGCACTTCCAGCGCGCGCGTCTTTGACTGCTGTAGCAGCAGAGTTCAGGTATAACTGAACCGCACGGATTGCGTCGTCGTTTCCTGGAATCACGTAATCTACGCCATCAGGATCTGAGTTAGTATCAACAACAGCAACAACTGGGATACCCAGGTTGTTCGCTTCTTTAATCGCGATGTGCTCGTGGTCAGCATCGATTACGAACAATACATCAGGCAAGCCGCCCATGTTCTTAATACCGCCAAGACCTTTCTCAAGCTTAGCCATCTCACGCGTGTTAACCAACGCTTCTTTTTTGGTCAGCTTGTCGAATGTGCCGTCTTGGCTCATGGTTTCAAGGTCTTTCAAACGCTTGATTGACTGACGAACAGTTTTCCAGTTAGTCAACATACCACCCAACCAACGGTGGTTAACGTAAAACTGGTTGCAGTTTTCTGCTGCTTCTTTTACCGATTCAGCGGCTGCGCGCTTAGTACCTACAAAAAGAATTTTGCCTTTGTTTGACGCTACGTGTTGCAGATAGCTCAACGCGTCGTTAAACATAGGAACCGTCTTTTCGAGGTTAATGATATGAATCTTGTTACGAGCGCCAAAAATGAATGGCTTCATTTTTGGGTTCCAGAAGCGAGTTTGGTGACCGAAATGGACACCGGCTTTCAACATGTCACGCATTGACACAGTTGCCATAATAATTTCCTTTAATTGTAAGGGGTTAGGCCTCCATACATCCCATGAACCGACTCTGTCTGCGAATCGCTTCGCGAACTGAGCACCCCGTTTCATGTGCCGATGTATGTGTGGTGTTTTAAGTGTATTTTTCGCAATTCTTCGAACTGCGGGCGCTTTATACCACAAAACCTCAGTTAAAAGCAACGTTTAGCGTGCCGTTAAAGCATAGCGTTTAACGCCGTGGGCTGATAAACTAGCGCCCTAAATTAGGCTGGAATGACGATTTTTAGGGGCAGTATGTCAACCATCATTAAAACTGCAGAAGAAATTGAAAAAATGCGCGCCGCAGGACGGCTTGCCGCCAGTGTGTTGGAAATGATCGGTGAGCACGTCAAAGCAGGCGTCACAACGGAAGAGCTAGACCGTATCTGCCACGAGTATATTGTGGCGCACGATGCCTACCCTGCACCGTTAAATTACCATGGTTTTCCAAAATCCATTTGTACCTCGGTTAACCACTGCGTTTGTCATGGTATACCGGGGGAGAAGCCGCTTAAAGACGGTGACATCATTAATATCGATGTTACGGTTAAACTCGATGGCTACCATGGCGATACCTCGAAGATGTTTATCGTTGGGAAACCGTCAATTATGGCAGAACGTTTGGTACGTGTGACGCAGGAGTCTCTGTACAAAGCGATTGAAATGGTACGTCCTGGTATTAAAACCGGTGATTTTGCCGAAGTCATCCAGAAGCACGCCGAGCAGCATGGCTATTCAATTGTGCGTGAATACTGCGGTCACGGTATCGGTGCCGGCTTCCATGAAGATCCACAAATTTTGCATTACGGTACAGCGGGTTCTGGTGACGATGTCGTCGCTGGCATGTGCTTTACCATTGAGCCGATGGTCAATGCCGGTAAACGGCAGACTAAATTAATGAAAGACGGCTGGACGGTATTAACCAAAGACCGCAGTTTAAGTGCACAATGGGAGCATACCTTACTGGTAACTGACGATGGCGTAGAAATCTTAACCCTACGCGAAGAAGAGACCATTCCACGGGTTATCAAACACGCTTCATGAGCAACCTCGCCGACGACTTTAACGCCAACTGGCCGGACGGTGATCCTACCGGCCAGTTAGCTATTTATCGAGATATTCTCGGGCGCTATTACCGTTGGTCTGAAGCACAATTTATTACCAGTGACATTGGCGCACTGCTGCGCCACCGAGCCAACCTATTCGACAACCTGCTGAGACACCTGTGGCAGCAATTCGCCTTGGATGCTTTCCCGTTAGCTTTAGTCGCCGTGGGTGGCTATGGCAGAGAAACCTTACATCCGGGTTCAGACATTGATTTACTCATTGTCTGCGAAGATCATCAGCCGACAATGCCTGCCGTTGGCGAATTACTGACATTTCTGTGGGATTTGCACTTAGATGTTGGCCATTCGGTGCGTACCGTCGCCGACTGTATTGCGCAGGCCGCAGACGATATCACGGTCGCCACTAACCTTGTTGAAGTGCGTTTCTTGACCGGTCAACATAATTTGTTTTATCTGCTGCAACACGCGATTCAGAATGATTTTCCTTGGTCTAGTCGTGCGTTTTATCAGGCCAAATTAGCCGAACAACAACAACGTCATTTGCAATACCACGGCACCTCTTACAACCTTGAACCCAGCATTAAGTCCAGTCCGGGCGGATTGCGAGACTTACAGACCATCGGTTGGATTGCCAAGCAGCATTTCCGTACCCACACCGATGAAAGCTTGGTGGAATATGGTTATATGACGGCTGAGGAGTTGCTTGAACTGCACGAATGTATGGACTGGCTGTGGCGTATTCGCTTCGCTCTGCACCTTGAGGTTGGCAAACGCGAAGATCGGTTGCTATTCGATTTTCAACCGGGTGTCGCTATGCGGCTTGGCTACGGCAACGAGGGGAAACGCTCGGTTGAGCTGATGATGAAGGACTATTTTAAAGTCGTGCTGCGGGTGAATGAACTCAATCGCATGTTACTGCAGTTCTTTGAACAAGCCATTCTTGGCGACCAAGATTTGCAGCAGTTCAACGACATCGATAATGATTTTATCACCATCAATGGGTTGCTTGCGGCTCGCCACGACGACGTTTTTGCCGACCCGCGCAACTTGTTACGCTGTTTCCTAGTGATCGCTCAGCAACCGCAAATACAAGGCATTCAATCGCATACCATTAGGCTACTCAGGAATGCACGTGCCGGACTCAACGAACCGCTCAGTTATGATGCGGACTGTCGCGCACTGTTTTGCCAGTTACTTGCCCATCCACAAGGTTGTGGCAAAGCGTTTGAACTGATGCATCAACACAGTATCTTGGCGAACTACCTCCCCCAGTGGCAGCAAATTGTTGGGCAAATGCAGTTTGATTTATTTCACGCCTATACTGTCGATGAACACACCTTTCGCCTAGTCCGCAACCTTTACCGCTTTACCGAGCCACAAGCGACCGAAGATTTTGCGTTGTGCCATCAGTTGGTGGAAAAAATGCAGCGCCGCCACTGCTTATTTATCGCCGGAATTTTTCATGATATCGCCAAAGGACGAGGAGGAGACCACTCTGAGTTAGGCGAAATGGATGCTCGTAATTTTTGTTTCCTACACGGCTACAACGAGGCAGAAACAGAGCTGGTCGCATTCTTGGTTCGCCATCACTTGCTACTGTCAGTCACCGCCCAGAAGCGCGACATTCACGATCCTGACGTAATAAAAACCTTTGCTAGCCAAGTTGCCAGTGTTGAGCGGTTAGACTATCTGTACTGCCTCACCGTTGCTGATATTAGAGCAACCAACCAATCACTCTGGAATAATTGGAAAGCGACATTATTAGAAGAGCTCTATCGAGCTACCCGTGAGCTACTTGAGCAAGATTCGGCGGAGCCTGCTTTGGATGTCCGCCGCCGGATTGCCGAAAACAAAGCCGCAGCAATGGCACTACTGCTAAGCGCAGGATACGATGAAAAAGCGATTTTGGCGTTGTGGGGGCGGTTTACCGTCGATTACTTTTTCCGTCATAGCGCCGAACAAATTGCTTGGCACTCACAAAACATCATTGATCTATCCACCGAACAATTGCCGCTGATTTTGATTGGTGATGAAAATAATCATGGTTTTACCGAACTGTTTATTTACCATCACGAGGAAAGTCACCTTTTTGCAGCAGTTGCGGCAGTGCTGGATAGCCAACGCCTGAGTATTCATGATGCACAGATTTTGGCGACCCGTGACGGCTATGTGATGGACACCTTTGTGCTATTGCAAAGTAATGGTAAACCGTTAACCTCTAGCAGTCGCATTGAGGAAGTGAAACAACAACTGCTTGATGTGCTGCACAAACGCGCCCCAGTACCTAGAAATCAACGACCACTATCGCGACGGATGAAAAACTTTACTGTCAACACTCGGGTAAACTTCTTACCCAGTAAGCACCAGAAGCGCACGACCTTTGAATTAATCACGCTTGACCGCCCAGGTTTGGTCGCTAAACTAGCGGCGACGATGCAACAGCTTAATGTCACAGTGCTGGCGGCGAAAATTACCACTATTGGCGAACAGGCGGAGGATTTATTTATCGTCAGTTCCACCGCTGGCCAAGCACTGACCGAGCAGCAGCAACAGCAATTAAAGCAATCTTTTATTGAATCTTTAGAACAGTAGGACCGACCATGGAAGAGTTAAAAACGCTGATTAACCGCGCCTTCGACGAGCGCGACCAATTGTCGCCCAATACCCAAGATGACGAACTGCGCGAAGCGGTGCGATATGTCATTGATGAGATTGATCAGGGGCATTTGCGCGTTGCCGAAAAAGTTGCTGGTGAGTGGATCGTCCATCAATGGCTGAAAAAAGCGGTACTGCTGTCGTTCCGACTCAACGATAACGATTTAATTGAGGGCGGTGAAACTCGCTTTTACGATAAAGTGCCAGCGAAGTTCGCCGATTATGACCAAGCGCGGTTCCGAGCCGAAGGTATGCGTGTAGTGCCGCCGGCAATGGTGCGCAAAGGCAGTTTTATTGGCAAAAACGTGGTGGTAATGCCGTCTTACATCAACATCGGCGCATACGTTGGTGCCGGTACTATGGTCGATACCTGGGCCACCGTTGGCTCCTGTGCGCAGATTGGCGAGAATGTTCACTTATCTGGCGGGGTAGGAATCGGTGGTGTATTAGAGCCGTTGCAAGCCAACCCTACCATTATTGAGGATCACTGTTTTATCGGTGCGCGCTCAGAAATTGTTGAAGGGGTGATTGTCGAAGAAGGCGCGGTTATTTCGATGGGCGTCTACATCGGTCAAAGCACTCGCATTTATGACCGTGAAAATGACCGCGTTCTGTATGGTCGCGTCCCGGCAGGATCGGTTGTGGTGCCTGGCGCCCTGCCAGCGAAAGACGGTAGCCACAGTTTATATGCGGCAATCATCGTTAAGCGCGTGGATGCTAAAACCCGCGCCAAAGTCGGCATTAACGCATTATTGCGCGCGGCGGAATAAAAACGCGCGCTTGAATTCTGGCGGCAGTGGCGCATGTAGGCGCAGTTGTTCGCCAGAAAGCGGATGTTGCAAGGCGAGCTCGGAAGCGTGCAACAATAACCGTGGACAATCAAACTGTTGTTTAAAGAAGCGATTGTGGCGGCCATCGCCATGATTACTGTCACCCACAATTGGGTGGCTGATGTGTGCCATATGTCGGCGTAACTGGTGTTTACGGCCATGTTGAGGCAACAGTTCTACTAACGAATAGCGGCTGGTTTGGTGGCGTTTGCTTACCTGAAACGGTAATTCCACTTGTGCCAAGGTGCGGTAGTAAGTGACCGCCTCTTGCGGCGCTTTATCCTGTTGCGCTTTTGCATCAGCAATTTTGTCTAACTGCTCTTTCAAAGCGTGGTTAATGATGCCCTGTTGCTGCGTATAACCTCTTACTACCGCGTGATAGACCTTATCAATTTGGCGTTGCTGGAATTGCTCCATCAGCAATCGCGCCACCTCGCTCGATAACGCAAACAGCAAAACCCCAGAGGTCGGTCGATCCAAACGGTGTACCGGGTACACATGTTGCCCCAACTGATCTCGCAGTTTCTGCATGGCAAACTCGCGCGCCCCTGCAGCAATGCGACTACGATGCACCAACAACCCTGAAGGTTTGTTAATCGCGACGAGATCATCATCGTGATAAATAATGTCCAGTTTTGTCTCAGACATCGTCTTGCAACGGATCAGTGCCACTTAACAGCACGTCGAAGTCTCTGATCAACGCCACTAACTGTTCGTGTTGTTCAATATCGTTACGAAAACTGTGAGCCGCCATCGGGCTAACTGCAATGCTGTCTGGCAGCGGATGCTGACCATCTATCAATGCCCACATTCGCGGAATCATGATGAACTGCAACCACTGATGAAATTCCAAGGTGTCGACGGCAAATGGTTGCTCACTTTCTAATGCTTCTGCTGGCGGTTGATGAGCTTGCCACAAACCTAGGCAGTTAAGCTCTCGTTCAATTCTATCGAGAAGCCGGGCCGCCCGTTGATACTTATCCATCGAATACTCCATAACATCTTTTACGGGTCGAATATTGGCGTTGCTACCCGTATAATGGCGACATAGTTAAATAAAAACGAGCAAAATTCAAGATGAACCCACAGCCTGCCCCAGCATCAATTGCCACTATCGGTGAATGTCTCCAAGCCGGAAACAGCGACTATTGGGTGTTTGATATGGGTCGTCGGGTGCAACCGCTTGATAAGCAAACGTTTGCCGCCATTGAACGGCAGCAACAACCCTACCCTTATCCGATTCAGCAGCATGCTCGGATAGCGGTATTGTTTCAGCATCAACAGCAGCCTCAACAAGCGTTCTTGTGGTTTCTACAGTTTCCCCTCGATGAACGCGGTTTGCTGAATTTGGCAGCCCGTGACGAATATTTACAGTATGTGATCACGGCATTGGGTGAGGAAATAACGGGCCAGCTCAGCGAACAACAGCAGCAGCAATTGAAAAATAATCCGTACCTGTTTACTCCAAGTGAGGATAAGCGTGCCGCATTACACGCTACAATCCAACGCCAGCGTCAACAACCGGCGTCGATACATTTTGAGTATGCCGCATCCTATATTGCTGGCGAACAACCGTTCGAGAACTGGCAAGATGTTGGTCTGCAAGGACTTCACGATATTGCAGCGCGCGTCTTTGATGACCCCTCGCTAGCGGCAGCAATTGCCAAAAACCTTGGGTTTTACGCTGATTCAGTCGCTGAAGCCCTACTGGTTGCCTTAGAGCACCAACGAATTCCTGCAGCAGTGCAAAATGCTATCAGTGACTTTGTTCAGCAGGCCCAGCTACCGGTGCAACAATTATCTGGATTACGAGCCCTGGCAAGCGTCAGCGACCATCCGCGTGTGATCGCTCTTCTGCAACAACGATTGGCCAGCGCAAATGCCGATGAACTAACGGTTATAGCGGCTCGCCATTGGCCAGCCTTGGGCAACGAGGACTTATTAAGCGTTTTCATTGAGCGCGCCAGCGAGCAGCCTCAAGCCGTTTTCAACGCGCTATTTCGTGATCTAGTGATGATGCCGAGTTTACGTCCGTTCGTACTCGGTTATTTACACCAGACACCGCTATCAACCGCGTTAGAAAAGGCCTTAGCGGGGCTACAATAGCCGTTAACGCTTGCGCCAGCGTTTCATTATCGCGTCTTTGTACATGACCCAGTCAGCCAAGAGGCTGTACCACGGATGAGAAAAGGTGGCAGGTTTGTTGTGTTCAAACAGCAGGTGGCCCAACCAAGCAAAACCGTAACCAGCAATCGGCATAGCTACCAACCACCAAGGGTTGCCGGTGATAATCGCGATTAACAGTGCCAGTAATACCAAGGTTGACCCAATGTAATGCATCAATCGGCATCGCGGATTGGCGTGTTCAGACAGGTAATAAGGATAAAACTCAGAAAAGTTATTAAAGTTCATGCAGCCCCTCCAACGCTAAGCGTTCACGAGAAAACCACAATAATTCGCCAGCCAAACCGCTGACATCCAGCTCATTGATTTTTTCAAAACTCCGTTGTTTGAAAAAGTCGAGATAATCTTCCCGCGTCACATACACTGCAACCCCCTCGGAACGAGGACTTTCGCGTAACGCGGTTTTTACCGCAGCCAGCAGCAAATCACCCAAGCCTTGCTGACGATAGCGGGGTGGCACAGCAATAAAGGCCAGCATGTGGCAGTGTTCTGCGGGTAAAGCTTGTTGAATAGCTTTTTCTTTTTCAAGGATCTGGCGTGTCGAAAGGTAGCCTGCTGTTAGCAACAGTTTAAGTCGCCATTGCCAATAGCGGCCGGGGCCAAAGCTATCGCCAGGCTGGGTGAGACAGGCAACGCCTTTCAGCGTTGCGCCATCGAACAGCCCAATAATCGGTTGTTCAGTATTCCAGTAGGCGGCGAGATCTTCGCGGATCACCGCCCTTAAGCGTTTTTCATAGTCGGGTTTGGTGTGTTCAAACAATCGCTCAAACAGTGGATCGTCATAATAGCTTTGATACAGTAATGATGCCGCCGCTGGCAGGTCATCAATACCCAAATACACCAGTTTTTCCGCAACTTCGGCTACCATGGGAGTACCCTTTTACTATGAAGAATACTCCCAACTTAGCGAGATCACGGCAATCTGTCGAGAGCCAATTCACCGGTACCGATCAATTTTGCTTGCTTAAAAACGATCGGGGTGCATTCATCTTTGGTGGTTAAGCCATCTTTATGCAACCGATGAGTACGATAATACAGCACTTGGTAACTATCGCCATTAAGCGTTAATGACTCACTAAAGTCTGGTGTTCCCAAACGCTCACGTACTACCGCAATAGCCTCGCCTTCAGAGAAGCTCGCAATGATCGCACGATTACTGCGCTCTACGTCTGCAACGTCTTGTTGTTGATAGTCTTGGTCGTCATAGCTTTCGCGGTCGGTCACGATCAGACAGCCAGATAAACTGACCGTTAAAGGCACCAGCATCAATAGACTTAAGCGTTTTACGTTGTTCATCCATAATTCCTTGATTTAACAAAAGGTTTAACGTCAACCGATACAAAGCAAACGCTGTGCCAAAGGTTAACTGATTGTTTTATTTATGTTTTTCTAGTTAATGAAAATTTAGCGCGGTTAAAAAACCCGTAAGTTAGCGAATTTCGCTAATGATCTGGTGATTTACCTCAAGCTTGTCGATAAATTCAACAAGGTTTTGCGCCAATATTTCATGCTGAGGTTTACCAATCCACTCTAAACCGACTTCAGCGGTTTGGTTATCGACTGAAATCAGCAGGTCGTCATGTTCATCTGATAACCCAATAAATACCGTTTCCGACTGCTTTAAGCGACGTTTCATGAGTACATGCCCAGCAATGTTTGCCAATAGCCGTTCACCGTCTTCGGCACACTGAACTTGTAATAGACTCAACGGATGCTGCTGGAATGTACACTGTAGATCCGCGGCATACCAGTGCTGAAACCAACGCTTAATGTCCGCATGGAAGACTAATCCTAGCGCTTGCTCCAAATCGGCGAAATTCAACGGCGACGACTGGCGCACAGGCTGCCAAGCAATGCGATCAGATTCGGCACTGCCCTTACCTTGATAAATCGGCGCCTGCCACTGTTGCACATACTCCGCTTGAGGCACTTTCTGTTGCGCCGTATAGGCCGCTACATAGTCGGTTAATAATTGTTGCATTTTTTGTTGAAGCATCGCGCCCTAGCACCCTGTCCAAGAAATCAGTAAAATCTCGGCAAATTGTACGCTTTTGGGGCAGGTTATGGCAAAACATCAGGTAATGGACAAATTATCCTTGGGCAAACAAACGCAATACCCGACCGAGTATGATGCGTCACAATTACACCCTGTGCCACGCAGTATTAATCGCCAGTCCATCGGTATTGATAACGATAATGCGTTGCCGTTTAGTGGCGGCGATTTGTGGAACGGTTACGAACTTTCTTGGCTGAACACAAAAGGTTTGCCGCAAGTCGCAGTAGGACGTTTCTGGGTGCCGGCAGATAGTCCCAACCTAATTGAATCTAAGTCGTTTAAACTTTATTTGAACAGTTTTAACGAGAGTCGATTCGATGATTGGCAAACGGTAACCGAGTTAATGGTCAGTGATTTATCGGCCTGTGCTGGCGCCACCGTTAACGTGCAGTTGTTTAGTTTAAACCAACTCGAGGGTAGTCAACTCAGTGCTTTGCCTGGTCATTGCATTGATCAGCAAGACATCACCATCGACCAATACGACTACGATCAGACATTACTAACGTTGCAACCAGATGCTCAGCCAGTCTCTGAAACCCTGCACTCTCATTTATTAAAGTCCAATTGTTTGATCACCCACCAACCTGATTGGGGTTCTGTCGTCATCCGTTATCAAGGACCCGCTCTCGACCAGCAAGCGCTATTAAAATACTTGGTGAGCTTTCGTCGCCACGACGAATTTCATGAACAATGTGTGGAAAGAATCTTCCAGGATATTTTGGCGCTGGGAATGGATAAGCTGACGGTGTATGCCAACTACACCCGCCGTGGTGGATTAGATATTAATCCATTTAGGTCGAATTTTGAGCAGCCTCAACCATGGTTAAGGCTGCCCAGACAATAAGCCTATTTATCGCTGTCTTCTGAACCTGGGTAAGGAATCAGCAGCCACTGCTCGAATAGGGCTTTTTGCGCCGCTGTCGGTTCATCCACCGGCACAACCTTAGCGTCGTTCTTCGGTATTTTACCTAAGGTCAGCGTCTTCTCTGCCAACTGGTCGCGACGGAAATAGGTCACCGTGACTTCGTCGCCCGGTTGCATTTCTTTTAGCGCCGCCTTAAAACGCTTGTCGTCGACCCGGATACCATTAAAGGCAACGATGATGTCATCAGGGGTGAAACCCGCGTCCCAAGCAGGACTATTGCGCTCGACTAAGGTCAATTGCATGCCATTATCAGCAGGCTTAGCACTCCACCCCGCCCAAGCACGCATCTCAACATCGTCGCTGTTGCCGTAGCTCAACTTCAGACCTACCGGTTCAAGAAGTTTAGTAAAATCAACATCCACAGGCTGCATGACGTGTTGCTGCCACCAGGTCTGCCAAGATTTTCCCGTCAAATCTTTCAAGATTGCGAGCACATCGGCGTCGTTGAAGCCCTCTTTATCGGCATCAAAACGCTGATAAAGCGCATTGTGTACATCGCGGTAACTCACTTTTCCGTCGGTTTCTTGCAGTAACGCAATATCCAACATCCAAGAAACAATTGCGCCCTCAGAATAAATATTGACCGAGTAGTTGCGCGCGCGGTCGCCATATTGGTCAATCCAGCTTTCAAATGATGCTTCCGCAACAGACATAACCTCGGCACCCGGTTTGTGCTTATGACGCTGTATTGCCGATGCTAGGTGGTCGAAATACTCCGTTGGCTTCATAATATCGGCGCGCAGCAACAAGTGATCTTGGAAATAGCTGGTGGAGCCCTCATGCATCCACAGTAAGTCGGTATAGTTCTCTTTTTGGTAATCATAAGGGACTAGCCCGTCAGCGCGATAGGCTTTTACATTCCAAGTATGAATAAACTCATGCGACGCGGTCGATAAGAACGACAAATACTCGTCATGCGGTGCAAAGCTGAAGCGCGGACGCTGGATAACCGTGGAATTTTTGTGTTCGGTGGCGCCGCCTGCACCATCCGTTGCATGAATCATAAAGACGTAACGTTCAAAAGGATACCCTTCCCAAATAGTGCTAGCCTGAGCAACCATCTTCTTTAAATCCGCAACGGTTTGTTCAGCATCGTAATTACCATGCCCCCAAAACACGACTTGGTAATCTTGCTCACCCTGTTCAAAATCGAATACTTTGTTAATACCCGTTTCGATCGGTGAATCGACCAAGACGTCCCAATTTTCCGCACTAAATGCGTGTTCACCGGTACGCTCCAATCCAGAAACACTGCGCCAAGATGGTGGTACTTCTAAGGTCACATTAGCTTCTTCCTGACGGTATTGATCGGTATACATAAATACCGCTGAAGCGTCCAAGTAAGCATGGCTATCGTCGATATGGCGACTACGACGCCCTAGCTCGTTGGCGTACAACTGGTAGCTGACGTTTACTTCCGTCGCTTCTGGCAAATAAATGCGCCATGTCGATTTATCCACTTTCTCCCAACGCAAAGGGTTGCCATCATCGTCAGTCGCGACAAATTCACGAACCCCAGAGGCAAGATCAAGAATATGGTAAAGCCCAGTACGCCAAGCCGCCATCTTCACATCCAAATGGTCAGCTTTTGTCTCTGGGAAAGTCATTGAGACATCACCAGTATGATGTTCTGGGTGAGTCAAATCGATGCGATATTCTACTTCGCTCGCTTGTGCAGCAAACGCGGCCATCATCGACATGGCAAGCAATGTTTTCTTCATTGTCGTCCCTTTTTGTTTAAACATTATTCACACTGCTTTCATCGTACCAGATACACCAATAAACAACAGCGCCAATAGATCGCCTAAAAAGCGCCATTAATCGCATTGATCTAACATCGGAATCGGTTACTATTAGAGGTCACGTATTCCTGCTCGATCTTACACAACAGGCGATTTTTTTGACTGAGCTCACCGTCACCGAACAGAAATTGGCACAAGCCACCAAACGGCTGCAAGAAAGTATCCAATCAAGACAGCGGCTGGAACGCCAGTATGAGCGCGATACCCAGCGGCTTAACACCTTTATTGGTTCATTCTTTCAAACTGTACTGGGCGTCGACAGTGTACTTGATCAGAAACTGCTAAAATTGCGTGGCCAACTTCAAAAAAATCCGTCGGTAGATAGCATTGAAGCAGCGCTCGAGGATATCAACGACTATGCTCAAAGCCAGCAACTGCAAATTCAACGATTACTGAAAGATGGCTACGATATACTCGAGCACCTAGCTAACAGTCGTAATGAAAAATTGCTACCGACACCAATTTTAACCAGCATCAAACAGACTCTGGCATTACCAGCGTTGTCGGTAACGAGTATTACCCCGCTGCTGGTCAATGTTATTCATGGGTTACAACAGACGTATCAACAATTTGCTACAAAAAATGCGGTAAACGACGGTGACAACAATCCTACAGCTGCCATTGAGAGTATTTCGCTTGAACGCCTAAAGCAATGGCGAAAAGAACTTATTAACTTACTCAGCATGTTGGATTTTGGCAGCCGTGATGAAGTATCGCTGCAGACTATTAGGCAAAAATTGACTCAACAATTATCTCGAGATCAGTTGTTAGAGCAATGCATAAAGCTCATTCGTATAGTGCTCGCTAGTATTCGGGAAGAACGAAAGTCGGCGCAACATTTCCTCAGTGAATTAACTGATACGCTAACGAGTTTGCAGCAAACAGTGGCTACTAGTAAAGAAAGTCAGCAGCTAGGAAATCAACAACAGAATAGCTTAACCGATAAATTGACGTCGAATGTACAAGCGCTCAGTAATACGATTGAACATGCTTCTGATCTTGTCGTTTTAAAACAACAAGTACAGCAGCAACTTCGCAAACTAGCGGAAACAGTACAACAAAAGAAACAGCTTGAAGAAGCTCAGCAACGCAAGTTGAGCAATCAATTTTCAGAACTCGAAAGTCGCGCTAAAGACTTTCAACAACAAGCAAAAGAATACAAAAAGCGATTGTCAGAACAGCGTTTTAAAAGTTTGCAGGATAGTCTTACGCGACTCCCCAACCGAGCAGCTTTTGAGGAACGCTTTGCGCTGGAGTATAAACGTTGGCAAAAAACCAAAGCACCGTTGGTAGTGGCGATTGCCGACGTTGACCATTTTAAACGTATCAATGATAACTATGGCCACACCGCTGGCGATAAAACTTTGCAGGTCATTGCCAATGTCTTAAAGAAAAGTTTAGGGCAAGCGGCTTTTATTAGCCGTTACGGCGGTGAGGAGTTTGTGATGCTGCTCGCTGATAGTGATTCCGACTCCGCTTTAAAACTGTTAGAACGCGCAAGAACTACCGTTCGAGAAATTCCGTTTCGCTTCAAAAACGAAGATATCAGTATCACTATTTCGTTTGGTATGGCAGACTTTCAATCATCATTAGACACTATGAGCAGTGTTTTCGAAAAGGCAGACAACGCGCTATACAAAGCCAAAAGCGAAGGTCGTGATATCGTGATTCGTGCATAAGTGAGTTAGCAAAACAATCATGATGGAACCGGCGCACAAGAGTGCGTCTGTGTGAGGGAGTTAGTAAAAACATGAGAGCAAGTATTTCACCGCAAGGCACCATGTCCTTGCTGTCACAATTAGAAATAGAACGATTAAAACAATCATCAAACAGTGATTTATATCGGCTTTTCAGAAACTGCTGCTTGGCAGTGTTAAACGCCGGCAGTAATACCGATAGCAGTGCAGAAATTTACGAAAAATATAAAGACTTTGCAGTTAACATCATCCGTCGTGAGCGCGGCATCAAACTTGAACTGATTGAACCGCCTGAAGAAGCTTTTGTAGACGGTGAACTGATTACCGGTATTCGTGAACATGTAGAATCCGTACTGCGGGATATTTTATTCACCGGCGAACGCTATTGCGCGGAAGAGCTAGCGGATGCTGACTCCGCAATTCTGACTCACGTGGTATTCGATATTCTCCGCAACTCACGCACCGTGCGCGTGATGGAGCAACCGAATATGGTGGTTTGTTGGGGTGGTCACAGTATTAGTGAAGTGGAATACCAATACACCAAAGACGTCGGCTACCAACTGGGCTTACGCGGGTTGAATATTTGCACCGGCTGTGGGCCTGGCGCGATGAAAGGCCCGATGAAAGGCGCCACCATTGGCCACGCTAAACAGCGCATCAGTACAGGTCGCTATCTGGGGTTAACGGAACCCGGCATTATTGCCGCCGAGCCACCAAACCCAATCGTCAACGAATTGGTCATTTTACCAGATATAGAGAAGCGTTTAGAAGCTTTTGTACGTTGCGCTCATGGTATTGTGATTTTCCCAGGTGGCGCAGGAACAGCAGAAGAATTGCTGTATTTGCTCGGTATTTTGATGCATCCCAAAAACCAACAACAAAGTTTACCGGTTATTCTGACAGGGCCAGAAAGTAGCCGTGCATATTTCGATGCACTAGACGAATTTGTGATGCACACTTTGGGTGAAAAAGCGCGCAACTGTTACCGAATTATTATTGACGATCCAGCCGCCGTTGCCCAGCATATGCACGCGGGTATGGCTTCCGTGAAGCAGTATCGTCGCGACTCAGGCGATGCCTATTACTTCAACTGGACGCTACACATTGATGAAGAGTTTCAACGCCCATTCATCCCCACACACGACAATGTTGCTGGGCTTAATTTGCATCCTGAGCAACCCGCCGAAAAACTAGCGGCAGACTTACGTCGGGCATTTTCGGCTATCGTTGCGGGTAACGTTAAAGATGAAGGAATCCGTCGAATTAAAGAACATGGCGTGTTCAGTATTCACGGTGAAAAATCGTTGATGAAACGTCTCGACACGCTCCTCAGAGCATTTGTGGAACAGGGTCGGATGAAGCTCCCGGGTTCAGTCTATCACCCGTGTTACAAAGTAATCACTGAAGGCTAAGGTGGCAAGCGAATGAATCTTAAAGTGATTAAAATTCTAGTAATAGGGTTTGTCCTTTACGGCGCATTCGCGGCCGTGGTTCTGTCGCTGTATGAAGCCAACCCAGATGACATGCAGTGGCAGGAGCGCGAAACATTTAATGCCAAGCAAATTGGTAAATTAAACCTTGGTATGACCAAGGATGCATTGATCCGCCTACTCGGTTCTCCCGATATCACCGAAGCCAAGGAAACGCCACAAGGTAATGTACAAGTGTTGTTTTATCGCACCCATCACGTCACCTCCGATGGCGTCACTACTAAAGACGAGTGCACTGCCTTGCTATTCCGTGATAATGAATTAATCGCTTGGGGGGATTCAGCATATAAAGACTATCTGACGTGGGGGCGTTAACGTCTACATCACCAAGCTGGGCGGAGCTTGCAGACACTGTTCTAGGTGACTCTGTCAACGTGTTGCGCGCGATTGAACAGCTCGATCAACGGTTAAGCCAACACCCACAGCGCTATCAAGATTATTTTGCTATTAGCGCTGAAGTGGCGCATGCGAGCGCCATTCGCGCAGTATTTTGGACCTTGAGAATTTCGACTCAGTGTCAATGTCACCCACGCGTTCGCTGTCTGTTAGCGCTTTCTTGCTGGTTAAAAATCACTCAACAGCCTATTCCACAGCAGTCGCCATTATTACGCTTATGCCAATCGCCTTATGCAAGTTGGCACCCGCATGCAGCCATTGTTGCTATTGCTATTGCTATCACTGTCAACGGCGCGGCAACCGACTCCCCTTTTCGCTGGATGCAGCGACTGCGTTATGATGCCCGAACGGATGCACAACGGAATATTTTAGAACACATCGCTAGTGGCTCGTGGTTTATGCCAGGACAAGCATTCAATATGCCTGAACACGAACGGGTTATGGTTTTACTTAATCAAGACGACGACCAAATGCGCTGTTTTGATATAACACGACAAAAGGTGCTGCAGTTGCCCTGTGTCAGAGTTATGCAGATGACGTTGCTAACTAACAGCAGCGAAGCGATTAAAAGCGTGCCCGAAGCCATTTTTTATGATCCACTGGTCGACCAACAGCGACCTCGGTGGAAAGCGCCAAAGCCTCTGCTTCGAGCGCTAGCGCGATACCGTCATGGTAGCGGTTCGTTAACCCCAATTATTCGTTATATCCAACATCATCCTTATCTGGCGCAAGCCATTGTAGATGCGTTCGATAGCCACCCAAGAAACCATTCTGGCTATTCGCAACGGCAGTTAAAGCAGGCTTATTTATGGCTTGGACCACTGCGTTCTGCTGCCATCTTAGCCAGCGCTTCATTGCAGCACGATTTGCTTGTTGAGCGCCTCGCCTGCCAGACAGAGTGCTTGCAGCAACTCAATTTGCTCGCTAACTTGATCAGCCAATTGTGCCGCTTATGTAATACTTCTCTGCCAGTATCCAGTCAGTTGCTCAGTTTGTTATTGACCACGGATTTACTGCGCAAAAACACCCTCACAACCCTGCCTTACTGGCCTATGATTGGCCAGCTCAATGATTTGACAGTAAGCCCTTGGCACAAATCTTCTGCGCGCACTTCAGCGTATCGTTTAGCAGCAAAATTGGCAGAGAACTGGGAATTGCCCGAGCGCTTACAACGGTTTTTAACCGAACCTAGCAGTGATAAAGGCTTAGCCCAGGTGGTCTGTCTGGCGAACTATTTGCAGGTCTTTTGTTGGCAGCCTACGGTCAGATTAAGCGAAACAGCAAAGCGTCAGTTAAAAGAAAACTTACCGGCTAATCTCACTTTATCAGAGCTCCATTATGTTGGCCTCTCTTGCTTAACCGAACAACACGCATTTTGCCTATTTCCGCGTCTAGCATCTTAACCAGTTATTCGCTCTGCTTACCGCGTGATCATGGCGTAGTTCGCCACAATCTGCTATAACCAGCGACAATCCAGCGTTAGCGATAACAGGTAGTAAAGGACGGTTTATGACAATTACCGTGACAGTCATTCCGGGCGACGGCATCGGCCCTGACATTGTAGATTCCACGGTGCGTATTCTTAATCAAGCAGGCTGTGGTTTTAGGTACGAATATGCCGATGCGGGTCTGACCGCGCTAGAAAAGCATGGCGAGTTGTTACCACACAGTACATTAGAGGCGATTAAGCGCAACCCCGTTACCCTTAAGGGCCCATTGACCACACCGGTAGGCGAAGGTTTTACCTCGGTCAATGTATCGTTACGGCAGCAATTCAAACTGTACGCTAATGTACGTCCTGTTATCTCCTTCAAAGGCACACAAGCGCGTTACGATAACGTTGACATTCTAACGGTGCGAGAAAATACCGAGGGTATGTACTCAGGCATTGGGCAAACGGTCTCTGATGACGGTTTAGAAGCCGAAGCGGTGAGCCGTATCACCCGAGCTGGAGCCGAGCGTATTGTGCGTTTTGCCTACGACCTCGCTCGTCGCGAAGGGCGAAAGAAAGTAACCGCTGTGCATAAGGCAAACATTCTAAAATCTACCTCCGGACTGTTTCTCCAAGTGGCACGGGAAATCGCTGAACAATACCCGGAAATCGAATCTAACGAAATGATCGTTGATGCCGCTTGTATGCGTTTAGTAATGCATCCACAAGAATTTGATGTGATCGTTACCACCAACCTGTTTGGCGACATTATCTCAGATTTATGCGCAGGATTAGTGGGTGGTCTAGGTATGGCGCCCGGCGCCAACATTGGTAAAGACTGTGCCATTTTTGAGGCGGTACATGGCTCGGCTCCGGATATTGCGGGGAAAAATTTGGCCAATCCGAGTTCAGTCATTTTAGCGTCGGTGCAAATGTTGGAGTACTTAGGCCGACATCAAGAAGCACAACGAATCGTCGATGCCCTCGCTAAAGTCATTGCTGAAGGTGAGCATACCACTCGGGACTTGGGCGGTACTCACGGCACCACCGAGTTTACTGAGGCAGTGATCGCCGAGTTGGGTTAGCTATTGTTGCCACGCCTGCGGCGCTGGTCACAACCAGCGCGCGTGGACGGTGACTTCTTCACGGTCATGGTAAAGTTGTTTAGCCTGTAACTCAAAACGCCCATGCCCCTCGTTTTGCAACTGCTCTTTGATGTGTTGCAAATACTCATTAACCGCCAAATAGCGTTGTTTCATCGGTAGTTTTAAGTTGAAAATGGCTTCTTTGCAGTAATCTTGCAATAACCACTCGGTCATCAACTCGCCAACACGCGCGGGTTTCTCTACCATATCGCAGACCAGCCAATGGACATTGCGCTTCTTTGGTAGATAACGAAAGCCATCCTCACGAACGTGGCTAACCTGCCCGGTATCCATCAGGCTTTCTGCCATAGGGCCATTATCAACGGCGGTTACCATCATGCCTCGGCGGACCAATTGGTATGTCCACCCTCCAGGCGCAGCGCCTAAATCAACCGCACGCAACCCCGACTGTAAACGCTGCTCATGTTCTTCTTTGGCAACAAACACCGAAAAGGCTTCATCAAGCTTTAAGGTTGAGCGACTGGGCGCATCTCCCGGCATCCGTAACCGTGGAATACCGCCAGCCCAAGGCGCTTGATTAAAACTAAAGGAAAACCCAACCACTACCCGTACTTTATTTATGAACACCACTTGTAGGCTTGGCCGCTTAGCAAGGGGTTTTTGGCTAAGCAGTGATGCACCACGCAATGCTTGCCGCAGTGGCACGGTAAACTTTTTGGTGAAACCCGCCACGGATTTTGCTTCATTGGTGTCAGGAGTGGTTACTGTTAACTCACCCAATAGCCCTAAACGCTGCTGATTTTCCGCAACACAGGTGAGAATGGGGGAGACCCGATCCCCCTCAGCCGGTAAATCCATTTCTGCTAAGATGACCAACCATTGACGGGTGAATATCAGCTCTTTCAGCGGTAATTTGCTGGCTAAATGTTCTGCTTCCTCAGCTTGGCAGCGGAAAACCACAAACGCCTCACCAGCTTTGGCTTGGCAATAACCATAGACCCCCAACTGACTGGCTTTATCCTGAATTTCTGCGGCGCAATCGCTCTCAAAGCCCGCCCGACAAAATAACCACAAACCGCTCATGCTTTTACCGCTGCCATCAATAAACTCACCCAACCCAGAATAAACAATACTCCACCTAACGGAGTAATGGGACCGAACCATTTAATACCCGTTATTGCCAACAAATATAAGCTCCCAGAAAATAATACAATACCCAGCGCCCAACTGTAGCCAGCAATCGTTAACCATGAGCTACTCAACCGTTCAGTTAATAACGCCAAAGCGAGTATGGCCAAGGCGTGATAAAACTGGTATTGCACACCAGTGTGAAACACTTCCAGCGCACGCTCCGTTAACTTGCCGCGCAAACCATGAGCGGCGAACGCTCCAAGAATCACTGCGGAGCCAGCAAAAATGCTCGCCAAAATAAGCCATCGAGTTAACATTGTTCCCTCATAAATTGGTAACTGTGTTCGGCGACACGGCGCCAATACTGATCATCACTAATGCCACTGCGCTTGCTCGGTTGCAACGAGTGATCGCCCGCTTCGTACCACTGTAATTGCCAATTAGCCGGAAGTTTTTCCGTGTTCACGTTGCGGGCAAAAGGATCACGCCTACCCTGAGCGATCCAACCAGGACAATGGCTTAACTGCAATTCTGCGCTACGGTCTTTGCCCGCTTTACCCGGCGGTTGAAAAGGAAAGCCCATGGCTACTACTGCCTTTGCTCTAAGCTCATCGGCCATCGCCGTCGCAACCCGACTACCCATCGATTTTCCAGCCAATATCAAGTTGTCGCAAGGGTATTGCTGGATAACCTCTCGGGTAAACTGCTGCAATTGTGCTTGGCTGTTAGGGGGACACCGCTTTCCCGTTTCTCGAATGCGTTCCCAATAGGGAAAGTCCGGACGCACCACAAAGGCACCTAACTGAGCCCAGTGCATTGCGACCGTTTGCATAAAAGCGCTGTCGCAGCCTGCCCCAGCGCCGTGAAAAAATAACACCTGAAAAGCGCTATTGTTAGGGCTTCCATCTGTACAAATCACTGGTTCAACTCACGCTCTTCTTGTTCTACCAACTTTAGCAACCAGTCTTTGAAGGTGACAATTTTTCGCAATTCTTGGTGCCCTTCGCGACAGACTAGATGAAAAGCCTTATCACGCGGCAACGCTTGTGGGAATACGCGAATTAAATGGCCTGCATCAATCTCTGGTTTAACCAAAACATTGTTTGCGAGCGCCACCCCTTGACCATGCACTGCCGCTTTTAACGCCAAGCTTGAATGGCTAAAAACGGGACCGTTATCACCATCCTTTTTGTCTACCCCAACCCACTGAAACCAATCTTTCCAAGCATTACGAGTTTCATCGTGCAAGAGCGTGTGGTTAAGCAAATCTTCAGGCTTGTTCAGTGGTTTGGGACCGCGCAACAACAACGGCGAACATACCGGCCAGAGGTATTCTCTATGCAGTTTATAAGAGCGCACGCCAGGCCAGCGCCCATCACCATAATAAATCGCAACGTCCACGTCCTCCGTCAGCGACCCATCAACTTCATCGACCGCTTTGATACGCACGTCAATGTCTGGGTAGGCTTCGCGAAACTGACTTAAACGCGGGACGAACCAGAGAATCGCAAAGCTCGGCGGCAACGAAATAGTCAGCGACCCGCTGTCGGCAGCGACTTTAACTTTCTCAGTGGCTTGCACGATACGTTGGAAAATATCCCGCAGTTCTAAGTAATAGGATTGCCCTTCTTCGGTTAACAGTAGTGCCCGATTTCGACGAATGAATAAGGTCACCCCGAGACTTTCCTCTAATGCCTTCACTTGGTGACTAACTGCCGCCTGAGTCACAAACAACTCTTCTGCGGCCTTAGTAAAGCTCAGATGACGAGCGGCGGCTTCAAAGGACTTTAGGGCATTGAGCGGGGGCAACTTGCGCATCGCTATTTGCCCCCAAAGCTAGCAGCAAAATCATCTAACGCGTTGATGTATTGCGGACGCTTTAAGTGGATCGCCACAGCCTCTAATAAGCCCTTCAAATCGCTCATTAAAATCGGTACGGTGATATTTTTACCGTCGCTAAAATGGATCCGAAAACTCTGTAACCAACCGATATATTGCAGGTGATCAACTTGGTCCCAGCGATACCGATGAGTGCGACTCCAGCCTTTGCGGATCTGTAATCCTCGGTCGCTAATGCCAATACGGCTGCGGTACACTTCGGCGCTGCTCCAGCCAGCAATTACGATGAATGCGCTACAGAAAAGTGCAGAAAAAATCCAGCCGCTGACAGAGGTTGGCGGCGTTAGAATGAGCAACGCCACTAAACAGGCAGCCAATAAATTGGTGCATAAAGGAATGGTTTTAATGACGCCTTGATAGCGCATTAACATGGCACGAGTCCCTGTCAGCGAAAACCGCTACTATAACAGAGACTCGTGTTTGAAGGCTACGTTTTGCCTAGTTACAGGCGTACACCACCATCGATTTCCATCACTCGGCCGCTAAAGAAATCATTTTCGATCATGTAACGTGCAGTATGGGCAATCTCGTCAGGCTGACCCCAACGACGCAATGGCACCATAGAAAGCGCGCGCTCAATCGCTTCAGGTTTCATTTGTGCGGTCATCGGTGTTTCGATAAAGCCGGGCGCAATTGCCCCACAACGAATACCATAACGCCCTAATTCGCGCGCCCAGGTCACAGTCATAGCAACAACGCCAGCTTTTGTCGCAGCGTAGTTGGTTTGGCCAATGTTACCAGCACGCGCTACGCTGCTGATATTGATGATCAAGCCTTTGCGCTGCGCCTTTACCATTTGGGCTGCCGCTTCACGACCGCACAAAAAAGTACCGCTGAGGTTAACATCAAGCACTGATTGGAACTGCTGTAGTGGCATCTTTTTGGTGATTTCACCGTCTTTATATTTCAGTAATAAGCCGTCACGCATAATACCGGCGTTATTAATGAGTACGTCAATGCCTTCAAATTCTTGGTGAATTTGCTCAAAAACCGTTTCAACGCTCTCTTCATCAGTGATATCTGTTTCAAAGCCAACCACTTTTTTCGCACCAAGCTGCTCGCAAGCTTGCTGCGCATCCTCAAGCATTTCACCGTTAACATCGATCAGCGCTAAGGCAGCGCCGTCTTTGGCGAAGTTCTCAGCCATCGCGCGGCCCAAGCCCTGCGCGCCGCCGGTAATCACAATGGTACATTCACTTACTTGCATAGTCCGCTACCTTACAGCTTCGGTTGTACGTAATTGAAAATACTGGAAAAGTCTTCACGACCATGGCCCTGCTGCGACCAGCTAAAGTATAAATTGCGAGTCAAAGCGCCCATTGGTGTTGCTGCACCGCTGTTCAGCGCTGCTTGCTGCGCCAAGCCCAGATCCTTAGTCATTAAATCAACCATAAAGCCACCTTGGTAGCCATTGCTTGATGGTACGTTTTCCATCACGTCAGGGCATGGATTGTAGACTTCTAAGGTCCAGTTGCGGCCTGAGCTTTGCAACATAATGTCCGACAACACTTTCGGATCTAATCCGTTAGCACGGCCTAATTGAAGTGCTTCCGCCGTTCCTGCCATCAACACCGACAGCAACATGTTGTTGCAGATCTTCGCAATCTGTCCCGCACCAACATCACCCGCACGAAACACATTTTTGCCCATCGCATCTAATACCTGACGGGCTTTATCCACATTGGCCTCTGCGCCACCGCAGATAAAGGTTAAGGTTCCGGCTTTCGAACCAGCGACCCCACCAGACACTGGCGCATCAATAAAGGCCACATTAATGTCTTGCAACGATGCCGCAACAAACTGTGCAGTCTCTGCCGCAATGGTGCTGCAATCGATCACCAAGGTATCCGTTGACAATGCTTCACGCAGCGCCTGATCTTTCACATACACCGACTCAACATGCTGCCCGGCAGGTAACATAGAAACCACGAACTCAGCGCCTGCTGCCGCTGCAGCCGCGCTATCGGCGGTGCCACAACCGGCTTCTTTGGCTTGCGCCAAGGCGTTTTCAGAGAGATCAAAAACCGTCACTGAATGGCCTGCTTTAACAAGGTTGGCCGCCATTGGCCCGCCCATGTTACCTAGCCCAATAAATCCTACTTTCGCCATGCTAAATCTCCTAGATTATTTTCCTAAGTTCGCAAGGGGATGTGGTTGCTCACCCCATGGCGGTTGAAAGAATGCATCAATACTCTCGGCCGGCACATCAGCGACCGTGCCATACTGCCATGCAGGCTTGCGATCTTTGTCGATCAACAAGGCCCTAATACCCTCAGCAAAGTCGCCTTTTACCGCGCAGTTTGTCGACAACGTTAGCTCTAACCGAAAACAATCAGCCAAGGATAAATCGCTCCCTAACTGCAACTGATTCCAAACGATGTGCGCCGTGGTTGGGCAACCATGCTGCAAATTTTTACGCGCTTTTGCCAGCCAATCGTTTTCCCTATCGTCGTTAACGATATTGTTAACCACGGTCGCTATATCATCCGCGGTCGTTAACTGGCTGATGTGTGCTTGCAAAGGCTCAACCTGAGGTGCCGGCGCTTGGGTTGCATCTTGCTTAACCATCGCCGTTATCGTGTCGGTCACTTTCTGATGATTAATTCGTGCAGTATCACCCCAACTCACTTGGGTTAACGCATCCAATAGTGCCTGCTTCTTGTCGGCACCTAAAAAATGGTCTGCCAAATTGAGATAACGCGCATCGGCAGCATTCATGTGCGCCCCGGTTAAGCCGAGGAATAGCCCGCAGCCCGCAGGCATCTGATTAAGAAAGTAGGTCGCCCCCACATCTGGGTATAAGCCGATAGTAATTTCCGGCATCGCCAGCAATGAGCGTTCGGTCACAATCCGGTGGCTGCCACCGTTCATCAGTCCCATACCGCCGCCCATGACAATCCCGTGACCCCAAACGACTAAGGGTTTGGGGAAGGTTTGTAGGGCGTAGTCCAATTCGTATTCTAAGGTAAAGAAGTCACGGACTTCGTCGACCAGAACACCCGGTTTTGCCTTCATTGCGTTGTACATGGCTACGATGTCGCCGCCCGCACAAAAGGCTTTTTCTCCAGCCCCCTGAAGCCATACACAGCTAATGCCGTCATCGTTCGCCCAAGCTTGCAGCTTGGGCAACATTTTCTCGGCCATCGGCAAGCTTAGGGCGTTTAACGATTTCTCTGAGTTTAAGGTGATGACGCCAATGCGGTAATCACCTGCGGCGAGTTCATCAAATAACACCACTTCGCTCATTATGCCCCCTTAGAGGATCTCGCGGTCGATGTCAGCCAACAAACGGCGACCAACAATGAGACGCATGATTTCGTTCGTACCTTCTAGAATTTGGTGAACACGCACATCACGTACGTGACGTTCTAGAGGATATTCGCGGATATAGCCATAACCGCCGTGCAACTGCAGGGCTTGGTTACAGACTTCGAAACCGACATCTGTGGCGAAGCGTTTAGCCATCGCACAGTAGGTGGTTTTGTCTGCATCATTGTTATCCACTTTGAACGCCGCCAAACGTACCATTTGACGCGCCGCAACCAGTTCGGTTGCCATATCGGCTAATTTGAACTGTAGCGCCTGAAATTGGGCAATCGGCTTACCAAATTGTTCGCGTTCCTGCATGTATGCCTTAGCGGTATTTAACGCTGCTTGCGCGGTACCGACAGAACACACTGCAATGTTAATCCGACCGCCATCTAGCCCCATCATTGCAAACTTAAAGCCTTCGCCCTCTTCGCCCAGCAAGTTGGCCGCAGGAATGCGCACGTCCTCAAAGGTAACTAGGCGCGTCGGCTGAGCATTCCAGCCCATCTTGTCTTCTTTTTTACCGTAGCTAATGCCCTCGGCATCAGCCGGCACCACAAACGCGGAAACGCCTTTAGGACCGGCTTCGCCAGTACGTGCCATCACTACCAACACATCGGTTGAACCGGCACCCGAGATAAACATTTTCGAACCATTCAAGACATAGCTATCGCCGTCTCTTTTGGCACTGGTGCGCAAGTTTGCCGCGTCGGAACCTGCGCCAGGTTCGGTAAGGCAATACGAGCCTAACTTTTCGCCGGTTACCAGTTCCGGTATCCACTGTTCACTGACTTCTGGTTTGGCAAATGAACCAATCATCCAAGTAACCATGTTGTGGATGGTCATCATCGCAGTGGTCGCCGTACATCCCATCGCTAACTGCTCAAAAATTAACGCTGAGTCTAACCGGCTCATACCAAAACCACCGGCTGATTCTGGGGTATACATGCCCATAAAGCCCATTTCACCGGCCTTACGAAATACCTCAATCGGGAAGTGGGCTTCTTCATCCCACTTCGCTGCATACGGTGCCATCTCTTTTTCCGCGAACGCACGCGCGGTATCAACAAAGGCCTGTTGGTCTTCAGTTAAGTTAAAATCCATACCAAGGTCTCCTACTCTAGCGTGCTTACTTCAAATGGATCGACATGTTTGGACCAGTAGCGTCGATGTCACTCTCGAACCAACGCGCGGTAACGGTTTTTGTTTCTGTGTAAAAACGCACCGCTTGCTTGCCGTAGGCGTGCAAGTCACCGAAGAACGAGTTCTTCCAACCTGTGAACGAGAAGAACGGCAATGGCACCGGAATTGGGATGTTAATACCCACTTGTCCCACTTCAACTTCGTGCTGGTATTTGCGCGCTGCAGCGCCATTAGCGGTGAAGATAGACGTCCCGTTACCGAATGGGTTGGCGTTTACCAACGCCAAGGCTTCGTCCAGTGACTCAACTTCGGTTGCACACAATACTGGACCAAAAATTTCGGTTTTGTAGATTTCCATGTCTGGCTTGACCCCAGCAAAGAATGTTGGGCCGACCCAATTTCCATTGGGTAAACCGTCTACTTCGCAGCCGCGACCGTCAACCAATAACTGCGCACCCTCTTGCTCACCTTGGCTAATCAACTTTTCTACGCGCTTTTTCGCCTGCGGACTAATTAATGGGCCGTATGAAGCGCCTTCATCGTTCCACGCACCTGGGCGCACTTGTTTCAGAGCTTCTGCTAATTCAGGGATCCATTCTTTTGCCTTGCCCACGAAGACCGCTACAGAGATCGCCATACAACGCTGGCCTGCAGCACCAACAGAAGCACCCACCAAATTGTTGATCACTTGCTGTTTGTTCGCATCCGGCATGATCACACAGTGGTTTTTCGCACCAGCAAATGCTTGAACACGCTTCATGTTTTCGGTACCGCGACGATAAATGTATTGCGCTACTGGCACTGAACCGACAAACGATAAGGCCCGAACTTCTGGATGATCAAGCAAGAAGTCCACTTGATCTTTGCCACCGTGCAATACTTGCAGAACGCCTTTTGGCGCGCCAGCTTCAACGAACAGTTCAGCAAGCCGTGTTGGCGTCAGAGGATCTTGCTCTGAAGGTTTTAAGATAAAGGTGTTACCACAAGCGATCGCCAGCGGGAACATCCACAATGGAATCATTGCAGGGAAGTTGAATGGGGTAATACCTGCGCAAATCCCCATCGGCTGAGTATAGCTGTAGGAATCGATCTTACGCGCCACGTTTTCGACGGTCTCCCCCATCAGCAACGAAGGGATATTGGCAGCGTGTTCAACCACCTCAATACCCCGCCAAACGTCACCCTTGGCATCTTCGAAGGTTTTGCCGGTTTCTTGTGCAAGGGTTTCAGCGATCTCGTCGTGATGTTCTTTCAACAACGCTTGGTAACGCATCATCACCCGCGCACGCTCAGATACTGGCACTTCTTTCCAGGTTTGGAATGCTTCACGGGCGCTCGCTACGGCGGCGTCCATTTCACTTTGGGTAGCACACGGCGCTTCAGCAATCACTTCTTGCGTTGCTGGGTTGGTCACTGGAATCCAATTTGAAGTCGACGATGCAACAAATTCACCATCGATTAATAAAGGCACTTTTTTTGACATAACTCACCTTCTTACTGTCTAAATTCAGTGGCACGCATTGTCGTGTCCACGTTAGTGTTTTTTAATGGTTGGCATTAAAGCAAACCACTGAGCAAAAGAACATTCACAAAATTGACGAAATGATGGATAATATTGTCATTATTTACCCAATCATCTCGGTTTTATGTCACAACCCTCAAGCTGGCCATTAACCACTGATAGCCAACGTGTGGTGTTACCCCGCTCACTGTTGCAACAGTTACAGCGGCATCCGTTGAGTCAGCGACTTTATCCGTTGTCATACGGTTACTACCACCACGCTGACCAACATGCAATTACGCGCAATGCGCATTCCGACTATTTGCTGATTTACTGCGTTCAAGGCCAAGGCATCTGTGCAACCGAAAACCAGCAATGGCACATTTCCGCACAACAAGTAGTACTGTTACCGCGTGCGGTGAAACACCGCTACTGGTCTTCTAAACACGATCCATGGAGCATCTACTGGAGCCATTTCGACGGTACGGACGCTCAACACTTCATGGACTTTATTGGTCATAATGACCAAGCAGCGGTGATTCATCCTGGGCAGCCGCAAGAACTCCATATGGCGTTTGGCGAACTACTTAACGTGCATCCATCACCTTGGCGATTACCACAGGCACTGTTGATGTGCCAATGGCTACGTCACGTGCTGACCCTTTGCGGTGAGCAGCAGCTTGCGCCACAACAGCGCCAGCAATTACCGCTAGAAGCTATTCAGCAATATATGCAACAAAACCTGCACCGCACTATTACGCTCAATGAACTAGCAGCGCTATGCACCATGGACAAATTCCAATTCAGTAAAAAATTTCGCCGTGCAACGGGATTAACACCGCTGAAATTTTTTACTCAACTGCGGATTCGTCAAGCATGTCAAGAACTTGACCAGACCACTGCGTCGATTAAGCAAGTGGCGGCAAAATTGGGCTTTGACGACCCCTACTATTTTTCCCGACTGTTTAAAAATGTTATGGGAATTAGCCCTAAACATTACCGTATGCATCCACGCCAACAGGAGCCATAAAATCCATGCCGCTACTTATTGCCATTACACTGCTCTGGGCGTTTAGCTTTTCCTTGATTGGTGAGTACCTTGTTGGCCACGTTGATGGTTATTTAGTGGTACTGATTCGCATGCTACTCGCGGCCGCCACGTTATTGCCCTTTACTCGTTGGCGACAACTCATTCGCCAGCCCCGTACCAGTGCTGCCTTGGTAGCCATCGGTGCAATCCAAATCGGCGTTATGTACATACTGCTCTATCAAGCCTTTCTGTACCTGTCGGTTGCCGAAGTTTTACTTTTTACGATCTTTACCCCGATCTATATCACTATCATCGATGAGCTTTGCTTGAATCGCCGCCACTTACCCTTGAGTTGGTGGCTTGCAGCGTCACTAGCAGTACTTGGTGCAGCGATTCTGCGCTATCAGCCATTATCCAGTGATTTCGTCAGTGGTTTCCTGTTAATTCAAGGTGCGAACTTTTGTTTCGCTGCCGGCCAAGTTGCATACAAACGCCTACCGCTTGGCTCTAACCTGCAACAACGACAGCAATTCCTCGCCTTCTTTGTTGGCGCCATTATAGTATCTGGCATCGGTGCGCTGCTATTTGGTAACTGGCAACAAACACCGCACTCTGCTGTACAATGGGGTATCCTGCTGTGGCTTGGCATTGTTGCCTCGGGATTGGGCTACTTAGGCTGGAATATTGCCACCAAATGGGTCAATACCGGCCAGCTAGCCACCATGAATAATGCCCTTATCCCAGCAGGCATTTTGGTCAACATGGTATTTTGGCGCCATCCACAACCATGGGGTCGGTTCTTTCTTGGTAGCGTCATTATTATTGCCGCAGTATGGCTTGCGGGACGCGTAAGACGCCTCTCGCAAGCCTAACCCAGTGCGCCCTACAGCATCTCAACCGCAACCGCAACCGCTTCGCCACCGCCAATGCACAGTGAGGTTACCCCGCGTTTTTCACCGCGTTGCTTCAGTGCGTGCAACAAGGTCACTAGCAGGCGCGCGCCGCTTGCACCAATGGGGTGACCCAGTGCACAAGCACCACCATGGACATTCACTTTATTTTCATCCAACTGCATTTGCTTAATGGCCAGCATAGTCACCATCGCGAACGCTTCGTTAATTTCCCAAGCGTCGACGTCTTCTTTATTCCAACCAATGTTGTTCAGCAGCTTGGTCATTGCGCCAATCGGTGCCACAGTAAACTCTGATGGCTTTTGCGAATGAGTGCTATGCCCCACCACCCGAGCCAATGGCTTTAAGCCACGCTTTTCGGCTTCGGCTTCGGTCATTAGAATCAGCGCCGCTGCACCATCAGAAATTGAACTGGAATTCGCAGCAGTAATCGTCCCATCTTTCGCGAATGCAGGGCGTAACGAAGGAATTTTATCGATTCGCGCTTTACTTGGCTGTTCATCAGTATCTACCGTGACATCCCCTTTACGGGTAGAATAAGTGACACTTGAAATTTCATTTTTAAACCAGCCCTTTGCAATCGCATTCTGCGCTTTCTGCAGTGACTTGATGGCAAACTCATCCATCTCCTCGCGACCCAAGTTGTACTCGTCGGCGGTTGCCTGCGCGTAACAACCCATCGCCTTACCTTCGTAGGCATCTTCAAGACCGTCTAACATCATGTGATCAAGCACTTTTCCATGACCCATACGGTATCCACTGCGGGCTTTCTCAAGTAAATACGGTGCATTCGACATGCTTTCCATACCACCCGCAACGACAATTTCTGCAGAGCCCGCTTTAATAAGATCGTGAGCAAACATCGCGGCTTTCAACCCTGAGCCGCACACCTTATTAATCGTAGTAGCGCCCGTCCCCTCAGGTAGTCCTGCATATAGCATGGCTTGACGCGCCGGCGCCTGACCGAGACCAGCAGGCAGTACATTGCCCATGATCACTTCATTAATATCCGTCGCGGCTAAACCACTTTGTTGGATAGCGGCAGCGATGGCGTTAGCTCCCAAATTTGGCGCACTGACATCACTTAAGCTGCCTTGGAAACCGCCCATTGGGGTTCGGCTGGCCGCCACAATTACAATATTATCCGCTGCCATAACTACTTCCTCCGAATTTGGCACTGATAGCAGTGCAACGCTGCGTTCGGCAATTGCGCTTTACATTAGCTGACCGAACTTTGTGGTTAGGGTTGCACTTTACGTTAACGTAAACTTCCTCTAAGCTTAGATCCCTCTGGGTCCGAAATGCAAGTCGTAACCATGAACAAAATCACCTACTCCATTGGCGAATTGGCAAGGGAGTTTGACATTACTACGCGCAGCATTCGTTTTTACGAAGACGAAGGCCTACTCGCACCGAAGCGGCAGGGACAAACCCGGGTTTACACCAACAAAGACCGAGTGCGATTGAAACTGATTTTACGCGGTAAAAGGTTGGGCTTTTCGCTCGCCGAAACGCGTCGCTTGTTCGATCTCTACGATACCGAGGATAGCAGTGCTTCTCAGCTACATACGGTTTTAGACCTGATTGCCGAGAAAAAGCTTTCGCTCAAGCAACAAATGGAAGATATCAACGTTCTGCTCACCGAGTTGGGTGGCTTAGAAATTCGCTGTCGCGAAGAGCTCCAGCATGTTGAACAGAAGCAACAACGTAAAAAGTCTCTAGGAGTACCGAAATGATCAGCCAGTTCAAAACCTTCAATTTTGGTTTAGGTGAAACCGCGGACATGATCCGCGAGCAAGTGAATGCCTTTGCGCGCGACGAGATTGCCCCTCGCGCCGCCGAGATTGACGAATCCAATACCTTCCCCAGTGATTTATGGCGCAAGTTGGGAGATATGGGATTACTGGGTTTGACCGTAGACGAAGAGTACGGCGGTTCAGGTTTAGGCTACTTGGAACACGTTGTGGCGATGGAAGAAATCAGCCGCGCCTCGGCGTCAGTTGGGTTGAGCTATGGCGCGCATTCAAATTTATGCGTGAACCAGATCTCTCGTAACGGTAACGCTGAACAAAAAGCCAAATATCTTCCAAAACTCTGTACTGGAGAGCACGTTGGCGCATTGGCAATGAGTGAACCAAACGCCGGTTCTGACGTGGTGAGTATGAAGTTACGCGCCGACAAAGACGGCGACCACTACGTATTAAACGGTAATAAAATGTGGATCACTAATGGCCCAGACGCCAATGTATTTGTTATTTACGCGAAAACCGACCCAGAGAAAAACTCCCGCGGTATTACCGCATTTATTGTTGAAAAAGATACCCCAGGGTTCAGCCAGGCACAGAAACTCGACAAACTAGGCATGCGTGGCTCAAACACTTGTGAGCTGGTATTTGAAGATGTGCGTGTGCCTGAGGAAAACATTCTGGGCCAGTTGAACGAAGGTGTTGCGGTACTCATGAGTGGTCTCGATTACGAACGGGCAGTATTGGCAGCCGGTCCGCTGGGAATTATGCAAGCATGCCTCGATGTGTGTGTTCCCTACATCCATGACCGTACGCAGTTCGGCAAGAAAATTGGTGAATTCCAGTTAGTGCAAGGCAAACTCGCAGACATGTATACCCGCACTAATGCAGCGCGCGCTTATGTTTATGCCGTTGCACAATCGTGTGACCGCGGCGAAACCACGCGCAAAGATGCGGCTGGCGCTATTCTATACGCTGCAGAGCTAGCAACCCAATTAGCCCTAGATGCCATTCAATTGCTAGGTGGCAACGGTTATATTAACGAGTACCCTACCGGTCGTTTACTGCGCGATGCTAAATTGTATGAAATTGGCGCGGGAACCTCAGAAATTCGGCGGATGCTAATTGGTCGTGAATTATTCACCGAAGCCAAGTAATTCAACAGCAATAAGGAGCGCTAGCGGTGCCAGTGTTATCCAGTAAAGTGAATAGCAAAGACGCACAGTTTCAGGAGAATTATGCGTCTATGCAGGAGGTCGTCGACGACCTCAATGCCAAAGTTGAACAAATTAAGCTCGGTGGCGGGCCGAAATACCAAGAACGCCATCTTTCGCGAGGCAAGTTGTTACCTCGTGAGCGGATTGAAAAGCTGCTCGATGCCGGCTCGGCGTTTTTAGAGATTGGCCAGTTTGCCGCTTGGGATTGTTATGATGATTATGTTCCTGCCGCTGGTGTGGTTGCGGGCATTGGTCGTGTCGAGGGCGTTGAGTGTATGATCATCGCTAACGACGCGACCGTTAAAGGTGGAACCTATTATCCGTTGACGGTGAAAAAGCATTTGCGCGCGCAGGAAATTGCGGAGCGCTGCCATTTACCGTGCATTTATTTGGTCGACTCGGGCGGCGCTAACCTGCCACGCCAAGATGAGGTGTTCCCTGACCGCGATCATTTCGGGCGAATTTTCTTTAACCAAGCCAATATGTCGGCAAAAGGCATTCCTCAAATCGCGGTTGTCATGGGCTTATGCACCGCGGGGGGCGCTTATGTCCCAGCGATGGCAGACGAAAGTGTGATCGTCAAAGAACAAGGCACAATTTTCTTGGCCGGACCGCCATTAGTCAAAGCCGCAACCGGTGAAGAAGTCAGTGCGGAAGAGCTGGGTGGCGCCGATGTGCATACCAAAATTTCAGGGGTAGCCGACCATTACGCAATGAACGACGAGCACGCTCTAGCCTTAGCAAGACGTTCTGTCGCACGGCTAAACCGTCCGCAACCGACGCAGTTGGATCAGCGTCCAGCAAAACCGCCACGCTACGATAGCAAAGAGTTGTATGGCATCGTTGGCACCGATCTGCGCAAGCCCTACGACGTGCATGAAGTGATTGCACGCATTGTTGACGATTCAGATTTCGATGAATTCAAAGCAAATTACGGTAACACCTTGGTGACTGGCTTCGCCCGTATTCACGGTTACCCAGTGGGTATTGTCGCCAACAACGGCATCCTCTTTTCAGAGTCTGCACAAAAAGGCGCACACTTTATTGAGCTGTGCGCACAGCGCAAAATTCCTCTGGTGTTTTTGCAAAACATTACCGGTTTTATGGTCGGCAAAAAATACGAAGCCGAGGGCATTGCTAAACATGGCGCTAAGATGGTGATGGCGGTGAGTTGTGCCAAGGTTCCGAAATTTACCGTACTAATTGGCGGTAGTTATGGTGCTGGCAACTATGGCATGTGCGGTCGTGCATACGACCCAACCATGATGTTCATGTGGCCCAATGCACGGATTTCGGTAATGGGCGGTGAGCAAGCCGCTGGCGTTATGGCGCAAGTCACCAAAGATAACCTTGCCCGAAAAGGCGAAGACTTCAGCGCCGAGCAAGAACAACAATTGAAGCAGCCAATCATTGACCAATATGAAAAGCAGGGCCATCCCTATTACGCCTCAGGTCGGCTTTGGGACGATGGCATTATTGACCCTGCACAAACGCGAGACGTGCTGGGACTGAGTATCGCCGCTTCATTAAATGCGCCAATTGAAGACAGCCGCTTCGGCGTCTTCCGCATGTAGTTTGGGAGGTCTCATGACGGCTTTAACGGATTACCAAGTTGATGCTCGGGGTGTTGCTTCAATTACGCTGAACCGACCAGAAAAGCATAATGCCTTTGATGACACGATGATCGCTGAATTGATTGATCATCTGCATCAAGCTCAAGACGACAACCAAGTTCGTGTGCTGGTGCTAAAATCCCGCGGCAAGAACTTCTCTGCAGGTGCGGATTTAGCCTGGATGCGCTCCATGGCTGATAAAAATTACGACGAGAATATCGCTGACTCGCAGCAACTGAGCAAATTAATGGCAGACCTGAACGATTTCAGTAAGCCCACCATCGCTCTGGTACAAGGTGCCGCGTTTGGCGGCGCTGTGGGCTTAGCGGCCTGCTGCGATATCGTTTTAGCGCAGGAAAATACCAGTTTTTGCCTCAGCGAGGTAAAAATTGGTCTCATTCCCGCAGTCATTAGTCCTTATGTGATAGCAGCAATCGGGGCGCGCCAAGCGCGTCGCTACATGTTAACCGCCGAGCGCTTCTTTGCTGAACAAGCATTGCAAGTCGGCCTAGTGCACCAAATTTGTGACGATTTTGACGCCGCCTTAGAACGCCTGTTAGATGCACTATTAAACAATTCGCCCGCCGCTTTAGACGCTTGCAAGCAACTGATTGCAGAGGTCTCGGCGCAACCATTAGGTGAACCGCTGCGGAATCTCACGATAGAGCGTATTGCGGCCATCCGAGTGTCGGAAGAGGGGCAAGAGGGCTTAACAGCGTTTTTAGATAAGCGCCCTGCTCGTTGGACCCAGCCTAAGAACCATTAAGGAACGCGAGATGTTCGATAAAATACTCATTGCTAACCGTGGCGAGATCGCATGTCGTATCATAGCTACGGCGAAAAAAATCGGCGTTCGCACAGTTGCTGTGTACTCCGATGCAGACCAATACGCACGTCACGTAAAAATGGCCGATGAAGCCGTTCATATAGGACCGGCGCAAAGTAGTGAAAGTTACTTACGTAGCGACAAAATTCTTGCTGCCGCAAAACTGACTGGCGCGCAAGCAATTCATCCCGGCTACGGCTTCTTATCGGAAAATGAAGATTTTGCCGATGCCTGCCAGCAAGCTGGCATCGTGTTTATCGGTCCGCCGGTGAGCGCGATTGCGGCGATGGGTTCAAAAAGTGCGGCCAAGGCGATTATGGAAGATGCTGGCGTCCCTTTGGTACCTGGCTATCATGGCAGCGAACAAAGCCCCGACGTATTGCAACACGAAGCACAGCGGGTCGGTTTTCCACTGTTACTTAAAGCGGCTTATGGCGGCGGTGGTAAAGGCATGCGTGTGGTCGAGTCAGCCGCCGACTTTGATGAGGCGCTACAATCGGCTAAGCGCGAAGCCAAGTCAGCATTTGGTAACGACAAAGTGTTATTTGAACGCTTTATTCGTAACCCCCGCCATGTTGAAATTCAGGTATTCTGTGATGAGCATGGAAACGCGGTCTACCTCGCTGAACGTGACTGCTCTGTCCAACGCCGCCATCAGAAAGTTTTAGAAGAAGCGCCAGCCCCAGCATTAACCGAAAAAACGCGTTTAGCCATGGGCGAAGCGGCGGTAAAAGCTGCACAAGCCATCGACTATGTTGGCGCCGGTACCGTCGAATTTCTGTATGACCAAAGCGGCGAATTCTATTTCATGGAAATGAATACACGCTTACAGGTTGAGCATCCGGTAACCGAAATGGTCACCGGTCAGGACCTTGTTGAGTGGCAACTGATGGTCGCTGCTGGGCAACCATTACCGCTCTCACAGGATCAAGTGATGGTGACAGGCCACGCCTTCGAAGCGCGTATTTATGCAGAATCCCCGGACAATGATTTCTTACCCAGCACCGGTGTTGTCGAACATCTGCGTACGCCAACTGAAGTAGATGGGGTACGAATCGATACCGGCATTGAACAAGGCGACGAGATTTCGACCTTTTATGACCCAATGATTGCCAAATTAATTGTTTGGGATATCGACCGCGACCGCGCGTTACTAAAATTGCAGCGTGCGTTGCGCGAATATCGCATCGATGGGCTAACCACAAATGTAGAGTTTTTGCGCCGCTTGGCAGCAAACAAGGCGTTTAAACAGCTCGATCTGACCACGGAGTTCATTGACCAGCACCACGATCAGCTGTTCGCCACTGATACAGTCGATTTGAACACCGCCGCAGTGGCAGCAACGTTGTGGGATGTATTACAACAACAACCACAAACCGTTGACTCGCCGTGGCAGCGCGCCGACGGCTTCCGGCTTAACCAAGCCAGCGGCTATCGATTGCAGCTACAGCACGACGAAGAGATGCTCGATATCACGCTGCAGCGTGATGGCGATAGCTTTGTTCAGCATCACAATGACAACAGTATACGTTGGCAAGCGACTGCACAGGACGACTGCTTAACCCTCACCGCAGATGGCCATAGACAGTTGGCCTATATTGCTGAACATGACAATGGCCTCAGTGTGATGCTTGAATCGGGTCGCGTGAGTTTTCAGCGGCACCGAGTCGCCGACACGCTAGAGCAAGACGGTCCAGCGGGCGAATTAGTCGCGCCCATGAATGGAACCATTCTTGAAGTATTGGTCGCTGCTGGGGATAGCGTCGAAAAAGATCAAGCGCTGGTGATCATGGAAGCGATGAAGATGGAATACACCATTCGCGCGCCTCATGCGGGATCGGTAACGCAAGTGTTCTATCAAGCCGGAGAGTTGGTCAGTGACGGTGCAGAATTGCTTATTGTCGAGCAAGAGGAGTCGTAATGACACTACCTACTCAGGTCAAGATTGTTGAAGTGGGCCCGCGAGATGGACTGCAAAATGAGGTCGCTGTGCCAACAGCAGCCAAAATTGCGTTGATTAACCAGCTTTCTGAAACCGGATTAAGCGTGATTGAAAGTGCCAGCTTCGTTAGCCCTAAATGGGTACCACAAATGGCTGATAGTAGCGAGGTGATGGCGCAGATCAGTCGGCGTGCAGGTATCACCTATTCAGCATTAACACCCAACCTTAAGGGGTATGAACTTGCGCGCCAAGTAAATACCGACGAAGTTGCGGTGTTTGGCGCGGCGTCCGAAGCCTTCACCCAAAAAAATATTAATTGCTCTATCGACGAGTCGCTGCAACGCTTTGCGCCAGTGCTTGAACAGGCTAAAGCCGATGGCGTTAGCGTCCGTGGCTACGTTTCATGTGTGCTGGGCTGTCCGTACCAAGGCGACGTGCCTTTGGCAGACGTGGTAAAAGTGGCCAAAGCATTATACCAAATGGGTTGTTACGAAATATCGCTGGGCGATACCATTGGCGTGGGAACGCCCCTTGCCGCGCAAAAAATGCTAACCGCCGTAGCAGAACATATTCCTATGGCGAATCTGGCATTACATTTTCACAATACCTACGGCCAAGCATTAGCCAATATCAGCGCCTGTTTACCTCTTGGGGTAAGTATTATTGATAGCGCAGTGGCTGGCTTGGGCGGTTGCCCCTACGCCAAAGGCGCAAGCGGTAATGTCGCCAGCGAAGATGTGGTGTACATGCTGCAGGGAATGGGTATTGAGTGCGGCGTCGATCTGACTAAACTGGCTGCGGCAGGACGGGAGATCTGTCAGCATCTTGGCCACGGTCCGCGCTCACAAGTCGCGCTCGCACTGCAAGCAAAAGAGGACAATTAACATGCAACAGGAACCAATGTGGCGCCCCTCAGCAGAGGCGATTGCCAATGCTCGAATGACCGACTTTTTGCAGCAAATGAATCAACGCCATGAATTGAGTTTGGCAAATTATCACGATTTGTACCGTTGGTCGGTAGAACAGCACGAACAATTCTGGTCAGAAGTCTGGGATTACTTTGATGTGGTCGGCGACAAAGGCGCAAGTGTCGTTACTGATAAAGAAAAAATGCCTGGCGCGAAGTGGTTTCCGCAAGCATCTCTCAACTTCGCTGAGAACCTATTGCGCTATCAAGATGACCGCTTAGCTCTGATTTTTCGTGGTGAAGATGGTCAGCGCCAACAACTCACTTATGCAGAACTCTACCAGCAGGTGGCGGCCTTAGCGGCCAGCTTTAAAAAGCTCGGCGTTAGCAAGGGCGACCGGGTGGCGGGAATGATGCCGAATTGCATCGAAACCATCATTACCATGCTCGCCACCACCAGCCTGGGGGCCATTTGGTCTTCCTGTTCGCCAGATTTTGGCGTCCAAGGCGTGTTAGATCGTTTTGGCCAAATTGCGCCGAAGGTGTTGATTACGGTGGACGGCTATTTCTACAACGGCAAGAACCTCAATATCAAACAAAAGACCGCGGATATTGTTGCCAAAATCGATTCCCTAGAACAGGTGGTTGTGGTGAATTTCAGCGACCAAAGCGACACCATTAGCGGCACTGATGTGGCGACATGGGATGCATTCTTAGACCATTCGGCAAGCGACCTTGAGTTCGTTCGTTGTGACTTTAATGATCCGCTCTACATCATGTTCAGTTCCGGCACCACTGGGGTACCAAAGTGTATTGTCCACGGTATTGGCGGCACCTTGCTGCAGCACATGAAAGAACATGGCTTACATACTGATTTAGACCGTGATGACAGATTATTTTACTTCACTACCTGCGGTTGGATGATGTGGAACTGGCTTGTCTCGGGGCTCGCCATCGGCGCCACTCTGGTGTTATTTGATGGCTCTCCGTTTGCGCCTAAGCCAGAAGTGCTCTGGGATATGGTTGACGACGAAGGTATCAGCGTCTTTGGTACCTCAGCGAAGTATTTATCGGCACTAGAAAAAGCCCACGTTAAACCACGCGAGAGTCATAAATTGAAAAGCTTGCGGGCAATTCTAACAACCGGCTCGGTGCTACCCCCTGAGAGTTTCGACTACGTTTATCGGGATATTAAAGCGGATCTGTGCTTGTCATCGATTTCCGGTGGCACCGATATTGTTTCTTGTTTCGCACTAGGCTGCCCTATTCTGCCGGTATACCGGGGCGAGCTGCAATGTCGTGGTTTAGGCTTGGCGGTGAACGTTTTCGATGATAATGGTCAGCCATTACTAGAACAAAAAGGCGAATTGGTTTGCGAAAAATCTTTTCCGAGTATGCCAATTGGCTTCTGGAACGACCCAGATGGTAAACGCTATCATAATGCTTACTTTGATCGGTTTACTAACACCTGGGCGCACGGTGACTACGCTGAACTGACTCGCCACGGCGGAGTCATTATTTACGGCCGTTCAGACGCGGTATTGAATCCCGGTGGCGTTCGCATTGGTACAGCAGAAATTTATCGCCAAGTCGAAAAAGTTGACGACGTACTGGAAAGCATCGCAGTGGGGCAAAAATGGCAAGACGATGAGCGCGTAGTATTGTTTGTTCGCTTACGCGAGGGGATTACGCTGAACGATGATCTCATTGCCACCATTAAGCAGACGATTCGCGCCAATGCCACACCACGCCATGTGCCCGCGGTTATTGCGCAGGTTGACGATATTCCGCGCACGGTTAGCGGTAAAATCGTTGAACTCGCGGTTCGCAATGTTGTGCATGGTGAACCAGTGAAAAACACCGATGCCTTGGCAAACCCGGAAGCGTTGGAACAGTTCCGTGACCGTGCCGAACTGCAATAACTGGCGCTTGCGCTCAATCGAGCCATCGGCGAAGATAACAACAGTAATGAAACCCTTGAAACGAAGGACTGGCGCTAAATAATGAGAGCCCTCTCTGAAGCTCGACAAGCAATCGTTGCAGCAATCCTAGGAATGGTTATCACCCTATCATTCTACGGTTACCTGCGGATAGCGGAAAGCGAGCATGCCACTGCGCAGATTCAAAACGAGGCTTATAATATTCAGCGCCAGTTGCGCCAAACCATGATCAACCACTTATTCATGGTTGAATGGATTGCGCGTGAATGGGAACAAAATGATCAAGCCGTCGAGGAGCGTTGGCAGGCTGATGCCAATATCATTACGCTCTACTACCAAGGTGTGCAAACGTTAGTATGGTTGGACCCCCAGCGGCGAATCAAAAAAGTATTTCCCGAACAAGGTAACTATGGCTTAGTGGGCAGCCAGTTCAGTGGTACAGAAACCATTGATATGTTGGCTAACAATGATGCTATCCAGCATGCGATCGTTGGTAAAGCAGGCAATCTAGGCCGGCACCCAACAGACATTGGTTTGTTTGTGCAAGTCGATGGCGCAGAGAAAGGGATTTTTGGCGCGATATTGAGTCTTCAAGACCTGATCAATAACGTTGTAAGAGCAAACATTTCTGAAGGCTTCCAGCTAGCGCTTGCCAACGAAAATGGCCTGCTGTACTCATTCCAGGGTGATCAACAAACCAAACAGCAGTGGCAGGTTAACACCTCATTGCAGGTGCTAGGCAACCGCTGGACCCTAACCGTTTGGCCGACCCCGAACAAACTGGAAGAGTTGCTTGGAGGGGTATCGACAGCCGTGCTTACCGCCGGACTTGCGGTTACCCTGCTGTTAACCTTTGTACTCTATATTTTTGGCGTCAGCCGCCATCGTTCTCAAGAACTTGCTGACACTAACTTAGAACTTTATGCTGAAATCGAAGAGCGCGAGCGGGTTGAGCAACAAATGGCTTACCTCGCCGAACACGACGCGCTAACGGGATTAGCAAACCGAAATGCACTCATGCGTTTTCTTACGGAGAAAATGCCCGCAACGGAGCAACATAAAACCATTTTAGCGGTCATTTTTATTGATTTAGACCGCTTCAAAGAAGTGAACGACGCCTTAGGCCACACCGTTGGTGATGAGTTATTGAAACGCGTCGCAAGACGATTACAGAAGATCGCGCCTGAATCTACTTTTATTGCTCGTACCGGGGGGGATGAGTTTGTGCTGGCGGCGCCGGACAGTGAGAGTTCTCATTACGTTACCGAACTGGCAAAGCAATTGCTGCTTGCACTCGATACACACTTCTTTGTGGATGCATACGAATTATTTATTAGCGCATCCATCGGCATCGCTTTCGCGGAAGATGCTGACTACAGTGCCGAAAACGTGGTTAGGAACGCGGATACGGCGCTTTACCAAGCCAAAGAGGCGGGCCGTAATACTTATCAGATTTATAGCCGAGCCGTACACCGCGATCTGACCGAAAAGCTTGAGCTTATGAAGCGCTTGCGCCATGCCGTGGAGCAAGAAAAACTGGTCGTTTATTACCAACCTAAAATCGATTTAAACAGTCGCCGTATCATTGGCGCAGAAGCGCTCGTGCGTTGGGTTGAAGACGATGGCAAAGTGATCGGTCCCGACCAGTTTATCCCGATTGCGGAAGATACCGGTCTGATCATTCCGATTTCGGATTTTGTTATGCGCCAAGCCACTGAACAATTAAAACAGTGGCACGATTTGGGCTATGACGACCTGACTATGGCGATTAATATTTCCGGTAAGCAGCTACATACTCCGGATTTGATTGATAAAGTGCTGGATACCGTGCATCAAGCACGGATTGGCCCACAGTTTATTGAATTAGAACTGACTGAACAGGTATTTATCGAAAACATTCAGTCGCATCGTCACTTTATGCATGCCATCCGTGAGCACGGCATCGCCTTGGCGATTGATGATTTTGGGGTGGGCTACTCGTCACTCTCTTATTTGAAAAACTTTCCCGTTACGTCATTAAAAATTGACCGGTCCTTTGTTCAAGATCTGCCTGGTGATAACGATGACGCGACGATTACACAAACTATTATTAACTTGGCGAAAAACCTAGAAATAGACATCGTTGCAGAGGGCATAGAAACCGAGCAACAAGTCGACTTCTTGATGGAACGCGAGTGTTTTGTCGGACAGGGCTTCCTCTTTAGCCGTCCCATTCCCGCGGAACAATTTACGCAACTGCTTCAGAAGTACCAAGGTCTCATCCCTATTCAGATCGCCTGATTATCACGTTCGGAGGTTATTGTGGAACGCGAAAGTATGGAATTCGATGTCGTCATTGTTGGTGCTGGTCCCGCGGGACTTGCTACCGCTTGTCGACTGGGTCAGCTGGCTCAACAGAATGAGCAAGAACTGATGATCTGCGTTGTCGAGAAAGGCGCAGAAGTGGGTGCACATATTCTTTCTGGTGCAGTATTCGAGCCGCGTGCTCTAAATGAATTATTTCCGGATTGGAAAGAACGCGGTGCGCCACTGAACACGCCGGTCACTGGCGATGAAATCTTATACTTTAACGACGCAGAAAGCGCTCGCAAAGTACCTGGTATGGCAGTACCTAAGCCGTTTCATAACGACGGCAATTATATTGCCAGTATGGGTAATTTGTGCCGTTGGTTAGCAGAGCAAGCGGAGCAGCTAGGGATTGAAATTTTTCCTGGCTTCGCCGCCGCTGATGTGCTTTATGGTGAAAATGGCGAGGTAAACGGTATTCTCACGGGCGATATGGGTGTGGGAGCCGATGGCGAACACAAAGACGGCTATATGCCAGGCATGGAATTGCGCGCCAAATATACCGTTTTTGCTGAAGGTTGCCGCGGCCACCTTGGCAAGCAACTGATCAAACAATTTGATTTAGCGAAAGACGCCACACCGCAACATTATGCCATTGGTTTTAAAGAAATTTGGGATGTTGAGGGCAGCGTGCATAATCCTGGGCATGTTGTGCATACAGCAGGCTGGCCATTAAACGATGGAGCGAGTGGCGGTGGCTATTTATACCACGCCGAAGACGGCCAAGTATTTGTGGGGTTGATCATTGATTTAAATTATCAAAATCCGTATTTGAACCCGTTTGAAGAATTTCAGCGTTTCAAAACTCACCCACAAATTGCGAAGGTGTTAAAAGGCGGTAAGCGCGTGAGTTATGGTGCGCGAGCCATCGCCAAAGGTGGATTGTATTCGTTACCCAAAATGACCTTCCCTGGCGGCTTGTTGGTTGGTTGTGAAGCTGGAACGCTTAACTTTTCAAAAATTAAAGGTAATCACACAGCCATGAAGTCAGGCATGTTAGCTGCAGAGAATATCTTTGCCGCGATTGCCGCAGACCGCGCTGGGGACGAATTGACAAACTTCCGTAAGGATTTTGAAAGTTCTTGGTTGTACGACGAATTATATCGCTCTCGTAATTTTGGTGCAGCCATTCATAAATGGGGAACCGTTTTAGGCGGTGCTTATAACACACTGGACCAAAACTTTTTTGGCGGAAAGCTGCCATTTACGATTAAAGATTGGCATGCAGATTACCGCTGTACTGGTAAAGCAAAAGACTTTGAACCTATTAGTTATCCAAAACCGGATAATAAACTGACATTTGACCGCTTGTCTTCGGTTTATTTATCGAATACTAACCACGCCGAAGATCAGCCATGTCATTTACAGCTAAAAGACGCCGACATTCCGTTAACCGTTAACTTGCCAGAGTACGCTGAACCAGCACAACGCTACTGTCCAGCAGGCGTTTACGAAATAGTTGAAGAAAACGGTGAAAAGCGTTTTCAAATTAATGCGCAAAACTGTATTCATTGCAAAACTTGCGACATTAAAGATCCTAGCCAAAATATTACTTGGGTGGTTCCCGAAGGTGGTGGCGGTCCCACTTATCCGAATATGTAATGAGTGAATAAAATTAAGGGCCGATAATCGGCCCTTTTATATTTCATACGACATATTACATTGATCTTGTACGTTATTTCTTAACGTAAATTTACGTATTTATTTATCAAATATCATTTGGTAATTTTTCTAAGCATCGCTAGAATCCATCGTAATATTTGTAAATAACTAGGAATTAAAATATGTCTGACTTTATTAAAATCTTGACTCATGAACGTCGATTAAAAGCATCAACAAAAGAATTGTCGGTGAGTGAGCTTGAAGAAGTAGAGAAGAAAATACGTAATGTAATTGCTGCGCGTAAAAAGGAAGAAGAAGAAGAGAAAGCTGAGCAACGATTAAAACAAGAAAAAATTGAAGAATTTAAAAAGGCGATGGCGGATGCTGGTATTGGTATTAGCGACATTTTAGAAAATGAGATTGGTGGTGAACCTTTAAAAGCAACAAAGAAAAAGCGTGCGCCAAAACCGCCAAAATATGCTTTTACTGATGAACAAGGCGAACGCGCGACATGGACGGGCCAAGGACGTATGCCAAAAGCGCTGAAAAAGGCATTAGAGCAAGGTCATCGTTTAGAAGAATACCTTATTAAGTAATACATTATTTGCATTAAACCGTTTGTTGAGTGCTCTCGCCGCCCGGCGTGAGCGCTTGATTCCTACCTTAACAGTCTTTACTCTGAACTATTATTCGCATTCACAGGGATAGATCGTGAAGTTATCCAATTACTTATTGGCAATCGCCCTACCTGGCTTATTAGGTGGCTGTAGCGTTTTCAGCCATTCCTCGACAGCGGAAGCTGACTCGTCATCAATGTTTGCTTTCTCGCAAACGGCAAATGTCTATTCCGCAGGTGAACAAGTTAATCGGAGCTTTAAAGTCATTAGTGTAGTCACTGGTGACAGTTGCCAAAATTCGCGTTCTGATCCACCAGCATCAGCCGCTGTTGCTCGCCAAAGAATGCTGTTGAACGCACGCCAGTTCAATGCTGATGGCGTAGTTGCTTCGCAATGCTTTGCGCTTCCAGTTAAAGATAACCCTTATTGTTATAGTAAAGTGACTTGCTCGGGGCACGCAGTACAATGGCAACAATAAAGCCGCGGCATATAACCGCGGCTTCAGGTGAGCGTTAAACGCTCAGCGTTGGTCAAAATCTAGGGTAATGTCGCCGACACCGACATCCGCACGAACCGTCGCTGCACCATTACTATGCGATTCAGATTGAGAGGAAATCATTGCCCGAGTATTTTCGCTGTTAATACCACGAATTTTGGTGTCGCCAATGCCTGCATTTGCTTCCACTCGACCAACATCACCACCGAGTAAGTGCAGATCGATCTCACCAACACCTAGATCAATGTCCACGTCGGTTAAACGAATATCACCAGAAATTTCGCCGACGCCAAAGTCGATATCAACATTGCTCATCTGCGGCATGGTAATGGTCCAAGTAAATTTCACATCTTCCTGCTCATTGGTACTCAACGCCAATTCGTCCGCGGTTTGATCGACCGTTAATTCAATATCTTCAATATCACCGTCGGTTAACCAACTATCATCATCTGATTCAATCACCAGTTGTACTTCCACGGTGTTTTTGTCGTGATAACGAAATTGCACCTCACCGACACCAGAGTCTAAAGAAAACGCGGTGTTAGGCTGAACCGTAAATTCACGGCTGATGGTCTTGTGTTGCTCACCATCGTGCCAAGGAGAAGCCATCGCGGCACTCATTAGGGTGACGCCAGCAATTAATGCAAAAGCAGTGGCTACGATTATTTTTTTCATTGTTCTCTTCCCTTCCGTCATGGTTAGATAGTTCAAAAGTTTTAACGACTTAGATACCATGACTTGAGCAATCCGCGTGCCAAAATAAAATCACATAAAAATCAATAAGTTAATTATATCATCGATTGTTGATAGCAATAGAACCACAACCCAATAGCGAAATTCACCAGATTATGGCAAAAACAACTAACCCTCTGCAGCTAGAAGCCATCGCCCACATTAGGACACCGTATCCGGAAAAATTTAGTGTCCCACGCCAACCAGGACTGGTCGATGCTGCCTGCCGTATAGAATTTACCGATGCCTACCAGGATCGCAACATGCTTCGAGGTTTAGCACAATTTAGCCATTTATGGTTAGTCTTTGGTTTTCACCAGAATCATGGTTGGCAACCGCTGGTGCGCCCACCGCGATTAGGCGGTAATGAGAAAGTTGGGGTGTTCGCCTCGCGTTCAAGTTTTCGCCCTAATGGTCTGGGCATGTCGGTAGTACGTTTAGGCTCTACCTCACTTAGCGGAACTATGGCGATTGAGGTATTTGCCGCAGACTTAGTCGATGGCACGCCAATATACGATATTAAGCCCTATATTCCCTACGCAGATGCCATTAGCGATGCCGAGGGAGGCTATGCACAACAAGCGCCATCCACGCTTCCGGTCACGATAAGTGCTGCAGCAGAACAGCAATTACAGACTCTTAAACGCCGCTACCCCAATTTGCGTCAGCTTATTTGCCAAGTGTTGAGCCAAGATCCTCGTCCTGCTTATCATCAAGAAAATGCGCTAACGCGCAGCTATGGGACCGCCCTTTATGATATAAATGTGCGTTGGCGGGTTATTGACCATGTGGTTGAAGTTGAAGAAATCGAGCCAATCGCCACGAAATGCTTTTGACAACTGCAATAGACTGCTAGAATCCGCTTTCATTTTTACCCATTGCGATAAACATAGAGTTAAACGCCAATGCGCAGCAGCCAGTATTTATTGTCAACATTAAAAGAAACGCCATCTGATGCAGAGATTGTCAGCCATCAGCTCATGCTCCGTGCCGGAATGATCCGTAAAGTCGCGGCGGGCCTCTATACATGGACGCCGACCGGTTTAAGGGTCATGCGAAAGGTAGAGCAGGTCGTACGTGAAGAAATGGAAGCCACTGGTGCCTTAGAAATCCTGATGCCGATGGTGCAGCCAGCAGACTTATGGCAAGAATCTGGCCGCTGGGATGCCTACGGTCCCGAATTGTTGCGGATAAAAGACCGTAACCAGCGAGACTTTTTATTAGGTCCGACGCATGAAGAAGTCATCAGCGAATTGGTGCGTAAGGAAATTAGCAGCTACAAGCAGCTGCCGCTGTCGTTGTTTCAAATTCAGACGAAATTCCGCGATGAGATTCGTCCGCGCTTCGGGGTTATGCGTGCCCGTGAATTTTTGATGAAAGACGCCTATTCGTTCCATTTAGATGAACAGAGCTTACAACAAACCTACGACACCATGCACCAGGCGTATTGTCGTATTTTTGAGCGCTTAGGCCTCGACTACCGCCCTGTCATTGCCGACACAGGTTCTATCGGGGGCTCACATTCGCATGAATTTCATGTGTTAGCGCAGTCGGGCGAAGACGCCATTGCGTTCTCTGATAGCTCGGATTATGCCGCCAACGTTGAAATGGCAGAAGCTTTGGCGCCCACAGAACAAAGACCGCAAGCCAGCGCTGAGATGCAGGTTGTCGATATTAAATTGAAAGCCGGTCAGCAGGCCGCGGACAAGTTAGCGATTTCTTCGTCACAAACCCTTCGCACGGTACTGGTACGAGCCAGCGACGAGGTCACCAGTGAATTCGTCTATTTGGTTGTCCGAGGCGACCACGAGCTGAACGATGTGAAAGCCGCGAAGCTAGCTGAGGTTGCCACTCCGCTAGAAATCGTCACCGACCAAGACGTTATTGGTTGTGTCGATCTATTCCAGGGACCGTGGTTAGATTACCCCATTATTGCTGACCACAGCGCAGCAGTTCTCGCTGACTTTGCTTGTGGCGACAATAATAATGGTAAGTGGCGCACAGGGGTGAACTGGGAGCGTGACTTGCGTTTTAGCCGCAGCGCCGATATTCGCAATGTGGTTGATGGCGATCCAAGCCCTTGTGGTAAAGGCAACTTACGAATCGCCCGTGGTATCGAAGTGGGCCATATTTTCCAACTTGGCACCAAATACAGTGATGCAATGAAAGTTGGCGTTTTAACCGAGTCTGGTAAACACCAAACCTTAACAATGGGTTGTTATGGCATTGGTGTATCACGTATCGTGGCCGCCGCCATTGAACAAAACCATGATGAACGTGGCATTGTTTGGCCTGCCGCACTAGCACCGTTTGATGTGGTGCTTATTCCAATGAATATGCATAAGTCAGAGCGGGTAAAAGAAGTCGCAGAGGCACTTTATCAAGCTTGCCTTGATGCCGGTTTATCAGTGCTGTTTGACGACCGTAAAGAGCGTCCAGGCGTGATGTTTGCTGACATGGAACTGGTTGGTATTCCGCACCAGGTCGTCATTGGCGAGCGCAACTTGGATCAACAAGAAGTTGAATATCAATCGCGCAAAACCGGTGAAAAAGAAAAAGTTGCGGTCGACCAAGTCATTGCCTACGTGCAGACTCAATTACAACAGTAATAACCAATTCGACAAAAAAGCCCCGTATCCTGTTAGGTTTCGGGGCTTTTTCGTTTCATCACTCGCTATTCGTTATCAAAGTCTATGGCGAATTCGCCGGCCGTTTTTATTTCATTTAATGACGCTGTTGAGCTAGCTTTCTTGCCCTGCCAAAGGCTCAACATAGTGCAGGTGCATATCCCACGGGAAGTGAATCCACGTTTCTTGCTCTAAGTCGGCGACATAGTCGTCAACTAAGCTCATGCCTTCAGGTTTTGCATAAACAGTAATAAATTTCGCTTTCGGCAGCTTGTCACGGAGAAATTTTAGCGTGTTACCGGTATCGACCAAGTCGTCAATCACCAGATACCCTTCCCCATCTGTGGTGGCGGTTACGTCTTTGAGTAATTGCAAATCGTCTCGCTGTTCCGTGTGGTCATAGGAACTGACACAAACACTGTCTACAACTCGGATATTTAGTTCCCGAGCAATAATCGCCGCAGGCACTAAGCCGCCCCGACTAACGGCGACAATCCCTTGCCACTGCTCTGCTGGAAGCTGACGTCGCGCCAACTCTTTTGTTGCTCGATGAAGCTCTTCCCAAGATACGAAAAACTCTCGGTTTGAATGCCATCCCATAAGTCCTTACCCCAACCAAATAAATTTAGCGATAAACAATACACCTAAAAATACCACACTCGGCGTTAAATCTCGGTACTTTCCTGCCAATAACTTCACCAGTAAATAGCTAATAAAACCCAACGCAATACCGTCGGCAATAGAAAAGGTTAATGGTGTCATCAGTAGCACCACAGCCACGGGTGCCGCTTCTGTGATGTCATCCCAGTCGACCCGGCGTAACGTAAATAACATTAATACCGCAACGTAGATGATTGCGCCGGCCGTGGCGTAAGGCGGAATCATTCCCGCGAGTGGTGCAAAAAACATCGCTGCAATAAACAGTAAACCAACGACCACAGCGGTGAGTCCGGTTTTTCCACCGGAGGCGACGCCTGCAGCTGACTCAATATAACTTGTGGTGGTTGACGTACCTAACATGGCGCCAGCTACGGTAGCTGTACTATCCGCCATTAAGGCTTTATCAATACGCGGTAAGTCGCCATTGGCTTTCGCAATTCCTGCCTTCTGCGCTACCGCCAAGAGGGTGCCAGAGGTATCGAATAGGTCAACAAAAAGGAAAGCGAATATCACGCTCAACATGCCAACATCAAAGGCGGCTGAGATATCCATTTGCATGAAGGTAGGAGCCAAGCTCGGCGGCATATCAACGATACCTTGATACTCAACATCGCCCAGTAACCAAGCAATCAGCGTGACCAGTAAAATACTGATCATCGCCGCGCCTTGCACCTGTCGAGAAACCAAGCCGATAATTAAAAAGAATCCACCGGCGGCAAGCAACACCGAAAGCTCACCAAGGTCGCCAAGAGCAACCATAGTGGCATCATTGGCAACAATAATATGGGCGTTCTTTAAACCAATGAGAGCGAGGAATGCGCCAATACCCGCGGCAATAGCGAGTCGCAAGGTAGTTGGGATAGAGCGAATAATCCATTCCCGAATTTTGAACGCCGACAGAATAAAAAACGTGATCCCAGAGAAGAACACTGCACCTAATGCTGTTTGCCATGAGTAGCCCATGCCAAATACTACGGTGTAGGTAAAAAAGGCATTTAAGCCCATTCCTGGTGCTAATGCCACCGGATAGTTTGCCCACAAGCCCATGATCAAACAGCCAATTGCAGCGGCTAAACAGGTTGCGACAAACACCGCACCATAATCCATGCCCGTCTGACTTAAAATTGAAGGGTTTACGAAAATAATGTACGCCATAGTGAGGAAAGTCGTGATTCCGGCGATAATTTCCGCTTTAACCGTGCTACCCTGTGCACGAATAGCAAATAGACGTTCTAGCATCAGCAGTTCCTAGACAGTGACTTGTGCGATAAAGCCGCGTATTTTATCCTATTTCAGTCGCTTTTTGGGCAAAATTTAATATCTCATTCATAGGCAGTAGGGTTAGTTTCATGCCAAAAATTATCTATATCGACGCCGATGGCGGTGAATTTGAAGCGGAAGTAGAAGTTGGTAGCAACGTTATGCAAGGTGCTGTCGACCATATGATTGATGGCATTGTCGGTGAATGCGGCGGCGTCATGGCATGCGCAACATGCCATTGTTATGTCGACCCCAGTTGGGAAGACAAGCTTCCTAAGCCGGATGAAGCGGAAGAAGATATGTTAGATGTGGTGCAAGAGCCACAAGACAATAGCCGCTTGAGCTGCCAAATCGAAGTCACCGAAGCACTCGATGGCCTAATTGTGCACCTGCCAAAATCGCAGTTTTAACGCACACTCACCAAATTAACCAGCACTTCATCATGATAGCCGGTAACGACCGTACGCAGGCCGGCTAACTCACTATCCAATTGCGGATCCCCGGTATCTACCTGAAGCCCTTTCTCGGTAAGGCTTTGCAATTTCTTCTTGGTCGCCACAATAATAATGTTAGTCAGTCCGATATGGCGGATAATCCGCGGGCTCAATTGTTGATTCCCCCGCCCAAACAGATGTCCTTGACCACCAATCACGGTAACCACCAATTTAATCGTAGCCTGCGGATGCTGCTGCAAGTAGTCATACAACTGCGACTCGCTGACATCATTGGCCACGACTTGAAGGTGTTCAACAATATCTACCCCAAGCAAGGTATTGGCCAGTCCGAGCTGTTGCATCACATGCTCAACGGTAGAGCCTGAACCCATGATTGCGATATCAACATCCTCAAGGCGTTCAGCGACATCTGCGGCAATGTCATCCAAAACCAATTCGTCACTTTCCTTGCCGCCCATTTTTACCGCCTGAATATATTGCAACTCAGCCGGTACAGTCATTTCACCGAATCGCTTGGCTTTGACGCTGCCCTGCCGAAACGCTTGCTCGTCGATGTCCATGACATCACCTTGATGCACTGATGCGAGCTCGCCTTTCAGTAACTTTTCGATGACCCGCGCAGCCGCTGAGGGATTGACCGCATAAACACCGGAATGAATTTTTACGCCAGCCGGAATGCCCAAAACTGGCAACGACTCCGGCCAAACTTGGCAAATATCGCGAGCAGTGCCATCGCCGCCAGCAAACAACAACAGGTCGGGTTGTTGCTCAGCAATTGCTTTGGCACCTAGCTGGCTATCGCTTGCCGAACTCGGGTGTTGCGGTTGATAAATCACTTGGTACGCAAAACCTAATGTCTGCAATACGTTCTCACCCATATCACCGGCAACGGTATAAAACTGTAATTGCGTTTTATAGGGTGTCAGTAGCTCTAATGCTGTTGCGACACGCTGTTGTGCTTTAGGCTCAACGCCTTGCTGGCGAGCAATAGCCAAGGTGTTTTCGCCATCACTACCTTTCAAACCGGTAGGACCGCCGATACCGGCAACAGGATTAATCACTAAACCAAGACGTAATTGCTGCATCATACTGCGATTTATTCAGACTGAGGGAAAGACGATAGTATAACAAGATTTGTTGGGGGGTTGGACAGCTACCTAGACATGTTCGCTGCCTAAACTTACAGCAAACTACGGAATGGCTGATGATTTGGATCGGGCCATGGTTGATTAAATCGGCAACATAACGCTCGAGCGAAGACTTCTGCACGCGCTGGCAGACCGTGCTGCCCCAATTGCATCCACTGTTGCTCGACTTTGTGGCGAAAAGCGCTTGGGTCAACTGGCACCCCAGACAGGTTATCAATACTGATAGTAAACTCTGACCCTGTGCAGTAACAAAACCAGCATTCCAACGCTTGCGGGCGACTTTCTACCTGTTCAAAGGCTAGTTGCTGTTGCTGATTACGACCATCCGGCTCATACCAATAGCCATAATCTGGCAACATGCGCCGCTCTGTGCCAGCGATGCACCAGTGCGCGACCTCATGCAAAGCCGAATTAAAAAAACCATGAGCAAAATAAATCCGATGGAAATCATTCGCTGCGGCCGCAGGCTGATAGTAGGGCTCGCCATCTCCGGCAACCAGTAAGGTTCTGTGGCTATCAGCAAAGCACTCGGCAAAGCAGTCAATCAGTGGTTGGTAATCCATCGTGAAACAACAATCGCACTCAAATTTGTGGGGTCTGACAATCCACGTCGGCATTTTGACCGCGGTGACGTAACCAATGATCCATCAGTGTTAACGCCAGCATTGCATCAACAATGGCCACCGCACGAATCCCCACACAGGGATCATGACGGCCTTTTGTGACGATCTCGGTCGGCTCGCCTTGGAGGTTTATCGTTTGCCCAGAAATGCCAATGCTCGAGGTTGGTTTTAATGCCAACCGTCCGCGTAAAACCTGACCGGAACTAATGCCACCTAACACTCCACCACTATGGTTTGAGAGAAAGCCGGAGGGTGTCATTTCGTCGCGATGTTCGCTACCACGCTGATTAGCAACCGCAAAGCCATCACCGATTTCTACCGCTTTAACGGCATTAATACTCATCAGTGCTTTCGCCACATCAGCATCGAGTCGGTCAAATACCGGTTCACCGAGACCCACAGGCAATCCCGCGACTTCAAAGCGGATAGCGGCGCCAATCGAATCGCCCGCCTTTTTAATCGTGCGCAACAGCGCTTCCACCTCGGGTACAGCCGCTGCATCTAAAAAGAAAAAAGGATTATCATCAATCTGCTGCCAATCACTTTGTTGCGCTTTGACGTCACCGATTTGCTCCACTGCGGAACGAATACTGACGCCTTGCTGCAACAAAAACTGTTGCGCAATAGCACCTGCGGCGACACGCATGGCAGTTTCCCGCGCAGATGAACGGCCGCCCCCTCGATAGTCACGAATGCCATGTTTATGCTGATAGGTATAATCCGCATGCCCTGGGCGAAAACGATCGCGTATTTTTGCGTAATCTTGGCTGCGAGCATCTTGATTGCGGATCAACAGACCAATTGGGGTACCGGTTGTTACGCCTTCAAAAACACCAGACAAAATCTCGATCTGGTCGTCCTCCTGACGGGGCGTAGTAAAACGTCCGCCCGGTTTGCGCCGATCAAGATGGCGTTGGATCATTGCCGCAGTTAGTTCGATACCTGGAGGGCATCCATCAATAATAGCGCCCAGTGCTTCACCGTGACTCTCGCCAAAGGTCGTAACGCGAAACGCTTGTCCCCATGTATTACCTGGCATAATCGTGATTATTCTCCGTAATGCTGACGGTGAGCCGCGAGCTGTTCGCGGTTTAGCATAAACACGCCGTCTCCACCGCGCTCAAACTCCACCCAAACAAACGCGGTCTGTGGATATTTGGCTTCCAGCGCAAGCATTGAATTGCCAACTTCACAGACCAGAATGCCGTTTTCGGTAAGGTGTTCTGCGGCTTCGAGTAATAACTGGTCAACCAACACTAGACCGTCTTCCCCAGCAGCTAGCCCTAACTCAGGTTCATGTCGGTACTCATCCGGCAAGTCTGACATGTCCTCGGCATCAACATATGGAGGATTGGTAACGATCAGGTCGTATTTTTGTCCGCTCAACTCGCCAAACAGGTTTGACTGAATTGGCGTGACCTGATGTTGTAACTGATGTTGTTCGATATTTTGTTCTGCTACCGCTAACGCATCGGCAGATAAATCCGTCGCGTCAACCATCGCTTCAGGGAAAGCATAGGCACAGGCGATGGCGATACAACCGCTGCCAGTACAGAGGTCCAATATTCGTTGTGGCGCTTCAGTTAACCAAGGCGTAAAGCCATTTTCAATTAACTCAGCAATGGGTGAGCGCGGAATCAGAACTCGCTCGTCTACATAGAAGCTCAACCCAGCGAACCAAGCCTGTTGCGTTAGGTAGGCCGCAGGAATACGCTCGCGAATGCGGCGCGCAACAAGTTCGACCATCAGAGTGCGTTCACGGGTCGTCAAGCGGCAATGCCCAACATCTTGTAACGCGGCGTACGGCAAGTTAACCACGTAAGCCATGAGTAAACTGGCCTCGTCGTGAGGGTTGTCAGTGCCGTGCCCATAATAGATGTCATTGGCATTGAAGCGACTAACCGCCCACCGCACAAAGTCATCAATGGTCAGCAAGTCGGTAATGGCTTGTTCTAAGTAAACTCGTTCCAACGCTAGTCTCCTAACGATTAAATGTTTTAGACTATAAATGTCGTTAATTATCCGGCAAAGATACCGTAATACGCCGCAAGGATCATCTTAAATGCGAGATAAATCATTTCCAGACAGTGCCCCTGAGCAAACTTTTGCAGAGTTATTTGACGATGTGCAACCTCTTACCCAAGACAAGGTTGTGTTCGACAAACAACCGCTGTCTAAACGGCGCGCCGAAGACGACAAACAACAGCGACAAATTAACTCCGCGGATAATTTGCTGTCGGATAATTTTGAAGCTCACTTCCCAGATGAGAAACCGACTTACTTGGCCGAAGGCTCAGATTCACATCTTCTAAAACGATTAAGTCGCGGCGATTTTGCTCCCGAATTACTGTTGGATGTACATGGCTTTACTCAAGCGCAAGCAAAACCCGAAGTACTCGCGTTGCTGCATGCCTGCGTTAACGAGCGAATTCGGTGTTGTAGTATTTTACATGGTCATGGTAAGGGAGTGCTGAAACGGCAAATTCCCAATTGGCTTGTGCAGCATCCTCAGGTCGAGGCATTTCATACTGCCCCACGGGCTCTTGGAGGAGATGCAGCGCTGCTAATATTAGTAAGGGTCGGCGATTAACGCTGCAGCGCGTCAGTCGACACCAAGCGTTGGAAACAACCGCGGTTGACATTCACATCAACGTCAATAACCGCAACGCCAGCAGTTGGGAAAATGGGTGGTGCGACGCGAGCATCTAGGGCACTGACAAGGTAGCTCACCAACGGCATGTGTGAAACTAACAATAACTGTTCAAAGCCATGCACTGCGGCTTCCGCCATCAGCCAACTCACCACGCTGTCAACGTCAGCATCGGGCGTAATGGTATCCACTGTCTGGCGCTGTTTCAGTTGCCACTGTTCGCTTACCACATCGGCAGTTTGTTGCGCGCGCAAATATGGACTGACAAAGGCGCAATCTACCGCACCAAAATGTTCAGCGAACCAAGCACCGGATTCTCGCACTTCACGCTCACCCAGCGCTGTTAGTCTCCGCGTATTATCGTAGCCGTCAACACTATCAGGCTCTGCCTCGCCATGGCGCATGATAAATAATTTCACGACGGCGACTCCTCGTCGGCTTTTGCTCGCCGTGGATTTGGACGTCCACCAGTCACTTTATCCGCTTTTCCCTCAGCTTTGGCTTTTTCTGCTCGCCGTTTCCGAACCGCCTTGGGATCAGCAATTAGCGGACGATAGATTTCAATGCGGTCACCATCGCGGGGCTCGGCGTCTAGCTTACACGCTTTGCTCCAAATCCCGACTTTTTGTTCATTAAGATCAATTTCTGGAAAATGCTGAGTAATCCCAGAGCGCTCTATGCAAGCCTGCACCGAGGTGCCCGCAGCCACCCTTAGCGCAATTATTTTTTGTGCTGCGGGTGTCGCATACGCAACTTCCACCTGAATCATGGCTTCAGACATTTTCCGCCCCATAAACCTGATTTGCCCGTTTTACAAAGGCCTCGACCATTTTGGCGGTGATTTCATTAAAAATTTTACCGAACGCCATGCCGAGTAACTTACTGGCAAACTCGAATTCTAACTTAAACACAATTTTGCACCCTTCATCGCCAAGCGCAACAAATTGCCATCCACCACCCAGCGATTTGAAAGGACCATCAACCAGCGTCATGTCAATGCGCTCGGGACGCATTAGCGTATTGCGTGTGGTGAATGATTTCTTGATACCGGCCTTGGCAATATCTAAGGTCGCAACCTTACTGCCACCATTGTCTTGTTGCACAGAGGCTCCGACACAGCCCGGAACAAACTGTGGATAGCTTTCGATGTCGTTTACCAGTTCAAACATTTGCTCTGGCGTGTAAGACACCAAAGCACTTCTTTCTATGCTTGCCATGATCTACCCAATGATCGGTTTGTGCGAATGATAACGCATGTTGCCATTCAATGAAGCCCTGAAAAGCAATTTTCTTTTCGCTTTTCATCGGTATAATACGCGCCATGAGCAAAAAAAAATCACCGAATAATACTGGAACCATCGCGCTAAATAAAAAGGCGCGGCATGAGTACTTTCTCGAAGATAAGTTTGAAGGCGGCCTTAGCCTGCAAGGCTGGGAGGTCAAAAGCATTCGAGAGGGTAAGGTTAACCTGCGCGATAGCTACGTGATCATAAAAGATGGCGAGGCCTATCTATTTGGCGCAGAAATCCAGCCGCTAAGCCAAGCCTCTAGCCATGTTTACTGCGAGCCAGACCGTAGCCGTAAGTTGCTACTTAAGCGACGTGAACTTGATAAACTCATCGGCGCTTCTGATCGAGAGGGCTACGCCATCGTCGCGACCGCCATGTATTGGAAGAAATGCTGGGTTAAATTAGAGTTTTATCTCGCCAAGGGTAAGAAATCCCACGACAAGCGAGATACCATCAAAGCTCGTGACTGGCAACGACAAAAATCCCGTATAATGAAAAACGCTAATCGTTAACTGCACTGAGCAGGTTTGCTAATCACCAGCGCCAGCGTACTGCCCTGCCGTTGGACGAGCAAACCTGAATAACGCTGTCGAATGGCGTTTTGTACCGCAATCGCTCCGGTCACCGACCCTTGCTTTAGGGTAAACGTTAACGAATTGCCGCTCTCCGCCACTTGCCAATAAGACCGCTCTGGGTTCAGTCGCTGACAGTTTTGCCACCAGTAATTGAGTTGCACCGGCAGCGCTAGCGCCAAAAACTGCTGCTGTTGCACCCGGTAAAGCGCATGCCATTGTTGTTGTCCAAAACTCGGCTGCAGCAATAAAATTAAACACAGCAGAAAGGTCACGAAGCTAAAAGGCATAATCGCTCTGGTGTTCGGTAATGGGCGCTTGGCTTTTGGTCTGGGACGGAATTCGCTGCAACTTAAGCAACACTTGTAACAGTTGCTGGTCTGCCTCAGGTAACTGCATTAGTGCCACTCGGGCTCGCATTAAAGTGTCAGTAGTCAAGCGTAATTGCGTCAAGGCAAGATTGTGCCAAGCCCGCTGATGGTTAGATTGTTGTGCTAACACTCTTTCATATTGCTTTTTTGCCGCCGCTAAGCGCTGCTGACGAAAATAAATATTTGCCAATAAAAAATCACTTTCAGCTGAACCTTGCTGCTTTCTCTGCAGCTGTAGCAATACGCTCTCAGCGCTGTCCAAGTCGCCTTGGCGGTACCAGTTTTTTGCCTCAGGCAACGCCGAATGATCGATGTTGATCGGACGCGCCAGAGAACAGCTACTAACGCTCACACAAATCAATACGGCAACTATTGCTCTCATCTGAACCTCCTTGTTCAATCGTCAAGACTCTTCCTATCCAATGCTCTAACGGCCAGTAGCAGCCAGCGAGTGTCTCTATAACACCGTAAGCGCCGCGAAAACGACAACTTCGATTGGGTAAGACAAAGCGCTCGACCGCGACAATCTGCATGCCTTTATCCACGGCAATCAGATCTAACGGTTGTTGCATACCAAAGGTATGAATCGCTCTACAATAGGGAAACCAGTATGCTTCGTCGGCATGCAGATGTTGTCGTCCTATCAAGCCAATCAAGCGCTGACTGAATTGTTTCATTAGTGTGGCTCGTGGCCACAACGTTTGTGCTCCCTGCATAACACCTTACCTGTTAGAGAAAAAAGCCGATCGCGATCGGGCCCAAGATGATCAAAAAGTTAATCGGAAAAAAGCAACTCAGTAATGGGAACAACAGCTTCACTGGCGCCTCTTGCGCTTTTTTCTCTGCGTCGTGAAGCTGTTGATGGCGCAATTGTTGAGAAAAATACGTCAATGTCTGGGTTAAGCTTCCCCCCTGCCGATGACCCCTCACTAACAACGCTTGCCATTCGTTGAGGATGCTTAAACGGTAACGGGTAACCATTGGTTGGCTTGCCTCCTCGAGATCATAGCCTTGCCGCAAGCGCGCAGAAATCGTCTCCACTTCGCGCGCTAATGTCCCGCCACCACAAGCCTGCGATACACGTTGCAATGCGGGTATTAACGGTACCCCGGCCGCCATCATCATGGTCAGCAAATCACAAAAGTCCGGTAATTCTCTGGCAATACGGCGCCGAGACAGTTGCCAACGACGATGACCTCGAGCGGAAAAACCTAACAAACTCAAGCCGATAAACATTGCTAGTAGTCCTAAGTCGTATACCTGCGCCAAACCTAAAACCAGTAAGGCGAGTAAATGTTTTAACCACAACTGCCGCGCCCGCTCGCTATTGATTGCACAATTCCAGAAGCAACATAAATACCAGCGCAGCGTTGCGGGTAGACGCCACCATAACCGGTCGGCTCCCCTTTGTAGCAGAGACATGATTGCCAGCCAGCGCCATAACTGAATGAACAACCAAACCGACAATAGACAACTGGCCCAAACGGCTACGAGTAGAAGTGCTTTCATTGATCGTCGCTATACAAAATCCGGCGCATCATTAAATAGCCAATCAGCATCAATACCCCAGAGAGCATAATCACTATCCTTCCAGGCCAAGTATTTAGCAGCACGTTTGCATGTTGCGGCTGTATTGTGCGAATTAACAGGAACAACACTATGGGAAGGCACATCAACACCCGAGCTTGCATTCTTGCCTGCGCTGACAGCGCTTCTTGGCGGTCACGCTGTTGTTGTTGCTGCTGTAAGTTTTCCGCAATTTGCCGCAGTAAAGCCGATTGTTGTCCACCACTGCGTAATCCCAACACCAATGCCTGTACGACCATTCTCACCGAAAACACCGGTACCCGCCGTTGCCAGCGGGTCAGTGCTTGCTCCAGCGGTACGCCTAACTTTACGTTGCGAATAACCTCGCTAATTTCCTGCCCGAGCGGCCCCTTGAGCTCCTGATTGAGTTCCGTTATTGCTGCAGCCATACTCACTCCCGTTCGCAATTGATTGCTCATCATCATCAAAAACCCACCCAACTGTTGCTGCACCTTGCGGTGCCGGCGCTTGAGAAACCAACGATAGAGTAATGGCGGTCCAATTAACCCAACAGCAGCAATCAAGAGCGCGTAGAGAGGGTTAAAAAAACCCATCAGCAAAACGCCAAGCCCCGTTGCTGCTAACCAGCCACGGACCAGTGTTTTCACTGGTAAAAACAGAAAGAACTCTTCCAGCGAGCGTTGTGTCCCTTGCTCGATCCTGCCAGCCAGCTGTTGTACGTGGCGGCGTTTTATTTGTCCGATCAAAAAGCCCCACAACAAAGCAGTCATTAATACCGCTAGAATAAATATCCAAAACATCAGCTAAAGCACTGCTGCAAGGCACGCTGCACGGTTTCCGGTTGGCGCATCGCGAATGATGCTGGCACACCGCAATGTGTTAACGCTTGTTGCAGCTGTGAACGCTCGAACAACGCGGCGATTTGCAGCGTATCGCCGTCAATACCAGTCACCTCATGAATGCCAGTAACAATGCGCTTGCCGTCATGCCGGCGAGCAATTTGAATGATGAGGTTTACCGCGCTAGCAATCTGTTGCCGAATCGCCGTCACCGGCAGGTCAAGACCACTCATCAATACCATTACCTCCAATCGCCGCACCGCATCGCGCGCGTTATTCGCATGCACTGTACTCAAAGAACCGTCATGCCCAGTATTCATAGCCTGTAACATATCAAGCGCTTCGGCACCGCGGCACTCGCCAACGATCAAACGATCAGGACGCATGCGTAATGCATTTATCACTAACTGACGAATACCGATCTCGCCGTTGCCCTCTTGGTTTTTGGGGCGCGTTTCCAAGCCAATCAGGTTGTCGTGCTGAAGCTGAAGTTCAGCAGCGTCCTCAATCGTAATGAGTCGTTCGTGTTCGGGGATCTGCGCCGATAGTGTATTTAATAAGGTTGTTTTTCCAGTTCCTGTGCCACCGGAGATAATGACGTTTTGCCGGCACTGCACTGCAATAGTCAAAAATTCCGCGGCACTTGCGCTAAGGCTTCCGGAACGAACCAGATCCTCTAACGACAATGGTTTCGGACTGAATTTACGGATGGTTAAACAACTTCCTGACATCGCGAGGGGGGCTAACACGGCGTTCATTCTGGAGCCATCGGCAAGCCGTGCATCAACCATTGGTGAGGCTTCATCAATATGACGCCCTAAGGGTAAGACAATTCGATCAATCGCACGACGCAGTGCTGCTTCATCGCTAAAGCATGCGGAACTGCGCTGTAGCCGCCCCTCCTTTTCAATAAAAATACGGTCATAACGATTGACCATAATTTCCGAAATTTCGGACTGTTGTAATAAGCTTTCTAACGGCCCCAAACCGATAGCTTCCCCTACCACATCGCTGATCATTTGTTGCCAGTACTGCTCATCTTCGACGCCGTTCGCTTTATTTTGTGTCGGCGTCAAGCTCTGCAAATACGCGATCGCATGCTGCTTAAGTTGCTGTTCATCAAGGCGGGCGACAACCGGATCGTGTTGATCCAAATACTCTCTCAGAATGGTTTGCAGTTGTTGCCGTTGTTCTTCCATGAGTTATTCCTCCATACCTGTGCAGGTGGCATCGTTCTGCCATTGGCTGCGTTCCGCGGTCAACGTCGTTAACCGCTGTTGTTGCTGTTGTCTGTCTTTAACCGTGATCGCAGTCACCATCACCAGTAACTCGGTTTGCTGGCGACGTTGTTGGCGCATAGTGAATGCAGCACCAACGGCTGGAATATCAGCCAGCCCGGGGACACGCTCGTCAGTGTCTCCGTGATCGTCGCTTAATAAGCCAGACAACATCACCCGTTCACCAGATTCACTTGTCACTACCGCTTGGCTTTTCCTAGTCAGTAAACCGGGTACACCTGCTACACTGACCGCTGGGTCGAGGTTACTGACCTCGGCGTTGATGGTACTGACGATTTGGCCTTGAGGTGTCAGCTGCGGTTTGATCTCTAGTGATATTCCATAAGGCTTGTAGCTTACGTCGGTTCTACCATCCTCGGCGATTTGCGGAATCGGTACTTCACCGCCGGCAAGAAATCCAGCCTTTTCCCCGCTTTGCGTGGTCAACACTGGATTGGCCAATATCTTCGCAACCCCACGCTCTTGCATGAGCTGAATCTGCGAGTCGATTTGCCCTTGCCAACCAGCGCTAGACTGCCCTCCGAACGCGATCAAAGGACCGTTAATTATTCGTTGCCACTGCACACCAAGCGCATCAATCTGTTGTCGCTTGACCTCAATAATTTGCACATTTAACTCAATCATCTGGCGCTCTGGTGCCAGCACACTCGCCTTATTGAGTAGCGTGGGATAGCGCTTTTCTAAGCTCTCTATAACCGCCATTGCTGCTGCAGATACCTGCCCTGTTAATACCAGGAGTTCACCTTGATTTTTCACTGCTAGGTGCTGCTCCGACTGACGTAACGCGTTGATTTGTTGAGTCAGTTGGGGCGCTACTGCGGCATTAATCGTGACCTGCCAACGGGTTAATGCGTGATTTGGTGCGGCGCTAAAAAATGCTGTCGTTCCCGGCTTTAAAGCACGCACCAATAACCTGTTTGATGTTATCGCGACTACATTAATCAAGGTTGAATCAACCACAGTGATATCAGCCCCTGAAGTCATTGTTAATACACGGCTTTCGCCAACCGTTAAGCTCAGCTCTCGCTGTAACAGCTCGTTTGCCATGGTATTTGTCACGCAACAAAATAGTATCGCGGCAAACAGCACTCTACGCATCATTGGTGAACCTCCAGTAAATCCTCTAGGCGCTGAACTTGAATACCTGGCGATGCGGCCTGCCAGCGAATCGTGGAACGTTGCGTTGCGCTCGATTGCAACCAGATCACTGCACGCGCCTGGCTAAATAGCGAAAATAATGGAGCAGCGGAAGTCGGCACGGCAAGAACCAGTGCTGGTTGTTGATAGGCGCCATCGCTGCTGGCCGAGTCTTGACCCGTGATGAGCAGAATGGTTAACGATTCAAACACCGCACTCAATCGCTTACCGTCGTCAGCGACAAAAGCCAGATCAACCTTGTCGCCAACTCTTAGCTGTTGAGCCGGAATTTGGCGTTCATCTAACGCCACCGAAATGGCTACCTGATTACTTGGTAACCGCCGAGAAAGCGACTGCTGGTCAATGGCTAAAACGGCGGTCTGGGGAATCGGGTCTCCAGCATTAATCGCAAACCCGAGTTCGGTGCCGACAATAGCCCCAGCATCCTCTGCCGCAAACCATGTTGCTGAAACCAAGTCGCGAGGAAATTCACGGACGGCAAGGTTTTGTTGGGACAGCAGAGTCCCTTCTGGCAGATTTGCAGCGGCAACAATGATGGCTAGCGTAGGCGTTTTTTGTTGGGCCAACCGCCTAGCCGTCTCAGTATTAACGTAGCCCGCCGCTAAATACCAAACTACAGCGGTCATTAGCAGACTAAGAATAATAACGACAATGGTCTTTTTATCCAGCTTCAAAGTCCCACCCCGGGTAAAAAACTCAAATTATTCAATAGATTGGAAAAATAGCTTTGAACCTGACTGCCAAGATTCATAAGCCATTGCAGTATTGGCTGACCGTTTATCGGTAACCAAAAGACCACAGCCAAGAGTGTCATAGCCAGTAGCCACTCGGTCATTGCTTGCCCGTGTTCAGACATCTGGTTGATACCAAACGGAGATGGTTTGCTGCGCTTGCTGCTCAATCGTCAACATCGCGCCATCGTTAAACTCGATAAACGCCTGTTTAGGCGTTGGTCGATGAATGGCACTAATATCCTGGCCAAAGCGAAACTGTAGCGCGCTTAACAAACGAGCAAGTGAGCGCCGGCTGGTCCATAGAGTGACCTGTTGTTGGTCGTTGCTTGAAGCCATCAAGCGGACACCAAGCACACCGCGAGTAATTTGCTGAGATACTGGGGAGTTACTCAAGCGCATTAGCCACCATTGCCCGTCTTGGTGTTTCATAATTGACCACAACTGCTGGTCAATCATGCACACCCACACCTGTGCCTGAGGTTGAGGACAATCAGGAAAATGCTGTTGCAGTTGCTTAAGTGTCAGCTCCTGCCCTGGCGTTAAATACCAAAGCTGACTCGTTAACAAGTTCTCCGTCTGCCAGGATTGCCACTCCCAGACTTGTAGAGTTGCTGGAACGTCATTCAGGAACAACATTGGGATCAATCCACCCCCATTTCAGCGAGCTAGCGCGAAACTCATCGGCAAACGGTAACAAACTAATCACATACTGAACTTTACTAAAAAACCCGCTACTCAGCGCCTTACTAGGCACCCAACCAGAGGGCCGCTGACGCAAATCGGCGAGCCGTATGACGCCCCAATCATCGGTTAACCGTGCCATAGCAAAGCGTCCGACCCGCTGCTTATCTGTGACTTGGCGGAGATTCTTTAATGACAGTTTGGCATCACGGCTACTGAGTGTATTAATCGGTCTAATCACGACTCCTGCAGCACGGTTGAACGCATAAGATTCGCTATTTTGACTCTTCGGCGGTTGCTTTAACGACCAAATATCCGCGCGTGCCTGCGCCAGTTGTTGTTGTGCCTTATTGGTTGCTGGCAGCAAGTCATGATGAAAACTCAGCAACAACAACATCAGTACAGTGAAAAACAACGTACTCTCGACCAACGCTTGGCCAGACTCAATTTTGTACATAACGCTTTCCTGCCAAAGCAAGCTTATCTTTTGCGGATAACGGGATCAGTCGTGGAAACCATAGCGCGTTGAAGAGGTTGGCCTGTTCACGTTTACCGTCACGTCGTGGGAATACCCGTTTCGGTCGAGTAAATGCGGTTTCAGCTTTGGCAAAGCTGGTTTGCTGGGTCGCTGGATCGGTGACCTTAACGATAACCGCGAGTTTCATGCTGTTGGGGTTTGCATTTAGGCGAAAGTAACTAAACGGCAACTGCAGCGGTGGTAACCCTTTGTGATAACGCCAATACGCCCTTTTGCTGGCCTTCTTATTAATTTTGAAGCTATCGCCATAGCTTCCGTATTTTTGAAAGTAAGCGCTACGGCTGGCGCGTGAACCTGCACCTAATGGTTTTTCGTTCCACGAGTCTCCAAAAAAATCGAAATCGTTCCAGAAAAAAGATAAGGTATCTAATCCATACCAATTCCAACGGCCACCCGCTAACGACTTCAACTCGGTCCCTCCAGCCTTCTCTATTTTAATCACGAAAAAATCCAACACGGTATAGGTTCTTCGGCGACTAAAGGGATCGCGGCTGGCGAGGGTCCAGCGCTTAAAGTCATTGCTCGCTTGACGATTTGCCGTGGTTTTCATTTTAACTGCGGTCAACCACCCAACCGGGAACGGCAGTATTCCCAAACCTTGATAGACATCCGCAGTAAGATTGCTTTGATGTTGAATCACAATGTCATCGATGGTTCGTGGTAACGACGCATTGACTGCGGCGACCATAGCAATTTGCGAGGCGGATAATGCTGATACGGTCGCAGCGTGCAATGCGGAAGCGGCTTGAACGCCTAAATCGGTAACCTGACTCACAACAGTCATGATTCCTGCTAACACCCGGGTCACCGTATTAGCTATGGGAAGCCAAGCAACCGCAGAGCTGGTATTCAGACTCAATACCTTCACCATCTGCACCCAACTAGCAATGCCCAACCATTGCGCGATAGCCACCTGGTTACCGATAATGGCTCGGTTACTCAATGCCAGATAATTCAATTGCCGACTCATTAGCAGCGCTGCACTACTAGCTGCATCGTCTGCAACATTTTGGATGTACCACTGCTGGCGAACGCGTTGACCCATACTGCTTACACCAAAAAACAACGTTGCCAGCAAAATCATCGCGGCCAAGCCTAGGATCAACACTTGTCCGCGTTGCTTTATGGGTATTTGCCAGTACCAGTCGGCGCCGCCAAGCATTAGTCGTCGTTGCCTTGTTCAGTGGCGTCGTCGTAGTTACCTAAATTAATGTCTTGTTTGGCAACCGTCGCGGCGCGGCGAGAGGTATTGCGCGCTTGGTTCAATTGTTGGCTACTCGATTGGCCGGTGATTTCTTTAGCCAACCCCGCAACTTGAGTGCGTAGGGATTTTCCGAATAGTGAGTAAACGCCAATGGCAGCAACCGCGATTAACGCAACAATAATGATGTATTCGGTCATGCCTTGACCGCGTTGGGTGAATTGCGTTGAATGCTGAAACATGTTGACACTCCTGCTGATCGGCGAAGAAAGCAGGAGTATAGAGAAGGTTGAGCGGATCAGCGGCCAAACCGCGATCGCTTACTCAATATTAAGATATTTGTGCATTTGTACTGACAAACGCCAACCTCTTTCAATGCATGTAGCAATCGCCAGTTCGGTCGCACGGGGGCGCTGACTGATGGGCTGCAAACTAATCACCACATCATCCGCTACTGGGTATTGTTGTAGTAGTTGATCAAGCGCATCAATGTGCTTTTGCATCGCAATAGGATGTTTTATTTCGTTGGCGCGGCGCATATTTTCCGGTTGCACCAAATAGCCACCGGGCATATCCAATTTCGGCGACAAGGTCACCCAAGTGGCTGCAGATACCTGTAAAGGAAATGTCCCGCTGGTTTCAATTTGTAACCGATAACCACGCTTTTCCAACACCTCTGCTAATGGCTGAAGGTCAAACATCGCGGGTTCGCCACCGGTAATGACAACATGTTTAGCACGATAGCCATTACGTTCAAACCAAGCAACGATATCATCCGCTGACAGTTCCGCCCAGCGATCATCCGCCGCCGTTTTTTTGGCGAGTTCAGCAACAGCTACTTGCTTATCTGCGTCGGTATTCCAGGTATGCTGCGTGTCGCACCATGGGCAACCCACTGGGCAACCCTGCAGGCGCACGAATATAGCTGGGACGCCTGTGAAGACGCCTTCACCCTGCAATGTTTCAAAGATTTCGTTAATGCGATAGTTCATGATTTTCGATATTATATAAGGCTTGGCGATTATATAGAGGAGTCAGTCATGGCGCAAAAAGTTGTAGTCATTTATTCCGGTGGGATGGATTCATTTACCGTACTGCACCACGCGTTACAGCAAGGTAAATCGGTCTATGCCCTATCGTTTGACTACGGTCAGCGTCACGTCAAAGAGCTCGATGTTGCTCGTAGCGTTTGTGAAAATTTGGAAATTCCTCATAAAATCGTTGATATTACATCGATTAATCAACTGCTTAAGGGGAGCTCTCTGACCGACGATATGGCGATTCCCGAGGGCCATTACGAAGAAGCCTCAATGCAATCGACCGTGGTACCGAACCGCAACATGATTTTGCTCTCGCTTGCTATCGGCTACGCCGCATCGATTGAGGCCGAAGCCGTCTACTACGGCGCGCATTCAGGTGATCACGCCATCTATCCGGATTGTCGTCCTGAGTTTGTGCGGCAAATGGATGTTGCTAGCCGCTTAGCCAACTACCAACCTATCGCGGTAGAAGCGCCCTTTTTAACCCAGAGCAAAGACGATATTCTCGCTGCTGGACTGGCAATGGGGCTCGATTACAGTGCCACGTGGACCTGTTATAACGGCCGCGAAAAAGCCTGCGGCCGCTGCGGTGCATGCAACGAACGGCTAGAAGCATTCCGTAATAATGGTGCGACCGATCCATTGCCTTACGAAGACGCTTAATCTAACTGATTTAGCCACTGCTGCGCTTGTTGCCAACGACTCGAGCGTTGTAAGTCCGCCAGTGGGCTAGCAGGCTGTCCATATAACTTTTGCAGGCGCTGTTGACTCTGCTCATTAGCGCGGAGCGATGTAGTGGCTAACAACTGTTTCACTGCAGCACGATCATTGCAAAGCAATAGCATATCGCACCCTGCCGCCAAAGCGGCTTTAGCTCTCGCTCCGATATCGCCGACCACCGTTGCACCTTGCATCGATAAATCATCACTAAATATGACGCCAGAGAAACCTAATTTCTGGCGTAACTCTTGTTGTAACCAACGTTCTGAAAAGCCTGCTGGCTGATCATCGACCGCCGGATAAATCACATGCGCTGGCATCACGGCATCGAGGACATTTGCAAGCTTCGCAAACACCTTCATATCCGTGCTGACAATGTCGTCATAACACCTTTCATCAACAGGAATGGCAATATGCGAATCCGCAGCCACTGACCCATGCCCGGGAAAATGCTTACCGGTGGTCGCCATACCTGCTTGGTGCATGCCGTCCATAAATGCCTTAGCTAACGGCAACACGGTATCGGCATCAGCGCCAAACGCACGGTTACCTATCACTTCACTGACGGCATCAATGTCGAGTACCGGCGCAAAGCTGATGTCGATCCCGGCAGACTTTACTTCTGAGGCCATCAGCCAGCCCATCTCTGTGGCTGCGGTAAGTTGTTGTTGGACGGCTAAATTGCTGTTTGCAAACGCCGACATTGCTGGTATGGCAGAGAACTCTTGGCGAAAACGCTGCACCCTTCCACCCTCGTGATCAACAGCAATGAGTAGTGGCTCAGGAGAGGCTTGGCGCATCTCTTCTACCAGCCCGGTGAGCTGTTGGTAGGAGGCGTAGTTACGACTGAATAGAATCACCCCAGCCACTTCTGGACGCGCCAGTAATTCACGATCTTCGGCTGTTAAGGTTGTGCCAGCCACGTCAATCATTAGCCAACTCATAAAGGTTTCTCGGTAAATTATTTGTGCGTTGATTGTGCCAGATGTAACCTAATCTATCATCAAGGGTTTACTAAATTTTCTGCAAGGGGCCCCGTTATGTTTCGTTACGGTCTAATGTTGATGCCATTGCTCACGCTTGCGGGTTGCGGTTCTGACAGTTCGGGTACTGACAGTAACGCGTCAGTTGAAGTGTGCTCTGTCGCTGATCAAAAGCAACGCTTCTTTGAACACATGAAGCAAGACTATTATTGGGCAGATCAATTGCCTCAGCAATTGGATTTAAGCCAATACCAGTCTATGGCAGAAGTGTTAGAGGCGTTGCGAGTCCCGCAAGACCGCTACAGTTATATTCTTACCGAAGATGAATACCAATCATTGTTTATTGATGCCAGCTATTATGGTTTTGGCTTTTCAGCGCTACAAACCAATGATAACCGCGTACTCATTCGCTATAACTACCCTTCCAGCCCAGCAGCCGAAGCCGGCCTAGCACGTGGCGATGAATTACTTAAAATTGAAGGTGAAGCCGTCGCCACCTTGCTTGCTGAAAGACGCTATCAGGACGCATTAGGTCCTAATCAAGAGGGTATCAGTCGCGAGTTAACATGGCAGAAGCCCGATGGCAGCCAGATCACTGCAGAATTAACCAAAACCCAAGTCGAACAAAAATCGGTATTTGCGACCCAAACCTATCAGCTCGCCGATAACAGTCGAGTAGGCTATTTCGTCATAGACAGTTTTATCGGCCGTACCGGTGATGACCTCAATCAAGCATACAACCAATTAGCCCAACAAAACATCGACCATCTGGTTATCGACGTGCGCTATAACGGCGGTGGTTACATTCAATATGCTAACCAGGCATCCACTCAGGCCGCAGGCAACAACGTATTAGGCAAGGTCTTTGCCGAATTTCGGTTCAACGATAATAACGCGAGTAAAAATTCGACGCTGGATTTTGATTTGGGCGAAGGCATTGAACAGCTTAACATCGATACCGTGTACGTTTTGACGACCCGGGCTACCTGCTCTGCTAGCGAATTAATTATTAACAGCCTGAAGCCACACGTTAATGTGATCAATATTGGCAGCCAAAGTTGCGGCAAACCGGTAGGCCAAGAGCCAACCAAAATCTGCGATAAGCGTACATTCGAAATTAATTTCGCACTGTTTAATAGTGCTGGGCAAGGCAATTACTTTACTGGGTTAACCCCAACCTGCAATGTTGCCGACCAAATTGTCGCCGATTGGGGTAGCAACCAGGATCCGCTAACCGCAGCCGCTAACTACTATATGGAAAATAACCAATGCCCAGCTTCAGCAGCGGTAGACGCTATTGAGCAACAATCTCAACAGCGTCAACCACAACCGCTCAACAACTTACGCGAGAAACGTAAAACGGTGTTCTAGCCGCTAACTTTTGGCGCTGCTGGTTTTCCGTTTACTGGTGCTGTAGAACTTCTGTTTTTCTAAGGTGCCCGGGGCGAAGCTATCCACCGCGATGGCCCCCATTCGCCAGCGCTCACAGTCTTTTAACTGCTCCGCGGTGTCAGCGTCGATAAGCTCAGCCTCTAAAGCCGCGGCTGCCAACTCATCACCATAAATGTCGGCCGCGATATCACCGTTTTTTTGCGCCTTTTGAAGGCGTTTATAAACGGGCTCTAACGCTTTCATCGCCAGGAAGGCCTTTTCCATGTGTCCAGTTGGGTCGTTTTCATCATCTTTCCAGAAGCATAGGAAAGTATGACGATCTCGAGTAACACCAGGCTCCATCATACTTTCACTGATCTGTTGCGCCAAATCATCGGCAGGCGCTTTGAAACGGTTCCCTAACGGAAACACCGAAAGGCGCAACAAGGTTGCCATAACCCGGTTGGGTAAGTTATCGAAAAAGCCGCTAAACGCTTTAGCAATTTCATGCAAATGGCGTTGCAGAGCAAAATGCACAAACGCTAGGTCGGCAGCCTGTCGTCCCTCGTCCTCAAAGCGCTTCAATACCGCGCTGCCCATATACAAATGACTCAGTACATCCCCCAACCGAGCCGACAGCATTTCTTTGCGTTTAAGATCGCCACCTAACGTCAGCATCGCGACATCGGCAGTGTAAGCTAAAGCACGACTAAACCGGGTCAAATGTTGGTAGTAACGGACCGTTTCACCGCTAACCGGTTTTTCGGCAAAGCATGAGCTCGTCAGCGCGTGTCCAATTGTTGCGCCCCAGTTACTGAGGGCAAATCCCATATGCTTTAACAGCAACTGATCAAACTGCGCTAGGCCTTCGTCAACATTACTATTTGAGGCGGCATCCATTTCTTTTAATACATAGGGGTGGCAGCGAGTAGCGCCCTGCCCAAAAATCATCAAATTGCGAGTGAGGATATTGGCACCCTCTACGGTAATCGATACCGGCGTTGCCATATAACCATGACCCAAGTAGTTTTTCGGCCCTAGTTGAATCCCTTTACCCGCATGCACATCCATGGCATGGTCCATCACCTGCCGACCCATTTCTGTCATGTGGTATTTCGTCATCGCGGTGACGACCGACGGGCTTTTCCCCTGACACAACGCAGTAATGGTCAGCCGACGCATAGATTCCAAGGTATAGTTGAGGCCACCAATTTGCCCCATCGACGCTTGAACTCCTTCAAATTTACCAATTGGTAAGCCGAATTGTTGGCGCACGTAACTGTAAGCACCGGTCATCCGCTGGGTAACATGTCCTGTTGCGGTGGCTAAAGCCGGTAACGAGATACCGCGTCCAGCCGATAAACATTCCACCAGCATACGCCAACCCTTGCCCGCATAATCGATACCACCAATAATCCATTCCAACGGAATAAAGACGTCCTCACCAGATGTCGTTCCGTTCATAAAGGCTTGGTTTAACGGAAAATGGCGGTCGCCATGCTTAACACCAGAATGGTCAGTGGGGATTAACGCGCAAGTGATACCTAAGGCCTTTTTATCACCTAACAGGCCATCAGGATCGTAGAGCTTAAATGCCAGACCCAACACTGTCGCCACTGGCGCTAACGTGATATAGCGCTTATCCCAGTTTAATCGAATACCCACGACTTCCTTGCCATCGTGTTCACCTTTACAGATGATACCTTCATCGGGTATCGCGCCGGCATCCGAGCCAGCTTCTGGCCCCGTCAAGGCAAAGCAAGGAATGTCTTTACCTTCGGCTAAACGTGGCAGCCAATAATCCTTTTGTTCCGAGGTACCGTAATGGCTGAGCAATTCGCCCGGCCCTAGGGAATTGGGAACCATGACACTGACCGCTGCGCTGATAGAGCGTGAAGCGATGCGCGACACAATATAAGAGTTTGCTGCCGGCGAAAAATCCAAACCGCCATAGTCTCTGCTGATAATCATCGCAAAAAAGCGTTCTTTGCGAAGGTAATCCCACACCGCCTTGGGCAAATCACGGTCTTGTTGAACGATGCGAAAGTCGTCCAGCATATCCAATAATTTCGCCAACTGATTATCGACAAAATCTTGTTCACGCTGGTTTAGCTGCGGAGGCGTCATTGCCAAGAATTTTTGCCAATCTGGACGACCGCTAAATAACTCGGCGTCCCACCAAACATCTCCCGCTTCCATCGCTTCACGCTCGGTGGCCGACATCGGCGGCAACACACGTTTAAAGAAGCCGAAAACCGGACGGGTGATTAAATTACGGCGAATATCTTTCACCGCAAATAGAACCACGACTAAAACCACTAATAACAACAAAATTTCCATAACGAGCTCCGCAGCGTTTACTCTGCATTAAGTGTAGTTCAAGAATGAGATTCAGCGATGACCGTTGCTGGTTGATCTAAGCCACCAGCAATATAGGGGATAAGCCGATCAATGATGGTCTCGGTTGTCGCCTTTTCACCAAAATCCGACTCTGCGATCTCTTTTAAGGCTTTACCTGAAACCTGCGCAAATACCGTAGCGCCTAGGGTAAAGTGCAAACGCCAGAACAGCGTTTCTGGTGACAAGTTCGGATTGGCCTTGTGTAACAACTGCATCAGATGACTCAGCACATCACCAAATTCAGCTTGTGTGTATTTGCGCAAATGACCTTGAATTTCCGCATAAGCGAAACCCAACAGCCGCAGGAAAATATCAGGACCTTTAGGGTTGACCACCACCAACCCATGCAATGGCTCACGAAACGCTTTAAAGATGAGTAGACTGGATATTTGAGAGTGATTATCCAGCACCGTTAACTGGTGCTGCAGCGCTGGCATAAAGTGGCGCAGATAACGAGCCATGACCGCTTGGATCAAAGCTTTTTTGGAGCCAAAATGGTAATTCACAGAGGCGAGGTTAACCTCGGCTTCGGCAGTGATTTGTCGCAATGATGTTTGCTCAAAACCATGTTCAGCAAACAACCGTTCCGCGGCAATAATAATTTTATCTTTTGTTGAGCGTTTTACCGACATGCTCACCACATAGTTAAATTCAAACGTGCGTTTAATTTAATTCATGGCGAGTGAGGGTGCAAGCGTAATTGCCTCGCCTGCACCTTCAGTTTTGCTACCGTGGCTTGGTTACTTCCACATCGGTGAATAATTCACCGGAATCCAACGGTAACCTTTATTATCAACGCGCAAACGGCCAATGCCGGGGAACTGTAGGTGAGCTCCAGCTATTCGGAATCCGTTTCGTGCCGCGTCGGCAAATTCCGCTAAGCGTGCTTGACGAGCTTCATTTGGGTTGCTGTCGAAGGCAATCGTCACCGCCGGGTCATCAAACTGTACGCCGGCAACGTGTATTAAATCACCAATCACCACCAGCTTATCGCCACCACTGGTTACTTGGTAAACCGTGTGGCCCGGAGTATGACCATAGGCCTTTTGCGCCAGTACATGTTCACTGAGTTGCGCAGGAGCGGTAAACGTCTGTAACTGTCCTGCTTCTTGGTATGGTTTGACCGCGGCCATTGCGCCTTGGAAAAAGCCTTTGTCACCCTCTCCTGCCTGTGCCATTTTTTCTTCGCTCAGCCAGAAGTCTGCGTCATGTTGCTCAACATATACCGTTGCATTGGGGAATACCGCTTTACCCTCATTTACTAGCCCACCTAGGTGGTCGGGGTGCATGTGAGTAATAAAGACTTTATCCACATCGGCAGTGCTGTAACCCGAGGCTTGTAAATTCTTCGCTAAGTAACCCAGGGTCGGACCGAACAAAGAACCGGCACCGCTATCAATCAAAATCAATTCATCGCCAGTGTTGATTAAATAGCCGTTGACGGACGTTTCTAAAGGCGCTTGCTGATAGTACCAAGACAACCGCTGTTGCACCTCATCACTGTCTAAGGCTAGCAATTTATCGACTGGTAGCTTTACCGTGCCGTCTGACAACGCAGTCACTTCAATATCACCCACGCGGGTTCGATAAAAGCCCGGCGCTGAAGGCTTAACCGTCATTGCCCCGTCCGATGTTTCTTGCGCCTGAGTCGCAATAGTAAAACCGCCAGCGACAAACGCCGTAGCGATAAGTAAAGCCGAAATACCCTTACGCATGATGTTCCTCTCGAATGTTATTGTTCACGAAATCTGTGACTATCTAATATTGCTGTACGAATAGAAAAGATCACCCTAACCACACATCTAAAAATAACATCACAACCAAGCCCACCATCAGCCCTCCAGTCGCCGAGCTGTGGTGTCCACGGCGATGGGTTTCTGGAATGATTTCATGGCTAATGACATAAATCATCGCCCCAGCGGCAACCAATAAGCCCCAAGGCAACACCGGCTCGGCAACGCTCACGAACCAGCCACCAAAAGTCCCACTAATTGGTTCAACCAAGCCGGTTAATGTCGCAATCAACACCGCCCGAGCGCGAGAGTACCCTACGCTTACCAATCCCACGGCAACGGCTAAACCCTCAGGGATGTTTTGTAAGCCAATCCCCATAGCAATGGCGGATATTGCCTCTCGATCGCCCACGCCGGCGGTGACGCCAACCGCAAGCCCTTCGGGAATATTGTGGATAGTAATCGCAATAATGAATAACCAAATACCGGATAAACGCTTAGCTTTGGGGCCTTCTGGACCACCGACAAAGTGTTCATGAGGAATATTTTTATCCAGCGCGGCAATAAAAAGCGCCCCCAGCAACACGCCTAAAACCGCGATAGTGGGCGGAATAACGCCGTCTCCATAGCGCTTAGTGGCAATATCAATGGCCGGAATGATCAGTGAGAAAAAAGACGCTGCGAGCATGACCCCCGCGGCAAACCCGAGTAATAGGTTTTCACTGCGAATAGAGGGGCGTTTACTCAAAAACACCGGTAGCGCGCCAACAACGGTCAATAACCCAGTAAAACTACTGGCCAGAAAAGCCGTGACTACGGTGCCCATGGGTACCTCGCTAGGTGATGATTAGTGTCGCCAATATTGACGGTGGAACAATATCAATACCGTCATAATTTCCAGGCGTCCAGCTAACATACCGATAATCAACAAGATTTTAGCACCTGGCTCTATGGTTACGAAGTTGCCTGCTGGGCCGATCACATCACCAAGACCTGGCCCAACGTTACTCACCGCAGTCGCTGCTCCCGAGATGGCCGAGATAAAATCCATATCGAAGAAACTCAAACCAAAGGCTAATGCACCAACGAGTAAAAAGTACATAAAACAAAACGCTACCATTGAACCCAACAAAGTGTCATTTACGCGCTTATCTTGGTAGGTTTGAACCCGCGTCAGGTTAGGGTGAATCAGTTGCGCGAATTGTTTTTTTAACAGCAACTGCGAGAGCTGAAAACGAAAAATTTTGATACCGCCAGCAGTCGAACCGGTACAGCCCCCGACAAAGGTCAGGTAAAAGAATGCCATGATCGCCCAACCACCCCATTGGCTATAATCCTCTGTGGCATAGCCGGTCGTGGTTACCACGGAAACCACATTAAACCCAGTGTGAATAAAGGCATCCAACGTGTCGCGGCCATTCCAGGCTTGTAACAATGCTAATGCGGTAATAACAATCACTAAAAAAATCGTAAATGCCCGCACCTGAGGATCATGTAATAGCGGTTCAGTATCGCCTTTCAATACACGGATGTAGAGCACAAAAGGTAAAGCTCCAAGAAACATCATTAGCGTCGCGGCCACAACCAATGCCGGTTGGTCGTTAAAAAAGCCGAAGGAGCTGTCGTAATTGGAAAAGCCGCCAGTAGCCACAGAGGTCATTGCATGCACGACTGCATCGAACCCACCCATGCCGAGAATCCAGTACACCGTGGCAGCTACAATAGTCAGCAGCAAATAAACGCGCGCAATGGCCATCACCATGTGATTAGAGCGTGGCAGGAACTTTCCGGAAATATCCGATGATTCGGCTTGGAACAAGCGCATGCCGCCAACTTGCAAAAACGGCAGAATGGCCATTGCCATGACGATAATGCCAACGCCTCCCAACCATTGCAGCATCGCTCGCCAGAGTAATGCGCTGGAAGGGAGTTTATCCAGCCCAACTATCGTTGTAGATCCGGTGGTAGTAATTGCGGAAATAGACTCAAACAACGCATCAACAAAACCCAGCTTGGGGCCCGCAATGTATAGTGGCAAAGCCCCAAATATCCCGGCACATAACCAGCACACGGTAGTCAGGAGAAATACTTGACGCGCTCGAAGCGAAGCCCCGCGAGTAGGTTGCAGAAAAAGTGCGACGCCGACAACAATACCAATTACCGACAAGGTTAGATAATGCCACTGATCCTTCTCGGCGTTCACCACAGCCAGCACAAAAGGCGCTAACAACGCGATAGCGAAAATGGCTATTAAGCCACCAACCGCTTTTGCCAGCAGGCGCACAGAATTACTTTGGCTGAACGGCACATGCAGTGATTCGTCTTGAATGTTTGGGTGCCGATGCTGTTCAGCCATAATATTACCGTGAGGTATCCAACGCAGGGAAAGATTTAACTAAATTGTCTAGCTGCTGCATTTGCTCCAAATAGCCTTTCAATGCAGCAAGCGGTAATGCACAAGGACCATCGCATTTGGCGTTAGCCGGGTCCGGATGCGCTTCTATAAACAGTCCAGCCAAACCCAATGCCATGCCCGAGCGAGCGAGTTCTGTCGCTTGTCGCCGGCGGCCATCAGCACTGTCCGTACGACCGCCTGGACGTTGCAAGGCATGGGTCGCGTCAAAGATAACTGGGGCGAAGGCTTTCATGTCATCCATGCCAAGCATATCAACCACTAGGTTATTGTAACCGAACGCTGAGCCCCGTTCACAAAGCATGATCTTATCGTTACCTGCTTCATGAAACTTGGTTAGAATGTGACGCATTTCATGCGGCGCTAGAAACTGCGGCTTTTTCACATTGATTACGGCACCAGTTTCTGCCATCGCGATAACGAGATCGGTCTGACGCGCTAAAAATGCCGGCAACTGAATAACGTCAACCACTTCCGCTACGGGCTTTGCCTGATAAGGTTCGTGGACATCGGTAATGAGCGGTAAATCAAACTGCTGCTTAATTTCCTCAAAAATCCGCAGCCCCTCCTCTAAACCTGGTCCCCGATAAGAATGGATAGACGAGCGATTAGCTTTGTCAAAAGAGGCTTTGAAAACGTAGGGAATGCCGAGTTCATCGGTGACTTCGCGAAAGGTCTCGGCAACCTTCATCGCCAAATCACGCGATTCAAGCACATTCATGCCGCCGAACAATACAAACGGTCGATCATTGCCAACTTCAATATCTGCGATAGCAATGTGTTGTTGATTCACAATAACTGCCCCTTATTAACTGGCGATAACGCGCAGTATTTGTCCACAAATATACGCCATATAAGTGCCCAGTGCATAGCCCATAACGGCCAACAACACCCCAACGGGAGCCAACGATGGATGGAAAGCCGAAGCCACGACTGGGGCTGACGCCGCACCACCAACATTTGCCTGACTTCCGACCGCCATATAAAACACGGGCGCTTTCAACCATTTGGCGACTAACAACATCAACGTCGCGTGGATGAGCATCCAAATAGCACCAATCAAAAAGTATTTTGGCGCATCAGCTATTTGCGTTACGTCCATATGCAAGCCGATACTTGCGACCAATACGTAAACGAAAACTGAACCGATCTTTGATGCGCCAACCGCTTCAAGACGCCGCGCTCGAGTAAAGGACAGAGCGATACCGCCGGTTGTTGCCAAAATGATCAACCAAAAAAATTGGCTGTCTAAGCTGAAATTTTTCAGTTGTGGGAAGTTTTCACCAATACTCGGCGCAATGCCACCGGCGAGCCAATGCGCTAACCCTGCAACACCAAAACCGACCGCTAAAATCAGCATTAAGTCGCGTAACGTAGGATTACGTACATGCTCGGCTTCAAATGCTTCAACACGCTTTTTAATATCATCTATGGCACGTGTATCGGCACCAGTACGCGCATCAATCTGCTTAGCGTTCGAAGCAAAGTACAGTAAAACCGCCATCCATAAGTTAGCGACAATAATGTCCACGGTAACCATTCCAGAGAAAATGTCGCCACCCACTTCATACACTTCTTTCATTGCCGCTTGGTTTGCACCGCCACCGATCCAACTGCCAGCTATGGTCGTCATACCGCGCCATACCGCATCAGGCCCAGCACCATTTAATAACTCGGGGAATACGCTTGATACCGCCAGCAACGCAATGGGACCGCCGATAACAATGCCCAAGGTACCAACCAAGAACAAAATAACCGCTTTTGGCCCTAACCGCAGAATCGCTTTCATATCTAAGCTAAGGGTTAGCAACACCATACATACCGGAAGCAGATAATCCATGGTGATGTCACTCACCGCGCTGGTGTTGCCATTAACGATATCGAAGGTATTTAATAGCGATGGCAAGAAATAGCAGAGCAGCAATGCTGGCACATACTGATAGAACTTCTTGAAAATCGGCTTTTCGCTACCTTGGGTGTAAAACACTAGGCCTAAAATAGCCATCAGTAGGCCAATGACAACACCATCATTAGTAACCAGTGCTGCGCTAGCCTCAACCGGGGACGACATGGAATACTCCTTTAATCCGTTTTTATTTTAATGAAATACTTGCTGTGGCCCAGGATAACTCTCTAACTGCAACTTCAGCATCTCTGCACTGGGATCTTCCGGGCACTGTTCTACAAAATACTGATAGTCGTCAACCGCAACGTGCTGACAATCTAGTTCCTCGTATAAATAACCGCGGTCACGAATTTCGTAAGGATCGTTGGGCGACAGCGTCAGTAGCATCGAAATCGCCGTCAGTGCCTGTTCGAACTTCGCTTCCATCATTAGGCTATGTTTGACCTCGGTTAGGTAAGCTTGAACAATAGTGGCTTGCGAACTCATTTCTAGCCATTCCCAAGTGAATTCAGAATCGCCTTCTAAAGCATCATCAAAGCGCTGTTTTAACTGCTCAGCATTGAGCCAATGCCCGCTACGCGGATCAATAAAAATGCTTTGCTGATGAATATCGCAGCGCATCAATGGATACCCAGGGAAATCGATGATGTCGACTGTCACCCCTGCGCGCTCCGCCGCAGCCTGGAATAACAAGGCTAAGGTAATGGGAAGGCCGGTGCGTAACCCTGCCACCTGATGGGCGAATACGCGCCGGCTCGTGATCAAACTTTCAGGCGGTTCACTGAAGCCCAACTGAATAAAGAATTCGTCACATAAACGCTTCAGTTTGGCTTCGCTTAAGGCATCGTCACGGAGTGCAGAAAGCGGCTCAATAGCGTCATTAAATTCGCTAATTGCGGTTGCAGAATTAGGCGCAAATATACGCCCTATCTCCCACACGACTTCAATAGTGGAGAGGACAGAGTTCTCTGTGAGTTCTAAAAATGCAAAGCGCGAAGTCGTTGACATGTCACCTCATTGCTTAACTTCCAATGATGATGCGCTTATCCTAAACTGGCGAGGGCTGACTTGGTCACCGCCACATTAACCACATACCACAACGTAATGACCGCTAAGGCAAACCCTAACCAGCGTTTGCCACCGGCACTTTTAAGCGCCATAGTGGCAAAACCGATGTAGGCAACTAAACCCAGCAGCTTCGCTGTTAGCCAAGTATTAACGAAAGGGTATTGATGGATCATCACCATCAACCCTACCGCACTTAGCAGTAGTAAGGTGTCATTAATGTGAGGAACAATCTTCACCCACTTTTTCTGCATCATTGCAGAGTCGCGCATCACCCATACAAAACGAAGCAAGAATAATAACACACTTATGGCAATAAACGTGAGGTGCAGGTGTTTAAATGCTGAGTACATAGATATCCTTATTGCGCGTTTAACGTTTCCAATTGACTGATAACCGTATCCAAAAATTCCGGTGAATAATAGCTGGCCCGCTCCTGATTCAGTCGTGTTTTAATCGCCGCGATAGGTTCCTCTTGGCTAAACCAATCGAGCAACTGTACCGACACCATTAATATTTGGCTATCTAAGGCGATGTCCTCGCCTTGTTTGCCATCGGGCAGACCTAAGCCATCCCACCGCTCTAAGCGCTCATAAAGCGCTCGATAAGCAATGGTGGTCGCCACCGTTTCAGCATTCGCCAACGCCCGGAGTGAGCGACTCACACGCTGTTGACATAACGCTTCTACTGCAGCTGGACGCTGATCCACCTCATGAATCAATTGTTCCGCTTGTTGGTAAATCATTGCTGCACAAGCCGTCGCCTGTGGCTGTTGGCTCTTCACTTGGTTAGCTAGGTGGTAAGCAATACGAGCAATACGAGACTTCGCTAACACCTCATCGAGATGATCTAGACTTAAGCTCATCCACTGATCGGCTAACTCAGCCAGAAAACGGTCAGCGTCTTCCAAACACAGCACGTTGTCTTGTGCTTGTTGAACATTTTCAGCGAATAGATGCAATACATGGTGCTCATCTTCCGAAAGTTGCCGCGCTAGCCCACCAATATAAAGCACCGCCCCTTGCGGCCGACAGTGGCTACGACAAAACGCCAACACGAAGGTGTCGCCAACATAAACGCTGTGGTTTTTTATCACGTCGTCCAAATGCTCAAGTGCTTCGGCAGGAATGACCGAACGCAAACGCTGGCCTTTCGCCACTTCGGCTTCATCACCATAAGCGGCTTTCACGGTGTAACCTTGTGGTTGATTTTCGTCGTTACTGGCGTAAAAAGTTTGCTGCGCGCCGCCAATGACCCAACTTAATTGCTGCACCAAGCCATCGACAAAACTGTTCATCGATTGCAGCGCAAATAAATTGCCCGCCGAGGAGATGATTTTTTCTAAACCTTGGCGACTATGATCAATGGACATGATATCGCGATATGAACGCAATGCTGACATAACTGCAGTGAATAGCTTCTGCGCGGTCAGCTCGGTTTTCGATTTATAGTCGTTAATATCGTAATTTACGATGACCGTGCGTTCAGGAGCTTGCCCAGGTTGCCCGGTACGCAAGATAATACGTGAGAATCGATTATTCGCCTCTTCCCGAATGAAACGCGCAACGTTGAGCCCGGCATCATCGGTCTCCATCACCACGTCGAGCAGTACGATGGCCGTGTCGGGATGCTCTTTGATCAGTTGCTTGGCTTCTTCGCCAGAGTACGCGCTGAAGAAAGACAATCCTTTTCCTAAGAAGTGGAAGTCACTCAACGCTAATTTGGTGACAGCATGAACCTCGGGCTCATCGTCAACAATCATTACTTTCCAGTGATCATCTGGAAGATTGGGAGTGTTTGCTGTTGGCTCATCAGCAAACATAAACTGACTACTCATGTCGATTCCCTGCTTATTCGTTAATCGCAAAAACCACCAGTGACTCGACTTACACTAGCATAATCTTTCCAACTCTTAACCTTTTTATAACGATTTTCTCTGAGCGTCAAAACTACCTGATCGGCCTGTTGCCAACCGTGCTCAAATAACAATGCCCCGTTCGCTGTTAAAAATTGTTTTGCCGCCCTCGCAATATAACCAATATCGGCCATGCCGTCGGCATCAGCATAGAGCGCGGTAGCAGGTTCATAGCGCCGAACGGAATCACTCACATGTGGATCGTTGTGAGCGATATAAGGGGGATTACTGACAATGAGGTCAAACTTATCGCTACTCGAGAATGCGGAAAACCAATCACTCTGATACCAGCTCACCGACAAACCCAGATTTTCACTATTTTGCTGAGCAACCTGCAACGCCGCGGCCGAGTTGTCACAACCAAACACCTGCCATTCAGGTCGACGTGCTTTCAACGCCAGCGCGATTGCACCACTCCCCGTTCCCAGATCGAGGACCTTTGCGGTTGCTGGTATTGAAAGCTCTAGCGCTGCTCGGACGAGTGTTTCGGTATCCTCTCGGGGGATTAATGTCGCTGGCGTGACCTGTAATTTCAAGCCATCAAAATCGGCCGTTCCGGTGAGGTATTCTAGCGGTTCATCGGCTTGCCGACGCGCTATCCAATCCTGAAACTGTTGCCATTGCTGAGGCCTTAACGGGCGCTCGGGCCAGGTCATAAGATAACTCCAATCGACACCGAGTAACTCGGCTAACAGCATCCGAGCGTCAGCATTGGCGGTCTCTTGGTCAACCCCAGCCAACTGCTGGCGTGCCCAGCCAAGCGCTTCAGCAATGCTGACCTCAGCCATTGCCATCGGCTAAAGCCGCCAATTGGTCCGCTTGATGCTCAGTAATAATTGGGTCTAATAATACATCTAACTCGCCCGACAAGACTTCATCAAGACGGTACAAGGTCAGGTTTATCCGATGGTCAGTGACCCGACTTTGTGGATAGTTGTAAGTTCTAATACGCTCAGAACGGTCGCCGCTACCGACTAGGTTACGGCGCGTTGAAGCTTCTTCGGCTTGGCGTTTCTCGTCTTCTGCACGTTGTAATCGCGCTTGTAGTACCGACATCGCTTTGGCACGGTTTTTATGCTGTGAACGTTCTTCCTGGCACTCCACCACAATACCACTCGGTAAGTGAGTAATGCGGATAGCAGAGTCGGTTCGGTTAACGTGCTGACCACCAGCGCCCGACGCGCGGAAGGTATCCACCCGCAAATCGGCCGGATTAATCTCTATCGCTTCGGCTTCGGGAATTTCAGGCAACACAGCAACGGTGCAAGCCGAAGTATGCACGCGCCCCTGTGATTCTGTTTCTGGGACTCGCTGCACGCGATGGCCTCCTGACTCAAACTTCAAGCGACCATAGGCGCCGTCACCGGTAACATTCGCTATCACTTCTTTGTATCCGCCATGGTCACCCTCGTTTGCACTGACCACATTAACTTTCCAACCATGGGTCTCCGCATAGCGGCTGTACATACGGAACAGATCGCCGGCAAAAATAGCCGCCTCGTCACCGCCGGCACCGGCACGAATTTCCAAATAGCACGGGCGATCATCGTTAGGATCTTTGGGCAACAGCAATACTTGCAACTGCTGCGCGAGTGCTTCCACTTTGTTTTCCGACTCTGCCAACTCGTCCTGCGCCATTTCGCGTAAATCGGGATCGTCATCGTTCGCCATTTCTTTTGCCGCATCAACATCCTCATTAGCCCGTTGCCATGCGGTAAAACAATCGGCAATTTGTTCAAGTTGAGAATATTCTTTTGACAACGCGCGGAAGCGGTCTTGATTTTGAATGACGTCGGCTTCGCCGAGTAGCACTTGTACTTCTTGATAGCGTTCTAACAAGCTTTCTAATTTTTTCTGAATCGACGGATTCATGCAGATCCTCGTTTATTATGAAGTTGTTTTGCCTTCACTACATAATAGCTGTAGTACGGCCAACGTATGCTGGTCGCCATTTTCTCCAGCTTTTTTGATCATTCGCGTGGGCTCATGCAACATTTGATTGGTCAGACGGTGAGAGAACTCCTCCAATACCGCTTGCGGGTCTTTACCTGCCTGCAATTGCGTCATTGCTCGGGACAACTGTTGTTGTGCCAAAGCCTGATAGTGCTGGCGAAAGTCACGCACTAAATCGACACTGTTAAGAGACGCCAGCCAGTCGACAAATGCCTGTCGCTCACTACTTATAATTTGCTGCGCCTGCTGCGCCGCTTGTTCACGATTGCGCAGATTTTCGCTAATAATATTCTGTAAATCATCGACGGTATACAAATAGGCGTCGTCGAGTTCATTCACTTGTTCTTCGATATCTCGCGGAACCGCTAAATCGATAAACAACATCGGTTGATGGCGGCGTTGACGTAAGGCCTTTTCTACCATCCCTTTACCAACCAAAGGCAGCGTCGAAGCAGTTGAGCTCACCACGATATCGGCATTAGGTAATAACTCGGGTAATTCAGCCAAGGTATGTGCTTCGGCGGCAAACTTGGTCGCCAACTCTTGCGCCCGCTGTAACGTCCGATTCGCAACTTTTAGCTGGCTGACGCCCTGCTCTTTCAGATGTTGCGCAACCAGTTCTGAGGTGTCGCCTGCACCAATGAGCAATACCCGTGCATCAGCGACTCGCGAAAAGATATGTTTTGCTAAGCTCACCGCGCTGTAGGCCACTGATACCGCATTTTGTCCAACGTCGGTATCGGTGCGCACCATCTTAGCCACCCGAAAACAGTACTGAAATAAACGCTCTAATACCCCGCCCACCGCTGCTTGGCGCTTCGCTTGCTGATACGCCTGTTTCACCTGCCCAAGAATTTGCGGTTCACCCAACACCAATGAATCCAGACCACTGGCAACCGCAAATAAATGCTCAATGGCTTGCTCATGTCGGTGTTGGTAAAGATGTTCGCGCAATTGCTCAGGAGAGAGTTGATGGAATGCCGCTAACCACCCGACCAATGCATCTTCAGCGACGTCGCCAGAGCAATATAATTCGGTGCGGTTACAGGTAGAAACAATCACAGCTTCATCGACGCCCGGCAACTGCCGAATCGCAGCCAACGCGGATTCGAGTTGCTCAGCACTAAACGCAACTCGCTCACGCAAGCCAACAGGCGCGGATTTGTGATTAATACCTAAGGTAAAAATATTCATCGGTTGGGCATTCAAGGTCCAGGTCAGGTCAGTCAATAGCATGCTGTTATCTAGCCTGAGCGCATTGTACGCCAAAGGCCTGAGCATTGAAAGCCACCCTTATTCGTGGTCAACTACGCAACAATACGATTTACTAGGGATATCAGCGCATGATGAGTGCTTCAGGAAATCACCGCCAGAGACGCTTGCGAGCCGTTTTCAATGTGGTTCTGGTGCTAATGCTTGGGGCTTGCTCCAGTTTTATCGATCCGAGCAATCGAAGCACTGAAAATTGGATCGGTAGCAACAACCCTCAAGCAATAGCTCACCAAAAACAACTGGCAAACCTGAACCACTGGCAAGCACAAGGGCAGTTAGCCATTATCAATCGCCTAACCGGTGAGCGCGACGGCCTTTATTTTAATTGGGATAGTGAGCCAAACAATACTCTGATTACCTTTTCACACCCGTTGCAGGGCGTGCTTGCCACCTTAACCATCAGTCCTCAACGAGCGATCTGGTGGGATGAAGAAAACGGCAAAATTTCAGCCCCGAATGCGGACAATTTGGTGGCTGGCTTATTGCGTACGGAAATTCCCTTTAGCCTGTTACAAAAGGCTTTCACCGGTGCCTTACCCAGCGGCGTTGAACAGGTAAAAACCTACGACGATGGTACGCTCGCCAGAGCAACGTGGCGCTCACCGAGCCAACAGTTATGGGCATTAGATTGGCAAGCCTACCAACCGGTACAGTTTGCTCAGCAGAGTTGGCAATTACCGGCACAACTGGTAGTAGCAAGCGAGAAAGTAAAAATAAAAGTGAGAATGACCGAATGGCAACCTTAACCCTGCCCTCACCGGCAAAACTGAATCTGTTTTTACATATCACAGGGCGCCGAGCCGACGGTTATCACCAATTACAAACGGTTTTCCAGTTTATCGATTTATGCGACAGCCTAAGTTTTCGGTTGCGTGATGATGACCAGATTACCTTATCCGCACCCGGTGTCGATGTTAGCCCTGAACAGAATTTAGTCATGCAAGCCGCCAGAGCTCTGGCACAAACCCAACATCAGGCTCTACCGGGAGTGGCGATTGAATTAACCAAAGCGATTCCCACAGGAGGCGGTTTAGGCGGTGGTTCATCCAACGCTGCAACAACGTTGTTAGCATTAAACCACTTATGGCAGCTCCAGCTGAGTTCCGCCGAATTGCAACGCATCGCGTTACCACTGGGCGCGGATATCCCCATTTTTGTCCACGGAGAAGCCGCCTTTGCCGAAGGCATCGGTGAACGTTTTAGCGCCACGGAAACGCCTGCGACATGGTACATTTTGGCCCATCCAGATGTTCACGTAAGCACCCCGCGGCTGTATCAGCACCCCGATCTCCCGCGGCAGCACCCACCGATTGCGGCTACAAACTGGCAACAACAAACAACAACAAATGACTTTGAGGCATTGGTCTGTAAGCTCTACCCCGAAGTTGCCAATGCCCGCGCCACGTTGCTAGAATACGGCCCAACTCGGCTGACTGGCTCTGGCGCCTGCTTGTTTACACAATTTGCAAGCAAAGCCGCCGCCCAGCAGGCTCTCCAGCAACTCCCGCAATCACTGAATGCTTGGGTAGTGCGAGGTCTGCAGCATTCGCCAGCCGCGAAGGCGCTATCGGAGCTATCAGAATAGTGCAGTCGTGTTAGCAGTTAGTGTGTAGCTGCGCTATAACTTCTTTAACCCACTACCAAAATAAGTCGAGGTTGCGTGTGCCTGACATGAAGCTTTTTGCTGGTAATGCCACACCAGAGCTTGCCCGAAAGATTGCCGATCGTTTGTATATTAAAGTTGGAGAGTCCGAGGTTGGACGCTTTAGCGATGGTGAAATCAGCGTTCAGATCAACGAAAATGTTCGCGGTGCAGATGTGTTTATTGTTCAATCAACGTGTGCTCCGACAAACGATAACCTGATGGAGCTGATCGTCATGGTTGACGCATTACGTCGCGCTTCTGCTGGCCGTATTACCGCCGTCATGCCGTACTTCGGCTATGCCCGACAAGACCGCCGCGTGCGTTCAGCGCGGGTACCAATCACAGCGAAAGTGGTTGCCGACTTCTTGTCCAGCGTAGGTGTTGACCGCGTCCTGACTGTGGATCTGCATGCAGAGCAAATCCAAGGCTTCTTCGACGTCCCGGTAGATAACGTATTTGGTAGCCCAGTGTTGCTTGAACACATGAGTAAGCAACCATTTGAGCGCCCTGTCGTCGTGTCTCCTGACATTGGTGGCGTTGTCCGTGCACGGGCCGTTGCCAAGCTCCTCAACGACACCGATTTGGCGATCATTGATAAACGCCGTCCGTCGGCCAATGTTTCACAAGTTATGCATATTATCGGTGATATTGAAGGTCGCGATTGTATCATCGTCGACGATATGATCGATACTGGAGGCACACTGTGCAAAGCCGCAGAAGCGCTGAAGCAAAACGGTGCTAAACGGGTCTTTGCCTACGCCACTCACCCGGTATTCTCCGGCAGCGCGGTAGACAACATCAAAAATTCCGAAATTGATGAAGTGATTGTTACCGACAGCATCCCGCTCAGTGAGGCAATGCAAGCAACCGGCAAAGTTACCCAGTTAACACTCAGTGGTATGCTCTCTGAAGCATTACGCCGAGTCAGCAACGAAGAATCTATCTCCGCAATGTTCGAATACTAAGCCGATTAACCATCGCGCTTTCTACTCTACCCCGGCGAGCCTGTTCAGCGGGTTCGCCGGTACCCTTTCGCTAACATTTAGCGTTGTTTTCCGCCCCCACTAATGCTAACATTCCGCGCCCCTAAAAAATGGGGTCCGAGTGGTTGTTTGGTCGCGAACAATCACACTTTAATTACTTTTGACTTTGAGAGTCTTAATTATGGCTAAACTAGATTTCAATATTAAAGCTGAAATCCGTGAAGACATGGGGAAAGGTGCGAGCCGCCGCCTACGTCATCAGGATAAAGTTCCAGCAATCCTTTACGGTGGCGATAAAGCGCCAGTAGCATTGACTGTTGATCACAACAAAGTGAACAACATGGCTGACTACGAAGCGTTCTACTCACACATTTTAACGCTGGAAATTGACGGTAAAAAACACCAAGCAATCCTTAAGGATATGCAACGTCACCCGTACAAGCCAAAGCTGACTCACTTGGACTTCCAACGTGTTGAAGCAGGCCACAAACTTCATACTCACATTCCATTGCACTTCATCAATGAAGCAACTGCAAAAGGCGTGAAAGACGAAGGCGGTGTGATTGTTCACCACGTCAACGACGTTGAAATCACTTGCTTACCGAAAGACTTACCAGAATACCTGGAAGTTGACGTAGCAAGCCTTGCAGTAGGTGACACGGTTCACTTAACTGACTTGAACTTGCCAAATGGCGTTGAGTTGGTTGAATTGACCAAAGGTGAAGACCACGACCAAGCGGTTGTATCAGTCACTGCACCACGCGTTGAGAAAGAAGAAGAACCTGAAGCTGAAGAATCTGCAGAAGCAGAAGCTCCAGCGGAAGAAGAAAAGAAAGACGAAGAATAAGCGCGCTTTCCTAGCACTATGGAAAAGCCCTTACGTCTGCTCGTGGGCCTGGGTAATCCAGGCCCCGAGTATTTAGATACTCGCCATAATGCGGGTTTTTGGTTGGTTGATCAGTTCTGCCGCCGCCACGCTATTTCGCTAACACCCAATAATAAATTTTGGGGTTTAGAGGGGCGTTGGCAACGTGGAACCACCGACCTGCGGGTAATTATGCCGCAAACCTTCATGAATAAAAGCGGCCAGTCTGTCGCTGCCCTCGCCAATTTTTACAAAATCGAACCCGAGCAAATTCTGGTCGCTTATGACGAGCTAGACTTGCCGCCTGGGGTTGCGAAATTTAAAAAAGGCGGAGGTTCGGGCGGCCACAATGGCATCAAAGATATTCATGCTAAATTGGGCACGGCCGATTTTCTCCGATTACGAATCGGCATTGGCCACCCAGGCGATAGAGCCAAAGTAACCGGGTTCGTTCTCGGCAAACCACCGTTAAGCGAACGCCAAAGAATTCAAGACACCATTGATGCATCCTGCGATGCCGTCGATGTGTTAATAGAGCAAGATTTACGAGCTGCGCAGCAGCTTTTACACAGTTTTAAAAGTACCAAATAAGGGTTCACATCATGGGTTTTAAATGCGGAATCGTTGGTTTACCCAACGTCGGAAAATCGACTTTGTTCAATGCCCTAACTAAGGCAGGCATTGAAGCAGCAAACTTTCCGTTTTGTACCATTGAGCCGAATACTGGCGTGGTACCCGTCCCAGACACTCGCCTCAACCAGTTAGCGAGCATCGTGAACCCACAGCGAGTTATTCCAACGACGATGGAATTTGTCGACATAGCCGGCCTAGTCAAAGGTGCCTCACAGGGCGAAGGCCTAGGTAACCAATTCCTTGCCAATATCCGTGAAACCGACGCTATCGGTCATGTTGTTCGCTGTTTCGAAAACGACAACATTGTTCACGTAGCAGGCGGCGTTAACCCCGCTGACGACATCGACACCATTAACACCGAACTAGCTCTTGCAGACTTAGATACCGTCGATAAAGCCTTGCACCGCCTAGGTAAACGCGCCAAAGGCGGCGACGCGCAGGCAAAAGCAGAAATTGCCGTTTTAGAGAAGCTAAAACCGGCCCTTGATAACGGTGATATGGCCCGTTCAGTGAACCTCAGTAGCGACGAAAAAGCCACCATTCGCTCATTTAACCTGCTGACCTTAAAGCCAACAATGTACATTGCGAACGTTAATGAAGACGGCTTTGAAAATAACCCGTACCTTGATCAAGTTCGCGACATCGCAAGCAAAGAGAACGCGATCGTTGTGCCAGTTTGTGCAGCAATTGAAGCTGAAATGGCTGAGCTTGAAGACGAAGACCGAGAAGTCTTCCTTGAAGAATTAGGCCTTGAAGAGCCCGGTCTAAACCGCGTAATCCGTTCCGGCTACGAATTGCTATCCTTACACACCTATTTCACCGCCGGTGAAAAAGAAGTGCGCGCTTGGACCGTAAGAATCGGTTCAACCGCACCACAAGCCGCAGGCCGAATCCACACCGATTTCGAAAAAGGCTTCATTCGTGCCGAAGTCGTTGGCTTTGATGACTTCATCAACAACAACGGCGAACAAGGCGCAAAAGACGCCGGCAAATGGCGACTAGAAGGCAAAGAGTACATCGTCAAAGACGGCGACGTTATCCACTTCCGCTTCAACGTATAACACTAAAAGCCCGCCAATTCTTTACTGCGGCCGAAGCCTTGGGCTCGCGGCATCGTGAGGGTTGGGGGAAAGGCTCGGGGTGTGGGCGCTGGGGTGATTGGTGCTCAGCGTCCCGTCGGTTCACGGTGTCTCCGGTAAAAAGACGCTCGAGCCATCCATGGCCGCTCAGTCTCTGGCCCTCCCTGGCCAGAGATGCTTTTTACCGGAGCCCCCGCGCCCCAACGACACGCTAATCAATATCGAGGAAAACGCGCCCACACCCCGAGCCAAATAGGTGCGGAGAAGCGATGCCGCCCACCATCGCGGAAAGCCGCAGTAAAGAAGTATCAGCCTTTATCTATTAGCCGCAATCCAATAGCTTCGGACAGCCTGCTTGGGGTTGATTGTTCTCTGCCACGGCGCGCTCGGTGTTGCATCGGCATCGCTTCTCCGTAGCCCTTAGCTTGGGGTGTAGGCGCGACCTCTCCCACATGTAATGCACAACGTTGGGGCGCGAAGCTGGAGAAAAAGTATCTCCGGCCATGGACGGCCGGAGACTAAGCGCCTCATGGATGAGCTTGAGCGGCTTTTTCCCCAGCTTCGTGAACCGGCGGGGTGCCGTGCAATGACCCTCTGAGCGCCTACACACCAAGCGCCCTCCAGCCCCTCACGATGCCGACGTGCCCAAGCTAATTGCCGTGGTAGAGAACAATCAGCCCCAACCCTGACGATGCCGCGAGCCCAAGCTTACCGCCGCAGTAAAGAATTGGCGCCAACCAGAGACTGTGGCTATTCTTCGACAACGTCGTTGTGCATGGCGGCGAGTTTGGCGAGCAGTTGGTTTTGTGCACTGGTGGGTATGTCGAATTTTTCCATGGCACGGATTAGGTGCTCGACCAATACGTTAAAGTCACCGGTACTAATACCGAGATTGCGGTGTGAGGCTTTCATGGTATCGCCAGTGTATTCGCAGGGTCCGCCAACAACTTGGCAAATCTGTTCGGTGAGTAAGCGATGTAAGCGAACGATATCGACGTCTTCAAAATGGTGTGCGATGCGTTCATCACCGCCCACTTGGAATAGCATTTCTTCGGTAATGTCGGCGATGCCCTGTTTGCCACCGAACTGTTGATACAATGATTGTTGCGCGGCGCCAGCGGTGACACTAAATAGCAATGCGAGTGCGACAATAATGCTTTTCATGCTGTTCTCCGTTAAAAACTGGCTTGTAAAGAGAGGTACCAGCCATGCTGGTTATCTAATCCGGCGATAGAGCCGAGATCGGTATAGGCAGCCACAATGGCTAGTGAGCGATTGGGGAAATAACCGACAAATAGGTCTTTCCAATCGTCTTCGCGGGCGAAACTGAGGTTACTGGGTTTTTGCCGATATTCTACACCAACGGCCCAATAGCGATTAATAAAAGCCGCAACGGAGCCTTCCAATTGCCAACGTCGATCTTGTTGGTCACCACCGAAACCCAGCAAGCCTAACTGATTGGCTTTGGTATTACGCACTGTCAGGTTTGCAACCCAGGTGCGATGGCCAAAGCCATCTAACCAGGCTTTAGCGGCACTGATATAATAATCGGTACCGCTATCGTCTTTTGCGCCAACCGCATTTGGCAACGCAAAGGTTTGGTTGGTCTTGTGCTGTATCCCGGCACTGAGCTGCGGCCAATCTCCATAAACAAGGTCACCGTAAAGGCGCGCTTTTACGCCGACAATATTCTGTTTTAACTCTCCGCCAATGGTACTCAAATCGAACGTCTGTTTGGCGTAGGAGACTTCTAAGCGGTTATAAAAGTTCACTGATGCGGCGGCGACGCTGAGTCGAAAGTCGTCGACACTCACTTCTGACAATGCTGCAGTAGCGCCTACCTGGCTCTCTCCGGCGTAACTCGATAAGGTTGCCCACGGCACAATACCGCCGCCAGCGCTTCCTTCTATGCTTGTGGCGCCGCCGGTTGCGAGCAAACGCGTGCCGTCGTTAGCGGCTACAGTGGCGCTAGTGCAACTGAGTATCACTGCGGCAACCAGCTTTAATGACTTTGATACCATGCGAAAAATTCCTCTATCGGTAACGGTTTACTAAAGTAATAGCCTTGCAACTCTGCACACGCCATTGATTGCAGCAGTTGCCAACTGGCGTCATCTTCCACTCCTTCAGCAACGGTCTTCAGCCCCAACTCGCGGGCCAACTGAATGGTTGAGCGGACAATAATTTGGTCGCGTTCGTCATTAGGCAAGTGTTGTACAAAGGAGCGATCGATTTTCAGCTCATCGACTGGCAGGCGTTTTAATTGTGCCAGTGACGATTCACCGGTGCCATAGTCATCAATTGAGACCATAAAGCCCCGCTGCTTTAATTGCTGTAAACGCTCGATGGCATTTTCTGGATCTTGCATAACCGCGCTTTCGGTAATTTCCAGCATTAAACTGGATGGGTTAGCGGAAAACTGATCAACATAATCGGAAAGCAATTTCGGTAAGGTGTCGCTGAGCAAATCCACGGTTGAGAGGTTCACCGACAACTTCATATCTATCCCCGCATTTTCGGCTTTATTTAGCACCGAGAATGCTTCAACGATCACCCACCGGGTTAAGCGTCCAATTTCTCCCGACTGCTCCGCTAACGGAATAAACTCATCGGGTCGTACGTGCCCCAACACGGGATGATGCCAGCGCAATAACGCTTCCGCGCCAACCGCGCGTCCACTCACACAATCCACCTTCGGCTGCAACACCAAGTTTAATTGCTGTTCGGCAACGGCATCTTTTAAGTGCTGTAGAATCGCCAGTTGCCGCATGTGCTGTTCATCTTCGCCTTGCATGTACCAATGCCAGAGATGTTTTTCCTGCACGGCAATGCGGCGGCTGATTTGCACTCGGCGTAACAAACTGTCGATATCATCGCCATCACTCGGTATCGCCACGGCGCCAGCCGAAAACTGCATGACATAATCGGTATGGTCCAGTAACCACGGTTGTTGCAGTCGTTGCATTAGGTTTTCTAGGGCGGAATCTACGAGTGCTTGGTCATCGCTGTCCACCAGAATAACAAACTCATCACCGCCCAAACGCGCCAGCCAGGCTTGATCCGGGAGCTGCTCTTTATGCCAGTGCTGTATTCGTTGCGCCACCAACACCAGTAGTTGGTCGCCAATTTTCTGTCCTACCCGGTCGTTCAGCTCGCGGAAGCGGTTAATATTGACTATCAATAGGCTACTCGGTTGTCGGCTGGCTAATCGCGGTGTCAAAACACGAATCACTTCGCGTCTGTTTGGCAGGTCTGTGAGTAAATCGTGACTGGCTTGATAGGAAATTCGCTTTTCCCGTTCGCTAACGGCGACTCGCATTTGGTCAAAGGTCGATGCCAGTTCGCCAAACTCGTCCTTGCGTTCACTCCGAATCGCGTGTTCGTAGTCCCCTTCTCGCAAGCGGTTAGCGGCGTAACTGAGGCGTCGAATAGGTTCGCTTACGGAGCGCGCCATCCAAGTTGCTAAGGCAATGGCAAGCAACAACGCACTCACTGCGACTACCGCTATTTGCCAACGCAGTTTGGAAAACTCTGCCTTAGCGCTCGCCATGGAGGTGGACAGCAGAACATTAATGGTGTTGTTGTCCAAGGTCACCAATTGGCGCTGTTCTATGGCTAACTGTTGCTGTTGCTGCCACGCTGTAACGCTGCTCTGTTGACGCAATTGTTGTAGTAACTGTTGCTGCGGTTGCTCAGCTAAACTCGAAGCAAAGAGCTTTGCCGGTTGGTTTAAATAGAGCGTAATGTCGGCATTCGCTAGGCGCTGCAATTCACTGGCTAAAGCATCGTTAACCACAAACCCTAAGGTTGCCCAAGCAATCAATTTAGGCGCTTTAACGGGCACCGTGACCAATTGAAAAACCTGCCCCTCTATCACCGCCAGTTGTGTCGTTTCTTGCGCCATCGCATCGGCCATGGTGGTGAGTGAGGGCAAGTGATTAACCGCATGAGTAGACGCTATTTCGGCACCACTGGGGTCTTGTAAAACCATTAAATCGGTACCAATACGGTCGCCATGATTAACCAACGCAGAAATAATCGTTTCTTTATCTCCGGTGCCCACCGCTTGGCGAAAGCCGAAATCATCGGCAAGCACCTGAGCCGCTTGTTGCAACTGCGACGCACGGGTATCTAGTAACTCGGTAAAAACCCGACTACTGACATCTAACTCACGCTGTACCGTTCGCTCAACTTGATTATCGGTGGCCCATTGAATGCCGACAAACGCTAACAACAAGGCTGTCGCCAGTAAACCAACAACCAATATTGCAAGGCGGGTTGAAAAGCGTTGGATCATGAGCGCTCCAAGCGATTAAAACGTTTCTCTAAACGCGACGGTTCATCGTCTTGCTTTTCTACCTGTTTTACTGGCAACTCGATGACTATCGGTCGCTCTGGGTGTTGACTGAGATCCACCGTGATCGGCTTTTCCGCCATGCCAGAGTGCCAGACCGTTAATTGTTGCGGCATGCTCGGCAGAGTCAGTTCAGCCATTCCCTCGGCATCGGTCAACTGCGCATACGGCGAGGTGGTTACATACAGGTAACCGATCATGGTGTCATGAATATTGCAGCCTAAAGTCACTACCCCGCTGTGTTCAAACCGCAGCGCCGGGCGCTTCTTATCTGAATAAAGCTTCAACTCGAACGGTTGGGTTGGGGAAAATGAGTAAACATGATGACGAATATTGTCGCTATTCGGGAAGGTTACTTTGCTGCCGCGATTAACAATCAATACATGCGGCGCGAACTGTTTATTCACTTGGTCCATCACCGCAGCTTGAGGTTTCGCTGATGTTGGCGCCTGTTCCCACGCCACTACAGCATCGGCTAACGGCTTGTGTTGCGGATCGACCACGTTTATTTTCAGGGTTTCTGCAACGGCTGAGGTCGATATGACGACACCGGCTGCAAGCGTTGCGACTAGGCGTAGAGAAATCACAGTCGTGAATATCCTTTGGTTATGAATACACTCCTTGTATTCATCAATAGCGAATATTTCCAGATTAACGATACTATGAATGGTATACAACTGATCTTTGCATGCCAATTTTCGGTAACTTATTGATAAACATTATCGCCAACAAGGAGACAGGTATGAGCGAGTATCGTATCGAAACCGATAGTATGGGCGAAGTACAGGTTCCTCATCGCGCATTTTATGGTGCCCAAACTCAGCGCGCGGTAGACAATTTTGCCATCAGTGGTTTAACCATGCCCAAACAATTGATTGCAGCGATTGCACTGATTAAACATGCCGCCGCTACAGCCAACCAAGAAGTCGCTGGGTTAAAGGCGAGTAAAGCAAAAGCTATCCGCAATGTCGCGAAGCAGATTTACGAAGGCCAGTTCGCGGACCAATTTCCTATCGATATTTTCCAAACCGGTTCTGGTACCAGTTCCAACATGAACGTTAACGAAGTGATTGCTCACCTCGCTTCGTCTGATGATCTTAATGTCCACCCTAACGATGATGTTAACTGCAGCCAGAGCAGTAACGATACTATTCCTACCGCGATTCAATTGAGTGCGGTACTGGCTTTGAAAGAACATTTTGCGCCCGCTTTAGCTCACCTAATCGGCCGCATTAAAGAGAAAGCGGGGCAACTGCAAAACCACGTTAAAACCGGCCGCACCCACTTAATGGACGCGATGCCAATGACGCTGGCACAAGAACTCAACAGTTGGGCGGCACAGTTGGAAGTAAGCCAGCGGCAGTTGCCGCTGTTAATTGAACAGCTTTCCGAATTACCGCAAGGTGGTACAGCGATTGGTACTGGCATTAACGCGCCAGAACAATTCGCCGAGCATTTTAGTCGTGCGCTGTCTGAGTTGACCGACCATCATTTCAAACCGGCGGAAAACTTCTTTTCTGGAATTGCTGGGCAAGAAAGGTCGCTCGCTGCCAGCAGCCTACTCAATAGTATTGCGACGACGTTATTAAAAATCAGTAACGATCTACGTTGGATGAACAGCGGTCCGCTTGCCGGTTTGGGGGAAATTCAACTAGAAGCCCTGCAACCCGGTAGCAGCATCATGCCAGGTAAGGTTAACCCGGTCATCCCAGAAGCCGTGGCGATGGTGGCGGCACAGGTAAACGGTAATCACACCACGATTACTACTGCGGCTCAACAAGGAAACTTTCAGCTTAATGTGATGTTACCGGTAATTGCCTACAACTTGCTACAGAGCATTGAGATTGTCAGCACCAGTTGCATGCATTTAGCCGACAAAGCCATCCAAAGCTTTGAAGTAAACCAAGACCGTTTGGATGAAGCGCTGAGTAAGAATCCGATACTGGTGACCGCTTTGAACACAGAGATTGGCTATAACAAAGCGGCAGAAATTGCCAAGCGCGCTTACAAAGAGAAACGGCCGGTGCTGGATGTCGCCGATGAGATGACCGACCTCGGACGCGACAAATTAGCGCAACTGCTTGACCCGAAAAAATTAACCAAAGGCGGTGTTTAACACACCGCTATCAACCGTTACGAGGAGTATAATTCATGGCAAAGCGTCATATTGTGATCACCGGGGCTAATCGAGGTATCGGTCTGTCCTTCGCCCAACAATACGCTGCGAACGGTGACAAAGTTACCGCGGTATGTCGCAACAGTTCAAAACAGCTGACCGAACTGGATGTGAATATCATTGAGGGTGTGGATGTGACTAAGGCTGCTGATCTATTGCGATTGAAAGAAACCCTTGGCGACCAAAACATCGACATCTTAATCAATAACGCGGGTTTACTGATTCGTGACGAATTTGGCGAATTCGATGCTGGCAGTTTCCGCGCCCAATATGAAGTGAACGCCATTGCCCCACTTCGTGTGACCGAGTTTCTTGCTGACAACCTCAGTGAAGGCAGTAAAGTGATTTTGATCACCAGCCGCATGGGTTCAATGGCAGACAATGGTTCTGGTGGACACTACGGCTATCGTATGTCAAAAGCAGCACTCAACGCCGGCGGCGTATCTTTAGCCCATGAGTTAAAACCGCGAGGTATTGCTGTTGCGCTGCTTCACCCGGGCTTTGTGCAAACCGATATGGTCAACCATGCAGGCGATATCCCACCTGAGACTGCGGCCGAACGTTTGCGCCAGCGTATTGAAGAGCTGGATCTCGAACACACTGGGTGTTTCCGTCACAGCAATGGTGACAGCTTACCTTGGTAGTTTGGTCGTAATTTGTGCAAATCAGTGTTTTTTTGAACAAACGGTAGCGAATCCCTCACTTTTTATGAAAAAGAGGTTGACGGTGACAAAGCCGATTTGCATAATACGCGCCGCACTCAACGAGATACCGTTGAACATGGCTACGTAGCTCAGCTGGTTAGAGCACAGCACTCATAATGCTGGGGTCGCAGGTTCGAATCCCGCCGTAGCCACCAAGAATTTGCGGACGTGGTGGAATTGGTAGACACGCTGGATTTAGGTTCCAGTGCCTCACGGCGTGAGAGTTCAAGTCTCTCCGTCCGCACCAAATTCTTTTTCTGGATTGGGGCATAGCCAAGCGGTAAGGCAGCGGGTTTTGATCCCGCGATTCCCAGGTTCGATCCCTGGTGCCCCAGCCAATCCTTTACGTTGAGTGTCTTTCCGAAAAAGGATGGGGCATAGCCAAGCGGTAAGGCAGCGGGTTTTGATCCCGCGATTCCCAGGTTCGATCCCTGGTGCCCCAGCCATTTTCCCAAAGCAGTAACAGTCAAGATTCAGCGGTGGTGGCGGAATTGGTAGACGCGCTAGCTTCAGGTGCTAGTGAGCGAAAGCTCGTGGGGGTTCAAGTCCCCCCCTCCGCACCATCTTGAAACCGCCAGTTGGCGGTTTTTTTGTGCCTGTTGATCAGTTGAGCGCTTGTCGAATAAACCATTTTCGCATCTGTGGCACCTGCCCTAGCAGCGTCAGCGCGGCACTCTGCAACGGCCGTAATAACCGCTCAGCGCCATTACCCGTATTCAGACGATGCAAGCCGTCCAGTAACGCCAGAGCCTTACGGTTATAGCGCTGACACTGGCGTTGATAATTGGCTAACGCCGCTTCGCTAATGCCATTATTTAAACTGGCAACCAGTTGCCGCGCATCATGAAAACCTAAGTTAACACCTAAACCCGCCATGGGATGGATGGTATGCGCTGCATCGCCTGCCAATGCCGTATGTGCGCCAACATGATAACGGCGCGCGTGCTGGCGACGGAGCGGAAAACTGGCAAGCTGGGAGATCGATAATTGCCCGAGGTAAGGTTGAAACGCATCGCTCACCCGATCCGCCATACTGTCCTCTGCACCCCAGCGGACCACCGTTTGTCGGCGCTGGTACAAAATTAAGCAGACCTGATTTTGCGTTAATGGTAACAGGGCAATGGGCCCCTCATCGCGAAACTGTTGCCAGGTTTTTGCACTAACCGCTTGCGGCAGCTTGGCTAAGGCTAAAATGCAATCTTGGTCATAATCTTCGGCAACAACAGCAAAGTCCTGTTGTTGCGCAACCCATGAACGAGCGCCATCGCAACCGATCAGTAAATCTACTGGAAATTGCTGACCACTTTGGCAGGTCAACAATTGCTGCTGTGGTTGCCATACTTGGAGCGGATCGCCAACGACTTGCGTGACATTCTGCGGCAGACGCTGCCACAGCGCATGCCGCAACGCGCGGTTTTCGATCATGGCGCCCAATCGCGCCTCGGCAACATCCTCGGCATCACAAACCAGTCGTTGTCCCCGCTGGTCGATAATTTCTAACTGCTGGTAGTCTCGGCATTTGTGTTTATCCACTAGGTCTTCGATCTGCCACCGTGCCAGCCAGTTTAAGTTGCCTTGGCTAACCGAAGAAATGCGCAAATCCCACTGTGCTTCTGAGGCGCTAGGAGTGGCATGGTCGAATAACACCACTTGATGACGCTCAGCAAGCCCCAAAGCCAGCGCCGCGCCGACCATTCCGCCGCCGTTTATTGCGATTTTTGCCATAACATAACGAATGATTCTCAAGGTTTTGCTATTGATACCATAATTTACATCGAAAATCCGTTACAATGGCCCCAGTTTTTGCCCCACTTAGGAGCTAATTTTACTGCCATGTCTGTCGGCCTATCCGCACAACGTGCCACCATTATTGCGTCGCTACTGCTGCTAAGTGCAGAACTGTGCTTTGCCAGTGTCAGTGCGCTGGTAAAAGCACTGAGCCCAGACGTTGCATTCGAGCAGCTAGTATTTTTTCGCAATGTCATGGCGTTAGTGATCCTGCTGCCATGGATTTTTCGCTACGGTCTGCGCCAAACCCTTACCAGTACGCGCTGGCGTTTACACTGGGTACGAGGTCTGGTCGGGCTAGGAGCAATGTACTTATTTTTCTACGCCATTAGTACTATCCCATTAGCACAAGCAACCTTAGTGCTGTTAATGTCGCCCTTCCTTATTCCGCTAATGGGCTACATTTGGCTACAAGAGCCAGTGAGTCGGCAGACATGGATCGCGATTATCTTTGGCTTTATTGGCGTATTCGTATTTCTCAATCCGTTAGCCAACCAATTGTCGCCGATTGTACTGTTAGCATTTTTGGCCGCAACCATGGCCGCCATGACCAAGACCGTGATCCGGCGGCTATCACGGACAGAGCCCACACGTAAGATCGTGTTGTACTTTTCCGCAATTTCCACCTTGGTATCAGCCATTCCATTACTGTGGATGTGGCAACCAATGAACCTATTGCAATGGGGAGCCGTGCTACTTATGGGAACCCTTGCAGTGACGGGGCAGCTCGCTATGACTCGGGCGTTCGCTACCGCCCCCGCGGCAAAGGTCGGGGTATTTACCTATAGCTCGGTGTTATTTGCCTCGCTTATGGGCTATATCTTTTTTGATGAAGCATTGGCGTGGCACATGCTCTGGGGCGCGATCATTATCGTCGGCGCAGGCTATCTTGCGGTACGTACCCGACATCGCAGCGCAAGCTAGCGATTAGACGGTTGGCAAGCATGGCCGTTCCACGGTAAAATAGTGTGCTTTTTTATTAACCACCAACAGCATCGAGTGAACATGAGTAAGAAGTTATATATCAAGACATGGGGTTGCCAAATGAACGAGTACGATTCGGCGAAAATGGCCGATCTACTGCACGCAACCCATGGCTACGATGTCGCAGAAGAAGCCGAAGACGCTGATCTCATTCTGCTGAATACCTGCTCGATCCGGGAAAAGGCTCAGGAGAAGGTGTTCCACCAATTAGGTCGCTGGAAAACCCTGAAGCAGAAAAACCCTGATTTGCTGATTGGTGTAGGCGGTTGCGTCGCATCGCAAGAAGGTGATGCAATTCGCCAACGTGCGCCATTTGTCGACATCGTGTTTGGCCCGCAAACCTTGCACCGTTTGCCAGAAATGGTGAAGCAAGTGCAAAGCGATCATGCGCCGATGATCGATATTTCCTTCCCAGAAATCGAAAAATTCGACCGTTTACCAGAACCAAAAGCGGATGGCGCATCAGCGTTTGTGTCGATTATGGAAGGCTGCAGTAAATACTGTTCGTTCTGCGTGGTGCCTTACACTCGCGGGGAAGAAGTCAGCCGTCCTGTTGATGACGTGATCTACGAGATTGCCCAATTGGCAGAACAAGGTGTGCGCGAAGTCAACTTGCTAGGACAAAATGTTAACGCCTACCGTGGTGAACATTTTGATGGCAGTATTTGCCGATTTGCAGAGTTGTTGCATTTGGTTGCAGCGATCGACGGTATTGACCGGATCCGCTACACCACCTCGCACCCCGTCGAATTTACGGACGATATCATTGAAGCCTACGGCACGATTCCAGAACTGGTTAGCCACTTGCACCTGCCGGTTCAATCGGGGTCAGACCGGGTGTTGACGATGATGAAACGTGGACACACCGCGTTGGAGTACAAATCGAAAATTCGCCGTTTGAAGCAAGTGCGACCAGATATCGCCATGTCATCCGATTTCATTATTGGCTTCCCTGGTGAAACCGATAGCGACTTTGAAGACACCATGAACCTGATCCAAACCATCGATTTCGATATGAGTTTCAGCTTCATCTACAGTGCTCGCCCTGGCACGCCGGCGGCAGACTTGCCTGACGACGTTAGCGAAGAAACCAAAAAACAACGGCTGCAGTTATTACAGCAACGACTAAACCAGCAGTCACAAGCGCACGCGCGCAGAATGTTGGATACTCACCAACGAATTTTGGTCACCGGCCCATCGAAAAAGAATCCGATGGAACTTTCAGGTCGTACCGAAAACAACCGCGTGGTCAACTTTGTCGGACAGCCGCACATGATTGGCCAATTCGTTGATGTGAAAATTACTGAAGTACTACCTAATTCATTGCGTGGCGACCTAATTCGCGAAGAAAGCGACATGGGTTTGCGAGTAGATACGGCACCGCAAACCATTCTCCAACGCCAACGCGATAATGCGATTGATGAACTCGGCGTAGGCCAAGTGCAACCAACCGCATCGTAACCAAAAGAGGAAGCGATTGAGTAATCAACTAACCACCGTAGATATCACTTTAGAGCCGACGGACCTACGTCGGCTTTCTACCCTTTGCGGACCCTTTGATGAGAACATCAAGCATATTGAACGGCGCTTGGGTGTGGAAATCAGTCATCGTGGTCATCATTTCCGCATTATCGGCAAAGCACACACCGTAGCGGCTACAGAAAAGATTTTGCACGACCTTTATGTTGAGACCCAACCGCTAAAAGGTCAGTCGGCAAACATCGAGCCGCAACAAGTGCACTTAGCGATTCAACAGGCGAAAGTGCTGGAGCAAGACGACAGCGATCCGGCCGCAGAAAAAATGACGCATGTGAAAACCAAGCGCGGCATTATAAAGCCTCGGAACCACAATCAAGCGCAGTATGTTCGGGCGATTCTGGGTCACGACGTCAATTTTGGTATCGGTCCTGCCGGTACCGGTAAAACCTACTTGGCCGTTGCCTGCGCCGTTGACGCACTAGAACGCCAAGAAGTTCGCCGTATTTTGCTGACCCGTCCAGCGGTAGAAGCCGGTGAAAAGCTTGGCTTTTTACCCGGTGATTTGTCGCAAAAAGTCGACCCCTATTTGCGCCCATTGTACGACGCACTGTTTGAAATGCTGGGATTCGAGAAAGTCGAAAAACTGATCGAGCGTAATGTTATCGAGGTCGCGCCTTTGGCCTATATGCGTGGCCGTACACTCAACGATGCATTTATCATTCTGGATGAAAGCCAGAATACTACGATGGAGCAGATGAAGATGTTCCTGACGCGCATTGGCTTTAATTCAAAAGCGGTCATTACTGGCGATATTACCCAAATTGACTTGCCGCGTGGGCAACGCTCGGGCTTACGCCACGCCATCGAGGTGTTGAGCAATGTTGAGGATCTCAGCTTTACCTTCTTTCAAGCCGGCGATGTGGTTCGACATCCGGTAGTACAACGGATTGTCCAAGCCTATGACCGATTCGACACAAGCCAAAAGGCTAAACAGCAGCACGACCATGACTGATATTATCATCGACCGCCAAGTGGCGACCGACAACATCGCTACCCTGCCTAGCGCTGAGCAATTGCAACAGTGGGTTGCGCAGACGCTGATCATGGCGGGTGCAGATGAAGCTGATACTGAACTGACTGTGCGCTTTGTCGATAACGACGAAATTCAACAGTTAAACCGCGAATATCGTGGCAAAGATAAACTCACAAATGTGCTGTCCTTTCCGTTTGAGGCTCCCGTTGAATTGCCAGTGAATTTGCTCGGCGACATTGTGATCGCCGCGGAAGTCATTATTAATGAGGCGGAAGCGCAACAAAAAAGCGTCCAACACCACTGGACGCACATGATTATACACGGTACTCTGCATCTTCTCGGTTTTGACCACATTGATGCAGACGAAGCCGAGCAAATGGAACAGTTGGAACGCGATATTCTCGCCCATTTCGGCATTCGCGACCCTTATTTAGATAACAGCAATACTCGTTCAATCACAGAGGATTAAACGGCTGAATGACGGACGACAATCCCCACTCTAGCAACGGTTCATCGGGGAAATCTTGGGCAGCAAAACTGTTACAAGTATTTACTGGTGAGCCGAAAAGCCGCGAAGAACTTGTCGATCTAATTCAAGACGCAGAAGAACGCGATCTGATCGACAACGACACGAAAGAAATGATCGAAGGCGTACTGGATGTCGCTGAGTTGAAAGTGCGCGACATCATGATCCCCCGCTCACAGATGGTCACTATCGACAAAAGTCAGAGCGTTGAAGCATTTCTGCCGATACTCATCGATAGTCAGCACAGTCGCTTTCCTGTGGTCTCGGAAAATAAAGACCACGTAGAAGGTATCTTGCTTGCTAAAGACTTACTGGCTTTTGGCTTTGGTATGACGGAAGAACCCTTTGCCCTTGAACGGGTGATGCGCCCGGCGGTGATTGTTCCCGAGGGCAAACGTGTTGATGTACTGCTCAAGGAATTTCGCTCAGAGCGTTACCACATGGCCATTGTTGTCGATGAATACGGCGGCGTATCAGGATTGGTCACCATTGAGGACATTCTGGAAGAAATCGTCGGTGAAATTGAAGACGAAACAGACCATAACGAAGACGAAAAGGCCGACATCCGCAAAATCAATAAGTCTCGTTATGCGGTGAAGGCGCTAACAACCATTGAAGATTTTAATGACTACTTCGACACCCAGTATGAAGACGAAGAATATGACACTATCGGCGGCTTAGTGGCACACGGTTTTGGTCATCTACCTCAGCCGGGTGAAGAAGTAACGCTTGGTGGCCTAGTATTCAAAGTCACCAACGCCGATAAACGCCGTATTCAACAACTGCAAGTGACATTGCCGGACGAGCAGACGGAGTCTAGCGAATGAGGCAGTTTGTCCAACACCCTCTTGTGTTGAGACTCTGCGCTCTGCTCCTCGGTGGCTCGCTCGTTTTTGCCTATGCTCCGTTCGATTGGGGCATTCTCGGTATTATCGCGCCGACCCTCCACATTCTGCTAGTTTGGCAACAGCAGCCACGCGAAACCGCAAAGATCAGCTACTGGTTTGGGCTTGGTTGGTTCGCCGCAGGGCTTAGTTGGATTTATGTCAGTATTGACCAATATGGTGGCCTGCCTTGGTTTGCCACGGTAGGCATTCTACTCTTACTTTTTGCCTACTTAGCGCTGTTTCCCGCGCTCGCCTTTGGCCTCTGGCAATGGCTGCGTAACAAGCATCGTGCCGCTACATTCACCCTGCCACTGTTATGGCTCGCGGCGGAAAGCTTGCGCGGCTGGTTGTTGACCGGTTTCCCATGGCTATCACTCGGTTATACACAAACGGATGGTTGGCTTGGCCAACTGGCGCCTTGGATCGGCGAGGTTGGGATTACCGTTGTCGTGCTATGGATTGCCCTGTGTTTGGCTATGGTATTGCGTACACGGCAACCGCTGTTGTTGCTGATTCCGCTGGTTGCTTGGGCCTGTGCTTACGTACTGCCACAATTTTCAAGCCTTGAGCGCACTGGTAAAACGCATTCAGTATTGTTGGTGCAGGGTAATGTATCGCAATCATTAAAATGGCAAGCCGAACAACGCTGGCCCACCCTATTAAAGTATTTAGATCTCACCCGCCCACACTATGACCACCAAGTCATTGTTTGGCCTGAATCGGCAATCACTGCGTTAGAGCCCTACGCGGGTGACGTTCTAGCATCCATCAATGATGCCGCCAATTACAACAATAGCGCCATCATTAGCGGTATTATTGACTATAAGCAGCAAACGGACGAGTTTTATAATTCCATTATCGTGCTGGGTAAACGCAGCGACGATGACCCAAGTTCGTACCGCTATGGCAGCAGCAATCGCTACCAAAAGCACCACCTCCTACCGATTGGTGAGTTTGTGCCTTTTGGCGACCTATTGCGCCCCCTAGCTCCGCTGTTTAATTTGCCCATGTCATCGTTTAGTCGCGGCGCCTATCGGCAAGATAATATCATTGCCAATAACCTTAAATTCAGTCCTGCCATTTGTTATGAAATGGCTTTCCCTGAACAACTGCGAGAAAACACCCGCGCCGATACGGACGCGCTGTTAACTGTCAGTAACGATACCTGGTTTGGCGACTCACACGGTCCTTGGCAGCATATGGAAATAGCCCGCATGCGCGCCAAAGAGTTAGGTCGGCCAATGCTAAGAGCAACCAATAACGGAGTCAGTGGCATTGTTGATGAACGCGGTCGTTGGTTGGCGCGCGCGCCACAATTCACTGCAACCGTGCTTAGCGCCGACATTCCCGAAGTTAGCGGAACCACCAGTTACTGGCGCTTTGGCAGTTTATGGGCGTGGCTGTTGGGCTGTTTAGGAATCCTGCCGCTACTCGCGGGATTAGTGCGGCAAAAGAGCCTCGGCTAACATAGTCATTGGCAAAGAAAATCAGTAAACTATACGCTGACTCAACAAATCGTTGTCATCAAACTCTAGACGTAATGGAATATCACCATGACTAATATTTTAGATGCATTCATTTTTGCGGTACTGGTTGCCTCAGGTTGTTTAGGCCTTACTTCACTGTTGATGTTTTTCTTCCATAAAAATCCAGAAGATGCAGAAGCGCAACAACGTGAACGCGTAGAATATAGCTTTTTTGGTTTGGCGGGCATCATCATCATGTTAGTGGCATGGTACGCCATCGCTTAACCTAACTACGTCCATTTTTCACCGTAAAGTCGTCGAGAATTATGCAAGAACAATATAACCCGGCCGAAATTGAAGCCGATGTGCAAAAGCGTTGGGAAGCCGAAAAGGTTTTTCAGGTCACCGAAGATCCGGCAAAAGAAAAGTTTTACTGCCTGTCCATGTTCCCTTACCCCAGTGGTAAGTTGCACATGGGCCACGTGCGTAATTACACGCTAGGAGATGTTGTTAGCCGCCACCAACGCATGCAAGGAAAAAATGTTCTGCAACCGATGGGTTGGGACGCTTTCGGTTTGCCTGCGGAGAATGCTGCAATCCAGCATAAAACTGCGCCGGCGAAATGGACCTACCAAAATATCGATTACATGCGTGAACAGTTGAAAAGCCTAGGCTTTGGTTACGACTGGACGCGCGAGGTGGCGACCTGTTCACCCAGCTACTACCGCTGGGAACAATGGTTTTTTACCAAGTTATTTGAGAAAGGCTTGGTGTACAAAAAACACGCCACGGTTAACTGGGATCCGGTAGACCAAACAGTTCTGGCCAACGAGCAGGTTATTGATGGCCGCGGTTGGCGTTCAGGCGCAGTGGTGGAACAGAAAGAAATCCCACAGTGGTTTATCAAAATCACTGACTACGCCGATCAATTACTTGAAGATTTAGACCAGTTAGACGGCTGGCCAGAGCAAGTAAAAGCGATGCAGCGTAATTGGATCGGTCGCTCTGAAGGGTTACAGATAGACTTTCAGGTGGTTGACCACGAGCAACCGTTGAGCGTTTACACTACCCGTCCAGACACCTTATATGGCGTTTCCTACATGGGGATTGCCGCACAACACCCATTGGCCCAGGAAGCGGCGCAAAACAATCCTCAATTACAGGCGTTTTTAGCGCAATGCCGTAACACCAAAGTGGCTGAAGCTGACCTCGCAACCATGGAAAAACTGGGAATGGACACGGGGCTTAAGGCCAAGCATCCATTAACCGGCGAAGAGCTACCCATTTGGGTCGCTAACTTTGTGTTAATGGACTACGGCTCTGGCGCGGTCATGGCCGTACCCGCACACGACCAACGTGACTGGGAGTTTGCGACCAAATATCAGCTTACCATAACGCCTGTTATCGAACCCTTTAGCGCCACAGGTGACTTAAGCGAAGGCGCGCTCACTGAGACTGGCACGTTAATTAATTCCAATGAATTTAATGGCTTAAGTTCAGCTGAAGCGTTCGACCAAATTGCCGACAAGCTACAGCAGCAAGGTATCGCCGAACGTAAAACCAACTACCGGTTGCGTGACTGGGGCGTCTCACGTCAGCGTTATTGGGGAACGCCTATCCCGATGTTGAACTTGGCCAATGGCGATTCAATTCCAGTACCTACGGAAAAATTACCGGTACTGTTACCCGAAGACGTGCAGATGGACGGCGTTACATCACCGATTAAAGCCGACCCTGAGTGGCGTAAAACCGAATACAATGGTCAACCCGCCGAGCATGAAACTGATACCTTTGATACCTTCATGGAGTCGTCTTGGTACTACGCACGTTACTGCTGTGCCAATGATGATGAACAGATGTTGGACCCAGAAAAGGCCAACTACTGGTTACCCGTAGATCAATACATTGGCGGTATCGAGCATGCGATATTGCATCTCCTGTACGCACGCTTCTTCCATAAGCTATTGCGCGATGAGGGCTTGGTTGATTCAGACGAACCATTTAAACGTCTACTCTGCCAAGGCATGGTGTTGGCAGAAAGCTTTTACCGTGAAGATGAAAAAGGCGGTAAAACGTGGATTTCACCGCTAGACGTCGAAATCAAACGCGACGAAAAAGGTGGTGTCGCAGAGGCCATCTCTAAAATCGATGGCAAGCCGGTACAGAGTGCTGGCATGAGTAAAATGTCGAAGTCAAAGAATAATGGCATTGACCCGCAAACCATGGTGGATCGCTACGGTGCCGACACTGTACGCTTGTTTATGATGTTTGCCGCTCCACCAGAAATGACCTTAGAGTGGTCAGACTCGGGTGTTGAAGGCGCGCAACGGTTTTTACGCCGAGTGTGGAAACTGGTAAACGACTTTATTAGCGCTGGCGGCCATAGCAACAGTGAAGAACTCACTGCAGCGCATAAAAACCTCCGTCGTGAGTTGCACAAAACCATCGCTAAGGTGAGTGATGACATGGGCCGTCGTCAGCACTTTAACACCGCCATCGCGGCAATTATGGAATTGCTAAATATTCTGCAAAAAGCCCCGTTAGCGTCCAACGCTGACCGCACTGTAATGGGTGAAGCGCTCGATGCTGTAGTGCGGTTACTGGCGCCGATTACCCCTCACATCTGTGAAGTACTTTGGCAACAACTGGGGCACCAGCAGTCGATTTGCTTCGCTGATTGGCCTCGGGTGGATGAAAGTGCCCTCATCGAAGACGAAAAACTCATCGTGGTTCAAGTCAATGGCAAGGTTCGCGGCAAAATTAATGTGCCAGCGGACGCATCGGCTGAACAGGTTGAGCAGCTTGCCTTTGCCGAGGCATCGGTGGCAAAGCATGTTGAAGGCATGACTGTGCGTAAGAAAATTTACGTACCCGGCAAAATCTTTAACGTGGTTGTCAGTCAGTGATAGGTCTGCGTGGTTTAATCGCGGTTGGAAGCCTGCTGCTATTGAGCGCTTGCGGCTTCCACCTGCGCGACCATTACCAATTGCCGGATAGCCTGCAACAGGTCGCGGTGCAAAGCACCACCTCCGATCGGCTGGCCGATATTATTCGCCAACAGCTTATTAATGCTGGCGCCGCGCTCAATACTGATGCCAAGACGCGACTCAAAATTACCGGTGATAGACTAGAGCGTCGCACCCTATCACTGTTCAAAAGCGGTCAGGTCGCAGAATATCAATTGCTATACCAAATTGACTACCAAATTCTGTTACCCAAACACCAACCGATTGCGATGCATATCGAGGTCGCTCGCGACTATCAAGATGATCCCAACTACGTTCTCGCCAAAACCCGTGAACGTGAGATTTTGGTTGAAGAGATGCGCGTTGAAGCGGCACGGCGGATGGTTCGACAAATTATCGCTCGGCTTAACGATGAGCTATGAAAACGCTATATCCTGAACAGCTAAGCGATTATCTCAATAGCAATGGATTGCCGCCATTACTCTCCCTATTCGGCAGCGAGCCATTATTAATTGATGATGCTATCCGTGCGGTTAGAACCTTCTGTCGCCAGCAAAATATCGATGACTACCAACGCTGGACAGCGGATGCCAGCTTCGACTGGGGTGTGATTAGCGAATCGCAACAGGCGATGAGCCTGTTCTCAAGTTACTCAGTGATAGAGTTGCACCTTGCCGATAACAAGCCGGGACGTGAGGGAGCGGATGCGCTGAAGCAATACTGTGCACAACTGCCAAGCGATCAATGTTTAATTATTGTCGGCTCACAACTAAAGCGTGAACACCGTAAAGCAAAATGGTTTACTGCACTTGCCGATAATGGTCCAACTTTAATGGCAAATACCCCCGAGCGCAGTAAGCTCCCACGTTTCATTCACCAGCGCGCTCGTGCTTACCAATTGCAATTCGACGCCGACGCGATAGAGCGCTTAGCCGATTGGTACGATGGTAATTTGCTGGGCTTGGATCAAGAGCTGGCGAAATGGCAACTTAGCGTTGCTCCAGGGCAAGTACTCAGTGTCGATGACGTGATACGGAGCAGTCAAGATACTAGCCGTTACTCCGTGTTCGACTTGCAAGACAGCCTGAATCAACGCACTTTGCCCGAGACTCTGCATAAGCTGGAACGTATCCTAGTAGAGGATGACGATATCCACCGTTTGTTATGGCTTATTCAGCGAGAAGTCTCGCTATTGGCTGAACTCCAACAAGCGCAGCAAATGCAACAAGATCCACAGCCATTACTGCGTCAGCATGGTATCTGGAGTAACCAACAGGGAAGTTACTTGCAGCGCGCGCAGAACATGCCCAGCGCCGCGTTAACGCAAGCGTTGAAATTACTACAACGGTTGGAGATGGCACTAAAGAGCCAAAATGGTGACGACCCCAAAGCGCTATTGATTCACATCATCACCCTACTGTGCGAGCCGCAACTGAGCGCGAACTTGGCACCGTTTAGCGAGAGCGTGGAGCGCGAGGGATGGTAGTTAGGGGCTTTTTTGGCGGCACATTCGACCCTATTCATGATGGCCATACCCAAGCCTTGACTGCCTTAACTCAGTGTATTGCGGTTGACCAATGGCATTTGCTGCCAGCAGCGGTTCCGCCGCACCGAGCACAGCCAGCGGCAAGCGCTCAACATCGGCTAGCCATGGTCGACATCGTTTGCCAACAACATGCAGGTTGGATCGCGGATGACTGGGAGTTACAGCAGCAAGGGCCATCGTATACCGCGAACACCCTGCAACAGCGGCGCCAACAGTTTCCGCAAGACGCATTGCTGTTTGTGATTGGCATGGACTCTTTGTTATCGCTGGATAGCTGGTATAACTGGCAGCAACTCACTGAATTAGCGCATTTAGTAGTACTTCCGCGCCCTGGCTATTCTATTCGCACTATGTCGGCAACCATCGAAGCCTTTGTCACTGCCCATCGCTGCCAAGCGAATGACCTGCAACGATCCCGTCACGGTGGTGTTTGGCTTGCCGATATTCCACAATTTGACGTATCTGCGACCGCCATCCGCAAGCAACTGGCGCAACGACAATTTGCGAACCTTCCATTGCAGGCTGGTGTCATAGACTATATTCGCCAGCAGCAACTGTACCAAAACTTATGAGCTTTTGGTGGACCGTGGTAAAATAACTGGATTCATCAAGTCTAGGAGAAGTAACGCTTTGCAAGCAGAACAATTACGCCAGTTTGTTATTGATAAAGTTGAAGATTTAAAAGGTCGTGATATCCAAGTGTTGGACGTGCACGGCAAAACCGACATCGCAGAATACATGATTGTCTGCTCGGGTAATTCTAAGACACACGTAAAAAGTATTGCTGAACACGTAGCAACTGAAGCAAAACACGCCGGTATGCCGCCGATTGGGCAAGAAGGCGGTGAGCAATCAGAGTGGGTACTGGTTGATCTTGGCGATGTCGTTCTACATGTCATGCAAGAATCTATCCGCGACTTCTATCAGCTCGAGAAACTCTGGGGGCATTAATGCAGATCCAACTGCTTGCAGTGGGTCAAAAGATGCCCGCTTGGGTAACCGAGGGGTTCCAGCAATACCAAAAGCGTTTTCCAAAAGACTTCGAACTGATGTTACACGAAATTGCCCCAGGAAAACGTGGGAAAAACGCAGATATCTCGCGCATTCTGCGGCAAGAAGGCGAAGCATTACTTGCCGCGGTGCCGAAAGGCAATCGAATTATCACCTTAGAGGTAACCGGTAAAGCTTGGCAAACCAACGAGTTAGCGGAGCAAATGCAGCGCTGGCAACTTGATGGGCGAAATGTTTCGCTATTAATTGGCGGGCCTGAAGGGCTTTCCCCTGAATGTCTGCAGCACGCTGAACAGCGCTGGTCATTGTCGCCATTGACCCTACCCCATCCGTTGGTCAGAATAGTGGTAGCCGAAAGCCTATATCGGGCTTGGAGTATCAATAATAATCACCCTTACCACAGGGAATAAGAAGAATCATCATGCGCAAACGTCAAACCATTCGCGATCACGGCGCTGAAGCTCAACTGTTTTTTCGGCGAACGGTATTTTGCGCATTTGTTATCCTAGTGCTACTCGGTGTGTTAGTCGCCAATCTTTACTACCTGCAAGTTATCGAATACCAAAGCCTGCAAACACGTTCCAACGATAATCGGATTAAACTACTCCCACTCGCGCCAAACCGTGGGCTTATTTATGACCGCAATGGCCAATTACTGGCAGAGAACGTGCCAATATTCAGTTTAGACGTAGTACCAGAGGAAGTCAGCGATATCGAAACAACGTTGAAAGATCTACAACGCCTACTCGATATTCCCGAAAAAAATATTCAAGCGTTTGATGATGCACGGAAACGTGAACGGCGTTTTCAGCAAATCACCCTAATGGACGATTTGAACGAGCAACAATTAGCAAAATTTGCCGCGCAACAATATCGCTTTCCCGGGGTAAGTATTGAGGCAAGGCTTAGCCGCTACTATCCTCAAGGAGAAATTCTCACCCATGGTTTAGGCTACGTTGCGAAAATCAATCGCCGCGACGTACAGCGCTTAGAAAAAGAAAATCGCATCGCTAATTATGCCGCAACCCGCACCATCGGTAAGCTGGGTATTGAAAAATATTACGAACAACGTCTTCATGGCGAGGTAGGCTATCAGCGTGTAGAGGTAAATAACCGAGGTCGCGTAGTTCGAACGCTCGACGTTGAGGCACCAAAGCCTGGCGAAGATTTACATCTAACGCTGGACATGCGCTTACAGGAAAAAGCTTACCATTTACTGGACGACCAGCGTGGCAGTATTGTGCTACTGGACACCCGTACCGGTGGCGTTTTAGCAATGGTCAGCCGCCCTAGTTACGATCCCAACTGGTTTGTGAACGGCATTTCCTATGAACGTTATCAAGGCTTGCTAAACTCCAAACATAGTCCGTTGCTTAACCGCGCAACACAAGGCGGCTATCCGCCGGCTTCAACCATCAAGCCGATGCTCGGCGTTATCGCCCTAGACCGCGATATTATTACCCCGACTTCACGAATATGGGATCCAGGTTGGTTTGAAATTAAAGGTGCCAAACGCCGTTACCGAGATTGGCTATCTTGGGGACATGGCTGGGTTAATATTTCGACTGCAATCACCGAAAGTTGCGATACCTTTTATTATGACTTATCACTGAAGATGGGTATTGATCTCATCTCCAGCTCAATGGAAGAATTTGGTTTCGGTAACTTTACCGGCATTGATATCAGCGAAGAGATCGATGCGGTAATGCCATCCCGAGGCTGGAAACGCGCCCGCTTCAACGCGCCATGGTATGCCGGCGAGACAATCTCCGTAGGCATTGGTCAAAGTTACTGGACCGCGACCCCACTACAACTTGCTGTGGCAACAAGCATTATCGCCAACCGCGGTAAACACTTAGAACCGCATTTCTTGGCGTATTCCGTGATTGATGGCGAAACCCAGAAATACCAACCGGTAGAACGCCCACCGGTCAGTATTAATGAGCCAAAAAGTTGGGAGATTGTGCGCAATGCAATGCGAGCAGTAACTCACAGCATTCACGGCACAGCCTATAGTTCGTTTGGCGATGCCCCTTACGACTCAGCCGGGAAAACCGGAACCGCTCAGGTGCGTAGTTTGGGCGCCAACGAAGAATACAATGCTGATGAAATTGCGGAACGCTTCCGCGACAACGCAATGTATATTGGCTTTGCGCCGGTTAAAGAGCCTGAAATCGCTATCGCCGTTGCCGTTGAAAATGCCGGTGGTGGCGGCAGCGTTGCCGCGCCTATGGCTCGCGAACTAATGGACTTATATTTTACCCTTTATCACCCAGCTAGCACTGAGGCCGACGATGCAGACGACTGAAGAACGCCAGCGTAATCCGCTGTTGCAAAAACTCCACATCGATGGCCCGCTACTTGTCGGGATTTTAGTGTTGTGCTGTATAAGCTTATTTGTCGTCTACAGCGCCAGCGGCCAGGACATCGACATGGTCTACCGGCAAGCTATTCGCATTGGCATTGCGGTGTTGGTTATGTTGGTTGTCGCGCAAATTTCCGCGCTAACGTTAAGTCGCTGGTCACCTTTGCTCTACATTGGCGGCGTCGTTCTGCTTACCTGCGTCTTATTGTTCGGTGAAGTCGGTAAAGGTGCACAGCGATGGCTAGATATCGGCCCATTGACCATTCAGCCATCGGAAATCATGAAGCTCGCCGTGCCTATGGTAATGGCTTGGTACATAGCGCGCCAGCCAATTCCACCAACCTTCTTGCGTCTTCTAGGTGCCTTTGCATTGATTGCCCTGCCAACCTTACTGATAGCTAAACAACCTGATTTAGGTACCTCGTTACTGATTGCTTGTTCTGGCTTTTATGCGATCTTTCTCGGCGGCCTGAGCTGGCGCTTGGTGATAGCTGGCGCTTTGAGTGCGTCCGCCTTTGCGCCCATTCTTTGGCTGTTCTTAATGCATGATTACCAGCGCCAGCGGGTGCTGACATTTCTCAACCCAGAGCGCGATCCGCTCGGCAGTGGCTACCACATTATTCAATCAAAAATTGCCATAGGCTCTGGTGGCATTGAAGGCAAAGGTTGGTTACATGGCACCCAGTCACAACTAGAGTTTCTGCCGGAACGCCACACCGATTTTATTTTCTCGGTATTCAGTGAAGAGTTTGGCTTTACTGGAGTCATCTTGCTTCTGGCGTTATACGCCTTTATTACTTACCGCGGACTGTTACTAGCAACACGCGCCCAACACCTTTACTCAAAACTGCTGGCCGGCAGTTTGACGCTGACCTTTTTTGTTTATGTTTTTGTTAACATGGGTATGGTGTCAGGCTTATTACCCGTGGTCGGTGTACCGTTACCACTGATTAGTTATGGCGGCACTTCAATGGTGACGCTACTTGCCGGTTTCGGTATGCTGATGTCCATAGCGACTCACCAACGTTTGGTCATGCGAGACGATTAGATAAGGAAAAACTATGCCGCGTTATGTTCCCTTAATAGCCGCCACATTCGCCCTCTTTAGCGCTAGCTGTTGGGGGCAGGCCACTAAAGCCGACGTACAGCAAGCGTTTATTGAACAACTGGCCAATGACAGCAGTATCAGTCGCGAACAAATTCGTGAGTGGCTGGATAGTGCGACAGTGAATCAAGATGTGTTGAGAGCCATCAAGCGTCCTTGGGAAGCCAAACCTTGGTACCAATACTACCCAATATTCTTGACGGAAAAGCGTCTGCAACAAGGCAAAGCGTTTCAACGCCGATATCAACAAGCGTTGCAGCGCGCAGAAGATGTTTATGGTGTACCGCAATCGCTGATTGTCGCGATCATCGGTGTGGAAACCTTTTATGGGCAGTATAAGGGTAAGTATTCGGTACTCGATTCGCTCTATACACTCGGCTTTCATTATCCGCCTCGCGCCGAATTTTTCCGCTCTGAGCTTGCCGAATTTTTGACCTTAGCAAACAACGAAGGCTGGGATATTAACTCTGTACGTGGCTCCTACGCTGGTGCTATGGGATATGGGCAATTTATCTCATCGAGTTACCGCCACTATGCCGTCGACTTCGACGGCGACGGTCGTCGCGATTTGATGAATAACCCGGTGGATGCCATTGGTAGTATAGCCAACTACTTCGCTGAACATGGCTACAAAAAAGGCGAGCCTGTGGCATTTGATATTGCTGACGATGCAAAGCTTGCACAGTTTAAGGATAACGGTCTAAAACCGACGCTAACCCAACAACAACTGCGCGATCAGGGCATTGCAGTCGAACAGCAAGTACCGAATGAATTAACTGTGATACCTTTACAAACCGCTGACGGAACCAATTACTGGTTAGGCTTTCATAACTTCTATGTCATCACACGATATAACCACAGCCCGCTTTATGCGATGGTGGTCTATCAGTTAAGCCAACAGTTAGCCAGCGACAAGTAACCGATGAACGCAGTATTCACGAAAAGCGCGATTTTGCTCTGCGCTATTACCATTAGCGCCTGCAGCTCAACCCCATCGAGTGGGCGTTATAGTCATAAATATGATAGTGCGCCGAGTCGCGTACCGACACCGGATGAGTTGCGTGACGCAGTTCCAAGCGACGATGCAATCAATCCTGATGTCACCCGCGATTATGAATTATTTGGAGAATTTTACGATGTTTTGGACTCAGCAAAAGGCTTTGTTCAAGAAGGTATCGCCTCTTGGTATGGCCGCAAATTCCATGGACACATGACATCGAATGGCGAGTTTTATGATATGTACAGTATGACCGCGGCACATAAACGTTTGCCGCTACCTACGTATGTACGCGTCACTAACCTTAATAATCAGCGTTCCGTTGTCGTGCGCGTGAATGACCGAGGTCCGTTTCATTCTGATCGCGTCATCGATTTGTCCTATGTTGCAGCCTATAAACTCGATATGCTCTCAACAGGAACAGCGCCAGTCCGCATTGAAGCCATAGATCCTGCGGCATATGAATTAGCGCCGCAGCCTAGTGACTTAGCAATACCAGCCCCCGCTCCTGACCATGAAGAAGCGTTGTTTTATATTCAGGTCGCTGCGTCAAGTAACCTTACGAAAATACGACAACTCGGTAAAAATCTGCGACAAACGTTCAATATTGCCGCAACTACTGAACAACAGAATGGTCTACACAAACTGTTGTTGGGCCCTATTCCGGCATCGCGCTCGCAAGAACTGCTCCAGTCTATCCGAGTGCAAGGGTACCCTGGTGCTTTCCGAGTGCCAGCCCAGCCCGCAGATGTTAATAGCCCGGAAAGCTGATATACTCGCGGGCTAGCGTAAGTCCTAACATTAACTCAAGGCGATCTTCGCCAATCAATAAACACAACTGAGAAGCATGATGACGATGACCCGTATATTATCTCGAGTACTTGGTCTTGCCGTTCTGGCATCAATTTCTCTTACCGCGATGGCACAATCTGTGGTTCCTAGCCCGCCATCCATCGATGCGAAAGGCTATATATTAATTGACCACACCACGGGCAAAATTATTGCCTCCGAAAATGCGGACAAAAAATTAGCCCCTGCAAGCTTAACCAAAATGATGACGAGTTTTATCATTGGTAAAGAAATACAAGCAGGTCGCATAAACCGCAGCGACCTGGTTACAATTAGTGAAAATGCTTGGGCAAAAAACTTTCCAGAATCTTCCAAAATGTTTATCGAAGTAGGCAAAAAGGTCAGCGTCGGTGATTTGAACCAAGGTATTATCGTCGCATCTGGTAACGATGCCTGCGTGGCGATGGCCGAGTATATTTCGGGCAGTGAAGACGCATTTGCGAATTTAATGAACGCCTATGCAAAAGAACTCAACATGACAGGCACGCATTACGTAAATAGTCACGGATTATCGGATCCAGGCCAATATACTACGCCACACGATATGGCCCGTCTTGCCTCAGCACTGATCAACCAAGTGCCAGAGGAATACAAAATTTATTCCAAGAAATCGTTTACCTACAACAACATTAAGCAATATAACCGTAACGCGTTGTTGTGGGATCGTAGCATGAATGTTGACGGTATTAAGACCGGTCACACCAGCGAAGCGGGTTATAGCTTAGTCTCTTCGGCAGTTGAAGGCGACACGCGTTTAATCGCTGTGGTTATGGGCACCGATAGCGAGCGAGCCCGTAAAGTTGAAAGCAAAAAGTTGCTCAACTATGGTTTCCGCTACTTCGAAACCGTCACCGCCTATGAAGCGGGCGAAAGCTTTGTTTCGCAGCGTATTTGGGGTGGTAACATCGACCAAGTCGACTTGGGTGTGAGCAAAGATGTGGTTATTACCTTACCGAAAGGTCAACGTGATAACCTAAAAGCTAACTTCGAACTCAACCAAGAACTGCAAGCTCCGCTTGCTAAAGGTACGCAAGTCGGTACCGTATTCTTGCAGTTAAATGGCGAAGATATTGCGCAATTCCCATTAGTGACGTTGCAAGATGTTGAGCAAGGCGGATTGTTCAAACGCTTGATGGACTACGTGAAAAAACAATTCGCGGAGTAACTCAGCAAGTGCCTGCGCCAGAGTCTTCGAGCACGGATTCTGGCGCAGACAGATATTGATCTTGATGGTATAATGCCCCATATACGTTATTGCGGTAGTTGTTGGGGGCGTTATGCAAAAAACACGATTTGACGAATTGGTCGACTTTCCATGTCACTTTACCTTTAAAGTGATGGGTGTTGCCACTGAGCAATTACCCGATAAGGTCGTGCAAGTCCTGCAACAACATGCCCCTGGCGATTACAGCCCTACCGTGAAACCGAGCAGTAAAGGCAATTACCATTCGGTTTCTGTCAGTGTCCGGGTCGAGAGCCAACAACACATCGAGATTTTATACCGCTCGTTGGCTGACATCGACGATGTTCGCTATGTCTTATAGCCAAGCTGTCTAACCACGTTGAAACCATGAGTGATACCATGAACGGAGATCTTCCGCTGGTCGTAAGACAACTTGGCCGGCAACCGTATGAGCCTGTATGGCATGCCATGCAAGCCTTTACCGATGAACGCCAAGCCGATACTGAAGATGAATTATGGGTGGTAGAACACCCACCCGTTTTCACTCAAGGGCAAGCCGGTAAAGAAGAACATTTGCTCGCGCCGGGTGATATTCCAGTAGTCCACGTCGATCGCGGCGGTCAAGTGACTTACCACGGTCCAGGTCAAGTAGTGATATATTTCATGATCGACCTGCGGCGCAAAAAACTTGGCGTAAGACAATTGGTTAATCACATTGAAAACGCCATCGTAGCAATGTTAGAACGGTATGGTGTAGACGCCGCCGCACGACCAGATGCTCCGGGCGTTTACGTTAATGGGGAAAAAGTCTGTTCATTAGGCTTACGCATTCGCCGTGGCTGTTCATTCCATGGTTTGGCGTTGAATGTGAATATGGATTTAACCCCATTTGCTAGAATCAACCCCTGTGGTTTGGTAGGCATGAATATGATTCAAACCGCAGATATTGGTGGCCCCACAAGCTTTGCCGAGGCCGCCGATGCTGTTGTCGAAATTTTTGCACAGCAGCTTAAATATCAAACCCTGATACAACACAAGGGACTCGCTGAAGCTTATGTCTAAACCAGTACGCGTAGAACCCGGCGTTAAATTACGCGACGCCGACAAAATGGCCCTGATTCCCGTTCAAGTGATTCCTACTGAACGTGACCAACAATTGCGCAAACCAGAGTGGTTAAAAGTAAAACTGCCCTCTTCAACACAACGCATTGATGAAATAAAGCAAGCGATGCGTAAACATGGCTTGCACTCAGTTTGTGAAGAAGCCTCTTGTCCAAATTTACCGGAATGTTTCAACCACGGTACCGCCACCTTTATGATTTTAGGGGATATTTGTACCCGCCGTTGTCCATTCTGTGATGTCGCCCACGGGCGTCCATTACCGCCAGATCCTGATGAAGCGGTCAAATTAGGTGAAACCATTCGCGATATGAAAGTGAAGTATGTGGTGATCACCTCGGTTGACCGCGATGATCTTCGCGATGGTGGTGCTCAACACTTTGCTGACTGTATTCGCGAAATTCGCCGCTATAGCCCAGGCATCCAAGTAGAAGTACTGGTACCTGATTTCCGCGGTCGGATGAAAGTGGCAATCGATATCCTTGAGGGTGAAGCACCGGATGTATTCAACCATAACTTGGAAACGGTGCCACGGATGTATAAAGCAGCACGCCCAGGGGCCAATTACCAGTGGTCTCTAGACTTGTTGAAACAGTACAAAGAAAAACGGCCTGACGTGCGCACTAAGTCTGGCCTTATGGTCGGCTTGGGTGAAACCAACGAAGAGATCCTTGAGGTGATGCGCGATCTACGGGCACACGACGTCGATATGCTGACCATCGGCCAATACTTGGCGCCAAGCCGTCACCATATTCCGGTAAAGCGTTACGTTACCCCTGACGAATTTGAACAGTTCCGCATTGAAGGCGAAAAAATGGGCTTTACCCACATCGCCAGTGGCCCGCTAGTTCGTTCGTCGTACCATGCAGACCTGCAAGCCGCAGGCGAAACCGTCCGTTAGGAGCCGCTATGAGCACCTTGGTGTGGTGTCTATTGATTGCAGGGTTATTGCCGGTGCTGGCTAAAGCACCAGTGATTTATTTCCAAAATCGCCAAGGTGGCTACGATAACCATCACCCGCGTGCCCAACAGCAAAAGCTTACGGGTATTGGCGCTCGAGCGGTCGCGGGGCACTACAATGCGTACGAAGCGTTTACCTTTTACGCGGCGGCAGTACTATTAGTCATAGCGACCGACAACGCCAACGATAAGATGCAAGGGCTTGCCATCACCTTTATTGTGTTAAGGGTGGTCTACCATGGCTTGTATCTTGCCGATTTTGATAAGCTACGTTCGTTGGTATGGTTTTTCGCCAGCCTCTGCCCTGTAGTGATGATGGCACAGGTGGCGATGAGCTTGGCTTAATCGTTGTTAGTTGCCAGACGCTGTTGTATCAACTCGAGGTACAGCGGCGGCCAAACACGACTCTCTTGCACTTGCATCGCGGTGGTCTGTGCCACCGCTTTCCAGGCATAGACGCCCTTCACTTGATCACAAGTTGCCGCGGGATGAAGCCCAAAAGCATGGTTAGAACCTAAACGCCAGTAACCATCTTGCTCTTGCGTCGCTAACTGTTGCCAACTAGCCACCGCAAACCGCCACGGTAAACGTCGGTAAAGTTGCTTTAACTCAGATGCCGTTAGACGCTGACTCTGGGTAACAACGATATTTAACGGTTGCTGGCGGTATTGACCATGACAAAATTGCTGCGCTAGCGCGCTCGCCATGGGGTATTCATCGGCAAGGCCGAGCCAATGTCCAAGTTCATGCAGAAATACCGTAAAGTTCGCGGCCCGCGGCAAATACAATAGCGTCGGCGTCGCATATGCGCCGCCTTGTTTGACTAAGCGCAATTCGCGACGCGAATCGGATGCGTTGCAGGTCACTCGTGCTGAATCTTGGTAGTTACAATGCAGCGGCGCTGAGTGCCATTGGAAACACCAGTCAAATTCAGCCAGAGGACTCTCCAGTAAATGTTCGACTAAGCGATAAACCCGCTGTGCTGACACGGGATGGTCAGCTCGCACGCTCACCGGCAATGCACACTGCTTGCGAAAACGTTGCACCACGGCGCTACGCCAGCGCTTTTGCCAGTGACTTAGCCAGTCGCCAAATGTCCGCTGGCGCAGTTCCAACTGCGCCAATTCTGCAATCGCCAGAGCAGAACCGTTATCTACAGCCAATTGTAACCAACGCCGGCGCTGTCGAGGAAAGTGTTTTTGCAGCTGTTTAATTGCGCTGGCTTGCCCTGCTTCGCCCGCACGTTGCCACCAATACCACGCCTGCGAATGTTGCTGTTGCTGCCAGTACTGTTGCGCAACCAGAAACTGCGCCTCCGCTCCCCCATCAATAGCTTGTTGCCACAGCCGTTGCTGCTGGCTTGGTACGCTGTCACTTCGAATAACAGCAAGCAGCATCAGCGTGACAATTAACCAAGACCATTTCGCCATTCGGTTACTCAGCCGTTAACTGTGCTCTACTGCGCTGTAATTCGACGCTGGCAAAACGATGTTCAACAAACTCATAAACATTGGTTGTTAACGCCAATTTGAAATAGTTAATCGCCTGCCGCCAGTTGTGTCGAAGCTGCTGGTATTTACCGAGATAGAAATAGGCCTCACACAGTCTTTCAGTGAGGGTTTCTTCTTCGTGCAGATTGGCCGTCAATCCCTGTAAAAATTTGGCTTCACTGATATCGCCCAAAAACAGTTCCACCAAACTATTCGACCAATCATCGCCGGCTAACTGTTGCTGCCGTTGGCGAAGCTTTTTTGCGGCGCCTTTAGGGTCTTGCTCTACTTCTACCAAATATAACCAGATTAACCGATAAGGATCTTGCTTTTGTGCTTTGTAATGACGCAGTAAGTCTTGGTGGGAAAGATCGATTCTTTGGTCATAGTACTCCGCCAAACCGCGGTTTAAATAGGCGTATTGATGTTCTGGGTTGAGTTCAATGGCTGAATCAAATGCTTCATAGGCATATTGAAACTCTTGCATCTCGGTGTATTGGATGCCCAAAAAGTTATATGCGTCAGCAAGCCTGGGGCGATATTCCAAGGCCCGATTAAAATCAATTCGTGCTAAGGTTCGCAGCCCCATCGCGTCATATAGTGCGCCCCGACGGTAATAAACCAGTCCCTTCTGCTCTGCAGTAAGCTCCTGAGCTAGAATGTCACTTAGCTTGGATAATTCCAATTGATAATTAAATGGCGCTTGTTCTGGCTCTGCTATAACCAAAGCTTGCTGCGTTTGAGAGCCTGAGGATAGTGTCGCACAGCCACTTAGCAGCGTGAGCAACGACAGGCAGGTTAATACATATTTCATGATCGCTAATATCCTATACCTCGTTACTGCTATTAGAGCATAGAACCCCCTACAGAGACAAAGCGATGGCATTATAACGGCACAAAAAAAAGAGCGCCGCAGCGCTCTTTTTTATTTCGCGTCGTCGACCTTATTCGTCATTCGACTCGGTTTTTTCCGCTTCTGCGTTGTTTGCTTCAGCCGGCTTTTCAGCAGCCTCTTTCATTGACAAGCGCACACGACCTTGGCGATCGATTTCCAATACTTTAACGGGAACCGTGTCACCCACTTTCAAATAGTCGTTAACGTCGTTCACACGCTCTTCAGCGATTTGCGAAATATGAACTAAACCGTCTTTACCCGGTAGTACCGTTACGAACGCACCGAAATCAACGATACGTGCAACTTTACCTTGGTAAATTTTGCCCACTTCAACATCTGCTGTGATTTCTTCGATACGCGCAATGGCTGCCTCAGCATCGGCTTGATCGGTTGCAGCAATCTTGATCGTACCATCATCACCGATTTCGATATTGGTGTTAGTCGACTCAGTAAGCTCACGGATAACCGCGCCACCTTTACCGATAACATCTTTGATCTTATCTGGGCTGATTTTCACAGTGTGGAAACGTGGTGCAAATGCCGACAATTCTTCGCGGTGACCACCAATGGCTTCGTCCATCACAGTTAAGATATGCAAACGCGCTGCTTTTGCTTGCGCTAACGCTTGCTCCATGATTTCGCGCGTAATACCGTCGATTTTAATGTCCATTTGTAGTGCTGTAACGCCATCAGTGTTACCCGCTACTTTAAAGTCCATATCACCCAAGTGATCTTCGTCACCGAGAATATCCGACAATACTACGTGCTTATCACCGCTCTTCACCAAGCCCATTGCGATACCAGCAACCGATGATTTAATCGGTACGCCCGCGTCCATCAATGCAAGTGATGAACCACAAACAGAGGCCATTGAGCTTGAGCCGTTTGACTCAGTGATTTCTGATACCACACGAATGGTGTATGGGAATTCGTCATGGCTTGGCATAACCGCCTGAATACCACGCTTAGCCAAGCGACCGTGACCGATTTCACGACGTTTTGGCGAGCCCATCATGCCCGTTTCACCAACACAGTAAGGAGGGAAGTTGTAGTGCAACATGAAGCGACTGGTCTTCTCGCCGATGATGTCATCAATCATCTGCGCATCGCGGTCCGTACCTAAGGTCGCGGTTACCAACGCCTGCGTTTCACCACGAGTGAATAGGGCTGAACCGTGTGTACGAGGCAATACCCCAGTCGCCACGCTGATCGCGCGCACCATGTCTGGATCACGACCGTCGATGCGCTTCTCACCAGCCAAGATGCGGCTACGAACCACGTCTTTTTCAATGGCGTGGAACAAGTCACCCACTTCTTGCGTATCCAGTGCGTCATCTTCGCCTTTCAGCTTCTCGACAACTTGCTCTTTCAGAGCGCTTAATTGTGCGTAACGCTCGGTCTTCTCGGTAATCCGATAAGCTTCGCCAATACCGTCTTCGGCCAAGGCTTTGACTTTACCAAGCAGCGCTTCGTTGGTTGCTGGTGGCTGCCAATCCCATTTTTCATTGCCGACTTCTGCGGCAAATTCGTTGATTGCGCTGATAACGGTTTGCATAGCATCGTGACCGTACATTACCGCACCCAGCATCTGGTCTTCAGTCAACAACTCAGCTTCTGACTCAACCATCAATACCGCGTTTTCTGTACCCGCGACAACCAAGTCCAATTTTGACTCAGCTAATTCGTCTTGGCTTGGGTTCAACACGTATTCGTCGTTGATAACACCCACGCGTGCTGCGCCTAAAGGACCATTAAACGGGCAACCCGCAATTGTCAGCGCTGCAGAAGCACCAATTAAGGCAACGATATCAGGAGAAATTTGTGGATTGACCGATACTACGGTTGCAACCACTTGTACTTCGTTCAAAAAGCCGTCAGGAAATAACGGACGGATTGGACGGTCGATTAAGCGAGACGTTAATGTTTCATTCTCGCTGGGGCGGCCTTCACGTTTGAAAAAGCCACCAGGAATTTTACCGGCTGCGTAAGTACGCTCTTGGTAGTTTACTGTCAGCGGGAAGAAGTTTTGCCCTTCTTTCGCTTCTTTCTTGGCGACAACAGTCACTAATACTGTTGTGTCGTCCATGCTAGCCAATACCGCAGCGGTTGCTTGACGTGCCATAACGCCTGTTTCAAGCGTTACTGTGTGCTGTCCATATTGGAATTTTTTCGTAATCGGATTCACGTTGATGTTTCCTTTACCTGTATTTTCAAGGTACCCGGATTGGCACCTGTATTTTCACTGTTTATTTTCGCCCCATAGTATACGGGAAATTGGTAGAAATTAAGAGTCAGAAAACAAAAAAGGAGCCGCAATCGGCTCCTTTTTCTCAATCTTTGCCATTTGGCTGCTATTAGCGACGCAGACCCAATGTTTCGATCAACGTTAAGTAACGCTGATTATCTTTACGCTTAAGGTAGTCCAACAGTTTACGACGCTGGCTAACCATACGTAACAAACCACGACGTGAGTGGTGGTCTTTCGCGTGCGCTTTAAAGTGGCCTTGTAACTCGTTGATGTTCGCGGTTAACAATGCTACTTGAACTTCAGTAGAACCGGTGTCGTTTTCACCACGACCGAATTTTTCTACGATTTCTGCTTTTTGCTCTACAGTTAGTGACATAACTGACTCCTAATATGAAAATTTGCCCCACACCAATCACTAATTCAGCGTAGGGATGCGCCGCGCATTATACGGGCGTTAACGCTTTACTGCAATCTATTCTGGCAGTAAAACACGGCGTTTTGGCCAAATTTTGCCTTTTTTTTGTTTTCCCGTTCCTAGAAACACACCATCTTCACGTTTAATGCGGTATTCTTCATGCGCAACCTGTTCGGCATCACCAACTATCGGCTGCCCATGCATATATGCCTGCGCCTCCGCCGCTGAAACCGTGACAACAGGTAATTGTTGAATCAACGCATCTACGGGCAATAGCCAACCATCACAGCGGTCGCTCGCCACGTCCAGCTGCTGCTCTAATTGCGCTAGGGTATAAAGCGTTTCACAGTTAATTCCCGCCACTTCAGTACGGCGCAACTCGGCAACGTAGGCGCCACAGCCTAGTGCTTGCCCAATATCATCGACTAAAGTGCGAATATAGGTGCCTTTACTGCAACGGACACGCAAGGTTACGCTATCTTCGTTAAACCCTAGCCAGGTTATCTGGTGGATAGTGATGGTACGGACTTTACGCGGTACCTCAATACCTTTGCGGGCATAGTAGTACAGCGGACGGCCTTCATATTTTAACGCGGAGAACATCGACGGACTTTGTTGCTGAGGCCCTTCAAAGGTTGTCAAACAAGCGCGTATTTGAGCCTCGGAGACGGCGACCGGGTGGCTTTCGACAATCTCACCCTCGGCATCACTGGTTGTGGTTCTAGCGCCTAATCGTGCCACCACTTCATAAGTCTTGTCGGCGTCTAACAAGTATTGCGAAAATTTTGTTGCCTCTCCCAAACAAACGGGAAGAACGCCGGTAGCCAAAGGGTCTAAAGCCCCTGTATGGCCAGCTTTTTGCGCATCGAACAGCCGCTTAACCCGCATCATCGCGTGGTTGGAGCTGACTGACTTCGGCTTATCCAATAAAAAGACGCCACTGATCGGGCGCCCTTTGTTTTTTGCTTGCTTTGGCATGGTCTCTAGTCGCTATCAGAATCCGAAGATTTATAATCGCTGTCGCGACGTCTAGCCTCATCGACTAGACGCGACATTCGGATACCTTCATTTAACGAAGGATCATGTTGGAACTTCAGCTCAGGAACCACCCGTGCCTTGATCCGTTTGCCGAGCAGTGAACGAATAAACCCTGCCGCTTGATTTAGCACCTTCAGGCTGTCTTTAATTTGCCCTTGGTCATCATGCAAAAAGGTCACAAACACCTTGGCATAAGACAAGTCACGCGACACTTCGACATCCGAGACGGTGACCATTGCCACTCGTGGATCTTTCATCTCGCGTTGCATTATGACCGCAATCTCGCGTTGCAACTGCTGTGCAACGCGATCAGTGCGATTAAATTCACGGTTCATGCTGTTCCTTTATTACAGGCTACGTGAAACTTCGACGACTTCATAAACTTCAATTTGGTCGCCTTCTTTCACATCATTGTAGTTCTTCACGCCGATACCACATTCCATGCCGTTACGGACTTCTTGGACGTCGTCTTTAAAGCGGCGTAAAGACTCGAGCTCACCTTCGTAAATCACCACGTTGTCACGCAATACACGGATAGGTGCTGAGCGTTTAACCACACCCTCGGTCACCATACAACCCGCGATTGCACCGATTTTCGGTGACTTGAACACGTCACGAACTTCGGCAAGACCGATGATTTCTTGCTTGAACTCTGGAGCCAACATGCCTGACATCGCTTGCTTAACTTCGTCGATCAAGTCGTAGATAACGCTGTAATAGCGCAAATCAACGTTCTCTTGTTCTACCAGTTTTTTCGCAGCAACTTCAGCACGGACGTTAAAGCCCACCACGATAGCGTTCGAGGCACTTGCTAAGGCCACGTCAGTCTCGGTGATACCACCAACACCGCTACCAATGATGTTAACTTTCACTTCGTCAGTCGACAGTTTCACCAGCGAGTCAGAAATGGCTTCTAGCGAGCCTTGAACATCCGATTTCAAAACAATGTTCAGTTCCGCCACCTCGCCTTCTTCCATGTTCGCAAACATGTTTTCAAGCTTGGCTTTCTGTTGTTTCGCTAATTTCACATCACGGTATTTACCTTGACGGTAGTTTGCCACTTCACGCGCTTTACGCTCGTCTTTCACGACCGTCGCTTCATCGCCAGCGGCCGGAACACCGGACAGACCCAAGATTTCTACTGGGATCGATGGACCCGCTGATTCAATTTCGCGGCCAACTTCGTCACGCATGGCACGGATGCGACCGTATTCCAAACCACAGAGCACGATATCGCCTTTGTTCAAGGTGCCGCGTTGAACCAAGATTGTTGCGACTGGGCCGCGACCACGGTCTAGCCGTGATTCGATCACGATACCTTGCGCCATACCGGTTTTCACTGCTTTCAAATCGAGCAATTCAGATTGCAGCAAAATACCTTCTAGCAATGCATCAATACCTTGACCGCTGTGCGCGGAGACCGGAATAAATTGGGTATCTCCACCCCACTCTTCTGGAATCACGTCATGCTGGGCCAATTCATTTTTAACCCGATCAGGATCCGCTTCTTCTTTATCCATTTTGTTGATGGCAACGACAATCGGCACGCCCGCTGCTTTCGCATGCTGGATAGCTTCTTTCGTTTGTGGCATCACACCATCATCAGCAGCAACCACCAAGATAACAACATCGGTAGCGCCGGCGCCACGGGCTCGCATCGAGGTAAACGCCGCGTGTCCAGGCGTATCCAAGAAGGTGATCATGCCGTGCCCTGTCTCTACATGGTAGGCACCGATATGCTGGGTAATACCGCCAGCCTCGCCAGAGGCGACCTTGGCTTTACGGATATAATCCAACAATGAGGTTTTACCATGGTCAACGTGGCCCATAACAGTCACCACTGGAGCTCGAGCAACGGCTTCGCCTTCTTCACCGCGATCCGCCAACACTTCTTCTTCTAGCGCGTTGTCTTTCACCACCACCGGCTTGTGACCCATTTCCTCGACCACCAGGGCTGCGGTATCTTGGTCCAAGATTTGGTTAATGGTGACCATTTCACCCATTTTCATCATGGTTTTAATTAGGTCACCGGCTTTTACCGCCATGCGGTTAGCCAATTCACCCACAGTAATGGTTTCACCAATCTTAACTTCACGTTCTACTGGCGCTGCAGGCTTATTAAAGCCTTGCTGTAGTGTTGATGGACGACGACCGCCCTTACGGCGCTTCTCGCGACGTGGTGCTTCATCGCGTTCATCATCTTTACGACGACGCTTTTTACTGCGTCGACGACTGCGATTTTCTTCATCACGGTCTTGCGCTTCTTCCGCTTCTTGAGCCGTTGAAGAGGTAGTGAAGTGAACGTCTTCTTCTTCACGTTGCTTGCGTTGCTGCTCTTCTTCTTCCCAACGCTTGGCATTTTCCTCAGCAAGTTTACGGGCTTCTTCTGCCTGCTTCTCCGCTTCTGCCTCAGCCTTCTTACGCGCTTCTTCTTCCTGTTGACGCTTCAGACGTTCGGCTTCCGCTTTCGCTTCATCCGCTTTTTTGCGTTCTTCAGGGGTCATCGCCGCACGTTTTTCGGCTTCCGCTTTCTGCCGCGCCTTTTCTTTCTCTTTACGCGACTTCTCTTCTTTCTCTTTTTCAGCTTTGGCTTTCGCTTCAGCTTTTTTACGAGCTTCTTCGGCTTTTGCCTTTTCTTCTGCTAAGCGTTTAGCCTCTGCCGCTTCCTGCTCTTTCTGCAGGCGCTCTTGTTCTTCACGCTCTTGCTCTTCTTGCGGGTTGCGCTTCACGTAAGTCCGCTTCTTCCGAACTTCGACCTGAACCGCTTTCGAACGACCTTGGCCGCCCCCGCCTAAGCTTAAGGTGCTTTTGGTTTTACGCTTGAGGGTCATTTTACTCGGCTCAGCACTGCCTTCACCGCCATGCTGCTTGTTCAAATGCGCCAAAAGCTTTTGCTTTTCATCCTCTGTTACTGCGTCGCCTGCCGTTTTCTTAATTCCGGCTTCGGCAAATTGCTGTACCAGACGATCAACCGTTGTACCGACGTCTTTTGCCAGTTTATCTAGCGTTACTTCTTCCATAGTCTGTTGTACCTCCGCTGATCGCTTTACTGTTCTTCACTGAACCAGCAAATGTTGCGCGCTTTCATGATCAAGTCGCCCGCTTGTTGCTCGTTCAATTGCTCGATATCGGCAAGATCGTCGATACCCTGTTCTGCCAGGTCTTCCAAGGTAACAATACCCTTGCTTGCCAATATATAGGCCAGATGACGATCCATTCCTTCGAGATTCAGTAGCGTTTCATCTGGTTCAGCCGACTCTAAAGATTCTTCATCAGCCAGGGCTTTGGTCGTCAAGTAAGCTTTCGCTCGACTCCGCAGCTCCTCTACAATATCTTCATCCATGCCGTCGATTTCTAAGAGCTCAGAAACTGGCACGTAGGCCACTTCTTCCAACGACGAGAAACCTTCATCAACAAGCACTAAGGCAAAGTCCTCATCAATGCCTAATGATTCGATGAACAAGTTTGCTAAGCGTTGTGTTTCTTCTTCGTTTTTGCTGGCAAAGTCTTCAACGGTCATTACGTTCAAGCTCCAGCCAGTTAACTGACTCGCCAAGCGTACGTTTTGTCCGCTCTTACCAATCGCTTGCGCCAAATTCCCTTCTTCGACAGCAACGTCCATAGTGTGCGCATCTTCATCAACAACAATCGATGATACTTCCGCTGGAGCCATGGCGTTAATCACGAATTGTGCTGGGTTATCATCCCACAACACAATATCAACGCGCTCGCCGCCCAGTTCTCCCGATACGGCTTGCACTCGCGCACCACGCATACCTACGCACGCACCCACGGGGTCAATACGGCGGTCATTACTTTTCACTGCAATTTTCGCGCGTGAACCTGGGTCGCGTGCGGCGCCACGAATTTCAATCATTTCTTCGCCAATTTCTGGCACTTCAATGCGGAACAATTCAATCAAGAATTCCGGCCGTGTACGGCTAACAAATAGCTGAGCACCGCGAGCTTCTGGACGGACGTCGTAAAGCAAACCACGAACTCGGTCACCGGGTCGAACCGATTCCCGCGGCAACATTTCTTCGCGGTAAATAATCGCTTCCGCGTTGTTACCTAAATCAAGGATTACGTGTTCACGGTTGGCACGCTTAACAATACCGCTAACCAATTCGCCGACTTGCTCTTTATATGCATCAACAATCTGCGCACGTTCCGCTTCGCGGACTTTCTGCACAATCACTTGCTTTGCGGTTTGGGTAGTAATACGGTCGAATTCAATCGATTCGATCTGCTCTTCAATATAATCACCCAAACCGATGCTTGGATCTTCGTACTGGGCTGCTTCCAGACCGATTTCACGGAACGGGTGTTCTAAACCTTCGCCGGTATCTTCTACCACTAACCAACGACGGAAAGTGTCGAACTCGCCGGAAGTACGGTCAATTTCGATACGAACATCGATGTCGCCCTCATACTTCTTTTTCGTTGCATGAGCCAACGCTGATTCCAGCGCTTCAAAAATTTTTTCCCGCGGCACCGCTTTCTCGTTAGAAACCGCTTCTGCTACTAACAGTATTTCTTTATTCATGAGTATGTTGCCTCGCCAACGAAATCCTTAATCAAAGCTTGGAACCAGTTGAGCTTTCTTCACATCAGACATGCTCACCTGCAATGTTTCGCCATCAACTGCTAGGGTTAGTTGTTGTTCATCAACCGCTACCAATTGGGCCTTAAATTTGCGCTTATTGTTGCGCGCCGCAAGAAGCTCAAACGCCACCGTTTCGCCAACATAATCTTGCATCTGTTGCGCTTGAAAGAATGGACGCTCCATGCCGGGTGACGATACTTCTAAGTAGTATTCGCTAGAAATCGGATCTTCCACGTCCAACAGTGCACTCACTTGGTGACTGACATCAGCGCAATCGTCCACGCTAATACCGTTGGGGCTATCAATATACACCCGCAATGTTGAATGTTTTCCTGCACGCACGAACTCAACTCCCCACAACTCGAAGTCTAAGGCTTCGACGGCGGGCCGGATCATGTCGGTCAATCGATCTTCTATACGAGCCAAATATCATCTCCTAAAAACGAAAAAAGGGCGTAAACGCCCAGTGTTAAGGCCACTCCGTAGGGTGGCTTAGGTCACATAGTAAAAAGCCCCGAGCTAAAGCGGGGCTTTCTAAACACTGGACCCTTTGTCGTTATTCTAGTCGAGCTTAACTCGACAAGCGACTAGAATAATTGGTTGCGGGGGCCGGATTTGAACCGACGACCTTCGGGTTATGAGCCCGACGAGCTACCAGACTGCTCCACCCCGCGCCCGAAACTTGCCAAGTATTATAAGGTTTTCTCTTGAATTTTCAACCAGTAAAACCACTTCTGGCGAAACAATTTTGGTGCAGAAGGCGGGACTTGAACCCGCACGCCCGTTAGAGCACTACCCCCTCAAGATAGCGTGTCTACCAATTCCACCACTTCTGCGAAAAACGTTACTCTGCTGGCGGCACGTCGCCTTGCGGCTGTGGTTGCTCAGCTTCACCTGCTGGCGGCATTTGCTCAGCGGGCTGTTGTTCTGCGGCTGGCTGTTCTGACTGCTGTTGCGCCGGTGCAGATAAATCAGAGAAATCTGTCATATCGCTGTCATGCGAAGTCGCCATATTGCCCAACACCAAACTTAGCACAAAGAACAATACGGCTAGCACAGCAGTACTGCGAGTCAGGAAGTTACCTGAACCAGAAGAACCAAACACGGTGTTTGATGCGCCCGAGCCAAAAGAGGCTCCCATGTCCGCACCCTTACCTTGTTGAATTAACACCAAGCCGATCAGTGCCAATGCAACAATCAAAAACGTAATCATTAAAAATTCGTACATACTATTTCCCTCTAGCAGCCTGACAAATCGCGATAAAAGCATCAGGCTTTAAGCTGGCGCCACCAATTAACCCACCGTCAATTGATGGTTGCGCAAATAATTGCTCGGCATTATCCGCTTTTACTGAGCCGCCGTAAAGTATCTGCATTTGCTCACCGACGTTAGTATTCAATTCAGTCAGCAGTTGGCGAATAAACTGATGAACCTGTTCCGCTTGCTGTGGCGAAGCGGTTAATCCAGTGCCTATAGCCCAGACCGGTTCATAAGCAACAATCGTATGGCTCAATTGTGTGGCAGTTAACCCCGACAAAGCCTGCTGCAATTGTTGTTTAATCACCGCAAAGGTTTGTTCAGACTCACGTTGCTCGGCATTTTCACCGACACACAACACCGCTTTCAAACCACTACTCGTGACTGCCTGCAACTTATCGGCAACCACTGCATCCGTTTCATGATGCATTTGGCGGCGCTCTGAATGCCCCACCAACACATATTCAACCGCGGCTTCTCGCAACATGTTCACCGAGGTTTCTCCAGTGAAAGCGCCTTCCGCATGTTGCGAAACATCTTGTGCGCCGACTGCCACAGCGTCGTAATAGCAGGCGTCTGCCAACGCTGGAAGTAAAATCGTTGGAGGGCAAACCACAACATTAACGTCTGCGGTCAATTGTTGCTGCTCACGCAGGGCCTCCGCCATTTCGCTAACGAGTTGGCGATTTCCGTTCATTTTCCAATTGGCAATGACCAGTGGCTGACCTGACATTAGCTTCCCTCTTTTACAAAGCGGGCGGAATAGTAGCGAAAGCCCGTGCGATTGACAAGCGACATTTCACCAAATCCTGCTCAGTTGTTCAATTACTCGCCGCTTCGACTTCTGCAGCGATTTGTTGGGCGAAGGCGCGCACCCGTTTTTCGTCTTTGCCCTCAACCATGACCCGAATCAGTGGTTCGGTACCAGACTTGCGCAGCAGCACTCGGCCATCACCAGCCAAGGCCTTTTCCACTTCGCTAACGGCCGACTGAACATTAGACATTTGCAACGGATCGGCATCGCTTTCTAAACGCACATTGATCATTACTTGAGGAAATTTACGAAACTCGCCACACAACGCTTCCAGCGATTTACCATCCCTTTGCATCGCAGCCAACACCTGCAATGCACCGAGAATACCATCACCGGTGGTATGGAAGTCGCGATTAATCAAGTGTCCTGAGTTTTCACCGCCGAGTTGCCAATCCAACTCAACCAATTTCTCAATGACGTAGCGATCGCCCACTTTCGCACGTTGAAACGGAATGCCACGCATTTCGAATGCTTGTTCTAAGGCATAGTTGGTCATCAGGGTACCGACCACACCGCCGCGCAACTGACCCAGTTTTTGCGCGGTTGAAGCCAAAATAAATAGAATATCATCACCATCGATAACGCGTCCGGAGTGGCTGACCATCATAATCCGATCACCGTCACCATCGAGCGCTACGCCAATATCTGCTTTTTCTTTTACGACTTTTTCCTGCAACGCTTTCAAGTGCGTAGCTCCACAGTCTTTATTGATATTCATGCCGTCGGGATTGGTGCCAATTTCGGTCACTCGTGCGCCAAGTTCACGCAGCACACTCGGCGCAATGTGGTAGGTTGCCCCATTGGCACAGTCAACCACAATGTGAAGCCCGTTTAGCGATAAATCGCTGGGGAACGCCCCTTTGCAAAACTCGATATAACGTCCTGCCGCATCACTCACTCGGCTGGCCCGACCCAACTCTTGCGACGACACGCAGGTTAGCGGTTCGTCCAACATTTTTTCAATCTGCAACTCAACGCTATCGGGGAGTTTAAAGCCGTTGGTGGAGAAAAATTTGATGCCGTTGTCTTCGTAAGGATTATGTGAGGCGCTGATCACGATGCCAGCAGCCGTGCGAAAAGTTTTGGTTAAATACGCAATTGCCGGGGTTGGCATTGGCCCTAAAAATTGTACATCAACCCCTGCGGCTGAAAGTCCCGCCTCAAGTGCTGATTCCAACATATACCCTGACACTCGGGTGTCCTTCCCGACCAAGACGCGACGCGTACCACGCTCTGCTAATACGCGTCCTGCCGCCCAGCCTAACTTTACTGCAAAGTCTGGTGTGACCGGAAAAACCCCCACACGACCGCGAATACCATCGGTACCAAAATACTTCCTATCGCTCACAAATATTCTCCCTCTAATGTCGCCGCTACCACTCGCATTGCGTCGACCGTCTCTTTGACATCGTGGACGCGAATTATACGGGCTCCTTTCAAGGCTGCAATAGTTGCACCCGCTAAGCTACCTGACAAGCGTTCATCGACGTCTTTCCCCGTTACATGGCCAATCATCGACTTGCGCGATAACCCAATAAGTAGCGGTTGATTGAGTTCGTGAAACGCTTGTAAGCGTTGTAACATTTGATAATTATGGCGCACACTTTTGCCGAATCCAAAGCCTGGATCCAACCAAATTCGCTGGTTAGCAATTCCTGCGGCTGTACAAGCTTGTAAGCGTTTTTGTAGAAACGCTTTAACATCACAGACGACATCATCATAGCGAGGGTCGTGTTGCATGGTGCGTGGTTCGCCTTGCATATGCATTAGACAAACCTTCGCCGAACTATTAGCCACCGCCTGTAACGCGCCCTCTTGCTGCAACGCACAAACGTCGTTAATCATATCTACGTTACGCGCTACCGCCTCACGCATCACAGCAGCTTTGCTGGTATCTACCGATAAATTTATCGAAAAGCGCGCCTGCAGCGCTTCCAGCACAGGGATAACCCGCTCAATCTCTTGCGCTTCGGCAACCGCCGGCGCCCCCGGGCGAGTCGACTCACCACCAATATCTATCCAGGCGGCGCCCTGTTCGACCATCTCTGCGGCACGATCTATCGCAGCGCTAATATGATGGTGTTGGCCACCATCAGAAAACGAGTCAGGGGTAACATTCAGAATTCCCATCACCTGTAATGGGTGTGATGCTTTGGTCATAGCAATGCTCTCAAACGATGGTTAACTTTCAGCCAATAAAAAGCCCCGAAAACGGGGCTTAATGGATTTTAGCTCGCTGGCGCATCGCCCGGCTTATCAACGTTGACCTGAGCGCTGGTGTTTTCGCTCTTAGCTCCGCCGTCGGCACCGGGTCGGTTACCATTGTCGTCATCTTGCCAGTCTTTTGGACGACGCACCTCGCGCCGATTCATCAGATCGTCAATTTGGTCTGCATCGATAGTTTCATATTTTACCAACGCATCTTTCATTGAATGCAAGATATCAATGTTATCTTCCAGCAACTGTTTCGCGCGCTGATAGTTGCGGTCGATAACGGTCTTAACTTCCTCATCGATCGCACGCGCCGTATCATCTGACATGTGCTTGTGTTGCGCCACTTGCCGCCCTAAGAACACTTCATTCTCTTCTTCGGCGTATAACAATGGTCCCATTTTTTCCGACAGACCCCATTGCGTCACCATTTTTCTCGCAATATCTGTGGCTCGCTCAATATCATTTGACGCGCCAGTGGTGACTTTATCGTTACCGTAGATAATTTGCTCTGCCAAACGGCCACCAAATAAACTCGAAATCATACTTTCTAGGTGTTGTTTGGTATAGCTAACACGGTCTTGCTCTGGCAGGTACATGGTGACACCCAAAGCACGGCCGCGCGGAATGATCGATACTTTGTAGACGGGATCGTGCTCAGGCACCAAACGGCCAACAATGGCGTGACCCGCTTCATGGTATGCGGTCATCGTCTTCTCGTCATCGGTCATGACCATAGAACGGCGCTCGGCACCCATCATGATCTTATCTTTGGCTTTGTCGAACTCCTCCATTGATACCACCCGCTTGTTGCCACGCGCGGCAAACAATGCTGCCTCGTTCACCAAGTTCGCCAAGTCTGCACCAGAAAAACCTGGTGTACCTCGGGCTATCACTGCTGCATTGACATCATCACCCAAAGGCACTTTTTTCATGTGCACTTTAAGGATTTGCTCACGCCCACGAACGTCAGGTAAACCGACCACGACTTGGCGGTCAAAACGTCCAGGGCGCAATAACGCAGGGTCTAACACGTCTGGGCGGTTGGTCGCCGCCATCACGATGATCCCTTCATTACCCTCAAAACCGTCCATCTCAACCAGCATTTGGTTTAGGGTTTGCTCACGTTCATCGTGACCACCGCCAAGACCAGCGCCGCGCTGGCGACCGACAGCATCAATTTCATCAATAAAGATAATGCAAGGTGCTGACTTCTTCGCTTGCTCAAACATGTCGCGTACACGTGACGCACCCACACCGACAAACATTTCTACGAAATCAGAACCAGAAATGGTGAAAAATGGCACTTTGGCTTCACCGGCAATGGCTTTTGCCAATAAGGTCTTACCTGTACCTGGAGGACCGACCATTAATACCCCTTTCGGGATCTTTCCGCCTAAGCGTTGGAAGCGTGATGGATCGCGCAAATAGTCGACTAACTCAGTGACTTCTTCTTTCGCTTCATCACAACCGGCGACATCAGCGAAGGTCGTCTTAATTTGGTCTTCACTCATCAGCCGCGCTTTACTCTTGCCAAACGACATAGCGCCACGGCCACCGCCGCCTTGCATCTGGCGCATGAAGAAAATCCATACACCAATCAATAACAGCATGGGGAACCATGAAATAAAGATCGATGTGAGAATGCTTGGCTCTTCTGGTGGAGTGCCCTGCGTTTGCACATCGTTCGATAACAAATCATTTAAGATTTGCGGATCGTATTGGGTGGGGACCACCGTTTTGAATGGTTGTCCGTTACTCATCATTCCGTTGATGGTGCGGCCATCTTCTGCGAAGTCGACACGGCGAACTTTACCGTTGTTAACTTGGCTCACGAACTCACTGTACGCGAGTTGTGACTTCGATGAATCGCTGGGGCTGAAGCTCTGAAATACACTCATCAGCACCACGGCAATGACTAGCCATAAGATGAGATTTTTCGCCATATCGCTCAAAACCTTTTCCTCTGTAAATTAAAATACTACTACTGCGTTACAGGGTACTATAGTTTGTAACCTGTAGCTACCAGGTACACTTCTCTAGAACGCGCTCGAGAGGAGTCCGGTTTTCGGGTTTTTACTTGGGTAAACGCCGCCCGTACATCCTTCAAAAAAGGTTCAAAGCCTTGCCCCTGAAATACTTTGACGACAAAACTGCCGCCAGGTTTCAAAACTTGGTGACACATCTCTAACGCCAGCTCCACAAGGTACATCGAGCGTGGTTGATCGACGTTGTCGTTGCCACTCATATTGGGTGCCATGTCGGACAACACTACATCTACTGTTTTACCGCCAATTCGGGTCAATAAGGCATCCAAAACCGCTTCTTCACGGAAGTCACCTTGCAAGAAATCAACGCCAGCGATTGGGTCCATCGGTAAAATGTCACAAGCAATCACTTGCCCCTTATCGTGAGTAATCTCTCTCGCCAACTGTGACCACCCTCCTGGCGCGGCGCCGAGATCGACCACGGTCATACCCGGTTTGAGCAACTTGTCTTTCGCTTGAAGCTCTTCCAGTTTGAATACAGCCCGCGACCGAAGCCCTTTTTTCTGTGCCTTCTGCACAAAGTGGTCGTCAAAATGTTCTTTTAACCAGCGACGGCTGCTTGCGCTGCGCTTTTTTGCCATTCTAAAGGTAACCTTTTACTAAATCGGAATCACGACTCTGGTGTATAGAGCATAGATGGCGTTAGAATAGCGGAAATTCAAGGCAATTCGGTAGAGAATTTAGCAATATGGCATTAACCAATAAGCAAAAACAGTTTTTAAAGCAGCAGGCGCATAGCCTAAAGCCGGTGGTTTTACTAGGCGCTAACGGTTTAACTGAGGGCGTTATAGCGGAAATTGATGGCGCCCTTGAGCACCACGAATTAATCAAAGTAAAAGTTCCAGAAGAAGACCGTGAGTTACGCAAACAAATTATGCAGACCATTGTTCGCGAAACTCAAGCAGAGGAAGTTCAAGTGATCGGTAAAGTACAAATTTTGTATCGCCCAGCACAAGAACCTAGCCTTAAACTTCCTCGCGGTTAAACTACTCCAGCGCTAAAGCCTGCGCCACTGCGCGCAGTGCTACGCTTAGCGACACCCAGTCATTATTGGCCGAGAAGAACACCTCTAACATTAAATCACGATGTTTTTCGTTACGCTCAGCACCGAGTTCCTCCAGCACTGGGTCGATGACTTGCAACGCCCCCAATAAACGCATGCGACGTTCCCGGTCACCAATTCGAGGTTGCTCACCGAGCTCCTCAAATTCGTCCGGGCGAGGATAATAAAGCCGCTCCCCTGCAGCGAAAAACCAATCTAAGGAAATTCCGTGAATCAGTAGCGCGTGAATAATAATTTGGTATGGAACGGTGCCGCGCCGACGCCAGTTTGCGTAGCGTGTTTCCTTTACTCCCATCCATTGGGTCACATCTTTAATGCGCTTTTTACCAGAAATCAGCTTTAACCGAAAAATACTCTGTTGCAAATTGATGGGTTGAATTGAACGCGTCGGCGCGCGCCGAACATAGGCATGTGTATGGTATACCGTATTGACTTTTTCCATTTTTAATACTCGTCAAATCCGTGACGAAGCAACTATAACACGGTACAAAGGAAACAAAATCGACGATAGAGCAAAAGCGACCGAAACATTTTGAAATATAAAAAAAAGCGGACAAATGTCCGCTTTTATTAAGGAGCTGGGTCAAGCCAAGTGTGTTAAATGTACTCAACATTCACCACTTCATACTCAACTTCACCATTAGGCGTAGTGACGACTGCTACATCGTCAACTTCTTTGCCGATCAACGCTCGGGCAATCGGAGAATTCACCGAAATTAAATTAGACTTAATATCAGCCTCGTCGTCACCGACAATGCGGTATTTTACTTCAGCGTCGTTGCTGGTGTTATACAGCGTCACTGTTGCGCCAAAAATCACTCGGCCGTTATTTGGCATTTTGGTCACATCAATGATTTGCGCATTCGATAATTTCGCTTCAATTTCCTGAATGCGGCCCTCACAGAACCCCTGCTGCTCACGCGCAGCATGATATTCAGCGTTCTCTTTTAAGTCGCCATGTTCACGCGCTTCTGCTATGGCCTGAATAATTCTAGGACGATCTTCTGATTTTAATTTTTTTAACTCGCTGCGGAGCATTTCTGCACCGCGTTCCGTCATCGGAATCTGGTTCATACTAATTTAACCCTTTTATGAAGTTCTTGGACCGAACTCACCCGCGCCCGGTCATCGGCCGTGTTGGCTTTAACCGTCGCAAAAGCGGCATTGAGGGTGGTCGTATAAATCACTTTGTTTAACAACGCTTCGCGGCGAATGTAAACAGAGTCTTCAATAGACTGACGACCCTCAACAGTATTGATGATATAGCTATACTCACCATTTTTGATAGCATCAACAATATTCGGTCGACCTTCTTGTAACTTATTAACCACGGTGCAATCGATATTCTCTTCACGTAGCATTTTTGCCGTGCCACGCGTTGCTTCTAATTTAAACCCTAGCGCAATTAAGCCGCGGGCTAAATCCATCAACCGAGATTTATCGCTATTTTTAACCGAAATTAACGCTTTGCCCGACTTCGCTAACGCTTCACCGGCACCGAGGTTGGCCTTCGCGTAAGCTTCCTCGAAACTTTCGCCGACCCCCATCACCTCACCTGTCGAGCGCATTTCTGGACCGCGAATAGGGTCAACGCCTTGGAACTTGGCAAATGGAATGACCACTTCTTTTACTGAGTAATAAGGTGGAATAATTTCTTTCACATAGCCTTGTTGTTCCAAGCTTTGGCCGACCATAACTCGAGCGGCAACCTTAGCCAATGGCACACCGGTAGCTTTTGACACAAAAGGTACTGTACGCGCCGCACGTGGGTTCACCTCAATCAGATAAATGTCTTCGCCTTTAACCGCAAACTGTGCGTTCATCAAACCATTAACATTTAGCTCAAACGCTAACTTTTGCATTTGTTCGCGTAACTGATTTTGAATGGTATCAGGCAGTGAATATGGCGGTAACGAACAGGCGGAATCGCCTGAATGCACACCCGCCTCTTCGATATGCTGCATGATGCCGCCGATCAGTACATTCTGACCATCACAAACAGCGTCGACGTCAACCTCAATTGCATTATCTAAGAACCGGTCTAACAGCACTGGCGCATCGTTTGACACACTCACCGCGTCGTTAAGGTAACGGCGCAAGTCGGCTTCGTCGTAAACAATTTCCATTGCCCGACCACCCAGTACATAAGAGGGGCGAACCACTAGCGGGTAACCAATACGCTTGGCCTCAGTAACCGCACTGGTAATGTTAGTCACTGTCGCATTTTCTGGTTGCTTCAAGCCTAACCGTTTAACCGCGCTTTGGAACCGCTCACGGTCTTCCGAGCGATCGATCGCATCCGGCGATGTGCCGATAATGGGGACGCCGTTCGCTTCTAACTCGCGCGCCAGTTTCAATGGCGTTTGGCCACCATACTGAACAATCACTCCCACCGGCTTCTCGAGTCGAACAATTTCAATCACGTCTTCTAAGGTGATGGGCTCAAAGTAGAGTCGGTCAGAGGTGTCGTAGTCGGTCGATACCGTTTCCGGATTACAATTGACCATGATGGTTTCGTAACCGTCTTCTCGCAAGGCTAACGCCGCGTGTACGCAACAATAGTCGAATTCGATACCTTGGCCAATACGGTTAGGGCCACCGCCAATAACCATGATTTTTTCTTTATCTGACGGTGCTGCTTCACACTCTTCGTCGTAGGTCGAATACATGTAAGCCGTGCCAGAAGCAAATTCTGCCGCACAAGTATCCACCCGTTTGTACACCGGTGTAACACCCAGCTTATGACGCTTCTTCCGCACTTCTTTCTCGCTAACCGAGAGCAGATCGGCAATCCGCTTATCCGCAAATCCACGTCGTTTAAGTGCGAACAGCGTGTCTTTGTTCAAACCGGACAGACCGATTTGGCCAAGCTCTTGTTCCGCTTCGACCAGTTCAGCAATTTGCATCAAGTACCATTCATCGATGCGGGTAAGCTCAAACACTTCGCGCACTGACATACCTAAGCGGAAAGCATCGGCGATGTACCAAATACGCTCGGCTCCCGGCTCTTTGAGCTCGCGGATAACCCGTGAGCGGGCTTCCTCTGGGTCACTCATATCAACGATAGGATCAAACCCTGTAGCCCCTAACTCTAAGCCACGTAGCGCCTTTTGCATTGATTCTTGGAAGTTACGGCCAATCGCCATAACCTCACCCACCGACTTCATCTGCGTGGTCAAGCGATCATTACAGCCGGCAAACTTTTCAAAGTTGAACCGTGGAATTTTGGTAACCACATAATCCAATGCAGGTTCGAACGATGCTGGCGTGACGCCACCCGTAATTTCATTTTCGAGTTCGTCAAGGGTGTAACCGACAGCGAGTTTAGCGGCAACTTTTGCAATCGGGAATCCGGTCGCCTTAGAAGCCAGCGCAGAAGAACGTGACACCCGTGGGTTCATTTCAATCACGACGACTCGGCCAGTATCTGGGTTGACCCCAAACTGTACGTTAGAGCCGCCGGTTTCCACGCCAATCTCCCGCAATACCGCCATCGCTGAGTCGCGCATCAATTGGTATTCTTTATCGGTCAAGGTTTGCGCCGGCGCAACAGTGATGGAGTCACCGGTATGAATTCCCATAGCATCGAAGTTCTCAATCGCACAAACGATAATACAGTTATCGTTCTTATCGCGAACCACTTCCATTTCGTATTCTTTCCAACCCAACAACGATTCATCAATCAACAATTCGTTGGTTGGCGATAGGTCCAAACCACGCTTACAAATTTCTTCAAACTCTTCGCGGTTGTAGGCGATACCACCACCGCTTCCGCCCATCGTGAAAGACGGTCGGATAATACAAGGGAAGCCTAGCCGCTCGAGCACATCGAATGCTTCATCCATGCTGTGCGCAAGTTCTGCATTAGGCGTTTCCAAGCCGATGGCTTTCATCGCTTTATCGAAACGATCGCGGTTTTCTGCCTTATCAATGGCGTCGGCGTTAGCACCAATCATTTCCACATTGAAGCGTGACAACACCCCATGGCGGTCTAAATCCAAAGCACAGTTGAGTGCGGTTTGGCCACCCATGGTCGGTAAGATCGCGTCGGGACGCTCCAGCTCGATAATTTTCTCCACCACTTCCCAATGAATGGGTTCAATGTAAGTGGCATCGGCCATTTCCGGGTCAGTCATAATGGTCGCTGGATTAGAGTTAACCAGAATCACCCGGTAGCCTTCTTCGCGCAGCGCTTTACAAGCTTGAGCTCCAGAGTAGTCAAACTCACAAGCCTGACCGATAACGATGGGTCCAGCGCCGAGAATTAGAATACTTTTTATATCAGTACGTTTTGGCATAGTGTGCTTCGTCTCTTACCTGCTGCGTGAATTACTGGCGTGCTTCAATCAATTCAATAAAATGGTCAAACAATGGCGCGGCATCATGTGGTCCCGGACTCGCCTCTGGGTGACCTTGGAAACTGAATGCTGGAATATCTTTGCGCTGAATACCTTGCAAGGTGCCGTCGAATAACGACACATGGGTCACTTCCAAAGTATCCGGTAGCGATGATTCGTCGACGGCAAAGCCGTGGTTTTGACTGGTGATCATCACTGTACCGCGGGCGATGTCTTTCACTGGATGGTTGGCACCGTGATGACCGAACTTCATCTTCATTGTGCGTGCACCACTCGCCAGTGCTAACAACTGGTGTCCTAAGCATATACCGAATATCGGAATATCTTTGTCCATCAACGTTTTGATGGCTTTAATTGCATAGTCGCAAGGCTCAGGATCACCGGGCCCATTCGATAAGAAAATCCCATCAGGTTTAAGCGCCAACACCTCTTCGGCAGAGGTTTGCGCCGGCACTAAGGTAACCCGACAGCCACGGTCCACTAACATCCGCAAAATATTACGCTTTATCCCGTAGTCGTATGCGACCACATGGTAAGGCAACTGTGATGGAGTGACAAAACCTTGCCCTAACTGCCAACTTCCTTCGGCCCACTGTTGCTGCTCTTTCACGCACACCACTTTGGCCAAGTCCATACCTTGTAACCCAGGAAATTTTTGCGCCGCTGCGAGTGTCTGTTGCTCATCAATATCACCCGCCATAATGCAGCCATTTTGGGCACCTTTTTCACGCAGAATTCGGGTGAGTTTACGGGTGTCGATATCGGCAATTCCGACAATGTTGTGTTCAATTAGATAGTCAGAGAGCGACTTCTGATTGCGAAAATTGCTGGCAATCATCGCGTTATCACGGATAACTAAACCTTTTGCACAAACTTTGTCAGATTCGACGTCTTCGTCGTTAGTGCCGGTATTGCCAATGTGGGGATAAGTTAGGGTAACAATTTGTTCAGTGTAGGAAGGGTCAGTTAATATTTCTTGATAGCCGGTCATTGCAGTGTTGAAAACCACTTCGCCGACCGCGGAGCCGAGAGCTCCAATCGCTGTTCCGCGAAAAACAGTACCATCGGCTAGTACCAGTATCGCTTGCTTAGCGGATGGACTCGCTAAAATACTCAAGGGCAACCTCCGTACATAAAAAAACGGGCGAATCAAACAATTGAGTTCCCCGTTTAACGTTCTGAAGAGCACTTTTCCAGCGTTAACACTGAATCAGGCAAATTGCGCCTATTTTAGTAAAAAAAGACAAAATCGTCTAGCGTTAATTTACTCCGCAAGCAGTCTTTGCAACGCGTGATTAAGTCCCAAGACATCACTCATTTGATAGCGCCCGGGCGTTTGGTGCGCCAGCCATTGTGCAGCCTTAATGGCACCATCGGCAAAGATCTTACGGTCGCTGACACGGTGTTCAAGTATCATTCGCTCTCCTAGGCGCGCCAGCAACACACTGTGTTCACCAACGATGTCTGCCGCTCGTGTGACCGCAAAACCGATGCTCCCGGCTTCGCGTTCACCCTCTCCCCGCGGCGTTGCTTGGTGGCGATTAAACGCTAACCCTGCTCCCCGACTTGCTGCCTCAGCTAGGGCGATTGCGGTGCCTGACGGCGCATCCTTTTTGTGCTTATGATGAGTTTCAGCAATTTCGATATCGATATCCGGCAACGTTGCGGTTGCCAATTCTGTGAGCTTCTCCAGCAACGCGATGCCAACGCTGGTGTTCCGCGCTGGCAGAACTGCGACATTGTTTGCTGTAGTATCGATTAGCCGTTGTTGGCTCTCACTGAGCCCTGTGGTGCAGAGCACGATCGGGCACCGGTGGCGACTGGCTAATGCCAAGTGATCACTCACCGCTGCAACACTGGAGAAATCAATAATGGCGTCGGTCGCCTGCCAATCAACCGCAGTTGCTGCGCAATATTGCTGATTAGGCATCTGCACCACAGCTTCGCCGATGCGTGAATCACCCTCACGAACGACAGCGGCACTCAGGCTGACCGTTGATTGTTGAGCCAGTGCAGCAATCACTGCCTGTCCCATCCTTCCCGCGGCGCCCAACACCGCTACGGCAATCGTCTTCGACATTATTCCTGCTCTTTCTCGGTGGCTGTCGGGAGTGGCTGATTCAAGCGCTCAGGGCGTTGGCACTGCGGTGCACCGGAACCTTTTAATGCCGTTTGATAAGCTGGCATTACTTCAGGTAACTGCTGTTGTAGTGCGTCAATCCGGCTTTCCGGCGATGGGTGAGTGGAGAGCAGTTCTGGTGGTGCTGCGCCGCCTTCGGCCGCCATATTTTTCCACAGCTCCACCGCTTGATGTGGGTCGAACCCTGCTTTTGCCATATAGCCTAAACCCAACTCATCGGCTTCTGATTCATGGGTTCGAGAGTATGGCAACAAGATGCCAACTTGCGCACCAACACCCAATGCCGCCATCAGCAGCCCAGCATTGCTGTTGTCCATTTTTGCATTCGCTACCGCACCACCGATCTGCAAGCCTAGCCCGACTAACATGTTACTCGACATGCGCTCGTTACTGTGGTCTGCAATCACATGACCGATCTCATGTCCTATCACTGCGGCGAGTTGGGCTGGTGTTTTGGCAACATGCAACAACCCGTTATAAACGCCGATATTAGCACCGGGCAAGGCAAATGCGTTGACCACTGGCTTATCAAATACGGTAATTTCCCAATCGGCAGTGCTGTAAGGTTCAGGGAGTTGCTTGATTAGCGTGTGGCTGACACAGCTAACGTACTGAATGATATCAGCATCGTTAACAATGGGTTCCTCTTTTTTCATTTCCTCGTACGAGGAATTACCCATTTTTGCCAGTTGGTCGTGCGAAAAGAATTGTAATTGCGAGCGCCCAGTAGGTGACGTTGAGCAGCTTGCTAAAAGCCCACTGCTCATCCCCGTAAGGACAACTATCGCGAGAGATTTACCCCACTGTTTAAGGCTTGTCTGCATAAGATCCTCCTTGCCAGTATGCAACTCCCGCGACTCACGATAACTACGCCGTAGTTAGCTGCGTAAGTCGTCAAAGAACTGCTTCACGCCATCAAAAAAGCCTTTTTCTTTTGGGCGATATCTTGCCACTTCTTCGCCCTCCCCCATTGAACGTTCTAAGTCGCTCAACAGTTCACGTTGACTATCGGACAAGTTGACTGGCGTTTCCACTACAACTTTGCAAAGTAAATCGCCCGCAGTACCTGTACGAACCGATTTGACCCCTTTTCCGCGCAAGCGGAACAGCTTACCCGTTTGCGTTTCTTTCGGTACTTTAAGCTTAACTTTACCGTCTAACGTTGGCACTTCGATTTCACCGCCGAGAGCCGCTTTGGTAAAGCTCATTGGTACTTCGCAATACAAGTTGTTGCCATCTCGCGTGAAAATTGGGTGTTCACGCACATGCACTTGCACATACAAATCGCCCGCAGGTGCTCCGTGCTCTCCGGCTTCACCTTCACCGGCCAAGCGAATACGATCACCAGTATCTACGCCCGCGGGTATTTTCACCGACAAGGTCTTTTTCTTCTCTACCCGGCCATGACCATGGCAAGAGCGACACGGATCGCTGATCACCTTACCACTACCGCGACATTGTGGGCAGGTTTGTTGTACCGCAAAGAACCCTTGGCGCATCTGAATTTGCCCCGTACCATGGCACTGACCACAGGTTTTCGGCGAGGTCCCTTTCTTCGCTCCACTGCCGTGACAATCTTCACATTCTACCAAGGTAGGAATTTCCAGCTCCACGGATTTACCGCGAACCGCATCTTCCAGTGACATTTCTAAGTTATAGCGCAGGTCTGCACCACGCGCTGCACGCGCCTGCTGGCGGCGACCACCACCAAAAATATCACCAAATACATCACCAAAGATATCGGCAAAGTCAGCACCGCCGCCGAACCCTCCGGCGCCACCTGGGCCACCGCCGCCTTGGCGAGCCTGTTGAAAGGCTTCATGACCATATTGATCATACATCTGCCGTTTCTGCGGATCGGACAGCACTTCGTACGCTGCTTTAATTTCTTTGAACTTCGACTCAAGTTCTTTATCGCCCTTAGTACGGTCTGGGTGGTACTTCATTGCCATCCGTTTATAGGCTTTCTTGATCTCGCGTTCGTTGGCGTCTTTGCTAACGCCTAGTACTTCATAGAAATTTTGACTCGCCATAGCTACCGCTCTTTGTTTACCCAACACAAATAAACGGGCGTCACCTTAGCGGCGACACCCGTCATGTGGTTCATCAAAGTGACAACTTATTTCTTGTCGTCGTCTTTGACTTCTTCGAACTCAGCATCAACGACGTCGTCGTCTGCTTTACCCGACTGGGCGTTCGCTGCGTCTTCAGCACCGGCATCAGCTTGTTTGCTTTGCGCGGCTTCCATCAGTTTTTGTGACGCTTCCATTAACGCTTGCGATTTCGCTTCGATTGCTTCTTTGTCGCCTTCTTTCGCTGCGGCTTCCAATTCTTCAATCGCTTTTTCAATCGCTTCTTTGTCAGCGCTTTCTAAGGCATCGCCGACTTCTTCAAGCTGGTTGCGCGTTGCATGAACCAAACCGTCCGCTTGGTTGCGCGCCTGCACCATTTCCTCGAATTTTTTGTCTTCTTCGGCGTGCGCTTCGGCGTCACGAACCATTTGTTCGACTTCTGACTCATCCAAGCCTGAAGACGCTTTAATGGTGATCTTCTGCTCTTTACCGGTGTCTTTATCTTTCGCTGACACGTGCAAGATACCGTCGGCGTCAATATCGAAGGTAACTTCAATTTGCGGAACACCACGCGCTGCTGGACGAATACCTTCTAGGTTAAATTGCCCTAGTGACTTGTTATCGCCAGAACGCTTACGCTCACCTTGAAGCACGTGAATGGTCACCGCTGACTGGTTATCTTCCGCGGTCGAGAAAGTTTGCGATTCTTTGGTCGGAATCGTGGTGTTCTTCTCAATCAGCTTAGTCATCACTCCGCCCATGGTTTCGATACCAAGAGACAGAGGACAAACGTCAAGTAGCAATACGTCTTTCACGTCACCTTGCAATACACCAGCTTGGACGGCTGCACCTACGGCAACAGCTTCGTCAGGGTTGACATCACGGCGCGGCTCTTTGCCGAAGAAGTCGGTCACGGCTGCTTGTACTTTCGGCATCCGCGTTTGACCACCGACCATGATGATGTCATTGACATCACTGACTGACAGGTCAGCATCCGCCAACGCTTGCTTCAATGGTTCTAAAGACTTCTGAATCAAGTCTTCAACCAATGATTCCAATTTCGCGCGGGTGACTTTGATTGCCATGTGTTTTGGACCGCTAGAGTCCGCAGTGATGTATGGCAAATTCACTTCAGTTTGTTGTGCTGAAGATAATTCAATTTTCGCTTTCTCGGCAGCCTCTTTCAGGCGCTGCATCGCAAGCGGGTCTTTGCGTAAATCGATGCCTTGGTCTTTGTTGAACTGCTCGACCAAATAGTTGATTAAGCGGTTGTCAAAGTCTTCACCACCCAAGTGGGTGTCACCGTTAGTCGCCAACACTTCAAAGGTATGCTCACCTTCGACTTCATCAATCTCAATGATAGAGATATCGAACGTACCACCACCCAAGTCGTACACAGCAATGACGTTGTCGCCTTTCTTCTTGTCCATGCCGTATGCCAATGCAGCCGCTGTTGGCTCATTGATAATACGCTTCACTTCTAGCCCCGCGATACGGCCAGCATCTTTGGTTGCTTGGCGTTGCGCGTCATTAAAGTAAGCAGGCACGGTAATAACGGCTTCGGTGACTTTCTCACCCAAGAAGTCTTCCGCAGTCTTTTTCATTTTCTTCAATACTTCAGCAGAAATCTGTGGTGGCGCTTTTTTCTCGCCATCAACCTCTACCCAAGCATCGCCATTGTCCGCTTTGACAATTTTGTATGGCATAATGCCGATATCGCGCTGAACCTCTTCGTCTTGGAAGCGACGACCGATTAAGCGCTTAATCGCAAATAGCGTTTTGTTAGGGTTTGTGACCGCTTGGCGTTTCGCCGGTGCACCCACCAAGGTTTCACCGTCGTCAGTAAATGCCACAACTGAAGGCGTTGTGCGGTCGCCTTCTGCGTTTTCGATAACGCGAGCTTTGCCGCCGTCTAAAACAGCAACACATGAGTTAGTGGTACCTAAATCAATACCGATGACTTTACCCATAATTCTCTCTCCAAACTGCCAAATTCGTAATCAGTTACTAGTTATTTGGGGGCGCCAAATAAAATTTCAACACCTTTTGTAAGGAAATTATCAAGCTTTAGTGTCGACACCCGCTTGACCACCTCGAGCCACCATGACCATTGCCGGACGCAACAAACGGCCATTTAATTGATAGCCTTTCTGCATTACCGCCATCACGGTGTTATTCGGAAACTCGTCCGACTCTTGCATCGACATTGCCTGATGCAAGTCTGGGTTGAACGTTTCACCTTGTTCGCCGACTGCTGTTACACCAAATTTCTCCAGCGTCGCGGTCAAGCTTTTATAAGTCAGTTGAATACCTTCAACGAAGTTGCTCGACGCGTTCTCTTCCTGCTCCGCAACCTGTAATGCACGTTCTAAGTTATCAACAGTGGTCAATAACTCGCCGGCAAACTTTTCCAGTGCGAACTTTTGCGCCTTTTCCACATCTTGCGCAGCCCGGCGACGAGTGTTTTCCATCTCTGCCTGAGCGCGCAACACGCTTTCTTGTTGCTCTTTCACTTTTGCTTCAGCTTTCGTCAACGCCAGCTCCAGTTCATTCAGTCGCTCTGTTTGCGGCGCCTCTGATGCTGTTGCTTCTGCCTCAGCAGCCGATTGTTGCTGACTCTGTTGCTGCTGCTCAGCTTCAGTATTCTCTGCAGCCTCTGCGTGAGTCTGCTGTTCAGAATTTTCTGACACGTTTTTGTCGGTCATAACGTTTACTCTTTGCTGCGTTTTCTTAAATGTTATGCGGTGCTGATAAGCACCTGCACTGAAGTTAGCGTTAACATGGGGGCTAGATTTTTTGATTCAAGGGAAGAATTTCAGCGGTTGATAATTTTTTCCGGCCAGCGTAGCTTAGCGGTACACGTCATATAGGATTAGGGTTATGCCAGAACAGCCAGTGAGTGCCGTTAAGGCCGTTTTTTCGAAAATTGCATTATTGGGAAAATCACACCATGAAGAAACACGGCAAACGCTAGAAAGCCTTTATCAAGCGCTGCGTGCACGCAATTATGACGTATTGATCGAACGCCAAGCCGCTGAACAACTAGCACTGGACGACGACACCCGCACTGCGTCGTTGCAAGAAATAGGCGAATGGGCAGACTTAGCCGTGGTCATTGGTGGTGACGGCAATATGCTCGGCGCCGCCCGTACACTGTGCAATTACAACGTCGGTGTAGTAGGAGTTAACCGGGGTAACTTAGGTTTTCTTACTGACATCAGTCCGCAGGACGTATTGACCCCGCTGCTGGCGATATTACATGGCGACTACTACACCGAGCAGCGCTTTTTGTTGAGTGCTGAAGTGATGAGTCAAGGCAGTCGTGCAGGCCAAGGCTGTGCCATCAATGAAGTTGTGCTGCACTCTGATAAAGTCGCACATATGGTCGAATTCGAGGTGTATGTCGACGACCAGTTTGTTTACTCGCAACGCTCTGATGGCATCATTGTTGCGACTCCAACCGGTTCAACAGCTTATTCGCTGTCTGGCGGCGGACCTATTTTGCACCCTGACCTCGATGCAATAACGCTCGTCCCGATGTTCCCGCATACCCTCAGTAGTCGCCCCATAGTACTGAATGCTAATCGCCAAATTCGCTTGCGCGCGGCGTACGATAACGATCTTTTACAAGTTAGCTGTGACGGTCATGTGCGCATGGCTGTACACCCTGGGGACGATATCTTAATTGCGAAACACCAGCGGCCGCTACGCTTAATCCATCCTGTCGATTACAGCTACTACAACGTACTCAGTAAAAAATTGGGCTGGGGTAGCCGATTGTTTTAATACTGCGCTTGCGTTTCCGCTAAAACACTGTATAAATACTGTATATACTGTACAAACAAACAGTGGCGGAGATTACTATGCTAACGCACTTACATATTCGCAATTTCGCTGTCGTTAAAGCGGTTGATATTGATTTCAATAATGGCATGACGGCAGTAACAGGGGAAACCGGTGCGGGTAAATCAATTGCCTTAGATGCCCTAAGCCTCTGCCTCGGCACTCGTGCTGACGCTGGCTGGGTGCGCCCAGGTGCAGATAAATCGGAAATTATTGCGAGTTTTGCCATCGCTAACGAGAGCCCCGCGATGCAGTGGTTGCAGCAACAAGAGCTAGACGATGAGCAGGAGTGCGTGCTGCGCCGCGTGGTCACTGCAGAAGGTCGTTCCCGCGCATGGATTAACGGTACCCCAGTACCTGCTTCGCAACTCAAGCAACTGGCGCCAATGCTGGTCCATATTCATGGCCAGCACGAACATCAAGCATTGACCCAGGAAGAAAATCAACTGCAGTTGCTTGACCGCTATGCCCGCCACCCTGATCTTCTCGCAGCGGTTGCTGATGCCTACCAAAATTGGGCGGGCATAGAAAAGGAATACCGCAAGCTTAACCAACAGCAAAGTGAACGGGATGCGCTGCGCCAGTTACTGGACTATCAAGTGGAAGAATTGGAGCAGTTTAATCTGGGTGAGGGAGAGTTTGAGGCATTAGAAGAACAACACAAGAAACTGGCGAACAGCAAAACCTTACTGGAAGACACCTTATTTGCCAGCAACGCACTTTATGACGGTGAGCACAACAATGCCTTTAGCTTAATTCAACAGGCTATCAAGCGCCTCAACGAAGCGGCAGAATTAGACCCGCAACTCAATAACACCGTGAAGTTGTTAAATGATGCTGGCGTTAGCGTGGAAGAAGCGGCACGTGAACTGGTGCAATATCAAGAGTCATTAGAGTTAGAACCTGCAGAGCTCGAAACCGTAGAACAACGCATGACTCAAGCCCTCGCGCTAGCCAAAAAACATCAAGTGGCACCACAAAAGCTGGTCGAAAAGCACCAAGCGCTTGCCGCAGAATTGGACGGTTTGGCAAACGAAAGCGAGCGTTTAGCGCAACTCATGGCACAACGTGATAGTGCTAAACAGCAATATCGCGAGGCCGCAAAGCGCCTTTCGCAAAGCCGTCGCAAAGCGGCCGATGAGTTGAGTCAGAAGATCGTAGCGAGTATGCACCAACTCAACATGACCCAAGCAAGGTTCGATATTCAGGTACAACACCATGCTGATGCCACAGCAACCAAGCGCGGCACTGATAACGTAGAGATGCAAGTATCGACCAACCCTGGGCAACCATTGCAAGCGTTAGCAAAAGTCGCATCGGGTGGTGAGCTGTCACGCATCAGTTTGGCTATTCAAGTGATAACCTCGACCCAAGAGACAACACCGACCATGATGTTTGATGAAGTCGACGTTGGTGTTTCAGGACCGACGGCAGCTATCGTTGGTAAGTTGTTACGACAATTAGGCGAAACTAACCAAGTCATTTGTGTAACCCATCTGCCGCAAGTTGCCGCTAAAGCACACAACCAACTGCAGGTAGCGAAATCCACCGATGGTAACGAAACGTTAACGCAGGTTACCGCTCTGAACCGTGATGACCGTGTTATCGAGTTAGCACGCTTGCTTGGTGGTGATAGCATTACAGACAAAACCAAAGCGAATGCAGAAGAGCTGTTAGCGAGCTAAGCCGAGGAACCTTTGCGATTTTTTGCAGTCGATGAATAGCAACGCTGGAGTTAAACGGGTGTATTGTTTATCATCAGTTTTTGTTTTTTTGACAATTCTCAAAGAGGTTTCATGAGACGTTTCGCTATTTTCGCCGCTGTTGCGATGCTCAGTGCATGTTCGGTTCTAGACAAAATGGTTTATCGCATTGATATTCCGCAAGGCAACTACTTGGAACAGCGTGACGTTGACCAATTGCGAAAAGGCATGAACAAAGAGCAGGTAAAATATGTGCTCGGCCAACCCGTCGCGGACAATGCGTTCGATAATGACCGTTGGATGTATGTTTATCAGAATAATCCGAACCGCGGCGATATTTATCGCAAAGAACTGGTGTTGAACTTTGACCAAGGTCGGCTCGTATCTATGTCAGGAGATTTCGATAAACCCGCTCAGTTCGACACGCCGTTAGAGCAGGCTGCGCCCTAATTAGCCCCGACCTGATATTCCCTATCAGGTGGTCGGTAAGGACAGATTATGCCGGACCGTGCGTCCTCGTACAGTGAAGATGCAGTAATTAAAAGCCCCGCAGATGGGCGAGAATATTGCCCACTGACCTTGGACAACGGTCTGCAAGTGCTATTAATTCGGCAACCAGATGAAACCAAAGCTGCAGCGGCTCTGGCTGTTAACGCTGGCCATTTCGATGATCCTGAGGACCGCCAAGGGCTTGCGCATTTCTTAGAGCACTTGTTGTTTCTGGGAACGGAGGCGTTCCCTGAAGTCAATGCTTACAGTGACTTCCTTGCTACTCATGGTGGCCACCATAATGCCTGGACAGGCACCGAACACAGTAACTTTTTCTTTGATGTCAGCGCCGAGCAATTCAGCCCTGCGTTAGCGCGTTTTGCTAGCCAGTTTATCGCGCCATTATTTAGCCAACAGTGGATTGAACGAGAGCGTCAGTCTATTGAGTCTGAATTCCGACTAAAAGAAAAGGACGAGTTACGGCGCTTGTACCAAGTCCATAAAGAAACCAGCAACCCTAATCACCCATTCCACAAGTTTTCGGTGGGTAATTTACTGACCTTGCGAGACCTACCAGGAGTGAGTATTCGCCAACAGTTGCTCGACTTCTTTAAGCAGCATTATCACGCGGGCAATATGCGCCTGGTTTTGGCAGGACCACAACCGTTAGCTGAATTAGCGGCGTTAGCACACCAACATTTTGCTCAAGTGCAACCCAACAAGGGCCGCAAAGAAAAGATCTCAGCACCGCTCTATCGCGCTGACCAATTGGGTGTGCAGCTGCACTTAAGGCCATTAAAACGTGCTAGACGACTAATTTTAACCTTTGCATTGCCGGCAATCGATGACGACTACCGCCGCAAAACCACGAGCTTTATTGCCCACATCCTGGGCTATGAGGGCCCAGACAGCCTCTGTTCATGGCTCAAGGCTCAGGGCTGGATTAACACCTTATCGGCTGGTGGCGGTATCAGCGGCAGTAATTTTAAAGATTTCAATATTAATATTCAGCTAACAGCAGATGGCTTGTCACATACTGACGATATCTGTGCTGCGGTATTTGCCTACATTCGTGAGCTGGCAGCACATGGTATTGAGGATTGGCGTTACCGCGAAAAACAGCAACTGTCGACCCTGAGTTTTCGCTATCAAGAGCCAGTCAAGCTGGTCGATTGGGCAGCGCAATTAGCCGTTAACATGCATCACTACGATGTTGCCGACAGTATTTTCGGCGATTACCGAATGGACGGATTGGACGCAGCAAAAGCGCAACAGTGGTTGGCACTGATGACGCCGGCAAACGCGCGTATAACCTTGGTTTCACAACAGCTACCGACATCACGCTGTACCACGTTGTACCAAGCTGAGTACCATATACAACCTCTTAGCAATGCGCAGTTGGCGCGCTACCAGCAGCCGCCAGCAGCATTTTCTGCGAAATTACCTAAAACCAACCCTTATATCGATGCTGACGTTTCGGTTTTTGAAGTAGCCACGGAACAGTCACTGCCAAGGTTACACCATCAACAGCAAGAACTGACCGTTTGGTACTTGCAAGAAAACCAGTTTCGCTCGCCGAAAGGCCACTTATACGTTGATTTTAAACTACCGTCGATGGCAACTGACCAGCGCTTGTTCGCTACCGCCCGACTGTGGTGTGAATTGGTCATGGATTCACTGGCTGAGACCTGTTATGACGCAGAAATCGCCGGACTACACAGCAACATATATCCGCATCCAAGCGGTATTTGCTGGCATATTACTGGCTTATCACGTCGGCAGTTAGCGCTCCTTGACCAGCTGTTAGCAGTGCGCAATGAGCACCTTGCCGCTCCAAGCCGCTGGGAAGATTTGCGGCAGACGCTGATTAACAACTGGACAACAGCTTATAAAAACCAGCCGATCAACTTATTATTTTCTGAGTTAAACCAACAAATACAACCGGGTTGCTTCCGCTTGTCTGACCTCGCAGAGGAGCTACAAACACTCAGTTTTGACGAATACCAACAGTGCTTGACCCAACTCTGGTCGCCACTTGAAATCAGCGCATTTATGCACGGCAATTGGTTACCCGAGCATGCCGACCAGTTGGTTCAACGGTTACAACAGGAACTACCGGCGCGACAAGCGGATGCTGAACAGCCATTGATGGTTAAACAACTCCAGCGCCCTTCGCAGCAAAAGCAAACGGTACGCTCGCAACATAAAGATGCAGCGGTGATTTTATATAACCAAGGCGCAGACAGCAGCCACCAAGAACAGGCTCACTATTTAATTGCACAGCATTTACTGGCGCCGCAAATATTTCAGCAATTGCGAACCGAACAGCAATTAGGCTACGTGGTTGGTAGCCATTACCTCTCCATGCAGCGACTACCGGGAAGCTTAATGTTTGTACAATCTCACGACGCCCCAATAGAGCAAGTACAAGCTGCAATTGAACAATTTATCCAAAACTTCGGACAATCTTTGAACCAGCTGACAGATATTCGTTGGAAAGAAATTCAGCAAACATTGGGTCGCCAACTTAGCGTTAAAGACGCCAACTTACGCAGCAAGAGCCAACGTTTTTGGGGACAAATCTCCCTAGGCGAACCACAATTTGAGCAACAGCAACAACTGCAACGGATAGTTAACCAGTGCAGCCGGACAAAATGGATACGTTGGTTTTCTGAGCGGTTTTTGCAAAAGCCCGCCGCTCTATGGCTGAATTCTTACGCTCAACTTTGACAGAGTCCCCGTATTCCGTTACTTTCTTTGCAGTTATCGCAATAATCAGAGCTATCTAAAATAGCCAGCGAAAGGAACCTCTGTGCGCCAAAAAACAACGTTTGCTAAATGGTGTAGTAGTGTCTTCACATTACTGCTCTTGGTGTGGTCGTTTTCAGCCTCAGCCATAGCTGAGCCGCCGAGATTTACTCGCTATACCGCTTCCCAAGGACTCTCCCATAATATGATTTTCGATATGGTCCGGGATAAGCGTGGTTTTTTGTGGATCGCGACCTATAACGGTCTAAGCCGTTTCGATGGCTATGAATTTAAAACATATTATTTTGATACTGAGGATCCCCACTCCATTCCTTCTAATTTAGTTAGAAATGTCTACGTAGATAGTAAAGAACGACTATGGGTAGGAACTCAAAGTGGGCTTGCGCGGTACGATGAAAAAATCGATGGTTTTCATGTTTATACTGGTATAGACAAAACAGATCTTAATGAGAAAGATAAAATTTGGTCATACACTGAATTACCCAACGGCGAGTTGATGATATCAACATCAATAGGTTCCTACATCTACGATGAGAAAAGCGATAGCTTCACTTCAAGATCAATCAGTAGCGATAAACATCAAATAACTGAAATTAGAGCCTCATTTCATGATGAGACGAATGGTTGGTATTGGTTGGGAAGTTACTTCAAAGGTATTTACGTATGGGACGGCGAGTCCGAGCAAGCATTTGATATATCGAAAGAAAATCCCATCACTGAAAAGCTAGATGTGGCAACACTTTTTGACGCTAAGCGTTTAAATGAGCAGTTATGGCTAGCTACTACTAATGGGCTTTACGTATTAGATAATAGTTATCGCATAATCAAACATTTGAGCAAAGAAGATGGTCTATCAAGTAATGCCCTTAGAAACATAGTTCAGATTTCAAAATCAGTCGTTTGGGTCGCATCAGAGAATGGACTCAATATTATTGATTTAAAAACCTTTGATATTCAAAGAGTTCATGAATCTGCAATAGATAGTAACAGCCTAGGGAATAATTATATTTATAGGCTTTATAAGGATTCTAACGATATTATTTGGTTGGGAGCAGTAAGTGGTGGCTTACATCGCTACAATCCAAGTGGAGTTATAATTACAAAATACTCTAGAGCCAAGGGTCACTCAAACCTTTTAGATGATAAAATATGGGCTCTAGAAGAAGCTGATAATGGAAAAGTATGGCTCGCGACTCAGTCAGGCGATATTCAATTATTCAATCCAGTCACAGAAGAATTTACGACATATCCCATCGAATCAGATAAATCTGTTTGGCGATTATTTGATGGCTTCGATAATAAATTGTGGTTTGCTACATCATCAAAAGTAGGTTGGCTAAACCCAGAGACCGGTGAATACCAATTTATCGATGCTGTTAACGGGGCAAAATTAAGTAAGTTCGCCTATCAAGATAACGCCTTATGGTATGCCAGTAACTCCCATGAAATAACTAGAGTCTCCTTATCTAAACAGTCGCCATCTGGCTATAAATTGACAAGATATCAGTTACCTAAATCGATGCTTGGTCTTCAATACGTTGGAGCCTATCGAACTGATATGCTCATGCTCGGAACAAACAGAGAACTCTACGTTTTTCACCCTAGTAACAGTTTTCTTGCAGGAAGCACTGAAATCAAATTCGATAAAAGTGCAAAAATTATTTCTACACACGAATACAATGGTGAGTTCTATGTCGCTACCGCACGGCAAGGACTATACTATAATGGACTATTTTTTAGTTGGGAAGAGGCGAATGAAGTAAGTTCTGTCCTTAAAGATGAAAATATTGTTGCGATGGACATCGTTGATGAAAAGCTCTGGGTAGTTACAACTGTCGGAGTTTACGACTTGAGCACACCTGAATCACCAAAGTTGATTCTTAGTTTCGACAATGAGCTTACCGAAATCGATGTAACATCTGCAATTATCTCAAAAGATCGAAGTATCTATCTATCTTCTCTAAATGGCCTTATAAAAATAAAATTATCAACACGAAAGAAAATGACAGAAACAGTGCCTGTTGTCCTGACACGCGTACTTCACTATAGTAAAAATGTTGCTTTAGATACATTTAGCAAAGACAACCCCAAAAACATAGTTAAAACTGATGTTTTAAAGGTCAATTCGGAGAATAATCAGTTTTCACTTCAATTCGCCTTACCGACTCCCATCGAGCCAAGAAGTATTAAGTACAGGTATCGTCTTAACCCTCTAGATAAAGAGTGGAATGAGACTCCCGCTTCCAGTCGATTGGCAACATATACCAATCTGAACTCCGGTAAGTATCAATTTATCGTTGAAGCATCGTCTGATAACGGTTCTTCATGGGGCGGATCTCGGAAGTTAAAGGTAATTGTCCTTCCACCATGGTGGTTAAGCCTTTGGGCATTAATAGCTTACGGTTGCCTAGCGACATTGATTGCGAGTTTTCTATTTATAAATTATAGAAACAAACAACGACAAGCCCAACGCGTAAAGACGAGTGAAGAGCGCTTAAAATTAAGTTTGTGGGGAAGCGGGGATCAATTATGGGACTGGAATATTCGTAGCGGTGAGCTATTCCGCCATAATGACTGGGAAAAATTGCGTAACTTTCCAGTCGACGGCAAACGTTGGGGGAATAGTCAACATAGCAATATTCATCCGCAAGACTTACTGTCCATGCAAAACAAATTGCAAGCTCATTTAGACGGTGATACCGAGCACTTTGAAGCCACCTACCGTGTCAAAGTGCCCAATGGCTGGCTATGGATTCTGGACCGCGGTAAAGTGGTTGCCTATGACGAAAAGGGTCATCCACTGCGGATGGCGGGTACGCTAAAAGATATTTCGGCGTTGGTTGCTGCAGAAGAGCGAGTGAAAATGCTCGCCACCTCGGTCACCAATATTTCCGACGGTATTTGCATTTACGACACCCAGTTTTTACTCAAAGAGGTCAATCCTGCGTTCGAAAAAATCACTGGGTTTAAACGTGATGAAATCCTCGATAAGCCTTTTGAGTTGCCGCTTTATCATCAAGGCTTTGTCGAACAAATTAAGCATGAACTGGGCATCGACGGCTCCTGGCACGGTGAAATTGCCGACCGCCGCGCTGATGGCTCGACTTACCAAATGGAGCTGACCATAGATACAATTCGTGATGATGCAGGTGATATTGTATTTTATGTCTGCAGCTTCTCCGATATATCCGAGCGCAAACGTAACGAGACTGAACTGCGACGACTGGCGAACACTGATACGCTTACTGGCTTGCCGAACCGTTCTTATTTCCAGATGAGCCATTCCAACTTGGTACGTAAGCGTTTACAGCACGCGCTTCTAGTATTCGACTTAGACAACTTTAAAAAGGTTAACGACTCATTAGGCCATGAGACCGGCGACCGACTGCTGTGTCAAGTGGTAGAACGGTTGCAGAATATCGGCCGTAAGCAAGATACACTGTACCGCTTAGGTGGCGATGAATTTGGCTTTTTAATTGAAGACTCCACCGACCTTAACCTCATCACCAAGGTAGCAACCGATATTAATGAACTGGTCGCTACGCCGTTTTTTATTAACGAGCAAGAGGTGGTGATCAGTAGCTCTATCGGCATTGTTGCATACCCTAACGATGGTAACACCTCACAAGAGCTGTTACAGAGTGCCGATAATGCCATGTACCATGCCAAACGACGCGGCGGAAACTGCTACCAGTTCTTTAGCGAATCGATGAACCAAAATGCGGTCAGCCGACTGCAACTCGAGAACACTATTCGCCAAGCGCTGAAAAATGATTGGCTACAAGTGCACTTCCAACCTAAGGTGGATATTGCCAGCCAGACGGTGGCTGGCGTAGAGGCGTTGGCGCGCATTCACGTGCCGGATGAAGGCATGCTGAGTCCACTGACCTTTATTCCGTTAGCGGAAGAAACCGGTTTGATTATTGAACTGGGTGAGCAAGTGTTGCGGCAATCTTGCCGTGCAATGCGGCAATGGTTAGCCGCGGGATTGCCGCCATGCCGAATGGCAGTGAATTTGTCCGCACGCCAATTTAATCAGGCAACATTGGTCGATGATATCGAACGGATCCTCAAACAGGAGCGTATTGAAGCCAAATATATTGAGTTCGAAATTACCGAGGGCATGGTCATGCAAGATCCCGAACGAGCTATTCATATCATGACTGAATTAACCGAGATGGGCATTCATCTTGCGCTCGATGACTTTGGCACAGGGTACTCATCGTTGGCTTATTTAAAGCGCTTCCCTATCCATAGCTTAAAAATCGACAAAGCCTTTGTGGACGATATTGCGGTGAGCGATGTCGACCGCAACATGGTCGCCTCGATTATCTCGATGGCACACAATATGGGGCTGAATGTTGTGGCAGAAGGGGTAGAAACCACTGAGCAGATGACTGTGTTACGCACGCTACGCTGCGAATACGCGCAAGGCTACTTATTTGCCAAGCCATTAGCATTAAACCATTGGCTTAATTTCGGCCAAGAGCAAGCGTCAAAAATATGACACAATAGAAAAAGATTCGTTAATACAAGCAGTTAAAGCGCCTGTAAAAGTTGGCATGATTTAAGCTTAGACACTCTTGAGACTATTCAACACTGTTTTAGGAGTTTTTCTATGTTCGCAACTATCGTTTTAGCATCTGCATTAAATACCGCTGTACCAAATTCAGCTCAGGTTAACTCGGCAGATCTCGTAGCTTCAACAGAAGAGGTTGTGGTTGTCAACCAAGTGGCAGTAGCAACAACTAAACGCACTGGCGGCACTACGGAAATTCCTCGCAACATCGACATCTAATAAGCCATTCAGGCAATTAAAAAAGGCTCCCTTGGGAGCCTTTTTTGTTATTGGGTTGTTATGCCCCTACGGTGACTAAATCAGGGCCTTTTGCCTTCAGCCAACGCAATCGGAATTGGCTAACCATTAATGGCCAAGCCAACGGGCCAACAATCAGTCCCATACATGCCCAGCGCTTAGCGCCCATTGCTCGCTTGAGTGCTTGCGTATACAAAAATGCACCTGAGCAAACTGATACCGATAATGTTAAAAGCATGAGGGTACTCCAATCATTTCTATTTGAGCATTTATTATACCGATTACGTGCTGCGTAATCTGTATGATATCCGTTGTGCAATTATTCACCAGCAACGGATATCGTTAACAATTACTCATAAAAGCGTTGCTGCTTCTCTGCCATAGCCAACAATAGTGGTGCTGGGGCAAACCGTTCACCCTGCTCTGCAACAAGCTTTTGCAATTCATCAACCACATTGCTAATGCCAAAGGCGTCCATAAAGCGGTAAGGTCCACCACGGAACGGCGGAAAACCGATACCAAACACCGCGCCAATATCGCCATCGCGGGCACTACGAACAATCCCTTCATCCAAGCAATAGGCTGCTTCATTGAGCATTGGTAGCACACAGCGCAACGCAATTTGCTCTTCGCTGAGGCTGCCACTTGGGTTAACCCCCAACACTTGATAAACACTTTGGTCAACCGGCTTGCCTTTAACTTTTTTGCCGTATTGGTAAAAACCTTTTTGGTTCTTCTTACCTTTACGCTCATCATCCAACAAACGCTGGAAGGCATCGGGTGCGGTAAAGCGCTCACCCAACTCGTTCACTAAAATTGGCGCAACTTTACCAGCCACATCAATACCCACCTCGTCCAACAAGGTTACCGGGCCCACTGGGAATCCCCATTTAACCAATGCTTTATCGAGTTTTTCAATCGGTTCACCCGCTAATAGTAAACGTGCCGCTTCGTTCATATAAGGCGCCAAGATGCGATTAACAAAGAAGCCGGCGCCGTCTTTTACTACAATCGGGGTCTTACCCTGCTTACGCGCCAGTGCAACCGTTGTCGCGATGGTTTCATCAGCCGTTCCAGCATGGGTAATAATTTCAGCCAAAGGCATCTTATCGACCGGGGAAAAGTAATGTAGGCCGATGACATTTTCTGGCCGAGCAGCCTTGGCCGCAATCTGGGTGATAGGTAGGGACGAGGTATTGGTCGCAAAAATGGTTTTTTCGCTGCCACACTGCTCAATATCCGCGACCATTTTCTGTTTCAGATCCAGGTCTTCGAATACCGCCTCAATCACTACATCTGCACGCGAAAAGCCGTTATATTCTGTCGTTCCACTCAGCCGTAGCATTGTCTTTTCTAACTCGTTACGACGCATATGCCCACGTTTGACCTTTTTCTGCAAACGTTCGTAACTATAGTGCAAGGCGTGACTAATACCCTCTTCATTAATATCTTTAATGCGAGCCGGTAGGCCTGCTTTCGCCGCTGTGACATAAGCAATGCCGCCCCCCATTAGACCGCCACCGAGCACACCCACATGGTGCAGAGCGCGAGGCTTAACGCCATCAGCGCCGGTTTCTTTCTTCATTTCTGTGGTCGCAAAAAACAGCTGGCGGAGCTGGAAAGATTCCGCGGTCATTGCCAGTTCGCCAAATGCATCGGCTTCGGCAGAAAGCCCAGCTTCATGCCCACTAAAGACACCTTTGCGGACCACATCAATAATTTTATCAATTGCTGGGTAATTGCCTTTGGCTTTCTTCTGCGCTTGCTCGCGCGCTTTTTTAAATAAAAACTCAAGGCCAAAACGGTTTGACTCGAGCAACCACCCTAGCCCCGACAACTTAGCTTTTGCCCGCTTCACTTTGCCGTTAAGCGCGTGTTTAATGGCAACATCGAGCAAAATTGACTGCGGCACCACTTCGCTCACTAACCCGCGTGAACGCGCTTGTTTGGCACGTAATTGCTTACCAGTAAGGATCATGGTGAGTCCTTGCTGAGTGCCGACAATGCGCGGTAATCGTTGCGTTCCTCCGGAGCCTGGCAACAAACCCAATTGCACCTCTGGCAAACCTAGCACGGTTTTGTCGCTGTCACTGGCAATGCGCGTATGGCAAGCCATCGCTAATTCCAAGCCACCGCCTAAACACGGACCGTGAATTGCCGCCACAACAGGAATCGACAACTGCTCAATACGGTCAAACATGGCTTGCCCTTGGCGCGCCAAACTTGCCGCATCAGCAGCATTTTCGCAGCGGTCAATCATCCCTATGTCAGCACCGGCAACAAACGATGACGGTTTACCACTGCTAATCACAACCCCTTGAATGTCCGACGATTGCTCAATCTCGGTCAGTAATTCACCCACTTCTTTAGCAAAGCTTTCCTTTAGCGTATTCATTGACTCGCCAGGCACATCAATGGTGATAACAGCAACGCCGTCATCGCGTACCTGCATAGAAAAAGCGCGTTGTTGTTCAGTCATTATTCCGTCTCCAAAATCATTGCTGTGCCTAATCCGCCCGCAGCACAAGCCGTTGTGAGGCCGACGCCACCACCACGGCGTTGTAACTCACGCAGGGTTTGGGTAATCATTCGAGTACCTGTAGCAGCGAATGGGTGACCATAAGCAATCGAACCACCCAACACATTAAACTTGTCCATATCGATTTCACCGATGGCGCGGTCACGACCCAGCTTTTCTTGTGCAAACTTAGTGCTAGCAAACATCTTCATGTTCGCCAGCGTTTGCGCCGCAAACGCCTCGTGCATGTCGATTAAATCAAGATCTTGTAGGGTCATTCCTGCAGCATCTAACGCTTTCGGAGTAGCGTAGGAAGGCCCCATTAACATATCTTCCCAGACATCAATAGCCGCGAATGCGTAGCTTCTGATATAGCCCATAATCGGCAACCCTTCTGCTTTGGCTCGACTCTCAGTCATCATCAATATGGCAGAAGCGCCATCGGTTAATGGCGTGCTGTTAGCGGCAGTGACCGAACCATGGCGGCGGTCAAACACCGGCTTCAACTTCGCAAGCTTATCGATATCACCGCCGGCACGAATATTATTGTCGCGGCTCAGATGGCTGGTATATGGCTCTGCATAAGCAGTCATCACTTCGTCACTTAGCCAACCATTTTCCCACGCCTGATGGGCTAAATTATGCGAGCGCAGCGTCAATTCGTCTTGGTCTCGACGGCTAATCTGATGGGTCTTGGCCATTTGCTCTGCAGTGTCTCCCATCGATAATCCCGTGCTGTACTCTGCCACCGCGGGTGGCACTGGCAGCAGATCTTTAAGTTTTAACGACGCGATAATTTTTACCCGTTGGCCTAGGCTGCGCGCTTTAGATAAGTCCACCAGCGCACGGGCGAGACGTTTACTCACACCAACTGGTAGTACTGACGACGAGTCTGCTCCCCCCGCAATGCCCACGCTAATTTGCCCAGCGGCCATTGTTTCAGCCACACTGACTGCGGATTGGAAGCTGGTGGCACACGCGCGCGAGACACTGAAGGCATCGGTAGTCACCGGTAAACTGGTGCCCAAAACTACTTCGCGAGCGATATTCGGCGCTTCAGGCATTTGCACAACTTGTCCAAAAACTAACTGTTCAACAATTTTCGGGTCTATTTCGGTACGGTTGATCAGTTCTTGAACCACCATTTTGCCCAAGTCTAACGCAGGCACACCGTGAAAATAGGTCGCTTGCTTTGCAAAAGGTGTACGCAGACCGGCAACAATCGCGATCCGTTCCCCGGTGTTTGTCTGCAGTCGTGGTGCCGACATAATGCTTCTCCTGAAATCATAATTCGGCCTGAACTGGTCAGACCACAAAAGATGTTACAAATTTTAGCGCGTTCAATCGCAGAATAAAACCGCTGTTTTCGATACAGTATAGGGGCAGAAAATGGTTCGCCAGTGAACGATTTTCCATCTCACCCTATCAGAGTAGTGAGTAACCGCCGAAAAATCAGCTCGGGAGGCGTATGGCAGCTAAACAATTTCGTGCACTACAAGACTATCTTAATCATCAGGTTCTTGGCCAAAAGACCTTTACCAAGAATTTGCTCATTGCCGTGCTCGCGGACGGTCACTTGTTAGTTGAGGGACCTCCTGGATTAGCAAAAACCCGAGCGGTCAACGCCTTGGCACAAGGCATTGAGGGTAACTTTCACCGAGTGCAATTTACCCCCGACCTGCTCCCCGCGGATCTGACGGGTACTGACATTTACCGACCCGAAACCGGTACTTTTGAGTTTCAACAAGGCCCCTTGTTTCACAACCTAATTCTTGCGGATGAGATCAACCGAGCGCCGGCGAAAGTTCAATCAGCGCTGTTGGAAGCAATGGCAGAGCGGCAAATTACCGTGGGTCAGAAAACCTATCCCCTCCCCGAGTTATTCATGGTACTCGCTACCCAGAATCCACTCGAACAAGAAGGGACATATCCACTCCCAGAGGCGCAGCTAGACCGCTTTCTAATGCACCTGTCGCTAGGTTACCCAGAAGCCGCTACCGAGCGGGAAATCTTACGCCTAACTCGCGGTGAGAGCCTATCCGGTTCGGCTAAAATGCCAGAGCCTCTAACACAGCAACAGCTTTTCCAAGCCCGTCGCGACGTGTTGGAGATGTATCTGGATGAGGCAGTCGAAGATTATATCGTGCAATTAATCATTGCCACTCGCGAACCAAGCCGCTACAACCAGGCGTTAGCATCTTGGATTGGTTATGGTGCGAGTCCACGAGCAACCATTGCTCTGGAGCGCTGTGCGCGAGCTAATGCATGGCTGCATGAACGCGACTACGTGACCCCAGATGATGTGACCGCAGTGTTTCATAACGTCTTGCGTCACCGTATTATCCTCAGTTACCAAGCCGAAGCAGACGGCATCAATATTGATCACGTACTTGATACAATTGTTGAACACGTGCCTGCACCCTAATGGCAAACTCTGAGACGATGAAAGCGCTAGACTGGCTAACGACGCTGCACAGTAACGGCGTCGAGTTAGGTATCGCGGAATTGCTGTATTACCAAAGCAAGTTGCCGGCATTTGCGAATAAGCGCAAGAAGATTCCGCGCACAGTACAAGCCGGTACCAGCTTGAGCAAAATTCGTGGTCGCGGCATGGAATTCGACGAAGTTCGACAGTATCAGCCCGGCGATGATATCCGTGCCATTGATTGGCGCGTGACGGCGCGCACCGGTCAACCGCACACCAAATTATACCGAGAAGAAAAAGAGCGTCCGGTCTTTGTCTTAACCGACTTTAGTCCTAGCCAATATTTCGGTTCTCAACTGCTCTTTAAGTCAGTACAAAGCGCGCATTTAGCCGCCGCGCTTGCTTGGCTTGCGCAAAAACGTGGTGACCGAGTTGGCGGTATTGTTGCGAACGTCCAAAGCCATCGTGAACTCAAACCGATGGCGCGCCAACGTGGTGTCTTGCATTACTTGCACAGTCTGGTCGACTTACACCAACAAGGTCTTGCTGACTGGCGCCAAGGACAATCTGGCAATCATAGCCAGGTATTAACTGAGATTTTGCAGCGTGTCGATCGGCTCGCTCGTCCTGGTAGTCAATTACTATTGATTAGCGACTTCTATGACCTCAATGAAAATACCGCAGAACGCCTACGCGTGTTAGCCAAGCATTATCCTATCGAGGCCTTCTGGATTATTGACCCGTTTGAGTTCGAGCTACCCCACGCAGTCGGACTAGACCCCCTTGCCGTCACCGATGGTAAACGTCAACGGCGAATTATTGCGGGCGACAAACAACAACAGCAGCGTTACAAAAACTACGCCGCGCAACGCCAGCAACATGTTATACAGCAACTTAATCAAGCGGGTATTCCGCTCCATCAAGTGAACAGTGGTCTTGCGTTAGAACAACAATGGCGCGAGGTGTCACGCTAATGGATAAAGTATCGTTACATGATATCGTTGTGCCGCAAGCTGCCAGTTGGTGGCCGCTCGCCCCTGCGGTTTGGGTTGTAGTAACCTTAGTGCTGGTGGTGTTGCTGGTTGCTGGCGTATTGCTGTGGCGCTATCAACAGCGTCGGAAGGCGAAAAAGGCCGCACTCAAACGTTTGCCGGCATTAGCCAATGCCGACCATCATCAATTAACCTTGCTGCTAAAGCAGGCGTGTATTGCTTATTATCCGCGGACCCGCATCGCCGCACTATCAGGCCCACAGTGGTTCCAGTTTTTATTGGAACAATTGCCGCAAAAGCAACGCCAACAATGGCAGCCTAGCGTGCAGCAGTGGCAACAGCAGTGGTTTAGTCAGACAGCGAGTTTCGAAAACTACCAGCACTTCGCCAAAGTTTGGATCCAACAAGCACTTCCCCCAACAAAGCAGCAGGAGGCCAAACATGATTGAATGGCAGTGGCCCTGGCTAGCGTTGTTAGCACCAATACCTTTTCTGTTGCGTTGGCTGCTACCGCCAAAGCAAGCAGCAATTTCCGCGCTGCGTTATCCCGACGTACAAGCGTTCGATAATGCCGCTGCCAAACCTGGCAAAAAATATTTGGCGTTGGTTATTGGTAGCCTTATTTGGTTGCTATTAGTCGCCGCGGCGACTCGTCCACAATGGTTGGGTGACCCGCTCCCAGTGAGAAATGAAGGTCGAGAATTGATGCTCGCGGTAGATTTATCAGGCAGTATGGAAATTGCCGATATGACCCTGCAAGGTGAACGCGTTGATCGGCTGACCATGGTAAAACACGTAATGAGTGATTTTATTGCACGGCGTAAAGGCGACCGTTTAGGGCTCATTCTGTTTGCCGATACCGCGTTCCTGCAAACCCCAATGACATACGACCTCAACACCGTACAGCAAATGCTTAACGAGTCGGTGCTGGGGCTCGTCGGACAACGAACAGCCATCGGCGACGCCATTGCATTGGCGGTTAAGCGCTTTAAGTTGCGCGAAAAGACCAACCGCGTGCTGATTCTGCTTACTGATGGTCAAAACACGGCTGGCAACGTTACCCCAGAACAAGCACTAGAACTTGCTAAAGCTTTCGATGTCAAAGTCTATACCATCGGCGTTGGCGCCGAAGAAGTCGTCGTCGACGGCTTTTTTGGGCAAACCACAGTAAACCCAAGCCGAGACCTCAATGAGTCGTTGCTAAAACGGATCGCTAATGAGACTGGCGGCGATTATTTTCGGGCGCGCAGTACTCAAGAGCTGGAAGCTATTTACCGATTATTGGACCAATACGAGCCCGTTAAAGGCAATACCCAACAATTACGCCCACGCAGCGAGCTCTTTTATTGGCCATTATCAGCGGCGTTGATACTGTCACTGCTGTTAGCGGGTGGGTTTTGCCTACTGCGGAGGGCGACTAAATAATGGAACAGTTTCATTTTATTCGACCTTGGTGGTTATTGGCGTTACTGCCAGCACTAATATTGGGAGTCTTGCTGTGGTACCAGAACCGCCATCAAAGTGGCTGGCAGCGCTTTATCCCCAAACATTTAGCCCAAGTTTTGGTCGACGCAGGCCGTCAAAAGGGCTCATCGTTACTTTATGCATTACTTGTAGGTTGGCTACTGGCCATTGTTGCTATTGCCGGTCCAACCTGGCAAAAGCTGCCACAACCGGTATATCAGCTGCGTTCGGGGCAAGTGATCGTTATGGATATGTCGCCGTCGGTTACGGTCGACGATATTACTCCCAACCGGCTGACCCGAATGCGTTTTAAAGCTATGGATATAGTCCGTTCTGGGCTTGATGGAGGGACTGGATTAATCGCTTATAGCGGTGATGCGTTTACCATTAGTCCACTCACAGACGACAGTAATAACTTAATGAACCTGATTCCATCGTTGTCACCTAAAATAATGCCTATTCAAGGTAGCGACCCGCTATCAGCATTAAAGCTTGCCGATGAATTATTGCATAATGCCGGTTATAGCAAAGGTGATATCTACTGGATCACCGATGGGATTGATAGCCGCGACACCCTGCCGTTAACCGATTTTATTCGCAATCACCCACATCGAGTGTCAATCCTCGCGGTTGGTACAGAAAATGGCGCGCCAATCCGTGAAGCCGATGGTTCGTTAATAAAAGACTCGCACGGGCAAGTTGTGATTGCGCAAACACATTTCGAACGGTTGGCAAATTTGGCGCACATTAGTGGGGGAGTTTTTGTCCGCTCTAGCATTGGCAATGACGATATTCATCAGCTAACCCAATTACCCCCCCTCACCCGCGAGGGGCAAAACTCGAGCACAAAATACCAAGGCGATCAGTGGCAGGATAATGGCATTTACTTGCTGTTGTTACTATTGCCGCTTGCGCTGTTACCATGGCGTCGCGGAGGCTGGCTGGGTAGCGTTATCGCGCTATTCCTATTCAGCAGCTTCACTGCGCCAAGCGCTAACGCCCAACAATGGTGGCTGAATAAACAACAGCAAGCGCAACAAGCGTTTGATCAGGGGCGCTATGGCGAAGCCGCTGAGCTGTTTGAGGATCCGATGCGAAAAGGCGCTGCTCTGTATAAAGCAGAGCAATACCAGCAAGCGTTATTGCAATTTCAGCAACGCCATTCCGCAGCGGCAGAATACAATAGTGGTAATAGCCTTTACCAATTACAGCAATTTGCGGCCGCTGTAGAAGCTTACCAAGCAGCCCTCAAATTGCGCCCTAACTGGCCTGAAGCTGAAGACAATCTAGCCTTAGCAAAACAGCAATTGCAGAAGCAACAGCAACAACAGCAACAACAGCAAGGGCCAAACAAACAACAACAGGGCCAACAAAAGCAACAACAGTCACAACAGAAAAAGTCACAAGATGGCGATAATTCAGCTGCTGCGAACGCGCAACAGCAACAGCACTCGTCCAGCCAAGCGAAACCTTCGCAGTCGCAAGACTCGCAGGGTAATTCGCCGCAAGCTCAGCAACGCCAACAGCAACAATCGCAAAAAAAGCAAACAGCGAATGACGCGCAGCAGTCTCAACAACCGTCGGGGGATGGCGAGCAACCATCAAAACAGCCGCCGCAATCGAACCCAAATGGGTTCCCGAGTGACATAAGTGACGAAAAAGCCCAACAATTGCAGCAATGGCTAAAACGGGTGCCAGATGATCCGAGTATTTTGCTACGCAATAAAATGCTGTTGGAATACCAAAAGCGTCGCCGCCAACGCATGACGCAACCGCAGGGAGATCAACAAAAATGGTAAGAGTATTCACCGCTCTGCTAGGCCTACTCATGTTACTATCGGGTGCCGCACAGGCAACCGTGACCAAAGTTACCGCTTCGGTCGACAAAAATCCCGTGGTGGTCAACGAGTCTTTTATTCTAACAGTAACCGTTAACGACGATGTGAATTCCGACCAATATAAGCCGGAACAGTGGTTTGGCGATTTCATCGTCGGAGGAACCCAGATCAGCCGCAAGACATCCATTATCAATGGCGAACAAAGCCGTCTGACAACCTTTCGTACGGTACTTATTCCACAAACAGCGGGGACTGTTACAATTCCAGCAATAACCATCCATGGCAGCCGCTCGGCACCGATAGAATTGCAAGTACTAGCGGAAGGGCAAGCCCCTGCAGGAATAGCAAATCGTGTCGCGTTCGTGACCGCAAGTGTCGACCAACAATCGGTTTATGTGCAGCAACAGCTTACCTACATCGCCAAACTGTATTTGGCTGCCGATCTCAACCGAGGTAATTTATCCGCACCGCAATTAAACAATGCAGACATCCGCCAAATTGGTCGCGACGAAGAATCAACGGAGATAGTTGATGGCCGCCGTTATCATGTTTATCAGCGTACTTATGTGATTACGCCAAGCGAGTCTGGAACGTTTGAGATTAAAGGCGCTCGTTTTAACGGCGAGGTTTACCGCAGTGGCCAAAGGTCGATGTTTTCCAGCTTTTCAAATACTGAGCCAGTGAGCGCAATTGCCGACGATACAACGCTGCAGGTTAAACCCATCCCAAACAATTGGCAGGGGCATTGGTTGCCAAGCGATTTGGTATCGCTTTCACGACAAGTATCGCCGGCCAATAAGGATATTAATGTTGGCGAACCCATTACCGTGACCTTTATGTTGACGGCTGTGGGGGTTAAACCAGAACAATTGCCTGACATTAACAGTCAGTTTCCTGATAGCGTGCAAGTCTATCCTGATAATACGGACACCGACCATTTTACCCGCAACGGTACTAACATTGCGCAAAAGACCATTACTTTGGCAGTGGTTCCCCAACAGCCTGGTAAACTGACATTGCCAGAAGTAAAAATTCCTTGGTTTAATACGAAAACCCAGCAACGCAATTACGCCGTAGTCCCTGCGCAAACCCTCAATATCGTTGGCGACGCCAACGCCGGTAGCAAATACACGCCGCCGACAAGCACTCCAAGCACTGATAAGACCAATGCCGCAAATCCCGCAGCAGCGATGCCTGTGACCATTGATAAACCGCAAATCATAGAAACCACCAAACTTCCTGCATGGCTGTGGTTGGTGATTGTTATCGCGGCGGCGTCTTTACTGCTCAACCTTTACTTGCTCTGGCGAGGTGTTCGCAGCAAAGCGTCAACGCCACAACAAGCAACAACCGCTAGTGCTCAACCTAGCAACGCTTGGAAATCGCTGCAAAGGGCCTGTAAAGAAAATAACGCCGAGGCTGCAGAGCGTGCACTTCGGCAATGGGTTAAACAGCACTACGGTCAGGCCGCGGGTAGCTTGTTGGCAATAGCTCAACAATTTCATGACCCAAGACTTGAGCAACAAATCCAGCAGCTCTCGGCCGCCTTATACAGTGTCAATAAGCCGCGCTGGAACGGCGGTAAAGCGTTGTATCAACAATTACGCCAGCACCTATCGGAAAGCGGCAAACGAAAACACCAAGCCCACTCCGACTTACCCGAACTATACGGTGAAAAATCTTTGTAAGTTTTTCCAGTAGCGTGGGTCTATAACTATCGTATGGACCAAACAGCCGCTTTTAACGCCCTAGTAAGAGCCTACCATAGCGATTTATATCGCTATGCGTATTGGCTCAGCCACGACGCCGCTATTGCCGAAGACTGTGTGCAAGAGACGTTTGTGCGCGCCTGGAGAAATTGGCAGCAACTCCGCGACCAAAGCAAAGTCAAGGCATGGTTGCTAACGATTTTGCGCCGTGAACACGCACGTATCTATCAGCGTCAACCGCAGGCGGAACACCTTGATGTTGATGAGATGACGTTTCCAGCGCCAGAGCCCCACGATGATACTCAAGTTCAACAGCTACGCAGCCTAATTGCACAGCTTCCACTAGAGTACCGCGAGCCATTGCTGATGCAGCTAGTGGTTGGGTTATCAGGTGAGCAAATTGGCGAGGTGTTAGGTTTAGAGAAAAATGCCGTGATGGTGCGCTTACATCGAGCAAGAGAGAAGTTAAAGCAAATGGCAAATGTACAGTTTCCAGCATCGCAACAGGAGTCGTCATGAATGATTTAGCCAAACGTCGAGCACAACGTTCACAATGGCAAGCCGATGACGAACGCCAATTGCAACAAGCGCTTCATATCGAGGTGCCAGAGCAGTTAGCTGACCGTATTATGGTCAAAGTTGCCGTGTCGCAGAAGCGCAGTCAATTTCCCGCTTGGATGGGCATTGCTGCGGCGCTATTAATGACTGTCGGCAGCTATTTTGGTTTGCAATACCAAGGCCCAGGGGTACCACTGACCGCGCACGAAGCGATGAATCATCTATTCCATGAAAAGGCTGCGCTGCAGGCCAGCGTCATTCCCTTATCAGGAGCCCAATTAAGCGAACGCTCGGACAATCTCGGTGCAGATTGGGTAAAACAGCTCGGTAGCGTAGTGTTCGCGGAAGATTGTCGCGTATTCATGCGCAAATCGGTACACCTCATCATTGCTACTCCAGAGGGTAAAATCACCTTGCTTTACAGCTTTGGGAATCCGTTAGACGACAACGCCGAGCAGCATTTTCAACAGCAAGGTTTTTACGGCAGAATCTATCGCACGCCGTCGGCACAGTGGGCGCTGATAGCCGCAAACCCCAGCGCGTTAAAACACCACAGTCGCGAAATCAATCAGCTGTTAGCGAGCCGTTAAAGGCCATCCCAAACGCACAAAAAAGCCCGCAATAAAAGCGGGCTTTTGCTTACCTCTGGCGCTTAGCTTATTGCTTAACTGCCTTTAAGCTACGACTGATATCAGCCTCAGCTTTTAGCTGCTCAATCAGTGCTGCCAAGGTCACTTGTGCCTTACGATTTTGTAAGCGCGGAGCAATGGAGTCCAGTGCAGAATCTTCTACTTGACCTTTCTGCCAATCCGTCAATTGCACCACCGCAGCATCACCATTATTTAGCTTGATAGCTTGGGTTTGCTGTGGCGCTAACGTAAACAAGGTTTGTACCACTTGCCGCGGCGCTTGTTGATGAGTCCGCATGATGCTCTCTAATGGCTTCACTTCTGCTGCAGGAACATCGCCTGACGCCAATACATCTGCCCATTTTTGTGCTTGTGCTAAGGCCATGTCTTGCGCCTTTTGCTGGACTAATGTTTGACGAATTTGCGCGCTAACCGTGGCAAAGTCTTTTACCCGCTTAGGCTGGTGATCCGTTACACGAACCACGAGCGCTTTATCATCAGCGGTGGTAATGACATCACTGTTTAACTGCTCGTCAATCAGCTCTGGCGCAAAGATTTTATTCATCACTGCTTGGTCAGACAATACCGTCGGCGCTGAATCACGAGTGAACCAATCGGTGTTTTTTACTTCTACACCAATGGCTTCAGCCGCCGGCTCAAGCGTATCAGGTTGTTCGAAACTGATTTCCGCCAATTGCTGCTGCTTGTTGAAGAACAGCTCGTCGGCTTTATCTTCTTTCAACTGTTGAACAATATCATCACGCACTTCTTCAAGCGGTTTGATGTTGCTTTCGCGAACGTCAGTAAGTTTGATGATGTGATAACCAAATGACGTTTCAACAATACCTGACACATCGCCACTATTATTCAGCGCAAATACCGCTGAATCAAAGTCTTTATCCATCACTCCAGGCTCAATCCAACCAAGATCACCACCCTGCTCTGCAGAGAAAGTATCGGTTGAATATTGCTTGGCAACGGCGGCGAAATCTTCACCTTGTTGTAATGCTTGTTGCGCCTGCTCGATTTTTTGCCGCGCGGCGTCTTTATCGTCGCCATACTCGACTAAAATGTGCGATACACGGCGTTCTTCAGCACTGCCATACTGCGCTTTATTGGCCTCGTAAAATGCTTTCACTTCATCATCACTGACGTTAACTTGGTTCATTAAGTCAGCTTTTGAAAGCTCTACGAAAGCCACTTTCATTTGCTCTGGAGCGTAAAACTGCTCGCTATTTTCATCGTAGTAGGTCTGCAATTCTTCGTCAGTGACTTCGACTTGCGACGTGTACAACGCGCTTTGCGCGACAATATAGCGACCACTGCGAGTTTCGTTCTGTAAACTGTAGTACGCTGCTTGTTCTGGTTTCAGCGAAAATTCGGTGGCTGCAACGCCCTGCATAACCTGTTGCTGAAGCATTTGTTCACGTACCAAGCTGGCAAAACTTTCAGGCGTAAAACCCACGTTGCGCAACGCCATCAGGTACATATCGTTATTGAATGAACCTGCGGTTTTGAACTGGGGCATTGAACGAATGGCTTGTTTTACTTGTTGGTCAGAAACGCGCAATCCTAATTCGTCAGCGAACTGTTGCAATAACGCTTTTTCAATCAAGTTTTCTAACACGTTCTGGCGCATTTGGTTCATATAACCAGAATCAGAGATAATAGCCTCGTACATGTCGCCAAACTGCTGCTTTAAGCGGTCTCGCTCATTTTGATAGGCGCGGTCAAAATCTTGTTGGAGAATTTTTTCACCGTTTACCTTAGCAACCACAACTTCCGAGTTACCGGTAATGTAGCTACCAACCCCCGCCAATGCGAAGGTCAAAATAATCAGTACTAAGATGGCTTTAACGATCACACTTTGTGACCCTTCTCGTATCTTCTCCATCATAACGAGGCTTTCCTCACTCTACTCGTAAAAGAAGTCGGTATTATATCTAGTTGGCAGAAAATCGCACCCATTCAACAAAAAAATAACCCGAGGTCGATGCCTCGGGTTAGTGTTGTTATTTTACCTAAACAGTGTGCTTAGGTGGCGGAGTGGACGGGACTCGAACCCGCGACCCCCGGCGTGACAGGCCGGTATTCTAACCAGCTGAACTACCACTCCTAAATTAACAAAGGCGCTATCGCGCCCTTATTAGTTTACTGCGTCTTTCAGTGCTTTACCTGCTTTGAAAGAAGGTACTTTTGCCGCAGCGATTTGGATTGTTTGACCAGTTTGTGGGTTACGACCAGTACGCGCAGAACGTTCACGAACGCTAAACGTACCGAAACCAACTAATGCCACTTGATCGCCACTTTTCAGTGCGCCAGTCACTGCATCAATCATCGAGTCCAGAGCACGACCAGCAGCAGCCTTTGAAATGTCCGCACCTGCCGCAATTTTGTCAATAAGCTGAGACTTGTTCACAGTATCATCCCCTTTAGATTGTTATTATCAAGTTTCCGTGGTTCCATTCGGAATTAAATGGGCCAGCGGTGGTTATAACAAGCTTGATCGTAATGTTCAAGCATCGTTGTTTAAGGACTTTTCCTTAACAAGTTGTTGCCCCATACACCACAGAGGCACCATCACTTTCATTCTTAGGCTACCACAGTCTGTGACGTTGAAAACCCTTTTTTCGCATTTTTTTAACGAAAGAATGCGGCTTTGCGACGAGTAACAGGCGCAAAAGCCGCATTCTGTGGTTTTCACTACGACAAAAGTATTAATTTTTTGCGCTTGGATCGCTTTCTAACGCAACTTTTAACACTTCATCAATCCATTGCACTGGCTGGATGGTTAAATCCTTTTTCACATTGTCAGCGATCTCTTTAAGGTCGCGTTCATTGTCTTTCGGAATTAACACATGCTTAATGCCACCGCGGTGCGCCGCAAGTAGCTTTTCTTTCAGCCCACCAATGGCCAGTACTTCGCCGCGCAGAGTGATCTCACCGGTCATCGCCACATCTGAACGCACAGGTGTATTGGTTAATGACGACACCATAGCGGTTACCATAGCAATACCTGCGCTGGGCCCGTCTTTCGGCGTGGCGCCCTCTGGTACGTGGATGTGGATATCGCGCTTTTCATGGAAGTCATCCGCAATACCTAGCTTATCGGCACGGCTGCGTACCACCGTCAATGCGGTTTGAATAGACTCTTGCATGACATCGCCAAGCGAGCCGGTACTAGTGACCTTGCCCTTACCCGCGACGTTGGTTGCCTCGATCGTTAGCAAATCGCCACCCACTTCGGTCCACGCCAAACCGGTAACTTGGCCGATTTGGTTTTTCTCTTCCGCTTTACCGTAGTCGAAACGCTGTACGCCAAGGAAGTCGCCAAGGTTATCGCCATTCACCTGCACTTGCTTGATGGATTTATCGAGCAAAATAGTTTTCACCGCTTTACGGCATAGGCGCGATAGTTCCCGCTCTAAGTTACGCACACCGGCTTCTCGCGTGTAGTAGCGAATAATACCGATAATAGCGCTGTCTTCGATGGCCAATTCGCCTTTCTTCAAACCATTCCGTTCAATTTGCTTCGGTAATAAATGGCGCTTCGCAATATTCAACTTTTCATCTTCGGTGTAACCCGACAGCCGAATCACTTCCATCCGATCCAATAGCGGCCCTGGAATATTCATGCTGTTAGAGGTCGCTACGAACATGACATCCGATAAGTCGTAGTCGACTTCCATGTAATGGTCATTAAAGTGGCTGTTTTGCTCAGGGTCCAACACCTCCAGTAATGCAGAAGCTGGGTCACCGCGCATATCAGAAGAAATTTTGTCAATTTCATCCAATAAGAACAGTGGGTTCTTCACCCCAACTTTCGACATTTTCTGGATCAACTTACCGGGCATTGAGCCAATGTACGTTCTGCGGTGACCACGAATTTCCGCTTCGTCGCGAACGCCACCCAACGCCATGCGAACATATTTACGCCCCGTTGCTTTCGCTATAGATTGACCCAACGAGGTTTTACCTACCCCAGGAGGGCCCACTAAGCAAAGAATGGCGCCACGCACTTTGGTGGTACGTTGCTGTACCGCAAGGTATTCAATAATGCGCTCTTTGACTTTCTCTAAACCATAATGGTCAGCATCGAGGATCTTCTCAGCGCCGGCGAGATCTTTCTTGATCCGCGAACGCTTTTTCCACGGCACGGCGACCATCCAATCGATGTAACCGCGAACCACTGTCGCTTCGGCAGACATAGGCGACATCATTTTTAGTTTGTTCAGTTCAGCTTCAACTTTCTTGCGAGCTTCCGCTGGCATTTGTGCTTCATCAATTTTTTTCTGCAGCGCTTCGAATTCATCGACGCCATCTTCGCCCTCGCCGAGTTCCTTTTGAATCGCTTTCATTTGCTCGTTCAAGTAGTACTCGCGCTGGCTTTTCTCCATCTGCTTTTTAACGCGGCTACGAATGCGTTTCTCCACTTGCAGAATGTCTATCTCACCTTCCATCAGCGCCATCAGATATTCGATCCGTTCACGCACATCGGTGATTTCCAATACATGCTGCTTATCAGCCAGTTTTAATGGCATATGCGCGGCCATAGTATCGGCTAAGCGATCGCAGTCTTCGATGCCCGATAAAGAGGTCAGTACTTCCGGCGGGATTTTCTTGTTCAGTTTAACGTAGCCTTCAAACTGGTTCATTGCTGAACGCACCATCACTTCCTCTTCTTTTTCTGGAAGCTCTTCTGATGCTAAGTAATGGACCGTTGCCTGAAAGTACTCGTCGCCCTCGTTGAATTCGTCAATCTGCGCACGTTGCAACCCTTCCACCAGCACTTTCACCGTACCGTCTGGCAGCTTCAACAGTTGCAAAATGGTCGCCACAGCACCAATGTCGTAGATATCGTCGCGTTCAGGGTCATCAACAGAAGCATCCTTCTGTGCGGTTAAAAACACTTGTTTTTCCGCTTCCATCGCTGCTTCTAGACAACGAATAGACTTTTCTCGTCCGACAAATAAAGGGATCACCATGTGCGGATAAACCACCACATCCCGTAACGGCAGAACTGGAATACTCACGCGTTCTGTACGTTCTTCGCTCATATGTTTCTCCTGACCCAAGTTTATTCTTTTAATATGCGGTCATTGTCGTAAAGTTCAATCAAAAACATAAAAAAAGGGCCAAACAGGCCCTTTTTGCACATTTTTCGCACAAACGTCACTCTCCCGACGCTTGTTTTTCGGTATTTTTATCCTGCGAATTTTCATACACCAGCAGTGGTTCCGATTCACCACGAATGACGGCATCATCGACAACCACTTTCGATACCCCTTCGATAGAAGGCAGATCGTACATAGTGCCTAGCAACACAGCTTCTACGATTGAACGTAAACCCCGAGCACCGGTTTTACGCTGCATGGCTTTCTGCGCAATGGCGCGCAACGCGTCTTCACGGAACTCCAATTCAACATCTTCCATTTCGAATAACGCTGCATATTGCTTAGTTAACGCGTTCTTCGGTTCGCGTAGAATCTGTACTAAGGCGTCCTCATCCAGCTCATCTAACGTCGCAACCACCGGCAGACGACCGATGAATTCTGGAATCAAGCCATAGCGCACCAAATCTTCTGGCTCGACTTGACGAATCACATCGCTGGACTGTTGCTGATTTTTACTCTTCACTTCAGCGCCAAAGCCAATACCGGTTCCGGTTGCCAAGCGCTGCTCGATCACTTTCTCTAAACCCGCGAATGCGCCGCCGCAAATGAACAGGATTTTCGAAGTGTCGACTTGTAAAAACTCTTGCTGCGGATGCTTCCGCCCACCTTGTGGTGGAACCGAGGCGATGGTGCCTTCAATCAGTTTCAATAACGCTTGCTGAACCCCTTCACCACTCACATCCCGAGTGATTGATGGGTTGTCCGATTTGCGTGAGATTTTATCGATCTCATCAATATAGACGATACCGCGCTGCGCTTTTTCAACGTCGTAGTCGCACTTTTGCAACAGTTTCTGGATGATGTTTTCAACATCCTCGCCAACGTAACCCGCTTCGGTTAACGTAGTGGCATCCGCCATAGTGAACGGCACATCCAGATATCGTGCCATGGTCTCAGCCAGGAAGGTTTTACCCGACCCAGTAGGACCAATGAGCAAAATGTTACTTTTACCGAGTTCGACATCATCTTTGCCTTGCTTCTGGGCATTGCGCAGACGTTTATAGTGATTATATACCGCTACTGCCAACACCTTTTTCGCACGGTCTTGACCAATAACGTAATCATCTAAATGGCGACGAATTTCTTGCGGAACCGGTAACGCATCTTCACCCGCTTTTGGAGCGATATCCTGAATTTCTTCTTCCAGAATATCGTTACAGAGCTCAACGCATTCGTCACAAATGAATACCGACGGGCCGGCAATCAGTTTTTTCACTTCATGCTGACTTTTACCACAAAAGGTGCAGTACAACGGTTTATCACCTTCACCTTGGGTTTTATCTGTCATGACTTTCTCCTCGCCTACCGTAGCGCTTAGGCTTCTTCACCGCGTTGTGACAGAATACCGTCAACCAAACCATACTCGACTGCTTCTTCAGCGGCTAAGAAATGGTCTCGGTCAGTGTCTTTCGCCACTTTCTCATAATCTTGGCCAGTGTTCTCAGCTAACATACGGTTCAAGCGCTCTTTCAGATCCAAGATTTGCTTCGCGTGGATCTCGAAGTCAGACGCTTGCCCTTGGAAGCCGCCGAGTGGTTGGTGAATCATCACTCGCGAATTCGGTAAGCAATAACGTTTACCCTTCGCGCCACCCGCTAATAGGAACGCACCCATGCTTGCCGCTTGCCCCATGCACACGGTACTGACGTCCGGTTTGATAAAGCGCATGGTGTCGTAAATTGCCATACCTGCAGTGACCACACCGCCAGGGGAGTTGATATACAAGTAGATGTCTTTGTCAGGATTATCCGACTCTAAAAATAATAACTGCGCGACGATCAAGTTCGCCATGTGGTCTTCAACCTGACCACAGCAGAAAATCACGCGCTCTTTTAGAAGGCGCGAATAAATGTCGTATGAACGTTCGCCCTTAGATGTCTGCTCGACAACCATCGGAACTAATTGTGCGATCGGGTCGTGATTCATCTCACTCATTTATGACTAACTCCTGAAATAAAAATGGCTCGCATGCGAACATACGAGCCATTAAACCAAGTCGCGAGCGACCCCGTCAACGATTATTACTGTTGTTGCGGGTTCATGATGTCGTCAAAAGAAGCTTTTTTCTCTTTCACTTTTGCTTCTTTCAAAATCAAATCAACCGCTTGCTCTTCAAGCGCTACGTTACGCACTTGCTGCATGGTTTCTTCGTTTGACTTGTAGTAGTCGATCACTTCTTGCGGATCTTCATAAGCTGAAGCCGCAGTTGCAATGATCTCATCGACTTTTTGATCATCTGCTTTCAATTCATTGCTACGAATCACTTCGCCCAACAACAAACCGACTTTAACGCGCTCTTTTGCTTGATCTTCGAACAACTCAGCAGGAAGCTCTGGCATACCTTGCTGGTTGCCACCAAAACGCTGCATAGCCTGACGACGAAGTTGATCAATTTCTTGCTCAACCATCGCTTTCGGTAATTCAACGTCGTTAGTTTCTACCAAGCCTTTCAGCACTTGTTCTTTAACTTTGCTCTTAACCGCGTTTTTCAGTTCGCGTTCCATATTTTTGCGAACTTCTGCTTTCAACGCGTCAACACCGCCGTCTTTCACACCGAACATGGCCACGAACTCCTCGTCCATTTCTGGCAACTTGCGCTCTTCAACCTTGTTCGCCGTAATCACGAACTGTGCCGCTTTACCTTTCAAGTTTTCCGCGTGATAGTCTTCTGGGAAGGTGACTTCAATGGTCTTCTCTTCGCCCGTTTTGATACCAATCACTTGGTCTTCAAAACCTGGAATCATACGGCCTTCACCCAGCTCTAAAGCGAAGTCGTTGGCTTTTCCGCCTTCGAATTCTTCACCGTCGATAGAGCCAACGAAGTTCATCGTTACGCGATCGCCTTTCTTCGACTTACGCTTAACTTCTTTCCAGTCTGCGTGCTGTTTGCGCAACGTTTCAAGCATGTTGTCGACATCTTTGTCGGTCACTTCCACGGCGGGCTTCTCAACAGTCACTTTGCTCAAGTCTTTCAACGTGACGTCTGGGTACACTTCGAAAGTCGCAGTAAACGTTAAATCTTTACCTGCTTCGTTAACTTCAGGCTCAATGCTTGGCGCGCCAGCAGGGTTTAACTTTTCCTGCATTACCGCTTCAAAGTACTTGCTTTGCATCAATCCAGACGCTGCGCGAGAACGTGCTTCGCGGCCGAAAAGCTTCTGCAGTACATGCGGAGGCACTTTGCCTTTGCGGAAGCCATTCACGCGACGGTTACGATACTCGTCTTTCAGTAAACGTTTGACTTCGCTATCAATTGTGTCTGCTGGAACAGTGATCGTCATACGACGTTCCAGACCTTGTGTAGTCTCTACAGAAACCTGCATTGCTTAGTTACCTCGGTTTCGATCAATCTCAGTCGCGCCATCGTAGGCCGCGACGACGTTTAGCCTAAAAAATGACGACGCATTATAGCGAGGCGGTCGCTGAGAGTCGAGAGACAGCCCAAACTTTTTCCGCCAGCGCCGATTTGCTCAGCATTTTTCCGCATTCAGACGGCGCTTTATGGCACAATAATCGACTGTAAGAGAGGGGCAAAGGAATCACTATGACTGCAGTGGCTACCGCGAAAATTGAGTTGGCTTGTCGACGCTGGCTGGAAGATTGGGTTATCGGCCACAATTTGTGCCCGTTTGCCAAGCAACCGCTAGTGGCGGGACGTGTGAGTTTTAGCGTCGTTAGCACAGAAAGTAATGACTGGCTGAGCCAATTCATCGATTGGCTGCTATTTTTAGCCGAACACCCCGCCATCGAAACCGCGCTTTACATTGCCCCAGAGCTCGACGATTTCGAACAGTATTTAGGCGTGGTGGAGCAATTCGAACAAGTCTTAGACCTCGGTGGCTGGCGTGGCCAATTTCAGCTTGCAACCTTTCACCCGGAGTATCTCTTCGCCGATACCGAGGAAGATGATCCAAGCCACTTCACTAATCGCTCGCCCTATCCGATGTTTCATCTATTGCGGGAACAATCACTGACTGAGGCATTAGCAACCTATCGGCACCCAGAGCGGATCCCGGAACGTAACATCGAAAAGATGCAACAACTGGGCGCCGAGCACTGTGCCCGCGCCCTTAAAAACTATAAAACCGACTAACCGCCAAGTTTTCGGAGTGCATCAAGGATCGCCGGGAGTTGGTCGGGCGGACCTCCGGCCATATTCTCGCTATCGGCCACTTCCGCTTCAACTGCATCCAAACGCCACTGTTCCAATACCTGAATTTTTTCGGCATCGGTCAGATTGGCGTCTTTTAATACGGCATCGGGGTTAGCATATACATCCGCAGGATTCTTCAGTGCTTTTGATAAGCTCATGCGTGCCTCCTTAACCACTAAAACTATTGGTTAATGTAGCAGAAAACCGCCAATTCTTGCAGTAAAGCGGGTAAACTGATGTGTAATGGTCGGCGAGACTGGATTCGAACCAGCGACCCCTTGGACCCAAACCAAGTGCGCTACCAAACTGCGCTACTCGCCGAAACTAGGAATGACTTCTGAAGAAAAGATGGGGTGGATGATGGGACTTGAACCCACGACAACCGGAATCACAATCCGGGGCTCTACCAACTGAGCTACACCCACCACTGATAGACTTTTACTTGTAAGGCGCGTTTAACTGGCGCACCCGGCAGGATTCGAACCTGCGACCGACGGCTTAGAAGGCCGTTGCTCTATCCAGCTGAGCTACGGGCGCAATCGAACCTCAACAGCGTACTCAGGAAGTGGTCGGCGAGACTGGATTCGAACCAGCGACCCCTTGGACCCAAACCAAGTGCGCTACCAAACTGCGCTACTCGCCGACATCCCTGAAAGCCGTGTCGTTGGCGGATTCAAACAATATGCTGCCGCCTGACAACGGGGGCGAATATTACCGTTTGCCTTGGTGATCGTCAAACCTTTTTTTTGCAAAAAGGCGTGTTTGCTCATTTTTGCGACAAACTGGGCTAAATTCCATCATCCAGTGACAAACACCCACAAAAAAAGCTAGACTGTTAGCCCTGTTAACGCGATCCTTATTCGTGTTTTTCACTTCCACCGATGAAGTCAGGATTGATACCCAAAATGTCAGCACAATTGATTGATGGCAAAGCACTCTCTCAGGCCATTCGTGACCAAGTAAAACAACGTGTGCAAGCACGTGTCGACGCAGGTAAAAGAGCCCCCGGGCTTGCTGTTGTACTGGTCGGTTCCGATTCCGCTTCGCAAATATATGTCGGTAACAAGCGCAAAGCCTGCGAAGAAGTCGGCTTTACTTCTCGCTCTTACGACTTACCGGCAAATACCACCCAACAAACGCTTGAACAGCTAATCGATGAATTGAATAACGACGCCAGCGTCGATGGTATTTTAGTCCAATTGCCGTTACCCGAGGGTTTAGATGCGACCGCAATTTTGGAACGCATCCGCCCCGATAAAGATGTCGATGGCTTCCATCCATATAATGTGGGCCGTTTAGCGCAGCGCATTCCTGCCCTGCGCCCGTGCACTCCTAAAGGCATTATTTCGTTGTTTGAGTCTATTCCGTTAGACCTCCACGGATTGCATGCCGTGGTGGTTGGCGCATCCAATATTGTCGGTCGGCCGATGAGTTTAGAACTGTTATTAGCGGGCGCCACTACCACCGTATGTCATCGTTTTACCGAAAACCTTCGGCATCATGTTGAGCAAGCCGACGTGTTGGTGGTTGCCGTCGGTAAATCCGAATTTATTCCAGGCGAATGGATTAAACCCGGAGCGGTCGTTGTCGACGTTGGGATGAATCGCTTGGACAGTGGCAAATTGACTGGTGATGTCGCCTTTAAGGCTGCTGCAGAACGGGCAAGTTATATTACCCCTGTACCAGGTGGGGTTGGCCCGATGACGGTGGCGAGTCTGATCGAAAACACCTTGGAAGCGTGCGAAAAGTACCACGATCAAGATTGATTCCGAAAGCCACTCATTAACACTTGCTGGGCGCTGAATGGTAGCGCCCACAGTGGTTGCGAAAACAACTTCGCACGTAGCCGACAAAAGCGCTGAGCATCGCTGTCGCTAAACCAGCTTTGGGTTTTCACTAGTAGCTCTGCAGCCAGCGGAATCTCCAATGGCATACACCACACCCCGGTTATTGCTATTGTGTGCGCCTGTTCCCAGTACTCGCGTTCTGCACCGGCATAGCGCCGCGCCCGCGCCTGCAGATGGTCGACGGCCAACTCTTTCACCCAGCGCCTCTCGCCCGGCAGCCAGCGCCGCTCGGCATATCGCTTAAAATGTTTGGCGGTCGGTAATAACCGCTCGAGTTTGCCGGCTTTAGCAAGATGTAAGCGTTGCTGTAGCAACGCTTTACTCATGTCGACCAACGAATCCGGATCATCGAGTTGCGGTTTTAACCCTGCCATGACTGCCGCAAAGGTGGTTTTCATGACCCCCGTTCTTGCATGATTCAACGAGCCTGCACGCAATGCATATTGCGCCGCCATAGCCACCGTTTGTTGTTGCCAGAAAATCAGCAATAGCTGGACCACCGCCGCGCAACCGAGCGTCATAATGGGCAATACAATAAGCGTTTCTACCATGCCTTGGCCGTTAACCTTATTACGGTCGTTCATAACGCGGGCACCATGGCGACAGCGATTTCTACCGAGCCGTCACTGTTGACGCTGTAGTTAATACCCTTTAGCAATAGTGCTCGGTTGCTGAGTGGAATGGTGCTTAGCAGCAGCACGGTGTCGGTTGCAGCAACGAAACGCCACGATGTCTGAAACGGCCACGAGCGGATTCGCCAGAAACCGCCATTGACTAATTCATGGGTTGTGCCCGCAAACTGCGAATAGGCCAAGCGGTAGCGTTGCTGGGCACTGATCAGTTGCAGCAAATTCGCGCGCCAAAGTGCAACGTTATCCAACTTTTGTAGCTGCTGGTGCGCGGCGAATACCGCTACCATGAGTGCCGTAAGTAGCGTAATAGCCAACAATGCATCCAGCATTAACCACCCTTGCTGCCGATGCATTCTGGATTAGCCTTGAAAGGTTGCGGTAAAAGTATTTCCAGAAAAACTCGTTGAGAATGCCGTTTCTGTATATTCTTTAACTAACCTCGCTCCTTCCGAAGCAGAAGGTATACTCTCTAAAGAGATTGTATATCTTGTTAAATCAGCTACATCCACCCCAATGGTCACATTTCCTCCCCACGGATTTTTTTCTACCCCATCCGCCAAGCTTACCGGGATCGCACCAATACTGGACAACTCCGTCATGTTAATGCCGGTATAAATGCCGGTGTTCGGGCGCCATAACTGCGCCCCGGATTGTAGCGTGGTAATCAATTGGCGCGCTTCCGACACCCGCGAGTTGGCCATTGCCCAATCGCGTAGCACCAGCGTTCCCACTGTCGCGACGGCGATAATACTGAGCACCGCGAGCACCTCGATAAAGGTAAAGCCGTTTTGCTGACGTTTCATTGCACCCTCCTTTGCGGGTTATAACGTTTGAAAAATCTCGTACATCACCGCCATTCCGGCCTGCAGCATCAATAGCAAGCCACCAATAATCCAGCCGTATAACAGCGTAAAGCAAACAATTCGAAACCGTCGTTGCTGCCGCTCAATATCCGCAAAACCACGTAGTGCACTGCGCCATAACACCTCGCTGGTGCGCTGCGCAGTGCCTCGACCGAGCTGCGCGAGGCGAAAGCGTTGCGCGTGGTTTAACAGTTCTGGCGCGAACACTTGATGCAGAGCAGTGACGCCCCTTTGCAGCTTGTCATCCATCACCGTTAAGTGGTAACCGTGGTAATTTGGCAAATGCTGGCGCAGCAACAGTCCGCTCTCGCGCAAACTGCAGCCATAACGCAGTAGTAACGCCAAAAGCTGAATCAGCTCTACCCCAACCTGCTGGCGATAACCCCGCCCTATTCCCAACTTTTCCAAGCGCTGACGTGACTCACCGAACCATTGCGGTCGCAATAGCCACCAAGCAAACAACGCCATCAGGGTGGCGGTTAATAACCCAGGACCGAATTGAAATAGCCCGTGACCAATGGCACTGGCCCAATCCACCACCCAAGCTTCTGCGGGCTGGGTTAATCCCTTTTGTAGTGCCGGTAAGATACGCTCGCTAAAGCCACTCATCGCTACCGCTACGGCGAAGGCAATCATCAGTGGGTAGGCTGCTTGGCGCCAGAATAGCCGGCGCCACTGCTGACGCTGCTGGTACAGGCTGCCGTAGTCGGCTAACAAAGCCTTTAAACAACCGTGCTGTTCGCCAATCGCCAGTAAGCAACGTAAATCATTGGCTAACCAAGATTCGGCTGCAGTTGCTAATGTCTGCCCCTGGCGGATAGCAACCAGCAGATGATGGGAGAATTGTTGTTCACGTTTAGCCCCCACCTCGCTGGCGATGGCAGCCATAATTTCTAATCCATGGCGCACACCCAAGCCATCCTCCAACCAGTTAGCGAAGTCCTCTAGCCATTGCCATTGGGCGCTTCGGCTCCCCATTCGATGGAGATTCAAGAAAGTCATTAGCGTTTAACTGCGATACTGAAAACGTTCAATCACTGCCTCCGCCACTTGCACTTGCCCGGCCTCTTGTTCAAGTCGATCAGCGAGAGAGCACCAGCCTTGTTGTTGCAAGTATTGGCGCCACTGTTGCCACTGCTGCTGCAAAATACATTGACGTCCGACGTTATCCAAAATGGTATATTCGACGATGGGGTGCGGATTGCCGCAGACAAAGTTCAGGCGTTGGGCAAATAACCCAGTGAGGACACCAGAGCCGGCTAGCTCGGCACTTGTAAGACCCAGTTGCAAAAGGCGTTGGACCGCACCAATAGTGTCGGCTGCATGCAACGTTGCGGTCACTAAATGCCCACTAAGCGCAGCTTGTAGCGCCGCTTTTGCGGTGCGATGACCGCGAATTTCACTAATAGACAGGACATCGGGATCTTCGCGTAAGGTTTCGGCAATTGCGTCCGCCAGCCCCTCGTCTGACTGGCTGTTGCTAAGCTGCCGCTGTTCAATAGCTGGTAATACAATCTCCACCGGATCCTCCAAAGAGATCACCTTGCCCTGCTCTGCCAAACATTGATTGAATGCCGCCAGCGTCGTGGTTTTGCCGTGTCCGGTAGGGCCAATAAATAACACCAAACCCTGCTGGCAGCGGCGCACCCATTGCAATGCCTGCAATACATCAGCGACCAAGCCCAACTGGTGGAGTTGGCGCTGTAAGGTAGTTTGTTGATACTGCAGACGTAGCGTCACAGTAAAACCGTCATAGGTGGGGGCTTGCTGTAACCGTAAGCGAATATCGGTTTGGTGATCTAGGCTAATCGTTAAACTAGCACTAACACTGTCGTGTTCATTAAATACTTGTCGGTAATCATCGCTATAACTGTTTAATGCCGCTGCCAATGCCTCAACCAGAGCGGCTCGGGAGCGCTTGATCGCGGCACTCAACTGGCCGTTAACGCGAAATCTGACTAATGCTCGCAAACGGGTAAAACGAATATGAATATCACTGGCATGTTGCGATGCGGCCTCCGCGACAATATCTTGTAGCGACTGTTGAGCGCGGCTAAGCCCCGTTTTACCAGTCTCTGGTGTCGGTGTCTGTTGGCGCCGTTCAGCATCAGTAATGGTGGCTCGAATATCCACTAATGGCGCAAAACAGTAGGTCACATTATGTAACCCTAAATTACTCATCAAAGCGCACATATTGTTCAGTTCGAGTGGCTTCTGCTGCGCCAAGCCCTCGGTAGTAATCACAATACCGCGGTCGGTTGCAATCATGGCACAGCTATCTCCAGCTTCGCGCCATTGCCGCTCAGTAACGACCGCGTAGTGCAATAATAACGGTGGAATTTCGATTGACTGCAGCTCATCACTGGCTAACCACTCAATCTTTTGTGACATATCGCCATCCCCAGCGTGATAGTTGATAACGCAAGCCTTGGCGGCTAATCAGCCACCACTGCTGCTGAACAAACTCTACGTGATATCCTTCAGGTAATTGCGTGCCAGCAACAACCCGCAGGAGCTGTTGACCGTAGCTGAGCAACAGTATCGGTTGCTGCCGCTGCAGTTGTCCCTTTACACGGAACGGAATCGGCTTTTTAACGAACACCTGAGATTGCGGTGAGAGATCGCTTAATTGCCGCTTTAACTGCGCTAACTGCTGTTGTTGCTGACGTAGCTCCAGTTCTGCAGAGGCCAGCCATTGCTGTTGTTTAACCGCCAATAACTGCTGTTCCAGCTTTACTATAGGCGCTGCTTGTTCGGCCTGTGCCGGCTCACTGAGTGGTTGTTTGGTGACCACACTTTGTGCCTGTAACAGCGGCATCAACAACAACAAGCATTGCTGCAATAGCAGCGCCATAATCGCCATCCGAGCTGCCTTTAGCGACTATTTGGAGAGGCCGAGTGGCGCTCTAGTTGACCTTGCCACAATCCATCACGGCGAACCAATTGAGCACTTTTCAAGCCAAACCCCGAGGTCTTCAGCTGCTGCTCAAGCCCTGCCAACTGGGAGGTCATCAATTGCGAGAAATTTAGCCGATTTTCTACAATGCTTAACAACGACTGCTGCATTGACGTTAGTGCCAGAACCGCGGCGTTTGCGGCTGTTGGCGGTTTTAGCCACTCCACACGCCAGCGCTGTTGCTGTACCGAGAACGTTACCCCACGTTGGGCTAACTGGCGTCTCAAATAAGGCGCTGGATAGTTTGGTGGCAGAGGGTAGGCAAACTGTCCGCTGACAATCCAGTGGCCCTGCCATATCGCCTCGGTTGGCCACAGATTAAAGCGCCGCTGCACCAACATAATTAATTTTTGTAACCGCATCAGCGCCGATACAGCGTTCGGTTGCGCCGTAGCAGTAACCTGCAACGTCGGCAGAACTTTGGCTAGCGCGTTACTTGGCGTGTCTGTGAGCCAATATATCGCGCTTGCTAGCACCGCAAAAATCAACAGCATCAGTAGCCATAAAGCACTGAGTTGGCGACGCCGCCGCCAACACTCTAACTGACCGATTTGATTAATCGCACGCAATGGTCTGGGCGCCGGCAACTCGCACTCAAGCGCTTTTGCAGGCGGTGCCAATAGCCAATTCGCAGCGCAATCGCTGGTACACCAAATCAGTTGTTGAACGTTGCTGTGCCACACCTCAATCGCCGCCTCCACATCAGTAAAAACTTGCAGTTGATGAGGCCGCTGCCATACTGCGCACCACAATTGATCATCATGTTGGTAAAGCACCAGTGCAGAGGGCAGCTTATGCCATTGCCGTAAGCACTCACTGACCCAGTCCGCGAGCGGTTGATTGGCCAACATTAACCAATAAGCGTCGCCAAAACGGACAATATCTAAGTAGCCGTAGCCTAAGCTTTGCGCGCGCTGTTTAACCCAGCGCAGACGTAATTGTGATTTATCGATACACTCGCGAAATATATGCGCTGTTATTACGTCATTCATAGCCATTGTTGCGCTCCAACGCCCTTACTCGCGTGTGGTGTTAATAATAATAAGGTTTCTGACTGCGCCGTTTGATGACGACGATTGCCGCCAAACATCCAGCTTAATAGTCCTTTGCTAGCAGTATCTTGTTCGCGGCTATTGTGAAAGCCACTTAACAGCAGCGTCTCGCCCTGTTTTACCGCCGCACGGAGAAAGAATGACTTACGGCTGGTGCGAGGGGTTTGAATGGTATTATCCCCAGACTGCACTTGCTCAAGACCCAACAAATCACTGAGTTGGGTCGATAACTGCAACACAACATGGTGTTGGTAAACCTTTGGCAACACGTAGAGCTCGAAACCAGTCACCACCACCCCAGGTTCAAGCAATACATCGCTGCCAGCATCTGGCGTACGACGGACTCCTGACGAGGCCAAATAAGAAGTTTCATTCTCGATCGATAGATGCGCCACTTGGTTACTCAAACTTAATAGCTGCGGATGATGAGTAACTTTAACCACCCCTTGTTGGCGCAAGGCTTTTACCAGTAGCTGAGAGCCATCAAAGCGCCCACCTTGGCGTTGCCACAGCGCTTGCGTCATAACCCCAGAAAAGTCTTGCCCGGTCTGCAATTGGCCGATTTGCAGACGCTGTCGCATACCGTCAAAGCCGGCAACTAACTGCCAATCAACCGACTGCTGGGCATCGTCGTTAAAGGTAATATCAATGACTTGCACATCAATTGCCACTTGCTTGGTCAAGCGCTGATTTTGCTCGGCCAAATAACGCCGCACACGCTCAACATTCAGTGGCCGATCTTTCACTACCACAGAAGTGGCCGATTCATTAACCACCACTTCTCCTTTATCCGATAACAGTAACTCAATGGAATGCGCTAGCTCTTGCCACAGTGATGACCTTTCCGCGCTCAAGGTAGAATACTGGGAACTAGTATTTTGCCCGCCCAGGGCACTTAACGCTGATTGCTTTTCGCCCATCTGAAAACCGTGATCGCCTATCAAATAAGCAACGTCAAACTCTTCTACTTGCAAACGGCCAACAATCAGTTGGTGCGCGCGAATATCAAAAAATAAACCGGTCAGTTGCGCCAGTGTTTTTAGCACCTCGCCGACGCTGGCCGCTTGCCGCAAACTAATCGGCTGTTGCCCATCGATATCGTCTTCGATACGCCACTCTACTGCTAAGCCGTGCAGAATTTCGGCTAATGCTCGGGTCAGTGGTAAGCCACGGAAATCTACGGTAATTGTTGCACCATACCAAGCCGGCATGGTTTCCGTGCTGGCTTGCAATGGCGGAACATAAAACGACGACTCGTCAATAATGGTTGGTTGCGGTGCGGACCATTGGCGCCGTGGATATTGGCGCATCGATTTTTGTTGGGCCTGTTGGGCAACCGTGATGGCCTGCCAAGTGTGCTCGGTATCTACACAAGCACCAATCAGAATAATGGGCATCACCAGTAACCAGCGCATCATTGTTCTCGATACCGAATAACCGCACTTCGGTTAGCGTAAAATACCGCTTGCAACTTATAGGCGCTGAGAATTTTGCCTAACACCTGACGCCAAGAAACCGCTTCAACGGTGAATTCGGTCGGCCATTGGTGATGCGGAGACGCCTGCCAGTCGACGGTGTCGACATTAAATTCAGCGGTCAACAAGCGCTCGATTTGTGGCTGCAAGGGGCCTTTGTGCAATGCAAATTTTGGCGACACCACTGTCACCGCGTTTTGGCGAGGAAGAAACTGTGCTGTAGCTAAGGTTAAGCAGGGAGGAAGCCCCGTTACTGAGGCAGTAACGGGGAAAGAGAGAGAACATACACAGCCAATTACAAAGACAATTCGCCAATTGCGAGTTACCAATCGTTTGTGCATGAGACCTCCGTGTCACACTGATTGTGCCGTCCTGGCACGCAGCTAACTCTAGCGACGGAGGTCTGCGGCAACAACCGCAGTTTTACTGACTTTTTTGTACGAGATTAGCGCTATTTAGCTTTCGGCTTTTCTACCTGCCAACGGCCATCACGATAGTACGCTTTCCACCCAGTTTGCTTTTTATTTACTTCGGTAACCACGTACTGTTCTTTATTTTTACGCGAGAACCGAACAATAGCGTCGTTACCCTCATCATCTTGCTGAGGCGCTTCTGCCAAGTAATAGAATTTTTTCGGAATGCGGTCTTTAAAGCGCGCCAACTCTTTTACCGTTACCGCTCGGGTCTCGCGCGATTTCGGGAAAGTATTAGCCGACAAGAAAATGCCCGACGCACCATCGCGCAACACGAAATAAGCGTCGGATTCCTCACAGGGCAACTCTGGTAACGGCACCGGATCTTCCTTGGGCGGCGCTGGCTGGCCATTGCGCAGGAGTTTGCGAGTGTTTTTACAGTCATTGTTGGTACAGCCGAAGTATTTTCCGAATCGGCCATTTTTTAACTGCATTTCACTGCCACATTTATCGCATTCGATGGTTGGCCCATCATAGCCTTTCAGTTTGAACTGCCCTTGCTCGACAATCTGCCCATCACAAACGGGGTTATTGCCGCACACATGCAACTTCCGCTTTTCGTCGATCAAATAACTGTCCATGGCAGTACCACACTTCGGACAGCGTTTTTTCGCGCGCAGCGCTTCGGTTTCACGCTCTTCCTCATCATCCACTTTTACCGCTTCTTCGCCGGGAGTGAGATTGATGGTTTGCGTGCAACGCTCTTTGGGCGGCAAGTTATAACCTGAACAGCCTAAGAATACCCCCGTCGAAGCCGTGCGGATGCCCATCTTGCGGCCACAGTTCGGGCAGTCAATGTCGGTGAGCACCATCGCATTATTGCGCATACCGCCCTGCTCAGGCTCCAATTCAGCTTGCTCTAAACGCTGCCGAAAATCTTCATAAAAAGCGTCTAAGGTCTGCTGCCAATTGCGCTTGCCTTGGGCAATGTCATCCAACGCCTGTTCCATTTCGGCGGTGAAGTTGTAATTCATTAATTCGGTAAAATTTTCTACCAAACGGTCATTGACAATCTCACCCATTTTTTCGGCGTAAAAGCGACGATTATCGACCCGAACGTAGCCGCGATCCTGAATGGTGGAAATGATCGAAGCATAGGTCGACGGTCGGCCAATGCCGCGTTTCTCTAATTCTTTAACCAGCGATGCTTCGCCATACCGCGCCGGCGGTTTGGTGAAATGCTGTTGCGGATCGAGTTGCTGCAAATTCAATGAATCGCCTTTTTTGACATCCGGCAAGGTTTGCTCTTGATCCTTCTTACTGCTTGCTGGCGGTTGCACCTTGGTCCAACCTGGGAAGCGCATCACACGACCTTTAGCCCGCAGTTCATAGTCACCTGCAGTCACAGTAAGCGTGGTTGAATCGTAGCGTGCAGGCGTCATCTGGCAGGCGACAAACTGGCGCCAAATCAGTTCATATAAGCGTTGGGCATCGCGCTCCATGTCGCCAAGCTGCGTTGCTTTGACCTCGACGTTTGACGGACGAATGGCTTCGTGGGCTTCTTGCGCATTGCTCTTTGCACCGTAACGAATGGGATTGTCTGGCAGGTAGTCTTTACCAAACTCACTGCCGATAAAACCGCGAACCGCGTTTACCGCCTCTTGGCTGAGGTTGGTTGAGTCGGTACGCATATAGGTAATGTGGCCCGCCTCGTACAAGCGCTGCGCCATCATCATCGTCTTTTTCACCCCGAAACCTAAACGGGTGGAAGCCGCTTGTTGCAGTGTCGAGGTGATAAACGGTGCTGAGGGTTTACTGGAGGTTGGTTTGTCTTCTCGCGCCGCAACCGTAAATTGCGCTTGTTTAAGGCGCTCGACCGCTTCCGTCGCTTGCGCTTGGTTTACCGCCTTAAAGGTTTTGCCAAGATGCTTTTGCAATTGTAGCCGCAACGCTTCTTGCGCTTGTGTTTCGGTGTCGGCAAAAATGTCCCAGTATTCCTCTGGCACAAAAGCCTTAATTTCACGTTCTCGTTCAACAATAAGACGCACCGCAACCGATTGTACGCGGCCAGCAGAGAGCCCGCGGGCAATTTTCTTCCACAACAGCGGCGACACCATAAAACCAACCACGCGGTCTAGGAAGCGACGCGTTTGCTGTGCATATACGCGGTCCAAATTGAGTTCAGCCGGATGGGAGAATGCCTCTTGGATAGCATTTTTGGTGATCTCATTAAAAACCACCCGTTGAAAACGTTCGTTGTCACCGCCAATAAGCTCTTTTAAGTGCCAAGCAATGGCTTCCCCTTCGCGGTCCAAATCCGTTGCTAGAATAACGCTGTCAGCTTGTTTAGCGAGCTTCTTTAGCTCGTTTACCACCTTCTCTTTGCCCGGTAACACTTCATAGTGGGCGTCCCACCCATGCTCCGGATCAACGCCCATGCGGGCTATTAACTTTTTGTAATCGCGTTGTTTTTGATAAGCCGCCTTTTTCTCCGGCGACATTTTTCTAACTTCCGCCGCCGACTTCGACTTTACCGTGGTCGTACTTTTAGTCGGTAGGTCACGCACGTGACCGACGCTCGACTTCACGACAAAGTCCTTGCCAAGGTACTTATTTATCGTCTTTGCTTTTGCGGGAGACTCGACAATAACGAGCGATTTAGCCATAAGACAACGATTCTCTTTGTTGGAACGTGAGGGTGCAAGCTAGTGCCAAACACCAATAACTGCGCTTTATATAAGTGCTGGAGCCGCAACTGACAAGGTTTTTTTTCTCGTCTTTGCCTTTTTTTAGATATATCGGTTATTTTGCAGCGAAACAACCAATGTTCGAAAATTTGATAAAAATTCGCCCAATATTCATAAACAATCAATTTCCGTGAATTTTATATAACCCCTTAAAAATAAAGGCTTACAAGCCAGTGTTGGTGCCGTATAATAGGCGGAAGATTCTAAACGTCGTGGTCACTGCTGACACGAGTAAAAGGAGCAATCGCGTGAGTATGAAGCATTTTGAAGTAAATTTTGATGGCCTTGTTGGCCCGACCCATAACTATGCCGGATTATCCTTTGGTAATGTGGCTTCGTTAGCGAATGCTAAATCCTCTTCAAGCCCGCGAGACGCTGCTTTGCAAGGGTTAGCAAAGATGAAAGCGTTGCATGACATGGGCATGCAACAAGGCGTTTTAGCACCACAAGAACGGCCAAATATTTATGCACTGCGACAAATTGGTTTTACCGGAACCGATGCCGAAGTATTAGCCAAAGCGGCGCAGCAAGCGCCCGCAATTTTTCAAGCCGTTTGCTCAGCCTCAAGCATGTGGACTGCGAACGCGGCAACAGTATCGCCCAGCGCCGATACCGCTAATGGCAAGGTACATTTTACCCCAGCCAACCTTACCAATAAGTTTCACCGTTCGTTAGAGCCAGTAACCAGTGGCCGTATTTTGAAGGCCATGTTTAGTAATGAGCGGTATTTCCAGCATCATCGCCACTTGCCAGACAACGAACATTTTGGCGATGAAGGTGCAGCAAACCACACGCGCTTATGCCAAGACTACGGCTTAGCTGGCGTTGAAGTGTTCGTATACGGACGCCATGCATTCGATAGCAGCAAACCCGCTCCGACGAAATACCCGGCACGGCAAACCTACGAAGCGTCTGAAGCAATCGCTCGCTTACACGGCCTAAGCGAAGATAATACCGTGTTTATGCAGCAAAACCCCGATGTGATTGACCAAGGTGTGTTCCATAACGATGTTATAGCAGTGGGCAACCGCAATACGCTGTTTTATCACCAAGAAGCTTTTGCCAACACAGAAGCGAAGTTTGCTGAAATTCAGACCAAATTCGGCGACGATCCAGTACATTTCATCGAGGTCAAAAGCGCTGAAGTGAGCGTTCAGGATGCCGTGAACACTTACCTATTTAACACCCAGTTGATCAACTTGCCATCAGGCGAAATGGTGATCATCGCACCGACCGAGTGTCAAGAAAATGAACGTGTTGCCAGCTACCTAGCAGAGCTCGTGACTCGCGACACCCCGATTCGCCAAGTGCACTATTTCGATGTAAAACAAAGCATGCGCAACGGCGGAGGACCAGCCTGTCTGCGTCTACGGGTCGCCTTAAACGACGAAGAATTAGCCGCAGCAAACCAACACTGCCTGATGAACGATGCCCTCTACGGCAAACTCACAGACTGGGTAAAACGCCACTACCGCGATACCCTCGCAGTAGACGACCTGCGTGATCCAGCACTATTGGAAGAATCACGCACAGCACTAGACGAACTGACGCAAATCCTGCGCCTCGGCTCAGTCTACGAATTCCAACGCTAAGCATCGCGGCAGTAAACCTCGGCTCGCGGCAGGCTTGGGATTGGTTGCTCTCTACCACGGCGATGAGCTTGGGCGCGTCGGCATCGTGAGGGGCTGGAGGGCGCTTGGTGTGTAGGCGCTTGTTAGTGTCATTGCACGGCACCCCGCCGGTTCACGAAGCTGGGGAAAAAGCCGCTCGAGCTCATCCATGAGGCGCTTAGTCTCCGGCCGTCCATGGCCGGAGATACTTTTTCCCCAGCTTCGCGCCCCAACGTT